>NZ_MBEU01000041.1 GCF_001954275.1 Mycobacterium sp. IS-836 | reverse complement strand
ACCGCAAACCCCCCCCCCCCCACACCTGCCCACACCGGACAACCTCGCCTACATCATGTACACCTCAGGATCAACCGGACGCCCCAAAGCCGTCGCCATCACCCAACGCAACGTGGTGGCATTGTTTGCGGGCCTTAAGAAGTGGATCGGTTTCCCCCGGACGGATGTCTGGGCATGGTGTCATTCACCGGCCTTCGACGTCTCGGTGTGGGAGTTGTGGGGAGCGCTGCTTCACGGCGCGCGCGTTGTGGTGGTGTCATGGGATGCGGTGCGCTCGCTGGGGTAGTTGGGGTCGATGGGCAGGTAGGCTGCGCCGGTTTTGGAGATGGCCAGTAGCGCGGTGACTAATCGGGTGGAGCGGGGCAGTGCGACCGCGACGATGGTTTCCGGTCGGGCTCCATAGGTTGTCAGTCGGGCGGCGAGATGGTTTGCGCGAGCGTCGAGTTGGCGGTAGGTCAGGGTCTCGTTGTCGTCGTTGATTGCGGGGGCGTCGGGGGTGCGGGCGGCCTGGGCGGCGAACAGTTCTGGCACGGTGGCCTGCGGTATTGGCGTGGCGGTGTCGTTCCATCGGTTCACGACTTGGTCGCGTTCGATCGCATCGATGATCTCGATCTGATCGATCCGCCGCTCCGGATCAACCGAGACAGCATGCATAAACGACGTTAGGTGAGCTGCCAAACGGATGAGATCCTGCTTGGCGTACAGCAGCCCGTTTGCATCAAGTTGGATATAAATATCGCCCGGCTGGCCCTTATCGCCTTGACGCGTATCGTAATACGCCGAGATCAAGAGATCATCGCAGGCTCCGAAAGTGGCGCCCCGAAAAACTGCACGACTTTCGCCGAATTCGATGTTTCCGAAGAATGGCAGAACATTGACGACGGGTCCAAATCGGTTGGTTCTCCCGTTCAGCAGGCCGACGTCGCGCTGAATTTCCGAGATTTGATATCGGGCATGGGCAACCAGCGTGCCGATCTCTCGATCCAATGATTTCGCAAAATTCGTGAAGCGGATCCGTGGCGCCGTGCTGATGCGGACCGGAACAACGTTTGAGAGCATGCACGGCGTGCTCCATGCGACGCCGAACCTGTTAGCGACCGCTAGTCGAATCGAAAACTCCGATGCGGACGACGCTCGACTAAAGAAACCGGCCAGGCACCCGGTCAAAAACCGAGGCAGGGATTGGCCAGCGCGACCCGCAGCCGTTCTCAGCCGAGCCGCATCGTCTCCGGTCAGAGCCAAGCTTTGATGCAAGCTTGCCGGCTGTGGGAGATTTGGGCGTTCGGAGATTGCCAGCGGCTCTGGCCAAGCAGCCGTATAGTTGGTCCAAAATTCTTTATCGGAAACAAAGCTCTCGGAGCATCTATATTGCCAGTCATCGCTGGCGATCAATTCTGGACCGCAAAATTTAGATCGGGAGGGGCTGACGCCCGACATCGCGGCCGTGTACACCTCCGCTATGCGCCGAACGGCAACAAGTAGTCCAAATCCGTCACACACGATGTGGTGGACTACCACGAATAGCGTGTGGCGCAATTCATCTACCTTGATCAGCCCCGCGCGGTACAAGATGTCATGACTTAGGTCGAACGCGCGATGAGTTATCGCCGATATTATGATGCGTCCAGCGGATTCTGGGTTGTCCGTATGGCTGACATCGAAGTAGTCCGGTTCCCAGGCGTCCGGGTCGCGCTGCGTTTGGCGCAGTCCGGCTTCGTCTTGAGCAAAGGTGACACGCAAAGTTGGGGCTTCGCGACAGACGTCACGCAAAGCTTTCGCCATGACGCCGTGATCCAGTGGGCCGAAGATTTCAAGATGGCAGGAGATATTATTCGGCACATCCGGAACTAATCCTTGGGCAAACCATAAAGCCTCCTGCGCAGATGATGCTGCGATGCGACGGTCCGACACGACTACCTCCCACAACAGACGCTGACGCCGTCAATGCGGCTATGATTTTTTGGGGTTTAGTTGGTAAAGGCAGCTATCGCCGTTAGCGTGGATACCACGCCTGGGGTTATGTGGTCGGTCCGTCGCATCGCCTTCGACTTTGGGCACAATGAGATTGGCGAGCTCGCCAATCGTGAGTTCGACAAATACCACCACTTCTCCAATTTCCAAGGCAACGTCGAGGGCGCGTTCGACTTCTAGCAGGAGCTCCACCCGGGACGCTGACTCGAGGCCCAAATCCAGCGACAGGTTGGTCTGGTCAGTTAATTCACGCTCAGAAAACGACGGGCGAAGGGCGCATACGGCGCGGATGATCTCGGCGACCACACGATCGCGGGTTAGCGGCGTGCTGCTTACCGGCGCCGGTTTTCCGGAGGTGCGAATCTCGGGTTCGTCATTGTGTGATGCGTTGGTAGAGCCGGTCATTGCCCGCCTCCATGAGATCTGCGGCAATGCGGCGCCTGCGCAGCTTGCCGCTGGTTGTCTTACTTAGCCAGTTCCGTGGTACGAATCTGACCCCCGTCAACGGCAGACCGGCCGCTCTGGCAGCTCCCAGCAGTTCTCGACGGCAGGCCATTGCCGCGTCGTCGCTGACGTCGGATCCGCTTTCGATCACTGCAACCATCTGGGTTGCCGCGTCGTGGTCCACTCCGACCACCGCAACGCGCCCTGTTTTGCCAAAGCCCGTCCGGACCAGGAAGTCTTCGACCTCGGTGGGCAAAAAATCCTGACCGGCGACCCGCACGACTTCGGCGGCCCGACCGGTGAAGACCAATTCGCCGTCAGCAATGAATCCGAGGTCGCCGGTGTGCACCGGAACCGAAGCGGGGATAACTTCGCCTCCGAAGGGGCCCGAGCACCGAGACGCTGACCGCACAACTACATCGCCGACGATCCGCTCGCCTGCCGGATGCCCCCCGACCTCGATCCATACTTCGGTATTGCGCGCGGGTGGTCCAACGGACACCAGTCGGGTGAATCGCTCGCTTCGATCGGGTGTTTCGGGCGCATCCACCGTCCGCCAGTGCCGATCCCCGGGAGCACAGGTCACCATCAGCGTCGCGTCGGCTAGGCCATAGCACGGTCGCACGACATTTTCGCCGCATCCGGCCGTTGATTCGAACGCCGTTAGGACATTAGGGCGGATGACGTCGGCGCCTACGAGCACGGCGCGCAGCGCATCGAGACGGCGGCCGCGCGATGCCAAGGCCTTGGTTGCGATATGCATCCCGGCGGGAATGACCGGCCAAAAGCCCACTCGGTGAGTCGCCATTTGTTCGATCCACTGGGCCGGTGCCGTCAGGAATTCTTCGGGGCTCCACAGCAACAAAGGGCACCCGAGCGATAAACCGAGCAACGTGCTGACGAGTCCCATGTCATGCGACAGCGGCAGCCACGAGCCCGCCACGGGGTCCGATCCGACCGCGGTGGCGTCCGCCAATATCTCCAATTGAGCACCGAGGGCGCGATGTGATATCCGCAGGGGCCGAGGGCTGCCGACACTCCCCGAGCTGAACTGTAAAAAGGCCGTTTGCTCGTGAGCGACGTCGGGTTGCGAGTGCTTTGATACCTGTTGCCACGTTCCATGCAGGTAGACGAATCGAGCGTTGACCTTTTCGGCAACGTCGTTAACGCGTCTTTGCACCGACGTAGCCGACTCGTAGGTTCGTGAGCCAGACAGCACAAGTGGCACTCCGCCGGCAAGCGCCACGGCGAAAAGCCCGGCCAAGGCGTCCTGTGGCTCCTGCACGACGATCGGTACGACAGTGCCTGCCAGATCTGGGGCCATTGCCGATTCGGCACGACCTGCGGCGACGATCTCACGCGCATCGAGCGTGGCACGGGCGCGAATGATCGGTATCGCTGTCGATCTGCCTTCGATGGACTCGCAGAGGTCAACAAGTACGGAACCCTGGGAAACGAATGTGTCCGGCAGTAGATTTGCACTCAGGGATTTCATCATCGCACCTCTCATAACCGGATCGGATTTTAAAGCGCTGTGATGCGGTGGCGCACGTAATTCGCGTTCGCAGAATCGTCCCGAAAAGCGGTCGCCACGGAACGGCATTGTGGAATTGAAAAATGGGCCCGATGATTTTCAAATATTGTTTGCCATGTACCGACACGGATGCTGGCATTCGCGCGGTTTTGCGCGGTTATAAGGAGCTGGCTTCGTGGGGTCGCGGCATAAGATATCGGGTCACCCGTTAGAGGTTTGGTGGGGCCCGATGGGACGAATGGCGCAAATCGGCAAATGCGATCGCAGCCGCTGAGCACTTGCACAAATGCTGCCCCGCTAGGCGGGCGATCGGCGTCGCGGTTGCCTTCGGCGGCGATACGCGCGAGCAACACTGTCCCCGGGTGGACCGCAAACTCGACCATCGCATCCTCCAACCGGTGCAGCACCCGCGTTTCATAGGAGGGGCGAGCGTGCTGAGCGCCGCTGAATCGTCTCTCTAACTTCCTTTCTCTCCCAGCTCATCATGGCTCATATCGCTCTTGCTGCACAAGGCCCAACTGTGTCCGCCTTCGGCCCGCCTGGAATTGGGCGCGCGACTGAGCGTCCCTTCGTGGCAAGCGGACAGAAGCGTTTCGGATCGCGCGCAGCAACCTGAAAATCGTCAGTCGCGACATGACGTCTGTCGGCGATTCCGACGCGCCGTCCACGACCCAGCTGCCCGCCTGGGCATAATGATCCGGCAAGCCTGCGGTTACCGGCACCGCGGCCCCCGCTCACGGTCGGTGACCGTTTAGCGCCTTCGTCATATCGGATCTCATCCGGTTGTCGCCAAAGTCGGGGAGTCGACCTCGAGGATCCGTTAGCGTAGGCTGCAACGTGATTATCAAGTTTGCTGTAGATGGTCGATCATTGCTCACATGTCTAATAGACGGCTCAATTCGTCGCAAGCCTAATAAAAGTACCAGAATTGATCGCACGCCTAATAACAAGGTTGAATTGTCAGAACAAGTTAATTAACGGCATCGAAGAAATTAATTAACAGACTCGAAAGAAAGTAATTTACGCGCTCGAAGAAATTAGGTGACCGATTTGACCGCAGCGTTGTCCCCGGCCTTGCGCAGGGCGCTGCAACTGCTCGCCGAGCCTCCCACCGAGCCGGAGGTCACCAGGGGCTACCTCGATTTGCTCGCAGCCGAATCGGTTGGAGAAGGCTCCCCATCGGCGAACAAACCCGCGGCGATCCAGGCGTTGTGGGCCTCCCCGATTGCGGCGATGGTCTACGACAACGCCCAAGCAGTGCTGCGCAAGCTGGTGCGGGCTTTCGAGCCCCCAGTCGAGTGGCTCGACATCCCGCGGGGCGGGATCATCCTGGACGCTGGCTGCGGCCCTGCCAGCGTCACTGCGTCTCTGGCCCGCGCCGCGGGCCCGGGCGCACTGGTGCTGGGGGTTGATCGCTCCAGGGCGATGTTGGCGCGCGCGGTCCGCGCGCAAACGGGACCACAGGTCGGCTTTCTACGCGCGGACGCACAGCAGCTTCCACTGCGCGACGAGACGGTCGATGGGGTGGTCTCGATCGGCGTGCTGCAATTCATGCCGGACCCGGCTGCCGCGCTGGGCGAGATGGCGCGCGTGCTGCGACCGGGCGGACGGCTGGGTGTGGTCGTCCCCGTCGTCCGGCATGCCGCCCCGTTCTGGCGCAGGCTACCGAGCCTCGATCCGTACGTGTTCAGCAAAGATGAGGTCGCGGACATCCTGATGGAGCACGGCTTCGCCGGCGTGCAGACCAAGAATGTCGGGCCCGTCCAGTGGGTGCGCGGCAAACGCGGGGCGTAACCTCGGCAGTAGCACGTCGGCGTGGTCGGCGTTTCGCGAAAATCCATGGAGCGCAAGGGCATACGGACGGTGGCCGCGATGGATGGGCTGAAGCGCTATGTCGGCGCGTTGGCGGGCTGGAACATCCCGGAGCCGTCGGATTCCTCCTCAGCGCGGATCACGTGCACCACCGCGTTGATCAACGCCAGGTGGGTGAACGCCTGCGGGAAGTTGCCCAGGTGCCGGCCGGTGCGCGGCTCGATCTCCTCGGCGTAGAGGTGCAGCGGGCTCGCGTAGGACAGCAGCCGCTCGCAGAGCCGCTTGGCACGGGCTACCTCGCCGATCTCGACCAGCGCCGACACCAGCCAGAAGGAGCAAATCGTGAACGTGCCCTCCTCGCCGGAAAGCCCGTCGTCGGTCTGTTCGACCCGGTAGCGCAGCACCAGGCCTTCCTCGGTGAGCTCGTTTGCGATCGCGAGCACCGTGTTGCGCACTCGCGGATCGTCGGGCGGCAGGAATCGGGTCAGCACCACCAGCAGCAGCGAGGCGTCCAGCGCGTCGCTGCCGTAGCGCTGGGTGAACACGCCGCGGGAGTCCACGCCGTGCTTCAGGATGTCGGCCTTGATCTCCTCGGCGATGTCATGCCATTGCTGGGCATAGCTCTTCTCACCCTGTCGCTTCGCCAGTTTGGACCCGCGGTCCAGGGCCACCCAGCACATCACCTTCGACGACGTGAAGTGTTGCGGCTCCCCGCGCACCTCCCAGATTCCGCGGTCGGGCTCGCGCCAATGCGCGATCGCCTCCTCGACCTGCTTCTTCAACACCGGCCACAACGTTTCCGGAACCTGCTCGCGTGACTTGGCGTGCAGATAGAACGAATCCAGGATCGAGCCCCAGATGTCGTGCTGGACCTGGTCGTAGGCGCCGTTGCCGATGCGCACCGGGCGGGCGTGGTCGTAGCCGGTCAGGTGGTGCAGCTCGTCTTCGACCAGGCTGCGTTCGCCACCCACCCCGTACATCACCTGCAGCGGATGGCGCTCGTTGCTGTTGGCGCCGGACACGTCGGCGATGAACGCGAAGAAATCGTCGGCCTCGCGGTCGAGTCCCAGCGTGTAGAGCCCCCACAACGCGAACGTCGAGTCGCGAACCCAGGCGTAGCGGTAGTCCCAATTGCGTTGCCCCTGAGGTGTTTCCGGAAGCGACGTGGTACTGGCCGCCAGCAGCGCGCCGGTGGGGGAATAGGTCAGGCCCTTCAGTGTCAGCGCGCTGCGCTGCAGGTACGCCCGCCACGGATGGTCGGGGAAGTTGCCAATGTTGATCCATTGCCGCCAGCACTCGGTGGTCTGCCACATCTTTTCCGCAGCCTCGGCATAGGTCTGCGGCGCCGGGTGCTTGGTCCAGCTGAGCGCGACGAAGACGTCGTCGCCCTCGGTCATCCGGGTGCGCGCCCGGGCCTCCCGGCCCTCGATACCGATGCGCAGGTTCGTGGTCAGCCGGAGCGTCGGGTGGGTGTCGGGTTGCCGGCCCGCTCGCGCGACGGCCTCACCGTAGGCATTGGCCGAGTAGTCCCAAACCGCGGTGTCGCGGTGGTAGTCGAACGCCGGCTCGCAGCTCATCATCAGTTCGACGGTGCCGCTGACGCACCGCACCGTGCGCAGCAGGATGTGCTCGGCATCCCAGTCCATCGGGGTGCGACGGTGCGTGTGCGAGCGACGTTCGAGGTCGTGCCAGGGCCCCATCACCAGCGCGTCGCGCACGATCAGCCAGCCGGTGTGGGTCTGCCAGGTGGTCTCCATGATCAGGCTGCCGGGAAGGTAGCGGCGGGCCGACGGCACCGAGACGCCGTAGGGGCCGAGCCGGAAATGCCCGGCGCTGCGGTCCAGGATCGCGCCGAACACGCTCGGCGAGTCCGGCCGGGGTACGCACAGCCACTCCACGGAACCGGCCGGGGAGATCAGGCAGGTCGTCTCCCAGTCGGACAGAAACGCGTAATCGGCGATCGGCGGAAACGGGTTGCGCAGCGCACCAGTGGACGCGAAGGGTGCGGGCGCGCTGAAATCGAGGGGCGACGCCAAAGCCGATTCGCGGCTGCTCTCCGGCGCCGTTTCGAGGGCTTCCCCGGGGACGGCGTCGGCGGGTTGGTCGGCAGGTTGAGCGTGCAGCACCATTTCGACATCATCGACTGTCGACCTGCTCGCCGTCCATGATTTTGCTGATAAGCGTTGGCGGTGACCTTCCCGCGCCGTAGTTGTGCTGCCCGTCGTGCCAGCGGTGACCCACGCTACGGGGCTTTGCCGGACTGCCTCATCGGCGGTGGCATCGCGTTGATGCGCCGCGTCGGCGGGGCGTGTGGCTCACCAGCATGCCGGCGCACAATTGGTGATCGTCGCTTGGCTATTGGTACACGAGTCGGACCGGCTGCGCCTCAACGATTCTCATCGCGTCGTCAGTGGCGATATCGTCGAAACCCGGGACTCGCACGTACGAGACCGACAGTGGTGGAAAGACTTTGGCAGAGCCGAACCACCGGATCAGCAACGAGGCGACGATGCGCAGCTGGCCGTTTGTGCGTATTGCGTTCTGCGCCAAGATAATACGGGTCCGGTAAGGCCTCGAGTGTTGTACGCCAGTCCAATACGCACTGACGTTGCAAAGCTGTGCCGCCGCGCATAGCGTCATCACGCGGGTGGCTCGCCCCGGCGCCTAGTCCGGGGAGGGCGCCAGATGGGTGGAGAGTCTGCCCGGGGGGATCAAGCCGGATATCCCCATTCAGCAACGAATGGAGAATGCGATGGAAACAATTCACAACCTCCGCAGATGGATTCTCGCCGCGGCCATGGCGGGTGCGCTCGGTGCTTTCGGACTGGGCGCCGGGATGGCCAGCGCTGACCCGGACAACGGCGGCAGCGTCAACGGTGGTGCCGGTGGCGGCGTTAACGTGGGTCCGGTCCAAGGCGGTGTCGGCGGCAACACGGGTGGCGGTGTCAACGCCGGTCCGGGCGGCGTCAGCGGCGGTGCCGGCACCGGCACCGGCGGCGACCTTAACTTGGGTCCGGTTCAGGGCGGCGTGGGCGGCAACACGGGTGGCGGTGTCAACGCCGGTCCGGGCGGCGTCAGCGGTGGTGCCGGCACCGGCACCCGTGGCGGCGTTGACCTGGGTCCGGTTCAGGGTGGCGCGGGCGGCCACACGGGTGGCGGCATCAACGCCGGTCGCGGCGCCGGCAGGTAATCCCTCGACAGGGCAGTGCCGGTGCTGTCGCGAATGCGGCGGCGCCGGCACTGGCGCGCTTTTCCATCACGGTGACTTTTACGCCGGCGCGAGCCGGCAGCGGGCCAACGATCATGCCAGCCGGTCCGCCGCCGACGATCAATCGTGCCCCGGACTCGGACGACGCGGCAGGCACCCGCCGACCTTGGCACATTGGTTTCCGCTGCCGGGGCGAATAGTGTGAGCCCGGTGAACGCGTTCCTGAATTGGTGGGACGGCAACGAGCTGTGGCTTTCTGGTCTGGCCTTCGTGTTACAGGCCATGGTGGTGATGCCCGTCGTGCTGGTCGTGGCCTACGTCACGGCGACTTTGCTGGACGGCCTCCTCGGCAGGGGCATCGGGTTGATGCGTCGCGCCCGCCACGCTGACGGGGCGGCCGGTTAGCCCGCATGCCCCGCTCGCACGTGACGTTGATTCTCGTCACGCTCGTGGTACTGGTGATCGTCGCGTGGCTGCTGACGCACTGACGCCGGGTGCCGATGCGGGGTCCGGTGGCGGCCCCGCGAATTCCTGTTAGGCTTCGCGCCATGCACGTAGCAACCGGTGTTTTGGACTGCTATGTATTCGTGCACTGTTGTCGCTGACTCCCAAACCCGTGCGCGGTCTGGTCTGAGTTCGTAGCTCCTACTGAAATTCTCGGCGCCTTTCCGCAGTTACGGATCGATATCAATAGTCCCGCACTGGAAGGCCATCAATGTTCGACGACATCGCAGGCGCGCTGCGCCGGCGGCGGGTTCGCTATGCCGGGGTGCTCGCGCTGGTTGCCGCTGTCGTCGCGGCGTGTCAGGGCGGCCCTAGCGACGTGGTCGGTAGCGGCGGCCCGGCGAATGCCCACACGAGCCTTACCCTGGTCGCCTACTCCGCCCCAGAACCCGGCTGGAGCAAGGTGATTCCCGCGTTCAACGCCTCCGAGGAGGGCAAGGGCGTGCAGGTGATCACCTCATATGGCGCCTCGGGCGATCAGTCGCGCGGTGTCGTCGACGGTAAGCCGGCCGACGTCGTGAACTTCTCGGTCGAACCGGACATCAGTCGTTTGGTCAAGGCCGGCAAGGTTTCCAAAGACTGGAATACCGACGCCACCAAGGGCATCCCGTTCGGCTCGGTGGTGACTCTTGTGGTGCGCGCGGGCAATCCCAAGAACATCAAGGATTGGGATGACCTGCTGCGGCCCGGTGTCGAGGTCATCACGCCCAGTCCGCTCAGCTCGGGTTCGGCCAAATGGAATCTGCTCGCCCCGTACGCCGTGAAGAGCAGCGGCGGCCAAAATGCGGATGCCGGAGTCGATTTCGTGCGGCAATTGGTGAGCGGGCACGTCAAACTGCGTCCCGGATCGGGGCGGGAAGCCACCGACGTCTTCGTCCAGGGCAGCGGTGACGTGTTGATCAGTTACGAGAACGAGGCCATCGCCACCGAGCGACAGGGCAAGCCGGTCCAGCATGTCACCCCGCCGCAGACGTTCAAGATCGAGAATCCGGTGGCGGTGGTGAGCACCAGCCCGCACCTGGATGCCGCGAGGGCATTCAAGAACTTCCAGTACACCGCGGCGGCGCAGAAGTTGTGGGCGCAGGCGGGGTTCCGGCCCGTCGACCCGGCGGTCGCCGCCGACTTCCGCGACCAGTATCCGGCGCCGGCGAAGCTGTGGACGATCGCCGAACTCGGCGGCTGGGGCACGGCGGATCCGCAGCTCTTCGACAAGAACACCGGCAGGATCACCAAGATCTACATGCAGGCCACCGGATGACGGCGGCGATCACACCGGACCCCCAGGCGACGCGGCCGGAACTCGACGGCGCCGCCGGGCGATGGGCTCCACAGGGGTGGTCCCCCCGTGGGTCGGGCACCACGTCGTTTCGGGTGGGTGTGGCGCTGGTGTGGCTTTCGGTGATCGTGTTGTTGCCGTTGGCCGCCATCGCGTGGCAGGCCGCCGGCGGCGGTTGGCGCGCGTTCTGGCTGGCGGTGACGTCGAACGCCGCGGTGGAGTCGTTCCGGGTGACGCTCACCATTTCCGCCGGAGTCACGGTCGTCAACCTGGTCTTCGGTCTGTTGATCGCCTGGGTGCTGGTGCGCGACGACTTCGTCGGCAAGAGGCTCGTCGACGCGATCATCGATCTGCCGTTCGCGTTGCCGACCATCGTCGCCAGCCTGGTGATGCTGGCCCTGTACGGGAACAACAGCCCGGTGGGCCTTCATCTGCAGCACACCGCGTGGGGTGTGGCCGTCGCGCTGGCTTTCGTCACGCTGCCGTTCGTGGTGCGTGCGGTTCAGCCGGTGCTGCTGGAAATCGATCGCGAGACTGAGGAGGCGGCGGCATCGCTGGGCGCCTCGGGGCCAAAAGTTTTCACTTCGGTGGTGTTGCCGTCGCTGACCCCCGCGTTGTTATCCGGTGCGGGGCTGGCGTTCTCGCGTGCGATCGGCGAATTCGGTTCGGTCGTGCTGATCGGTGGTGCCGTTCCGGGGAAGACCGAAGTGTCGTCGCAGTGGATCCGCACCTTGATCGAGAACGACGACCGCACCGGCGCGGCGGCGATATCCATTGTGCTGCTGGCGCTCTCGTTTCTGGTGCTGCTCCTGCTGCGTGTGGTCGGTGCGCGCGCGGCCAAACGCCAGGAGTTGTCCGCATGAGATCTTCGTCGCGGGTTCGCTACACGATCCGGTACGTCGCGCTGGCATATATCTTCGTGCTGCTCATCGTTCCGGTCGCGGTGATCCTGTGGCGCACCTTCCAGCCCGGATTCGGCCGGTTCGTCGAGTGGATCAGTACCCCGGCGGCGATATCGGCGCTGAACCTGTCGCTGCTGGTGGTGGCCATCGTGGTGCCGCTGAACGTGGTCTTCGGTATCCCGACGGCATTGGTGCTCGCGCGCAACCGGTTTCGCGGCAAGGGCGTGGTGCAGGCGATCATCGATCTGCCGTTCGCGGTGTCGCCCGTCATCGTGGGCGTGGCGTTGATCCTGTTGTGGGGATCGGCCGGTGCGCTGGGCTTCGTCGAACGGGACCTGGGATTCAAGATCATCTTCGGCCTGCCCGGCATCGTGCTCGCGAGCGTCTTCGTCACCCTGCCTTTCGTGGTGCGCGAGGTCGAACCGGTGTTGCACGAATTGGGAACCGACCAGGAGGAAGCCGCCGCAACACTGGGTTCGACGTGGTGGCAAACGTTTTGGCGGATCACCCTGCCGTCCATCCGGTGGGGCTTGACCTACGGCATCGTGCTGACCGTCGCGCGTACGCTCGGGGAATACGGCGCGGTCATCATCGTGTCGTCCAACCTGCCGGGGACGTCGCAGACGCTGACATTGCTGGTCTCGGACCGCTACAACCGTGGGGCCGAGTACGGCGCCTACGCGCTGTCGACGCTGCTGATGACCGTTTCCGTGGTGGTGCTGATCTTCCAGGTGGTTGTCGACGCCCGCCGGGCCCGCGCAACCAGAGAGGTTTGAACGAGGTGACTTTATGACAGCCGCCCAGACCGACCAGCGCGAAAATGCCATCGTCGTGCGCGAGGCAAACAAGCGCTATGGCGATTTTGTCGCGCTCGACGACGTGGATTTCGTCGTACCCGCCGGCTCGCTGACGGCGTTGCTGGGCCCTAGCGGGTCAGGAAAATCGACCCTGCTGCGCACCATCGCCGGCCTCGATCACCCCGACACCGGAACCGTCACCATCAACGGTCGTGACGTGACGCGAGTACCGCCGCAGCGCCGCGGCATCGGATTCGTATTCCAGCACTATGCGGCGTTCAAGCACATGACCGTTCGCGACAACGTGGCCTATGGGCTCAGGATTCGCAAGCGGCCCAAGGCCGAGGTCAAGGAGAAGGTCGACAACCTGCTGGAAGTGGTGGGGCTGAGCGGATTTCAGACCCGCTATCCCAACCAGCTGTCCGGTGGTCAACGACAGCGCATGGCGCTGGCCCGCGCGCTGGCCGTCGATCCGGAAGTGCTGTTGCTCGACGAGCCGTTCGGCGCCCTGGACGCCAAGGTCCGCGAGGACCTACGGGCCTGGTTGCGGCGCCTGCATGACGAAGTCCACGTCACCACCGTGCTGGTCACCCACGACCAGCACGAGGCGCTGGACGTGGCCGATCGGATCGCCGTGCTCAACAAGGGCCGCATCGAGCAAGTCGGTTCTCCCACTGAGGTTTACGACTCTCCGGCGAACGCGTTCGTCATGTCCTTCCTGGGCGCGGTTTCCGCATTGAATGGCGCGTTGGTCCGGCCGCACGACATTCGGGTTGGTCGCAAACCGGACATGGCGATCGCCGGCGGCGACGGTACCGCCGAGTCCATCGGCGTCGTGCGCGCCGTCGTCGACCGGGTGGTGGCGCTGGGTTTCGAGGTGCGCGTGGAGTTGACCAGCGCGGCCACCGGCGGCGCGTTCACCGCCCAGATCACCCGGGGTGACGCCGAGGCACTGGCCCTGCGGGACGGCGACACCGTGTACGTGCGCGCCACCCGGGTGCCCCCGATAGTCGGCAGCGACACCGTCGGCGTCGGCGACGCCGACGAAGACCAGACGACGCTGACGACGGCGTAGCGGGCGGCGGCGGCCGTTATCCGTTGTCGCCCATCACCAAACCATCGCGGCGCGGGTCGGCGCCGCCGCTCCACTTCGACGAGCTGCGGGTGATCGCCGAGAGCCCGCTGGACTGGTCGGCCAGGTTGACCTGATGTCCCAGTTCCCGCAGGCCCTGCACCAGTGGGTCGTGATCGCCGTTATCCGAGGCGTTGATTTCGGGGTCCTCGCCGCCGACGTTGGTAAATGGGGAGTTCTCGGCCCCGAAATCGACCAGGGACACGGCCTGCTGGGGGTTGAGTCCCCAATCCAGCATTGCCACAAGGGTTTTCACGACGTACTGAATGATCGTGGAACCGCCGGGCGAGCCCGTCACCGCATACAGTGGGCCCCGGCCGCCCGGCGCTGGGTCGAACACCAGCGTCGGCGCCATCGAGCTGCGTGGCCGTTTTCCGGGCTGGACACGGTTGGCCACCAGCGCTCCGTCGGGCGTGCGGGGCTCGGCGGCGAAATCGGTGAGCTGGTTGTTGAGGATGAATCCGTCGACCATGTGGAAGGAGCCGAACGACGCCTCGATGGTCGTGGTGAACGCGGCCGCGTTGCCGTAGGAATCGATGATGCTGACATGGCTGGTGCCGTGCTCCGGGGCGGGTGGCGCCACACCGGCGGGCATGCCGAAGTCGCCCGGCCTGGCGATCCCCATCGTGCGCTGCATTGAGATCAGCGCGGCGCGACCGGCCAGATAACCGGGGTCGATCAGCGCATTGAGCGAGCCGCCGGGCGGTCCGACGAAATCGGCGTCGGCGACATATTTGTCGCGGTCCGCGTAGGCCAGCCGCTCGGCTTCGGAAATCAGATGCACCCCCATCACACTCGGGCGGCCGCCGTTGAGATCGACACGGCTGGGCGGGTAGTCAGCCATCGGAAGATGCTCGAGGACTCCGAGCGTGGCCGCCACCGCGACGCCGCCCGACGACGGCGCGGGCATGCCGCAGACTTGCCGGCTGCGATACGTCGTGCACAGCGGTTCGCGTTTCTTGGCCACATAGCCCGCCAAATCCTCGCTCGTCATCTCACTTGGCGTGCGGCTCTCCGACGTGTCGGCCGCCGCCGCGACGATGTCGCGGGCGATGGCGCCGGTGTAGAAGGCGCCGATGCCCCCGGAGGCTATGGCGAACAACGTTTTTGAGTACGCCGGGTTTGTCAGGCGCGTTCCCGCGGCCCTGGGCCCGCCGTCGGGATTCAGGAAATACCCGCGCGCCTGCGCGTCGCCGCGCAGCTGCGCCGCCGAGTCGGAGATGGCGGCGGCCAACCGGGGGCTGATGTCGAAACCGCCGTCGGCCAACGCCATTGCGGAGTTGAAGAGGTCGCGCCACGGCGTGTGCCCGTGGTCGTTGTGCACGAGTTCGAGCATCCGCAGGATCCCCGGGACTCCGATCGAGCGCCCCGAGGCGCGCGCGTTGGGCCTGGGTGGGACCTGATCGTTGTCGCTGATCCAGCGCAGGTAGTTCTCGCCCGCCGCCGCGGGGGCGACTTCGCGGCCGTCGTAGGCCTGCACCGCGCCGGTATGGGCGTCGTAGTACAGCACGAATCCGCCGCCGCCGAGGCCCGAGGACTGCGGTTCGACCAGCCCCAACACCGCCTGGGCTACCACCAAGGCGTCGGCGGCCGTCGCCCCGTCCCGCAATACCCGGCAGGCCGCCTGGGTCGCTAACGGATTGGCCGTGGCGACCGCGTAGTGAGCGGTCTGCACGACGGTCATGTCGCTGCGGTAGCCGCTCGCGATCTCGGGATTCTTCGCGGTGTTCCGCGACGACGGCGCCGAAACCGCGGGCGCCGACGGCGTCTTGGACGCGGGTGTGCCATTGGCCACGATCTCGCACGGGCCCGCCGCGTTGGGCGCGGCCGCGTGGTTTCCGCCGCTACACCCAGCCAGGGCCAGCACCAGCGCAGCCAGCGCGGCTCCAATTGGCAAGGGCGTGTTCAACACCCGAAGTGTACGGGAGTCAGGCCGCAATCAGGTCGGCGCGGGCGTTGCGGGCTTCATCAAAGCGATCCAGCACGGTCTCGGCCACCAGTCGGTGCGCGCCCAACGGTTCCGCCAGCTCCATGCCGGCGTAGTCGGCGAAACTTCGCACGCGGTCCGGCAGCCGCCCGGGCGCCAGGAACCACGGCGCGATGATGATCCGTCGGGCGCCCTGCCGCCGTAACCGGCCGGCGGCCTCGGCCAGCGACGGTTCCGGACGGGTCACGAACGCCGTTGTCGCGCCCGCCCAACTCGTGCCTGCCAGCAGATGGGTTGCCACCCGCCGAGTCCGCGCGTTGGCCATGGCGTCGGACGACCCTATCGCCGCCACGAGCACACCAGCCCGGTCGTCGTGCCTTGAGACATCCACGTCGGTAACCCGCTGCCGCAGCACCGAGATCAGCCGTGGATCTTCGCCGAGCACATCGGCCAGGGCAACATCCACACCCGACTGGGCGATCTGGCGCGGTATGTCGACGCGGGCGTGGTAGGCGTTCGCCAACAGCAGGGGCGTGACGACGGCGTCGCGACAGTCGGCCAGTACGTCGGCCAGGCTGGGGGAGTTCAGCTCGCAGAACGCAAGCCGCACGTCGAGGCCGGGCCGCAGGCGCGCCACCTGGTCCGCGACGGCGCACGCATTGGCAGCCGATCGCGGATCCCTACTTCCGTGTGCCGTGAGCACGAGGGTGGTCACGACGCGTGCAACCCACATTCGGTCTTCGACAGTCCCTGCCAGCGGCCGCTGCGCGGGTCGGCGCCCTCAACGGGTTTGGCGGTGCAGGGAGCGCAGCCGATCGACGGATAGCCTTCGTAGACAAGGGGATTGACCAACACGTCGTGCTCGTCGATGTAATTCTGCATATCCTGATCGCTCCACGCCGCCAGCGGGTTGATCTTCACCAGCTTGAACGCCTCGTCGAAGCTGATCAGCGGCGCGTTGGCGCGCGTCGGCGCCTCCACGCGACGAAGTCCGGTCACCCAGGCGGAGTAACCGCGCAGCGCTTTGCCCAGCGGGGCGACCTTACGCAGCCGGCAGCACTCACCGGGATCGCGGGCGAACAGGTCTTTGCCCAGCAGTTGGTCCTGTTCGGCGACGCTGTGTTCCGGCGTGACGTTGAGAACCCGGACGTCGTATACGGATTCAATCGCGTCGCGGGTGCCGATGGTTTCGACGAAGTGATAGCCGGTGTCCAGGAACAGCACCGGCACACCCGGCCGCACCTTGGCGGCCAGGTCGACCAGCACTGCGTCCTGCATGTTTGAGGCCACCACGTAGTTGCACGTGGCCCAGCCGCGGGGTCCGTTGATGCCGCCGAAGTTCTCGTCGGTCCACCGCAGGAGGTCGGATGCGCTAGCGCCTTCGAGCTCCGCGGCGCCGCGCTCCGCCAGCTCACGCAGAGCGGCCTCGCTCGGCACGGTCGATTGATCGCTCATCGCAGATCGGCCTCCTCCGCGCGAATCGCCCACTGCGCGAACCGTTCACCTTCGTTGCGGTGCTTGATGAAGTTACGCACCACCCGGTCGATGTAGTCGCTCACCTCGTCGCTGGTGACCTTGTGCTGACGCAGCTTTCGGCCGAATCCGCTGTCCAGGCCGAGGCTGCCGCCCAGGTGGACCTGGAAGCCCTCGACCGAGCCGCCATGGCCGTCGTCGACCATCTGACCCTTGAGCCCGATGTCGGCGACTTGGATTCGCGCGCACGAGTTCGGGCAGCCGTTGATGTTGACGGTGATCGGCACGTCCAGCTGGGAGTTGATGTCCTCGAGACGGCGCTCCAGCTCGGGCACCAGACCCTGCGCCTTGCCGCGGGTTTCGGCGAAAGACAACTTGCAGAATTCGATCCCGGTGCACGCCATTAGGTTTCGGCGCCAATGCGAGGGCTTGGACTGCAGCCCCAGCGCCTCGACGCCGGCGATCAAATCGTCGAGCTTGTCGTCGGGGACGTCGAGCACCACCAGCTTCTGGTAGGGGGTGAACCGGATCCGGTCGGACCCGGCCCGCTCGGCCAGCTCGGCCACCGTCGAGAGGATGGTGCCGGACACCCGGCCGGCGATCGGAGCGAACCCGACGGCGTTGAGCCCGTTCTTGAGCCGCTGCACCCCGACGTGATCGATCGGATGCTTGACCGGCTCGGGCGCCGGGCCGTCGATCAGGCGACGCTTGAGGTATTCGGTTTCGAGAACTTCGCGGAACTTTTCGATGCCCCAGTCCTTGATCAAGAACTTCAGGCGTGCCTTCGACCGCAGCCGCCGGTAGCCGTAGTCGCGGAATATCGACGTCACCGCCGCCCACACCTCGGGCACCTCGTCCAGCGGGACCCAGGCCCCGACCCGCTGGGCCAGCATCGGGTTGGTGGACAGCCCGCCGCCGACCCACAGGTCCAGCCCCGGGCCATGCTCGGGATGGTTGACGCCGATGAACGCGATGTCGTTGATCTCGTGCGCGACGTCCTGCAGACCGGAGATGGCGGTCTTGTACTTGCGCGGCAGGTCGGCGAAGTCGGGCTGGCCGATGTAGCGGCGCACGATCTCGTCGATCGCCCAGGTGGGATCGAGCACCTCGTCGAGTGACTCGCCGGCCAGCGGCGAGCCCAGAATCACGCGCGGGCAGTCACCGCACGCCTCGGCGGTCTGCAAGCCGACATCGGCGAGCCGGCGCCAGATTTCCGGGACGTTCTCCACCTCGACCCAGTGGATCTGCACGTTCTGGCGGTCGGAGATGTCGGCGGTGTCCCTGCCGAACTCGGTCGAGATCTGGCCCACCGTGCGCAGCGCGGCGCTCGACAGCGCGCCGCCGTCGCAGCGCACCCGCATCATGAAGTACTGGGCTTCGAGCAACTCGGCATTGTCGTCGCCGGTGAACGTGCCGTCGTAACCCTGCTCGCGCTGCGTGTACAGGCCCCACCAGCGGAAACGACCCCGCAGGTCGCTTTTGTCGATGCTGTCGAATCCGCCCTTGGCATAGATGGTCTCGATGCGCTCGCGGACCTCGAGGGGGGCGCCGGCCTGCTTCATTTCTTCGTTGGGGTTCAGCGGCTCGCGATCACCCAGCGCCCACTGGCCCTCACTACGGGGCTTTGCG
Organism: Mycobacterium sp. IS-836; assembly: GCF_001954275.1. GTDB lineage: Bacteria > Actinomycetota > Actinomycetes > Mycobacteriales > Mycobacteriaceae > Mycobacterium. The sequence continues at coordinate 79,071 of NZ_MBEU01000041.1, read as the reverse complement.
GGACGTGCGGTGGTCATTCGGGGGGTTCTCCTTCGCGAACGTTGTCAGCCATCAGCGCGCAGGAAACCGGTATCTCCGGGCTGCGCAGATCCGGGGGCCAGCTGGAGGTACAGGTGGGCTGGGTCTACGACATCAAGGCAGACAGCAACAGCTACAGACGCGCTTGAGGTCGATATGCCGCCGCGCCACGAGGGCGATACGCAGGCTGCGGTTGGCGACGGTCACGCGCCCATTCTGCCATGAATACCGACGAGCTTCGCAACCAGGTGAAATTTCTCCTCACGGTGATTAAAACTAGCGATCCATCCTGGGCGAACGGGTTGCGAAAGCGGAGTATTCCCTGGGAGGAATCGGGCATCCGGCCGATCCCGCCCGCCGTGGGATCATTTGGCATGGCACTTCCCGACGTATCGGCCGACCTGCCCGACATGCAGGCGACGCGTGGGCGGCCGTTCGGGCTGTATGTGCATGTCCCGTTCTGCATCACTCGCTGCGGTTACTGCGACTTCAACACCTACACGCCCGCGGAGTTGGGTGGCGTCAACCCCGACGCCTGGCTGGAGGCGCTGCGCGCGGAGCTCGAACTCGCGGCGGCGCGGCTGGACGCACCGACGGTGAACACGGTGTTCGTCGGGGGCGGGACGCCGTCGCTGCTGGGCTGCGAACGCCTGGCCGCGCTGCTGGGCATGGTGCGCGACCAGTTCGTACTGGCACCCGATGCCGAGGTGACCACCGAGGCCAACCCCGAGTCGACGTGGCCGGAATTCTTCGATGCCATCCGCGCGGCCGGATACACGCGCGTGTCGCTGGGCATGCAGTCGGTGGCCCCACGGGTGTTGGCGACCCTCGATCGCGTGCACTCGCCCGGGCGCGCGGCCGCCGCGGCCGGCGAGGCGATGGCCGCGGGCTTCGAACACGTCAACCTCGACCTGATCTATGGAACCCCCGGGGAAACCGACGACGACCTGATGCGTTCGGTCGACGCGGCCCTCGAGGCGGGCGTCGATCACGTGTCGGCCTATGCCCTGCTCGTCGAGGAGGGCACCGCGCTTGCCCGGCGGGTCCGGCGCGGCGAGCTCGACGCCCCCGACGACGATGTGCTGGCGCATCGCTACGAGCTGGTCGACGCCAAGCTGTCGGCGGCCGGGATGGCCTGGTATGAGGTGTCCAACTGGTCGCGGCCCGGCGGCGAGTGCCGGCACAACCTCGGCTACTGGGACGGCGGCGAATGGTGGGGGGCGGGCCCCGGCGCGCACGGCTACGTCGGCGCGACGCGATGGTGGAATGTCAAGCACCCCAACACTTATGCCGAGATGCTGGCGCGCGCCGCGGTGCCGGTCGCGGGCTTCGAGCAGCTCGGGCCCGACGCCCTGCACACCGAAGACGTGCTCCTGAAAACTCGCCTGCGCCAAGGACTTCCGCTGGACCGGCTGGACTCCACCGAACGCGAACGTGCGCAAGCCGTCGTCGCCGACGGGTTGTTGGAGCCCGAGGGCGAGCGCCTGGTCCTCACGGCGCGCGGGCGGCTGCTTGCCGACGCGGTCGTGCGGACGCTGCTGGGGTAGTGCTCAGGTAGCCGGGAACCAGTGCCCGACAACGCGAACCATCTCGATGTACAGCGGAATCCCGATTGTGACGGTGTAGGAAAACGTCAAACCCAACGAGGCGGCCAGCGGCAAGGTAGGGCTGGCCTCGGGGATGCCCAGGCGCTGCACCGCCGGGAGCGTGATGTAGGACGCGCTGCCGCACAGCACCGCGAACAGCACGTAGGTGCCCGGCTGGAAGTGGGTGTCGGTGAGGTAGGAGTAGGCCTGGGCGGCCAGGATGCCAAGCGCGGCATACAAATTCGGCGCCAGCAAGCCGAAGAAGATGAACCCGCTGCCGGCGAGCCTGAGATCCCGCAACTTGCGCGACGCCGACATGCCCATCTCGAGCAGGAACAGGCAGAGCACTCCCTGGAACGCCGCGACGAAGAGCTCGTTCTGGTCGTGAACGACCTTCTGTCCCTGCAGTGCACTGATGAAGCCGATCGCGATGCCGCCGACGAGCAGAATCAGGCCGGGATTAAGGAACACCTCCTGCAGGATTTCGCGCGAGAACAGCGGAGCCTTCATGCGCTCCGGTGCCGCGTACCACTCGGGGTGCGCCCGCTTTTCCAGGGAGAACTCCAGCTCCTCCTCGATGCCGCGCTCGGCGTCGTCGGTGAGGCTGCCGACTCGCTGGGTGGCCGCGCCCGGCCCGACCCGCGCGGGGGCCGCGTATCCGACCTCGTCCGGCATGAACCCCGCCTCGTCCATCCCCCTCTGCCGCATCCGAGCTACCAGGTACAGCGCCACCAGGCAGCCGGGAATCTCCATGAAGGCCAACATGACGGGCATGTAGGCGTCGAAGGCCATGCCGAGGCCCGCGAGGACGGCCACGCACGTGGCGAACGTTCCCGCCGAATCGGATCCGTAGTAACCGGCGACCGTCGCCCTGTCGATCCGCCGCAGCCGGGTCAGGTACCTCAGCACGAAATAGGTCAGCGCGCCGATCACGAAATTCGACGCGATGCCCACCGCCACGAAGCCGGCGATGTTGTCGATGTCGGCGGGTTTGACTTTGGCGAGTTCTTCACCGCCCTGCCAGCCGATCGCCACCAGCAGGTACATGGTGAGGCCTTGGTAGATCGCGTAGGGAAACTCGAACCGCACCTTGAGGATTGGGATCAGGAAGCCGAAGTAGAAGAACAGCAGCAGCGGCTTGAAGAGATTGTGGGTGAAGTTCAGCCACAACTCCTGAACCATCGCGCCTCCTGGTGAGCTGGCCCGGCCGAGTCGGGAGCGGCAACTGACGCGCGGCGTCCGAGGACTCACTAAAACCTTGAGGACTCACCGCAGCGGAGTCAACTTAGTGAAGCCCTCTTTACGAACAATTAACACGCTCGCATCGCGGAGGAAGCGCAGGGCATTGCGTCGTCGGCACCGCGGTAATCGCGACGGCCGAATCCCGCTGCGGCCGCGCCGATTTTGTCCGTTACGTGCCCGGGAACCAGTGCCCGACGATCCGGACGATCTCGATGTACAGCGGGATCCCGATGGTGACGTTGTAGGAGAACGTCAGACCGAGCGAGGCGGCCAGCGGCAACGTCGGGCTTGCTTCCGGGATCGCCAGCCGCTGGACCGCCGGTACGGCGATGTAGGACGCCGCACCGCACAGCACCGCGAAGAGCACGTAGGTTCCGGTCTTGAAGTCGGTGTGGGTCAGGTAGGCGTAGGTGTAGGCGGCGAAAATCCCCAGCGTCGCAAAGAGATTCGGCGCCAGCAGGCCGTAGAAGATGAAACCGAAGCCCGCGCTTCGCAGGTCCTTCAACTTGCGCGACGCCGTCATGCCCATCTCCAACAGGAACAGACACAGCACGCCCTGGAATGCCAACACGAAGAACTTGTCGTCGTCCGCGACGACCTTCTGCCCCTGCAACCCGCTGATGAGGCCGATGACGATGCCGCCGAACAGCAGGACCAGCCCAGGGTTGAGGAAGACTTCCTGGAAGAGCTCGCGGGAGAACAGGGGCGCCTTGGCCTGCACAGTCGCCGCGCTCCGCTCGGGCTCCCACTCCGGATGCTCCATCTTCTCCAGCGAAAGCTCCAGCTCCTGCTCGAGGGCGCGCTCGTCCTCGGACTCAAGGCTCGCGCCCTGTGGCGGCCGCGCCGGCGTGCCGGGACCGACCCCGACCTTGACGGCCGGCGTGTATCCGGCCTCGTTGGGCATGTAGCCCGCCGAATCCAACCCCCGGTGTCGCAAGCGCGCCACCAGGTACAGGGCGACCAAGCAGCCGGGCACCTCCATGACGGCCAACATGACGGGCATGTAGGCGTTGAAGGCGATGCCAACGGCGGTCAGGACTGCCACGCAAGTGGCAAATGTTCCCGCGGAGTCCGACCCGTAGTAGCCGGCCACCGTTGCGCGGTCGACGCTTCTCAGGGATGTCAGCCAATTCAGCAGCAAGTAGGCGATGCCGCCGATCACGAAGTTCAGCACGAAGCCCAGCACCATGAATCCCACGATGACCCCGACGCTGGAGGCATTGATCTTGGCGAGTTCTTCGCCTCCGTGCCAGCCGATGGCCAGCAGCAGGTACATCGTCAGGCCCTGGTAGATCACGTACGGGAATTCGAACCGGACCTTGAGGATCGGGATCAGGAAGCCGAAGTAGAAGAACAGCAGGAGCGGCTTGAACAGGTTGTGCGTGAAGTTGTGCCAGAACTCTTGCAGCATTGGTGCCTCTCTTGTTTAAGCGACGATCAGGGGAAGCACCGTCCGCAACCGGGCCACCAAGAATTCCCAAGACCGTGCAAGAATTTAACCCCGCCGGTGGGCGTCCGCCACTCGGACACAGCGCGAAGCGTCAGGGTTTAACACAGGCGTATCCAAATGGCTGATTCCGCCAAAGTTCGTGGTCACAGCGCCGCTGGTGGGCCGGTGTAAGCGACGCTCGACGTGAATCCGCTGTGACTTTTCTGGGGATTCACTGTGTGGCGTTGGTGTCGCCCGGACACGCCGGGGGAGGGCGGCACCGACGCCGCGCGGCCGGGGGTTGCGCGCGCTTACATAGGTTAGGCTACATTTACTAACCGTGACCGACGTCAGCGTTTCGCCGAGTTCCGCCGGTACCACGTCACCACCGATTCCGCTCCCCGCCCATATCGACCCCGCCGACCTGGCGGCGGAGCTGGCTGCGGTGCTGCCCGAGCGGTTGGGCGAGGAGTACCTGCTCTACGAGCACGGTGGTCAATGGGTGCTGGCCAGCGGTGTGCAGGCCATGGTCGAACTGGACAGCGACGAACTGCGCGTCGTCCGCGACGGCGTGATTCAGCGGCAACAGTGGTCCGGTCGGCCGGGCCCGGTCCTGGGTGAGACCGTCGATCGGTTGTTGCTGGAAACCGACCAGGTGTTCGGCTGGATCGCGTTTGAATTCGGCGTCTACCGCTTCGGGCTGCAGCAGCGGCTGTCACCGCGAACCCCGCTGGCCCGATTGTTTTGGCCACGCACCCGCATTGTGGTGACCTCGGAGACGGTTCAGCTTTTAAACGCGGGCACATCTCACCGCGAGGCGGTGCTCGGCCTACTCGAAGCCGGTGTTCCGCGCGCGGGCGACGCCCGCGAAGTCGGGGTGACCGCCGACCCGTCCGGCTACCGCGATCGCGTGGCGACGGCCGTCGGCGAGATCGGCGCGGGCAACTACCACAAGGTGATCCTGTCTCGTTGCGTTGAAGTGCCTTTCGCGGTGGACTTCCCGGCCACGTATCGGCTGGGCCGCCGGCACAACACCCCGGTGCGGTCGTTTTTGTTGCGCCTGGGCGGAATTCGCGCCGTCGGCTACAGCCCCGAACTTGTCGCCGCCGTCCACGAAGGCGAGGTGGTGACCGAACCCCTGGCCGGAACCCGCGCGCTCGGTCGCGGTCCCGCCCGGGATCGCGAGGCTCGTGACGATCTCGAATCGAATTCGAAAGAGATTGTCGAGCACGCGATTTCGGTGCGCAGCTCGCTGCACGAGATCACCGAGGTCGCCGTGCCGGGCACACCGGTGGTCACCGATTTCATGACCGTGCGGGAGCGGGGCAGCGTGCAACATCTCGGCTCGACGATCAGCGCCCGGCTGGACCCCTCGCGCGACCGGATGGACGCGCTGGAAGCGCTCTTTCCGGCGGTCACCGCCTCGGGCATCCCGAAGGCGGCGGGTGTCGAGGCCATCCTGCGCCTCGACGATCACCCGCGTGGCCTGTATTCCGGTGCGGTGGTGATGATTTCAGCGGATGGCGGGCTGGACGCCGCGCTGACGCTGCGGGCGGCCTACGAGCGCGACGGTGCGACGTGGCTGAGGGCGGGCGCGGGCATCATCGCGGCGTCGGACCCCGAACGCGAATTCGAGGAGACCTGCGAGAAGCTCTCAACGCTGGCGCCGTATTTGGTTGCGCGTCGCTAGCGGTCCAGCCGAGTAACGGTTGGGGCACGTTTGTGTCACCCCGCGTCACGTCGCGAGGCACCGCGGTTTTCGTGGTCGAGAATGCCGAACATGACGCAATCGCGGGAGCCCGACGATGGCGCGTGAAATCTCGCGGCAGGCGTTCCTGCGGGGCGCCGCCGGGGCATTGGCCGCCGGCGCGGTGCTCGGATCGGGCCGCATCGGCTGGGTGCGCGCCACCGCCGCTCCGAACGCCACCGGCTGGGACGGTCTGTCGAACGCCCTCGGCGGGGAGGTATTGCTACCGGGCAGTCCCCAATTCGGCTCGGCCAAGCAGGTTTTCAACACCAACTACAACGGCTATACGCCGGCGGCGATCGTCACCCCGAAATCGGCGGCCGACGTGCAAAAGGCGATGGCCTTCGCCGCCGCCAACAACCTCAAGGTCGCCCCGCGCAGCGGTGGGCACTCCTATATCGGGGCGTCCACCGCGAATGGCGCCATGGTGCTCGACCTGCGACAGCTGCCCGGGGACGCCAACTACGACGCCTCCACCGGGCAGGTCACCGTGACGCCGGCGACCAGTCTGTACACGATGCACCGGACCCTGGCCGCGGCCGGCCGCGGCGTCCCGACGGGTACTTGCCCCTCGGTCGGGGCCGCGGGGCACGCCCTGGGCGGCGGAATGGGCGCCCAGTCCCGGCACGCGGGCCTGCTGTGCGACCAGTTGACGTCGGCATCCGTGGTGCTGCCCAGCGGCCAGGCGGTCACCGCGTCCGCCGGCAGCAACCCCGATCTGTTCTGGGCGCTACGCGGCGGCGGTGGCGGCAACTTCGGCGTGACGACCGCGCTGACCTTCGCGACATTCCCGACCAAGGACGTCGACGCCGTCAACCTCAACTTCCCGCCGCAGTCGTTCGCCCAGGTGCTAGTCGGTTGGCAGAATTGGCTGCGCACCGCCGACCGGAACAGCTGGGCACTGGCCGACGCCACCGTCGACCCGATGGGCACGCATTGCCGGATCCTGGCCACCTGCCCGGCCGGATCGGGAAACGGCACCGCCGCGGCCATCACCCGAGCGGTGGGAATACAACCGTCCGGCACCGAGAGCCACACGTTCAACTACATGGACCTGGTGAACTATCTCGCCGTCGGGAACCTCAACCCGTCGCCGCTGGGATACGTCGGCGGATCCGATGTCTTTCCGACCGTCAACGCCGCGGTCGCCCAGGGGATCGCCTCGGCCGTCAATGCTTTTCCGCGCGGCGCGGGCCGCATGCTCGCCATCATGCACGCGCTCGATGGTGCCCTCGCCAGCGTGGCACCGGGCGCCACGGCATATCCGTGGCGCCAGCAGTCCGCCCTGGTGCAGTGGTACGTCGAGACCGGTGACCCGACCGCCGCGACCAGCTGGCTCAGCACGGCACACCAAGCGGTACAACAGTATTCGGTGGGCGGCTACGTGAACTACATTGAGGCCAACCAGCCGCCGTCGCGGTACTTCGGCCCGAACCTGGCCCGGCTGACCGCCGTACGGCAGAAGTACGACCCCAGCCGAATCATGTTCTCCGGGCTGAACTTCTAGCCCGCTCGCTGGGGTAATGGGCGCGACCGCACCAGGGTTGGCCACCAGAACCACGGCCCGAGGATCCGCAGGATGCACGGCACGATGAACGAACGCACGATCAGCGTGTCGAGGAGCAGCCCGATGCAGACGGTCGAACCCACCTGGCCGACGGTGCGCAGATCGCTGGTGAGCATTGCCAGCATGGTGAACGCGAACACCAAACCGGCGGAAGTCACTACGCCGCCGGTGCTTCCGAGCGCGCGGATCAGGCCGGTGTGGATTCCGGCGTGCAGCTCCTCTTTGACACGAAGGATCAACAGCAGGTTGTAGTCCGAACCCACCGCCACCAGGATGATGAACGTCAGCGGCAATACCAACCAGTGCAGCGGCAGGCCGATCAGGTGCTGCCACACGAGGATGGAGAGCCCGAACGCCCCGGCGTAGGAGAAGGCCACCGTGCCGGGGATGACAACGGCCGCCATCAGGCTTCTGGTGAGGAACAACATGATCAAGAAGATCAGCACGAAGGCGGCGATCGCCACGATCAGCAGATCGGACGCCGCGTACTGCTTGATGTCCTTGTTGGTTGATCCCGAACCGCCGATATAAACCTTCGAGCCGGCCAGCGAAGTCTCTTTGAGTGCCACGGTTATCGCCGTGGGGAACTGTTCTACGTGCTGCACGCCTTCGGGGCCGTTGGCATCGCCCTCATGGGTGATGATGAGCCGGGCCGCCTTGCCGTCGGGCGACATCAGCAGCTGCATACCGGTTTTGACGTCGTCGTTGTCGAAGGCCTCGTGCGGGATGTAAAAGAAGTCGTCGCTGCGGGACTGGTCGAAGTCGAGCCCCACATTGATCTGGTCTTCGAACGTCTGGTCGGTCTGGGTGGACTGCAGAGAAGACTGGCCGTAGGTGCTGACCAATAGCGAGGCTAACGCCTCCGAGTCGTCGGCCGTGAGTTTCAGCTGCGTGATGATTTGCGGCAAGGTCTTGTCGATGACCTCGAGAGAATTTACGGCGTCCTTGATGTCGTCGGCCATTTTGTCGAGGCCGTCGACCGATTCGAACAGCGACCTGAATGCGTAGCAGATGGGAATGTCGAAACAGTGCTTCTCCCAATAGAAATAGCTGCGCATCGGCCGGAAGAAGTCCTCGAGGTTGGCAAGGTTCGACCTCAACTCGTCGGTGACCTGTTGCATGTCTTCCATGGTGATGACCGTCTTGTGCATCTCATCCGACATCGTTTGGAAGAAGCCGATTTCTTTGCGCAAGACCGCGACCGTGTGCTGCGTAATCTGTGCCTGCTCGTTGGTATTGGCGTTTTGCTGCTTGGTGAACGGGAGCTGTTGACCGCTCCCGCTGCCTTGTGTGGTGAACAAGTAGGGAATGGTGGCATGTTCCAAAGCTCGGCCCATCGGCCTGGTGATGCTTTGCACCATCGCGACGCCGGGAAGGCGTTCGAGGGCCTTGGCCGCGCGGTCTAATGAGATGAAGTCACCCGAGTTCCGCATGTCGTGATCTGACTCGATCATCAGCATCTCGGAGAACAGCTTGCTCTTCGGGAAGTGCCGGTCGGCAGCCTGGAAACCGAGGTTGGCCGGGGAGTCGTGCGGCTGGTACTGGCGGTCGTCGTAGTTCTGCCGGTACGTCGGCACGAAGATCGCCCCAAGCAGAACGGCGGCGGCGCTGGCGAAGAGGATCGGCACCGGCCACCGGACCACGCTCGTCCCGAACCGCCGATACAGATGCGCCTTGGCCTTGCTCCTTGGGTCGAAGAGCCCAAAAAGACTGCCCACCGTCAAGAAGGCCGGGCCCAGCGTCAGCGCTGCGGCGATGGTAAACAGCATGCTGATCGCGACGGCCGGCCCCATGGTGTGGAAATAGTTGAGCCGCGCGAAGGTCAGGCAGTAACAAGCCCCCGCGATCGTCAGCCCCGAGCCGAGGATGACGGGTGCGACGCTCTTGTACGCGGTGTAAAACGCCTGCTCCCTGCTTTCGCCGTCGTGCCGGGCCTCGTGATAGCGGCCCATCAAGAAGATGCCGTAGTCCGTCCCCGCTCCCAGCGTCAGCGCGACGACGATGTTCACTGCGAATGACGAGAGCTCGATGTACCCGAGATGCCCAAGGGTGGCGATAACCCCCTTCGCGACCAGCATCTCGAACAGAACTCCGGCCAACGGCACAAACAGGTTGACGATGGAGCGGTACACCAGCAGCAACATCGCAATGATGAGGAAGATCGTCACGATCGTGATGTTGTTCAGGCTCGAATTCGCAATAGCCACAGTGTCTTTGGCGAGCGGGGCCGCGCCGCTGACATAGACCCTGAGCCCGGGCGGCGGCGCGTCCTTGTCGACGATATCCCGAACGGCGGCAACGGACTCATTCGCTTGCATCTGGCCGATATCGCCCGCGAGACGCAACAGCACGTATGCGCACTTGCCGTCGAGGCTCTGGGCCCCTGCCGCGGTGATCGGCTTCCCCCACAGATCCATGGCGTACTGCACATGCTTGGGGTCTTGCTTGAACCGGCGCATCAGATCGTCGTAGTACCGATGATCCGCGTCGCCCAACGGCCGGTTGGCTTCGAGCACGATCATGGCCAGGCTGGTCGAATTCGACTCGTGGAACTTCGCGCCGATGCTTAGCAGCGCGCGCTGTGACGGCGCGTAGTGCGGGACCAGTGGCCCCGCGAGCTCTTCCGCAACCCTCTCGACCTGCGGCATGAAGGTGTTCGTCGACACGGCGAGCAGGCCCCAGAAGGCGATGATCGGTATCGCGAAGATGCGGACCATCCTGGGGACCAAGGGGCGCTTCGCCCGAGGCTGCGCCTGGTGTTCGCTCATGCGGATTTCACCAGGCAATAGACGTGTGCGTCCTGATGAGCATCGGATTGTTCAGCGCGGACAACGCCATTTACCCGCAACCGGCAGCCGACTTGACCACCATGAACCTGCGCCGAGATGCTGCCGGACACCACCGTGAGTGTGGTCAACTCCGTATGCGACCACGGCAAGGTCGTGAGATCGACCTGGTGTGGATGTCCGTTGATGTCCACCCAGACGAGCATCCCGCCATCGCCGACGGAGCCGAACAACTCGTACGTGAGCCGTTTGATACTGAACTCCGGAGGCGCTGCCGGCTCATTGACGGTGATGACGGGCGGGGGATTAGAGAACTGGTGCACCTTCACCATGGCCACCGCGCCCACGCCGATAGCAATGACCGCCACCAATGGCATCCAGACGCGTGCCAAGACGGTCCTGCCGACCGAACGAGGGCTCACTCGATCACCTCTCCGAACTTCGGTTCCGGATCTCGTCTGCGCATCCCGCCCCCGCCTTCATGCCCATGCAGATAGTAGACGGTCATGTGCCTAACGGGAAATGGGAGCGCGCCCAGACGATCGGCACTGCGCCGGAACGCCTCAGTACGCCTTGCGCAGGTGCCTTTTCAGCCTTGCGCTTCTGAGAACCTGAACCGTGAGGTTCGTCCCGGCCAGCATGGGGAAAACCCCGAGAAATGTCCGCTCGGAGGGCGTCGCCCCATGCAGGTGGTAAAGGCTGCCGAACACATAAAAGCAGCCCACCATGAATAGAGCGCCGGGGATGCACAACGCCATCAACGAGCTGCGAGCGGCGATGATTTGCCGCGCATAGTCCAACTCATCGGGTGACAGCGGTTCGCGTTTGCGCACCTTTTGCGTGACCGCCCTGGCGCTGCCTATTTCTTCGCCTATCGCGGTAGGCGGTCGGTTGCGCAACTGCATTGTGAAGACGAAAGCAACCGCCGCGAACACCAGCGCCAGCACGAGGGCGAGTACCGTCAGAAAACCCCATAAAGCTTCACCCATTGTTCGGCTCCTTCGCGCCTGCCGTCGAACTTAGCATCGCGCACGCGACCGTCGCTTGGCGTCAGCCTACGGCGCCGACCTGTCGGGCGATCGCCTTTTTGTCGACCTTGCCGATGGGTGTGGTCGGCAGCGAGGGCATCGCGACCAACATGTCGGGCCGGGCGTGCGCGGCCACACCGCGTCGGTCGAGATAAGTGTTCAGTTGCGCCAGGCTGAGGGGTTCGCCGGTGAAAACGACGGCGACGCAAATCTTTTCGCCAAGGTAGGGGTCGGGCAGCGCGACGGCCGCGGCAGAGAAGATCGCGGGGTGGCTGAGCAGCTGCTCTTCGAGGTCCGCGGCCGCAATGGTCTCACCGCCGCGGCAGATCACGTCCTTCACCCGCCCGGTGACCACCAGGTAGCCGTCTTCCCGGCGGCGGACCAGGTCGCCGCTGCGGAAGAACCCGTCGGGATCGAAGCAGCGCTCGTTGTCGCGCTCGGCACGGAAGTAACCGTTGAACGTATAGGGGCCGCGCACCAGCAGCTCGCCCTCTTCGCCGGGCGCCACCGGCTCGCCCGCGCCGTCGACGATGCGCAGTTCGTCAGCCGCGCACAATGGCCGGCCCTGGGTGCCGTCGAGCAATTCCGGCTGATCGCCGGGACGGGTGAAATTGAGCAATCCTTCCGCCATCCCGAATACCTGCTGGAGGCCCGGGGTCAGCGTCGCGCGCACCCGTTGGGCGTCCTCGGGTTCCAGTTTGGCACCGCCAACCTGCAAGAGCCGCAACGACTTCGGTGTCAGCGGTTCCCAGTCGCAGGCCTGTGCCCACAGTTTGGCCAGCGCAGGCACCACGGCGGTGACGGTGACGACGTGCCGGTCGATGGCGGCGAAGGCCGCCTCCGGGCTGGGGTCGGTGCCGAACACGGTGGTGGCGCCCACCGTCATCGCACCGAGTAGCCCAGGACAGGCCAGCGGGAAGTTGTGGCCCGCGGAAAGCACCACCAGACAGACGTCGTCGGCGGTGAGCCCGCAGACGTCGGCGCTCGCGGTCGCGTTGAACACGTAGTCGTTGTGCGTGCGGGGAATGAGCTTGGGCAGGCCGGTGGTTCCGCCGGAAACCAGTAGCAGGGCAGGCGATTCCGGATCCACCGGCGCTTCGGTATCCGGAGCCGCCGCCGACTCGCACAGCCGCCGCCACGAAACGAACGAACCGGGGTCGCCGTCGACGATGACGTGCTGGAGCGTGGGGTGATCCTCGGCGAGCTGGCGTGCCATCGCCCGATAGTCGAAACCGTTTGCGGCGTCGGCAATTAACAGCGCGCTGGCTTGACCGACAGCGGCAAAGTGTCCCAACTCGGCGGCCCGATGACCGGGCAGACACATCACCGGGATCGCCCGCGCGCGCAACAGCCCGAACAACGCAACCGCGAATTGGCAACCGTTCGGCAGCTGCAGCAACACCCGGTCGCCCCGTCCGATGCCCAGACCGCGCAGCCCCGCCGCAGCACGGTCGGCCCGCTCGTCGAGTTCGGCATAGCTGAGTTGCTCACCCGGCACTGCATCGAGCACGGCGATCCGGTCGGGCCAGCGCCGGGCCGCGTCGGCGAGGATCGCGTCCACGGTCCGGCCCGTCCAATACCCGGCCGCCCGGTACGCGGCGGCCCGATCGGAGGGGAACGGCACGAATCCCTCCAGGCCTGTTGCCGCCGGCTGTGCGGTGTGTGCGGGCATCGGACTCCTCAATGGGGGGCTAGTGGCGGCGACCCGGTGATCGAGGATAGGGTACCCAAAGAAATTAGGGCAGCCTTTGCTAATTCCGAGGAGGGTTCGTGGTACGTGCCCCGGCGTGCTCGGAGGACATCCGCGCGGAGGTGGCCGAGCTGCTCGGCGTCCCCGCCGACACGGTTCAGCCTGGGAGCAACCTTATCGGCCAGGGCCTCGACTCGATCCGGATGATGACGCTGGCCGGTCGCTGGCGCCGCCACGGCATCGGAATAGATTTCGCCACGCTGGCCGCGACACCGACCATCGAGGCGTGGTCGGAGTTGGTGACGGCCGGCTCGCCGCCAACCATTGACACGCTAGCCGACCCGCCCGCCCCCCATGACGGCGCTTCCGACGAGCCGTTTCCGCTCGCCCCGATGCAGCACGCGATGTGGGTCGGCCGCCAGGACAACCAGCCGTTCGGCGGGGTGGCCGGGCACCTCTACGTCGAGTTCGACGGCGGCGCTACCGACCCTGACCGGCTCCGCGCGGCGGCCACCCGGCTGGCGCGTCGTCACCCGATGCTGCGCGTGCGGTTCGGATCCGACGGCACCCAGCGCATCGCCTCGACCTCGGAATGCCCAGACTTCCCCGTCACCGTCGAGGACCTGCGCCACCTCGACGATGATCTCGTCGAGCGGCGCCTGGCCGAGATCCGCGACGCCAAATCACACCAGCAGCTCGACGGGGCGGTGTTCGAACTGGCGTTGACGCTGCTGCCAGGTGAGCGTTCGCGGCTGCACGTCGACCTGGACATGCAGGCCGCCGACGCGATGAGCTACCGCACCCTGATGTCGGACCTGGCCGCCCTCTATCTCGGCCGCGACCTACCCGAATTGGGTTACAGCTACCGGGAATACCGCCAGGCCGTCGCGCGGGAGGAGACGCGCCCGCAACCCGCCCGCGACGCCGACCGCGAGTGGTGGGCGCAGCGCATCCCGCGGCTGCCCGACCCGCCGGCGCTGCCCTCGAGCGGGGGCCGCGAGTCACGCCGGAGCACCCGTCGTTGGCACTGGCTGGACCCGGCGACCCGCGACGCGCTGTTCGCCCGCGCCCGGGCACGCGGCATCACCCCGGCGATGGCGCTGGCCGCGGCGTTCGCCAATGCGCTGGGGCGGTGGTCCGCCTCGCAACGGTTCCTGCTGAACGTCCCATTGTTCGCCAGGCAGGCGCTGCACCCCGACGTCGACCTGCTGGTCGGCGACTTCACCTCGTCCCTGCTGCTCGACGTGGACCTGACCGGCGCGGGGACCCCCGCGGCCCGGGCGCGAGCGGTGCAGGACGCCATGCGGCTGGCCGCCGCCCATTCCGATTACCCCGGGCTGTCGGTGTTGCGCGACCTGAGCCGCCACCGCGGCACGCAGGTGTTGGCGCCGGTGGTGTTCACCAGCGCGCTGGGGCTCGGTGAATTGTTCAGCGCCGATGTCACAGGGCAATTCGGCCGCCCGGGATGGATCATCTCGCAGGGCCCGCAGGTGCTGCTCGACGCGCAGGTCACCGAGTTCGACGGCGGGGTACTGGTGAACTGGGATGTGCGCGACGGCGTCTTCGCACCCGGCGTCATCGACGCGATGTTCGCCCACCACGTCGACGAACTGCTCCGGCTGGCCGCGGCCGACGATGCCTGGGATGCGCCCGGCCCCGCGGCGCTGCCGGCCGCGCAGCGCGCGGTGCGTGACGCGGTCAACGCCCGCGCCGCCGCGCCCAGCAGTGAGGCGTTGCACCACGGGTTTTTCCGGCAGGCCGGGCTGCGGCCGGACGCGCCCGCGGTGTTCGCCAGCTCCGGCGACCTCAGCTACGCGCGGTTGCGCGATCAGGCGCTGGCGGTGGCGGCGGCGTTGCGGGCGAGCGGGATCGGCGCTGGCGACACGGTCGCGGTCATGGGCCCCAAGACCGCCGAACAGGTGCCGGCGCTGCTGGGGATCCTGGCCGCGGGCGGCGTGTATCTGCCGATCGGGGTCGACCAACCCCGCGACCGCGCACGGCGCATCCTCGAAACCGGAGGAGTGCGTCTGGCCCTGGTGTGCGGCGGGAAGCCGCTGTCGTTGTCGGTGCCGGAGTTGACGATCGCCGACGTGCTGCGCGACGCATCCGCCGCGCCGCCGGACGTCATGCCCGCGGGCGGCGATCCGGCCGACCTCGCCTACGTGCTGTTCACCTCGGGTTCGACCGGGCAACCCAAGGGCGTCGAGATGACGCACGACGGCGCGATGAACACCGTCGAATTCCTCACTCGCCACTTCGATATCGGCACCACCGATCGGTGCCTGGCCCTATCGACGCTGGAATGCGACATGTCGGTGCTGGACGTCTTCGCGACGTTGCGCGCGGGCGGGGCGATCGTGGTGGTCGACGAAGCACAGCGACGTGACCCCGACGCGTGGGCCCGGCTCATCGCCGACCACGGCGTAACCGTGCTGAACTTCCTGCCGGGCTGGCTGGAGATGCTCGTCGAGGTCGGCCACGAGCGGCTGTCGTCGCTGCGGGTGGTGCCCACCGGCGGCGATTGGGTGCGGCCCGGGCTGGCTCGTCGGTTGCGGGCCCTGGCACCGAACGTGCGCTTCGCCGGGCTGGGCGGCGCGACCGAAACCGCCGTCCACGCAACCATTTTCGAGGTGAGCGACGACCTGCCGGCCGATTGGACCGCCGTGCCCTACGGCGTCCCGTTCCCGAATATCGCATGCCGGGTCGTCAACGACGCCGGCGCCGACTGTCCCGACTGGGTCGCGGGGGAGCTGTGGATATCCGGACGGGGCATCGCCCGGGGTTACCGCGGCCGCGGCGAACTCACCGCGGAACGTTTCGTTCTCCGCGACGGCCGGATCTGGTACCGCACCGGTGATTTGGCCCGCTACTGGCCGGACGGCACCCTCGAGTTCGTCGGCCGCGCCGACTACCGGATCAAGATAAGCGGCTATCGCGTGGAGCTCGGCGAGATCGAGGCGTCGCTGCGCCGCGTGCCCGGGGTGCGCGCGGCCGTGGCCGCCCTGGTTCCCGCGCCGGGCGGCGCCGAGGTGTTGGCGGCCCACGTCTGCCTCGACGACGTCGCCCTGGACGCCCGGCGGATTCGCGAGGTCCTCGTCGAACTCGTTCCCGCACACATGATTCCGGCATACATTTCCGTGGTCGAGCGCATCCCCTTCACCGACGGCGGCAAGATCGACCGGCGCACCGTCGGTGGCGAGCTGGCCGCCGCGGTGGCCGACCAGGCCCGCGACACGTCGGCGCACTACGGGGCGCCGCGAACGCAGCTGGAACGGGCGCTGTGCCACATCGTCGCGGGGCTGCTGAACCGCGACGCCGTGGGGGTGCACGACGACTTCTTCTCCCTCGGCGGCGATTCCGTGCTTGCGACGCAGGCCGTCGCGGCGATCCGCCAGTGGCTCGATTCGCCGAGCCTGATGGTCGCCGACGTCTTTGCCGCCAGGACCGCCGCCACGCTGGCGCAGCTGCTCATCGCCCGGGACTCCGACGCCGAACGACTCGAGCTGGTGGCCGAGGTGTACCTGGAGATCGCGGACATGTCGCGCGCCGACGTGTTGTCCGCGCTCGATGCACCGACCGACCAACCCATCCGGCGGGAATTCCAGCCCTGGGTGAAGCGGTTTACCGGCGCTACGGCGAACGGCTCGGTGGTCGTGTTTCCCCACGCCGGCGGTGCCGCCGCGGCGTACCGGTCGCTGGCTAAAGCGTTGTCGGCCAACGGCGTCGACGCCTACGTGGTGCAGTACCCGCAGCGCGCGGACCGCCGGCATCACCCCGCCGCGGAGAGCATCGGTGCGCTGGCAACCGAGTTGTTCGACGCGGGCGACTGGGCCGCGGCCGCTCCGCTGAGCCTGTTCGGCCATTGCATGGGCGCGGTGGTGGCCTTCGAGTTCGCCCGGGTGGCCGAGCGCAACGGGGTGCCGGTGCGCGTGCTGTGGGCTTCCGCCGGGCAGGCCCCGTCAACGGTCACCGCGTATGGGCCGTTGCCAACCAGCGCCAGCGGCGTGCTGGCGGACATGGTGGACCTCGGTGGCACCGATCCCGCGCTGTTGGAGGACGAGGAATTCGTCGAACTCTTGGTGCGGGCGGTGCAGGCCGACTACACCGCCCTGAACGCCTATTCGTGCCCGCCGGACGTACGCATCCGCGCCGACATCCATGCGGTCGGTGGCAGCCGCGACCACCGCATCAGCCGGGAAACGTTGGCCACGTGGCAAACTCACACATCCGGCCGGTTCACGCTGACGGATTTCGAGGGCGGCCACTTCTACCTCAACGACCATCTCGACGCGGTGGCCCGGATGGTGAGCGCCGATGTCCGATAACGACCCGGTGGTGATCGTCGGGCTGGCACTCGAAGCGCCCGGCGGGATCGAAACCGTCGACGATTTCTGGGCGTTGCTGTCCGAGCAACGGGAAGGACTCGGCCCGTTCCCCACCGATCGGGGCTGGGCCCTTCGCGAGCTGTTCGACGCATCGCGGCGAGACGGATTCAAGCCCATCAGCAACCTTGGTGGATTCCTGTCCAGCGCACCGGCATTCGATCCCGAGTTCTTCGGCATCTCCCCGCGGGAAGCGACGGCCATGGACCCCCAGCAGCGGGTCGCACTGAGGGTCGCGTGGCGCAGCGTGGAGAACAGCGGGATCAATCCCGACGACCTGGCCGGTCACGATGTCGGCTGTTATGTCGGCGCCTCGGCGCTCGAATACGGCCCCGGCCTGTCCGAATTCTCGCATCACACAGGGCATCTGATGACCGGGACGTCGCTGGGTGTCATCTCGGGGCGCATCGCCTACACGCTGGACCTGGCGGGGCCCGCGCTGACCGTCGACACCGCGTGCTCGTCCGCGCTGGCGGCGTTCCACACCGCCGTGCAAGCGATCCGGGCCGGCGACTGCGACCTCGCGCTCGCCGGCGCCGTGTGCGTGATGGGCACTCCCGGCTATTTCGTCGAGTTCTCCAAGAAGCACGCGCTGTCCGATGACGGCCACTGCCGGCCCTACAGCGCGCACGCCAGCGGAACCGTCTGGGCGGAGGGTGCGGCCATGTTCGTCCTGCAGCGCCGGTCCAGGGCGGTCGCCGACGGGCGCCGCATCCTCGCCGAGGTGCGCGCCAGTTGCGTGAACTCCGATGGACGCAGCAACGGGCTGATGGCGCCCAGCGGCGACGCGCAGCTGCGACTGTTTCGGCGCGCCATCGCCCAGGCCGGGGTCAAGCCCGTCGACGTCGGGATGATCGAAGGGCACGCCACCGGAACCCGGCTCGGCGACCGGACGGAACTGCTGTCGATGGCGGCGAGTTACGGGACCGCACCGCCCGGGCGCGGACCGCTGCTGGGGTCGGTCAAGTCGAACATCGGGCACGCGCAGGCCGCGGCGGGCGCGTTGGGTCTCGCCAAGGTCATCCTGGCCGCCGAACACGCCGCGGTGCCTCCGACGTTGCACGTCGACGAACCCAGTCGCGAAATAGACTGGGACAACCAAGGTTTGCGGTTGGCGGACAAGCTCACCCCGTGGCGGGCGATCGACGGATGGCGCACCGCCGCGGTGTCCGCGTTCGGGATGAGCGGCACCAATACCCACCTGATCGTCTCGATGCCCGACACCAGCAGGGTCGCGTGATGGCCCGGTTGCCCGACGGGCGCATCCCGGTACTGCTCAGCGCGCACGCCGACGAACTCGTCGTCGCGGATGCCCGGGCGATCGCCGACTACCTCGACCGCGTTCCGGAAACGACTGTGCCGCAGGTGGCTCGGCAACTGCACAAGACCCGACGGGTGCGCAAGCACCGCGCGGTGCTCCGCGCCGCGGACCGCCTCGAGCTCGTCGACGGGTTGCGTGCGCTGGCCGCGGGGCGCGAGCATCCCCTTGTCGCCGGTTCGGCGCTGGGTTCGGCGCCCCGGCAGGCGTTCGTGTTTCCCGGTCAGGGGGGACACTGGCCGGGCATGGGCGCCGTCGCCTACCGGTCGCTCCCGCGCTATCGGGCGGCGACCGATGGCTGCGTCGCCGCGTTCGACGCCGCCGGCATCGCGTCGCCACTGCGCTACCTGACGGCCGCGGACGATGCGCGGACCTTCTGCGAAATCGAGGTCCAGGGAGCCCAATTCGTCCACGCCGTCGCCCTGGCGGAGGTGTGGCGCTCCTGCGGCGTGGTTCCCGACCTCACCATTGGCCAGAGTCTCGGTGAGGTCGCCGCCGCCGTCGTCGCCGGCAGCATCACGCTGCCCGACGCCGTCGCCGTGGTCGCGGCCGGCGCCGGCGTCGTCGACCGGCTTCCGGGCCACTACGCGATGGCGACGCTGGGTATCGGCGCCCGGGAGGCCGAGGCGCTGATAGCGGCCACCGACGGCTGGGCGGAGGTGTCGGTGGTCTACTCCGCATCCACCGTCGCGGTATCCGGCGACCGCGACGCGGTGCTCGCGATGGCCGACGCGGTTCGCGGCAACGGCCGGTTCGCCCGCGAGATCAGCGCCGGCTTCCCGGGGCACACCAGCCTGCTCGAGTCGCTCCGCGACGAATTGCAAACGCGACTGCCGTCCTCGGAATTCGCCGAAGCCCCAGTGCAATTCATCGGGGGCACCACCGGCGACGTCGTGGCGCCGAACACGCCCTTCGGCGACTACTGGTATGCGAACCTGCGCAACACGGTGCGGTTGGACCGCGCGTTCGAGTCGGCAATCCGTTGTGGCGCCGGGTCGTTCATCGAGTTGTCAGCGCATCCCGCGCTGCTGTTCTCGATCGGCCAGATCTTCGAGGCGGATCTACCCGACGACCCGGCGGTGCTGGTCGGTTCAAGTCGCCGGGATGAGTCGTTGGTCGACACGCTGTCGGCCAACATCGCCACAGCGGCGGTCGCGGACCCCGGCTACCCCTGGGGTGACCACCTGAATGCCGACGGCATCGCAGGCTTGAGGGGATTCCCGAACGCGCCAATGCGCGCAACCCCGATGTGGGCGCACCCGGAGCCGCTGTCCGCCGTGCCCGCGACACCGGACGGGCTCACCATCTCCGTCGAGCACTGGGAGCCCACATCGCCGCCGATACCGGGAGCGCCCGTGCCGATCGCGGTCATGGACCTGGGCGCCGACGGGGCGCTGGCGAGCGCGCTCGTCGCGGCGATCGACTCCCACCCGGTAGCCCAGCTCAGTCAACCGCGGGATGCGGAGATCGTCGTCGCGATCGCGCCCGCCCTCGAATGCGCCGGGGCCTACCAGGCCGCCGAGGTGCTGCCCGAGGTGATCGGGTCCGGTGTGCTCGACTTCGCGAACGCGCCGGGCCCCCGATGCCACACCGTGTGCCTGATCACCGTGGCGGCCGAGCGGGTGGGCCAGCTCGATGCGCCGCCGTCGGCGGGCCACGCGGCGCTGGCCGCGATGCACCGCAGCATCGGATTCGATTATCCCGAGCGGGCTTTCACCCATCTCGACCTGCCGTCGGCGGAACTGGCGCCAGCGGCCGGCCTCGCCGCCGTGGACGCACTGATCGCCGGTGTCGGTGAAGCCGTGTTGCGCGGTGTCGCCAACGGGTACGCATTGTTCGAGCGCACCTTCCGCGATGCGCCCGCCGCCCCGGAATGGCCAGCGGACTCGCGGCTGCTCGACGACGTCGTGATCACCGGCGGCGCCGGCACCATCGGCCTGCACTACTCCCGCTACCTCGCCGAGCGCGGCGCGCGGCGCATCACGCTGCTGAGCCGCCGCCCCGCGGATCCCCAAGTGCTGAGGACGTTGGCGGCCGAATACGGAACCGAACTGCTGTCACCGCCGTGCGATATCACCGACCCGGCCCAATTGTCGCTTGTCGCAGCCGAATACGGCGGGCCCGGCGCCTCGCTGATCGTGCACGCGGCGGGCACCGCCACCTTCGGCACCTTGGAAGGGCGGCGCGCCCTCACGCCGGGCGCGGTCGCCGACACCTTCGCCGCCAAGGTCGGCGGCCTCGCCCATCTGACCGAGCTGTGGCCCACCCGACCGGACGCGCGAATGCTGTTGTGTTCGTCCGTATCCGGACTGTGGGGCGGACGCGGGCACGCGGCGTACTCGGCGGCCAACCGCCTGCTGGACGCCATGGCCGCCGAGCTGCGCGCCGGTGGCAGGCACTGCGTCGCGGTGAAATGGGGGCTGTGGCAGGGCTCGGGCATCCTGGATTCGACCGAGCGCGCAGACATCGAGCGGTCCGGTCTGCGCCCGATGGCGCCCCAAGCAGCGATCGGGGCGAGCCTTCGCGAGTGGCGCGACGACCCGCTGGTGTTCTCCGCCGACGCGACCCGGTTGCGGATCTTCCTCGACGCCAAGCGATCCGAGGAAGCCGACCAGCCTTCCGCGAACAACTCAGTACCGATCGTCGACGCGGTGCGCGGCCAATTGGCGGCGGTGCTGGGCATCGCGCCGGCCGGCGAATTGAACCTCACTGAATCGCTCTTCGATCTGGGCATCGACTCGATGCTGGCGGTCGAACTGCGCAAACGCCTCAAAAGGACGACCGGCCGGACGGTGTCGCTGGCCACGCTGATGGGTGAGATCACCGGCGACGAACTTGTCGAACAACTCGAGCGTGCAGACGAGCGCTCCGAAGCGGCACAGAAAGTGGACCTGAAAAATGGACAATGCGCGTGACTGACATCGCCGACACCGCCGCCGGGCTCGACGCGGCCCGACTGGAGCTGCTTCGTCGCAGGCTTGCCGAACGCGGTCTTGCGTCCGACACCGAAGACACCGGCAGCAGTACCGACGACCAACTCTCCGACGGCCAGGCCCGGATGTGGTTCGTCCAGATGGCCGACCCCAGTGGCGCGCTGCTCAATGTCTGCGTCTCGTATCGGATTACCGGCGATATCGATCTCGCCCGGCTGCACGATGCCGTGGACGCCGTGTCGCGCCGCCACCGGATCCTGCGCACCACCTACGCGCTCAGCGACGAGGGGGATCCCCGGCCGACGGTGCACGACGATCTCCGTCCGGCGTGGGCGCAACACGACTTGACCGGGCTGTCGGAGCAGGCACGCCGGCTTCGCCTCGAAGTGCTGGCTCAACGCGAATTCACGGCGCCCTTCGACCTTTCCGCCGACGCACCACTGCGGATCACCGTCGTGCGCACCGCCGCGGACGAACACGTCCTGCTGTTCGTGGCCCACCACATCGCCTGGGACGACGGCTCGTGGCGCGTCTTCTTCGCCGATCTCACCAAGGCGTACGGCGGCGCCGACCTCGGACCGGAACGTTCCCTGCCGGCCCCATCCGGACCGGACACCACTGAGGCCGATCTCGACTACTGGCGCGCCGTCATGGCCGATCCGCCGGAGCCACTGGAACTCCCGGGGCCGGCGGGCACGACCATGCCGACCAGCTGGCGCGCCGCCCGTTGCACGATGCGATTGTCAAGCGACACCGCCCAACGAGCGACGGCGATGGCCCGCGACACCGGCTGCACCCCATACATGGTCCTGCTGGCCGCTTTTGGCGCGCTGGTGCACCGCTACACGCACAGCGATGACTTTCTGGTGGCCGCACCGGTGCTCAACCGCGGCGCCGGAACCGAGGACGCCATAGGCTATTTCGGCAACACGGTGACGATGCGGCTGCGGCCGCGCCCGGCGATGAGCTTCCGCGAGTTGCTCAAATCGACGCGCGACATCGCCACCGGGGCGTTCGCGCACCAACGGGTCGGCCTCGACCGCGCGGTGCGCGAACTGAACCCCGACCGCCGGCACGGCGCCGAACGGATGACCCGGATCAGCTTCGGATTCCGCGAGCCCGACGGGGGCGGATTCCGTCCGCCCGGTGTCGACTGCGTCCGCTACGACCTGCGCAGCAACCTCACCCAGCTGCCGCTGGGTTTCATGGTCGAGTTCGACGGCACTGGCGCGCTGGTCGAGGCCGAACACCAACTGGACATTCTCGAACCCGCCCTTGCGCGTCAGCTGTTGGAACACTTCGCCGTGCTGCTCGACGACGCGCTCGCCCGGCCGGAGCAGTCGCTGGCCGGGCTGGCGCTGACGGGCGAGGCCGACGCCGAGTGGCTACGCGAGGTGTCCCGCGGCGAGGCGTTCGGCACCCCACCCAGAACGCTCGCCGACCTGGTGTCCGAGCAGGCCGCGCGCACTCCTGAGGCGATCGCCGTCAGCTACGAGGGCCGCCGGCTCACCTATCGCGACATCAACGAGCAAGCAAACCGGTTGGCGCACTGGCTGATCGGGCGGGGGATAGGCAGCGAGGACCGCGTCGCCGTCCTGCTCGACAAGTCGCCGGATCTGGTCGTCACCGCGCTGGGGATCGCCAAGTCCGGCGCGGTGTACGTGCCCGTCGACCCCACCTACCCGAGGGACCGGCTGGAGTTCATCCTCGGGGACTGCGACGCGAAGCTGGTGCTGCGCGAGCCGGTGACCGACTTGGTGGCCCAGCCCGTGCACGACCCGACGGACGACGACCGGCTGCGGCCGCTGCGGCCGGACAACACCGCGTATCTGATTTACACGTCGGGGACCACCGGAGTGCCCAAGGGCGTCGCGGTGCCGCACCGCCCCGTCGCGGAGTACTTCGTCTGGTTCAAGGGCGACTACGGGGTCGACCACACCGACCGGCTGCTGCAGGTCGCCTCGCCGAGCTTCGACGTGTCGATAGCCGAGATCTTCGGCACACTGGCCTGCGGCGCGCGAATGGTGATCCCACGCCCCGGCGGACTCAACGACATCGGTTATCTCACCGCCCTGCTGCGCGACGAGGGAATCACGGCAATGCATTTCGTGCCGTCACTCCTCGGCCTGTTCCTGTCGCTGCCGGGCGTCAACCAGTGGCGAACGCTGCAGCGGGTGCCCATCGGCGGCGAGCCGCTGCCCGGAGAGGTGGCCGACAAGTTCCACGCCACATTCGACGCGCTGCTACACAACTTCTACGGTCCGACCGAAACCGTGATCAACGCCAGCCGCTACAAAGTGGAAGGCCCGCAGGGCACCCGCATCGTGCCGATCGGCCGGCCCAAGATCAACACCACGATGCACCTGCTCGACGACTCGCTGCGACCCGTGCCCGTCGGTGTGATCGGCGAGATCTACCTCGGCGGAACGCATCTCGCGCATGGATACCATCGCCGGGCCCGGCTGACCGCCGAACGATTCGTCGCCGACCCATTCAATCCCGGCGCCCGGATGTACCGATCCGGGGACCTCGCACGCCGCAACGCCGACGGCGACGTCGAGTATGTCGGTCGCGCCGACGAACAGGTCAAGATCCGCGGTTTCCGGATCGAGCTGGGTGACGTCGCCGCGGCCATCTCGGTCGACCCCACGGTCGGACAGGCCGTCGTGGTCGTCAGCGACCTGCCACGGCTGGGCAAGAGCCTCGTCGGCTACGTCACCCCCGCGGTGGGAACGTCCGAGGTCGATCTCGACCGCATCCGAGCCCGGGTGGCGGCGGCTTTGCCCGAATACATGGTGCCGGCGGCATACGTTGTGCTCGACGAGATTCCGATCACCGCGCACGGGAAGATCGACCGCGCGGCGCTGCCCGATCCTGAGGTCGGCTCCGGCGTCGAATTCCGCGAACCGGAAACCGCCACCGAGCGAGGCGTCGCCGAACTGTTCGCCCTGCTGCTCGGCCGGGACCGGGTCGGCGCCGACGACTCGTTCTTCGAGCTCGGCGGTCACTCGCTGCTCGCGACGAAATTCGTTGCGGCGGTGCGCAATGCGTTCGGCATCGAAATCGGAGTGCGGGAGATCTTCGAACTGGCGACGGTAGCGCGCATCGCCGCGCACCTCGACGCCACGGAATCGCCGGATTCGGCGAGGCCGCGATTGGCGGCGACAGTGCATGACGGGCCGGTGCGGCTGTCCTCGTCGCAGCTGCGAAGCTGGTTCACCTATCGCTTCGACGGACCCAACGCCGTCAACAACATCCCGTTCGCCGCGGCGCTTCGTGGCCCCTGCGACACCGAGGCCCTGGCGGCCGCCATCACCGACGTGGTGGCGCGGCACGAGATCTTGCGCACCACCTACCGCGAAATCGACGGCGTGCCACACCAGATCATCCACCCGCCCGCCGACGTGCCGGTCCGGCGCGCCGCCGGACCCGACCAGGACTGGCTGCAGGCCGAACTGGACGACGAGCGGCGCCACGTCTTCGATCTCGAGAACGAATTGCCGATTCGGGCGGCGTTGCTGAGGCTGCCGGACCGGAACGTCTTGTCCCTGGTGGCGCACCACATCGCCGGCGACCACTGGTCCGCCGGGGTGCTGTTCACCGATCTGCTGACCGCCTACCGGGCCCGCAGCGGCGGGCAGCCGCCGTCCTGGGAACCGCTGCCGGTGCAGTACGCGGACTTCGGCGTGTGGCAGGCGGCGCTGTTGGACGACAGCGCGGGCATCGCGGGCCCGCAACGCGACTACTGGATCGGCCAGCTGCAGGGGTTGCCGACCGACAGCGGCCTGCGCCCGGACTTTCCGCGCCCGGCGCTGCTCAGCGGCTCCGGGGACGCCGTCGAGTTCAGTCTCGCGCCGGCGACCCGCGCGAAGGTCAAGGACCTGACGCGCGATCTCGGGATCACCGAGTTCATGCTCCTGCAAGCCGCCGTCGCGGTGGTCCTGCACAAGGCCGGCGGCGGCGCGGACATCCCTCTCGGCACCCCGGTTGCCGGTCGCAACGAATCCGAACTCGACCGGCTGATCGGGTTCTTCATCAACATCCTGGTGTTGCGCAACGATCTGAGCGGAAACCCGACGCTGCGCGAGCTGCTGCGGCGGACCAGGGACATGGCGTTGGCGGCCTACGCGCACCAGGACCTGCCGTTCGACCAGGTGGTGGACGCGGTCAGCCCGGCGCGGTCACTGTCGCGCAATCCGCTGTTCGACGTCGTAGTGCACGTGCGGGACCAACTGCCACAAGACATCGTTATCGACAGCGGCCCGCGCGGTGACACCACTTTCAGCGCTTTAGAGCCGACGTTCGACGTCGCCCACGCCGACATGTCCGTCAACTTCTTCGCATCCGACGACGGCTACCGCGGCCACGTCATCTACCGCCCGGAACTGTACAAGCGCAGCACCGCGCAACGATTCGCCGACTGGCTGATCCGCGTCGTGGAAGCTTTCGCGCACCGACCCGATCAACCCCTGCGCGAGGTGGAGATCGCCAGTGCGCAAGAGCGGCAGCGCATTCTGGGCCGGTCCAACGCGGACGACGTATACCTGCTGGACGCCGCGCTGAACCCCGTCCCGACGGGCGTGGTGGGCGATGTTTACTACGGCGGCGGCCCGGCCGTCAACGCACGGCTGGCGCGACCCTCGCCGACCGCGACCCGTTTCATTGCCGATCCCTTTGCCGCGCAGCCCGGTTCGAGGCTCTACCGCACCGGCGAGCGCGGCGTGTGGGACGACGACGGACAACTGGAACTGTTGGGCGGCCGCGAAGCGGCGGTACGGCCCGCGCAGGCGGCGGACACACCACCCACCGAACCGCCCGCCACCGCCACCGAGCGCGCACTGGCGGCCATCCTCACCGAGGTTCTCGATGCCGGATCGATCGGGCGGCACGACGAATTTTTCAACCTCGGCGGGGACAGCATTTCCGCGGTGCGCGTGGCCGCACGGGCGCGGGATGCCGGAATGCCGCTCACCCCGCGGATGGTCTTCGAACATCCCGTGCTGCGGGAGCTCGGCGCCGCCCTCGACGCCAAGTCCGAAACCGAGCCCGCCGACCGGCATTACGCGCCGATGAGCGCGTCCGGACTTTCCGCCGACGAACTGGCGGCCCTGACGTCGTCATGGGACCACCAGCCGTGACGCGAGCCGACGAGCGACCGGCCATCGAAGACGTGATGGCGCTCAGCCCCCTACAGCAGGGGCTGTTCTCGATGGCCGCGCTGACGGACGAATCCGGTGCCGCCGACCCGTACGTCATCGCGATGGCCGCCGACGTGACGGGCCCGCTCGACGTGCCCCTGCTGCGCGAGTGCGCCGCGGCGATGCTGACCAGGCATCCCAATCTGCGCGCCAGCTTTGTCCATGGCGATCTGAGCCGGCCCGTGCAGGTGATTCCGAGCATCTTCGAGCTGCCGTGGCGGTGTGTGCGCGCCGATCCCGCGGAGGTGGCGGCGCTGGAAGCCGAGGAGCGCCGACGCCGTTTCGACCTGGGCCGCGGCCCGCTGATCCGCTTTCTCCTCATCGAATTGCCGGACCAGCATTGGCATCTGTCCGTCGTCGCGCACCACATCGTCATCGACGGGTGGTCGTTGCCGCTGTTCGTCTCCGAGCTGCTCGCCCTGTATCGGGCCTCCGGCGACATCGAAGCGCTGCCGCCGCCACCGCGCCCGTACCGGGACTACATCGGCTGGCTGACGGGCCGTGATCAGACCTACAGCCGCGCGGTTTGGGCCGAGCACCTCAGGGGCGTGGACGGACCGACGCTGCTGTCGCCGGCGCTGACCGACACCCCGGCGCGGGCCGGCATCCCGAGTCGAACCACGCTGCGGCTGGACCGCGATGCCACGACCGCTCTCGCCGAGGCCGCCCGCAGCCGCGGGGTCACGCTGAACACCCTCGTTCAAATAGCCTGGGCGATAACGCTTTCGGCGGTGACCGGCCGCCGCGACGTGACGTTCGGGGTGACCGTGTCCGGCCGGCCCGGCGAATTGCCCGGCGTCGAGACGATGGTCGGCCTGTTCATCAACAGCGTTCCGTTGCGGGTACGACTGGATCCCCGCGAGACGGTCGGGACGCAATGCGTTGCCCTGCAACGTGAATCCGCCGCATTGCGGGACCACGGCTACCTGGGGCACGCCGAATTGCGTTCGATCGCCGGCGTCGGAGAGCTGTTCGACACGCTGCTGGTATACGAGAACTTCCCGCCCGGCGAAGTCGTGGGGGCCAGTGAGTTCGTCGCGAACGGGGCGACCTTCCGCCCGGTGGCGCTGGAGAGCGTGTCGCATTTCCCGGTGACCATCGCCGCGCACCTGAGCGCCGGCCAATTCACCGTATTGGTCGAGGTGCTCGACGGCGCGCTGGGTGCGCTGACCCCGACGGACCTTGGCGGCCGGCTGCTGGCCGTGCTGCGTCGCTTGGTGGACAACTGGGACCGGCCACTGCGTGAGGTCGACATCCTGCACGACCGCGAGCGCGACTCGACGGGCTCGCCCGCCGCGGGCACAACCGGCGTCGCGGTGCACACCCGATTCGACGAAATCGCTGCGGCCCAACCCGATTCGATCGCGATCAGCTGGGTCGATGGTCGGCTGACGTACCGCGAACTCGACGCGCTCGCCGACCGGCTCGCCACGGGCCTGATCGGGGCCGGCGTGGGCGGCGAGACTCCCGTGGCCATCATGTTGCCGCGGGGTCCCAACTACGTCGCCGCGATGCTGGGGATCCTCAAAGCCGGCGGCATGCTCGTGCCGCTGGACCCGGCGATGCCCGACGAGCGGGTGGCCGAGATTTTGCGACAGACGTCCGCCACGATCGTCGTCGACGACGAGTTGTTCGCCGCTTTTCTCGCCGGGCCCGCCGACTACCGGGCGGCCGCCGTGGCATCCGACCATGCGGCCTATGCCGTCTTCACCTCGGGCACGACTGGCACGCCGAAGGGCGTCGTCGGCACCCACCGAGCGCTTTCGGCGTACGCCGACGACCACATCGAGCGCGTTCTTCGGCCGGCGGCCAGGCGACTCGGGCGGCCGCTGCGCGTCGCGCATGCGTGGTCCTTCACCTTCGACGCGGCATGGCAGCCGCTGGCGGCGTTGCTCGACGGCCACTCGGTGCACATCGTCGACGACGTCGTGCAACGCGACGCCGAGGCGCTGGTCGACGCCATCGCCCGGTTCGGGCTCGACATGATCGACACCACGCCGTCGATGTTCGCCCAGCTGTACAGCGCCGGGCTGCTGAGGCGGGTTCCGCTGGCGGTCCTCGCGCTCGGCGGCGAAGCCCTGCGCACCGCCGAATGGCAAGCGATCCAAGCGGAATGCGCGCGCACCGCGATGAGCGCCTTCAACTGTTACGGGCCCACCGAAACCACGGTTGAGGCGGTCGTCGCCGCCATCGAAGAACACGCGCGGCCGGCCATCGGGCGTCCGACCCGCACCACCCGCGCCTACGTCCTGGACCCCTGGCTGCGGCCCGTGCCCGACGGCGTCGCGGGCGAGTTGTATCTCGCGGGCGATCAGCTGGCCCGCGGCTACCTCGGACGCGCCGCCGAGACCGCAGCGCGTTTCGTCGCCGATCCCGACGGCCGCGGCGGGCGGATGTATCGCACCGGAGACGTGGTGCGCCGCATGCCCGACGGCGGTCTCGAATTCCTCGGGCGCGCCGATGACCAACTGAAGATCCGCGGTTTCCGCGTCGAGCCGGGCGAGATCGCCGCGGTGCTCAACGACCACGACGGGGTACGCGGCGCGCACGTGACGGCCCGCAACCACGCCCACGGGCCGCGCCTCACGGCGTATGTCGCGGGCGGGCCCAACCCACCGGCGGCGGCCGAACTGCGTTCGATGCTGGTCGATCGGCTGCCGCGCTACCTGATCCCGCATCACATCGTCGTCCTCGACGAGCTGCCGCTGACGCCCCACGGCAAGATCGACGAAAACGCCTTGGCGGCAAACGATTCCGTCGACGGTCCGGTGGTCCCGCCGGAAACGCCGACCGAGAAGGCGCTGGCCGACGCCTTCACCGATGTGTTGGGAACCGCCGACGTCGACGTCACGGCCGGCTTTCTGCAACTGGGACTGGACAGCATCGTGGCCCTCTCCGTCGTCCAGGCCGCCCGCCGCCACGGCATCGCGCTGCGGGCCAGGTTGATGATGGAGTGCGACACCATCCGCGAACTCGCCGCGGCAATCGACTCCGACTCCGCACGGCACACAGCTATCGATGACGCCGGTGAACCCATCCCGGTGTTGGCCGGCGTTCGTTGGCTCTACGAGTACGGCGAACCGCGCCGGCTCGCGCAGACCGAAGTCATCCGGCTACCCGGCACGATCACGCGCGAAGGCCTGGATGCGCTGCTGTCCGCCGTCATCGACGGGCACGAAGCGTTGCGGTGCCGGCTCGACCGCGACGCGATGACCCTTGTCGCACAACCGAAAACGGACATCCTCAGCGAAGCACGGGTCACCGGCGATCCCGCCGACGAGGTCGCCAAGCACACCCTCGACGCGTTGGAGCGGCTCGACCCGCAGGCCGGTCGATTGCTGTCGGCAGTATGGCTGCGCGGGCCCGACGGCCCGGGGGTGCTCGTGTTGACCGCCCACGTGCTGGCGATGGACCCGGCCTCGTGGCGCATCGTGCTCGGTGAACTGGACGCGGGCCTGCACGCCCTGGCCGCCGGACGCCGACCCGCGCCGGCGCGTGAGCACACCAGCTATCGGCAGTGGTCACGGCTGCTACACGAACGGGCCGCGGCCCTGGACACCGAAGGCTTCTGGGCCGCCGAACTCGAGGGCGCCGACCCGCCATTGGGCGCCCGCAGGCTGCGGCCGCGGACCGACCGGGCCGGTGACGTGGCGGTCAGCATCTCGACCTGCGAGACCGATCTCACCGCCCGGCTGCTGGCCAAAGCCTCAGCGGGACAGGCGATGGGCGAACTGCTCGTCACCGCGACCGCGCGGACGGTGACCGCGTGGCGCCGCCGACGCGGCCAGGACACACCGGCACCGTTGCTGGCGCTCGAGACGCACGGCCGCGCGGACGTCGACGTCGACGAGACGGCCGACACCAGCGACACGGTCGGACTGCTCAGCGCGATCTACCCGCTGCGAATCCACACCGACGGCCCCACCGACCTGGCCCGAATTCCCGGCAGCGGCATCGATTACAGCCTGCTGCGGTATTTGCGGCCCGACACGCGCCTGCGCGAACTCCCCGAACCCCAGCTATTGCTGAACTTTCTGGGGAGCGTCCACGTCGGCGTCGGCGAGTTGGACCTCGCCCGCGAACTGATGTCCGGCCTTGGGCACGTCCCGGAACCGGAACAGGCGGTGCGCCACGAGCTGACGGTGGCGGCAGGAATCGTCGGCGCCGGCGACGCGCGCGTGCTCGTCGCGCAGTGGCGAGCACTGCCCGACATCCTCGATGATTCGGATATTGCTGCGCTGCAAGAACTTTGGGTTCAAGCACTCGAGGAGTTGTCGACATGAGCACCCTTGCGGTCCTGGGCGCCGGAGCCAAGGCGGTGGCCGTCGCCGCCAAGGCGCATGTGCTGCGCGAAATGGGCGTCGACGTTCCCGACGTCATCGCGGTCGAACGCACCGGGGTCGGGGCCAACTGGCAGGCCAGCGGCGGCTGGACCGACGGGGCGCATCGGCTGGGCACCAGCCCGGAAAAGGACGTCGGGTTCCCCTACCGATCGGCGCTGGCGCCGCGCCGCAACGCCGAACTCGACGAGCGGATGACGCGCTACAGCTGGCAGTCCTATTTGATCGCCACCGCGTCGTTCGCCGAATGGATCGACCGCGGCCGGCCGGCACCCACCCATCGCCGGTGGAGCCAGTATCTGGGGTGGGTCGCCCAGCACGTGGGCCTGGACGTGGTGCACGGCGAGGTCGACGGGCTGGCCGTCAGCGGTGACCGCTGGGCGCTGCACACCCACGAGACCACCGTGCACGCCGATGCCCTGATGATCACCGGGCCCGGCCAGGCCGAGAAGTCGCTGCTGCCCGGCAATCCGCGGATGCTCTCGATCGCCCAGTTCTGGGACCGCGCCGCCGGCCACGACCGGATCAACGCGGAACGGGTCGCGGTGATCGGCGGCGGTGAGACGGCCGCGTCGATGCTCAATGAGCTGTTCCGGCACCGGGTTTCGACCATCACAGTCATCTCGCCGCAGGTGACGCTGTTTACCCGCGGCGAGGGATTCTTCGAGAACTCCCTGTTTTCCGATCCCACCGACTGGACCGCGCTGACGCTGGACGAACGCCGCGACGCGCTGGCGCGCACCGACCGCGGAGTGTTCTCGGCGAACGTCCAGGAAGCGCTGTTGGCCGACGACCGCATCCACCACCTGCGCGGCCGGGTCGCCCACGCGGTCGGGTGGGACGGCCAGATCCGGCTGACGCTGTCCACCAACCGGGGCAGCGAAAACCTGGAGACGGTCCACGGTTTCGATCTGGTCATCGACGGATCCGGCGCCGACCCGCTCTGGTTCAGTTCGCTGTTCAGCCAGGACGCGCTCGACCTGCTCGAGCTGGGTCTGGGTGGCCCGCTGACGGCTGACCGCCTGCAGGAGGCGATCGGCTACGACCTGGCTGTCGCGGACGTCGCCCCGAAGCTGTTCCTGCCGAACCTTGCCGGACTCACCCAGGGGCCCGGATTTCCCAACCTGAGCTGCCTGGGACTGCTGTCGGACCGGGTGCTGGGATCCACGACGAACCCGTCCAAATCCGCCCCGGCGAGACGCGAGCTTGGTCGTAACGTGACCGAGTCGAGACACAAATAGCGGTCACAGGGGGCAGAATTACACCACCTAACACAAGACGAACGGTGTGAGGCCGTCCGCCACATTCCAGGTGCAACTCAGGGGGAGGACCTGACCATGACAACCACTTTGACAACGACCTTGAAATCCGCCGCCACAGGCGTTGCGGCCGTGGCCGCCATCGGCGCCGCCGGCATTGGCGTGACGTCGGCCGCATTCGTCCCGGCTAGCACCGATCAGGTGCAGCTGGCCGCGGTCGGCGTGCCCCTGCCGCAAGACCCGCCGCCCCCGCCGCCGTTGCCGGGCCAACTGCCCACCCCGGAGCAGTTGTCCACGCTGTGCACCCAAGTAACCGACCCGGGCGTCAACTACAGGGACAAGGTCAACTTCGTTGAAAACGGCATCCCTCAAAACGAGGGTATGGTCGCCGACCACGACCTGAGGAAGGCCTACCGGAACGGGAACTTTCCGGAGACGTTCGCCGTGACCAACATTGCGCCCGCCGGCCCGAACATGGCCCAGGCCGACGTGGCCATCTCGGGTCCGAAGTTCGCCGGGCCGGTCACCAAGCACCTCGTGTTCATCAATCAGGGCGGCAACTGGGTCCTGCAGCATGACGCCGCGCTCGCTCTGATTCAGGCGTCGACCGCGACGGGCTAACGACACCGATTCTGGGCGTCTACACAGCCAGCGCATAGATTGGACACACATGCGCGGGCCTAAAGTAACCGTGCCCATGAAAGGGGGACGATGAAAACCGTCAAGTTCTTTGCCACCGGCGTGGCAACCGTGGCCGTCATCGGGGGAGCGGCGACCGCCATCGCTTTCGCCGCGGCGCCAAGCGATCTGGCCTCCGTCCGGCTGGCCGCGGTCGGTGCGCCGCTGCCGCAGGATCCGGCGCCTCCCGCGCCACCGGTTCCGGGTGCGAACGTGCCGACCGCCGACCAGTTGACCAGCGTGCTGACCAGCCTGGCCGATCCCAATGTTCCGTTCTCCAGCAAGAGCAATCTGGTTGAAGGCGGCATCAGCGGGATCGAAGCTCACGTCGCGGACAAGAAGCTGCAGAAGGCGGCGAAGAACGGCGACCTGCCGCTGTCGTTCGACGTGTCGAACATCCAGCCGACGGCGTCCGGTTCGTCCACCGCGGACGTTGCGGTCTCCGGACCCAAGCTGACGTCGCCGGTCACGCAGAACCTCTCGTTCGTCAGTCAGGGCGGCGGCTGGGTGCTATCACGGGCGTCGGCGATGCAGTTGCTGCAGGCCGTTCAGTGATCGCCGCCCAGCGCGCGTAGGTCGAGTTTGGCGAGGCGCGCCGGGTCGGCCAGCACATCGATGGCCGCGATGCGTCCGTCGCGCACCACGAATCCCATGATCGCCGTGGCGCGCCCGCCGACGAAGATCACCGCGCCTGCGGCGCCGTTGACGGTCGCGGCCCTCGCCTCGCGCTCGGGGCCCGCGTAACTGCGGGCCAGCCTGGCCACCGAGGCCGCGCCGTCGGCCCGGAAGCCGCGTGTCCCGGCGCCGAAGTCGCCGCGCAGCACGACGTCGGGATGCAGCACCGACACCAACCGGTCGAAGTCGCCGCTACGTCCCGCCGCAAAGAAGGCGTCGACGGCTTCGCGTTGTGCGGTGAGGTCGCCGTCGGGAACCGGGTCCGCCTGCTCGATGCGCCGGCGTGCCCGGCTGGCCAGCTTGCGGGTCGCCTCCGGCGTCCGGTCGACGATGGGTGCGATTTGGTCGAACGGGACGGTGAAGACGTCGTGTAGCACGAACGCCAGCCGCTCCGCCGGCGGCAGCGTATCGAGCACCACGAACAGGGCCAGGCCCACCGCGTCGGCCAGCATCGCGCGGTGTTCGGGATCGGACTCGCCGACCGGATCGACGATCGGGTCCGGTAGATGGGCGACCAATTCCTCCCGACCGCGGGAGTGGCGGTCGCGCAACATGTTCAGGCAGATGCGGGCCACCACGGTGGTCAGCCAGGCGTCGAGGTTGGCGATGCCGTCCGCGCCGCTGCGACGCAGCCGCAGCCACGCTTCCTGCACCGCGTCCTGGGCGTCGTCGATCGAGCCCAGCATGCGATATGCGATGGCGCCCAGCTGTGGTCGGGCTGCCTCAAAACGTTCCGTCAGCGACGCGGTCACGTGCGACCGGTGTCCCGCTGTGTGTCGGGCAGGGCGCACACCCGGTTGCCGGAAAAGCCGGACGACCCGATGCCGAGCGCGATGTTGAATCGGGCGCGAAAGTTGCCCAGGTTGATCACGTGGGTGAGCGCGACGAGTTGGGGCGTGTCGAAGTGGGCGCGCAGCGCATCGAAAAGCTCGTCGCTGACCTCGACCGGGGTGCGGCTGATCGCGGTCGCATACGCCAGGATCAGCTTGTCGACGTCGGAGAAGCACGAGGCGTTCTGGTAATCGGCCATCGCGAGCAGCTCCTCGTCGGTGATTCCCCACTGGCGTGCGATCTGCGAACCGAGGTCGATGCAGTACTCGCAGCGCACAGTAGTCGCCGCCTTCAGCTCGGCCAGCGCACGCTCGCGCGGGCTGAGGATATCCAGCTTGGACTCGGCCATCTCGAGCTTGCCGATGGCGCTGAGCAGCCGCGGGATGTGCGCATACATTCGCAGCGGCTCTAGCATCCCGGCCGTTTCCAGGCCGGTCATCTGAGCCAGCTTGCGTCTGGTGAAGAAGAAAGCGATCTTGGCGCCCGGGCCGGCGTCGCGGTCGGACACTCCCTTGAGACGGGGCATGGCGGTCCTCCTTGAATGTCGTCCTTACTAGGTCGACACCTGGCGGCGCTCGAACGTGACCGGGCCCCCTTTAACGGCTAGGTCTGCTGGCTCAGCGGCAAATCCATGTCGAACACCCGGGCATGCAGCACGGTGCGATTCCGCAGCGCGGCGCGCACCGCGCGATGCAGGCCGTCCTCGAGATAGGTGATGCCTTTCCACCGCACCGCGTGCGGGAAAAGGTCGCCATAAAAGGTGGAGTCCTCCGACAGCAGCCGGTCCAGTGCGAGCACCGTGGTCGTGGTGACCAACTCGTCGAGCCTGATCTGCTGCGGGGGAATCTGGGACCACTCCCGGTACGAAAGCCCGTGCTCGGGATAGGGCTTACCGTCCCGCACGCCCTTGAAAATCATTGGTGGATCTTCCGCGACGCGTCGCCCCGGCCCGACGAATGCATGTTGGACAGGCTAGCCGGAAAATCGTCGGCGGCTGGCGCCGAGGCCCGCTCTTGGCAGTTCGCGCCTCTCGAGACCGTAAAATGGACGCGATCAAGGAGGTGGACGTCGATGGGAAGCGCGGACGAGCGTCGCTTCGAGGTGCTGCGTGCCATCGTCGCCGACTTCGTCGCCACCAAGGAACCGATTGGCTCTAAATCATTGGTGGAACGCCATAACTTGGGCGTGTCCAGCGCGACGGTCCGCAACGACATGGCGGTGCTGGAGGCCGAGGGCTACATCGCCCAGCCCCACACCAGCTCCGGACGGGTGCCCACCGAGAAGGGATACCGCGAGTTCGTCGACCGGCTCGACGACGTCAAGCCGCTGTCGTCGGCCGAGCGGCGCGCGATCCAAAGCTTCCTCGAGTCCGGCGTCGACCTCGACGACGTGTTGCGCCGTGCGGTGCGCCTGCTGGCTCAGCTGACCCGGCAGGTGGCCGTGGTCCAGTACCCGATGCTGTCCACCTCGACCGTGCGCCACCTCGAGGTGATCGCCCTGACGCCCGCGCGGCTGTTGATGGTGGTCATCACCGACTCCGGCCGGGTCGATCAGCGAATCGTCGAACTCGGCGACGTGATCGACGATCACCAGCTTTCGCAACTGCGTGAAATGCTCGGCCAGGCGTTGGAAGGCAAACGGCTGGCGGCGGCGTCGACGGCGGTGGCCGATCTTGCCAGCCATCTCGAGGGTTCCGGAGGCTTGGGCGACGCGGTGGGCCGTTCGGCGACCGTGTTGTTGGAGTCCCTGGTGGAACACACCGAGGAACGTCTGGTGATGGGCGGCACCGCCAACCTGACCCGCAACGCCGCGGACTTCGGCGGTTCGCTGCGGTCGATCCTGGAGGCCCTCGAGGAGCAGGTGGTGGTGCTGCGGTTGCTGGCGGCGCAGCAGGAAGCCGGCAAGGTGACGGTGCGCATCGGTCACGAGACCGCGGTCGAGCAGATGGCGGGCACCTCGATGGTGTCCACCGCCTACGGCACCACCGACACGGTGTATGGCGGGATGGGTGTGCTGGGACCCACCAGGATGGATTATCCGGGAACTATCGCCAGCGTGGCCGCGGTTGCTCTCTATATCGGTGAGGTCCTGGGTGCTCGATGACTGCGCACCCAAACAATTTGTGGATAGCCGCATAGGCGCGGCGTAAGAAAGGTCAGGCGTGGCACGCGACTACTACGGGCTGCTCGGCGTGAGCAGAAACGCCAGCGATGCGGACATCAAGCGCGCGTATCGCAAGCTGGCGCGCGAACTGCATCCCGACGTCAACCCCGATGAGGCCGCGCAGGCGAAATTCAAGGAGATCAGCGTCGCCTACGAAGTGCTCAGCGACCCGGAGAAACGCCGGATCGTCGACCTGGGTGGGGATCCGCTGGAGAACGCCGCCGCCTCGGCCGGAGGGTTCGGCGGCGGTTTCGGTGGTTTGGGCGATGTCTTCGAGGCCTTCTTCGGCGGCGGCTTTAGCGGGGGCGCCACATCGCGCGGACCCATCGGCCGGGTGCGGCCCGGGTCGGACTCGCTGCTGCGGATGCGGCTGGACCTCGAGGAGTGCGCCACCGGCGTGACCAAGCAGGTCACCGTCGACACCGCGGTGTTGTGCGACCGCTGCCAGGGCAAGGGCACCAACGGCGATTCCGCGCCGATTCCCTGCGACACCTGCGGCGGCCGCGGAGAAGTCCAGACGGTGCAGCGTTCGCTGCTGGGCCAGATGGTGACGTCACGGCCCTGTCCGACCTGCCGCGGTGTCGGCGTGGTCATCCCCGATCCGTGCCACCAGTGCATGGGCGACGGCCGGGTGCGCGCCCGTCGGGAAATCAGCGTCAAGATCCCCGCCGGCGTCGGCGACGGCATGCGCGTCCGGCTCGCCTCCCAAGGAGAGGTCGGGCCCGGGGGAGGGCCGGCGGGCGACCTGTATGTCGAGGTGCACGAGCAGGCCCATGACATCTTCGTTCGCGACGGCGACGACCTGCACTGCACGATCTCGGTGCCGATGGTCGACGCGGCGCTGGGCACCACAGTCACCGTTGACGCCATCCTCGACGGCATGAGCGAGATCACCATTCCGCCTGGCACACAACCGGGTTCGGTCATCACGCTGCGTGGGCACGGGATGCCGCACCTGCGCTCCAGCGCCCGGGGCAATCTGCACGTTCACATCGAGGTGGTGGTCCCGACAAGGCTGGACCATCAGGACAGCGAACTGCTGCGCGAGCTGAAGAACCGCCGCAGCCGCGAGGTGGCCGAGGTCCGCTCGACGCACAGCGGCGGTGGGCTGTTCAGCCGGCTCCGCGAGACCTTCACCGGGCGCTAGCCACAGTCCCACGGACCGCGCACATGGTGGCGACCCTGTTCTACATCGACGCACTGCCTGACGCCGGGGCGCTGGCCGTCGTCGACGGCGAGGAAGGATTTCACGCCGCCACCGTGCGCCGGATCCGTCCCGGCGAGCAGCTGGTGCTCGGCGACGGAGCCGGCGGCCTGGCCCGCTGCGTGGTCGAGCACGCCGGGCGCGACGGGCTGTGTGCCCGGGTGCAGGAGCGCTGGTGCGTCGCGCCCGCGCGGCCCACCGTGACGGTGGTGCAGGCCTTGCCCAAGTCCGAGCGCTCGGAGTTGGCGATCGAATTGGCCACCGAGGCGGGCGCCGACGCGTTCCTGGCCTGGCAGGCGGCTCGGTGTGTGGCCACCTGGCGAGGCGCGAAGGTCGACAAGGGTCTGCGCCGCTGGCGCGCCGTCGCCCGATCAGCGGCCCGCCAATCCCGTCGGCCGCGCATCCCGGCGGTCGACGGCGTGCTGGCCACCGCGGCTTTGACGCAACTGATCCGCGACGAGGTGACGGCGGGTGCAAAGGCGTTGGTGTTGCATGAGTCGGCGACCGAGGGGCTCGCGGATGTCGCTGTGGGACAGGCTGATTCGGTGTTGCTTGTGGTCGGCCCGGAGGGCGGTATCGCGCCCGACGAGCTTGCGGCGTTGACGGTCGCGGGCGCGGCGGCGGTTCGGCTCGGCCCGCAGGTGCTGCGGACGTCGAGCGCGGCCGCGGTGGCGCTGGGCGCGCTGGGCGTGCTGACCGGCCGATGGGACGATCCCGCGAGCCTGTAATTTTGCAGGCCCTCACTCGCACTTTCCCTGCGAAATTACAGCCTCGCGATAGCGGGGTCAGCAGCAACGGATCGCGTCAGAACACTCTCAGCTGAC
Organism: Mycobacterium sp. IS-836; assembly: GCF_001954275.1. Classification (GTDB taxonomy): domain Bacteria; phylum Actinomycetota; class Actinomycetes; order Mycobacteriales; family Mycobacteriaceae; genus Mycobacterium. The sequence goes on along the minus strand of NZ_MBEU01000041.1, from coordinate 40,173 downwards.
GCGCGAGTTCCAGGTTGGACTTGCTCCCTTCGGCCTGCACGCCGAGGGCTTCCCAGGTGCCGCGTTGGGTGACCCACTGCACGAATGCGTCTGAGTCCGAAGTGATCTGAGCCGTCACGTCGCCATCGCCGAGGCGAAGCGTGCGGTTACACGCGCCGGTGACGTGGATCTCCATCGCGTCATCGATGCGTTCGAGCAGGGCCGCATTCTGCTGGGGCAACGATGCCTCGATCCAGTCCAGAGTTGGTTCAAGCCGCAATCCGTCGGAGGCGGGGGGTTGTGCGTGCAGCGGGCCGTGCGGCTCGAACAAGTCGTATCTGATGTGCACGTAGTGCTCGAAGGCGAAAGCCGTTGGAATCACCGACGACTGATAGGTCCCGACGTCGCCAAGCGGTACCTCGAAGTCCTGGCCCTCCGCCGCGGCGAGGACCTCGAGGCCCTTCGCGCTGACCGATTCGTAGTCGGCCACGATTTCTTGGGTAGTCATGGAGCGACGCGACTCGACATACAGGTCTGCAGCACGCTCCGCGGGCCGGCCTGCGGGATCGGGCAACCGCGACGGGTCCACAGCCAGCCAGAAACTGCATGCCATGTGAGACACCACGTCCTGCACCGACCACCCCGGACAGCCGCTGGGCTGCGCCCAGGCCGAGTCCGTTATCAGCGGGAAAATTGCCAGCAGCGCCGTGCGGTCCGCCTCGACGGCTTGTATCGCGGAACTCATCTCACCGCGTTCCTTTCCTTGACTCGATCTCGCGCATCCAACTGCTATCTTTGGGACCGAAGATTCATACGGTATGTACGAACCTACATACGGTATGTATGAAAGGCAAGATGAATTGAATGACGACCGCCGAACTCAAGCCGCGCGTTCCGCGGAAACACGGGAGGCGCTGGTCGCCGCGGCGCGGCCGTTGTTCGCGGCGCAGGGTTTCGCCGAGGTGGCTTTGGAGGCGATCGTGCGCGCCGCGGGCGTTACGCGCGGTGCCCTGTATCACCATTTCGCCGACAAGACCGAGTTGTTCGCGACCGTATTTGAGCAAGTCGAGGGCGAAGTCGCCGCCCGCATGGGTGAAGCGATCGCCGCGGCCGGCGAAACCGACCCGGTAGAGGTCCTGCGCCTGGGCGCCGCATTCTGGTTGGACGCCTGCTCCGATCCCGAAATCCAGCGCATTGTGCTGGTGGACGCCCCGGCGGTGCTCGGTTGGACGCGGTGGACCGAGATCGGCAATCGCTACAACGCCGGGATGGTGCGCGCGCTGCTCGCTAACGCCGTCGAGACCGGCCGCATCCCACCGCAACCCATCGAGGCGACCGCGCTGACGATGCTGGGCGCCATGCGAGAGGCGACGCTCTTCGTTGCGCGCGCAAGCGATCCTGCTCAAGCGCGCCGGGAAGCCGGCGCCGTCATAGAACGGTTGATCCGGGCCCTTGCCGCAAGCGACGATGGCTAGGGTGCACGCCGAGACTCTGAGAGCTGACCATCCGGGACGCCGGGCGTAGACTGAGTCAGCTGAGCAAGCCCCTGACAAGCCGAGGAAGCAGGTATCGGAAACCACGTGACGCCACGCGAGACCAGCGCCGCTGACGCATCGGCCTCTGCTCAGGTTCGCAGCAGCATCGATGTTCCGCCCGATCTCGTCGTGGGCTTGTTGGGTTCGGCCGACGAGAACCTGCGGGCATTGGAACGGATGCTCAACGCCGACCTGCACGTGCGCGGCAACACCATCACCCTGTCGGGAGAACCCGCCGATGTCGCGCTCGCCGAGCGCGCGATTTCCGAGCTGATTGCGGTCGTGGCCAGCGGACAACCGTTGACGCCGGAGGTGGTGCGCCACGGCGTCGCCATGCTCGTCGGGACCGGCAACGAGTCACCGGCCGAAGTGCTCACGCTGGACATCCTGTCGCGCCGCGGCAAAACGATCCGGCCCAAGACGCTGAACCAAAAGCGTTACGTCGACGCCATCGACGCCAACACCATCGTCTTCGGAGTGGGCCCGGCGGGCACCGGGAAGACGTACCTCGCGATGGCCAAGGCCGTCCACGCGCTACAGACCAAACAGGTCAGCCGGATCATCCTGACCCGGCCGGCCGTGGAAGCCGGTGAGCGCCTTGGCTTTTTGCCCGGCACACTCAGCGAGAAGATCGATCCCTATCTGCGGCCGCTGTATGACGCGCTCTACGACATGATGGAAGCCGAGCTGATCCCAAAGCTGATGTCCGCCGGGGTGATTGAGGTTGCGCCGCTCGGGTACATGCGCGGTCGCACCCTTAATGACGCGTTCATCGTCCTCGACGAGGCGCAGAACACCACGGCCGAGCAGATGAAGATGTTCCTCACCCGGCTGGGCTTCGGGTCTAAGGTCGTCGTCACCGGGGACATGACGCAAATCGACCTGCCCGGGGGCGCCAGGTCGGGCCTGCGATCGGCGGTCGACATCCTCCAAAGCGTCGACGACATCCACATCGCCGAGTTGACCAGCGCGGACGTGGTGCGTCACCGGCTGGTCTCCGAAATCGTCGACGCCTACGCCAGGTACGAGGAGCCCGGCTCGGGGCTGAACCGGGCGGCTCGGCGGGCCTCCGGCGTCCGCAGTCGTCGATGATGGTGCCATGAGCATCGAGGTATCCAACGAGTCGGGCATCGACGTCTCCGAAGCGGAATTGGTCAGCGTCGCACGATTCGTCATCGCCAAGATGGACGTCAACCCCAGCGCCGAGCTGTCGATGGTGCTGTTGGACACCGCGGCGATGGCCGACCTGCACATGCGCTGGATGGACCTGCCCGGTCCAACCGACGTGATGAGCTTCCCGATGGACGAGCTCGAGCCCGGCGGCCGGCCCGATGCGCCCGAGCCGGGGCCGTCGATGCTGGGCGACATCGTGCTGTGCCCGGAGTTCGCCGCCGAGCAGGCGGCCGCGGCGGGACACAGCCTCGGACACGAGTTGGCGCTGCTGACCATCCACGGTGTGCTGCACCTACTCGGCTACGACCACGCCGAACATGACGAAGAAAAAGAGATGTTCGCCTTGCAGGAGCGGCTACTCGAAGAGTGGGTCGCCGAACAGGTCGAGGCCTACCAGCAGGACCGCCAGGAGGAGCGTGACCGCCGGTTGCTGGACAAGTCAAGGTATTTCGACAATTGACCGGTTTGTCTCAGCTGTTCGGCGCGATCGCGCTGATCGCGCTGGGGGGCCTTTTCGCCGCAATTGACGCAGCGATTAGCACGGTATCGCTGGCCCGGGTGCAGGAGCTGGTGCGCGACGAGCGGCCCGGCGCGGTCGCGCTTTTCAGGGTGATGTCCGAGCGGCCGCGCTACATCAATCTGGTGGTGCTGCTGCGGATCATCTGTGAGATCACCGCGACCGTACTTCTGGTGGTATTCCTCTACGACAACTTCGGCATCAAGTGGGCGCTTTTCGGCGCGGCTACCACGATGGTGGTGACCAGTTTCGTCGTCATCGGGGTGGGTCCGCGCACCCTCGGCCGCCAGAACGCGTATTCCATTTCGTTGGCGACGGCCCTTCCGCTGCAAGCACTCTCGTGGCTGCTGATGCCGCTCAGCCGGCTGCTGGTGGTCTTGGGTAACGCGCTGACCCCGGGTCGCGGGCTGCGCAACGGGCCGTTCGCGTCGGAGATCGAACTGCGGGAGGTCGTCGACCTCGCCCAGCAGCGCGGTGTGGTGGCCGCCGACGAACGCCGGATGATCCAGTCGGTCTTCGAACTCGGTGACACCCCGGCGCGTGAGGTGATGGTGCCGCGGACCGAAATGATCTGGATCGAAAGTGACAAATTCGCCAGCCAAGCTACGAACCTGGCGGTCCGTAGCGGGCATTCCCGCATACCGGTGATCGGTGAGAACGTCGACGACATCGTCGGCGTCGTGTACCTGAAAGATCTTGTCCAACAGACGTTCTTGTCGGCCGACGGCGGACGGGACACCAAAGTCTCGCAGGTGATGCGCCCCGCGGTATTCGTGCCGGACTCCAAGCCGCTGGATGCGCTGCTGCGGGAAATGCAGCGCGACCGCAACCACATGGCGCTGCTCGTCGACGAGTACGGCGCCATCGCCGGCTTGGTCAGCATCGAAGACGTGCTGGAAGAAATCGTCGGGGAGATCGCCGACGAGTACGACCAGGAAGAAACAGCGCCGATAGAAGACCTGGGGGACAAGCGGTTTCGGGTTTCCGCGCGGTTGCCGATCGAGGACGTCGGCGAACTCTACGATCTGGAATTCGACGACGATCTCGACGTTGATACCGTGGGCGGCCTGCTGGCGCTGGAATTGGGCCGGGTTCCGCTGCCGGGCGCCGAGGTCGTCACACATGGCCTGCGGCTGCGCGCCGAGGGGGGACCCGATCATCGCGGACGGGTCCGGATCGGCACCGTTCTGCTGAGCCCGGCCGAACCCGTCGAGCAGGAAGGCGAACAGGATGGCTGAACGGCTGGACGACGAGGACGCCAAGCTGGTGGTGTTGGCGCGGGCCGCGATGGCCCGCGCCGAGGCTGATGGCGCCGCCGCCGTGCGCGACGTCGATGGCCGCACATACGCGGCCGCGCCGGTGAGCTTGTCGACGTTGCGGCTGACCGGTCTGCAGGCCGCGGTGGCCGCCGCGGCATCCAGCGGGGCGACCGGCCTGGAGGCCGCGGTGCTGGTGGCCGCGTCCGCCGACGATCCCGGCATCGCCACGGTCCGCGAATTGTCCCCGACGGCGGTGGTCATCCTCACCGACCGCGACGGGAACGTGTTGTGACGGCGCGCGCTCGCCCATGACTGAATTCCATTCCGGTTTCGTGTGTTTGGTCGGCAGGCCGAACACCGGCAAGTCGACGCTGACGAACGCTCTGGTCGGCACCAAGGTGGCGATCACCTCGAAGCGGCCGCAGACCACCCGCCACACCATTCGCGGCATCGTGCACCGGGCGAGCTTTCAGATCGTTCTGGTCGACACTCCCGGCTTGCATCGGCCGCGCACGCTGCTGGGCAAGCGGCTCAACGACCTGGTCCGCGAGACCTACGCCGAGGTAGACGTCATCGGGCTGTGCATCCCGGCCGACGAGGGGATCGGCCCGGGAGATCGCTGGATCGTCGAGCAGATTCGTTCGGTCGCGCCGAAGACCACGCTCGTCGTCATCGTCACCAAGATCGACAAAGTGCCCAGGGACCGGGTGGCCGCGCAGCTCGTCGCGGTCAGCGAACTGGTCGACGGTTCGGCCGAGATCGTCCCGGTGTCGGCGGCGACCGGCGCCCAGGTCGACGTCCTGACCGACGTGCTGGCCGCCGCGCTACCGGTCGGCCCGGCCTACTACCCCGACGGGGAATTGACCGACGAACCCGAAGAGGTTCTGATGGCCGAGCTGATCCGAGAGGCCGCCCTCGAGGGAGTTCGCGATGAGCTACCGCATTCGTTGGCCGTGGTGATCGACGAGGTCAACCCCCGCGAGGATCGTGACGACCTGATCGACGTGCACGCGCTGCTCTACGTCGAGCGGGACAGCCAAAAGGGCATTGTCATCGGCAAGGGCGGCGCCCGGTTGCGGGAGGTGGGCACCGCGGCGCGCGCTCAGATCGAGAAGCTGCTCGGGACGAAGATCTATCTCGACCTGCGGGTCAAGGTCGCCAAGAACTGGCAGAGCGACCCCAAACAGCTTGGCCGGCTTGGGTTTTAGCGCCGCTCAATCGCGTGACGGCGGCCCGTGCTGCCACCAGACCGTGGGTTGCTTGCTCGCCCATCCGCAGACGGCCTCCAGCTCGGCCGCCAGCGAGATCAGCATGCCCTCGCTGTTGGCCGGGCCCATCAGCTGCACACCGATCGGCAGGCCGTCGGAGGTGAACCCCGCGGGCACGTTGATCGACGGCCAGCCCAGCACGTTCCACGGCCAGGTCAGCGGGCACGCCGCGATCATGGCGCGGTCCGTGCCCCAGCCGCTCAACCGGTCGAACGCGCGGGCCAACGGGGGCGGCTGCGCGGTCGTCGGTGCCAGCACCACGTCGACGATGTCGAAGATTGAGCCCACCCGGCGCTGGGCCGCGGCCTCATGGAGGCGCGCGCTGCGCAGGATCGCCTGCCCCAGCACATGGCCCATCCGCATGTTGGCCAGGGTGCGGGGGTCCCAGTTGACGCCGTCGCCCAGCCGTTCTTCCCAATCCCGAAGGCCCGCGGTGGAGCGGGCGAGGAAGTCCCACGACAACCGCAGCCCGTAGTCCGGGTTGCCGGTCTGCACGCTGTGGCCCAGCAGCTCGAGTTGCCTGGCCACACTCCGGGTCGCGGCCAGGATGTCGGGGTGCAACTTGGGCCGAAAAGCGGTGTAAGGGAACCGGGTTGACACCGCGATGTTCAGCGGACCCGGTGCGATCCCGACGTAGTCCGACGCCTTGATCGGGGGCGGCTTGTGCCGGTCGCCGTCGACGTTCCCGGACGCGGCATCGAGCACCAGCGCGGCATCGGCCACGGTGCGTGCCAGCACGCCGTTGACCGTGATGCCGTTGAATGCCTCCGGCAACGGCCAGGTGGAGATCCGGCCGCGCTGCGGCTTGATGCCCACCAGGTGGGTCCACGCGGCGGGGATCCGGATACTGCCGGCGCCGTCGGAGCCGATGGCTGCGGTGACGAGTCCCGCGGCCACCGCGGCTGCGCTGCCGCCGGACGACCCGCCCGGGGTGTGCCGCCGCGACCAGGGGTTGCGGGTGTGTCCGAACCCGGGTCCGCTGGTGAACGGCCACTGGCCCAGTTCACAGGTGTTCGTCTTGCCGACGATCACCGCGCCGGCCGCCTTCAGGCGGCGCACCACCTCGGCGTCCTGGGTGGCCGGCGGGACATACCCCTCGGTGCCGAAGGCGGTCGGCACCCCGGCAACGTCGACGTCGTCCTTCACCGCGATCGGGATGCCCAGCAATGGCGCGGTGTCGCCGGCGGCCCGCCGCCGATCGGCCTCGGCGGCGTCGGCCAGCGCCGACTCGGTGAGGACCACGCGGAACGCGTTCAGGGTGGACTGACTGAGATCGATGGCGTGCAGGGCGCGGCGCACCAATGTGACCGACGTCACCGAGCGGCTGGCAAGCTGATAGAGCAGGTCGGTCAGCGTGGGCAGGCGCTGGCTGCGGGACCCGTAAGCGGACCCGGAAACGGACTCAGAAGCGCCGACCACGGGGTACGAGACTAACGGCGCGGATCCCCGCAATGTCGCGGCGGGGTGCAAAACTATTGTGATGCTGCTGTATCGAGACCGGGCTGTTGTGCTGCGCCAGCACAAGCTCGGCGAAGCCGACCGGATCGTGACCCTATTGACACGCGATCACGGGCTGGTTCGCGCGGTGGCCAAGGGAGTGCGGCGCACCCGCAGCAAATTCGGCGCACGGCTGGAGCCCTTCGCGCACATCGATGCGCAGCTGCACCCAGGGCGCAACCTCGACATCGTCACCCAGGTCGTTTCCATCGACGCGTTCGCCACCGACATCGTCAGCGACTACGGCCGATACACCTGCGGATGCGCGATGCTGGAAACCGCCGAACGCCTCGCCGGTGAGGAACGGGCCCCCGCCCCGGCCCTGCACCGGCTAACCGTGAGCGCGCTGCGGGCGGTGGCCGACGGGCACCGCCCCCGTGACCTGCTTTTGGACGCCTATCTGCTGCGTGCCATGGGCATCGCCGGGTGGGCACCGGCGCTGACCGAGTGCGCCCGGTGCGCCACCCCGGGCCCGCATCGGGCATTTCACATCGCCGCCGGAGGCAGCATTTGCCCGCAGTGCCGCCCGGCCGGTGCCACCACACCGCCGCTGGGCGTCCTGGACCTGATGTCCGCGCTGCACGACGGCGATTGGGAGGCCGCCCAGGCGGCGCCGCAATCCCACCGAAGCTATGCCAGCGGATTGGTCGCCGCGCACCTGCAATGGCATCTGGAGCGGCAGCTCAAAACGTTGCCGCTGGTGGAGCGCAACTATCAAATCGACAGGCAGATCGCCGAACGGCGCGCGGCGCTGATCGGGCAGGATGAGGCCTGTGGTTAAGTACCGGGTCACCGGGTCCCGGCGAACGGCCGAGCGCAAGCACAAGTTCAGCGACTTCCCGCAGCTGCCCCCCGCGCCCCACGACTACCCGACCTTTCCCGACAAGTCGACATGGCCGGTTGTCTTCCCGGAGCTGCCACCCGCCGCCGACGGCGGCCCGTGCCGGCCACCGCAGCACGTCTCGAAGGCGGCCGCGCCGAGGATCGAGGCCGACCGATTGCCCAATCACGTCGCCATCGTGATGGACGGCAACGGCCGCTGGGCAACCCAACGCGGGCTGAACCGCACCGACGGCCATAAGGCGGGCGAGGCCGTCGTGATCGACATCGTCTGCGGTGCAATCGAACTCGGCATCAAATGGCTCAGCCTGTACGCCTTCTCCACCGAAAACTGGAAGCGTTCCCCCGAGGAAGTCCGCTTCCTGATGGGATTCAACCGCGACGTGGTGCGCATGCGCCGCGTGAACCTCAACACGATCGGGGTGCGGATCCGCTGGGTAGGTTCGCGGCCACGGCTGTGGCGCAGCGTCATCAACGAATTGGAGATCGCGGAGGCGATGACGCGCGGCAACGACGTCATCACGGTCAACTACTGTGTGAACTACGGCGGCCGCGCCGAAATCGCCGATGCGACAAGGGAAATAGCACGCCTCGTGCAGGCGGGCAGGCTGAACCCCGAGCGGATCAGCGAGGCGACGATCGCGCGTCACATGCAGCGGCCCGACATCCCCGATGTCGATCTTTTCCTGCGCACTTCGGGGGAACAGCGGTCCAGCAATTTCATGTTGTGGCAGGCCGCCTACGCGGAGTACATCTTTCAAGACAAGCTGTGGCCCGATTATGACCGCCGCGACTTGTGGGCGGCCTGCGAGGAATACGCGGAACGCAACAGACGGTTCGGGAGCGCGTAATGCCATCACTGCAGGAGCGCCTGGCGTCCATCCTCCGCGACGTGCTGCCCGTCGAGGACGAAGCCGACGGCGCATTGACGGTGCACCACGGCGGCACCTTCGCGTCGCTTCGGGTGGTGAACATCGCCGAGGGCCTCGACCTGGTGTCGCTGACCCAGATCCTGGTATGGGACCTGCCGTTGACCAAGAAGGTCAGCGATCTGGTGGCCAAGCAGGCGCACGAAAGCAACTTCGGCACCGTGACCCTCGTCGAGAAGGTCAGCGACAAGGCGGTGCAGCGCAACTCCGGCAAGGGCGCGGCGAAGACCGCGGATGTGATGCTGCGGTACAACTTTCCCGGTGCGGGCTTGGCCGACGACGCCCTGCGCACCCTGATCTTGCTCGTGTTGGATACCGGCGCCGAGATACGGCGCTCGCTGACGTCCTAGGACACCGCCGCTGCGGTGGGCGCGACATCTTCGAAAGCGCCGCTCCGCAGCAGCGTGCCCAGCAGTTCTTGGTCGTGGTACGCCGGCCGGGTCGTGTCGATGAACCGTTCGACAACCTCGACGAAGCGGTCGGGATGGTCGTGATGCGGCTGGTGTCCGGACTTTTCGAAAATCTCCAGGCGCGAACCGGGCATCGCCGCGTGGGCCGTGTGGGCATGGTCCACCGGGATGATCAAGTCGTCTTCGCCCCAAATGATCTGCACCGGAACGGTTTGCATGAGGTAGCTGCGATCCAGCATGGTGACGAACTGGCCGCGGCTGTCCACCACCGATCGCAGGGTGCGTGCGAACGCCGCCAGCGCGGCGGGGTCCTGGAAGCCCTCGAGCAGGTTCACGGTATCGACGGCGTCGCGCCCGAATTTGGTGGAACCCAACAGGGTTTGAATGGCGCGGCCAACGACTCGCATGACGGGCAGCGCGCCCGGCAAGCGCACCATCGCCAGCGCCTCGCTGCCCATCGGGCTCGCCGCCAACCGCAGCGCGAAGCTCACGTCCTGCGCGACGCCGCCGGCACTCACCAGCACGATGCGCTCCACCAGCTGGGGATACTGATAGGCGAATTGCGCCGCGACGCCGCCACCGAACGAATGGCCGACGACGGTGACGCGGTCGATACCAAGCACGGCGAGCAGGTCGCGCATGCCGTTCGCGAAGGCCGCCAACGAGTAGTCGGCGCGCGGCTTGTCGGACTCGCCGTGGCCCAGCAGGTCCGGCGCGATGACCGTGAACCGTTGCGCAAGCTTGGCGTGCACCGGCCCCCACGACGCGGATTTGTCGCCGACGCCGTGGATGAGCAGCAGCGCCGGTCCCGACCCCGCGATCCGGAAGGCGCGGCGGTAGCCATGGATCGTCCGGAACTGCAGTGACGGCGTCTCGACGTCGCGCACCGGCCGCAAGTGGGGCGATAGCTGGTTCCGCATCGTGTGCTCACTTCCCTTGAGGTGATGTCTCGGCCCGTGGGCCGCTCATGGGTAGGAGCACGCGGCGGACGCGTGGCGGACACTTTTTTGCCGAACTTTTTTAGGAGCGGCACTCCGAGCAGGTGCCGAAGATTTCGATGGTGTGGCTGACCTCGGAGAAACCATGCTTGGCGGCCACCTGCGCGGCCCACTCCTCGACCTCGTGGTCGCCCACCTCGACGGTGGTACCACAGCCGCGGCAGACCAGGTGATGGTGATGATGCTCCGAGCACCTGCGGTAGACGGACTCGCCGGTGTCGGTGCGCAGCGTGTCGACCAGTCCCGCCGCCGCCATCGACTGCAGTGTCCGGTACACGGTGGTCAGCCCGATGTTTTCGCCGCGGCGGCGCAGCTCGTCGTGCAGCTCCTGGGCCGATCGGAATTCGTCGAGCGTCTCCAACAGCGTGGAAATCGCCGCCCGCTGGCGGGTGGACCGAACGGTCGCTCCCGTCACTGCGTGTCCTCGCTCGCGTGCGCAACCGCATCGACGACGATGTGCGCGAGGTGGTGGTCGGCGAGGCGGTAGAGCACTTCGCGGCCGGATCGCTCCCCGGCGACCACGCCCGCCGCTTTGAGGATTTTCAGATGCTGGCTCACCAGCGGCTGCGGCACCCCCAGCGCGTCGACCAGTTCGTGGACGCAGCGCTGGGATTGGCGCAATTGCAGCACGATCGCGATCCGCACCGGTGCGGCCAGCGCACGCAGCAGCTCGCCGGCGGCGTCGAGGATCTCCCGCGGCGGCGGCACGGGGTAATCGCCGAAGTCGGTGTGCCCATGGGCAACCGCGCCGAGATCCGCGGTCGACGACGAGCCGTCGGCCGCCGTCGGCGTTGAGGAGGACATCACCATGGGAGAATCATCACCTCGAGAGGTCTCGGGTCGTAGGAGCGCCTGCCGGTGGAAGGGCGATAGGCTTCCTCCACTGTCACATGCATGATGATGCATGTCAAAGACCGCGGGGCTGGTCGATACCATGACTGATGTTTTGCGCGCGGCGTTCGATCGCCGCACGCGTCCGCCCGACCCGGAAAGGGAGTGCACCACCCCGTGGCGTCCGTCATCGACACCGTAGTCAACCTGGCCAAACGGCGCGGCTTCGTCTTCCCCTCGGGTGAAATCTACGGCGGCACAAAATCGGCGTGGGACTACGGGCCGCTGGGCGTGGAACTCAAAGAGAACATCAAACGGCAGTGGTGGCGGTCGGTGGTCACCGGTCGCGACGACGTCGTCGGAATCGATTCGTCGATCATCCTGCCGCGGCAGGTCTGGGTGGCCTCCGGCCACGTCGAGGTGTTCCACGACCCGCTGGTCGAGTGCCTGAACTGCCACCACCGGCACCGGCAGGACCACATGCAGGAGGCCTACGCGGCGAAGAAGGGGGTCGACGACCCCGAGTCGGTGCCGATGACCGAGATCGTCTGCCCGGACTGCGGCACCAAGGGCCAGTGGACCGAGCCCCGCGAGTTCAACATGATGCTCAAGACGCATCTGGGGCCCATCGAGACCGAGGAGGGGCTGCACTATCTGCGTCCCGAGACCGCCCAGGGCATCTTCATCAACTTTGCCAATGTGGTGACCACCGCCAGGCGCAAGCCGCCGTTCGGCATCGGTCAGATCGGTAAGAGCTTTCGCAACGAGATCACCCCGGGCAACTTCATCTTCCGCACCCGCGAGTTCGAGCAGATGGAGATGGAGTTCTTCGTCGAGCCGTCGACCGCGCCGGACTGGCATCAATATTGGATCGACACCCGCCTGCAGTGGTATGTCGACCTCGGCATAAATCCGGACAATCTGCGCCTATTCGAGCACCCCAAGGACAAGTTGTCGCATTACTCCGATCGCACCGTCGACATCGAATACAAGTTCGGATTCGTCGGCAATCCGTGGGGCGAGCTGGAAGGCGTGGCCAACCGAACCGACTTCGACTTATCAACGCACGCAGAACATTCCGGCGCCGATCTGTCTTTCTACGACCAGGTCACCGATACCCGGTACACGCCGTATGTCATCGAACCGGCCGCGGGGCTGACCCGGTCGTTCATGGCGTTCTTGATCGACTCCTACACCGAGGACGAAGCCCCGAACGCCAAAGGCGGGATGGACAAGCGGACGGTGCTGCGCCTGGACCCGCGGCTGGCACCGATCAAGGCCGCGGTGCTGCCGCTGTCTCGGCACGCCGACTTGAGCCCCAAGGCGCGTGACTTGGCCGCCGAATTGCGCAAAAACTGGAACATCGATTTCGATGACGCGGGCGCCATCGGGCGCCGTTACCGCCGCCAGGACGAGGTCGGCACGCCTTTCTGCGTGACGGTGGATTTCGACTCACTCGAGGACAACGCCGTCACCGTTCGCGCGCGTGACGACATGACACAGGAGCGCATTGCGATGGACGCCGTTGCCGATTACCTGGCTGTGCGGCTCAAGGGCAGCTAAATCCGCAATTAATTGCCGAAAGTCCAGCCATTCTGGCGGCGGAGTGCTTTACGATCACCTGTGGCGGGTTTCACATGTGTCTAGTTGCCACGGGTGGGTGTCGAGCTGTGTGCAAGGCGTTGATGCGGTGGACGTGTTGAGGGTGTTGTGATGCTCTTCCCCTGGTTGCCACCGGAGATCAACTCGGCGCTGATGTTTGCTGGCGCGGGTCCGGGGCCCCTGCTCGCGTCGGCGACGGCCTGGGACGCGTTGGCGGCGGATCTGTCGGGGGCGGCGGCGTCGTTCGATTCGGTCGTTTCGGGGCTGACCGGCGGACCGTGGACAGGTCCGGCGTCGTTGTCGATGGCGGCAGCGGCGGTGCCGTATGTGACGTGGCTGAACGCGGCCGCGGCACAAGCCGAGGCGGCGTCCGCCCAGGCCTTCGCGGCCGCGGCGGCGTTCGAGACCGCGCAGGCGGGCACGGTCCCCCCGGCCGCAGTGGCGGCGAACCGGGCGCTGTTGCTGTTGCTGATCGCGACGAACTTTTTCGGTCAGAACAGCGCTGCGATCGCGGCGACCGAGCTCGAGTACCTGGAGATGTGGGCGCAGGATGTGGCGGCGATGACGGGGTACCACGCCGGGGCGATGTCGGTGGCGGCCACGTTGCCATCGTTCAGCGCACCCCCGGTGGGCCTGGCGGGGCTGGGCGCCGGGTTGGGAAACATCCTGTCCTCGTTCTTGTCCTCGTTCGTCTCCTGGTTGTCGGGCCTGCTGCCGGTCGGAGGGTTGGCGGGATTGGCCGGCCAGGTCCAGACCTTCATAGCGGGCATTCCTGCCGTGCTCATCAATGCCGTGACTCAGCTTCCGACGACGTTGTCGGTGGTGCCGCTGACGTCGTTGGCGTCGGTAGCGCAGGTGGCGCAGGTGGGGATGGTTCCGGCGAGCATGGTTGCGTCGCCGATGATGAGCCTGGCGCAGGTCGCAAACGGCGCGGGGTTGGCCAGTTCCGCGGCGACCGGGATGGCTGCGGTTCCCCAGTTCGTCGGTTCGAGTGTTCCCCCAATGAATGTGCTGGGCGCCGCTACCGGCCTGGGGCCAGTCGGCGCCGGGTTGGGTAATGCGCGGTTGGTGGGGGCGATATCGGTGCCGTCGACATGGCCGGGGTCGATGCCGATGCGCATGGCCACCCCAGCGCCGGCCGGGCTGGGTGCTGGGCTGCCGAGCGCCGCGGCGGCCGAGGCGGCCGAGGTCGCTCCTGCGGCCGGGACACCGATGTCGCCGATGCCCGTGGGCGTCAACGGTATGCCCGGCAAGACGGACCGGGCGAGTCCGCATGTGGTGCCGACGAGGCCCACGGTGGTGCCCCGGACCGGGGTCGGATAGGGATCGGTCAATTCCGGATATCGAGCTCGGGACTGGCCTACGATAAAAGTGCTTGTGCGAAAGGGGGCATCGTGCTATTGCCTCTTGGGTCCCCACTGCCGAACGACGCGGTGTTGGCGCAACGTGGCGAGTCGGGCCTGCTCGGTCGCTTGTCGGTTCCGATGAGTTGGGGCGTGGCCGTCCCGCCGGACGACTACGACCACTGGGCTCCGAAAGCCGAAGAGGGCGCCGATGCCGACCACAAGGTCAGCGACGGCGGCAATGCCGAGCCGGCTGCCGAAGAGGCCGAACCCCACTTCAAGGTGGCGCGGCAAACGGGTGTGGTGCCGCATTCTCCCGCGGCCGGTTGACGGCCAACACGCCTAGAATCGGCCGCCGCCACCAATAAAGCCGCCCGATGAGTGTGCGCTGCCGCCGAACGATGTGGGTCTCCATCCGCCGAATCCTCCCCTCATCGCGCCTGTGAGCAGGTCGCTGACGATGATTCCGCCCAGCAGCGCGCCGCTGTCGTCGCCCCTGCGGCGGGTATAGGCGCGCTGTGCCGACTGCACATCGGCGTTCGCCAACGACTGCGCGGTGGCGGCCAGCGTCGACGCCGCATTGGCGTGGGCGATCGCCTCGGCCGGACCGGCCGCCTGCTCGTGTGCGGCGGCCAGGTGCCGTCTGGCTTCGGCCAGCCGGGTCCGGGCCTCGGGCCCGACGCTCCCGCGCCGGGTGTCGATGTATTCGGAGACGCCGCGCACCCGCGACTCCGCGGTGAACAAAGCCTGCTCGAGTGATCGGTTGAGGCGATCCGCGCTCGCCCGCTCCTCGGCCAGGGCGGCCAAGACCCGGTTGAGCTCGGCGTCAGCCTTGCCCAGGCGGGCGAACGCGCCCAGTGGATCGGTGCCGGCGCGCGCGCTGTCGACGGCGCTGATGGCCGCGTCGCGCGCCGCGCGCAGCTCGCTCTTGGGGTTCTGGCTTTGCAGTTGCTCGTTGGCGCGCTCGATGCCCGCTTGAATGTCGGCCATGACCGACGGCAGCTCGTCGACGGCATGCCGGATGTCGCCGGCCGCGCTGTCGATCGCGTCGAGCAGCGACCGCGCCTGCCCGAGCGCCGATTCGGCGGCGCGGAAGGCGTCCACCAAGCCGCCCTGCTGTCCGCTCACGGGCCGGTCGGCCAGAGCGCGGGCCGCCCCGATGTTGCGGTCGGCGAACACCAGCCGCTCCTTGGCGGTCGTCACGTTCCCGGTAACCGAAGTCAGTGCGGCAGGGTCGAATTCGTTGCGCAGGTCGGCCAACCGCCGTTCGGCCGGGCCGATGCGGGCGGTGAGCTCGACGACCTGTTGGGTCAGCGCGTCGAGCCGCGATGCGGCGTTGATCACCAAATCGCGCAGTTCCTCGAACGCCTCGGTCTGTGACTCCAGCTCACGGTCGGCGCGTGCGGCCGACACGATCACGCGAGTGAGCAGTTCGCGACGTTGGGCCGGTGTCTCCGGTGTGCCGTCATCCAACTGCTGACGGACGGTGAACCCTTGGGACAGAGCGGTTTTGGCGTTGTCCACCGCCCGCGTGAACGGTTCGGTGCGCTGAGCGCCGAATTCGTCGACCGCGAGCGCGAGTTCGTTGCTGCTCGTGCGCAGCGCGTTGTCGACGTCCACCAACATGGCCCGGGACAGATCGTCGAGGGCTTCCAGCGGCACCGTGGCCAACGCATTCGCGTCGGTTGGGTCGACCTTCCGCGCCGCGGCCAGCGCGGCGGCGCGGCGGCGCCGGGTGCGATATCGCGTGACCCACACCAGAAGCACCACCACGATGGCGACGACGCCCAGCGACACCAGCAGGATGACCCGGCCCGACGACCGGGGCGTCGTGTCGAGCCCGTCGGCCGCGGCGACTCCCGCGCCGCTCCAGTCGCCGGCGTGCAGCGCGGGTTCGATCCGGTTGCGCCGCAGGTTATCCACCTGACCCGCGTTGATGGTCCTGATCGCGGACGGCACCAGGAAGGCGTATGCCCGGCCGGTCGTGGCCACCGCCAGCAGCGCGTCGTAGTCACCAAGGTCGCTGGCGCTATAGGTTCGCTTCGCCCAGTCCTCCGCGCTCTGTCCGGAGAAGTCGCGGACGTAGACCACCCACAGCCGGATGTGGCGATCGGCGTAGAGCTTGTCGGCGGCCGACGTCACCGCGGCGCGACCGGAGTCGGACAGGACCGCGGCGTTGTCGGTGACATACCCCGGCAGCGGAAACGGCGGTTGCGCGCCGGCCGATGGAGCCAGCAGCAGCCCAGCCGCGAGGATCGCCACCATCACACAGAACGGGCGAGCCGTGCGCATACTGGCAGACTGTGCCTCGGTGACCACGAATCAGCAAGACCCCTACGACGACTTCGACCGTCAGCGACGGGTACCCGAAGCGCCGAAGACCGCGGGTCTGCCGGGTACCGAAGGCCAACAACACCGCACCGACTTCGCGCGGGATCGCGCCCGCGTGTTGCACAGCGCCGCGCTGCGCCGGCTAGCCGACAAGACGCAGGTCGTCGGGCCCCGCGAAGGCGACACCCCGCGCACCCGACTGACGCACTCGCTGGAAGTGGCGCAGATCGGCCGTGGCATGGCCGTCGGCCTGGGCTGCGACCCCGACCTCGTCGAACTCGCCGGTTTGGCCCACGACATCGGACACCCGCCCTACGGTCACAACGGTGAGCACGCCCTCGACGAGGTCGCCGCCGAGTACGGCGGCTTCGAGGGCAACGCGCAGAATTTCCGGATCCTGACCAGCCTCGAACCCAAAGTGCTTGACGCACAAGGCCACAGCGTGGGCCTGAACCTGACTCGCGCGTCCCTGGACGCGGTCACCAAGTATCCGTGGACACGAAGCAAGGGCCGGGGCAAGTTCGGCTTCTACACCGAGGACCTCGAGCCGGCGGACTGGGTACGTCGGGAGGCGCCGGCGGACCGGACATGCCTGGAAGCACAGGTGATGGACTGGGCCGACGACATCGCCTATTCGGTGCACGACGTCGAGGACGGTGTGGTGTCGCAACGCATCGATTTGCGCGTGCTCGCCGACGACGACGAGGCCGCCACGTTGGCCAAGCTGGGGGAGAGCGAATTCTCGCGGGTGAGCGCCGACGATTTCATGGCCGCAGCACGACGGCTGTCCGCGCTGCCAGTGGTTGCCGCGGTCGGCAAGTACGACGCCACACTGGCCTCGTCGGTCGCGCTCAAGCGGTTGACCAGTGAACTGGTGGGACGGTTCGCTTCGGCCGCGATCGCAACCACGCGTGCGGTGGCCGGGCCCGGGCCGCTCGTGCGGTACCAAGCCGACCTGCAGGTGCCCGACCTGGTGCGCGCCGAGGTGGCCTTGCTGAAAATCCTGGCGCTGCAGTTCATCATGTCCGACCCGCGGCACCTCGAGACCCAGACCCGGCAGCGCGAACGCATCCACCGGGTGGCCCAGTGGCTGTACGCCGGCGCACCCGGAACGCTCGATCCGGTCTTCGCCTCGGCGTTCACCGCGGCCGCCGACGACGGCGCCCGGCTACGGGCCGTCGTCGACCAGATCGCCTCCTACACCGAAGGCCGGCTGGAACGCGTCGACGCCCGGCAGGGCAGTCCGTAGCCATACCTCGGGGGCTAGGCTCCCGATATGACCAAACTCACCGCCGTTGCCGCCCTGCTGTCGCTGCCCGTGATGGCCGTCAGCGCATGCAATTCGCCTCAGCAAGCGAGCACGCAGCCGGGCACCACGCCGCCCGTCAAGAGCGGTGCACCGGATTCGTCGACGACGGCCAGCCCGTCGCCCGGCGGCGCGTCGCTCAGCGCCCAACTCAACGCACCCGACGGTCGCTCCGTGGCCACGGCGACGTTCGATTTCACCGGCGGCTACGTCACCGTCACCGTCAAGACCGTCACCGGCGGAATTCTGGCGCCCGGTTTCCACGGGCTGCACGTCCACGAGATCGGTAAGTGCGAGCCGAACTCGGTTGCGCCCAGCGGCGGGGCGCCCGGGAATTTCCTGTCCGCCGGCGGTCACTACCAGGCACCCGGGCACACCGGGAAACCCGAAAGCGGCGATCTGACCTCACTCGAGGTGCGCCAGGACGGCTCCGGCTACCTGGTCACCACCACCGATGGGTTCACCCGGGATCAGCTGCTGGCGGGCAACAAGACCGCGCTGATGCTGCACGGCCCCGACGGCACCGACATGGCCATGGACCGGGTCGCGTGCGGCGTCATCGGCCCCGCCAGCTGACTCGCCGGGGCTTTAGACTGGGCCGATGGCTGGCCGCATCTCCGATCGCGATATCGCCGCCATCCGCGAAAAGGTCCGCATCGAGGATGTCGTCGGCGACTACGTCCAGCTGAAGCGCGCCGGCGCCGACTCGCTGAAGGGCCTGTGCCCGTTCCACAACGAGAAATCGCCGTCGTTTCATGTGCGCCCGAATCACGGTCATTTCCACTGCTTTGGCTGCGGCGAGGGCGGCGACGTGTATGCGTTCGTCCAGAAGATCGAGCACGTCAGCTTTGTCGAGGCCGTCGAGCTACTAGCCGACCGGATCGGGCACACGATCAACTACACCGGCGCTGCGGCCACCAACGTGCAGCGCGATCGTGGCAGCCGCAGCAGGCTGATCGCGGCCAACGCCGCCGCGGCCGAGTTCTACGCCGCGGCCCTGGAGTCCGACGAGGCGGCCCCGGCCCGCCAGTATCTGACCGAGCGGAACTTCGACGCCGAAGCGGCCCGTCGTTTCGGCTGCGGATTCGCGCCGTCGGGCTGGGAGACGCTGACAAAACACCTGCAGCGCAAGGGGTTTGAGTTCAAAGAGCTCGAGGCCGCCGGCCTGTCCCGGGAGGGACGCCGTGGCCCGATGGATCGTTTTCACCGGCGTCTGCTCTGGCCGATCCGCACGTCGGCCGGCGAGGTGATCGGCTTCGGCGCCCGGCGGCTGTTCGACGACGACCCGATGGAAGCCAAGTACATCAACACCCCCGAGACACAGCTGTACAAGAAGTCGTCGGTGATGTTCGGCATCGATCTGGCCAAGCGCGACATCGCCAAGGGGCACCAGGCGGTTGTCGTCGAGGGCTACACAGACGTGATGGCGATGCATCTGTCCGGGGTCACCACCGCGGTGGCGTCGTGCGGCACCGCGTTCGGCGACGAGCATCTGGCGATGCTGCGCCGATTGATGATGGACGACAGCTTCTTTCGCGGCGAACTGATCTATGTGTTCGACGGCGACGAGGCCGGCAAGGCCGCCGCGCTCAAGGCTTTTGACGGCGAGCAGAACCTGGCCGGGCAGTCCTTCGTCGCGGTCGCCCCGGACGGCATGGATCCGTGTGACCTGAGGCTGAAGTCGGGCGAGGGCGCCCTGCGCGATCTGGTCGCGCGGCGAACCCCGTTGTTCGAGTTCGCGATTCGCAGCGCGATCGCCGAGATGGACCTGGACAGCGCCGAGGGCCGGGTCGCCGCGCTACGCCGCTGCGTCCCCATGGTGGGCCGGATCAAGGACCCCACGCTGCGCGACGAGTACGCCCGCCAACTCGCGGGCTGGGTCGGCTGGGACGATGTCGCGCAGGTCATCGACCGGGTGCGGAGCGAGGCGAAGAAGTCCAAGGCCCCGGCCCAGGGCGGTCGGGGACACGATGCCCCCCGCCGCGTCGCCCAGCAACCTCGGGCCACGGCCGAACCCGCTGCCCGGCCCGACCCGCGTGACCCGACGCTGTGGCCCCAGCGAGAGGCGCTCAAGTCGGCGTTGCAGTACCCGGCGTTCGCCGGCCCGGTGTTCGACACGCTGACGGTCGAGAGCTTCACCCATCCCGGGTATGCGGCCGTGCGCGCGGCCATCGACGCCGCCGGCGGTACGTCGACGGGCGCCACCGGGGCGCAGTGGATCGAGGCGGTGCGCCAGCGGACCACCTCGGAGCTGACCGCCGGCCTCATCAACGAGCTGGGGGTGGAGGCCATCGCCGTCGACGACGAGAAGCTGCCGCGCTATATCGGCGGGGTGATGGCTCGTCTGCAGGAGGTGTGGATGGGCCGGCAGATCGCCGAGGTGAAGTCGAAATTGCAGCGCATGTCGCCCATCGAGCAGGGCGACGAATATCACGCGCTGTTCGGCGACCTGGTCGCGATGGAGGCCTATCGACGCAGCCTGTTGGAGCAGGCTAGCGGCGACGATCTGACGGTGTGAGGGCCTCGTCGGCCTGTCGCTCGGCGGGGCGTTCGACGATCGCCGTCTGGTCGTCGATCTCGGCCAGCGTCACAAACCCGGCGTCGGGCGAAATCCGATTGGCGATCTTGCGGCGGCCGCCTTCGATCATCGACTTCGCGACGGGGCTGCTGGTCAGCGCCCGATAGGTGCCGGCGATCTGCTCGTATCGGCGGCGCCCGGCCTTCGAGCCCAGCACGTAACCCAGCGCAAGCACCACGACATACCGGATCAAAGCGTTCCTTCCCGACGATCGATGGCTCCATCCTGCCTCACGCGGCCGGGTGCTCGCCTGCCCGCTCCCCGTCCTTCTAGTTGGGTGCGGCCGGGCCAGTACGCTAGAGTCGTCCCGCGATCTGCGCAGATTCGCGCGGGACGGGTTAATCCCCTGTAGCTCAATTGGCAGAGCGTTCGGCTGTTAACCGAAGGGTTCCTGGTTCGAGTCCAGGCGGGGGAGCGTAACTGCCACTGACGGCTTATTCGCCGGAAAATGGCCGCAGCCTCATCGCCTACCGCAACGGCGCGGCCAGTATCTCGGGACCTGACGCCAACGTCCCCGACATGCGGAGGGCACATCCGCGGGATCGCGGGAAGGCTATGGAACAGTGATTGAACGCCCGAACGCGGGGAACTGCTACTGCTAGTGAGCGCAGGCTGGCGATGTCCAGCCTCGAGCAAACCTTAATTGAAGATCAAAATAACCGATGACTACGGAAATCTATTAGAATGTTGTCTAACAAGCATAGAGCCTCAGCAAACAAATTGCGGCAAAAGCAAAAATTAATGTCGCCCGATTGCAATCCGAGCCACAAATACATTCAACAGTGTCCTGAATGCGATGAGATACACGAAACGCGCAGGCAGAACGACGAGTACTGCATTCAATGTAAAGACAACAAAATGACTGCGTAGACCCGCTGGGGGTCTACCCGGTTCCGTCGCGCAGCGATGGACGGACCACCGGTCGGTGTTCTGCGAATTTTGGGTCTAGCTTTCGATGGCATTCGGGTGTTGGCTTGCCCTGTGGCAAACAGCCACAACGGTTGAGGAGGCACCACCATGACCATCGTCTCGTTCGTAACAATCCACCCAAATCCGGGCGTCCAGTGGGACGAGGTGCAGAAGCAACTCAAGAAGACAACTGACCTAGCCCGCAAGCACGGCGCCGAGAACATCACCGTGCTTGCGACCATGGTCGGCGGTCCGGCGACCAACACCATCGGCCTGCTCTCCACCGCCGAGGATTGGGCGCGGTACGGCCAGATCCAGCAGGACTTGATGGGCGATCCTGAGATGCAGGCCGCCTTGATCGAGGCTGGCCAGATCGCAACGTGGGAGACGTACGTCAGCCAGACGATCGAGGTGTAACGCGCCACGTTGCAAGTAATCGAACCATCACATTGGATCGGACCGGCCCGGTTTGGGCCGGTCCGATCACTATTGCCACAAGGCCACCGCACTCAGATCGGCGTCCGCGATCTCGAATGTGCCGCGACCACAACATATTTCAGGCGCGCCGACGAGGTGACGCCGCTGACCCCCCACCCGGACGACCCGGGTACGGGTTAGTCGTAGACCGGCCGCCACATCGCGTCGTGCACCGCCTGCCGAACATCGTCGTGCTCCCTGGTGGCCACCCCGTCTTCGACGGCGGCGCGGTAGACGGCCTCCGCGACCGCCGCCGAGATGTCACGCAGGTTCTGCACATCCGGCAACAGCGAATCGCCGGGATTCACCGGACTGGCCTGCCGCACAATGGCTTTCGCCGCCGCCTGCAACATGCCCGGGGTGAACAGCCGGGCCCGGCTGACGATGATGCCCAGGCCGATTCCGGGGAATACCAGCACGTTGTTGGCCTGGCCAATGGTGTAGGTGGTGCCGTCGTACTCGACTGGGGCGACCGGGGTGCCGGTGGTGATCAGCGCCCTGCCCTTGGACCACTGCAGCACATCGGCCGGCATAGCCTCCATGCGCGAGGTCGGGTTGGACAGCGGGAAGATCATCGGCCGTTCGCAGGACGCGGTCATCGCCTCGACGACCTCCTGGTTGAACGCGCCGAACACCGTCGACGAACCCAACAGGATGGTGGGTGACGCCAGCTTGATCGCGTCCACCAATCCCACCCGGGCCCCGGCGGCCACACCGAGCCGCTGGCGGTTCTTGGCATAGGGCACCTGGAAAGCGCGCAGGTCGTCCATGTCGTCGAACAGCAGGCCCTGCTTGTCGATCGGCCAGATCTGCGACCTGGCTTGCTCGTCGGTGGCGCCGTCGGCGACCATCGCATCCCGGATCTGATCGGCGACACCGATGCCGGCGGTCCCGGCCCCGAAGACGATCGCTTTCTGGTCGCGCAGCGGAACACCGGTGATGTGGCAGCCGCCGTAGACGGCGGCCACGACCACCGCCCCGGTGCCCTGGATGTCGTCGTTGAACACGCAGTAGTCGTCGCCGTAGGTCTGCAGGATCTTCCGGGCGTTGAGCGGGCCGAAGTCCTCGAAATGCAGGATGGCATGCGGAAACATCGCGTGGGCGGTCTCGATGTAGCGCCTGATGAACTCGTCGTACTCCTCGCCGCGGCGCCGGGCGTGGCGGTTGCCCAAATAGAACGGGTCTCGCAATAGCTGTTCGTTATCCGTGCCGACATCGAGTGACACCGCGATGCAACGACGGGGATCGACGCCGCCGCCGGCGGTGTAGAGCGCCAATTTGCCGACGGCGATTTGGATTCCGCCCACACCCCAGTCGCCGATACCCAGAATGGCTTCGGCGTCGGTGCAGACGATCAGGTCGACGTCGTCCGGTTGCAATCCGAACGTTTCGAAGGCCTCGCCGATCTCGTCGGGCTCGTCGATGGTCAGAAAAAGCCCGCGCTGCCCACGGTATTCGTCGGAGAAGCGCTGAATGGCCTCGCCCACGGTGGGCGTGTAGACCACCGGCATCAGCTCGGTCAGATGGTCTTCGAGCACCTTGTAGTACAGCAGTTCGTGACGGTAGTGCAGCTGCTCGAGGAGCAGATTGCGCCCCAGATCCGTTGCGAGGCTTTGCAATTGACGCCACACGCGATCGGCTTGTTGATCGAGCGTGAGCACGGCCGACGGAAGGCGGCCGGTGAGGCCCAAGCGTCGCCGCTGCTCGTGGGTGAAGCCCACCCCGCGATTGAGGCTCGGCGCGGCCAACGCGGCCGGGATGTGCGGCGTGCAGGGATCGCTCATCACAACCTCCAGGCCTGGTGTCAGATGGAGAAGTCCTCGCCGTGCCACACCCCGGCTTCGGGTGGCCGGATCACGCGGCCGTTCTGCGGGCCCTCGCCCGAAGCCTCCAACTTGGCCACCCTGGTGAGCAGGGATTGCAGGCTGACCCCGACGAGGTCGGGCATCATCGAGTCGTCCGGGGTGCCCCGGCCGGCGCGGCTGATGACCTGCCCGGGGACCCCGACGACCACCGAACTCGACGGCACCGGCTTCACCACCACCGCGTTGGCCCCGATCCGGCTGTCGTCGCCGATTTTGATCGCGCCGAGGATCTTGGCGCCCGCGCCGATGGTCACGCGGTCGCCGACGGTGGGATGACGTTTCCCGGTATCCGCGCCGCTGCCGCCGAGGGTGACGCCGTGGTACATGTGGACGTCCTCGCCCACCTCGGCGGTTTCCCCGATCACCACCCCGGTCGCGTGGTCGATGAACAGGCCGGGGCCGAGGGTCGCGGCGGGGTGGATGTCGACCCCGGTGAAAATGCGGGTGAGCTCGGCGAAGGTCCGCGCCGCCAATCTCGCGCCCCTGTTCCACAGCCAATGGCTGATCCGGTGGCCCCAGATGGCGTGCACGCCGGGGTAGGCGAAGATGACCTGCAGCGTGGTGGGCCTCGCGGGATCGCGCTCCCGGGCCGCCCGTATATCGCGCCGCATCGCTGCGAACATGGCTAGTCCGCCACGTCGGCGAACAACGGCGTGCTCAGGTAGCGCTCGCCGAAGTCGGGGAGCACGACGACGACCAGCTTGCCGGCGTTCTCGGGCCGGCGCGCCACCTGCAGGGCCGCCACGGCGGCGGCCCCCGAGGAGATGCCGACCAGCAGTCCCTCTTCGGCGGCCAACCGCCGGGCCAGGTTCAGCGAGTCTTCGTTGCCGACCGTGATCACCTCGTCGACCAGATCCATATCGAGGACCGCCGGGACGAATCCGGCGCCGATGCCCTGGATCGGGTGGGGTCCCTTCTGTCCGCCGGACAGCACCGGCGACGCGGCCGGTTCGACTGCGACGAATTGCGCCGACGGCTTGCGTTCCTTGATGACCTGGGCGACGCCGGTAATGGTCCCGCCGGTGCCGATCCCGGCCACGAAGATGTCGACCTTGCCGTCGGTGTCGCGCCATACCTCCTCGGCGGTTGTCGCGCGGTGTATCGCCGGGTTGGCCAGGTTCTCGAACTGCTGTGGCACGAAATAGCGCTGGTCGGTCTTGGCCAGCTCCTCGGCCTTGGCAATCGCGCCCGGCATACCGTCCGGCCCCGGGGTCAGGACGAGTTCGGCGCCGTAGGCGCGCAGCAGCATCCGCCGCTCGATGCTCATCGTCTCCGGCATGGTCAGCACGCATCGGTAGCCGCGGGCGGCGCACACCATTGCCAGCGCGATGCCGGTGTTCCCGCTCGTCGGCTCGAGGATGATCGTGTCCGGCTTGATCAGGCCTGCCTTTTCGGCCGCATCCAGCATGGCCACCCCGATGCGGTCCTTCACGCTGTTGGCCGGGTTGAACGATTCCAGCTTGGCGACGACGTCGGCGACGGCGCCCTCGGTGACCCGGCGCAGCCGCACCAGCGGCGTGTTTCCGATCAGCTGTGTGACATCCTCGGCGATGCTCATGAAACTTCTTCCTTAGGCGACGGTGGTGCGGGACTGATCGGATCTGCCAGTTGACGATGCGCCCGGTGCCGGACGTAGTCCTTCAGTGACGCCGAGCGTCAATGGGATTGGCACCTGAAATGGTCCTATGAGTTCGGATTCGGCGGTTGCTTCGGTTGTTTTTGGGTTCGTCGATGTCCCGAAAGACTTTGCTCACCCACTGAGTAGGCAATTGTAGAGGTCTCGCTATTGGGTCTGGATTCCGGCTGCCGGCGGCCGGGCTGGCACCGCCTGCATCCCTTCGTGGGCGGCGCAATTGCGTTCACCCTGAATCGAACACTTGCTTTCGGCCTGACTTCTCCGAACTGTGAGCTTTGACAGCGACTGCCGAACGGTCGGCGGTCGCGGATGCGCGAGTAGGTTCCGACATGGCGGAAAGAAATCCGCACGGCCTTGCTGTGGTCGCCCGCGCGCCACCCGGTCTTGCGCAGACCCCATCTGAACGCGGCGGCGGACGTTCGCCGCATTGACCAGATTTCTTCTGATTGATTGCAACCCTGACGCCGGGCATCGCTTTGCCCGTAAGTTGCGGCAATGTTCCATGCGCGCAACAGACGATGCCGTCCGCATGTAAACAACGCTTACCCGTTACCGCGCAACTGATTACGAGCGGGTGAACGGTATTACGGAATTGGGGGACGGATGAACGCCACCGCCGTGGCAAGGCCCATGAATGCGCTGGGTCAGTTCTTCGTGCTCAGCATCGAGTCATTGGTTGCCGTGGTGCGAGGGCCGTGGGCGTGGCGCGAACTCCTGGAACAGATCTGGTTTGTCGCCAGGGTCTCGATCTTTCCGACGATCATGCTGTCGATCCCGTACACCGTGCTCATCGTGTTCGTCCTGAACATCCTGCTCGTCGAGATCGGCGCCGGCGATCTTTCGGGTGCCGGGGCGGCGCTCGCATCGGTGACCCAAGTTGGGCCCGTCGTCACCGCGATGGCCGTCGCCGGTGCGGGCTCGACGGCGATGTGCGCCGACCTGGGCGCGCGCACCATCCGCGAGGAAATCGACGCGATGAAGGTGATCGGCGTCAATCCCGTTCAGGCCCTGGTGGTTCCGCGGATCATTGCCGCGACGTTCGTAGCGTTGTTGCTGTACTCGGTGGTCGCCGTGACCGGCCTGACGGGAAGCTACATCTTCGTGGTCTTCGTTCAGCACGTCACGCCGGGCGCATTCATCGCCGGGATGACACTGGTCACCGGGCTTCCGCAGGTGGTGATTTCGCTCATCAAGGCGACGCTGTTCGGGTTGTCCGCCGGCCTAATCGCCTGCTACAAGGGCCTATCCGTGGGCGGCGGCCCCACCGGCGTCGGGAACGCGGTGAACGAGACCGTGGTGTTTTCGTTCATGGCCCTGTTCTTCATCAACATCGTGGTCACTGCGCTCGGGGTAAAGGTGACCGCGAAATGAGTGACCTCGCGGGCGAACCGACGTGGGTCCCCAACCTCGGACCCCGGCTCGTCGCCGCCATCCGGAGGCTGGGCGAACAGACGGCGTTCTACGGCCAATCCTTGGCCTCCACCGGTGACGCGGTACGGCGCTACCCGGGGGAACTGCTGAGGCTGATCGCCGACATGGGAATGGGTACAGGCGCTCTCGCGGTGATCGGCGGCACCGTCGGCATCATCGGCTTCCTCACGCTGACCACCGGCGCCCTCGTCGCCGTACAGGGCTACGACACCCTGTCCAACATCGGGGTCGAGGCGCTGACCGGATTCCTGTCGGCGTTCTTCAACGTCCGGATGATCGCGCCATGCACGGCCGGGGTGGCGCTGGCCGCCACCATCGGTGCCGGCACCACGGCGCAGCTGGGCGCGATGCGCATCAACGAGGAGATCGACGCGCTCGAAGTGATGGGGATCCGCTCGATCACCTATCTGGCGTCCACCCGGATCATCGCCGGGATCCTCGTCGTCATCCCCCTGTACGCGGTTGCCGTGCTGATGTCGTTCTTCGCGGCCAAATTCGGCACGATCTACATCTACGGCCAGTCGCGCGGCGTGTACGAGCACTACTTCTCCACGTTCCTGCGTCCCACCGACCTGTTTTGGTCGTTTTTGGCGGCGCTGACGATGGCCGCGGGCGTGATGGTCGTGCACACCTATTACGGCTTCACCGCGACGGGAGGCCCCGCCGGGGTGGGGGAGGCGGTCGGTCGGTCCGTGCGGTCGTCGATGATCGTCACCGCCTTTGTGTGCCTGATGATTTCGCTGTCTATCTACGGCCAATCCGGCAACTTCAACCTGTCGGGATGACTACGATGAGTACCGACCGCCGCAGGCATAGCAAGGGCAACAGCACCCGCCGGGGCAAGATCGACCCGATCTGGTGGGCGCCAACGTTGTTTCTTCTGGTCGCCGGACTGATCGTGCTTACCGCCGCGTCGTTCTCGGGCACGTTCCGCCCATCCATCCCGCTCACGCTGGAGTCGGACCGGGCGGGACTGGTCATGGAACCCGGCGCGAAGGTGAAGCTGCGCGGCGTACAGATCGGCCAGGTCGCGTCGATCGGCACCGACGTGAAAGCGGCCCAGCTGCGGCTGAAAATGGACCCGGGCCCCTTCAAATATCTGCCGAGCAACATCGAGGCGGAGATCAAATCGACCACGGCGTTCGGGTCGAAGTATGTCGATCTGATCGTGCCCGAGCACCCCAGCGCCGCGGCGCTGCGGCCCGGCGCGGTGCTGCGCTCACGCAACGTCACCGTAGAAGTCAACACGGTGTTCGAAAACCTGCAGTCCGTGGTCCAGGCGCTTGACCCGGCGAAGCTCAACGCGATCTTGTCGGCCTTCGCGCAGTCGGTGCGCGGCAAGGGCGACCGGATTGGGCAGGCGGTCACCGACGCGAACAACCTGCTGCTTGCCGTCAACCCCAGGATGGGAACGATCCAGCGGGACTGGCGGTTGTTCGGCAAGACATCGGCCGCCTATTCCGATGCGGCACAGGATATCCTGTCGATCCTCGACTCGGCGTCGACCTCGAGCGCCACCCTTACCGAAAACCAGCGGTCACTGGACACGCTGCTGTTGTCGGCGGTGGGCTTCAGTCAGGCCGGCATCAACGTGCTCGGCAACAGCGAATCCAACATCGTGCGTTCGGTCAACCTGCTCGATCCGACGACCGCGCTGCTCAACAAATACTCGCCGACCTACACCTGCTTGTTCCAGGGCGCGCAATGGTACGTCGACCACGGTGGCCGAGACGCGTTGGGCGGCAATGGCTATTCGGTGATCCTGGACGCGGCCCTCCTGTTCGGCGACGACCCGTACCGATACCCGAAGCATCTGCCGAAGGTCAATGCGACGGGCGGTCCCGGCGGCAGGCCGAGCTGCGGTTCGTTGCCCGATCCGAGTGCGAACTTCCCGGTTCGTGCTCTGGTCACCGACACCGGCTGGGGCGCCGCGCCGAACGAGATCCGCACCAACGTGGCCGCCGGTAATCCATGGTGGGCCAACTACTTCCCGACCACCAAGAACCCTCCCGAGGCGCCGCGCTACTTCTGGCGCGGGGGGCAGCCGCCGCCATGAGAAGACGAAAGATGTCCGCCGTGATCGTCCGGGTGGCGCTGTTCACGGTGATCTGCCTGGTATTCACGTTCGCGCTGATCGCGGTGTTCGGCCAGTTGCGTTTCGAGGACCGCACGGGCTATCAAGCGGTCTTCACCAACATCTCCGGCCTGAAGTCCGGCAATTTCGTCCGCATCGCCGGGGTCGAAGTCGGCAAGGTCGGCGACCTCACGCTGCATCACGACGGCACGGTGACCGTCGGTTTCGCGGTCGACAGGGGAGTGCGGCTCACGGAGGGCACCAAAGCCGTTGTGCGGTACGAAAACCTGATCGGCGACCGGTATCTCGCCCTCGAAGAGGGCGCCGGCGCGCCACGTCGGTTGACGCCCGGCGCGACGATTCCGATGGCGCGGACGTCGCCGGCACTGGACATCGACGCGCTGATCGGCGGCTTCCGACCGTTGTTCCGCGCGCTGGATCCCGATCAGGTGAACGCGCTGTCCGGTGAGCTGCTGCGCATTTTCCAGGGTCAGGGCGGCACCCTCGCCTCGGTGCTGGCGCAGACCTCGATGCTGACCTCCACCCTGTCCGGGCGCAGCGAACTGATCGGCGAGCTGATCACGAACCTGAACACCGTGCTGCACACCTTCGCCGCGCGCGACCACGAGTTCTCCGACGGCCTGGACAAGCTGTCGGCGCTCGTGGACGGCCTGGCGCAGCGCAAGACCGACATCTCCACCGGGCTGGCGTACATCAACGCGGCTGCCGGGTCGGTCGCCGACCTGCTGGTGCAGTCACGCCAGCCGATCAAGGACGTGGTGCGCGAGACCGACCGGATGTCCAACCAGGTGCTCTCCGACCGCGAGTATTTCGACAACCTGCTCAAGGAGCTGCCCGACATCTATCAGGTCCTGGCCCGCCAGGGCCTGAACGGCGACTACTTCGGCTTCTACTTCTGCGAAGTGTTGCTCAAGCTCAACGGCAAGGGCGGCAACCCGATCTTCGTCAAACTGATCGGCCAGCCGAGCGGGCGGTGCACGCCGCGATGAAGCGAATCAACATCAAACCGCTCAGCGAGCGCAATCCCGTCCTGGTCGGCATTGTCGGCACGATGATCGTGACGTGCGTCGTGATCGCCGCCTTCGAATACAACAAGTTGCCGTTCATCAAGAACACCAATGACTACTCGGCATACTTCTCCGAGGCCGGCGGCATCAAAACCGGTAGTACGGTTCGGGTTTCGGGCATGGGCGTCGGGAGGGTCTCGGAGATTCGCCTGGACGGCACCAAGGTCCGGGTCGGGTTCACCGTCCGTAAGGACATTCAGCTGGGCGACCGCACGGAAGCGGCGATCAAGACCGAGACCATTCTGGGCAGCAAGATGCTCGAGCTCACGTCGCGCGGCAACGGGAGCCTGACGGGACCCATCCCGCTGGAGCGCACCCGGTCGCCGTACGACCTGCCCGACGCGCTGGGTGACCTGACGACCACCATCAGCGGTTTGGACACCGCCCAATTATCGTCCGCGCTAACGACATTGGCGAACACCTTCAAGGAAACCCCACCGGATCTCAAACCCGCGCTGCAGGGGGTGGCCAGGTTCTCGGAGACCCTGAACAGCCGCGACGCGCAATTGCGCAGCCTGCTGGGGAATGCCAACAAGATCTCGGCGGTGCTGGGCAAGCGCAGCCAACAGATCGCCACCCTGGTCGCCAATTCCAACGCCCTGCTGGCGGCGCTGCTGGACGAACGGGATTCACTCGACGCTTTGATGAACAACCTCACCGCGGTGTCACACCAGATCTCGGGACTGGTCAACGACAACAGGACTCAACTCAAGCCGGCCCTCGACAAGCTCAACGGGGTGCTCGAGGTCCTCGACAACCGCAAAGAAGACCTGCAACGAACCCTGCCCAAGTTCAAGCGGTACGCGATGTCGTTTGGCGAATGCCTGGGTTCCGGACCATTTTTCAAGGCCTATGTGGCGAACCTGATTCCCGGCCAGCTCAGCGGCCCCGTTCTCGACGCCGACATGTATGACCGGGTCTTGGATCCGAACCAGAAGCTGCCGTCGGAGGCGGTCGACCCGCCGACCGGGACTCCACCCGTGCCGCCGGAGAACGCCCCGGTCCCGTTGTGGTCCCAGCCGCCGTCACCGCCGCCGTCGACACCGCCGGTCCGGATCGTCCCCCCGCCCGCCCACCAGCCCGACGGGCCGTGAACATGAACCGTCGCAACTTACAGATCCTGGCCGCCGTCAGCCTTGCGGCCACGCTGACGATTTCTTCGGTGATCGTCGGCGTGAAGCTCTGGAGCACCGTCGAAAAGAGCACGTACTCGGCATATTTCGCCGAGACCAACGGCCTGTTCGTGGGCGACGAGATCCGCATCCTGGGTGTCGCGGTCGGTGTGGTGGACAAGATCGAGCCGCAACCCACCAGTTCCAAGGTGACGTTCTCGGTCGACAAGCAGTATGCGGTGCCCGCCGACGCCCGCGCCGCGATCCTGTCGCCGTCACTGGTGACCTCGCGCGCGATCCACCTCGTCCCGGCGTACTCCGGCGGGCCCAAACTGAGCCCCGGCGCGTCGATCCCGCTCAACCGCACCGCGGTACCGGTCGAATGGGACGACTTTCGCAAGCAGCTGGAAAAACTGACCGGCGCGCTGCAACCGACGGCCCCGGGCGGCGTGAACTCGGTGGGCGAATTCATCAACTCCGCCGCCGACAACCTGCGCGGCGAGGGGGACACCGCCCGCGACACCGTACTCAAGCTCTCCGAAGCGATTTCGGCGCTCGGCGATCACGCCGACGACATCTTCAGCACGGTGCGCAATCTGCAGCTGCTGGTGTCGGCGCTGTACTCCAGCAGCGACCTGTTGGCCTCGTTCAACCAGAACCTCGCCAGCGTGACGACGGTGCTGTCGAACACACCCAACGAGGTCGCCAACGCGGTGAAGGGACTCGACCAGGCCCTGGGAGATGTGCGCGACTTCCTCGCCGAAAACCGGGAAACAATGGGTGTCACGTTCGACCGGATGGGTTCCATTACCACCGCGCTGAACGACAGCCGTGGTGACATCAAGCAGATCCTGCACATCGCCCCAACGGTTTTCCAGAACTTCCTCAACATCTATCAGCCGGCCCAGAGCGCGATGACCGGCATCATCGCGCTGAACAACTTCGCCGACATCCCGCAGTGGATCTGCAGCTCGATCGAGGCGGCGTCGCGCGCGCGGCTGGCCCGGGTGTCAAAGCTGTGCCTGCAGTACGTGGAGCCGGTCATCAAGAACCGCATCTACAACTACATCCCGGCGGGGCTCAACCCGTTCGTCGGGACGCAGGCCCGGCCGGACGAGATCACCTACAGCGAGGACTGGCTGCGGCCCGGCTACACGCCCCCCGCGGCGCCCCCACCGCCCGAGGCGCCCGCATCGCCGGACGCGGCGCCGCCCGCCGAGGCGCCGCCTCCACCGCCGAACGGCACGATCAGCTCGACCCAGGTGCTGCAGAACCTGATGCTTCCGGCGGGGCCATCATGAGACGCGCGATAGCCGCGGGGCTGGGAGCGATATGCGTTGCCGCGCTTGCGGGTTGCGGATGGCGGGGCTTGAACTCGTTCACCCTGCCCGGCACCGCCGGCGGGGGCCCGCGCTCCTACACGATCCAGGCGCAGATGCCGGACGTGGTCACCATCCAGGAGAACACCCGCGTTCGCGTCGACGACGTCAACGTCGGCAACGTCACCAAGATCGAGCTGCAGGACTGGCATGCGCTGGTCACCATGCGCATCAACGGCGACGTCCGCCTGCCGGCCAATTCGACCGCCAAGCTCGGGCAGACCAGCCTGCTCGGGTCGATGCATATCGAGCTCGCGCCGCCCAAGGACGAGCCGCCGTCCGGCCAACTGACCAACGGATCGGTCATCCCGCTGGCGCGCGCGAGCCTGTATCCGAGCACCGAGCAGACGCTGGCCTCGGTGTCAATCCTGCTCAACGGCGGGGGAATTGCGCAGTTGCAGGAGATCAACCAGGCAATCGCCAAGGCGTTCGCCGGCCGGGAAAACGACATGCGCAGCCTGCTGGGCCAGTTGGACGAGTTCATCGCGCGCACCAACGATCAGACCGACGACATCATCGCCGCCGCCGAGAATCTGAACTCGCTGGCGGGTCAGGTGGCCGACAAGGATCCGGTTGTCGACAAGGCGTTGACGACGGTGCCCAAAGCCCTCGCGGTGCTGGCCGACCAGCGCACCAAGATCGCCGACGCGATCGATCAGCTGGGCAAGTTCAGCGCGTTGGCGGCCGACACCATCCACCAAAGCCGGGAATCCCTGGTGAACAACCTGCGCAATATCGAGCCAGTGCTGCGCTCGCTCGCCGATGCGGGTCCGGCGCTCACCAGGGGTCTGGACGGCTTGGCGGCCTACCCGTGGCCCGCGTCCACCGTGCGCAATTGGTTCCGCGGTGACTACGCCAATCTCACCCTGGTCGTCGATTTGACGTTGAGCCGCATCGACCAGGGGCTGTTCACCGGGTCACGATGGGAAGGCAATCTCACCCGACTCGAACTGCAGTGGGGACGCACGATCGGCATGCAGCCGAGCCCGGCCACCGCCGGAAACCCGCTGACCTATCCCTACCACAGCGGGGGATACTGATGCTGCGCCTCAATCGCAGGACCTGGATCCAGTTGGCCGCGTTGTCGCTGGTGACGGTGTTGTCGTGTGGCGCAATGGCATTCAACTTCATGAAGTTACCCGCGACAGTGTTCGGGATCGGGGAATACACCGTCACGGTCGATCTGCCCCAGTCGGGCGGCCTGTATGAGACTTCTGTTGTCACCTACCGGGGCACCGACGTCGGTCAGGTCAAGTCGGTCGACGTCACCGCCTCCGGGGTGCGCGCGGTGCTCGCTCTGCGATCCGGGGTCGAGGTGCCGTCCGACGTCCAGGCGTCGGTGCACAGCCGCTCGGCGATCGGTGAGCAATACATCGAACTGACGCCGCAGCCCGGCAGGGACGGCGAGCATTCCCGGTCGCTGCGTGCCGGCGACATCATTCCCGCCGGGCGGGTCGACGTGCCCGTCGACATCGGGCACCTGCTGGACCTGACCAACCGTGCGCTGCAGGCGATTCCGCGCGATAACCTGCGCACCGTGATCGACGAGAGCAACCGGGCGGTCGCCGGCCTGGGGCCCGAGCTGTCGCGGATCGTCGACGGGTCGACAGCGCTGGCCATCGCGGGAGGCCGGACCGTCGACCCGCTCGCCACCCTGATCGACCAATCGCCG
Source organism: Mycobacterium sp. IS-836 (assembly GCF_001954275.1). Lineage (GTDB taxonomy): Bacteria > Actinomycetota > Actinomycetes > Mycobacteriales > Mycobacteriaceae > Mycobacterium. Next base: position 6,134 of record NZ_MBEU01000041.1, on the reverse strand, counting down.
CCGGTGCTCAACTCCCAGGTCCAGACGGCGGGCGCCATCGCAAGCTGGGCCGATCGCACCGCCGCCATCATGGCGCAATTCAAGGCGCAGGACGCCGCGGTGCGAGATCTCCTGACGCAGGGCGGTTCCGGGCTGGAGGAGGGTCGCGCGCTGCTCGACCGCGTGGCACCGGCGGTTCCGGTGTTGTTCGCCAACCTCGCGAGCCTCGGTGACATCGCGGTCGTCTACCGCCATGACATCGAACAGCTCCTGGTGCTGTTGCCGCAAGGCATCGCGGCGATGGCGGCGATCGTGGTGCCGAGCTCCAACACCAAACAGGAGTACCGGGGCGCCCAGTTGGACTTCAACCTCAACATGAACCTGCCGCCGCCTTGCACCACCGGGTATCTGCCGCCGACCCAGCGTCGCTCACCGGCCAGCGTCGACGCCCCGGACCGTCCTGCGGCGGACTTGTATTGCCGCCTGCCGCAGGACTCGGAGCTCAATGTCCGTGGGGTACGGAACATTCCGTGCGAGGCCAAGCCGTGGAAGCGGGCCCCGACGGTCGAGCTGTGTGAGAGCGACGAGGAGTACGTGCCGCTCAACGATGGCTATAACTGGAAGGGCGATCCGAACGCCACCACGACCGGCCAGGGCGTACCGCAGTATCCGCCGGGCCAGGACCCGCGGCTGCCACCGCCGCGCGGCACCGCGCCGTCGGCTCCGCCGCTTGCCGTCGCGACGTATGACCCGGCGACCGGCGACTACGTGGGACCCGACGGACGCCGCTATACCGAATCCGACCTGGCGCACCCGCGTGCCAAGAACTGGCAGTCGCTGTTGGTGCCGCCACCGTGAGAATGAAGGAGCAAGATGACCGACGAACCTGAAACCGCCGACGAAACGCAATCCGAAGGGCGGCTTTCCCGTTGGCGGAACCGATTCACCGGGCGGCGGCTTTCGGGTGCCGCATCGGTGTTGGTGGCGAGCGCGGTGATCCTGGCGACGCTGACCGGATTGGCCGGCTGGCTCGGGTACCGCGCGTACGAAAAGCACGAGGCCCAGGCGCAGCGCGACCTCTTCGTCCAGATCGCTCGACAGGGCGCGGTGAACCTCACCTCGATCAACTACACCGAGGTCGACGCCGACGTGCAGCGGATCCTCGATCTGGCCACCGGAGCGTTCCGCGATGACTTCGCTCAGCGATCCAAGCCTTTCATCGAGGTCGTCAAGGCGGCGCAGTCGAAATCCGAAGGCACGGTCACCGATGCCGGGCTGGAATCCCAGCGGGGCGACTCCGCCCAGGTGCTGGTGGCCGTCGCGGTGAAGTCGCGCACCGCCGGGGGCGAGGAGGCGCCGCGGGAATGGCGCATGCGAATCGAGGTCCAGGCGCTCGGCGACGACGCCAAGGTGTCGAACGTGGTGTTCGTGCCATGACGACCCTCAGCGACAAGATCGAAGACACAGTCGTCGATATCGACGAACCGGAAGCCGTTGAGATCGACGAGGTTTCCGATGAAGAGCCCGACACCAGACGCCCGATCGCGTGGACGCGAGTGCTCGCCTACGGTGTGTTCCCCGGGCTGGCATTGCTGCTGGCGCTGGCGGCGGGCTATTTCAAGTGGGTGAACGGGTCGGCCGACGCCCTCGCGCTGGCCCGCACCGAATCGGCCCGGGTCGCAAGCGAAGACGCGGTCGCCCTGTTGTCGTACCAGGCGGATTCGGCGGACAAGGAGCTCGGCGCGGCGCGGGACCGGCTGACCGGCGAGTTCAAGGACGCTTACACCACGCTGACCCGCGAGGTCGTCATCCCTGGTGCGAAGGAAAGGCACATCTCGGCGGTCGCCAAAGTCAGCGCAGCAGCCCCGGTTTCGGCGACTGCCAACCACGCCGTCGTCCTGTTGTTCGTGAACCAAACCGTGACCATCGGCAACGGCGCACCCACCGACACCCAACCCGTCATTCGGGTGACGCTGGACAAGGTCAACGGGCGATGGCTGGTTTCGCATTTCGATCCGGTGTGATGAGGGCCCCATGATCGTGTGGAAGCGCGGTAGCGCGGGGACGCTGCCGGTGGCCGTGATCCTCTGGGGAATAGCGGGATTGGCGACGCCCACCGCACACGCCGACAACAAGCGGCTCAACAGCGCCGTCGTCTCCGGCGTCTACACGCTGCAGCATCAGGCGGGCTGCACGAACGATGTCGTCAGGAACAACGCGCTGACGTTGGCCGCCGAGTGGCACGCGGATGACATGCTCAACAACCGGAATATCAACGACGACACCGGATCCGACGGATCGTCGCCGCAGGACCGCGCCAACGCCGCCGGCTTCCAGGGCAAGGCCGCCGAGACCGTGGCGATCAACCCGGCGATGTCGATCAGCAGCCTCGAGCTGATCAACCAGTGGTACTACAATCCCGATGCCATGGCGATCATCCGCGACTGTGCCAACACCGCGATCGGGGTGTGGTCGGAGAACAGCTTGGACCGCAGCGTCGTGGTGGCGGTGTACGGGCAGCCGGCGCCGCGTAACCGCTGACACGCCAAGGCGGCATTTACGACGTGACGTAGTCCTTCGCCGCGTCGAGGTCCTCCACGACCTCGGCCGTGACTTCGCAGACGCACACGTGCTCGCCGCGGGGCAACCATCGGCGCAGCTGGGCATGGCGCTTGCGCAGCAGATGCTGTGCGTAAACCTTGTCGCATTGCGCCTGGGAAAACGCCATGTCCAGGTTGGTCGGCAGACCCGCCCAGTCCACCCGGTCGCGGCTTACCGCGCCAAGCCGCCGCCCGCACTGCAACGGGCAGGCGGTCTTGTTGGCGTCTCTAGCTGCCACATCCGAAATGCTGCGACGGGGATGTTTCGGCCGAATGCGCCGTACGTTTCGGGCATATTACGGCTTTGGCTAAGCTCGCGCTGTGCGTCGTCGGCTGATCGTGATGCTGCTGATTCTGCTGACGTCGGCTTGCGGCTCGAACGCTCCGGCACCCCGCGCGACGCCGGGTCAGAACTGCAAGGACTCCGACGGGCCCACGGCCGATACGCTGCGGCAGGCCATCGCCTCGGTTCCGATCATCGTTCCCGGCTCGACGTGGGTCGAAATCGCGCGCGGGCACACCCGTAAATGCCGGCTGTACTGGGTGCAGATCGTCCCGACCATCGCCAGCGAAAACACGCCCCAGCAGTTGCTGTTCTTCGATCACAACACGCCGCTGGGCCCCGCGACGCCAAACCCGAAGCCGTACATCACCGTGCTGCCGCCCTCGGACGACACGATCACGGTCCAGTACCAGTGGCAGAAGGGCAACGATCAGCCCTGCTGCCCCACCGGAATGGGCACGGTGAAATTCCAGATCGGGCCTGACGGAAAGCTACGGGCGCTCGGGAAGATCCCCAACGAATAGCGTTGCCGCCCAAGCTCGGCGCCCTAGGAATCCGGCAGGTTCTCGGGATGCAGCATCTCGGCGTATCGCAGCGGTTCGGGGATGCCGAACCCGTCGACGAGTGTCTCGGCGTGCGGGCGCAGCGCGCGGCAGCGGTCGTTGATCCCCCGGGTGACCGCCTTGGCTCGGCCGGTGGACAGGTACCCGTGCTCGACATACCAGGCCTTGTCGTCCTCGATCACCGACAACGCGTAGAGGTCGCACACGAGCTCGAGCAGTTCGCGGGCGTCGTCGTCTTCGCACGCGTCGATCCCGGCGACGAAAGCTTCCAGCACCACCCGGTCGATGTGTGCGCTCGCGGCGTGCAGCACATGATCCTGCACGGCGTTGAACGCGTCGAACGCGGACATGTCTTTCGATTTGTCGCGCAGCCGGCGCGCGACCGATGACAGCAAGTAGTCCTCGCGCTCTTCGAACATGTTGACCTGGGTGCCGCGGTTGAACAGGCTGCCCTCTTCCTCGCTGTCCTGCCGGGCGTCCACGATTCTTTGCATAATCGCCTCGGCCGCAGTGCGTTTCATCACCCGCTCACCGACGGTGTTCGCGGCGAACCGCACCCATTCGACCGGGCTCATGCTGCGGATGTCGTCGGCGTAGGCGGTCAGCAGTTCCTTGGCCACCAGTTGGGTCAGCACATGGTTGTCGCCCTCGAACGTGGTGAACACGTCGGTGTCGCCGCGCAGCGCGATCAGCCGGTTCTCGGCCATGTAGCCGGCGCCGCCGCAAGCCTCGCGGGCCTCCTGAATGGCCTGCGACGCATGCCAGGTGTTGGCCGCCTTCAGCCCTGCGGCGCGGGCCTCCAGTTCGCGCTGCTCGTCGGCGTCGGGGTCATCCGCGGTCTGGACGTCGTGGCATTTGCTGACGAGCTCGTTCTGGGCGAACTGCAGGGCGTATGACTTCGCGATCAACGGAAACAGCCGGCGCTGATGCACCAGGTAATCCATGATCAGGACCTCGGAGTCGTCGTCGGGTGCGCTGAATTGCCTGCGCTGCAACGCATATCGGGTGGCGATGTCCAGCGCGACGCGGGCCGCCGCCCCGGCGCTGCCGCCCACCGTGATGCGGCCGCGAACCAGTGTGCCCAGCATGGTGAAGAACCGCCGGTTGAGGTTGTCGATCGGGGAGCTGTACGTGCCGTCGGGGGCGACGTCGCCGTACTTGTTCAGCAGGTTCACCCGCGGGACCCGGACGTGGTCGAACACGATGCGGCCGTTGTCGACGCCGGGCAGCCCGCCCTTGTATTCGCAATCGGAGGTCGTGATCCCGGGCAGGTCGTTGCCTTCGGCGTCGCGGATCGGGACCATCACGCAGTGCACGCCGTGGTTGACCGGCTTGCCGTCCTCGTTGGTGATCAATTGCGCGAAAACCGCTGCCATGGTGGCGGTTTGGGCGGCACCGCCGATGTAGTCCTTGCGGGCCGTCGGACTCGGGGAGTCGACGACGAACTCTTCGGTCTCGGGGTCGTAGGTGGCGGTGGTCTCCAGCGCCTGAACGTCGCTGCCGTGCCCGGTCTCCGTCATCGCGAAACAGCCGCGCAATTCGAGGCTGATGATCTGTTTGACGTAGGCCTCGTGGTGGCGCTCGGTGCCCAGGTTTTCCACGGCGCTGCCGAACAGCCCCCACTGCACCCCGGCCTTGACCATCAGCGACAGATCCGACATCGCGAGCATCTCGATCATCGTGATGGCCGCGCCGATGTCGCCGGTCCCGCCGTGCTCCTTGCGGAAGTTGTCGGCGGCGACACCGAACGCGGCCATGATCCTCATCTGCTCGGCAACCTTGGTGCGGGCGATCACCGTGTTCGGCGTGTAGTGCGGGCGGAACAGCTCCTCGGTCAGCGTCCCGCGCATGCGGTTCTTCACGTCCCGCCAACGCCCGTCCAACGTGTTGCGCAGATGTTCGGCAGTGCTACTCATGTCTGGCGCCATAGTGCGACGGTAACCCGCTGCTCGGGCCTTCGAAACAAGTCGGGAGACGCGGGCTGCCTAGCGCTGCGTCAGGGCCCGCCGCTTAGATGGCGTCATGGCCCAGCCGGATACCCCGTCACAGCAACCCGACCCGGCGTACGACGTCGGGCACACCCATCCCGACATCAGCGGAGGCTGGTTGCGCGCGGCCACCTTTGGTGCGATGGATGGGCTGGTCAGCAACACCGGCCTGATCGCCGGCGTGGCCGCGGGCGAAAGTGCTCACGCCGTCACCGTCGCCGGTGTGGCCGGTTTGCTTGCCGGGGCATTTTCCATGGCACTCGGCGAGTACACGTCGGTGACGACGGCCAACGAGCAGATCGAATCCGAGGTCCACGTCGAACGCCGCGCGCTGCGCACCCGCCCGGAAGCCGAACGGGCCGAGCTGATCGGCATGCTCGTCGACCTCGGCCTGACCGAGAAAACCGCCCAGCTCGCCACCGATGAGATCCATCGCGACGAGAACCGCGCGGTCAGGCCCCCGGCGACGAGCAGCCCGGCCGCGCCGCACGCCATTCCCGTCGCCAGCGACCCATACCCGAGAAGGTAAGGGATCAGGGGAATTAGCGCGCCGACGGCGAACATGACGAACGAGGAACTCGCGGCTACCCAGGCCGACGGCTTCTCGTCCGGATTGATGCCGGTCTCCCGCACCAGATGGACGTTGACCGCGCGGTTCTCGTCGCGATGGATCTCATCGGTGGCGAGCTGGGCGGTTTTCTCGGTCAGGCCGAGGTCGACG
>NZ_MBEU01000040.1 GCF_001954275.1 Mycobacterium sp. IS-836 | reverse complement strand
GGCCCGCTTAGCCGCAATGCAGCCGCGACGTTGTAAACCGGCGAGGGCCCCTGCAACTGGTCGATAAACCACAACCGCTGCTGGGCAAACGACAACGGAACCACCGCCGGGCGCTCAACTGCCACCACGGGATCCAGCCGACCAGCGCCCTCAGCGATACGCGGCGCCAACCTGGCAACCGTGGGCGCATCGAACACGACACGCACCCCAACGTCGGCATCCAATGCGGTGTTGATCGCCGCCACCAGGCGCATCGCCGAGAGTGAGTCTCCGCCGAGGTCGAAGAAGGAGTCGTCGATGCCGACGCGGTCGTGTCCGAGTATTCGGGCGTAGATGCCGGCCAGGATTTCTTCGGTGGGGGTGCTCGGGGCCCGATACCCGCCGATGGTGTAGTCGGGTGCTGGTAGGGCGCGGGCGTCGACTTTGCCGTTGACCGTGAGCGGCAACGCGTCGAGCACCATGATCTGGGCCGGGATCATGTAGGCCGGCAGCCGTTGGGCTAGTTGGTCGCGGATGGTGGCGGGGTCGGCGGTGCCGGTGATGTAGCCGATGAGGCGTTTGTCGCCGGGGCGGT
>NZ_MBEU01000039.1 GCF_001954275.1 Mycobacterium sp. IS-836 | reverse complement strand
ATCTCAAAGCGGCCCGCCATCGCCCGCATCGCGTGCGGGTCAGTCATAAAACGTGTTGCCATCTTGGCTATCTCCTTATTACTCAGTTATTTAGGTTTTTCGGTGTGATGGACGACGATGGCCGGACCGGCTACGCGGTGGCGCAACCGTCGAGCCGCATGGATGAAGATGATCCCCCCTTCGCGTCAGCCGGCGGCCACCGGACGCTCAACACAGTGAGACGGACGTCGGACCCTAACCGCGGCGTTGGAGTCGACGGAGTACTGAACTGCTGGAAGCTTGCCAAGGAATCCACTTCGGTGGGGGTCCGTCCAAAGCCTTAACGTGCGAGCGCCGGTCAGCCGGCGGCGACTGCGTTCGCTGCCTCGGTGGCGGCGTAAGAGCCGGAGCTCATGCCCAGGGTATTGACGAACATCTCGTGAATCGCCGCGGCCTGGGCGCTGACCGCCTGGTACATCTGCGCATGCGCGGCGAACTGAGCCGCGGTAAGCGCGGACACCTCGTCGGCGGCGGCGGGCACCACGCTGGTCGTCGGAGCCGCGGCGGCAGCGTTCTGGGCATTCAGAGTCGAGCCGATGCCCTGCAGGGTGCCGGCAGCAGCGGCCAAAGCCTCCGGCTGTGTCGTCACAAACGACATACTGTTCCTCCCTCGATTTATCCCCTACTCCCTGCAAGAGAGTAGATGACGGCGCCCCCGGAAACCGTGCTCCGAGGCCGCCTGTTCGCAAGTGTTCACGAAACGCTACTGCGAATTCATTTTTCGTAACGACACAGTAACAGCGTTTGGCCCCGTTTGGGGTGGTTACGGCCCTCTCACAGCAAAGCCCGGCCCCCCGCCCGGGCGAAAGTCCCCTGGCTGGTGCATTCGCGGGGGGTGTGGTGCTGATAGTCCCCGTTAAAAATCTTCCGGCGGATTAACTTGGGCCCGGCCCCAGCAACGATGACGTCGCGGGTGGGCCGGCCCCGAGGGACCCCCCACCAGAGCATCAACAAGACGGTTTAGCCGGCGGAGAGGGGGCGGGCCATGACGGTGGGTTTGAAGCCGTAGCGTGGGCCTGCGCCGGCGCCGCGGACGGGGCCGCCGACTCCGGAGGCGGGTACGCCGCCGACGAGGTTGCCGGCTCCGGAGTCCGGTGCGGTGATGACCTCGCTGACCGGGACCGCGGAGATGGGTTTGGCGATGGAGGGCGCGGTGGCTCCGGGCCAGGATTGGGGCACCGACAGCCCGGCCACGTGGGCGCCGTGCCCCAACCCGGCGGCCACCTGGCTGCCCCCGCCGCCCAGGGCAGCACCCAGCCCGCCCAGGCCTTGGGCGGCACCGGTGGCGGCCTTGGCCGCCGCGGGCGCGGCACCACCGAGGATGCCCGCCGACTTGGCGATCTGCACAAAGCTGTTGCCCATACCAACACTGAAGTACGGCAAACCCTCAGTGTTGTACAAGAAACCGGCGTACGGGGCGTACCCGTTCAGCACCGCGCCGAGGTTGGTGGGTGAGGCGGTCTGGCCGGTCAACAGGAACCAGATCTCAGAAAACGGATCGGTGGCCGTGGTGGCATTGGCCGTCGGGTTGGCCAGGCTTTGCAACTGGCTCGGCGTCGAGGTCACCGCCTGCTGCAGGGTGTTTTGCGCGGTACCCGCCGAGGTGCCCGCGGCCGTGGCCGTGGCGGCGGACTGCTTGGCCGAGGCCGAGGGATCGGCCACCTGCGGGGCCGCGGTATACGGGGTCACCTTGGTCGCGGTCGCCGACTGACCCGCATAGGTGTACATCGCGGTGGCGTCTTGGGCCCACATCTCCCCGTATTGGGCCTCCAACTGCGCGATCACCCCGGTGTTTTGCCCCAACACATTGGTGGCCACCGCCTGAGCCAGCGTGGCCCGATTGGCCGCAATCAACGGCGGGGGCACCACCGAAGCAAACGCCTGCTCAAAGGCCGCCGCGGCCGCACTGGCCTGACTGGCGGCCTGCTCGGCCTGAGCGGCCGTGGTGCTCATCCAATCCACATACGGCTGCACCGCCGCGGCCATCGACGCCGAGGCCGGCCCCAACCACTCCTCGCTCGAAAGCTGAGTGACCACGTTCTCATACCCCAACGCCGCCGACTGCAACTCCGCGGCAAGGGCATTCCACGCCGACGCCGCCGTCGTCAACGACGTCGACCCCGCACCGGCATACAACCGCGCAGAATTAACCTCCGGCGGCAACGCACCAAAATCAATGGACATGTGGTTCCTCCTCAATGACCTTCCGGCGCAAGGCCTTCGGGATGTGGTTGCTAGTCTTCGGCATTTCTTTATCCTGCCGATGGTGGTCGGGTGAGTACGTTGTAGCGGAAGCCGTAGCGCACGCCGAGGTTGCCGGTGCGTTGTGCGCCGCGTCCGCCGACGAGGGGGACGCCGCGCATGGCGGCGTTGGTTCCCGCGGCGTTGGCGGCGTCGGGGTTGAGCAGTTGGGTGCTGACGAGTTTGGTGGCGGCTTGTTCTTCGGCGCCGGTGGCGCTGGCCCAACTGGGTGGGACCGACAACCCGCCGATCTTGGTGGCCGCCGACAGGCTTGCCGTGGGCAGAGCGCTTGGGTGAAAGGTCCATCCCCCGACGCCCAGCGCGGCGAACTGCGGCGTCGGAAAGAAGGCGCCTTGCGCGCCGGCCGTCGTTCCCACCGGACCGTTGAACGTTTGCTGCGCAATGCTCGAGAAGAAGCTGGCGAGGCCGTTCGACTGATAGGGCAAGCCCGTCATTCGTTTCAGCACCGTGTCGTAGTTCGCGGGGACGAGTCCGAGCCAGTTGTTGGTGGGGGTGGGCAGGCCTTGGGTGGAGAGGTTGTCGAGCAGGTTTTGCAGCCAGGTGAAGGGTCCGGTTGTGGTGGTGGCGGCCGTGGTGGCTTGGGTGGTGGGTGTGGTGGTGGCCGCGGCCAGTTGCGGGGTTACCGCGGCGACGTTTTGGGCGGAGTTGCCCGCCGGGGTGGCCTGGGCCTGGGCTACCGCGAGGGCCTGTTCGGCCGGCGCCTCGGGGGTGGTGGTATTCGGCGGGGTATCAAATGGCTCCAAGGCTGAGGCCAGCGCCGCTGAGGCCGAATAGGCATACATGGTGGCGGCGTCTTGGGCCCACATCTCCATGTACTGGGCTTCGGTGGCCATGATGGCCGGGGTGTTTTGGCCGAAGAAGTTGGTCGCGATCAGCGTCATCAACAACACCCGGTTGGCCGCGATCACCGGCGGGGGCACCGTGCCCATAAACGCGGTCTCGTAGGCCCCCGCGGCCGCGCGGGCCTGGTTGGCGGTCTGCTCGACTTGCCCGGCCACCGTGGACAGCCAGCTCACGTAGGGACTGACCGCGGCCAGCATCGACCTCGAGGCCGGGCCCACCCAGGGCGCGCTGGTCAACTCCGAAACCACCGACCCATAACCACTAGCGGCCGCGGCCAACTCCGCCGCCAACTCATCCCACGCAGCAGCCGCCGCCAACATCGGCCCCGAGCCAGGACCCGCATACATCAGACCGGAATTGATTTCGGGCGGTAACGCCGCGAAGTCCAACACCGTGTCCTCCTCAGTTGACCGTGATCGCGCTTGCGATCGCAGCCGTCAGACGATCTGTGGGCGGGGTCGCGATCTGGTCGACGGGCGTTGTCGCCAATTGCGACCCCAGGGACCGCGCTGGCCCTAGGCGAGTCACTGACGGGGGTCTTTCGACTCGGCAAACGGAATGGCCGGGTGTCCGGTCCGGAAAGACATGCGCATTGCCTAGCTCAGCCCCACTGTCAGCAACCGAGCGACAGCTCACTTTTTGTCTGAACTGCCGCTCGCACAAGACATTAGCGGGTCATCGAGCCCATACCGACCAACGGCGCCACGTTTTGATTACCCGCCAGCCACTATTCATTCCAGGCCAGCTCCTGTTCATTTGCGACAACCGATTGTTCACCCGCAGTTTGCTTTTCGGCCGTCACTCCTCTTCGAGGATCAGCGCCATCTCCGGACATGAAGCCACACCGTCGCGCGCAAACTGCACATCCCCGGGCGCCACCTCGTGCTCCTCGAGGACCGAATAGCCCGACTCGTCGATGGGGAACAGGTTTGGGTCGACGGCATAGCACTGCGCGTGGCCCACGCACTTCGACTTCTCGAGACGAACCCTCACGGCTTCCTCCCCCGACGGCTAGTGCCGAATCGGACTTGACAAATCGGCGGTTAGATCGGTCGGTCGCTAGAGTCTAGACCGGGAAGACAACCGGGGATCGGAGCGCATGAGCACCCTTGGCGATTGGCAGCCGGGCACGTTCTACCTACCGCGCCTCGACTACCACACCTTGCCGATGGCCGAAGACCGGGGAGTCGGATGGAAGACGCTGCGCGACGCCGGACCCGTGGTGTTCATGAATGGCTACTACTACCTGACGCGACGCGAGGATGTGCTTGCCGCGCTGCGCAATCCCAAGGTCTTTTCGTCAACGATCCTGCAACCGCCCTCGGATCCGTTGCCGGTGCTCCCGCTGGCGTTCGACCCGCCGCAGCACACGCGCTACCGCAAAATCCTGCAGCCGTATTTCAGCCCGGCCGCGCTCAGTAAGTCTCAGCCGGTGCTGCAGCGGCACGCGGCCGAGATGATCGGGGCGCTCGCCGGCCGGGGCGAGTGCGAGGTCATGGCGGATTTCGCCAGGCTCTACCCCTTCCAGGCCTTCCTCGACCTCTACGGCCTGCCGCTGGAGGACCGCGACCGACTCATCGCGTGGAAAGACGCCATCATCGGCGACAAGGACAACGTCACCATCGCCGAGATCCAGGCAGCAGAGCTGGCACTGCTCGACTATCTCAGCGCGGCGGTCCAACACCGCCGCAAGGAGCCGGGCCCAGACATGCTGTCGCGGGTGATGACCGGGCCGGGGGACTTCACCGATCTCGAGCTGCTCGGCATGAGCCACCTGTTGGTCCTGGCGGGCCTGGACACGGTGACGGCGATCATCGGCTTTTCTCTGTTCGAGCTCGCGCGCAGGCCGCAGCTGCGCGCCGAGCTGCGCGATAATCCCAAGCAAATAAGGGTTTTCATCGAAGAAATCATTCGACTGCAGCCGCCGGCGCCGGTGGCGCCCAGGATCGTCACCGAGTTCGTCAACGTCGGCGGCATGACGCTGCCGCCGGGCTCGCAGGTCCGGTTGTGCATGGCGGCGGTCAACCGCGACGGCAGCGACGCCTGGTCCACCGATGACTTGGTAATGGACGGAAAAGTGCACCGGCACTGGGGATTTGGCGGCGGACCGCACCGCTGCCTGGGCTCCCATCTGGCACGGATCGAGCTGACGGTGATCGTCGGCGAGTGGCTCCGGCAGATCCCCGACTTCGAGGCGCCGACGGACTACGCCCCGGAAATCAAATTCCCGTCAAAGTCCTTCGCGCTCAAGTCATTACCGCTGCGCTGGGGCTGACCTACTTGCGTAGCTCGGTCGCCGCCACCTGAACGAACACGCCGGTGTCCTCGGCCATCAGCAGACCGCGGCCACGGGGCAGCGGACCACCCTTCATCTTGCCGCGGATGAAGCCCTCGTCAGGATCGGCATCCATCACCAGCAATGGGGCGTTCGCCTGGTGCAGTGCCCGCAGGATCGGGTCGCTGCCCGCCGACGACCAGCCGCCGAACGTCCGCGTCACGAGGACGTGCAAGCCGACGTCGGCCGCCCTGGTCACCCAGGGTGCGGCCTGATGCAGCGGCGAGTCGAAGCCCGGGGGAAGCTGCTGGATGTCGTCGACGATCAGGAAGATCTCCGGACCGCTCCACCACGACCGCGACAACAACTCTTCCGCGGACAGGCCGGGCGGGGGTTGCCGACTGGCCAGCACCGCCGAGAGCTCACCCATCATCGCCTGTACGCCGTCGAGGTTGTAGGCGAATTTCTCGACGTACTCGGAGCCCAGCACGGTCAGCAGCTGACGGCGCGGGTCGACCAGCCACACCTGGGCCGACGGCCGGTCCGGCGGGGGCGTCGGCGCGCTGCTGGCGCCCGGCGCGTACAAACGGCCGATTTCGGACATGATGGTGGCCAGCGTCGTGGTTCGGCCACATTCGCGACGGCCCGTCACCATCAGGTGGGCATTCTCAGCGAAATTCAGATACACCGGCGCCAGGTCCAATTCCGATATCGCCCAGGCGATTCCGCCCGCGCCCACACCCTGGCGGGTGTCCCGGGCGGCCAGCTCGCGCACCTGTTCCACGCCGAACCGGGCGGGCAGCCGGCGGACCGGCGTCGCCTGGCCGCTCGCGATGCGGCTGACGGCGTCCACGATGCTGTCGGATTCGAAGACGTTGTTGGCCGTGTTGGCCAGCGCGGGACGCGCCACCAACGTGTGCAGACCCGCCTGCGGGTCGCTGTCGAGCCGGACGTAGTTGACCGCGACCATGCCGCGCCCCGGCTTGACCGGAACGTCCTTGGCGAACCGGGACCGCACCAGCTTGGCGTCTTCCACCGCGGCCAGTCTCAACTCGACCCGGGAACCGAAACCGCTCCGGACCGGCGGGCGCAGCTCCGACTCCCGGTCGGCCGTGACCACCACATGGACCCCGAAGGAGGGGCCCTGGTTGATGATCATGTTCACCTGCTCGATCAGCACCTCGTTTTCCTCGGCCAGGGCCCGGTAGTTGTCGATCACGAGGTAGACATCGCCGAACCCGTCGTTGGGCACCGCGCCGGCCTCGCCACCGAACTTGCGCCGCCGGAACACCTCCATCGACGCGATCCCGTATTCGAGGAAGCTGCGCTTGCGCTCCCGCACCAGCGCCAGCAGTTCGGCCACCGTCCGGCGCACGCCATAGGGATCCGTTGGGCCGGCCACCTCACCGACGTGGGGCAGACGGGCGACGGTCGTCAGCGCGGTGCTGCTGTAGGCCAGGCAGTAGAACTGGACCTGCTCCGGCGTGTGGGTCAGCGCGGCGGAGCAGATCAGTGTCTGCAGTGTGGTGGTCTTGCCCGAGCCGCCGGCGCCCAGGATCAGCACGTTGGCACCGGGCCCGGAGGTGTCGACCGTCCACGGCGGCTGGTCATGCTTGAACGGGCGGTCGATGATCCCGATCGGGAACACCAGATCCCTGGCGGTGCCGTAATCCTGTTGCCACTGGCGGCCGAGGAAGCGGTTGACCAACTCGTCGATGGCGACGGGCTGGGTCAGCGGCGGTTGCCATAACCGGTACGGCTCGAAATCGATCTTGCGGAGCTGATCGATGATCACCGTGCCGACCTTCGGTGTCCTGATGCCCTCTTCGTCGTCCTCGCTCTCGAGGGACTCGACCTCGAGCGCCTCTCCATTCGCCTCGGCGGCCACGGTGTCGACATCCGGTCCGCCGACACTAACCTCGAGCGGGGTGAACGAGTTCGTAAACAATTGCGGGCGTACGTAATCGATGCTGTGGACCAGCTGCGGCGTCTCGTCGCCGTCTAGGTCGATCCCGCGCGGGTAGTAGTCGCGCCACAGGAACTCGGCCTGGAACCGGATGATGTCCTCGAGGCTCTTCCGGAAGTAACCGAGACCCGCTTGGGCCGGGAGGTTCACCGCATTGGGCACACCGGCCGCCTGCGCCGCACCCGCGGTGCGCGCCTTCAGCACCAAGCGATATCCCATGTTCTCCATGAGCTTTTCGGCGCGGCTCTCGATGGTCTGCGACGCCATCATCAGGTGGATCCAATATGCGCGGCCCTGCCGGCCGATCGAGTCCAGCACGTCGACGGCGGTCGGCATGATGCGGAACCACTCGTAGAACTCGTCGATGACGACCACGAGCATCGGCAGCGGCGGCATGTCCTGGCCGCGGGCGCGCATCCTGGACCGGACGCTGTTGTACTCCTTGGCGTCGTCGACGCCGGCGTTGTCGCACACCGCCTTGCGGCGGGCGATCTCGCCCCACAGCGCGTCCAGGAAGCGCTCCATCAGCGCCTGGTCTTCTTCGAGGTCGGTGATGATCCGCGAGACGTGCGGCACCCCGGCGAAGGGCTTGACCGCGGACCCACCCTTGAGGTCGGCCAGAACGAACTGCAGCTCCTCGGGTGGGTGGCTGAGCATCAGCGACTCGATCACGGTACGCACCAGCGTCGACTTACCCGAACCCGTTGTCCCGGACATGACGCCGTGCGGCCCGTCGCCGCCCTCGTCGAGCGACTTCATGTCCAAGAACAGCAGCTCGCCATTGTCGGAGCGGTTGCCGAACGGCGCGCGCAACCTCGACCGGCCCATGGTGTCGGTGCGGCTGCCCCACAGCGCGTCGAAGTCGATGTCGGCCGGATCATCAATTCCGTAGTAGGACAAGATGTCCCGGGCGCCGATGTGAGCCACCCGCTGGCCGATCTCCTCGTAGGCCTCGGCGATGCGCCAGCGCGCCAGCTTCTGCGCGAACTCTTCGGCCTCCGCGGCGCTGAGCTGGTCGGTCAGTGCGAAGAACCAGGGCTTCTCGTCGATCACCATCCAGGTGTCGCGGTCGCGGGGCAGCGCCTCGATCACGCCCTTGTCGTCGAATCGCAACGTGCGTTCGGGCACGGATGACCACATCGACGAACCGGTGAGGTCGAAGAACGTCACCCCGTCGACACCCTCGGCGCTGATCACGTACTCCCACTGGGGATCCACGGCGTCCGCGATGATCACGGTGTGGGGCGTGGGGGTCTGCGCCGACGAACTGGCGTGCCGGGGCGTGAACGAGCCACGGCCGGCGAACAATTCGGCTTGCTCGGCGGCGAATTCGCGCACCGACGCGTACACCATCCGCGCGTTGCCCGCCGCGTCCTGGCGCCGCGGGTCCCCGAAGTGCGGCAGCCACTTGACCCAGTCCCACTCCTCCAGGTCCGAAGTCACCACGACCATCTGCACGTGGTCGGGGCCGTGTGAGAACGCCAGCTGGCACACGATCGCCCGCATCAGCGCCAGTACCTGGTCGCGGTCGCCGACCAGCGAGTACCACGGTTCGACCAGCAGGGAAATCATTTTGGGCAGGTTGTAGACGACGCTCTGATAGCGCCCGAACTCCTGTAGCGCCTTACCGGTCACCGGCTCCAGCTCGATGTCGGTCGGCATGTTCTGGGGCTCACCCCACGTCACCTCGGGGCGCGTCATGCCCACACCGACCCGGACGACACCGAAGTTGAGGTCCTTGCCGTCGGGCTTGCGTTCCCACATCCGCGGCGACCCCACCGCGGCCGCCAGCGTGTCCGGCGCCGGGTGGAACCACCGGTAGTTGGCGTCCATGCTGTCCGCCGACTCGTGGGCGGTGTCGCGCAGCATGTCCAGCATCAACATGAACTGGGCGCGCATCGAGTCCAGCTTCGGCCGGCTCATCTGCTGCTGGCCGCCGAACCGGCCACCGAACATCATCATCGCGACACCACCGATCATGAAGATCGGGAAAATCGCTCCGGCGCCGCCGAATACGCGCGAGCCGCTGGCGAAGACCATCGCCACCATGCCGATCAGCAGGCCGACGACGAGAACGCCCACCACGATCAGCCACGTCGGTTTGCCTTCCGGCGGCGGAACGCTCAACGGCGTTGGGAGGACGATGTTCTCCGGCTTGATTACCGGGGGCTTCTCCGGTGTGGGCCGGGCAAAACCACGTTTCACTTCGGTACCGCCAACTCTGCAGGGGACATATCCATCGGAAGGGTGTCGTGCTGGACCAACGCGTCCGCTCGCGACAGCGTCGGTCCCTGCGGCAGCAGGCGCAGCGCCACCCACGGAGCCTGACTCGGCTTTGTTTGCAATCCCAACGCCTCGCGCACATCGCGGGTGTCGTCCACTCCGAACCGGGCGCCCGCATCGGTGAGCCACCACAGGGATTCGGTCGTCTTGGCGCCGGGGTCGTTACCGGTGACGGCCACGAAGTTCGCGAAGTTGGGTCCGAAGTAGACCTGGTCGGCCTCGCGGCCGCTCGTATCGGCCTTCACCAGCGACACGACCCGGTTGGTGTTGCCCTGGGCGACCGGGATGGTCGGCCCGGAGATGACCTGAATGCGAGCCCGGTTCTCCCCGGACGTCTTCTCCCACCACCAGCACGTCGCCGGGTTCTCCCGGATGTCCATCACGTTCAACGGGTTGTCCGGATAGGACGAGAGATCCAGCTTGTTGACCACCGGCATTTTCGCCAGCGCCGCGGGTTCGACGGTCACGGGCTTGGCGTTGGACGGACCGCCGGCATTCTGCAGGATCTGAGCCACCAGCGGTGGCAGCGTCTGCACACCGTCGGCCAGCACCAGCGAATACTGTTGCGGCCCACTGATTTGCGGGGTGACCAGCACGGTGCCCACCGGCCCGGGAGCTCCCGGGAACGTCGCCGGAGTGCCCGCGTTCTGGATTTCCGGCACAGTCAGTTCGGGCCCCACCGGCAACGCGTCGAATAGGGCGCGGCTCATCGGCTTCGCCATGCTGACTTGCTCGGGCGTCATTCCGAGCGGCAGCAGCACCGCCCGGTTCGCGCCGTCAACACGCGACCGGCGTCCGTCCCGGATGACCCATGCGTCGCCGCCGTAGCTCAGTACCACCGCGTCCGATCCGGTCAGCACCCGCCGGTGGCCGCCGAGGTCCGGGGTTCCGTCGATCACCGTCACGGTCACCCCCGACGGGGAGCCGGCTCCGGTCGAGGCGATGGTGTCGCACACCAGCCATGAGGACGAGGAGGGGCTGGTGGGCCCGAAAGTCGACGGCGCACCGGGGATGCCGACCATCGGGCCGCGCGGGAGTTTGGCGATCTGGCTGGAGCGAACCAGGTGCGGGTTGTCCGGGCGCCCAGTGATCAGCCGCGCCGACGCGAGATTCAGCGCCGGGTACAACTTGTCACCGACGCGGACGTACAGCGCGCCCGAGTCGCGGTCCGCGATGATCGGCGACTCGTTGATCTGGCCCGACGGGCTGATGAACGACCACAGCAACGCTCCCAGGCAGATCACGAGCGCCGCGGAAATCGACGCGACCACGGCCAGGTTCTGCCGGCGCCCGGGCTCGATCTCCATACGAACCCGCCAGCGGGTCAGCGCCATTGCCGTCCGCCGGGCCAGGAACTGGTAGCCGGTTACCTGGGTCCGGGTCGACAAACCGAGGCCGTATCCCGACCCACGCTGTCCGCGACTTTCCTCCGCCACGTTATTTTCACCATCCGGTCTGCTAGAACGCCTGGACGTTGTCCGGCGTGCGAACTACCCGATAACCGTAAGGCACCCGCAAACACATCGCCATGCGGCGAGATTCGCGTTCGCTTTTACGTATTGCTATATCCCTGAACCCAGCCCCGCTGATCCCCCCGGCCGGATTTCTTGGTGTCCTACGAATGGTAGCGGCAATTTGCGGCCCCGTCCTGTTGACGAGACGTTTGGTTGAACACTTGCTGACCTGCGGACGAACAGGGGGTGGAGCGGTCACCGGCAAAGCAGGGTGACGCCGAGCCGAGTCGCTGCCGGTGGGGTCATGGACGCAAGATGGGCGACATGACTGAGCTCGCGCCCTCGCTGGTCGAACTTGCCAGGCGGTTCGGCATCGCGACCGCCTACGAGGACTGGACGGGCCGGGGGGTGCAGGTCAGCGACACCACACTGGTGGCGGTGCTCGCGGCCCTCGGTGTGGCCGCCGGCACCGAGCAGGAGCGCAACGCGGCCATGACGGCGCAACTGCGCGCGTATTGGGAACGCCGGCTGCCGGCGACCATCGTCGGGCGCACCGGCGCGCCGACGCGGTTCTGGGTGCACGTGACGCACGGTCATCCCGCCGAGGTGTGGTTGCAGCTCGAGGACGGCACGGTGCACGGCGGGATCCAGCAGGTGGACAACTTCTCTCCCCCGTTCGATCTGGACGGCCGCTGGGTCGGGGAGGCCAGCTTCGTGTTGCCGGCCGACCTGCCGCTGGGCTACCACCGGGTGCATTTGCGTTCCGGCGACTCCGAGACCAGCGCCGCGCTGATCATGACGCCCGACTGGTTGGGGCTGCCGGAGCAACTCGGCGCCCGCCGCGCGTGGGGACTGGCCGCTCAGCTCTACAGCGTGCGGTCCCGACACTCGTGGGGCGTCGGCGACCTGACCGATCTGACCGATCTCGCGGTGTGGTCGGCATCCCGCCACGACGCCGACTATGTGCTGGTCAATCCGCTGCACGCGGCCACTCCGACTGTTCCGATGGAGCCGTCGCCGTACCTGCCGACGTCGCGCCGCTTCTTCAACCCGCTCTACCTTCGCGTCGAGGCCATCCCCGAATACTCCGAACTGACCAAGCGCGGCCGGGTGCGGCGGTTGCGCTCGGAAGTCCAGCAACGGGCCGCCGAGCTCGACGCCATCGACCGCGACAGCGCCTGGCGGGCGAAGCGGTCGGCTCTCAAGCTGCTGCATCGGGCACCCCGGTCGGCGGGTCGCGAGCTGGCCTATGCGGCATTCCGGGACCGCGAAGGTCGTGCGCTCGACGACTTCGCCACCTGGTGCGCGCTGGCCGAGAAGTACGGCGGCGACTGGCATCACTGGCCGAGCTTCCTGCGGCATCCCACGGGAGCCGGGGTCGCGCGATTCGTCGAAAAGCATTCGGAGACAGTCGATTTCCATCGCTGGATGCAATGGCAGCTGGACGAGCAGCTCGCCTTGGCGCAATCGCAGGCGCGGCGGGCCGGAATGGCCATCGGCGTCATGCATGACCTTGCGGTCGGCGTGCACCCCAACGGTGCCGACGCGTGGGCCCTGCAGGACGCGATGGCGCTCGGCGTGACCGCGGGGGCGCCGCCGGACGAGTTCAACCAGCTCGGCCAGGACTGGTCGCAACCGCCGTGGCGGCCCGACCGGCTCGAAGAGCAGGAGTACCGGCCGTTCCGCGCGCTGATCTCCTCGGTGCTGCGCCATGCCGGCGGCGTGCGCATCGACCACATCATCGGATTGTTTCGGCTGTGGTGGATTCCCGACGGCGCGCGGCCCACCCAGGGCACCTACGTGCGTTACGACCACGAGGCGATGATCGGGATCGTCGCCCTGGAAGCGCACCGGGCCGGCGCCCTGGTCGTCGGCGAGGATCTGGGCACGGTCGAACCGTGGGTGCGGGACTACCTATTACTCCGCGGCCTGCTGGGCACCTCGATCCTCTGGTTCGAATTGGATCGCGACGGTAACGGCGGGCCCTTGCCGGCCGAGCGCTGGCGCGAATACTGCCTGTCGTCGGTCACCACCCACGACCTGCCGCCGACCGCCGGCTATCTGGCCGGCGACCATGTGCGGCTGCGGGAGTCGCTGGGCTTGCTGACCCGGCCCGTCGAGGCGGAGCTCGAGTCCGACCGCGCCGAACTGGCGGCCTGGCTGGCCGAACTGCGCCGGGTTGGGCTGCTGAGCGAAAACGAGCCCGACGTTGCAGACCCCGAACAGATCGTCCTCGCGCTGCACCGATACCTGGGCCGGACGCCTTCGCGCCTGCTGGGGGTGGCGCTGACCGACGCCGTCGGGGACCGCAGGACGCAGAATCAGCCCGGCACCACCGACGAATACCCGAACTGGCGCGTTCCGCTGACGGGCCCCGACGGCCGGCCTGTGATGCTCGAGGACGTGTTCACGGATCGCCGGGCGGCCAGGCTGGCCGAGGCCGTGCGCGCCTCGGTCGCGCCTCCCGCCGTCTGACGAGGACCACCTGTTAGCGTCGGGTGCCATGAAGGTTTCCGTCGTCGCCCCGGTCGCCGACGGCGTCACCGCGGATCCCGGTTGGATGGTGACCTTCGCAAGCCACCTCGAGCGGTGCGGGTTCGAATCGATCGTCGTTGTGGAGCACACCGTCCTGGTCACCCGGTACGACAGCGTGTATCCCTACGACAATTCGGGACGAGTCGGGCTGGCGGCCGACTGCCCGATCCCCGACCCCCTCGACCTATTGGCGTTTCTCGCCGGCCACACCAGCCGGCTGGGGTTGGCCACCGGCGTTTTGGTGCTGCCCAACCACCATCCGGTGGTGCTCGCCAAACGCGCCGCGACCGTCGACGCGCTCTCGGGCGGCAGGCTGCGGCTGTGCGTCGGCGTCGGCTGGCTCAGGGAAGAGCTCGAGGCATGCGGCGCGGATTTCGACAGCCGGGGCCGACGGGCCGACGAGCAGTTGGCCGTGTTACGCGCGCTGTGGGCCGACCAGCCCGGCGGCGTGTCCCATCGCGGCGAGTTCTTCGACTTCGACGATGTCATGTGCTACCCCAAACCCGTTGCCGGCGAACGGCTCCCGATTCACATCGGGGGGCACAGCCGCGCGGCCGCGCGCCGCGCGGGACGTTTCGGCGACGGCTTTCAGCCGCTCGGCGTGACGGGTCCGGAGCTGGCGGCGCTCATCGCGCTGATGCGCGAGGAAGCGTCGTCGGCGGGCCGTGATCCGGCGGGCCTGGAAGTGTCGCTGGGTCACGCCGTCACCAAGATCGACGCCGACCGCGCCGGCAGCCTGATCGATCAGGGCGCCGACCGGATCGTGCTGTCGATGCCGCCGACTTCCAATATCGAAGAGGCCCAAGACATCCTGTCGGCCTGCGCGCAACGGCTGTCCCTGATCCCGTCATGACCCTTTCAGCCGACGACCGGGCCGGCCTCAGCGCCTTGGTGCACCGGTACGCCGCGGGCGTGGATGATCGTCAATTCGACTCTGTCGCCGAACTTTTCACCACCAACGGCGAGCTGGCGGTGCCGGACCCCCCGTCCGCGCTGGAGCCGATACATTCGCACCGGGGTCCCCGGGCGATCGCCGCGGCCGTGGGCGCGGTCGGCGCGGTTGCGCGTACCGAGCACGCGATCGTCGGCGAGGTGTACGACGAGATCGCCCAACCCGGCCGCGCGTTGGGACGCATCGCCTGCATCGCGCATCACTGGACCCAACGCCCCGACGAGGTTGTCGACGTGGTCTGGCATCTGCGCTACGACGACGATTATGAGTTGACCGACGCGGGTTGGCGCATCGGCCGCAGGGCGTTGACGATCAACGCCATCGAAACCCGGCCGGTGCGCCGATTGCGGCCGCACGACTCGGCCTAGGCCGCCTGGCAGAAGACTTTGCCCAAACTCACAGGGCACCCCAAGAAACCGCGTTTGCGGCGAAAATAGCGCAGTTTCTGGGTAGTTGCGGAGACACTGTCCCGTGCCCAGGCGGATTTTGCCCCCCAGCAACTATTGCCGACGGCCGCAAGGGCCGGGCGGGTCTGTTTCGTCCCGATCGAGGCGGATTCGTACAAGCGCTATGGGGTAATTTCTGCCGCGTGACGAATACCGATCATCGGGCAGCACACGACGGCTCTGTATCGACACTGGCGGTGGGCACGCCGCTGACGTCAATCCCGGACTACCGCAACGAGATTCATACCGCCGAAGACACCATCGACGTCGAGGCCTACGGAGGCGGATTCGACCTCACCCGGCGGGCCACCGCTCCGAAGCTGCGCGTCGGCCGCGACAAGTGGTTCAACCTCATGTGGCTGATCCCCATCGGCTTCGCCCTGCTGGTAGCGGCGGTCGCGATCGGCAAGGGGCTGTACAACATGCCGGCGGTGCACGCGTTCATCCAGCGCTACCCCGGCGCCGACATCCCCGCCAAGACGCCCGGCGTGCCCGCGTGGCTTGGCTGGACCCACTTCTTCAACCTGTTCATGATGATGTTCATCATCCGGACCGGCATCCAGATTCTCTGTGACCATCCGCGGCTCTATTTCAGCCGCAACGCCACCCCCGGCAAGGACGAGTGGCTGCGGGTCGGCCCGCCGGTACCCGACGACGAGCTGTGGACCGCCAACGCCGACACCGTCGCCTTGCCGCCGCAGTTCGGGCTGCCCGGCTTCCGCCACTCGATCGGGTTGGCCCGCTGGTGGCACCTCGGAATCGACGTGCTGTGGTTGCTCAACGGCGCGGTCTTCTACGTGCTGCTGTTCACCACCGGCCAGTGGCGCCACATCGTGCCGACCAGCTGGGACGTCTTCCCCAACGCGGTGTCGGTCGCAATCCAGTACCTGTCGGTGGAGCACTGGCCGGCCGACAACGGATGGGTCGCCTACAACGGCCTGCAGGTGTTGGCGTACTTCACCACCGTCTTCATCGCCGCCCCGGCCGCGCTGATCACCGGCCTGGGGATGTCACCGGCGCTGTCGCAGCGCGTGCACTGGCTCAGCAAGCGACTGAGCATTCAACACGCGCGATCGCTGCACTTCCTGGTGCTGGTGTATTTCCTCTTCTTCATCGTCGTGCACGTGACACTGGTGTTCGCGACCAGCGCGCTGAAAAACCTCAACCACATGTTCGCCGCCCGCGACGACAACAGCTGGATGGGTTTCTGGATCTTCGCCGCGGCGATGGTGGTGACCGCTATCGCCTGGGTGTGGGCCACCCCGTTCACCATCAAGCACCCACGCGTCGTCCAGCGGGTCGGTTACGCGCTCGTCGGCCCGTTCCAACGGATACTGGAGCAGCTTGACCCCAAGCCCGGTGCTTTCACCGAAGAAGACATCTCGCCGCACCACTGGCGCAATGGCCGCCTGCCCGAGACCGTCGAGTACAAAGAGTTGGAGGCCAACGACTTTCGTGATTGGCGACTGAAGGTTTATGGCCTCGTCGAGCACCCGACCGAGTTCTCGCTCGACGACTTGAAGGCACTGCCCTATCACGACCAGATCAGCCAGCACTTCTGCATCCAGGCCTGGTCCGGCGTGGCGAAGTGGGGCGGCGTCCAGATGCGGACCATCATGGACATCGTCAAGCCGCTGCCCGAAGCCAAATGGGTGGTGTTCTATTCGATGGGCCTCGGAGCCACCGGCGGCATCTACTACAACGCCCATCACATCGGCCAGATGGATCACCACATGACGATGCTGGCCTACAACATGAACGACCAACCGCTCCCCTACATGCACGGCAAACCGCTGCGGTTGCGCAACGAATTGCAGCACGGCTTCAAGCTGGTGAAGTGGATCAAGGGCATCGAGTTCGTCGCCGACTACTCCGACATCGGTAGTGGTTATGGCGGCTACAGCGAAGACCACAAATATTTCGGGCGTCACCAGACGCTCTAGGGCACAACGGCGCCGGCATTCCGAAGTCGTTTGGCGGGAAGGTTTTTCGGGTAGCTCGTGAAAAGGAGCTGCCCGGGCCAGCTGCGTGACGTCAGACAGCAGAGGAGGAGCCGATGAGGCACGTCTCGCGCGAGCTTTCCGGCCATGGCCTTACGACAGGGCGAGTCGCCGTTGCGGCCGCGGTGCTTGCGATGGTGGTATGCGTGGCCAATTTTGCTTTGGGTCATGTCAACGCCGGCGTCGACGCGGCAATCGTGGGCCTGCTGGCCCTGGGCGCCGGCCTGGATTGGCTTGCCATGGACCGCAGGCGGATACGGCAAGCCGAGCGCGAATCGCTCGTCGGACGGTAGACGTTAGGGCCAGGACTCGTTCAGCTGGCGGGCGACATCGATGACTTGCGCGGCTTGGGACTGAGGCTTGTCGATTTCTTCGGCGACGTACATCGCGATGAAACGCCGAATCTCGCCGTCAACCCCGGCAAGGATGCGCAATATCTCGCCCCGAAAAGATTTGGACGACACGTTGACGGTGATATCGGACGGCCGCGGCTTCGCGACGTCGACGATCAGGAGCAGCGGCTCGGCGGCCCGTGCCGTGGCACGCAACGCGATGTCTCCGGAGACCACAAACCGCTGCTTGTCGAGCCGCAAGTCGAGGAGGAGATCGATCGAGAGCGGGATGTGTATGACGAACGTGATGCTGTCACCCAGCCGGCGCGTGACTCGCGGGTCGTGGATTTTTACGTTGGCGCTGACCTTGGCGATGCCGCCCGGCCCCTGCGCAATCGGCTCCATGGCGAACTCACTGCCCGCGATGTCGGCAAACGCGTTGGCGACGCGCTCGGGGGTCACGGCGACCTCGAAGAACCTGCGGCCGAACTCTTCGTAGGTGACATAATCGTGGTTCTGCATAGGCCTATACCGTCTCATGTCACCTGCCGAAACGGCCGCTGATCTGCTCGCGTCGCAGGAATTTCGGTCCGGATGCCCTGATCCCGTTGTGAACAACACCACACCCGGTCGCTTCGATTCGGTGTGTCGGCCGACGGCCTGGGACCCTGGAGGACTTGGAGGTGTTTTTCAGTCTTATGAGCGCCCACGAAGCTACCGAGTCGCGCTCGGCCACGTCCCCGGTCGGGGCACTGTTCACCTGGCTTGGCGGTGGACACTGGCACGAACTCGGCGAACGTCACGAGCGGTCCACCCATGCCGTCGCCGGCGCCGTCGTCCTGTTCGGGTCCGCGCTGGCCTGGCTGGTGGCGACCTTGGCCGTTTCGGAGTCGGCGAGCTGGCCGGTGCTTGCCATCGTGCCGCTGACGCTCTTATTCGGCTTGCTGGTCGGCGCGGTGACGCGGGGCACCGCCAGCGGGCCCGACGCCGGCCGGCCAGGCATTGCCGGCCGCGCAGCCGTCGCGATGGCGGTCGGCGTGGTCGTCGGCGAACTCGCCGCGTTGGTGGTGTTCTCCGCCTCGATCGAGCATCGCTTCGACGAGCTGGCCTTGCGCGGCGCCGACTCGTCGCCCGCGGTCGCGCAAGCGTCGGCATCGCTTCGACAGACGCGGGATGCGCGCACTGCGCTCGACAACGCGGTCGAACAGGCGCGCCTGCATCAGGACCAGGCCTTGGTGATCGCGCGCTGCGAATACAACCCCACGCCCGCGTGCCCACAGACGCGAATCACCGGAGTCCCCGGCGCCGGGCCCGAAACACGAACAGCCAACCAGCTTCTCGCCGATGCGCAGCGTGAGCTGGACACCGCGCTGGCGGCTCGCGACCGACAGGCTCCGGAGCTGGACGCCAAGGCCTCCCGCCAGGAACAGGCGCTGACCGAGGCACGCCAACACGTGGTCGCGGGCGCCGGCCGAGGGCTCGGCGCACGGTGGGTCGCAATGAACGACCTCACGTTCGCCAGCACCGGGGCACTGATGCTGCGGCTGCTGACGAGCGCGTTCTTCGTGCTGATCTACCTGCTGCCGCTGATCCTGCGGCTCTGGCGTGGCGAGACGACTCAGGATCGGCATGCCTCGGCGCGCGCGGAGCGCGAACGCGCCGAACTCGAGGCGGATACCGCGATCGCGGTCAAGCGGGCCGAGGTTCGCCGCGAGGCCGAAATCCTGTGGGCCGAGCACCAACTCACCCAGGCCCGCCTCGCCGTCGAGGCGCAGGCGGAAATCGACCGCGAACAGCAGCGCCGCCGGGTCGCGCAGGCGCTCGAGGCACCCCTGCGCGCGTCGGCGCAGCGTACGTTCGAGCCAGTGGAGGAAGACATGTACCTGCCAATCGCCGCGGAAGCGGAGGCGGCCAGCCGAGCACTCACCCAATTGCCGGCGAAGATCGAACCAGAAGGCGAGGTCGATGCCCACGATGAGCGCGCCACGCCGTTGATTCCGTCGATTCCGGACGCGACGAAGGCCGCGGCGCGCTGGATTCGCCCGCTGGTGCCGCCGTTCGTTGCGCGGGTGATCGACAACACCACCCAGCCGCTGCGTACCGCCCGCCAGGTATTCGAAGAGGTCGAGGAGATCACGTTCTCGCTCAAGCGGACTCGCAAGATCACGGTCGACTCCGAGAGTTCGGACCCCGCGGACCGGCAGCCCGCCGACGAGCGGTCCCGAGGCCGCATTCAGTCGTCGCGCGAAGGCCGCGCCCACGATGAGGTACGTCATGAGCCGCACTCATCGCGGCCGCTACCCGGTGGCGACGCGGAGGGTTTGTCACTCGCGGAGCGCGACCGCGGGCGGCAGTTGGTGGAGCGAAGCGGACCCCGTCGGCTCCGTGCGCCCGAAGGCCCGCGCGAACTGCCGCCCGCGGAATGACCGGCGGCTAGCCGACGGCCACGAGACGGAATACCAACTGGTGCAACGGTTCGTCGCGCCGGCATTCACCTGAGCCCGGGTCAATCGTTGCCGAAGGCGTCGTACAGATCGGGTAGGAAACCCGCCAGGTGATTCATCTCCTGGGCGCAATGCACCATCAGATTGCGAGCGTAGGACTCCGAGTTGCCGAGCACCCGTGACGCGAGGGGACGGACGGCACGCGACGCCACGCCGGGAGCGTTGCGCACGGCGATGTGCGGCCCGCCCATCCAGAACCGTGACCGCATTTCCGCCCCGCCCTGGGTCGCGCGGATCTGATGGACGAACCAGCCCGCGTCCACCGGGGCGTCGCCGGACCCCAACCGGGCACAGATCGCCACCGCATCGTCGTTATCTGCGGGCAGGCCCATGGTCGTCGGCGTGACGAATTGAATTGCGGCATTGAGCCTTGCCGAGCCGATGTACTCGCTGATCATCGACCAACGCCCGATGTAGCGCTGCGCGCCCGTACGGCCGGCGTCGTCACCGTCTTTCCATCGTGCCGACAGGTGCGCACGTGGATGCCAGAGTTTGTATCGACGGGTGTCGCTGCCGTGCCAACCGAACCACCACGCCCACATCGCGGGCGTGACACCGGGCATGTCGGTGCGCACGGACACCTGCATGCTCCCGTCGTCGAGCACGCCGTAGCCGTTCTCCGTCTGCTGGTACCCCTCGTCGGCGATGCTCGCCGCGGACTCGAACGCCAGAAGCGCGGGCCCGGCCTGCGGACCATGATGTAACGCCTCGACGACATGCGATGGCAGCCTTGCCATCTCGGGCTTGAAGAACTTGCCGAACGGCGTCCGGGCGTCGTCGCCGCGATAGCCGAGGTAGAGTTCGCCGGCCATCAGACTCGTCCCATCCAGCTGTTGAACAATCCGTCGGGGTCGTAGGCGGCGCGCACCTTGTCCAGGCGAACCATGGCGTCGTCGCTGGCGAACCGGGCCGGCCGCTGGCCGAGGTTTTCGTCGGCGAGCTGAATTCCGGTGGCCAAGTGCGACATCGCCGCCATGTTGGATCGCGCCCAGTCGCCGTACTTCTCGTCGTCGGATTCGTTCTTCCAGGCTCCGTAGAGCGCCAGATACACCTCGTCTTCGATGCTGTAGGCCATGTCCGGGCGCTGTGGTGACGGCCCCCAGTTCAGCCACAAGAAGTGCGACGGGTGGTCCGGGATTGTGTCGATGATGTTGCGAATTCCGGGCAGCAGGTCTTCGGCGGAGGCCGATGTCCACATGTTGTCCGCGGTGTAGCGATGGTCGGACAGGTAGTTGCTCATCACGGCGTCGTACCAGGTGGGCATATCGGTTGGCAGGTAAGGAATTTTGATCAGAGCTTTGTCGACAACCGGGACGGTGCCGAAGATCGCCAGCGCCTCCTCCGCTTCCTTTTCGGAATCGGCGAACGCCGGGGAGGCGAAGGTGATGGCCGGGCCGTCCAGGTTCATGCTCGGGACGCTTTTGCTTGCGACGATTTGCATTTCGACGCGTCGGTCGACCTCGGCGCTGACGTTGCGAGCCCAGGTGTAGATCTCGTCTGCCAGCTCGATCGGGTAGACGTACACGCTCGTACCGCAGGCGGCCGGACGCGGGAAGAGCTTGAGATAAAAGGAGGTAACCACTCCGAAGAACCCCGGACCGGCCCCGCGTGCGGCCCAGTACAGATCGGGATGGTTTTCCGCGTCGCAGTGGATCTGTTCGCCGCCCGCGGTGACCACGTCGAGTCCAATCACGTTCTCGCACGCCAAACCCCAGACGCGGCTGTTCCAGCCGTAGCCGCCCTGAAGCAGATAGCCGCCGACGCAGACACCCTTGCAGTGGCCGGCGGGAAAGAACAGATTCTGGGCCTCCAGCTCGCTCATGAGCACGCTGCCGCCCTTCCCCGGTCCGACGACGGCGGTGGCCTTGTCGGCGTCGATCGTCGCGTGGTCGACGCCCTTCATGTCGAGCAGCAAGGAGCCGTCACGGAGATGGTTGGCCGCCCAGCTGTGCCCCCCCGACCGAATGCTGACCTTGAGGCCGTTGGCCCGGGCGTAGCGCAGCGCGCCGACGACGTCGTCGACGCCGGCTGCCACGACGATCACCTCCGGGTAGCGCTCCGGGACACGTTGGTTCCACACGGTGCCGCGGCGAGCGGCTTCATACCCGTCGTCGCCGCGGAAATAGTGCCGACCTGCAGGTAGCGCACTCATCGGGAGCTCCTTTGATCCACAATACGGTTCTTTGCGATCCGTAATGCGGAACACTATAGTGAAGCCGTGCCGCGCATGGAACAGAAATCTCAGACCAATCGCGACGAGGGCATCCAGGTGCTGCGTCGGGCAGCCGCAGCGCTGGATGAGATCGCCGCCGAGCCCGGGCGCCTGCGCCTCATCGACCTCAGTGAGCGACTCGGGCTGGCCAAGTCGACCGCCCGCCGATTGCTGGTGGGCCTCGTCGAGGTCGGACTGGCCAGTGTCGATTCGCACGGCCGTTTCGCGCTGGGCGAGCGCGTGCTGGGATTCGGCGGCGGCGCCGGTGAGCGCGTCGCGGCGATCTTCCGTCCGACTATTGAGCGAGTATCGCGCGCCACCGACGGCGAGACCGTCGACCTGTCGATACTGCGTGGCCAGCGCATGTGGTTCGTCGACCAGATCGAATCGTCACACCGCCTGCGGGCCGTTTCGGCCGTTGGCCTCCGATTCCCGTTAGACGTCACCGCAAACGGAAAGGCGGCCCTCGCGGCCCTCCATGACGCCGACGCCGACGGCCTTATCTCCCGGTTTGACCCGACGGTCGCCGAAGGGTTGCGCCGCGAGATCGCCGAGATCCGCCGCACCGGAATCGCTTTCGATCGCGGGGAACATACCCCCGGCATTTCCGCGGCCGCGATCGCACGACGGGCGGTGGGTGACACCGTGGTTGCAATATCCGTGCCGGCACCCACCGAGCGCTTCCTCGAGAAGGAGCAGCGCATTGTCGACGCGCTGCGCGCGGCGGCCGGCGCGCCGGCGTGGACGCGTTGACCGCGCCACGACGCCGGCTGGCAAGCGTCACCGGAGAAAGTTCACCGTGCCATCGTCGGTGACGGAAGAAACTATCGCGCTCTTACGGTAGTGCCTGGTGCGCCGCGATCGCGTGGGCCAATGCAGCCGCAGCGGGAAAACATCACGCTCCGAGGGCTTTTGACTCGCTCGATGAGAATTGGCAACGGCCGCGGTACCCCCCGGGACCCCGGCCGTGCCAAGTTCCTCATCGCCCCTCAACTCATCACCGCAGCCGACTCGGTGAACAGCGGTCCCCATTCGCGACGGGCCGCGGACTGCGCATCGGTGAAGCTGGTCGTCTTCTCGCCATCACCGGCCAGGTGGACCAGCGCCCACGCCATCGCAAACACCGGCACACGGTGACGCAGTGCCGCGCTGTGCAATTCGTCGAAAGCCGCGTCGGAGCGGCACCGACGGAGTCCGATGAGAATGCCCCGCGCGGTATCGAGAATGCGACCGGAGTTCGGGCCACACGTAGTCTGGGCCGGGACCCAGTTCGCCATCATGCTGCGGATACCTCCTGTTGACGCCTTGACGAAATCCACTACTCAGTGGAGCCAGGATCCCTTGCGAGTCCCCGCAACTCGCGACCCGATCCTTCAAAGGTGCCCTGTGCAATGATTTGTGGATCGACATGGTTGTGCCAGACCGGCGCCTACATCGATACGCGGTTGTGATCGTGTTGAGATCGATCAGATGCCAAAGGCACGGGCGCAGAACATGATTCGCGTGAGTCTATCAGCCGACCGGCTGATCGTGTTTCAACGAGTCGATCGCCGCTCGCAGCCTGTCCGTAACCTCTTCGGCGACGGGACGCAGCTCCGGCTCACCGGTAACCTCCACCAGCAGCCCAGGGTTCATCGCTTCGACGAGCACCGTGTCCGCATCATCGGGGTCCGCGCGCACGACGACGTTGCACGGAAGCAGCAGCCCGATCTGCCGATTCGCCTCCACTGCCCGATGCGCCAACGGCGGGTTGCAGGCGCCGAGGATCAGGTAGTTCTCCATGTCCTCGCCGAGTTTGGCTTTCAGCGTTGCCTTCATGTCGATCTCGGTCAATACGCCAAACCCTTGCTCCGCGAGCGCCTCACGAGTTCGCGCGACCGCGTCTTCGAAAGAGGCGCGCAGCGGTGTTGAGATCGCGATGTCCATCGATTTTCCTTCCTGTCCGGAAGCTGCCCGCGCGCGCCTCAGGCGAGCGCCAGGAACAGCTTCTCCAGCTCGGCTTCGCTCAAGGGCGCCGCGCCGTCGACGGTGGTTCCCGCGACACAGTCCTTCAACCCGGTTGCCACGATCTTGAACCCGGCCCGGTCGAGGGCTCGGGACACCGCGGCGAGCTGGGTAACGACGTCCTTGCAATCGCGGCCCTGCTCGATCATCGAGATCACCCCGGCAAGTTGGCCCTGAGCGCGGCGTAGGCGGTTCAGCACCGCCGTGACGCTGTCCCGATCGCCGACCACTGGATCCTCCGTTTCGTTGCGCTACCCCACAGGTACCCCATGGGGTATATCAGCAACCGCCACTATACCCCGTGGGGTATCAAAATCAAGGGGCGGCCGCCGCCTCACAGAATGGCTCTGAGGTCCTTGGCCTTGGCGATGTCGTCCCAGTCGACGTCGAGCTCGAGCAGAATCTCCTCGGTGTGCTGTCCATGCTCTGGAGCACGCGCCGGCCCCGGCGGCGTTTCGTCGAATTGGACGGGTGCCGCGACGATCCGGTATTTCTCGCCGTGGTCGTCGACGTTGGTCACCACGTATCCGTTGGGTTCGACTTGTGGGTCGTTGAGGGTCTCCCGCGGCGTGGCCAGCGCGGCCCACACCCCTGGCTCGTCGGCCAGCACCTTCTGCCAGTGCGCGAGGTCATGGGCGGCGAACGTCTCGGCCACGATCTCGGTCGCCGCGGCCGCATTGGCGATCAGATTGCTCGACGGCACGAAGCGCTCGTCGGTGGCCAGCTCCGGCAGACCGATTCGCTCGCAGAATCCGGCCCAGAATTTGTCGGGCTGCAGGAAGACAAGCTGGATCCATCTGCCGTCCTTGGTCTTGTACCTATTCACGAGCGGATTGATGGCCAGCCCCGGCGGCGCACCCGGAATGCCGTCGATGTCGAAGAAATCGGCCGCGCAAATCGCCGGGGCGATGGCCCACATCGCCTGGGCCAGCAGCGACGAGTCGACGATCGTCGGCTCACCGGTGCGCTCCCGGTGGAACAACGCGGCGCACACGCCCCCGGCCAGGGTTGCCCCGCCCTGCAGATCCCCGAAACCGGGGCCCTGGACGGCGGGCGTTTCGGACCCGAACGGCGTCAATGTGTAGGCGACCCCGCCCCGCGCCAGATAGGTGGCGGCGTCGAAACCGCCGCGATCCCGGTCCGGGCCGCGCACCCCGAGGCCGGTCCCCCGCGCGATGATGATCTTAGGGTTGAACGCCCGGATGTCCTCGACGGTGAGCCGGGCCCGTTCGAGCGCCGCCGGCAGCCAATTGGTCAGGAAGACATCCGCACTGGCCAACAGCCGACCGAAGAGATCCCGGCCGGTTTCGGATTTGACGTCGATGGCGATGCTGCGCTTGCCGCGGTTGCCCAACTCGAGGATGAAGTCGGCGTCCGGGCGGGCCGCTTCGCGGGTGAAACCACCGACCACCAGCGCCCGTCCCGGATCCCCGGACACGACGCCTTCCACCTTGATCACGTCGGCGCCCCAATCCGCCAGGGCGGCACCGGCCGACGGCACGTACGTCCACGAGGCCAATTCGACGACCCGGACCCCACTCAGCACGCCTGACATCGCCGATCCCCTCAGCCGCCACCATTTCTTGCTATTTTAGATATTCTAGCTACTCTAAGGGATACGTGAGAGCCCGGCTGCAGCCACGCGCAGTTTTACGTGGAAGAGATGCGATGGAGCCGACCATTGACCCGATCCGAACGGCTTTGGGCCCCAACGTGGGTCGCTGACATAAGCGCGGGGACGAAGGACGGGCGATGGGCAGGGTAACGGGCAAGGTGGCCGTGATCAGTGGCGCCGCGCGCGGTCAGGGGCGGTCGCATGCGCGGATGCTGGCCGCGGAGGGCGCGGACATCATTGCGGTGGATCTGTGCGCGGACATCGACACCAACGAGTACCCGCTGGCGCGGCCGGAGGATCTGGAAGAGACGGCGCGACTGGTCGAGAAGGAGGGTCAGCGCGCGTTCACCGCGATTGCCGATGTTCGCGACCGGGTGGCGCTGGCCACGGCGATCGACGAAGGTGTCGCGGAGTTCGGGCATCTCGACATCGTGGTCGCCAACGCCGGCATCTGTCCGCTCACCGCGGGGCTACCGCCACAGGCCTTCGCCGACGCGGTGGACGTGGACCTGCTCGGTGTGCTCAACCTGGTGCACGCGAGCCTCAAACATCTGCGGGCCGGGGCGTCGATCATCGTGATCGGGTCCAACGCGGCATTCATGTCGTCGATGAACACCACGGGGATCGACGGCGGCCCCGGTGGGGCTGGGTATGCCTTCGCCAAACTTGCTGCCGCACATTACGTCAACGACTTCGCCCTGGCGCTGGCGAAGTTCTCGATCCGGATGAACGCCGTGCACCCGACGAATGTCAATACCGACATGTTGCACAGCGCGCCGATGTACCGGGCCTTCCGGCCCGACTTGAAAGAACCGACGCGCGAGGACGCCGAACCGGTTTTCCCCGTGGTGCAAGCGATGCCGATCCCCTATGTCGAACCCGAGGACATCAGCGAGGCGGTGGTGTTCCTCGCGTCCGACGCGGCACGCTACATCACCGGCCAGCAGCTGCGGGTGGACGGCGGCGGCTTCCTGAAGGTGAAGCCTTGGTCGGGTGCGTGACGGCAGTGGCACCAATCGGACTGCACCGCAACGGAACTACGCGATGACCGACGCTCACTCCCCAGACGTACAGCGTGACATCTACGCGCTCATGGTCCTGATGAAGGCGGCCGATGACCGACTGTCCAAGGGCATCGGCACCGGAGAGTTCATGTGCGTGTATTGGCCCTCGCGCGGCCAGGAGGCGATCGCCGCAGCGATGGGCGTCTCGCTGCGAGATGACGACCAGCTGGTGACCACGTACCGGGGGCTGCACGACCTCATCGGCAAGGGGGTCCCGCTCGAGGAGATCTACGGCGAGATGATGGGACGCACCGTCGGCGCCGGCCGCGGCAAGGGCGGCACCATGCACATCGCCAAACCCGACAAAGGCGTGATGCTTTCGACCGGGATCGTCGGAGCCGGGCCGCCGGTGGCCGTGGGCCTGGCGATGGCCGCCCAGCGTAAGGGCATCGACCGCGTCACGGTGGTCAGCTTCGGCGACGGCGCCACCAACACCGGCTCGTTTCACGAGGCGGCGAACATGGCCGCGTTGTGGGATCTGCCGATGGTCTTCGTGTGCCAGAACAACCAGTACGCCGAGATGACGCCGACCACAGACACCATGAAGCTCGAACGGGTCGCCGATCGGGCCGCCGGTTACGGCATGCCGGGCATCCGGGTGGACGGCAACGACCCGCTCGCGGTGAAGTCCGCGCTTGACGACGCGCTGCGCCGGGCGCGCGACGGCGCCGGCCCCACCTTCATCGAGTGCGTGACGTTCCGTTTCCGCGGCCACTACTTCGGCGATCGGATGCCGTACATCCCCAAGGAGCAGTTGACGGAGGCGATGGCGGGCGACCCGGTGCCGCGGTTCCGCGGGCACCTCGCCGAGGCCGGCATCTGCACCGAGGACGAGCTCGACCGCATCGACACCGGGGCCCTCGCGACCGTGGAGGCGGCGTTGAAAACCGTTATGGGCGCGGAACCCCCGTCGAGCGACGAACTCGACCAGGACGTCTACGCAACCCCGATCAAGTTCCCGGTGTAAGGACATGGACGACAAAGAGATGACCATGCGCGAGGCGCTCAACCACGCGCTGGACGAGGCGCTGGCGACCGATGACCGAGTCTTCTTGCTGGGCGAGGACATTGCCGATCCGGGGGCGTCGGGCCCGACCGCCGGGCTGTCGACGAAGTACGGCCACGACCGGGTCCTGGACACACCGATCTCGGAAGCCGCGATCGTCGGCGCGGCGATCGGCGCCGCCATGGACGGGCTGCTGCCGGTGGCCGAGATCATGATCATGGACTTCATCGGCATCGCTGCAGACCAGCTGATCAACAATGCCGCGAAACTGCGATTCATGACCGGAGGGCGCACGACCGCGCCGATCACCATCCGCACCCAGGTGTACGCGGGACTGGCCACCGGTGCCACGCATTCCCAGAGCCTGGAGGCGTGGTTCATGCACATCCCCGGGATGAAGGTGATCGTGCCCTCCACCCCCCGCGACGGCAAGGGCCTGCTGACCTCGGCGATCTTCGACGAGGACCCCTGCCTGTTCGTCGAGACGATCCGCCTGCAGGGCAAGAAGGGGCCCGTTCCCGTCGAGCCCGGGTTCTCGATTCCGCTCGGCCAGGCCGACATCAAGCGACCGGGCTCCGATGTGAGTCTGATCGCCTACGGGCGCGCCGTGCACGACGCGCTGGCGGCGGCGGACACGCTCGACGGTCAGGGCGTCAGCGCGGAGGTCGTCGACCTGCGCACCCTCCTTCCCCTCGACGTCGAGACGATCGTCGATTCCGCCCGCCGCACCCGGCGAGCCGTAATCGTCCACGACGCAGTGCAATTCGCCGGGCCGGGAGCGGAAATCGCCGCGATTCTGCAATCGGAGCTGTTCGGCGAGCTGGCCGCGCCCGTCGAGCGGGTCGGCGCCAGGTTCGTCCCCAACCCGGCCGCGGCCGCGCTCGAGGCGCAGGTGTACCCGTCGCCGGCCCGGATCGTCGCGGCCGCGCAGCGAACCCTGGACAGGGCGGAAGCGCGTGGCTGACTTCGTCATTCGCATCCCACGAGTGTCGGTGGCCGTCTCGGAAGCCGAGCTGACCGACTTCCTGGTCGATGCCGGCGAGCATGTCGAAGAGGGCACCCCGATCTACGTGATCGCCACCGAAAAGGTGGAACAGGAAATCGAAGCCGGTGCGTCGGGCACCGTGCAGTGGACGGGCCAGCTCGGCACCACCTACGACATCGGCGCCGAAATCGGCGTCATTACTTCATAATCGGCAAAGCGAAAGGTACGAACACACATGGACCTCAATGAGACCCGCGAGAGAATCAT
Source organism: Mycobacterium sp. IS-836 (assembly GCF_001954275.1). GTDB lineage: Bacteria > Actinomycetota > Actinomycetes > Mycobacteriales > Mycobacteriaceae > Mycobacterium. Next base: position 15,470 of record NZ_MBEU01000039.1, on the reverse strand, counting down.
CTACGAAAAGGAAGGCCCCATCGCACGGGTCACGCTGAACTGGCCCGAGAAGGCCAACGCGCAGGACCAGAAGCTGGCCGAAGAGGTCGACGCGGCACTGCTGGACGCGGACCGCGACTACGACATCAAGGTGCTGATCCTCAAGGCCAACGGCAAGGGCTTCTGCTCGGGACACGCCATCGGCAACAACGCCGTCGACTATCCCGCATTCGTCGAGGGCGCGAAGGCGATGGGCACCCCGTGGAAGCCGCAGACCGACCTGTTCGTCAAGCCCATCCTGAACCTGTGGGAGTTCTCCAAGCCGACCATCGCGGCCGTCCACGGCTATTGCGTCGGCGGCGGCACCCACTACGGGCTGACCACCGACATCGTCATCGCCGCCGAGGACGCCTACTTCTCCTACCCGCCGCTGCAGGGCTTCGGCATGCCGTCGGGCGAATGCTCGATCGAGCCGTGGGTCTTCATGAACTGGCGCCGGGCGGCCTATTACCTGTACCTCGCCGAGGTCATCGACGCCAAGAAGGCGCTGGAGGTCGGCCTGGTCAACGAGGTGGTGCCGAACGACCAACTGGAAGCGCGCGCCGACGCCATCGCCCGCCACATCGCCCAGGCGCCGATGACGACGCTGCTGGCGACCAAGGCCAACCTCAAGCGGGCCTGGGAGCTGATGGGCATGCGGGTGCACTGGCAGAGCTCCAACGACCTCGTCGCGTTGGCGTCGATAAGCAAGGATGTGCAGGAGCTGATACAGCAGGTGTTCAAGGACAAGGTGCTGCCGTCCGAGCAGGCCCGGCGCCAGGCCGCGGCGGCCGCGTCAACCGACGGCGCCGCGACCACGTAAACCGTTCGAGGTCCGCTGGTGAACATCGCCGACCACGCGATCGCTGCCACCGAGGCGCCGGCCTTGATCATGGCCGGCGGCCCCACGATCTCGTTCGGCGAGCTGCACGCCCGCAGCCTCCGGGTCGCCGCGATGCTGCACGGTGCCGGGCTGCGCCACGGCGACGGGGTGGCCCTGGTGCTGCCGAACCGGCCCGAGTTCTTCGAAATCACCTGGGGCTGCCAGCTTTCCGGGCTCTACTACACGCCGGTCAACACGCACTTCACTGCCGAAGAAGTCTGCTACGTCATCGACGACTCCGACGCCAAGGCGGTCTTTGTCGATGCCTCGATGGGCGAACTCGCGGCTCACGTCCGCGGCATCAACGCGGGGGTCGATGTCCACCTGGTCGTCGGGGGTGCCGCGCCGCCGGGCTGGCGGGCCTATGAGGAGGCGCTGGCCGCGGCCGGTGATCCGCCGCCGCCGGCGGACGGCTCGGAGATGCTCTACTCGTCGGGCACCACGGGACGTCCCAAGGCCGTTCGCCGCCCGCTTCCGGGCGACGGCAACGGCTCGTGGGCCCAGTCGGTGCTGGAGCTGGCGCTCACCCACAAGTACGGGATGGACCGATCGAGCGTGTACCTCTCCCCCGCGCCGCTCTACCACGCCGCCGGGGTGAACTACACGATGGCGGTCCATCGGGTGGGCGCCGCGGCGATCGTCATGCCGAAATTCGACGCCGAGACCGTTTTGCGTCTGATCGAGACGCACGGCGTCACCCACGCGCAGTTCGTGCCGACGATGTTCGTGCGGATGCTCAAGCTGCCCAGGGCCGTCCGCGACAAATACGACGTCTCCAGCCTGCGGTGCGTCATCCACGCGGCCGCCCCCTGCCCGGTCGACGTCAAGCATCAGATGATGAAGTGGTTCGGGCCCATCATCCACGAATACTACGGGGGCACTGAGGGATTCGCGGGTACCACGATCGGTCCCGAGGAGTGGTTGGCCCATCCCGGCTCGGTCGGCATACCGATGGCGCCGGTACACGTCCTCGACGAGGACGGACGGGAGCTTCCCCCCGGGCAGGCTGGAGAGCTTTACTTCGAAGGTGGGCCCGATTTCGAGTACTTCAAGGATCCCGCGAAGACCGCGTCGGTGTCCAACGACCGCGGCTGGCGCTCCCTGGGCGACATGGGCTACGTCGACGAGGACGGCTACATGTACCTGACCGATCGATCGACGTTCATGATCGTTTCCGGTGGGGTGAACATCTACCCCCAGGAGGCGGAGAACGTCCTGGTGATGCATCCGAAATTGGTCGATGCGGCGGTATTCGGCGTTCCCAACGACGAGTTCGGCGAAGAGGTCAAGGCCGTCGTACAACCGGCCGAAGGCGTCACGCCCGGGTCCGAGCTCGAGGCGGAGCTCATCGAATACTGCCGGGCACACCTGGCCGGCTACAAGTGCCCGCGCACAGTCGAATTCGAGGCCGAACTGCCCCGGGACCCGAACGGAAAGCTCTACAAGAGGCGCATCCGGGAACGCTATTGGCAGGGGCGGGAAACGCGCATCCTATGAACGAGGGAACGAAATGGTGAGCACCGATGTGCACTGGACGCCGCTCCCGGTGCCGTGGGCGGTGGAGACGGTCGACCGGATTCCCAAGCAGCGGTATTACGATCCGGAGTTCTACGCGCGGGAGAAGGAGATGTTCTGGCCGCGCGTGTGGCAGATGGCCTGCCGGCTCGAGGAGATCCCCAAACCCGGCGACTTCGTGGAATACGAGATCCTCGACGAGTCGATCATCGTGGCGCGCGTCGACGCCCAGAACGTCCGCGCGTACCACAACGCGTGCCGTCACCGTGGGGTAAAGCTGGTGGAGGGCAACGGAAATCGGCGTACCTTCGTCTGCCCGTTCCACGGCTGGTGCTGGGGCATCGACGGCCGCAACACGTTCGTGTTGCGGCCCGAGGAGTTCGCCGAGGAAAACCTGCGTCCGCACGACCTGCAACTGGTCTCCGTGAGGTGCGAGCGTTGGGGTGGCTGCGCGTGGATCAACCTCGACGACGACGCGCCCCCGTTGCGGGACTGCATGGAGCCGTTCGCCTCGATCTATGACGCCTGGAAGGTGGAATCGCTGCGCGTCGAGTGGTGGCAATCGTGTCGGCTACCGGTGAATTGGAAGCTCGCGACCGCGGCGTTCATGGAGGGCTACCACGTCCCACAGACGCACCCGCAACTGCTGCCCTCGGCGCAGACCGGCAGCCCGTCCGAGGCGGTGCACCCCGTCGTCGCCAGCAGCCTGTACTTCATGCGCACCCTCGGCGACGGCATGGGCGGCATGACCCACGAGAACGACATCCGCATCGCCGAGGGGCTGCAGACGATCGCGCTGCCGTCCGATCCGGCCGCGGCGATGACCGCCTGGCGCAGTACCCTCAACGACGCCGTCGTCGGCTGGCATCGGGCCCGCGGCAGCGACATGCCGGATCTCAACGACCTCATCCGCCGCGGAATCACCGACGCGATCGGCTTCTGCTTCCCGCACCACTTCATCCTGCCGACCTACAGCAGCGCCTCGTCGTACCGGATCCGCCCGCTGGGCCCTGAGGAAACGCTGTTCGAGATCTGGTCGCTGACCCGTCTGCCCGCCGACCAGTCCGCCGGCAAACCGACACCACCCGAGCCGATGGCGCCCGACGATCCGCGTTGGCCACCGATCCCCGCCCAGGACTTCTCGAACCTGCCGCGGCAGCAAAAAGGGCTGCACTCCAAGGGATTCGAATACATGCGGCTGTCGAATCGGATCGAGGGATTGATATCGAACTTCGAGCGCGTCGTCGACGGCTTCCTCGCCGGCCTGCCGTACGAGTCGCTGGTGCCCGCGATTCAGAAGACCAACACCACCATTGACGTTCCGGTCGCCGACCTCGGCTTTGGCTCTAGCACCGCCGCGGAGGCACGATGACGACCCGCTGGGACCGTTCCGTCGACCTGCTGATCGCCGGAAGCGGCGGCGGGGGCATGGTCGCCGGACTGGCCGCCCTCGACAGCGGGCTGGAGCCGCTGATCGTCGAGAAGCAGGGCCTGGTCGGCGGTTCGACCGGGCTTTCGGGCGGCATCGTGTGGATGCCGAACAACCCGTTGATGCGGGCCGACGGAATCGCCGATTCGCACGAGGCCGGGTTGGCTTATCTGGCCGACGTGGTCGGCGACATCGGCGCCGCGTCCTCGCCCGCACGTCGCGAAGTCTTTCTCACCGCCGGCTTCGAGATGATCAATTTTCTTGTTCGCAGAGGGGTTCGGCTGATTCGATGCGCGGGCTGGAGCGACTACTACCCAAACCATAAGGGCGGCAACGAGTCCGGCCGCGCGGTCGAAGGAGTTCCCTTCGACGCCGCCGAGCTCGGCAGCTGGCACGACAAGGTGCAGCCGCCGCTGGCCAAGAACTACGGGTATGTGGTGCTGACCAACGAGCTGCGCTCGGTTCAGTATTTCAACCGTTCGCCGCGCGCATTCGCGGTGGCGACGAGGGTGTTCCTGCGTACCGTGTCGGCGCGGATGCGCCGGCGCCAGATCCTGACCAACGGCGCCTCGCTGATCGCCCAGATGTTGAAGGCACTGATCGATCTTGGTGACGGCGAGCCTCCGTTGTGGACCGATGCCGCGCTGGAGGACCTCATCGTCGAAGACGGCCGGGTCGTCGGCGCCCGCGTCCGCCACGACGGCGAGACGCTGAACATCGAGGCGCGCAAGGGTGTGCTGCTGGCCGCCGGCGGCTTTGGCCACAACAAGGAGATGCGGCGCAAATACAGCGGAGACCAGCCGAACGAGGCGCAGTGGTCGATCGCCAACGCCGGGGACACCGGCGAGGTGCTGCAGACGGCGATGCGCCTGGGCGCCAAAACCGATCTTCTCGACGAAGCATGGTGGCTGCCTTCGGTTTTCATCGCTAACGGTGGCGCCGTCGCCGCGTCACTCGGATCGGGGCGGCAGCGGCCCGGGGCCATTTACGTCGACTCGACGGGCCGCCGGTTCTGCAACGAGTCCAACTCCTACGTCGAGGTCGGCAAGGCGATGTATGCCAACAAGGCGGTGCCGTGCTGGATGATCTTCGACGAGGGTTATGTTCGCCGATACGTCACCAGCAGCAATCCCCTCAAACGCAACCGGCAGTTGCCCCCCGAGCTGATCGAGGGCGGCGCGGTGAAGCGGGCCGAGACCATCGGCGACCTGGCCCGTGAAATCGACGTTCCCGCAGACGAACTGGCGCGCACCGTCGCGCGGTTCAACCAGTTCGCCGCCAAGGGCCTCGACCCCGACTTCGGTCGGGGGCAATCGGCCTACAACGACTGCCTGGGCGATCCCGGCTATCGACCGAACGCGGCCGTCGGGCCGCTCGACCGCGCGCCGTACTACGCGACCAGGGTGTTGCCGGCGGACGTCGGGACGTGCGGGGGCGTGATTACCAACGAATACGCGCAGGTCCTCGACGAGCGGGACCGGGTGATCGAGGGCCTGTACGCGACCGGCAATACCACCGCTACGGTGATGGGCCGGACGTATCCGGGCGCCGGTGCGAGCATCGCCAACACGATGGTGTTCGGTTACGTCGCGGCGCGCCACGCCGCGGGCCGCAAAATCGCCGGCGAGATGAGCCGCTAACCCCCGGCGCCCGGCTCCAACGTGACTGCAGCGTCACGCTCGGCCTCGAACGTGACTGCAGCGTCACGTTGGCGGCGCGCCCTCGGTTTCGCCGCGGCCGACGAATTCGCGCGGCTTCATGCCCGATTGCATGAGCTCGGCCCGCCGCGCCTGCACATCGGACGCCGCGCCGACCATGTTGGTCAGGATGTGGCTGACCTGCAGGTGCACCCGCATGCCCATCAGCTCCCAGGCCCGCTTGACGTTGCTCTTCACCGCCATCAGCGTGGTCAATGGGATTTGAGCGATCTTGCGCGCCATCTCCTCGACGGTGGCCTCGAGATCTTCGCGCGGCACCACCTTGTTGAGCAGGCCCCAATCCAGGGCCTGCTGCGCGGACAGCGTCGGCGCCAGCAACAACCAGTCCATGGTCCGGTGCCAGTTCATCATCAACCAGGGCTCGATCATGGTGTGGCCGCCGGGTTCTCCGAGGCTTTGGGCCAGCGGCATCTGGAAATACGCGTCCTCGGACGCCACGCAGAAATCGGTCAGCAGCCCGAGGTAAATCCCGCCGCCCATGCAATAACCGTGGATCTGGGAGATGGTCGGCTTGGGGAATTCCCACAAATACAGCGTCGGCCACAGGAACAGGTCCGCGGTGCCCTTATAGAGGTCCTCGAACGTATCTCCGAAATCCGGGTACGGGTTCTCGTCCGGACCCCAGCGAGCCACATGACCGCCGCAGAAGCCCTTGCCGTTGGCCTTGAGGATGACGACCTTGATCTCCTTGTCGCGGTCGGCCTCGTGTAGGCAACTGTCGACTTCGGTGACCAGCACCGCGTCTTTGGTGTTGGCTTTTTCGGCCCGATTCAGAATGATCCGGGCAATCGGCGGTTCGCGTTCGTAAATGACCGCTTCGAGCTCGCGCCGCTCCATCTTCGTGACATTACCGGACACGGGATTCGCTTAGTGGTTGCGCGATCTCGCCGCTAGGAGTGAGCTGTAGGCCATGACGACTCCGTCGGACCGGATAGCCCGTCTCGACCTGGTTGCCCGGCTCAAATCCTCCTACCCAGAACTTCCCGACGCGCCCACACCCGACCTGATCGACCACGAACGGTTCGCCGCGTACACCAAGACCCCGCACGACGTCGGCGGCGAACCGGATGCCCCGATCCGGTGGGAGAACAAGCAATACGAGGCGTGGGAAGAGAACACCTACGTCATGTGCGAGGTTCTCGGCTGGCGCGGAATCTGGCTGTCGGAGGAACGCCGCCGGATGGGCAACGTCGACCTGGGTCGCACGATCTATCTCGGACTGCCCTATTACGGGCGCTGGCTGCTGGCTGTCGCGCGCATCCTTGTCGAGAAGCATCACATCGGCCTGTCCGAGTTGGCCGAACGGATGGCCGAGGTGAAGGCGCGGTATCAAGGCGGCCTGCAGGGCAACCCCATAGAGGCCAAGCCGAAGTTCGAAGGCGATCCGTCGAGCGTCGACCGCAACCGTCACCACAGGCACGCGGTCGGCAAGGGTGACCCGCAGGTGTACGCGGGACAAGCGGGCGAACCGAAGTTCCGGGTCGGCGACCAGGTCGTCGTTCGGGAGCTGCCCGTCCTGTTCTATACCCGCACCCAGGAGTATGTGCGTGGCGCCAAGGGCGAGATCGCGGTCGTCTCGTACGAAAGCCCCGCCGCCGAGGATGAAACCTGGGACGGGCCCGACCAGAAGCCGGAATGGTTCTACATCGTTCGGTTCAACCTCGCCGAGCTGTGGCACGGCTATACCGGGCCGGACACTGACACGGTGCAGACGGAAATCCCCGAGCGGTGGCTCGAAGCGGCGGGCGAAAGGACCTCAGCGTGACCGCACACGACCACGACCACGACCACGACCACGACCGTACCGCCGCACCGATGGTGGATGAGATCACCGACTTCGAAGTGCTCGAGATCGCGCTGCGCGAATTATGTATCGAGAAGGGGATTTTCACCGCTGAGGATCATCGCCGCTTCACCGAATTCGCCGAGCAGATCGGCCCGACGCCCGCCGCTCACCTGGTGGCCCGGGCATGGCTCGATCCTGACTTCAAGAAGCTGGCCCTCGCCGATCCGCTTGCGGCCAGTAAGGAAGTCGGTGTCGACTGGCTGCAACCGACGGGTTTCGGAACACCGAGTGACTTCACGGCCTTTCACGTGCTCGAAGACACGCCCACCCTGCACCATGTCATCGTGTGCACGTTGTGCTCCTGCTATCCGCGCCCCATTCTTGGCAATTCACCCGAGTGGTACCGCACGCCCAACTTCCGCCGCCGCATCGTGCGCTGGCCGCGGCAGGTGCTGGCGGAGTTCGGGCTGTACCTCACGGAAGAGGTGGAGATTCGCGTGGAGGATTCCAACCAAAAGCACCGGTTCATGGTGCTGCCCGTCCGTCCTGAAGGAACCGAGGGCTGGACCGAAGACCAGCTCGCCGAAATCGTCACCCGCGATTGCCTGATCGGTGTCGCGTTGCCCAAAGCGGGGGTGACCTCCAACGTCATCACCCAGACCCGACCGGCCATCCATCCCGTGGACTAGCGACAGATGAGTAATTCGATCGCACCGTTGTCCAAAATTGTTGAACGCAACCAGGTCTGGAGCCGCATGGCGGCCAAGCATGGCGTCGATAACCCGGTGCCGCCGTGGCAGACAAGCCTCGACGGAATGTGCGATGCACTCGATCAAAGTGCTTGCGGCCCAGAAATACTCAACTTCGTCGATCGGCGTGACGAAGAGGACGCGCTGTCGGCAACCGTCTACTCGAATCTGCCCTACCCCGAGAATCGGCTGGTTGCGCTGGCACACTCCCTCGTGGCGCGCGGCATCATCGACGAGGTGGAGCTCGAAGAGCGGATGGCCGTGGTGCGGGCCAGGCTGGAAGCCTGAGTCGTTAAGCGCGTGCCAGCAGCCAGGCGGAGCCCTCCCCCTCGCCGGCGGCCACCACGTTAAGTGCGGCGAACGCCGCGGGCAGCTCGCCGGCCTCCGCACGGAACGGCCCGGGCTCGGCCCCGACCTCGCTGAGCACCGCAATCGCGAGTAATCCGCCGGGCGCAAGCCGCCCGATGATCGCCGCGTCCAGGCGGCGGTCGCGGAATTTGTGGCAGAGAACGACGTCGACGGGCGGGCCGTCCGGCAGACCGTCGTCGAGATCGACGACATCGAACCGGCACCGATCGGCGACGCCGCTGCGCTCGGCCAGATCCCGCGCCTGGGTGATGGCCACCGGAGAGACGTCCAGACCCCAGACGGTCAACCCTCGGCGGGCCAGCCAGACCGCGCCGAGCCCCTGGCCGCATGCCACATCGAGGGCCCGGCCCGCGGTCGGGAATTCCTCCGCATAGCCGGCGAACACGCCGGGCGCGCCGAGGTCGCCGGCGTCGGCCGGGCCCCGACTGGTGTACCGCAGATCCCAGCGGTGTCGGTCCTCCCCGGTCACAGGCGCCACCTTAAGCGGGCGGGTGGCCTACCGCCGCACCGCCGGTACCTCCGCGTCGATACGCGGCGCCGGACGTGGGTCGCCCCAGCGCTTCTCGATCGCTCCCCACGGGTCCGCGTGGTGGCCGGGGAACCCGCGATACGGCGACCGCCGTCTGAGATACCAGCGCAGCACGGGTGCGAGCGGCCTCAGCAGCCAGCGGCGCCACCCGACCCTGGCGCGGATCTCGGCGCACATCGCGGGCAGCGAATGACGTTGGTAACCAAGCACATTCTGCGCGTGCTCGGTGTCCATCCAGTCGGTGGCGAACCAGGCCCGGTCGTCGTCGGGATTGCCGGGCCGTCCCGCCGGCAACCCGCCCCGCAAGCCCATTGCCGCGACGGCCTCGGTGGTCACGTCGGCCTGCGTGACGCGGTGGGTGTCGTCGCCGCCGATGAGAAATACTTCGCGGACGTGCTCGGTGACGGTGGCCGCCGTGAACGCGCGGGCGACGTCGCGCACGTCGACGGTTTGGATGCGCCCGTCGGAAGGCAGTACCGCTTCGAAGAAGATCAGATCGCGGTCGAGTGCCCACTGCGGTTCGGCCAGGAGCACCCCGCCGAGGCGCAGCACCACCCACTCCAGCGCCGAATTGGTCACACACTCCTCCGCCAGGACCTTGTGCGCGCCGTAGAGGTCGCTGGGTTGCAGTGGTGTCGACGCCGTCAACAACTCATTTGTGCGGTGTGGATTGCGGGCGCCGTAGACCGCGACGCTGGACGCTTGCACGAAGCGCGGCGGGGTCGGCATCGCCGAGGCCGCCCGGACCAGGCTCGCGGTGGCGTTCACGTTGACCGCGTGGGCCAGGCCGGGGCGCGCATAGCAGAACGGCGGAATGATGGCGGCCAAATGAATGACGGCCGTGGGGGTTACGGCGGCGAGCAGGGCGTCCACGTCCGTCGCCGACGTCAGGTCGGCCCACCGCACCTCGACCCCGGGGCGGGCGGTGAACGCGTCGGCGCGTTTGCGATTCGCGGGGACGTCGAGGTCCGTCGCGACAACCCGGCCGCCCTGGCTGGCGAGCTCGGCCACCACCGCCGAGCCGACCAGGCCGAATGCCCCAGTGACGAGAACACAACTATCGGTCATGGCGGCCCCCGATAAATTTCTGGACAGATGTCTGTATTTGGTGCCCGAGGGTAGCGGCTTCACCGCCAACGGGCAAGGTCAACCAAGCTGCGAAAGGAGCCCGTATTCGCCGCAATAGGCGGATCGGCGCCGCCCGCGCGCGGAATTGTCGGCCCGACCTTTTGTTCCCTACACTGGACGAGTGTCTAGAGAAGTTGCTCCTCCGGTCCGTGCCGGGGCACGCACATCCCGCCGGTCTGATCGCCGGCCCGGGCAGACGATCCGCAAAGTTCTCGACGCCGGTCTAGCGGAATTGCGTGATTCCTCCTACGCCACCCTGACCATGCGTGCCGTCGCCAGCCGGGCCGGCGTATCGCCCGCCAGCGCCTACACCTACTTCCCGTCGAAGAGCGCGTTGGTGGCGGCCGTGTATCTGCGCTTCCTGCGGGAACTTCCGCTGCATACCCACAACGACACCACCAAAACCCGGGTCAGCGCGACGATGCGGGACATGGCGATGGTCGTCGCCGACGAGCCGGAGTTGACCATCGCATGCGGGGCGGCCCTGATGGCCGACGATCCGGCGGTCAAGCCGCTGCGCGAACAGATCGGCGAAGAGGTATCCAGACGGATCGGGGCCGCGCTGGGCCCGGGCTGGCCGCGCGCGGTGAAATCCACCTTGCAAATGACCTTCGCCGGCGCCCTGATGACCGCGCGGTTCGTCAGCTACGACGAGATCGCCGGCCAGCTCGACGAGGCGGTCAACCTCATACTCGGGGCATCCGTGGCCTGAAAACTGCGGGCACCGCCCACATCTTGCCGATCGACGTTGTCACGGTGGAGTATTCGTGGAGGGTCGCAGCGGCGGCGGGCGAGATCGAGGAGGTCGAACCGTGGTGGACGGGCAGCGGTCGGTCGGAGACGTCGGCGGCGCCGACTTCGACGTCGCCGATCGGTTGGCCATCATCAACCTGTTCGGCGCCTACGCCTACACCTATGACGAGAACCTTCTCGACGACTTCCGTGCGCTGTTCACCGAGTCGCCGCAACTCGTCCTGCAGCACGAGGGCAAAACGCTGTCGGGGGATGTCGACACGGTGATGAAATTGCTCGCGGTCCGGAAAGAGGACTTCAAGGCCGAGAACAACCAGCGCCGGCACGCACTGAACTCGTTCTGGTTCTCCAGCCAGGGCGCCACGGAAGCGACCGGGTACTGCTATGTCCAGGTGTTCGCCATCCGGGACGGGGGCCCGCCGACCCCCGACCTGTCGGGCTGCTACGAGTTCACCGCGGTCAAGGAGGGCCGTGTGTGGAAGTTCAGCCGGTGGGTGCTGGCGATCGACCAGGCGGGCCCGCGCGAGACGGCGTAGGGGCCGAAATAAGTTGCATCGCTTGACGATCCATCATCCGAAGCTTCCCGCCTCGAGCATCTCGAGGGCCGCGTCGACGTTGGGCATGATTGTCGGACCGTAGTTGCTCACCACCTGCCCGAGCGCGCGGGCGATGTGCGGGCCGACGGCGGCCGCGGCGAGGACCTCCTCGGCCAGCACGATGCCGTTCACCACGTGGGCCGCGGCGAGCCGCCCGTCGGCGGTGACCTCGTAGCGCCAGTCGCCGATCTGTATGCGCTCGGGCTGCGAGCGGAAAAAGCCCCGCCGTGCCGGGGTCAGGATCACTCCCGGCACGCCGCAGAACACCCTGACCACCAGCCCAACTCCGCCGGGACCGGCCAACGCGGTTCCGATCGCGCGGATGACCCGATCGTGGTCGAAGCCCGTCATCACTCGCTCATCGGCAACACGAACGACGGTGTGATGGTCTGGGGTTCGCCGTTGCGGCGCACGGCGGTTCCCGCGACATAGAACTCGACGGTGTGGTGTCCCCAGGCATAGTTCGAGACGGCGAAATGCACTCCGACGATACCGTTGCCGCCGTCTCGCTCGGCCTCGCTCTGCATCCGTGACATCGCCAGTTCACGGGCCTGGTAGCTGCCCTGTGTCCACTGCGGCATCTCCGCGTTGCGGCCCACTTGCTTCAGCATCGTCAAAAACCCTTGTACGGCAACGTGGAACACGCAGTTGCCCATCACGAACGCAACCGGCGTATACCCGGAGCGCAGCAGCGTCGTCAGATCCTGTCCGGACAGGTGACTGGTAAAGGCCTGTCCGTTGGCGCGTCGAAAGGCCCCGGGCTTGGCCGTATAGCGCACGGCCGTACCGACCGCGATGAACTCGAGGTGTTCGCCCTCTTGATGACGCCATTCGAGTCGCACGCCCACCACGCCGTCCGCGCCTAGCGAATCGGCCTCGGCCTGCATTCGCGACATCGCGTTCCAGCGCGCGCGATACGTCGCGTCGGTGAGCACGGGCAACTCCGATTGTTGCCTGATGCCGGTGAATTGGTAGCCGACGTGATAGACGGAGACGCCCATCACGAGTTCGATCGGCTCGAAACCCGCGCCATGCAGCAGGGCGAATTCATTGATCGACAGGTCAGACGTGAAGACCTTCCCGGCGTGCGACAGCCGTTCGCTGGCGACGGGATCGAGCGGGTTGGGTTGCATCGGCCTATCCTCCTGGGTCCCGCACAGCGTAGGACGCGGGGGCGCCCCGCACACGCGAACCCGGCTGAACCGATCGGGGTTCGGACTCGTTATCTCCGATATCAGCGGCGGACTCGCGGGAGGATCATGTTCAGACGGGTCGACACCTGCGCCGGTCCCAAGCACAAACTGCTGACCATCGATCTCGTGGACGTGGTGCGCGAGTACCGGGTCGGCGGCCAAACCGTGCGTGCGCTCGACAAAATCAGCCTGCGGCTCGAGGGCGGGCAGTTCACCTCCATGGTCGGGCCGTCGGGCGCGGGCAAGAGCACGTTGCTGCATCTGCTCGGCGCGTTGGACTCCCCCGATTCCGGCTCGATCGAATTCGATGGAGACGAGATCGGCCAACTTTCCGACCGGCAGCAGTCGGAGTTTCGCCATCATCGCGTGGGCTTCATATTCCAGTTCTTCAATCTGCTGCCAACCCTGTCGGCGTGGGAGAACGTGGCGGTGCCGAAGCTGCTCGACGGCGTCCGGCTGGGCAAGGCCAAACCGGAGGCGATGCGGCTGCTCGAACGAGTGGGCCTGGGCAACCGGACCCAGCACCGCCCCGCGGAGCTGTCCGGCGGCCAGATGCAGCGCGTCGCCGTGGCGCGCGCCCTGATGATGGACCCGCCGCTGATTCTCGCCGACGAACCGACCGGCAACCTCGATTCCACAACGGGGGCTTCGATTTTGACGCTGCTGCGCGAAGTTGCGCACGAGCCCGGTCGCGGCCGGATGGTGGTGATGGTGACGCACAACCCGGAGGCCGCCGAAGCGACCGATCGGATGATCATGCTGCAGGACGGCCGCGTTGTCTCCCACGACCGCTCGGCGGTCCTGGTGTGAGACCGGCCCGCACGATCGGTGCCGCGGCGAGCCGGCTGCGCGTGTTCAGCCTGCGTGAACTCGCCGTGCATCGGCGGCGCACGCTGGCGTCGATCGCCGTAATGGCAGTATCCGCAATGTATCTGGTCGCCGTGTTCGGCATCTTCGGCTCGATCACCGGATCGGTCAACCGCCTCGCCGACGGGATCGCCGGCATCGCGTCACTCGAGGTTTCGGGCATCACCGACGCGGGGTTTCCCGACACGGTAGCCGCCGACGTGGCCGGCGTACCCGGCGTGGCGATCGCGGCGCCGATGATTCGCACGTCGGCGTTCACATCGTCGGGACCGGTTCTGCTGTTCGGTGCCGACGACCGTATCGCGGCGTTGGGCGGCGCCCTGAAAGACGCCGTGAAGGGCGGCGGGGCGGCACAGCCCGCCGGGCCGGCTAACGGAGTCCGCGTCGGACCGGGCGTGGGTCGCGCCAAAGACGAGACGTTCCAACTCGGCTCCGGATCGGTTACGGTCACCGAGGTGCTCACGGGCAAGCAGGTTGCGGCCCTCAACGGCGGACACTACGTCCTCGCCCCACTTGTGTTGGCGCAGAACATAACCGGGCGTCAGGGGCAGCTCGATTCGATCCTGATCACCGTCAATTCCGGCGCGGACCTAGCTCAGGTTCGCGCCGCCGTCAGCGCCGCGGTGAACGGACGAGCCATCGTCGCCGATCCGAGCATGAGGGCGACCCGGGCCGGCGACGGTGTCAAGCTGATGAACTACATGGCGCTGATGGGCGCGATGGTTGCGCTGATGGTCGGCGCGTTTCTGATTTACACCACGATGACGATGGCGATCACGCAGCGCCGGCCGGTCATCTCGATGCTGCGCGCGATCGGCGGCCGCCGCACTGTCATCGTTCGGGACATGCTCGCCGAGGCCGCGCTGCTGGGAACGATCGGCGGCGCCATCGGGGCGGGCATCGGAATCCTGATGGGCCGCATCGCCATTGGCCGTTTGCCTCCGGCCATGACCCAGGGCCTCGAAGCGCGTGTCGAGTACTGGCTGCCCGGCTACGCGATACCGGCCGCCGTCGTCGCCACCGCGCTCACCAGTGTGATCGCGTCGGCGATGGCCGCGCGGCAGGTGTACAAGGTGGCACCGATCGAGGCGCTGGCGCCCGCCGGGGTTTCCGCGGCGGACCGCGTGCCTCGCTGGCTGCGGATCACGACCGGGTTGATGGCCGTCGCCGTCTTCGCGGTGGCGCTTTTCGTGGTCATCACCCAACGGGGCGTCGCGGCTTTCGTCGCGATGTCCGCGGTGTTCTCGGCCGAGGTCGCGCTCGGTTTCGCGCTGACCGCACCCATCGTCAACGCGACCGCCGCGACCGCGCGTATCTTCGGCTCCGTCGGGGCGTTGGCGGGGGCCACCATCGAGCGCGCGCCGCGACGGGTATGGGCAACGGTGATGACCGTGCTGATCGCGGTTGTCACCACCGTCGCGATTACCGGCACGAACAACGACATGATCCGATCGGCGCGAAGCATCTTCGCCCCGGTCGCCGGCGTCCCCGTCTGGGTGAGCGCAAATCCTCCCGACAGCTTCCCCACCGATCCGCTGCCGCAAGGGATTTCCGAGACGGTGGCCGCGGTGCCGGGCGTCGGCCGCGTCACCCAAGGCGCGTTCGGTTTCGCGGAGGTCGGGGGCGTCCGGGTGATGCTGGACGGCTTCTCCCCCGGATCCGCCGACCCGCTGTATCGCGCGCTTGACGAGGGAGTGCGCAACCGGGTGCTGGACGGCCGGGGCGTGGTGCTGTCACAGAACCTGGGCAAGGTTCTGCACGTCCGGGTCGGCGATCAACTACCGATGCAGACGCCGCACGGGGTGCAGCAGGCAATCGTGCTGGCGCTGGTGCCCTACTTCTCGACGGTCATCGGCACCGTCGGGATGGGCCTCGATCAAATGCGGGCGTGGTTCGACCGCCCGGTAACGACGGCACTGCAGATCGCCGCCGCCCCG
>NZ_MBEU01000038.1 GCF_001954275.1 Mycobacterium sp. IS-836 | reverse complement strand
CGCCGAGGTCTGCCTCGAACGCTCCCTCTTCGAGCCGGTGTTTGATCGTGGTGAGGAAACGTCCGCAAGCCGCGCCGCCGCCGAAAGCCGAGCCCGCCGCACCCCAGCGGCCGGCGGCGGAGACCTCAACCGACGGCGCCCCATACGTGACCCCGCTGGTGCGAAAACTGGCCACCGAGAACAACATCGACCTCGCCGAGGTGACGGGCACCGGTGTGGGCGGGCGCAGCGGGGGCGCGGTCGTCGGTTCCGACGCCGATCCGCGCCAACTCGCCGCCCACCGGGACCGTGGCGTCCTCGTCGGCGGTGATGCTGACCAACACACCGGCCACCGGTGACGGGATCTCGGTGTCCACCTTGTCGGTGGACACTTCCACCAGCGGCTCGTCCACCTGGACGGAATCGCCGACCTTCTTCAGCCAGCGAGTCACGGTGCCCTCGGTCACCGACTCACCGAGCTCGGGCATCAGCACCGGCTGCCCGTCACCCGAGTCGCCGCTGGGCGCTCGGGGAGCCGCCGCCGCGGGTTCGGACT
Organism: Mycobacterium sp. IS-836; assembly: GCF_001954275.1. Classification (GTDB taxonomy): domain Bacteria; phylum Actinomycetota; class Actinomycetes; order Mycobacteriales; family Mycobacteriaceae; genus Mycobacterium. Next base: position 5,798 of record NZ_MBEU01000038.1, on the reverse strand, counting down.
CGGGTTCCGCTTGGGGTTCCGGCTCGGGTTGGCTGGGCTGGCTAGGCGCTTCGGGTTCCGCTTGGGCTTCGGGTTGGGCTTCTGCTTGGGCTGCGGGCTGGCCCTGGGGTTGCTCGCCCGCGTCGCCGATCACCGCCAGGTCGCCGCCAACCTCGACGGTGTCGTCCTCCTGGGCGATGATCTTGGTCAGCACACCGGCGGCGGGCGACGGGATTTCGGTGTCGACCTTGTCGGTCGACACCTCGACCAGCGGCTCGTCGAGCTCGACCGTATCGCCTTCCTGCTTGAGCCAGCGCGTGACCGTTCCCTCGGTGACGCTCTCACCGAGGGCCGGCATCTGCACGGAGAAGGCCATCTCTATTGACTCCTCGATCGGTTGTCGGCGCAGGTCGACATCTGGCTTACCACACCGCGGTGTAGGCGGCGTGGAGGCCAAGTTTCGAAACTATCCTGTCATTGCGCCCGCACCGGCATACATCCAGGGCGGACCGCGCTCGGCGCCAGGTCAGCCCCAACCCGCTTGCTACGGTGTGGCCACTGCCAGTGAGAGCGGGGAGGTCCGATGCCGGCAATTCAACAGGTACCCCAGCGGTTCGTCGACAGCGCGGACGGCGCACGCATCGCGGTCTACGAAGAAGGCAACCTCGAGGGCCCGCCCGTCGTGCTGGTGCACGGCTTTCCCGACTCGCATGTGCTGTGGGACGGCGTCGTCCCGCACCTGGCCGAGCGCTTCCGGGTCATCCGCTACGACAACCGCGGCGTCGGGCTGTCGTCGGTGCCCAAGCCGGTTTCGGCGTACACCATGGAGCGGTTCGCCGACGACTTCGCCGCGGTGACCGGCGAGCTGAGCCCCGGCAGCCCGGTCCACGTGCTGGCACACGACTGGGGTTCGGTCGGGGTGTGGGAGTACCTGAAGCGGCCCGGCGCCGGTGATCGGGTCGCGTCGTTCACCTCGGTGTCGGGTCCGAGCCATGAGCAATTGGTCGACTACATCTTCAGTGGTCTGCGGCGGCCGTGGCGGCCGCGACGGTTTGCACGCGCGATCAGCCAGACATTGCGGTTCAGCTACATGGTGTTTCTTTCGATCCCGGTGCTGGCGCCGTTGTTCCTGCGGCTGACGATGTCGGTCCCCGCGCTGCGGCGCAACGTCGTCGACAACATCCCCGACGAGCTGATCCATCACTCCGAGAACCTGGCGCGCGACGCCGCCCAGTCGGTGAAAACCTATCCCGCCAACTACTTTCGCTCGTTTTCCAAACGCCGCGAGGCCATCCACATCGTCGACGTACCGGTGCAGCTGATCGTCAACACTCAGGACAAGTACGTGCGGCCCTACTCCTACGAGGAGACCGCGCGCTGGGTGCCACGGCTGTGGCGGCGCGACATAAAGGCCGGGCACTTTTCGCCGATGTCGCACCCACAGGTGATGGCCGCCGCGGTGCATGACTTCGCCGACCTGGCCGAGGGCAAGCAGCCCAGCCGCGCGCTGCTGCGCGCCCAAGTGGGGCGTCCGCGCGAGTACTTCGGCGACATGCTGGTCGCGGTCACCGGCGCGGGCAGCGGCATCGGGCGCGAGACCGCTTTCGCTTTCGCGCGCGAGGGCGCCGAGGTGGTCGTCAGCGACATCGACGAGGCCGCGGTCAAGGAAACCGCCGCCCAGATCGCCTCGCGGGGCGGCGTCGCCCACCCCTATGTGCTCGACGTGTCCGACACCGAGGCGGTCGAGGCCTTCGCCGCGCGGGTCAGTGCCGACCACGGCGTGCCCGACATCGTGGTCAACAACGCCGGGATCGGGCAGGCGGGCAACTTCCTGGACACCCCGGCCGAGCAATTCGACCGGGTGCTCGACGTCAACCTCGGCGGCGTGGTGAACGGCTGCCGGTCATTCGGGCGGCGCCTGGTCGAGCGCGGCACCGGCGGGCACATCGTCAACGTGTCGTCGATGGCCGCCTATGCCCCGCTGCAGTCGCTCAGCGCCTATTGCACGTCCAAGGCCGCCAGTTACATGTTCTCCGACTGCCTGCGGGCCGAACTCGACGCCGCCGGCGTCGGGTTGACCACCATCTGCCCCGGGGTGATCGACACCAATATCATCAACACCACCCGCTTCGACGCGCCCGCCGGCAAGCAAGAGGAGGACGTCGACGGCCGCCGGGGTCAGCTGGGCAAGATGTTCGCGCTGCGCCACTACGGGCCCGACAAGGTCGCCAACGCAATCTTGTCGTCGGTCAAGAAGAACAAACCGATCCGCCCCGTCGCGCCGGAAGCCTATGCGCTCTACGGCATTTCACGGGTGCTGCCGCAGGCGCTGCGCAGCACCGCCCGGATGCGGGTGATCTAGCCCGCCCTCACGGGCCGGTTGCCGCTCGAGGACCGCGTGATACCAGCAACGCGCCGGCGATCCCCAGGATCCCGATCACGGCGAGCGGGATGGCCCACATCTGCCGACCGTGCACGGCCGAATTGCATTGCGCCACAAAGTCGGTATGCGGGATGACCTGGTTGAGGATCGGGATGTTCGCGCCGTTCTTGTCGTTGGCGTTGCGCGCCGCGGAGGAATCCGGGGCAATCCCGTTCCCGCATGAAATGGATGTGCCGCCGCTGTCAGATACCGACACGGGCACGAGCAGCCCAATGACACCGGCCAGCAAAAGCACGGCGCCCAGCGCCATGATCAACCGTCGCGTAGTCACAGTTTGCCTCCTGTCGAACGCCGACCCGTGGGAGGGTTATCCGCCGCGCCGCACGGTTAAACGTCTCCCGAGGCAACGCTTGGGTTGCGCCGAGTCGGGTACTCGCCAGCGAGACGCCGGTGTGAAGGGACTTTGCGATGACGCTGACGAAAGAGTGGGGCACCAGCCGACAGGTGCGCACTTCCCGGGAACGGGTTTGGGACGCGATGACAGACGGTTGGACGTATACCCAGTGGGTTGTGGGCAACAGCCGAACCCGCGCCGTCGACCCGCATTGGCCCAAGCCGGGCTCGTCCATCCGGCACTCCGTCGGGGTATGGCCGCTGGTGATCAACGACCAGACGACCGTTGAAAGCTGCACCGACGGAGAGGAACTGGTTCTTCGTGCCGGCCTCGGCCGCCTGGGTGCCGCGCGAATAACCATGCGGCTCAGCGATATTCCGGAGGGCTGCCGGATCGAGATGATCGAGGTTCCGGCCGCTGGCCCGATCGGCCTGGCTCCGGATCGCATCGTGCTCGCCGCCATCTATCCACGCAACCGCGAATGCTTGATGCGGCTCGCGGCTCTGGCCGAACAGCTCGCGCCGAGCCAGGTCGGATAGGGCATGGCCGCGGCCGCGGCCGACGCCGTCGTCATCGGAGCCGGACACCACGGGCTGGTGGCCGCGGCGATATTGGCCGACGCCGGGTGGGATGTGCTGGTGCTCGAGGCCCAGCCGGAACCCGGTGGCGCGGTGCGCAGCGCCGAGCTGACACCGGGTTACATCACCGATTTGTTCAGCTCGTTTTACCCGATGACGGTGGCCTCGCCCGCGATGGCGGCCTTGCGGCTGCAAGACCACGGGTTGCGGTGGTCGCACGCGCCGGCGGTGGTGGGTCATCCGCGCGACGCTGACGACGACGACCCGCCCGTCCTGTATCGCGATCCCGCGCACACCGCCGCGGAATTGGCGCGGCGCGAGCCTGCCGACGGCGAAAACTGGTGGCGGGTCGTGCAACTGTGGGAAAAGGTCAAGGCGCCGCTACTGGACGCCATGTTCGCACCCTTTCCGCCAGTGCGGCCGCTGCTACGGCTGCTGTTCAAACTCGGTACGTCGGACGCGGTCCGGCTGGCGCACTTGCTGGTGCAGCCGGCGAACACGATGGTGGAGCGGTTGTTTCGCGGGGAAGCGCCCCGGCTGTTGCTGCTGGGCAACGCGATGCACGCCGACGTACCACCGGATGCCCCCGGCAGCGGCGTGATGGGTTTTCTGATGACCATGCTCGCTCAAGACCAGGGCTGGCCCGTGCCCGTCGGCGGGTCGGGTCAATTGACCGCCGCCCTGGTGAACCGTGCCCAATCGGCCGGCGCGCGAATCGAGTGCAACCAGAACGTTTCTCGCATCCACGTGCGGGGCGGCCGGGCGGTTGGTGTGATGACCGTCGGCGGGGGCACCATTCGGGCGCGCCGGGCGATCGTGGCCGACGTGACGGCACCACGCCTGTTCTGCGACATGCTGCCCGCGGATGCGGTTCCGCCCGGCCTGATCAGCGAGCTTGAGCACTACATCTGGGATCCACCGGTAGTCAAGGTCAACTACGCCCTCGACGGGCGTGTCCCGTGGCGATCGGAAAGCCTGCAGAGCGCGGGCACCGTCCATCTGGGCGCCGACGGGGACGGCCTGGTTCGCTGGATGGCCGACCTGAACACCCGTGTCGTGCCCGAGCATCCGTTCCTGCTGCTGGGACAGACCACTACGGCGGATCCGAGCAGATCACCGGTGGGCACCGAAAGTGTTTGGGCCTACACGCATTTGCCGCGAAACGTCGCCGACGACGCCTCGGCCGAGCGACTCGCCGCGTCGGTGGATCAGGTTATCGAAGAGCACGCGCCGGGGTTTGGTTCGCGTGTGATCGACAGGTGCGTGCAGCGGCCGTCGGATTTGCAGGCCAGCGACGCCAACCTGCATCTGGGGGCGCTCAACGGGGGAACCGCGCAACTGCAGCAGCTGCTGCTGTTTCGCCCCGCCGCGGGGATGGGGCGAGCCGAAACACCGGTCGAGCGGCTGTATCTCGGTAGTGCGTCCGCTACACCGGGAGGCTCGGTGCACGGCGCGTGCGGACGCAACGCGGCCCACGCCGCGCTGGCCGCCGATGGGATCACGGGCTGGCCGCGGCGCAAGATGAGTCGCGCGGTGATTTCGCTGCTGACCAAATAACCTGCCGCTCGCCGTTTTCCGCTAGCCGTTTTCTGCGATATCGGCCAGTACCGCGAACATCGTCCGGGTGGGGACGCCGGTGGCCCCCTTGGGCGTGTATCCCCATGGGCTGCCGGTGTTATACGCCGGGCCGGCCACGTCGATGTGCGCCCAGGCCACTCCGTCCGCGACGAATTCGCGCAGGAACACGCCGGCCACCAGCATGCCGGCGAAGCGCTGCCCGCTGATGTTGGCAAGGTCGGCCACGGTGGACTTCAGGTCGTCCTTGAGCTCGTCGGGCAGCGGCATGGGCCAGCCGTTCTCGCCGACCCGCTGCGAGATCGCCGCGACCCGGTCGCGGAACTCGTCGCTGCCCATCACTCCGGGGATGCGCGCGCCAAGCGCCACGGTCTGGGCGCCGGTGAGCGTCGAGGTTTCGATCAGATAGTCGGGATTGTCCTCGCACGCGCGGACGATGGCGTCGGCCAGGATGAGCCGGCCCTCGGCGTCGGTGTTGAGCACCTCGACCGTCGTACCGCCGTATTGGGTCAACACGTCGCCGGGGCGCTGCGCGGTCGCCGACGGCATGTTCTCGGCCATCGGCACCGTCGCGATCACGTCGATCGGCAATTCGAGCTGCGCGGCCAGCGTGACGGTCGCGATGACCGCGGCCGCCCCGCCCATATCCGACGTCATGTAATGCATCGACGCGGCAGGCTTTATCGAAATGCCGCCGGTGTCGAAGGTGACGCCCTTGCCCACCAGCGCCACCTTCTTGGCCTGCTTCGGCTTCTTGGCCAGCCGCGAACCCCGGTGGATCAGCCGCACCAGCCGCGGCGGACGCGACGAGCCCTGGCCGACGCCAATCACCCCGCCGTAGCCGCCCTTCTGCAGCGCCTTGTCGTCGAGCACCTCGACCTCCAGGCCC
>NZ_MBEU01000037.1 GCF_001954275.1 Mycobacterium sp. IS-836 | reverse complement strand
TCGCTCGGCCTTGTCGGCGGGGGGGGTCGCGGCCGGTGCCGAGGTCGACGGCTGGCCCGCCTACGTCGATGCGTTGCTCGCCGAGCGCGCCCGCGCGGCGCGCCCGCCCGCCCGTGCCCTGCCCAGCCAGCTGTCGGTCAGCGGTTTGGTGGACCTGGCACGCGACCCGCAGGGCGCGGTGCAGCGGCTGGTGCATCGGCTGCCCGCGCGGCCCGATCCACATGCCCTGCTGGGCAACGCCTTTCACGCTTGGGTGCAGCAGTTCTACGGCGCCGAGCGGCTGTTCGACCTCGCCGACCTGCCCGGTGCGGCCGACTCGGACGTCGGGGACACCCGGGAGCTGGCGGCGTTGCAGGAGGCGTTCACCAGCTCGCGGTGGGCCGCGCGCACACCGGTTGCCGTCGAGGTGCCGTTCGAGATGCCGGTCGGCGAGACCGTGGTGCGCGGCCGCATCGACGCCGTGTTCGCCGACCCCGACGGCGGTGTCACGGTGGTGGACTGGAAGACCGGCCAGCCCCCGCGCGGGCCGGAAGCCCTGCGGCAGGCCGCCGTCCAGCTCGCGGTCTACCGTCTGGCGTGGGCGGCGTTGTCGGGATGCCCGGAATCGTCGGTGCGCACCGCCTTCTACTACGTGCGCACCGGCGTCACCGTCGTTCCCGATGAACTGCCCGAGCCCACCGAGCTGGCCGGGCTGCTACTGACCGGCTGACGTGGTTACATTTGAGGCGTGTATCAGGCCTGCGGGTGGGTTTAGCGTGGGGTCAATCCAGTGACGGACCGCCGTGCAAAAGGGTAGGTCGCAGCGGCTGAGGGGGCTCGACGAGACGCTGACCGCCCAGCCCGGTCATCTGCTGGTCGGCGTGTTGCGCATCCCCGAAGAGCACGGCAGTCCCGTGCGGGTCATCGCGCGACGCGTCGCCATCGCGCTGGTGGTGTTGTTCGGCGCGGCCGTCATTGTCTACCTCGATCGCACCGGCTACCGCGACGTGCGCGGCGAGCCGCCGACATTCGCCGACTGCGTCTACTTCGCGGCGGTGTCGCTGTCGACGACCGGGTACGGCGACATCACCCCCTACACCGAGACCGCGCGTCTGGTCCACACCGTGATCTTCACGCCGCTGCGGATCGCGTTCTTGGCCGTGCTGGTCGGCACGACCCTCGAGGTGCTCTCCGAGCGGTCCCGGCAGGCGTGGAAGATTCAGCGTTGGAGGAACAAAGTGCGCAACCACACCATCGTGATCGGCTATGGCACAAAGGGCAAAACGGCTGTCGCCGCGATGATTAGCGACGAGGAGGCCCAGGGTGAGGTCGTCGTCGTCGACCCCGATCGCAGCGCCCTCGAACACGCCGCGACCGCCGGGCTGGTCACCGTACACGGCGACGCCACCAAATCCGATGTGCTGCGGCTGGCCGGGGCCCAACACGCGTCGTCGATCATCGTTGCCACCGGCCGCGACGACACCGCCGTGCTGGTGACCTTGACGGCGCGGGAGATCGCGCCCAAGGCCAAGATCGTGGCTTCCATTCGGGAGGCCGAGAATTCACACCTGCTGCAGCAATCGGGCGCGGACTCGGTGGTCGTCTCCTCCGAGACCGCCGGCCGGCTGCTCGGGATCGCCACCACCACGCCGAGCGTCGTGGAGATGATCGAGGATCTGCTGACCCCGGACGCCGGGATGGTCATCGCCGAGCGCGAGGTGGAGCAGACCGAAGTCGGCGGATCCCCGCGGCACCTGCGCGACATCGTGCTCGGCGTGGTGCGCGACGGCCACCTGCTGCGGGTCGGCGCACCCGAGGCGGACGCCATCGAGGCCACCGACCGGTTGCTCTACATCCGCGACGTGGGACGTTAGCGGCGGCTCGCCGCCAGCAGGGTCGGCAGGAGACTAGGTGGAGTTCCAGCTGCGGGACGTTCCGGTGCTCTCACGCGTCGGCGCGGACCGCGCCGATCAGTTGCGCACCGATGTCGATGCGGCCACCGCGGGGTGGGCGGACGCGGCGCTGCTGCGGGTGGATTCGCGCAACCAGGTGCTCGTCGCCGACGGCCGGGTCGTGCTGGGCGCCGCGGCCGAGCTGGGCGACAAGCCCCCGGTCGACGCGGTATTCCTGGGCCGCATCGAGGGCGGCCGGCATGTCTGGGCGGTCCGGGGCGCGCTGCAGGCGCCCGAAGACCCCGACGTGCAAGCCGAAGTGGTGAACCTGCGCAGTCTCGGGCCGATCTTCGACGACACCAGCAGCCAACTGGTGTCGTCGGCCATCGCGCTGCTGAATTGGCATGACAGCGCCCGGTTTAGCGCGGTGGACGGCTCGCCGACCAGGCCGTCACGCGGGGGCTGGTCGCGCATCAACCCGGTGACCGGTCACGAGGAGTTCCCGCGCATCGACCCGGCGGTGATCTGTCTGGTCCACGACGGCGGTGACCGCGCCGTGCTCGCCCGCCAGGCGGTGTGGCCCGAGCGGATGTTCTCGCTGCTGGCCGGATTCGTCGAGGCGGGCGAGTCTTTCGAAACCTGCGTCGCCCGGGAGATCCGCGAGGAAATCGGCCTGCACGTGCGCGATGTGCGCTACCTGGGCAGCCAGCCGTGGCCGTTTCCCCGTTCGCTCATGGTCGGATTCCATGCGGTGGGCGACCCCGACGAGGTTTTCTCGTTCAACGACGGCGAGATCGCCGAGGCGGCGTGGTTCAGCCGCGACGAGGTGCGTGCCGCGCTTGCGGCCGGCGACTGGAGCAGCGCGGCGTCTGGGAAATCGAAACTGCTTCTGCCCGGGTCGATTTCGATCGCCCGGGTGATCATCGAATCCTGGGCGGAGATTACTGGCTAGGCGGGTTGAGCCGTCAGCCTACTTCGGCCAGCTTCGCTTTCACCTCGGCGGCGCTCGGGTTTGTCAGCGTGGACCCGTCGGCGAACTTCACCGTCGGCACCGTGCGGTTGCCGCCGTTGACCGAGCTGACGAATTCCGCCGCCGCCGGGTTCTCTTCGATGTCGATCGCGTCGTAGGGGATCCCATTGGACTTGAGCACCGTCATCAGCCGGTGACAGAAACCGCACCATGACGTGGTGTAGACGGTAATCGCCGCGTTGGTCATAGCCCGTTAACGTAGCGCGGCGCGGATGAATTCCGAAGCGACCCAATTCACGCGTGGCGATGCACCTGGTTTGTCGGCCATCGCTGTCAAGATGGACGCCATGCCAATGGTCCCCATTCCGACCATGACCGACCCGTTGACCGCCGGACTCGACGACGAGCAGCGCGAAGCCGTGCTGGCCCCGCGCGGACCGGTCTGCGTGCTCGCGGGCGCCGGAACGGGCAAGACCCGCACCATCACGCACCGGATCGCCCAGCTCGTCGCGAGCGGCCACGTCGCCGCCGGGCAGGTGCTGGCGGTCACCTTCACCCAGCGGGCGGCGGGGGAGATGCGGTCGCGGTTGCGCACGCTCGACGCCGCCACCCAGAGCGGCTGCGGTGTCGGCGCGGTGCGGGCGCTGACCTTTCACGCCGCCGCGCATCGCCAGCTGCGGTATTTCTGGCCCCGGGTGGTCGGCGGCACCGGCTGGCAGCTGCTGGACAGCAAGTTCGCCGTCGTGGCCCGGGCGGCCAGCCGCTGCAGGCTCAACGTCAGCACCGACGACGTGCGCGACCTCGCTGGCGAGATCGAGTGGGCCAAGGCATCGCTGATCGGCCCCGAGGACTACGCCGCCGCGGTGGCCGCAGCGGGCCGGGACATCCCGCTGGACGCCGCGCAGGTCGCGGCCGTCTATTCCGCATACGAGGCGCTCAAGGCCCGCGACGAAGCGGGGACTCTGCTCGACTTCGACGATCTGCTGCTGCATACCGCCGCCGCGATCGAAAACGACGCCGCGGTGGCCGACGAGTTCCGCGATCGTTACCGCTGCTTCGTGGTCGACGAGTACCAGGACGTCACCCCGCTGCAACAGCGGGTGCTCTCGGCGTGGCTGGGCGACCGCGACGACCTGACCGTGGTCGGCGACGCCAACCAGACCATCTACTCGTTCACCGGCGCCTCGCCGCGCTTCCTGCTCGACTTCTCGCGCCGGTTTCCCGACGCCACGGTCGTGCGGCTGGAGCGCGACTACCGGTCCACCCCGCAGGTGGTCTCGCTGGCCAACCAGGTGATCGCCGCGGCTCGCGGCCGCGTCGCCGGCAGCAAGCTCCAATTGTCCGGCCAGCGGGCGCCTGGCCCGGCTCCGTCATTCCACGAGCATCCCGACGAAACGGCCGAGGCCACCGCGGTGGCGGCATCGATCACCAAGCTGATCGAATCCGGCACCGCGCCAGCCGAAATCGCGGTCCTCTACCGGGTCAACGCGCAGTCCGAGGTGTACGAGGAGGCGTTGACCGAAGCCGGCATCGCCTACCAGGTTCGCGGCGGCGAGGGATTTTTCAACCGCCAGGAGATCAAGCAGGCGCTGCTGGCCCTGCAGCGGGCGGCCGACCGCGGCTCTGAAGATAGCGAAGACGGACCGCTGCCCGACGTGGTTCGCGCCATCCTGGAGCCGCTGGGCCTGACGGCGCAGGCCCCGGTCGGAACGCGCGCCAGGGATCGCTGGGAGGCCCTGACCGCGCTGGCCCAGCTGGTGGACGACGAAGTGGCGCACAATCCGCGGCTGGAGTTTTCCGGTCTGCTGGCCGAGCTGCGGATGCGGGCCGACGCCCGGCACCCACCGGTGGTGCAGGGCGTGACGCTGGCCTCGCTGCACGCTGCCAAGGGCCTTGAATGGGATGCGGTCTTCCTCGTCGGGCTGGCCGACGGCACGCTGCCCATCTCGCACGCGCTGGCGCACGGCGCCGAGAGCGAACCCGTAGAGGAGGAGCGTCGCCTCCTCTACGTCGGAATCACCAGGGCCCGAATGCATTTGGCGCTCAGCTGGGCGCTGGCGCGGAACCCGGGCGGACGCCAGAGCCGCAAGCCGTCGCGGTTCCTCAACGGGATCGCGCCGCAGGCGCGGCCCGATCCCGCGCCGAGCAGATCCCGGCGCAACAAGGGCGTCGCCACCCGCTGCCGGATCTGCAACAACGACCTGACCACCCCGGCGGCCGTCATGTTGCGTCGCTGCGAGACGTGCGCGGCCGACATCGACGAGGAACTGCTGCTGCAACTCAAGGCCTGGCGCCTGGACCTCGCGCGGGAACAGAAGGTTCCCCCGTACATCGTCTTCAGTGACAACACGCTGATCGCGATCGCCGAGGCGCTGCCCGCCGATGAGGCGGCCCTGGTCGCGATCCCGGGCATCGGCGCGCGCAAGCTCGAGCAGTACGGGCCGGACGTGCTGGGGTTGGTCCGCGCCCGCGGCTAAACACGCAGGTCAGAAAATCGGTTGTCACGGTCGTCGGCTACCATCTACCCTCGAAACACTGCTGCTGGCTGAAGGCTGGCAAGCGTCCAGGCGGGAGGAGGTGGCCACGATGATCCACAACACGTTCGGTGTAGCCGTGGCCGGCGCGGTGCTGACCGCGGGGACCTCCCATGCCGCTCACACCGCTACCCCGGCGGCCGCGGTCAAGCATCGCGCCGCCGCCGCCGCGACTGATGTGTCCGTGGATCGGGGTCATACGTAAGCGCTACGTAACCCGCCCGATTTTCGCCGAATGGCCACGGACCCGAAGTCACCAGGATCCGTGGCCACACTTGTAGGGTCGACAGCCTCCCTACCTGGTCCGGATCAATCCCAGACATCCACCAGACCAGGAAGCAGGTGAGCAGGACATGTCGGCATTGACAGTCCCCAGACCGCCGCGGCCGGCGTTGCCATGTCACGCCGGGGATCCCGACCTGTGGTTCGCAGAGACCCCGGCCGACCTCGAGCGCGCCAAGGCGCTGTGCGCGAGCTGCCCGATCCGGCGCCAGTGCCTGACCGCGGCGCTGGACCGGGCCGAGCCCTGGGGCGTCTGGGGCGGCGAGATCTTCGAGCGGGGCTCGATCGTGAGCTACAAACGCCCGCGCGGACGCCCGCGCAAAGACGTTGCCGCTTAGACGACGGCCGCGTCGGGCTCGGCGAAACCCGGGACCAGTTCCTCCGACAGCGCCTTGATCGGCACATGGGCATCCAGCTGGCAGAGGATCGCGGCCACCGACATGATCACCCGCATCGGGATCACCAGCTTGGGCGGTAGGTCCATCTGCCGGGCCGTCCTGATCTGCGACACCGACTTGTCGATCTCGATGGCGCTCATGCGCTGCAGCCACTTCCGGGTGTAGTGGAACACCTCGACCTCGATGGGCTCGACGTACTGGCGCAACATGTCGTCGATGTCGCGCACCGACACCTGCTGGCCCTTCTGGATAAACCCGGCCTTCTCCATCGTCGGCAACAGCAAGTCGTAGTTCTTGTCGCGGGCCAACCGGATGGACATCCCGAGCTCGATCGGCAACCCGCCCGGCAGCGGTGCGACGGCGCCGAAGTCGATCACGCCCATCCGATCGTCGGGCAACAGCATGAAGTTGCCGGGGTGCGCGTCGCCGTGCAACATCTGCAGCCGGCGCGGCGCGTCGAAGGTGAGCTCGAGCAGCCGGGTGCCGATCAGGTCGCGCTGCTCGGGGGTGCCGTGGCGGATGATCTCCGCCATCGGCACGCCCTGCATCCACTCCTGAACCACCACCTTGGGGGCGCTGGCCACAACGTGCGGAATCGCGAAGTGCGGGTGGCCTTCGTATGCCTTGGCGAACGCGCGTTGGTTGTCGGCTTCCAGCCGGTAGTCGAGTTCCATCTCGGTGCGCTCGATCAGCTCGTCGACCACGCCCTGCACGTCGGCTCCCGGCGCGAGCTGCTTGACCACCCCGACCATCCGCTGCATCGTCTTGAGGTCGGCCCGCAGCGCCTCGTCGGCGCCGGGGTACTGGATCTTGACGGCCACGTCGCGGCCGTCGGACCAGACCGCCTTGTGTACCTGGCCAATGCTGGCAGAGGCCACCGGCGTGTCGTCGAATGAACTGAACCGGTCGCGCCACTTGGTGCCGAGCTGCGCGTCGAGCACGCGGTGCACTTTGGCGGCGGGCAGCGGCGGCGCGTCCTTTTGCAGTTTCGTCAAGGCCTCGCGGTACGGCTCGCCGTACTCCTCCGGAATCGCGGCCTCCAGCACCGAGAGTGCCTGGCCCACCTTCATCGCTCCACCCTTGAGCTCGCCCAGGACGGTGAACAATTGGTGGGCGGCCTTCTCCAGCAGCTCGGCCTGGACCTCGTCCTTCGACTTGCCGGTCAGGCGTTTACCGAACCCGAGCGCCGCCCGGCCGGCGAACCCGACCGGAATGGTGGCCAGCTTTGCGTTGCGCGCAGCACGGCCGCGTTTGATATCTGACACACACCCATCATCCATGACGATTCGGGCCCCGCGGTGTTGATCTGGGTAACACCGGCGCAGCGGTTGGGGAGCGGTCAGCACGAGCACAACGGATGCCGGGTCCATTGGCGCGCGACGATCGCGCCGGCATGCAGATCGAACTCGAGCGTGGCGTTGAGCGCCTGGGGCGGCTCGGGGTCCCGCGCCGCCTGCCCGCGCACGGCCGCGATCACCCGGTTCACCTGGCTCAGCGCCAGCGCCGCGGTCGCCAGCAGCGTGGCCCGATCCGCCACGCCAACGGTCTCCCGCAGCTGAGCCGCGATCGCCGGCCAGGCGGCGTCGCGGTCGCTGCGATGCAGATCGGCGCAGCCGAGGCAGCTGGTCACGCCGGGGATGACCAGCGGCCCGACCAGGCCGGTGCCGTCGCGCACCCGAACCGCGAGGTGCGGCACGCCCTGGAAGTGCAGGTCGCGCAGCATCCGGGGGTCGGCGACCAGGTAGTCCGACAACACCACCAGGTCGACGGCGTCGGGCGACACGGTCGCGTGCGGCTGGCTGCTGTGCGCAATGCGGGCACCCGAGCAGCGCAGCGCGTCCACGAGCAGGTCCGACAGCGGGCCGCGACCGTGCACCCGGATCGACGCGGCCCGGCCGCCGGACTGCCGGCGGCCGCGGGTCGCCACTCCCGCGCCGACCAGCTGCGCGACGAGGCTGGTCAGACCGTCGGCGTCGGTTAGCCCGCGGTCGGCGGCCTGCCGCTGCAGCTCGGTGATCGGTAGCGGTGATCGCATGGACCGCAGCAGGGCGGCCAACTCGGCCGCGGCCAGGCTGCTCGGCGGGCGGATCAGCACGGCCCGGCGCGGGTCCCAGCCGACCTGCACCGCCCCGTCGGGTCTAAGCAGCACCGGCATCGCCGGGTTCAACGCATACAGGGGAGGCGCGGCCCGCGGCATGAGTTCAGACTGTGCCACGCCGGGGGCGAACGCCCCGCTCAGTTATCCACAGAACCGCCCGTTGGATTCGGGGCCCGGGTTCGGCTCAAGCAGCTCGCAGCCGGATCGCTCGCGTCCGCGCTTCGACGGCCAGCGCGGCGGCTTCGGCGGCTTCTGCTCGCGCCCGCGCTTCGGCGTTCAGAGCGGCGGCTTCGGCGGCTTCGGCTCGGGCCCGCCTTTCGGCGGCCAGCGCGGCGGCTTCGGCGGCCTCGGCTCGCGCCCGCGCCCGCGTCCGCGCTTCGGCAGTCAGCGCGGCGGCTTCGGCGGCTTGCGCTCGGGCCCGGGCTTCGGCGTTCAGAGCGGCGGCTTCGGCCGCTTGTGCTCGGGCCCGGGCTTCGGCGGCCAGCGCTTCGGCTTCGGCTGCTTCCGCTCGCGCCCGCGCCTCGGCGGCCAGCGCGGCGGCTTCGGCGGCTTCCGCTCGCGCCCGCGCTTCGGCGGCCAGCGCGGCGGCTTCGGCGGCCTCTGCCCGCCCTTGCGCTCGCGCCCGCGCTTCGGCGGTCAGAGCGTCGGCATCGGCCGCCAGTGCTCGCGCGCGCGTTTCGGCGTTCACCGCGGCGGCTTCGGCGGCTTCTGCCCGTGCCCGCGCTTCGGCTTTGAGGGCCTCAGCGTTCAGAGCCTCGGCTTCGGCGGCCTCAGCTCGTGCCCGCGCTTCGGCGGTCAGAGCTTCGGCGGTCAGAGCTTCGGCTTCGGCGGTGACAGCTTTGGCTTCGGCGGCTATAGCCTCGGCTTCGGCGGACACAGCCTTGGCTCCGGCGGTGACGGCTTTGGCTTCGGCGGCTTGTGCTCGTGCCCGTGCTTCGGCGGCCAGAGTTTTGGCTTCCGTGGCCAGAGTTTTGGCTTCGGCGGCTTGGGCCCGCGTCCGCTCCTCGGCTTCCGACTCCGCTCGCGCCAGCTTTCGCTCGGCCCCTTTGTACAAATCCATCACGACGAAAGCCATGCCGGCCAGCACGGTCAGCGCCAGGGGCAGCACGAACACGAACAGGAATGGATGCCCGATCAACGCGCCTACGAGGAATATCGCCATCGGCACCACGAGCGCCACGGCGACCCACGGATCGCGATCCAGCCATCTGATAACCGCGCTCGGAGACCACGAGGACCGCCGCGTGGTCCCTCCGCTTCGCGGAGATGGTGGCATCGCGTCGCCCGACTCGATGGCAGCGTATGGGCCCGCGTGCTTGACCACCTTCAGAGCTTCCCACTAGCTGGCGGCGCTCGTCCAGCGCTACGTCCCGTGTCCTAGGGAGAGCTTGGTCCTGCCGCGCTCGTGCGTGGGTCCCTGCGCCCGGCGATAGCACTTCACGCTGTCGGAAGGGACGTCGGCAGGAACGTCCTAGGTAACGTCAGTGCGGCACCAGGCGACTTAACGTCCATGATGCTGAGAAGGCTTATTTGGCTCATTGTTTCGAGCTTCTCGTTTGCGTTCATCGTGACCGCCGCAGCGGGGCCAGTGGTGTCCGTCGTAGCCTGCGCCGGGGTATTGATTTACGTGCTGGCGGTGGCACGCGCAGACGCTGCGCACCGCGCCGGGGCAGCAAAAGTCGAGGCAGCAAAAGCCGAGGCAGCAGAAGCCAAGGCGGCTGAAGCAGTCATTGTTGAAGCCGAGGCCGTAATAGCAGCGGCCCGACTACGCCTGCTCGGAGAGGCCGGTTCCTGACCCTAGCGGCCAGAACCGCCGCGCGGGTCTTCGGAGTCGGGGTCCTCGAGCTTGGCGATCGCCTCATCGATGCCGCTGGTGTCCCCGCCGATAACACGGTCGATGAAGCCCGCCGGCTCGTCGAGATCCTCCCCGCTGGGCAGCAGGTCCGGGTGCTGCCAGACGCCGTCGCGGGCGTCCACGCCGGCCGCCTGGGTCAGCCGCTCCCACAGCGCGGCGGCTTCGCGCAGCTTGCGGGGCCGCAGCTCGAGGCCTACCAGCGTCGCGAACGTCTGCTCAGCCGGGCCGCCGCTGGCCCGGCGCCGGCGCAGCGTCTCGGCCAGTGCGGCCGCGCCCGGAATCCGGTCGCCCAGCGCCGCGGTCACCACGACGTGCACCCAGCCCTCGATCAGCGCGAGCAGCGTCTCGAGCCGTTCCAGCGCCTGAGTCTGTGCCGGGGTCGCCTTGGGCTCGAATACGCCTTGGCCGAGCAGGTTTTCGATGGCCGCCGGGTCGGACAGGGTGGCCGGATTGAAGTCGCGCGCCAGCTCCTCGATCCCGGTCATGTCGATCTTCATGCCCATGGCGTAGGCCTCTACCGCGCCGAGCAGCTGGCTGGACAGCCACGGCACGTGGCTGAACAGCCGATGGTGTGCGGCCTCGCGTGCGGCGAGGTAGGTCAGGATCTCGCTGCGCGGTTGCTCGAGCCCTGCGGCGAACGATTCGACGGCATCGGGCAGGATCGCGGCGACGCCCTTGGGTCCCAGCGGCAGACCGATATCGGTCGAGGTCAGCACCTCGCGGGACAACCGGCCCAACGCCTGCCCCAGCTGCGAGCCGAACGCCATGCCGCCCATCTGCGACATCATCGCCAGTAGGGGGCCGGCCATGCTCTTGGCCTCCTCGGGCAGGGCGGACGCCCACACCGTCGAGATCTGTTGAGCCATCGGGTCGCAGAGCCGCTTCCAGATGTCCAGCGTGTTGTCCACCCAGTCGCTGGGCGTCCAGCCAACCGCTTTGGTGGTGCCCGCGGGCAACGCGGTGACGCCGTCCAGCCAGGTGTCGGCGAGGTGCACCGCGTCGGCGATCGCCGAGCTCGTCGTCGCCGGGATGGGCGCGACAAACCCGATCGAGCTTGTCGCCACGCGCCGGGCCAGTTCGTAATTGACCGGACCCGCCGCTTCGCCGCCCTGCGTCATGGTGCCGGCGCTGGAGAACATCTGACCCAGCTGGGTGAAGATCTGTCCCAGGTCGCCCACGTTGAAGTCGCCGCTCATGCCGAAGGCGCCCAGCGGGTTGGACGCGCCGGACTCGGGATCGTTCTTCCCGCGCTTCTCGGGGTCGGGGTCATCTCCAGAGGAGAAGCCGAAAGGCAGGTCAGCCATAACTCAACGGTACTCACCGGTCGAAGGGAAGGCGCGGTCTGCGGTCATGCTTACAGCTGAACCCGCCGCGGCAGGGCCCCGATAGTGTAGCGGCGTGAACAGGCGGATTCTGACCTTGCTGGTCGCGCTGGTGCCGATCGTGGTCTTCGGTGTGTTGCTGGCGGTGGTGACGGTGCCGTTCGTGTCGCTGGGCCCGGGCCCCACGTTCGACACGCTCGGCGAGGTCGACGGCAAGCAGGTGGTCGCGATCGAGGGCACGCAAACGCACCCGACGACCGGTCATCTCAACATGACGACGGTGTCCCAGCGCGACGACCTGACCCTGGGTGAGGCGTTGACCCTGTGGTTGTCGGGGCAGGAACAACTGATCCCGCGCGATCTCATCTATCCGCCGGGCAAGTCGCGCGAAGACGTGGACAAGGCCAACAACGCCGACTTCAAACAGTCCGAGGACAGCGCCGCCTACGCCGCCCTGGGGTACCTGAAGTACGCGCCCGCGGTGACCGTCGCGACGGTCAACGATCCCGGTCCTTCGGCGGGCAAGCTGAAGGCCGGTGACGCCATCGACGCGGTCAACAACACCCCGGTCGCCAACGTCGAGCAATTCACGGGATTGATGAAGAACACCAAGCCCGGCCAGGTGGTGACGATCGACTTCCGCCGCAAGAACGAGCCCGCGGGGGTAGCTCAGATCACGCTGGGCACAAACAAAGATCGCGACTACGGCTTCCTGGGTGTCGCGGTGCTCGACGCGCCGTGGGCGCCGTTCGTGGTGGATTTCAACCTCGCCAACGTGGGCGGGCCCTCCGCGGGCCTGATGTTCAGCCTGGCGGTCGTCGACAAGCTCACCACCGGTGACCTTGCCGGGTCGACGTTCGTCGCCGGGACCGGCACCATCTCCGCCGACGGCAAGGTCGGCCAGATCGGCGGCATCACGCACAAGATGGTTGCCGCCCACGCGGCGGGCGCCACGGTGTTCCTGGTGCCGGCGAAGAACTGCTACGAGGCGAGTTCGGACAATCCGTCCGGCCTGCGCCTGATCAAGGTCGAGACCCTCAACCAAGCGGTGGACGCGCTGCACGCGATCCAGACCGGGGGTCAGCCGCCGACCTGCTAGGCGAGCCCGGGATCGCACGTCGCGCAATGCGTAGAGTTGTTGTCGCCACATCGAGTCGCCAGATCGATCAGGGAGCGTAGCCAGTGGGGATGCGGCCCACCGCGAGAATGCCGAAGCTGACTCGGCGTAGCCGGATTCTGATCTTGATCGCACTGGGTGTGATCGTGTTGCTGCTCGCGGGTCCCCGAATGATCGACGCCTACGTCGACTGGCTGTGGTTCGGTGAGCTGGGCTACCGCTCGGTGTTCACCACCGTGCTGGTGACCCGCATCGTGGTGTTCTTAGTCGCCGGTCTGCTGGTCGGCGGCATCGTGTTCGCCGGGCTGGCGATCGCCTACCGGACCCGCCCGGTTTTCGTCCCGAGCAACGACAACGATCCGGTTGCGCGGTACCGCACTGTCGTCATGTCACGGCTGCGACTGGTGGGCATCGGAATTCCGGTGGCGATCGGCCTGTTGGCCGGCATCATCGCGCAGAGTTACTGGGTGCGGATCCAGCTGTTCCTGCACGGCGGCAACTTCGGAGTCAGGGATCCGCAGTTCGGCAAGGATCTCGGCTTCTACGCGTTCGACCTGCCGTTCTATCGGCTACTGCTCAGCTACATGTTCGTGGCCGTGTTCCTTGCATTCGTCGCGAACCTGTTGGCGCACTACATCTTCGGCGGCATCCGACTGTCGGGCCGTACCGGCGCCCTGAGCCGCTCGGCGCGCATCCAGCTGGTCAGCCTGGTTGGGATGCTGGTGCTGCTCAAAGCCGTTGCGTACTGGCTGGACCGCTACGAGCTGCTGTCGCATACGCGTGGCGGCAAGCCGTTCACCGGGGCCGGGTACACCGATATCAATGCGGTGTTGCCGGCCAAGCTGATTCTGCTGGCGATCGCCATCATTTGCGCCGCCGCGGTGTTCTCGGCGATTACCTTGCGGGACTTGCGGATTCCGGCGATCGGGCTGGTGTTGCTGCTGCTGTCGTCGTTGATCGTGGGTGCGGGCTGGCCGCTGATCGTCGAGCAGATCAGCGTGCGACCCAATGCCGCGCAAAAGGAAAGCGAATACATCAGCCGGAGCATCGCCGCGACGCGGCAAGCCTACGGGCTGACGTCCGACGTGGTGAGCTACCGCAACTACACCGGTGACGCGCAGGCGACCGCCCAGCAGGTCGCGTCCGACCGCGCGACCACGTCGAACATCCGGCTGCTCGATCCGACCATCGTCAGCCCGGCGTTCACCCAGTTCCAGCAGGGCAAGAACTTCTTCCACTTCCCGGACCAGCTATCCATCGACCGCTACCTCGACCGCAACGGCGCGCTGCGCGACTACGTCGTCGCGGCCCGGGAACTCAACCCGGACCGGCTGATCGACAACCAACGGGACTGGATCAACCGGCATACGGTCTACACGCACGGCAACGGATTCATCGCCTCGCCGGCCAACACCGTGCGCGGAATCGCCAACGACCCCAACCAGAACGGTGGCTACCCGGAATTTCTGGTCAACGTCGTGGGCGCCAACGGCAGCGTCGTCTCCGACGGGCCGGCGCCCCTGGACCAGCCCCGCATTTACTACGGGCCCGTCATCTCCAACACGTCCGCCGACTACGCGATCGTCGGCCGCAACGGCAACGATCGCGAATACGACTACGAGACCAGCACCGAAACCAAGAACTACACCTACACCGGGCTCGGGGGTGTTCCCATCGGCAGCTGGATCTCCCGCAGCGTGTTTGCCGCCAAATTCGCCGAGCGAAACTTCCTGTTCTCCAACGTGATCGGCTCCAACAGCAAGATCCTGTTCAACCGCGACCCGGCGCAGCGGGTCGAGGCGGTGGCGCCGTGGCTGACGACGGACAGCTCCGTGTACCCCGCGATCGTCAACAAGCGGCTGGTGTGGATCATCGACGGCTACACCACCCTGGACAACTACCCGTACTCCGAACTCACCTCGCTGTCGTCGGCGACGGCCGACTCCACCGAGGTGGCATTCAACCGGCTGGCGCCCGACAAGCAGGTCTCCTACATCCGCAATTCTGTGAAGGCCACCGTCGATGCCTACGACGGCACCGTGACGCTGTACCAGCAGGACGAGCAGGACCCGGTGCTCAAAGCCTGGATGCGGGTGTTCCCGGGCACGGTCAAACCCAAGAGCGACATCACGCCCGAGCTCGCCGAGCATCTGCGCTATCCCGAAGACCTGTTCAAGGTGCAGCGGATGCTGCTGGCCAAATATCACGTGAACGACCCGGTGACGTTTTTCTCCACGTCGGACTTCTGGGACGTGCCGCTGGACCCCAATCCGACCGCCAGCAGCTATCAGCCGCCGTATTACATCGTCGCGAAAAACATTGGCAAGAACGATAATTCGTCTTCGTATCAGTTGATCAGCGCGATGAACCGGTTCAAGCGCGACTACCTGGCGGCCTACATCAGCGCCAGCTCCGATCCGGCGACGTACGGCAAGATCACCGTGCTGACCATCCCCGGGCAGGTAAACGGACCCAAGCTGGCCAACAATGCGATCACCACCGACCCGGCCGTATCTCAGGACCTGGGCGTGATCGGGCGCGACAACCAAAACCGGATCCGCTGGGGCAATTTGCTCACCCTTCCCGTCGGCCAGGGCGGGCTGCTCTATGTCGAACCCGTGTATGCGTCCCCGGGGGCCAGCGACGCCGCCTCGTCGTACCCGCGCCTGATCCGGGTGGCGATGATGTACAACGACAAGATCGGTTACGGCCCGACGGTGGGTGACGCGCTCACCGGCCTGTTCGGGCCAGGTGCGGGTGCGGCGGCGACGGGGATCCAACCTACCGAGGGCGGTGTGCCCGCCAACCCGCCCGCGAGCCCGCCGCCGCCGGCCGGGGCTCCGCCGGCACCGGTGCCGCCGCCGGCAGCGGCCGTGGTGCCGCCCTCTCCCGATGGGTCGGTGACGTTGTCGCCGGCCAAGGCCGCCGCGCTGCAGGACATCCAGGCGGCGATCGGCGCCGCGCGCGACGCGCAAAAGAAGGGCGATTTCGCCGCCTACGGCGCGGCGCTGCAGCGGCTCGACGACGCCATCAACAAGTACAACGCCACCAAGTAGCTTTCAGGCGTAGGCCGTTCGGAACCTGTCTCGATAGGCTTTCGGGCTGATGCCCAGGTGGCTTACGAAGACCCGTCGCAGCGTTTCGATGCTGCCGAAGCCCGCCATGCCCGCGGTCTCGGTGACGGACCGGCCGGATTCGAGTGCGTTGCGGGCGAAGTCGATTCGAACCAGTTCGACATACCGTGCCGGACTCATCCCGACCTCGGACTGGAAGAGGCGGGTCAGCTGGCGGGTGCTCAGGGAGGCAAGGGCGGCAAGGGATTTCACGCTGTGGTTCGCGGCCGGATCGGCTGCGACCGCATCGATCACCGCGCGCAGCGGCGACTGCGGTGGCGGATCGGCCTCGACCAGCACAGAGAATTGTGATTGGCCGCCGGCGCGTTTGAGGTAGACGACCAGCCACCGGGCCACGTCGCGGACCAGTTCGGTCCCGTGATCCATTTCGACCAACGCCAGCGCCAGATCGATGCCCGATGAAATCCCCGCCGAGGTGAAGACATCGCCGTCGCGGACGAAGATCGCGTCCGGCTCGACGGTGACCTCCCGAAAGGCCCGGGCCAACAACCGGGCATCGTGCCAGTGCGTGGTGGCGCGACGACCGTCGAGCAGTCCCGCCTGCGCGAGGATGAACGATCCGGTGCAGATGGATGCCATCCGCCGGGTTCGCGCCGACAAAGACCTGATCGCCTCGATGAGCTCGGGGTCGATCGGCCGCCGGGGCAGGTTGTCGCTGCCGGCGACCAGCACGGTGTCGGCCGACTCGATCGACGAAAGGGTGTCCGTGACGCCCAACCGCGTGCCTATCGAGGTTGTCACGTCGCGTCCATCCACCGACGCGATCTTGAGCCGGTAGTCGGCGCCGAACCGGTTGGCCTCGGCGAAGACCTCACCCGCGCCGGCGACGTCCAACATCGTCACGTCGTCGAAGACGACGATCACCACCACCCGCGAATCCGCTGCAGTCACCAAGCCATTGTGTCGCTTTCTGTGGAGAGGACGGCCCGAACGCACGCGGTCGGGAAGACCGTGCCGCCGCAGACTAGCTATCACGCTCACCCGAAGGAGACGATGTCATGACCAGGTCGATCGAAAGCATTGCCGGCATCCAAATCCCGGATTCGCCGCTGGTGCGCGAGGCCACCGATTTCATTCGCCGCGCCGAGGACGACCTGCTGTTCAACCATTCGCGGCGGGTCTTTCTCTTCGGCGCGCTGCAGGGCCTGCGCCGCGGACTGCAACCGGACCTGGAGCTGCTCTACGTCGCGGCGATGTTTCACGACCTCGGGCTTACCGAGCGCTTCCGCAGCTCGACGGTTCGTTTCGAGGTCGACGGCGCAAACGCTGCCCGGGACTTCCTGGTTGGCCACGGCGTCGACAAAGCCGACATCGACAAGGTGTGGCTCGGCATTGCCCTGCACACCACCCCCGGCGTGCCCGAATTCCTCGCGCCCGAAGTCGCCTTGCTCCAAGCCGGCGTGGAAGTCGACGTGGTCGGCGTCGGGCGGGAGGACCTGGCCCCCGACGCGCTGGCCGCGGTGACGGCCGCTCACCCGCGCCCACAGTTCAAACAGCGCATCCTGGCGGCGTTCAACGACGGCATGAAACACCGCCCGCAGACCACCTTCGGAACGATGAACGACGACGTGCTGGCGCACTTCGATCCCGCCTTCAGGCGTGTCGACTTCGTCGACAACATTCTCAACAACGGCTGGCCCGAATAGCGGAAGGGAGCGGACAAATGGATATTCATGAGGCGCTATACACCACCCGGATGATGCGGCGGTTGCGGCCGGACCCGATTCCGATGGACGTGCAGGCCCGCATCCTCGATGCCGCCGTGCGTGCCCCGAATGGGGGCAACACCCAACGCTGGCACTTCGTCGCCGTCGACGACCCGGCACTCATACGCGAGTTCGGACAGCTGTTCCGGCAAGCCCGCGCCCTCGAGTACGAGAAGTTCGCGACAGGAGCGGGACCGATGGTAGCGCCGGCGCCCGGCGCGGACGCGGCCACTCACGCCGAAACGATGCGCCGCATCAAAGGCTCGGGGGACTACCTGGCCGACCACTTCGATGAGGTTCCCCTGCTGCTCTTCGTCTTCGCGATCGACGACCTCGGCGGCGCCAACATCTACCCGGCGATCTGGAGCATCTTGCTCGCCGCCCGTGCCGAGGGCGTCGGCGGCGTCATGACGATGGTGCTCAACAATTTCCGGGACAGGGTGAACGAGATGCTGGGTGTGCCCGTCGAGGAAGGCTGGAAGATGTCGGCCATGCTGACCCTTGGCTACCCGCGGGGCAAGTGGGGGGTGGCGGCCAATCGGCGTCCCGTGCACGAGGTTTCATCCCGAAACAGCTGGGGCAAGCCGTTCGGTATCGAAGTGCCGCAGCCGCTGTGGCCGCCTCGAAGCGACACGACAGCCCGGCCGGAATAGCGGCCTAAGCCTTGCGGCGCAACGGTATTCGGAGGAGGCTCTATCAGATGACCGAACCGAACGAAATCGGGGTCACTGTGGTGCGGCCGGGGGAGGGCGAGCGCGTCGCCCTTCCCGGGTTCGGCGCGGTGTTCAAGTTGTCGGGCAAGACCAATGGGGGCGAGGTGTCCATCGTCGAGCATCCGTTCGAGGTCGGCTTGCTCACCGCGGCTCATCGTCACACGCGTGAGGACGAGCATTCGATCGTGCTGGCGGGCGAGATCGGCTTCCGCTCAGACGACAGCGAAGTGGTCCTGGGCCCGGGCGGCTACATCACCAAGCCGCGGGGGCAGATGCATGCGATGTGGAACGCGGGCAGCGAGCCGGGCCGCATCGTCGAGATCATCACGCCGGGTGGATTCGAGAATTACTTCCGCGAGCTCGGTGAGTTGCTCCTCGACCACGCGAACGGCGCGGGCGGCAAGTCGCTTCATGAGCTGCCTGAGTTCGGCGAACTCGCCGAGAAGTACGGGCTGACTTACGGCGACCCGGAATGGATGGACGACATCGCCCGCCGATACGGTCTCAATCCGCCGTCGCACTGAACCCGCGATTTGGAGGCCCCGCCGGGCGTTCGGTAACCTGGCATTTACCGACGCGGGGTGGAGCAGCTCGGTAGCTCGCTGGGCTCATAACCCAGAGGTCGCAGGTTCGAATCCTGTCCCCGCTACTAAGGGAAGTGGCCCCCGGACTCTCCTCCGGGGGCCATTTTCATGCCTAATGACAATATTTTCGGTCCACGTCTCAGCTGCTCCCTACGGTTGTCTAAAACAATTGGCGCGCAACGAACAAGCGCCGCGCCGAACGCACTCCCCAACGCAGCCGCGGCGTCGACGAGGATGGTTACGCACTCGAACATTGATCACCCGATCTATGAGGGCTCGCCTTCGGCGGGGGAGTCATCGTCTTTAGCCAGGTGGCGCAGGACTCGTTCGTTGAGGGCGGCGAACATGTCGAGCTCGGCCGGGGAGAGTAGGTCGATGAAGTTCCGGCGCACGTCCGCCACGTGCTTGGGCGCCGCTTTCTCGATCGCCGCGCGGCCCGCCGGCAGCAGGCAGACCATGGTGCTGCGAGCGTCGTCGGGGTTGGGCTCGCGGCTGATCAGGCCGTCCTGCTGCATGCGCCGCACCTGGTGGGAGACACGGCTCTTCTCCCAGCCCAGCGCGTTGCACAGCTCGTGGGCGGGTAGGCGGTCCCCGTCGTGTTCGGAGAGCACGGCCAGGATCTGGTAGTCGGCGCCGGACAGGCCCGATTCCTGCAGGCCGCGGTTCAGGTGCACGCTGAGTTGATGATTCGCGTGCTGGAAGGCACGCCAGGCGCGGTCTTCAGCAGGGTTCAGCCAGTTCGGTTCCATCGCCGTTAATGCTACCGCCCTTTGGTTGACGCGTCATCGAAATCGCCATAAGGTGGACGAGTCAACCTTTTCGTTAATCCGAAGACGGGATACCTCATGAGCAACATCAGCATCATCGGCACCGGGTACATGGCCCGCGCGATCGGCACGCTGGCGGTAGCCGGCGGCAACACCGTCGAGGTCATCGGCCGCGATCAGGCCAAGGCCGCTGGCCTGGCCAAGGATCTCGGCGGCGGCGCCACGACGGGAGAGTTCGGCGCCACACCGGCCGGTGACATCGTCATCGTTTCCGTGTTGTACGCCAACGTCGTTCCAGTCGTGGCTCAGTACGGAGACGCCTTGGCGGGCAAGATCATCGTCGATATCAGCAATCCCTTCAATTCCGCGGCCGACGGGCTGGCCATCCCCGAGGAGACCTCGGTCGCGCAGGAAGTTGCCAAGGTGGCCCCGGCAAGCGCCAGCGTGGTGAAGGCGTTCAACACTATCTTCGGTGTCGCCCTGGCTCAGGGCCGGCCGCTTGACGTCTTCGTCGCCGGCGACGACGCGCGCGCTAAGGCGCGCCTGGCGGAGTTCATCGCGAGCATCAAGCTGCGTCCGCTGGACGTCGGTGGCCTGAACATGGCGCACTGGCTGGAAGCAACGGGCCTGGTCGTGATGGGTCTCGCCCGGCACGGGGTGGGCAACTTCGACTTCGCCCTGGGCGTGAGCCCAGCCGCCTGAGCGGCGCTGCCGTCGAACAGGAGCGACCTGTGCCCAAACAATGGTTGATGAATCACCGAAAGGATTCGCGATGAAGCTTGGCTTCGCACTGCCCATCGTCGGGTCCGCTCTCAGCAGCGCCGCCGGTCTGAGCGCGTTCTGCCGCGGACTCGAGGACGTGGCTACGACACGCTGTGGGTCGGCGATCGCCTGGTCACGCCGGCCAGGTGATCGATCGATGGAGCGGGGCGGCCCGGTCTACGTCAGTTACGGCCGGGAAGCCTCATGACCGTCCGCACGATCGGCAACAGCGACTTCTGCCACAACGTCGACGGAATGCCAAGGGGCGGATCGAGATTGAACACGCGGGCGGTCGCTATCGTCTGCGATTCGGTGTACTTCAGCAGGCCCTCCGGACCATGTCTGCGGCCGACGCCGGAGACGCCCATCCCGCCCATCGGGGCGCTGAGGCTGCCCCACGCGAACGCGTACCCCTCGTCGACGTTCACCGTTCCCGAGCGCAAGCGGGCCGCGATCTTCTGGCCCTCCGCGGGAGAGCTGGCCCAGACGCTGGCGTTGAGTCCGTACTCGGTGTCGTTGGCCTTCTCGACGGCTTCGTCCACGTCGGCGACGGGGTAGATCGACACGAGTGGCCCGAACGTCTCGTTGGCCGCGCACTCCATCTCGGGCGTCACGTCGGTCAGGACCGTGGGTTCGTAGAACAGTGGACCGATGTCGGGTCGAGCTTTGGCTCCCGCAATCACCTTGGCGCCCTTGGCGGTTGCGTCGTTGACGTGGTCGGTGACCGTCTCCAGCTGATCCGCGGAGATCAAACTGCCCATGTCGATCGAGAAGTCGTACGCGGTGCCCAGCTTCATATTGCGCACCGCGGCGCCGAACTTGCTGATGAACTCGTCGGCGATGTCCTTCTCGACGTAGATCCGCTCAATGGAGATGCAGAGCTGGCCCGCGTTCGAAAAGCACGCGCGGGTGGCCGCTTTGGCGGTCTTGTCGAGGTTTGCTCCCCGCGCGACGATCATCGCGTTTTTACCCCCGAGTTCGGCCGAGAAGCCGATGAGCCGACGGCCACAACGTTCGGCGAGCCGGCTCCCCGTCGCCGACGAGCCGGTGAACATCAGGTAGTCGCAGTTGTCGGTGATGGCGGTGCCGACGACCGAGCCGGGGCCGGGCACGACCGCGTATAGCGCGCGCGGCAGGCCGGCCTTGTACAACAGCTCGGCACACGCGAGCGCGCAATACGGTGTCTGGCTGTCCGGCTTGAGCACCACCGCGTTGCCGGCGATGAGCGCGGGCACCGAGTCCGAGGCCGTGAGCGTCATGGGGTAGTTCCACGGCGAGATCACGCCGACGACGCCCTTGGGCTGATAGCCGACCGTGGTCTTGCCGATCCCCGGGAGCAGCGACTGCACTTTGCGCGGCTTGAGCAGGTCCGCGGCGACCCGGACGTAGTAGTTCGCGTTCGCCATCAGGTCGACGATCTCCTCCTGCGCCGCCCATCGGGCCTTGCCCGCCTCGGCTTGCAGGAGGTCCATCAAGAACTCGCGGTTCTCGATGACCAGGTCGCGATAGCGGCGGATGACCGCAACGCGCTCGGTGACCGGGCGTTTCGCCCAGTCGATCTGTGCCGCACGAGCTTCGGCGAATGCCGCTTCGACGTCGTCGGCCGTGCCGACCGGGACCGTGGTCAGCGGCTTGCCGGTGAACACCTCTTCGATGGTTTTGGTCTCGCGTGCGGTGAGGTCTTTGATCGCCGCCAGCTGACGCAAGCGATCGAAGGCTTCGGCGGACGGTGCGGGCATAACGTTCTCCTCCCAAAGCAAGACCTCACCAGACTATTCCGCCTGCAACGCCAGGTCGCCGGTCGTCAGGAAGACTTGTCCTCCGAATCGGCGTCGTTGTCGTCGGAACCGTCCTCAGGCGAATCGACGGATGCGGCTTGTGGGGGTTGTTTGTCACCTTCGGGTGCCGGTTGTTCAGCGGTGGTCATTGGGTCTCCATCCGTACGGGGTGTTCGCATAGTCAGCTACCCCGGTTCGCGCGCGGAAAACCGGGCTAACACGGTTGTCGCCAAACCGTTTTCGCCCAGGTCTGGGGAATACCCGCGCGCCGCCGGCGCGTTGACGCGGCCATGCATCCATTCAGCGAAGCCGAACGTCAGGAATTCCTCGCAGCGAAGCATGTGGGGGTGTTGTCCGTCGACGCCGCCGACGGCCGGCCGCCGGCCAGCGTCCCGATTTGGTACGACTACACCCCTGGCGGAGACATCCGGTTCAACACCGGCCCGGGGACCCGCAAGGCCAAGCTCATCGACCGGGCCGGCGCGGTGACCTTGGTCGTCCAGCGCGAGGAGCCACCGTATCAATACGTGGTCGTCGAGGGCACCGTCGTCGAGAGCACCTCACCCGCCCCGCTCGAGGCACGGGAAGCCATCGCGATCCGTTACCTCGGCGAGGAGGGTGGGCGCCAGTTCGTCCAAAGTATGGAGGGTCAGGACAGCGTGTTGTTCACCATCCGCCCCGACCGTTGGCTCACCGCCGATTTCTCCGACGAGCTCTGAGCGGCAGAACACCGGGCGGTCCCGTAGCAAATGGGCTATGAAGGCCAAAGGCGACGAAATCATCGCCCTGAGTTAATGCAATAGGCCGTGGGCCTTCAAACCCGTCAAACATGGGGTCGCCCCCGGCGCGGTTTTAATCCGCGACCGGGCGGGTATCACCCTGAAGCCCCCACCAGAAAGGCCTGACATGTTGCACTCGATGATTTTGGCGAGTTCGGACCCGCTTGCCGCGGGGATGATTCTTCGTGGAATCAAGGGCATATTCGTCGCCATCGGCAGTGTTATCGCGGCGTTTGTTTGCGCGATCATCGCGGCAACCAAGGGCCGCAACCCTCTGGGTTGGGGAATACTCGGACTGTTCTTCTCAATCTTGACGTTAATCGTCGTCATCGTCATTCCTAGCAAGAAATGACGGCCTTGGCGGCAATTAGAGGCGGATCCCAGGGCGGGAATCCCCCAGGCCCATCAGCAAACTAACGCCAGTGCCTTAATCACTCCACGGGCTGTTCGTCGGGGTCGACGCGCGAATGCGCGGTCATCAACAAATGGTCGAACTCCGTTTGAGAGGTCAGCGTGGGGCCGATGGCGCGGAAGTCGTCGGTGATCCGTTCGGCCAACAGACGAAGCTTGATGTTGGTTTCCTGCGACAGCCACTTCAGCAGGTCGAACGCGGCGGTGTCACTGATGCCATAGATCAGCATCAGCATGCCTTTGGCCTGCTCGATGCCCGCGCGGTGCTCGGTGATCTCGGCCAACTTCGCCGTGACCATCTCCTCGCGCTCCTGGTCGTACAGCGGGGAGACATCGACGTAGAACCCGTGGGTTCCGATCACGTCGCCGTTGCCGCCGTGCAGTTGGTCGCCGACCACGACGACGTAGTGCACATTTCCCTTGGTGTCGATGATGCGATGGCGGGTGCTGAACGCCTTATGGGTGTCCAGGATTTCGTGGATGGTGGCCGCCACCTGTCCGCGGTCGTCGGGGTGTTTGTGGGACAGCACCAGCTCGGTGGTCGGGGTGACGGTGCCGGGCTCGTAGCCGTGCATGCGCTGCACCTGTTCGGACCATTCCCACCGCTGATCGGCGAAGTAGAACCGGAACCAGCCCGCGCGCTGCGGCGATCCGCCGGCCAAGGCTTGTTCGACGTCGGCCGATTGGCCGTCCAGGTTCCAATTCATCGTGATGCGTCTCCTCGGTGCAGTTCGCTGCGGCAAAACCGACCGCCGTTATGTGCGCATGAGCGACCCCGCACAAAGGGGTAGGTGCGTGACATCGCGCAGTGGCGTGGTGGGAGCGGCGCTAGCTGTTGAACGCCGAGGACAGGCTCGATATCTTGCCACACTACCGCTGGTACAACCCGCTATCGGCGGTGGCGTGGCCGGCGGCGGCGGCCGCGGCCGCCGACGGGATTCGTCGGCCGTGCCGGTCGGGCCGCCGCGCGCCCATCGATGATCAGGCGTCGATGACCTCCCGCTTGCCGGCGTTTTCATTGATCGCCTTGTGGCCGTTGCCGTGCGCGACGGAAATCTTGCGCGGCTTGGCCTTTTCGGCGACCGGGATGCGCAGGCTCAGGACGCCCTCGTTGTAGGAGGCCTCGATCCGGTCGGTGTCGAGGTTTTCCCCGAGGACGAGCTGGCGGCTGAACACCCCGCGTGATCGCTCGGCGGCCAACATTTCGCGGTTGGGGTCGACGGCGGGCCGCTCGGCACGCACGGTCACCACGTTGCGCTCGATGTCGATGTCCAGCGAGTCGGGGTTGATGCCGGGCATGTCGAACTCGACAACGAATTCCTCGCCCTCACGCCAGGCATCCATCGGCATCACCGCAGGCCGGGCTGCCGTGCCTAATACTTGCTGAGCGAAGCGGTCCAGGTCACGGAACGGGTCAGTACGCATCAGCATGGCTGTCACCTCTCACTCCAATCTGTTGTGAAGCGGCTATTACCTATGTCTAATGACATAGATTTGGTATAGCACTATCGACACATCATCGCAAGTGTGGTACACAGGTTTTCTATCCGAGTTAGTTAAGGAGTTGACCGATGGCCGACACACCTGGTGATAACGGTGGGCCGGCATCCGATCACGGGGTGTACGGCATTTCCGTGGCCGCCGAACTTTCCGGTATCCCGGTACAGTCCCTGCGCCTGTACGAGCGTCACGGACTGCTGAGCCCGGCGCGAAGCGACGGAGGCACCAGGCGCTATAGCGCCGACGACCTGGCCCGGCTACAGCGCATCAGCGAGCTGGTCGCCTCCGGGGTCAACCTGGCGGGCATCGCCCGCATCCTCAGCCTGGAAGACGACAATGCCGCGCTCTCCGCGGCCAACACGGATCTGCGGTCCACCAATCGCACCTTGCGTGGTGCCGCGAAGAAGACGAACGACAACGCGACCTAGGAGCTACCGCTAGGCCGCGACCACCCGGAACTGTTGTGCGTTCGCATCGACGGGGTCGGGCAGCGTCATGCCCGCTTCGACACCCGACCGCAGGTAGTCGATCACGGCGTCGTTGAGACGTTCGCCGGGCACCACGGCGGGGATGCCGGGCGGATACGGGGTGATCAGCTCGGCCGCAACGCGGCCGGCGGCCTTGGCGGCGGGCACCATTTCGGTCGGCCCGAAGAACGCGTCCCGGGGTAGGCAGACGGTCTGAAGTTCCAGCTCGTCCGGGGCGGGCAGCTTGATGGACGGCGGCCGGTCGAAGTCCTCGGCCGCCTCGCGCCACTTGTGCATCGCGTCCACCAGGCGGTCCGCGGTTTGCTTGTCATCGGCGAACGACATCGTCGCCAAGATCCGGCGGTGATCACTGAGACCGAGATCGAGATTGCAGTGCTCGCGCAGCCAGTCCGCGGCTTGATATCCCGACGTTCCGGTCGCGGAGAGGTCCATCAACACCTGGGTGATGTCCAGATCGCTCGAGGCCTCCTTGCCCAGCAGCTCGTCCTCGAGGACCTCGACGTCGCCGATCTCGTCCAGACGTGCTCGCAGATAGCGGGCAAGGTCGAGTTCGGCGCCGAGCAAATCGTGGCCACGCTCGACCATCTGGCGCCGCCAACCGTCGAGTGCGGTGTAGACGAGGACGTTGGGGCTCGTGGTCATCAGCAGATCGGCGCACTTCGAAAGGCGTTGCGGGTCAACCAGATCCCCCTGCAGGTGGAATACGGATCCCTGCTCGAACCCCGCGCCCATCTTGTGGACGCTGACTACGCAGACGTCGGCGCCCGCATCCATCGCCCACGTCGGCAGGTCCTCGTGGAACGGAAGGTGCGCTCCCCAGGCCTCGTCGACTATCAACGGCTTGCCGCGCTTGTGGCAGATGTCGGCGATGGCTCCAATGTCGGCGCACGTGCCGTACGGGCTCGGGCTGACGATGAGGGCACCAGCCGCGTCGGGATATTTGTCCCATGCGGCCCGCACCTGCTCCGGCGAGGGCGGATGAGATAAGTGCCGTTCGGTGTCCCACTGCGGGGTGATCCACCTCGGTCGGACGCCGGAGAAGATCAAGCCGCCCACGATCGACTTGTGGCAGTCGCGGGTGACGAGCAGCCCGCCATCCGCCCCGCCGGCCACGGCCATCGTCGCGGCCCGCACGGACATCGAGCTGCCGCAGGTGGAGAAGAACGCCGCCTCCGCGCCGACGGCGTCGGCCATCAAGTCCTCGGCCTTCGATAGAAACTTGCCGCGGGACATCCGATCGTCGAGGCCGTTGGTGGCGAGGATGTCGTTGCGAAACGGGTCCTTACCCATCACGGCTAGCACGCGCTCGTCGACCCCGGCGCCCTGGCGGTGACCCGGCGGGGTGAAGCCGTAGCGGTTGCTGCGGTGGTAGTCGGCCAGCGCGTCCAACAGTGGTGCTTGCGACTGATCCATGGCGGATCGGGTACCCGGCGGGTGAGGGCGCCAATCGGCGCTCGCTCGCTTCGAAAGGGATGACAACTGCTATCCGACGAATTTCCCCCGCACGTATTGCGGCAGTACGCGTTGCTCGCGGACGGCGAACGCGGAGTTCTCGTCGGGCCGCGCGGCGACTACTGCTGGATGTGTCTGCCGCGCTGGCACGACGGTGCGGTGTTCAATTCCCTGCTCGGCGGCGGCGGCGTGTATGCCGTCGCTCCCGATGTGTCGCGATTCGTCTGGGGCGGCTATTACGAACCGCGGTCGTTGATCTGGCGTTCACGATGGGTCACCACCGACGGAATCGTCGAGTGCCGCGAGGCGCTGGCGCTGCC
The DNA here is from genome assembly GCF_001954275.1 of Mycobacterium sp. IS-836. Lineage (GTDB taxonomy): Bacteria > Actinomycetota > Actinomycetes > Mycobacteriales > Mycobacteriaceae > Mycobacterium. The sequence goes on along the minus strand of NZ_MBEU01000037.1, from coordinate 83,752 downwards.
CACCGACGCGCACACCGCGGTGTTGCTGCGCCGCATCCACGTCATCGACGGCCCTGCGCGAATGCGCATCGCGCTCGACATCCGCGCCGACTTCGGCGCGCACGCCATGTCGGACGTCTCCTGCCACGAAACCGATGGGGGCCGCGTGTGGACCGGGAGGTCGGGACCCCACCGATTCCGTTGGGCGGGAGGCGAAAACGCGAAACTCGCCGAGGACGGTTCGCTGCATGCGGTGCTGGACGTCGCCGCGGGACGCGACCACGACCTGGTTCTCGAGCTTTCCGACCATGAGCTGGATGCGGAACCGACACGGGCACAGGATGCCTGGCGAGCCACCGAACACGCGTGGGCGCAAGCGATTCCGGCGGTCACCGGCACCTTGGCCGACCGCGACTGCGAGGTCGCGTACGCGGTGCTGCGCGGTTTGACGAGCAGCGGCGGCGGGATGGTCGCCGCGGCGACCACATCGTTGCCGGAACGCGCCGAACAGGGCCGCAACTACGACTACCGGTACTGCTGGATCCGCGACCAGTGCTATGCGGGGCAGGCGATGGCCGCCGCCGGCGGCTACCCGTTGCTCGACGACGCCATTCGCTTCGTCAGCGAGCGCGTCCTCGCGGACGGTCCAGGGCTGCGGCCGGCCTATGCGGTCGACGGCAGTCCGCCGCCGCGCGAACGCGACCTCGACCTGCCCGGGTATCCCGGCGCCGCGGTGAAGACCGGCAATTGGGTGGCAGAGCAATTCCAGCTCGACGCCCACGGCGAAGCCCTGCTGCTCTTTGCCGCGGCGGCCCGGCTCGACCGCCTCGACAGCCTGCACTGGGAGGCGGTCCACACGCTGGTGCGCAACATCGAACAGCGTTGGCGCGAACCCGATGCCGGGATCTGGGAATTGGACGACCGGCGCTGGGCCCATTCCCGCCTGACGTGCGCGGCGGCGATGCGCAGCATCGGGGCGGTGGCGCCGCCGCGGCTGGGTGCCGAGTGGCAGCACCTGGCCGATCAATTGATCGCCGACGCCGACGCGGATTGCCTGCATCCATCCGGGAGATGGCAACGGGCACCGGGGGATTCGCGAATCGACGCGGCGCTGGTGCTGCCCGCGATCCGAGGTGCGATCCCGGCGGACGACCCGCGCACCGTCGCCACCCTCGAGGCGGTGCGCTCGGAGCTGGCCCAGCAGGGCTTCGTGTACCGCTTCCGTCCGGACGACGGGGCGCTGGGGGACGACGAAGGGGCCTTTCTCCTGTGCGGGTTCCTGGTGGCGTTGGCAGATCATCAGCAGGGCAACGATCTGCGGGCGGTTCGATGGTTCGAACGCAGCCGGACGGCCTGCGGACCGCCCGGGTTGTTCGCCGAGGAATTCGACGTCGAGCAGCGTCAGCTGCGCGGCAACCTACCGCAGGCCTTCGTCCACGCGTTGCTGTTCGAAACCGCACATCGCCTCGCGGGTCGTGGGCTCGGCGAGGACGGTTCATGAAGCCAGCACCGGGTATCCGGCCTGCTGGAGCCGCCGATCCGGGCGGCCCTGAAGGAGTTGCAATGAGAGAAGTCACGCAGGCCGGCGCCGGGGACGTGGCAGACGACGTGGCCGACGCCGCACGGCGCGAAGCCGCCGCCTACCGCGGCGACAATCCGCGCCCGCTGGCGGGGTATCTGGCCGTTTTGGGCATCTACGGCACTGTGGTGGCCGTCGCCGCGGTGCTCGCGGCACTCACCGGGCGCACGTTGCCGCCGCGCTGGCGCGTGCAGGACCTGGTCACGGTGACGCTGGGCACCCACAAGCTTTCCCGAACCTTGTCCAAGGACGCCGTGACGAGCCCGTTGCGGGCGCCGTTTACTCATTACACGGGCACCGCCGGCCCGGCGGAGGTCAAGGAGGAAGTCCGGCAGGACAGCCAATTGCGGCACAGCCTGGGAGAGTTGTTGACCTGCCCGTTCTGCCTGGACATGTGGGTCGTCACGGCGTTCGCCATCGGATTGATCTTCGCGCCCAGGTTCACTCGCCTGATCGCCGGCAGCTTCTCCGCGCTGGCCGGGGCCGACTTTCTGCAGCTTGCCTACGCGCGGGCGCAACAATCAGCGGAAGGCTAGTCAGCACAACGCATTTCGATCCAGCATTTCGACCCGCGTGTCGAACCCCCGCGTGTCGATCCCCCGCGTGTCGAACAGGGTCACTCCTGTACGTCGAAGAATGATTCGCCGTCCTCCGGCGTCCCGCTGATCTGGCCGCTATCGCGACCGTGGGCGTCCGGATCGATGCCGTCCAACTCATCGCGCCCCGATACGTCGTCCCGTGGCCTTCCAGAATTCTCTGCCGCGAGCTTCTCGTCGAGAGACTCGTTTTCATCAGCCTTGATCCACCTGTCGGGCGGATCGACCACGGTGTCACCGTCGTCGTTGCGTACCTCGTCAGAGTCCAGGCTCTCGGACTGCTCCAGCATGTCGTCGTCGAAGTCGTTTCCCACGACTGCCGGTTGCCCGTCGCCGTGCGAATTAAACGGGCGAGTTAAACGGGCGAGTTAAACGGCCGAGTTAAACAGCCCCTGTTAAACGGCGAGTCAGCTCGTCTTGGGCATCGGGATGCCTTCGCTCGCCGCGAACTGCGCGTCCTGCAGGGAAGGCAACCCGAACGACACCACCGAGCGGTCGAACATCGTGTCGGTCAGGTACGCCAGCGACACCGCCCAGCGGTTGAGCAGCCGCGGGATCGCATACAGGTGATATGCGCGCGTCACGGCTTTTGCGGGCAATCCCGAAAGCTGCACATTGAGCGGATTGGCGACGGCATACCGAGGCCCGAGGTCGACCACCAGGCCCAGGTTGCCGTGCTTGTATTGCTTGCTCTTGCCGTAGCCGAGGCTGGCCCCCACGTTGCGGGCGAGTACCTTGCCCTGTCGGGTCGCGTGCTGTGCGGTGGGCGGCGTGATCTTGCCGGGTTGCGTCAGGTCGGGTACCGCCGCGGCATCACCGGCCGCGAAGACGCCTTCGTGATCGGGCACCTGCAGGTCGGGCTGAACCTTGACCCGGCCCTTCTCTGTCGGCAACCCGAGCTCCTGGATCAGTGGCGCGCCGGTCACGCCCGTCACCCACGCGATCGTGCGCGTGTCGATGCGCGAATCATCGCTGAGGACAACGTGATCCGCGTGCGCCTCCTTGAGCGTCATGCCCAGCCGGACATCGATGCCGCGTTTGCGCAGCACCTTGAGCGCGGCGTCGCCCAGCCTCTTGCCCACCTCCGGCATCACCTGCTTGGCCGTGTCGAGCAGCAGAAACTTCACGTCCGCGGCGTCAAAGCCCATTTGTTTGGCCGCCGCATCGGCCAGGGCCCGTAGCTGCGCGACCAGTTCGGTGCCCGAATACGACGCGCCGACGACCACGATGGTGCGCCGCGCCGCCGCCACTTCCGGGTCGTCCTCGAGGCCGGCCAGCTCCAGCTGCTCGATGATGTGGTCGCGCAGGTATAGGGCCTCGACGGTGGACTTCAATCCCAGGGCATGTGTCGCGATTCCGGGCACATCGAACAAGCGCGTGACCGACCCGGGGGTGAGCACCAGGCGGTCCCAGGACATGCGGTGGGCGCGTTCCTCGGGATCGCGGTAGGTCAGGGTCCGTTGCGCGAAGTCGACACCATCCACCCGACCGCGCACCGCACGAACGCCTTTGAGCGTGTTGGCCAGTGGCACCGCGACAAAGCGAGCGTCGACGACGCCGCCGGCGACGTCGGGCAGCAGCGGCGTGTAGAGCATGTAGTCGACCGGCGAAATGATGGTGACGTCGACGGGCGCGCGCCGTCTTCGGAGGATCCGGGTGAGGCGACGGGCGCAGGTGAATCCGGTGAAGCCGCTGCCGACAATGACGATTGAGGTCACCAACCCGAGTGTAGGGCGGACGCCGCCGAGGGCGGTAGCTGGCACGAAAGCCGTTAGCCACCAAGAGAATACGCGCCGGGGCCCTGGGAGCCCGGGTCGGCCGCTTCCGGCCACTTCGTTTTCTGGATGGTGAACTTCGTTTTCTGCGTAGCCACCCCGCCCACCGAGGTCCACGATGACATCGTGAGGCAGGCCGCAACGGCACTCCTGAGGGGGTGATGGCATGCCCGACAGCAACAACACGGTCGTCGCTCAGTTAGCGGAATTAGTCGCCAGTCTTGACCGCCAAGGGACCGAGACCCGCGCCGGCCTGCGCGAACTCATCGAGAGTGGCACTCAGCACGTGCCGGGGTCCCACTACGCCGGGATCACCCTGGCCGAGCGGGGCCACGCGATCACCAATGTGGTCGCCACCCACCGCTACCCGGTGGACTTGGACGAAATCCAGAACCAATGCGGCGAAGGCCCGTGCGTCGCGGCCGCTTGGCAGCACCACGTCATGCACGTCGCAGATCTGGCCGTCGACCGCCGTTGGCCGCGCTATCGGCAATATGCGCTCGCGCACACTCCGATCCGGTCGATCCTGTCGTTCGAATTGTTCGATGGCCACGAACTCACTGCGGCGCTGAACTTTTTTGCCCACCATCCGCACGCATTCATCGACGAATCAATCGAACTCGGCGGCATTTTCGCCTCGCACGTCGCGCTGGCGTGGTCGATGATGCGGCGCCACGATCAATTCCGCAGCGCGCTGGCGTCGCGCGACATCATCGGTCAGGCCAAGGGCGTCATCATGGAACGCTTCAACCTGGATGCCGTCGAAGCCTTCGATCTGCTGGCCCGGCTCTCGCAGCAATCGAACACGAAGTTGTTCGACGTCGCGCGGGCGCTGATCGAAAACGAACATCCGATCAAAGTGCCGACGGCGGTGATCCAGGGACTGTCGAAGCGATCGAGCTAGCGCGGTCGTCGAAAGCCCAGTACCGTTTCGCCCGGCGTGCCGCGGGTAGCCAGCCGTTCATGAAAGCTGTCACTTGGCACGGGAAACGCGACGTGCGCGTGGAATCGGTGCCCGACCCGAAGATCGAGCTGCCGACCGATGCCATCGTCGAGATCACCTCGACCAACATCTGCGGATCCGATCTGCACCTCTACGAAATCCTCGGGGCCTTCATGAAACCCGGGGACATCCTCGGGCACGAACCGATAGGAATCGTCCGCGAGGTCGGCGAGGAGGTGGGCGAGCTGCGGGTCGGCGATCGGGTCGTGATCCCGTTCCAGATCTGCTGCGGCAGCTGCTACATGTGCCGCAATCAACTCTTCACGCAATGCGAAACCACCCAGGTGCGCGAGCAGGGCATGGGGGCGGCGCTGTTCGGTTACTCGGAGCTTTACGGCGAAATTCCCGGCGGCCAAGCCGAATTGCTGCGGGTACCCCAGGCGCAGTTCACCCACATCAAAGTCCCTGTGGGACCGCCGGATTCGCGATTCGTCTATCTTTCCGACGTGCTGCCGACAGCTTGGCAGGCGGTCGCCTACGCCGACATCCCGGATGGCGGCACGGTAGCCGTCCTGGGCCTGGGGCCCATCGGGGACATGGCCGCGCGCATCGCCGATCACCTCGGCTACCGCGTCATCGCCGTCGACCTGGTGGCCGAACGTCTGGCCCGCGCAGCCGAGCGCGGCATCCACACCCTCGACCTGGGGCGGCTCGACACGTCGCTGGGGGATGCGATTCGGGACCTGACCGACGGGCGCGGTGCCGACTCGGTGATCGACGCGGTGGGCATGGAGTCCCACGGTTCCCCGGCCGCCCGGCTGGCCCAGCAGGCGACCGGGGTGTTGCCGGACGCGGTGGCCAAGCGCCTGATGCAAACGGCGGGCGTGGACCGGCTCAGCGCGCTGTACTCCGCGATCGACATCGTCCGGCGCGGCGGAACCATCTCGCTGATCGGCGTCTACGGCGGAATGGCCGACCCGCTGCCGATGCTCACCCTCTTCGACAAGCAAGTGACGTTGCGGATGGGTCAGGCCAACGTCAAGAGGTGGGTCGACGACATCATGCCGCTGCTCACCGATGACGACCCGCTCGGCGTCGACACCTTCGCCACCCACGTGCTGCCTCTCGACGAGGCCCCACACGGCTACGAGATATTCCAGAAAAAGCGGGATGGAGCAGTCAAGGTGGTGCTCAAGCCCTAATCGCGTTGTCTGCCAAGCGGTTTCGGGCTCGTGTTTGACCACCTCACTGCTCGGGTATCAAGTGCGCCATGACCGCAGCACCCTCCGCCCCCACGCCCACCGGTGAATTGTGGCCCGGCAAGGCGTATCCGCTGGGCGCCACGTACGACGGAGCGGGGGCCAACTTCGCGGTGTTCAGCGAGGTGGCCGAGCGGGTCGAGCTTTGCCTGTTCGACGACGTGGGTGCCGAGACACGGATCGCGCTGCCCGAGGTCGACTCGTTCGTCTGGCATGGCTACCTGCCGGGCATCGAGCCGGGCCAGCGCTACGGCTATCGCGTGCACGGTCCGTACCAGCCGGAAGCGGGACTGCGGTGCAATGCGAACAAGCTATTGCTGGACCCGTATTCGAAGGCCATCGACGGCAGCTTCGATTGGAACCAGTCGCTATTCGGCTACAACTTCGGCGATCCCGATAGCCGCAACGACGTCGACTCCGCCTCCAGCATGCCCAAGTCGGTGGTGATCAATCCGTTCTTCGACTGGGGCTACGACCGCCCGCCGGGTCACGAGTACGCCGACACCGTCATCTACGAGGCGCACGTCAAGGGCCTGACCAAGACGCACCCGGACATCCCCGAACAGATCCGCGGGACCTACGCCGCGGTGGCCTACCCGGCGATCATCGAGCACCTCAAGAGCATCGGCGTCACCGCGATCGAGCTGATGCCGGTGCACCACTTCGCCAATGACTCCACCCTGATCGACAAGGGCCTCAACAATTACTGGGGCTACAACACGATCGGCTTCTTCGCACCGGACACGAAGTATTCCAGCGCCACCTCGCCGGGAGGGCAGGTGCAGGAGTTCAAGGCGATGGTCCGCGATCTGCATGAGGCGGGGATCGAGGTCATCCTCGATGTCGTCTATAACCACACCGCGGAGGGCAACCACCTGGGCCCGACCCTGTCGATGCGCGGGGTCGACAACCCTGCGTACTACCGCCTGGTCGACGACGACAAGCGGTACTACATGGACTACACCGGCACGGGGAACAGCCTCAACGTTGGGCATCCGCACTCACTTCAGCTGATCATGGATTCGCTGCGCTACTGGGTGACCGAGATGCACGTCGACGGTTTCCGGTTCGACCTCGCCGCGACGCTGGCCCGGGAGTTCTACGACGTCGACCGGCTGGCGGCGTTCTTCGAACTCGTGCAACAGGATCCAACGGTCAGCCAGGTCAAGCTCATCGCCGAACCATGGGACGTCGGGCCGGGCGGCTACCAGGTGGGCAATTTCCCGCCCCAGTGGACGGAGTGGAACGGCAAGTACCGCGACACCGTTCGTGACTTCTGGCGCGGGGAGCCCGCCACGCTCGACGAATTCGCCTACCGCCTCTCGGGGTCGGCCGACCTCTACGAGCACACCGGGCGACGCCCCGTCGCATCGATCAACTTCGTCACCGCGCACGACGGCTTCACGCTGCGCGACCTGGTCTCCTACAACGAGAAGCACAACGAGGCCAACGGCGAGGACAACAACGACGGCGAAAGCCACAACCGGTCGTGGAACTGCGGTGCGGAGGGGCCCACCGACGACGGGCAGATCAACGACCTGCGTTCCCGTCAGCAGCGCAACTTCCTGACCACCCTGCTGTTGTCCCAGGGGGTGCCGATGATCTGCCACGGCGACGAACTCGGTCGCACGCAACGTGGTAACAACAACGGCTACTGCCAAGACAACGAGCTGACCTGGATCGATTGGGCTGACGCCGATGCCGGCCTGCTGGAGTTCACCCGTGCGGTGTCGGCCGTGCGCGCGAACCACCCGGTTTTCCGCAGGCGGCGGTTCTTTTCCGGCAAGCCGGTGGGCCGCCGTGGCCAGGACCGCCTGCCCGATATCGCGTGGTTCACCCCCGACGGCGCCGAGATGGCCGAGGAGGACTGGGAGGCGAGTTTTGCCAAGTCCGTCGCGGTGTTTCTCAACGGCGACGGCATTCCCGACCGCGATGCCCGGGGCCAGCGCGTGATCGACGACTCGTTCTTGCTGTGTTTCAATGCCCACTACGAACCGATCGAATTCACCCTTCCGCCAAAGGAATTCGGCTGCGCCTGGCGCCTGGCGGTGTACACCGGGCCCGAGGAGGAGACGCCCGCGGAGGAAGTGCCCGGGGGAGGCACGCTCACCGTGGACGCGCACACCGCCGTGGTGCTGCACGCGGAGCGGGAACCCGGTGGGCTGAACCCACGCTGATACGCTGTGCGTGCATCGGCTGCGTTACAGAAGTGGGTGAATATGTCAAGGACAGTGGTGGTCGGCGCCTCGAGTGGACTCGGGCGCTGCATAGGCGTTGGCCTGGCGCAACGAGGTGATCAAGTCGCGCTGCTCGCCCGCCGCCGAGAGCGTATCGAGGCCGCCGCGAAGGAGGCGGGGTCGGCTGCGATCGCCGTCGAATGCGACGTCACCGACGAGGCCTCCTGCCGGTCCGCGATCGCCACTGTCGCGGACGCGTTCGGCGGCATCGACAACCTGGTGTACACACCCGCCATCGGCCCGCTGGTCCGCATGGTCGATACCGATGCCGAGACGTGGCGGCGCGTCTTCGACACCAACGTGATCGGTGCCGCGCTGGTCACGGCGGCGGCGATGCCGCACCTGACCGAGTCGACGGGCAAGGTGGTCTACCTGGCCTCCGACGCCGGTACCTTCGGGCCGCCCTGGCCGGGGCTCGGCGCCTACGGCGTCAGCAAGGCGGCCCTCGAACGACTGGTGGAGGCCTGGCGGGCCGAACACCCCGACGTCGGATTCACCAACCTGATCGTGGGGGAGTGCGGAGGCGGCGAGGGCGACGCGGCGACGGGCATGACCACCGGCTGGGACATGGACCTCGCGATGAAGGCCGCCCCATTGTGGGCGTCCCGCGGATGCATGCCCGGCAAGCTGATGCCGGTCGAGGACCTCATCGACGTGGTGCACACGATCCTGCGCACCAACGCGACGACGTCGATGCCTGTCGTGGTGGCACGGGGCGCGCCCGCCAGCCCCCCGGCGTTCGCGGAGACGGCGCACTCCTGAGACCCGGCCTACACCCCCAACTTTTCGCGGGCCTTGTCGAGCAGAAATCGCCCGTTCGACACCGGCCGGAACGCGCGCGCCGCGTCGGTGAGGGCGTCGCGGGAATCCGGCGACAGCTCGATGTCGGCGGCGGCGACGTTGAACTCGAGCTGTTCGACGCTGGACGCGCCGGGGATGGCCACGACGCCCGGCAGGCTGATCAGCCAGGCCAGCGCCACCTGCGCCGGCCTGGCGTCGACCTCGGTCCCGACGTCGCGCAGCGTCTGCAAGAGCGGCTCGATGCGGCGCAGGTTCTCGGTGCCGAAGTAGCGGTTCACCGCGCGGACGCCGCCGGGACGGTTGTCCACGCCGTATTTGCCGCCCAGCAGCCCCTGCTCCAGCGGTTGGTAGGCGATCACGATGCGGTTCTCGCGCTCGGCGAAGGGCACTAGGTCCTCCAGCGCGCCGGGGTGGGCGAGCGAAAAATGTACCTGGTTGCTGATGACCGGCCGCCCGAGCGCGGCGTCGGCCTTGCGCCACCGCGCCAGCGAGTAGTTGGAAACGCCTGCGGCGCCGATCTTTCCGTCATCGAGCAGGTCGCGCATCCCCGGCATGATCACCGAATCGGGGACCACCGGGTTTGGCTGGTGGATCTGGTAGAGCGGGATGCGGTCCAGCCCCAACCTGCGCGCGCTGGCGCGCTCGCGCTGCTTGACCACTGCGGGGAAGGGGGCCACGGGCATGATCTTGCTGGCCACCGCGACCTCGGCGCGCTGGTCGCCGAGCGCCTCGCCCAGGATCCGCTCGCTCTTGCCCAGTCCGTACACCTCGGCGGTGTCGAACAGCGTCACCCCCAGCTCGAGGGCCCGGCGCACGATGTCACGCGCGGCTCCGGAGGCGTAACTGTCGCCATAGCCCCACTCGCGCGAGCCGAACTGCCACGTCCCCAGCCCAATCCGGCTGACCCGTCCCACTCCATCGACATCGAGATACTTCATGGGTTCACCCTAGGGCTTCGAGTGTGACCCCTAGCCGGGGATCTTGTTGAGGATGTAGTTGGCGATGCTCACCACCGTCTGCCGGGCGGCGCCGACGTCGGTGCTGCCGAGGTTGGTTACCTCGAGGTCGATGACGACGTTGGCCTTGGCGGCGAGTGCGCGGACGAAGCACACCTTCAATCCCTTCGGCGTCAGGTCCATCGTCGTGATGCCGTTGCCGGCGTCGGCGGGGGCGCTCAGGGAAAGGGGGTACGACGGTCCGCTGCGGTCCGTCACCGTCACGGTTGTCCCGCCGCATTGGCGCCAACCGTCGAGCAGTGTCGCCAGTTGCGCTTGGGCCGCATTCTGATCGGAGAACGCGGCGACGGCCTGCATGACTTGGGTCGATTTGAGGAAGCTACGGGTGTCGTCGAATTCGGCCGCGTGGTAGCGCACGATCGCGTTGTAGGCCTCCGGGGCCCCGGGGATGACGCTTTCCCAGCACTCGGGCCGGTCGATGCTTGCCTCCCTGTCGGACTTGATGGGCCGGTCCCACGTTTGACCGGGCCGCAGATTTTCGTCGGTGGTGATCTGTTTGAGGTCCTCGAGATTGGGCAGCAGCGTGCTGATCTTGTCCGGCGCCACGGTGGGTCGTGGCGGCACCGTAGCGGTGGTGGTGGTTGCGGAACTCGGCGGTGCCGCGTTCTGGCGTGACGGGAACGCCGTCAGGGTGGCCCATCCGACGAGGGCGAGGATCGCCATCGTGATGAACGAATACGACAGCACCACCCCGACCAGGGCGCGGTCACGGCCAAGCTCACCGGTGCGCCGGATTTGCGCCAGCCCCAGGTGCCCCAGAATCGCGCCCGCGGGGGCGAACACGAACGCGAACACCACCGACAGCGTCGCCAAGGCGTTGACGCGGGGCGGGTACGGCGGTTGCGTCGGCGGTGGCGTGAAGATTGGCGGCGGGAAGCCCGGCGGCGGGGCGGACGGGCCCGTGAAGGGGACGCGACCCAGCGGGTCGTACGTAAAAGGGTTGTCCCCGAACGGATCCTGAGGGTCGGTCACCCCAGCTGCCTCCTCAACGCTCCTCAACGCTCCTTAACGCGGTCCGGCTATCCGGTCAGCATGCGATATTGGGCCGCGATCTGTTGATGTGCGGTATCGAGTTGGCGGGCAACGGCTTTGATGGCGTAGCGGCCGGCGGCCGCCAGGCACCAGAAGTGCGGCACCAACCCGCTGGCCCCGGCGACCCTGGTGCAACGGCTCTGCGGTAGCCCCGGCACCGGTGCGGCGCCTTGCGCCGCGGCGGTGGCCGCCACGGCGTCGCTGTAGGCCTGCGACAAGGTCTGCGCGCTCGCGGCGTCCTTGGCTTGATACACGGTCGTCAGGCTGGTCGACACGAGATCGACACCCGCGGTCGTCAGGGCGGGACCGATTCGCGCGGGGTTGTCTTCCAGATGCAACGCGCCCGCTACCTGGTAGGTGGCCCCGGTCGTGGAGGTGCCCTGATCGGGCGGCAGCGGCAGCGTGCGGGCGACCAGCCCGGTGGGATCCCTGGGAAGCGCCGCGAACTGGTCGGCGGAAGTCGGCGAAAACTTGTCGATCAATGGAATCTGAAGGTCGAGGCTACGCGCGGCCAGCGGAGCTTCGCAGTCGGCGCCGGCGGGACACCGGGCGACCTGGACCAGAACATAGGGACCGTGCGCGGTGAAAACGCTCAGTTCGCGGACCGTCTGGGGGCCCTCCTGGAAGGTCAGCAGCGCCGCGGTGGCATCGGGATGGCCGGGGACCGGGACCGCGCGCTCGGGTTCAGTGACGATGGGCGTGGCGCTGGGAACGCGGGGCATCGCCATCGCCTTCCCGTACATCCCTTGGGCCGCAGCCGATGCCGCGGCCGGACCCGCAAACCGCAGCACCGCGTTGCGCAGCAACATCTGTGAATCCGGGCCCGGGCCTTGTCGCTCGGACATAAACCCGACCACGAAGGGCAAGCCATAGGCACCGCCCAGAATCGGCGTCCACATCACGTGGGAGAGCTGCTGGTAGTCCTCGATCACTACGGCCGCGCTGCTGGATCCCCGGGTGGACAGCCCCGCGTCGGCCTGCCACGGACCGACGACATAGTCGGCCATGCGCCTGCCCTCGATGAGCCGGCCGTCGTGGTCCGAACCGGCATTGCCCAGCGGCGACTGCGGGACGATCGGGTAATTGCCCGGGTCGAGCAGGGGTACGTTCACCGATGCCGAAGGGCCCGAGGGCGATTGGGGCGCCGGACGCGCGGTGCCCGCCGTGGTCGTGTGGCTGCAGCCCAGCAGAGCAGCGGCGAGCAGCGCCGCCATTGGTTTCCCGTGTCGCAGTTGGCTGGTCCGCATTGGGCTCATGTTTTGCAGATCTTCCAGCCGTCTTCGAGTTTCAAGGGCAGGCTGACCGTGCGGCTGCCCAAGGCCTCGTTCTGGGCGTCCATCGTCGCCGTGGCGGTGTCGCCGGTGATGGCGACCGAGATGTTTTTGACCGAGGTAAGGCCCGTTTCGGCGCGACCCTTCTTCACGTAACCCATTACCGGCCCGACGAATTGGGCCCGCATCGCCGAGCACATCAGCTCGGTGTAGGCGTCCCAGTTCTGGGTGTTGTAGGCATCTTGAAACGCCATGACCGTCTGGCGGACCTGATCTTCCGCGGAGGGCGATGCGGAGAGCGAGGTGGTGGGGGCGGGCGCGGGCGCCGCCATCGGAGCGCCGCCGTGCTGGGCCACCGGGGTGCCGCCGATGACGTTCGAACACGAGGCGGTGACTGCGGCGACGGCCAGCGCGGCCCCCACGGTGGCGAGAATCGACGCGGATGCATTCGATGCAGTCATGGATTCGACCTCTCTGTCACAGGGCCCGCCCCAGTAAGCGCCTGTCACTGCCGGGGCACTTTCGCGGCCGTCGCGGTGACGAGCGCGCCGACGTCGGCCCCGCCGCCGGCATGGCACTGGACGATATCGATGATCACGTTGCCGCGCTCCATCATTCCGTGCTGGCAGGACGCGTTGCCTCCGCGCAGGCCGGCCGAGATCGTCAGGACGCCGGAGGTGGTGAACGGCTGGCCGAATTCCCACACCTGGGGTCCCTCGCCGGGCGCGGTGATCGTGACGGCTTTGCCACCGCACAGCCCCCACTGCTCGCGTTGGGAGATATACGACAACCCGCCCTTGTCCTGGGACGGGAAGGCGATGACGGCCTGGGTGATGCTGTCTTGCCACGCCTTTTGGTACATGGCACGCAACTCCTGCGCGGCCACGCCGGTGTAGGCACTGTTCGCGTAGACGGATTGTTGCGCGGGGGCCCAGGCCGGCAGGCACTGCTGGTTGTCGATCGTCGCGGCGTCGTCGAGCAGGCCGGCGCCGTCTCGCTCGAGGGTGACGGTATCGCCGTGTGCGACCCCCGCGATCTCCGCGGTGGTCAGCAGGATCGGCCGTAGCTGCGCGGCGGTGATATCGGTTGCCGGCGGACCGTCGGCCAGAGCGGGCACGGATGCCTGGGGCCCGGATCCCGACCGGGAGGCGCCGCCGGGGTTCTCGGTCGAGTCGTTGGGCCAGGCCAGGACGGCGACCGTGCCGACAACGAGCACCGCCACCGCGGACAGCGCGAGGGCCATCAGGGTGCGCCGGCGCCGCCGGGCGGGCGGACCGGGCCAGGGGGTCATGGTGCGCGGACCGCCGTTCTCCCAGCCCGGTCGTGCCGGAGAGTCGGTTCGCGGATAGGCGCGGACCTCGCGGCTGGGCACGGGCGGCAACGGCGCACTCACCGGGCGATCGTGCAACGCCGCGGCCGCCGCTTCGGCCAGTGCGCCGGCCGAGGGGAAGCGGGCCGCGGGATCCTTGGCCATCGCGGTGGCGACGACGTGGTCGAGCGCGACCGGCAGCCAGGGCATCGGCTCGGTGACCCGGGGCGGCGGGGCGAACAGGTGGGCCGCCATCACCCCCGCCACCCCGTTGGTATCCGGGAACGGCGTCTTGCCCGTCAGCAACCGAAACATGGTGCAGCCCAGGGAGTAGATGTCGATCCGGCCGTCGATCGGCGAATTCGACAGCACTTCCGGGGCGGCGTAGGCGACGGTCGCCATCACCGAATTCGTCGCGGTCAGGCCGACGTCGTCGAGGGCGCGCGCCACGCCGAAATCGCCGAGCAGGACCCGTTCGCCGGGACCGATGGGCCCCGAAAGCAGAAAGTTCGCGGGCTTGACATCGCGGTGCACCACGTTGCGGGCATGCGCGAAGTCGAGCGCCTTGGCCACCTCGACGAGGATGTGCACGACGCGTTGCGGGCTCATGGTTCCCGCGTGCAGCGCGGCATCGGCGTCGGTGCCGTCGACGAACTGCATCGCGATCCACAGCTGGCCGTCCTCGGTCTGCCCGCGGTTGTACACCGACACGATCTGGGGGTGATCGAGGGCCGCCGCCATGTCGGCCTCCCGGATGAACCGCGCCCGGAAGTCGGGGTCGCGCGACAGCTGGGCCGAGAGCACCTTGAGCGCGATGTGGCGCGGAAGGCCGGGGTCAGCGGCCAGATAAACCGCGCCCATCCCGCCGGTGCCCAGGACACGCTCAACGCGGTAACCGCCCACCACGGATCCCACCGTCAGCATGCAAAACACCCTAAGGTCAACCCCGTTCCGTAGGGGCGTGTCCGGCAATGTTGCGCCGAAACCGGCATACGGCCAAGTCACCCCGCCACGAGGCCCCCCGCGCCACCCGCCCCGCCTTCCCCGTCGGTGAAAAGCCCACCGTCGCAACGGCTCTCCGCGTCAGTGCGCAACCATGCCACCGCAACCCGGATCCTGTCACTTTCCAAGCAGCCCAGCGCGTTTCGCCGGCTGCGCGCCGCTGTTTGAGCCTGCGGCGGCGGGGTATGCGCGAATCGTGGGCCTTCTTGTCGAGACATGGCCAGAAAGTTGGCATCAAAGCCGGATGTTTCGAGTGCTCAGCCTGGGCGGATATGTCGCGTTTAATTTGCCCAGGGCCGTAACGGGCTTGGGCGCGTTGTTGCTGGTCGGCATCGCTGCGATGCACATCTACGTGTGGACCAGCCAAGACGCGCTGCCGCCTTATTTTCAGGCGTACGCCGCCATGGTGATCGTGCTGTGCCTGATGTTTGCCGGCAGCCTCGGGTACGCGCGGAATCCTCGTGTGGCACAGGCAGGTTGGTATTTGGGTAGCTTGCTCGCGTTCGCGGTTCTCGCCGTCGACGTCGGCACCCGGATGGCAAGCCTGCCCGGTCTGGTTGCCGTCACCGGAAGGTGGGACTTCGCGCCGGCGACGCTTACGCTCGCCTTCGCGGGCGCCTTCATCGCATTGCACGGATCGGTGCTGCTGGGCATCAACGTCGCCTATCCGCGACGGCAGCACTGGGAGGACTGAGCGGGCACATGACTGACACAGTGCTCGACTACCCGGCGTGGCTACGCATCGATCATTGGCTCAACGTCCTGTTTCTGACGTTACTGCTGCGCAGCGGCATCGAGATTCTGTCCACCCATCCCAAGCTGTACTGGCGCGACGACAGCAAGCCTGGGACCGAATGGGCGCGCTTCACCACCAAGAAAATGCCGACCGACAAGCTCTACGACACCCTCGACGAGGAGGAGGACTACAGCTCGCTGATCGCGCTGCCCGGCCATAAAAAGCTCGGGATGGGCCGCCATTGGCACTTCGTCTCGGTGATCGGGTGGATTTTGGTGGGGCTTTCGTACTACATCTTGCTGTTCGCAACCGGCCAATGGCACCGGTACTGGCCGTACTCGTGGTCGATCTTCGGGGAGGCGTGGAACGACGTCGTCGCCTATGTGACGTTCAACCTGCCGTCGTTGCTGCCCGGCGAACCCCTGGACGCCATCCAGAAACTCACCTACGCCGGTGTCATCTTCCTGCTGGCGCCGTTCCAGATCCTCACCGGCGCGGCGCAATCGCCGGCCATCGAGGCTCGATTCCCCTGGTTCGTGCGGCTCCTCGGCGGACGGCAATGGGCGCGCAGCCTGCACTTCATCGGATTGGTCGCGTTCCTGATCTTCATCGCGGTCCACCTGTCGATGATCTTTTTCTGGGGCTGGGGTCAACTCAACGCCGCGATGATCTTCGGCTCGGTACGCAATCTCACGTTGGCGGTCGTGTTGTCGTTCGTGATCATCGGCGTGATCGTCGCCATCCATGTGGCGGCGACGGTCTGGAGTCTGCGTAACCCCGTCCAGGTTCGCCGCATACTCGGTGCGGTGGTGACGCGCGCTCGGCTCATCCTGTTGCGCCCGCTGGACTCGCGACAGAACTACCCGGAACGGATGCTCTCGGAGGAGCACCGAGTCAACGGCAAGCCGCCGTGTTCACCCGCCTACAAGGTGATGGCGGTGCACAACTTCGTGGACTGGCGGCTGCGGGTCGGCGGACTCGTCGAACGGCCGGTGACGTTGGACCTGGCCGCGTTGCGCGCGCTTGCCGAGCCGGAAAGTCAACGCGTGCTGCACAACTGCGTGCAGGGCTGGTCGAGTATCGGTGAGTGGAAGGGGATTTCGCTGGCCTCGGTCGCCGATCTGGTGCGGCCGCTTCCGCAGGCGCGATACGTGTGTTGTCTGACGATGCAGGACACCGGCCGCGACGAGCCAAGCGCCGAGGGAGAGGGGCAGTTCTACGAGGTGATAGACCTGGAGCTGGCCTACAAGCCGCAAACCATCCTGGCGTATGAGATGAACGGAAAGCCGTTGCCCATCAAGCACGGTGCGCCCTTGCGGTTACGGGTGGAGACCCAGGTGGGCTTCAAGATGGCGAAATGGATCTACCAGATCGAGTTCATCGACGACCATCGCGGCATCGGCTACGGTTTGGGCGGCTGGCGCGAAGACAACGTCCATTACGACAAGGACGTGGAGATCTGACATGAGCGCGCCTACGGAAAACGCGGCCGACGACGTTCCACGCAATAACGTGCGCCCCGAGCTGTTCGACCTGGATCCCGCTTCTCGCGAGCGAGTGCTCGAACAGGTAGCGGCCAAGGGCGGTTACTGCGAATCCTGCGGCGAGAAGAACTTCGACGTCGGCCACGCCTTCTATCTCGGCTTCCTATTTCTCGATGAGGATTCCGATGCCTATATGGTCGCGCTGACCTGTCAGAACCCCGACTGCGCCAAACCGCGGACCGGAATTGTCTTGCCCGAGAAGGACTTTCTCAGCGAGAGCGACGACGGAAGCGCTTGGCCGTTGCGGGCGCGGCCTCGGTGAAATTCGGCTGAGCGAGGCGGAATCGATCGATCAGATGCGATAGCGCGCGCAGCTCGTCGCACAAGGCCCGGAATCTGCGCTCGTCGGCGTCGTCGAGCCGGCCCAGCGAGCTATAGTGCACCAGCCGACGCAGCCGGCCCGCCAGCACTGTGCCCCACCTGATGCTGAAGTCGTAGCGCTGTCCTTCGCTTATCGCCGCTTCGTCGTCCTTTTTGCCGAGTTCCTTGAGCGCCTTGATCTGTCCGCTGATCAATTCGACGTCATCGTCGATCTCGACCGCCGTGCGAGTGGGGTTTTGTGTTGCGCTCATCGGTATCTCCTCTACTCACCTACTCACAGATGCGGTTTGGCGACGCTGACCACATACGGCGCATCGGCCAGTGTGAGGTATACGCGGTGGGGCCCGATCGCCATGCCCGAGAGGCGCGCCGACTGGACCGCGCCGCTGGGCAGATGGGCCCGGTAGTCGATGACGCGGATCACGTGAATCTTCCCGTCCGGGAAACCGGTGAAGCTCGCCGTCTCGAGAACCACCACCTCGTGGTCGGTGGCGGCATAGATCCGGCTGTCGTCGGTGCCGAGTTCGCGGATCGTCGACGGCAGCTTGGCACTGGCGAGCACATCCAGCCCATTCTCGCCGTGGCGCGCGTCGATCGCATAAAGCGTGCTGTCGTTGCGACCTGCGATATAGGTGCGTTCGGCGTTGGCACCGTCGCCCGCCGAGACCGTGGCGTCCATGTGCAGCGAACCCTGCTCCTCGGGGGGTGACGAGGGGCCCTCGTAGTAGCGGATTCCCGACGGGCCATAGAGGTGGTAGTCGATCTCGCGCCCACGGTTGGCGCCGTCGATGGTGTCCGCGGGATCGCCGGTGACGCCGGCGGTCGCTAGCTTGCGGAAGCCATACTGCTCCACCGGCGTCACCGACTTCCCGTCTGCCGACAGGGCAAGCAACACCCGCATGCCCGCGTCTTCGGCGAGGTAGGCCGGGGCCGGTCCGGCGTCGAAATCCTTGACTTGGCGCAGACTTTCAAGATCGACCTCGGCGACCCGGCCGCGCTCCGGTTGCGGCACGAATACCATGCGGTCGTCTTTCTGACTGATCTGGAGATTGCGCCCCACCGCCATCGGCATGGACAACCGCGTCTTGGCGTCGTGGTCGTGGGCGCCCCCCGTGACCTCGGCGACCCGGTTGTCGTCGGTGAGCGCGACCATGGCGTGCGTCCGATACGACCACACCGGCTGGTGCAGCATGGCGCCCACCGACCACAGCAGGACCTCGGGAGCGCTCTCCAGTGTTGTGCCCGGGGTCGAACATCCGGTCGCGATCAGCGCCGCGCCGGCGACGGCCAAGCGTCGGAGCAGGCACCTGTGATCGCCCATGTCGATGAAATACCCCGCCGCCGCGCCCCTACACCCGATGACCTGGGAAACGTTTGGTGAAAGTGCTGCCGGGTAGCCGCTGGGAAGCGCGCAAAACAGCCCGCGCGCCCAACACAGCGCGACATCACGCGACAAGACAATCAAGGGGAGGACATCATGGCTCCGAACGCCATTACGTCGCCCACCGATGTGGTCGACTTTCTCATCAGCCAGCACGAGCAGATCACGTCGCTCTTCGCCAAAACCCTTGCGGCGTCCGGCGAGGCGCGGGAAAAGGCGTTCGTCGAACTCCGGCAACTGCTCGCCGTCCACGAAACCGCCGAGGAGGAAATCGTTCACCCCCGGGCGAAACGAAAGATTGCCGATGGGGAGTCGGTGGTTGGCGAGCGGCTGGAGGAAGAGCACGAAGCCAAGACGGTGCTGCAGAAGCTGGAAAAGCTCGACGTGGACAGCGAGGAATTCACCCGCGAGCTCACCGAGCTCCGCGACGCCGTCCTCGATCACGCGCACCATGAGGAGAACGACGAGTTCGCCAAGCTGGGCGAGGAATTGAGCAGTCGCGAGCTCGAAAGCATGGGCCGCGCCGCCAAGCTCGCCGAGGCGATCGCACCCACCCGGCCGCACGCCGGGGTCGAGTCGCAGGCGGCCAACTTGGTAGCGGGTCCGTTCGCGGCAATGCTGGACCGGGCCCGCGACGCCATCGTCGGTAAGGGCTAGTCGGTAAGGGCTAGCGGGGAGTTTTCGGGCGGTACCGCAGGGGTATGCCCAGGGGCATGACGTCCCTGGGCTACTCCCGCTGAGGCGCTTGAGGCCACCCCATGACCACCACGAAGCGCACGACGAAGACGACGAGCGCGGCGCGCTATTTGCCCGAGGACCGTCGCCTCGACTCGTTGAAGTCGGCGGCCGAACATTGCCGAGGCTGCACGCTTTTTCAGGACGCGACCCAAACGGTCTTCGGTCATGGGCCCCCCGGAGCGCCGATCATGTTGGTCGGTGAGCAACCGGGCGACCAGGAGGACCGCGCGGGTTTGCCGTTCGTCGGTCCGGCGGGGCGATTGCTGGCCCGGGCGCTCGACGAGGCCGACATCGATGCGGGGATGACCTACCAGACCAACGCGGTGAAACATTTCAAGTTCACCCGCAAGGACGGCAAGCGGCGGATACACCAGAAACCCAGTCGCACCGAGGTTGTCGCGTGCCGACCGTGGCTTATCGCGGAGATAGAGGCGCTGGGTCCCCAGATAATCCTGTGTCTCGGGGCGACCGCCGCGCAGGCACTGATGGGACCGTCGTTTCGAGTCTCCACCGAGCGCGGCCACGTGGTGGCACTCCCATCGGAGGGTGACCTGGAGTTCGACCCCGAACCGAGCGTGGTTGCGACCGTGCACCCGTCGGCGGTGCTGCGTGATCGCAGCGACCGGCGCGATGAGGCGTATCGACTATTCGTTGACGATTTGCGTAGCGCGCGGGCCGCTCTCGTGAGCGGCTAGCGCCGCGGCGATGACCTGCGCGAGGTGCATCGGCTTATGGTCAGAGGAGAGTTCGCGAATCTGGGTGCGGCAACTGAACCCGTCGGCCAGCACCAGTGCTTCGGGATCGGCTTCGCGCAGCGCGGGCATCAGTTTGTCTTCGGCGCACGCTACCGACACGTCGTAGTGGCCTTTTTCGAAGCCGAAATTGCCCGCTAGACCGCAACATCCGGCGTCGAGCACGTCGGTGTCCACTCCGGCATCGACGAGCAGCTGCTTGTCGTGGCTGTAACCCAATATCGCGTGCTGATGGCAGTGCTGCTGAACCACCGCCTGGGCGCCGATCTGGGGTGGCTCCCAGTCCGGCGCCTTGCGGGCCAAAAGCTCACCGAGAGTATAGGTTTGCTTGGCCAGCCGGTGCGCATCCTCGTCGCCGAAAAGGAGTTCGGGCAGGTCGGAGCGGAACACCGCGGCGCAGCTGGGTTCCAGCACCACCACCGGCGTGCTCGTCCGCAGCGCCGGGCGCAGCGCCGTAAGGGTCCGGCGCAGAACGCGTTTGGCGACCTTCAGCTGACCCGTCGAGATCCAGGTCAGCCCGCAGCAGACGGTTCGTTGCGGAACGTCGACGGCGAAGCCCGCCGATTCCAGCACGGCGACGGCGGCTTGTCCCACCTCGGGTTCGAAGTTATTGACGAAGCTGTCCGGCCAGAGCACCACCCGTCCGCGTGGCGGCTCACCGGCGTCCCGTCGGCGGCGGGAGAACCAACGGGTGAACCTCTCGTCGGCGAAGCGCGGCAGCTCGCGATGCGGGTCGATTCCGCCGGCCTTCTTGACCAGCGTCGAGAGCCCGCGCGCGTGTGTCACGGCATTGAGCGGGCCCGGCGCGGTCGCGGCCAGCCGGGCCCACAGCGGGATCCAGCCCATCGAGTAGTGCGCCATCGGCCGCAGCCGACGCCGGTAGTGATGGAACAGGAACTCCGCCTTGTAGGTGGCCATGTCGACGTCGACCGGACAGTCGCTGCGACAACCCTTGCAGGCCAGGCATAGATCGAGCGCGTCGTGCACCGCGGTGGAGCGCCAGCCGTCGGTGATGACTCCCCTTCCCGCTGTGCCCCCGCCGTCCATGCCCTGCACCATCTCGAACAGCAGCCGGGCCCGGCCCCGGGTGGCGTGCTCCTCCTCCTGGGTCGCGCGGTAGCTGGGGCACATCACGCCCGATTCGTGGCCGCGGCACTTGCCGACGCCCACGCAGCGCGCGGCGGCGCGCGAGAAGCGGTGGTCGTCGTCAGGGTAGGCGAACATGACATCCGGCTCGGCGGGGCGGTAATCGACGCCGAAGCGCAGGTTTTCGTCGAGTTTGTACGGGTGCACGACCTTGCCCGGGTTCATCCGGTTGTCCGGATCGAACAGGGCCTTGGTCTGCTCGAACGCGGTCACCACGCGCTCGCCGAACATCATCGGCAACAGCTCGCCGCGCGATTGGCCGTCGCCGTGTTCGCCCGACAGCGAGCCGCCGTATTTCACGACCAGCCGCGCCGAATCTTCCACGAAGGAACGGTATTTGGCGATGCCCGCCGCGGTGCGCAACACGAAGGGGATGCGGGTGTGCACGCAGCCCTGGCCGAAATGGCCATACAGCGAGGCGGTTGCGTAGTCGTAGCGCTCGAGCAGCTCGCGGAAATCCCGCAGGTAATCACCCAGCCGGTCCGGCGGCACCGCGGCGTCTTCCCATCCCTCGTGGGTCTCGGGTTCGTTGGGCGGATACGCGGTGGCACCCAGCCCGGCCTCCCGGGCGGCCCAGACTTCCTTCTTGCGGGTCGGGTCGTCGAGGACGGTGACGCCCTTGTGCGGCACTTTGTGCAAAGCGTCGATCATCGACTTGGCCTTGCGGTCGGCATCGTCCTGGTTGTCACCGTTGATCTGCACCATCAGCCAGGCGTTGCCGTCGGGCAGCTGGCGCAGCGCCTGCTCGGCCAGCTTCTGTGAGTGCTCGAGTTCGACCAGCCGATGATCCAGGCCCTCCAGGGCCGCCGGGCCATGCTCGAGCACGGCCGGGACCGCGTCGGCGGCCGAGGCGACGTCGTCGAAGCCCATGACCACCAGCGCGTCGGCCGGCGGTATGCGAACCAGCTGCAGCTCCGCCCGCAGTACCGTGACCAGGGTGCTCTCCGAGCCGACCAGTGCCTTGGCGACGTGAAAGCCGTTCTCCGGCAACAACGAATCCAGGTTGTACCCCGAAACCCGCCTCGGGATTTTGGGATAGCGCGACCGGATGTCGTCGGCATATCTTTCGGCGAGCGCCTTGAGTCCGCGATAGATCTCCGCGCGCCGGCCGCCCGCATCGAGTATCCGGTTGTACTCGTCGTCGTCCGTCTGACCAACCCACATCCGGAGCCCGTCGTAGGTCACCACCTCGAGGCGGCGCACCGAATCGACCATCTTGCCGTACTCCTGGGCGGTGGAACCGCAGGAGTTGTTGCCGATCATGCCGCCGATCGCGCAGCTGACATGGGTGGACGGTTTGGGGCCCACCATCCACCCCGATGACTCCAGCTGGTCGTTCAGCACATCGAGCTTGATGCCCGGCTCCACCACCGCGATTCCCGCCTCGGTGTCCACGGAGCCGATCCGGGTGCAGTACTTGGTCCAGTCGATGACCACCGCCGCGTTACAGCATTGCCCGGCCAGGCTGGTGCCGCCGCCACGGGACAACACGGGCAGGTTGTGGCGGCGGCACACGTCGATGGTCTTAGCTCCGGCCTCCACCGTGCGCGGCACCACCACGCCGATGGGCACCTGCCGGTAATTGGACGCATCGGTGGAGTAGGCCGCACGTGAGCCGGGATCGAACCGGATTTCCCCGTCAACCTCGGCGCGGAGGTCGGCGGCCACCGCTTCGAACAGCGTCGGCGTGCGGCTCTTCACGGGTCAACTCTTCTTGTGCGGCAGGAACTCTTGAGCCTTGGCTTTGAGGCCCACCTTAACGAAGCCCTTGCGGTCTTCGTCACCACCGAGCACCGCGGCGCTGGCCGCCTTGAACTGTTCCCAGGTGGCGTGCGGCGGGATCGGCGGCATGTCGGGGTCGGTAAAGACGTCCAGCACGGTCGGACGGTCGGCCGAGAGCGCCTCCCGCCACGCGTCGCCGAGTTCCTCGGGGTCCTTGACGGACAAGGCGTTGAGACCGAGGCTGGCCGCAAACGCCGCGAAATCGACATCGGGAAGCGCTTGGGACTCAACGAATTTCGGTGCGCCGGCCATGGCACGCATTTCCCAGGTGACCTGGTTGAGGTCATTGTTGTGCAGGACCGCGACGATCAGGCGTGGATCGTCCCACTCGTGCCAGTACCGTTTGATCGTGATCAGTTCGGCCATTCCGTTCATCTGCATGGCGCCGTCCCCGGCGAACGCGATGACCGGCCGGTCTGGGTGAGCGAATTTCGCGCCGATCGCGTACGGGACACCGGGGCCCATTGTGGCGAGGTTGCCCGAGAGCGAACCCCGCATGTTCCCGCGGAACCTCAGGTTTCGCGCATACCAGTTGGCCGCGGAGCCGGAATCGGCTGAGACGATGACGTTGTCGGGCAGCTGCGGGGAGAGCTCCGAGAAAAGCCGCAGCGGGTTGATCGGGTGTGCGCCGACCTTGGCCTCCATGTCCATGGTTTCCCACCACCGGGTCACGTTCGCCTCGATGCCCTCGCGCCAGGACCGGTCCTCCTTGCGCCGCAGCTTGGGAATCAGCGCCCGCAGTGCGGACTTCGCGTCGGCGACGATGTTGATCGAATACGGGTAGCGCATCCCGATCATCCGGCCGTCGACGTCGATCTGCACCGCTTTGGCTTGCCCGAACTGGGGCATGAATTGGGTGTAAGGGAAGCTGGATCCCACGGTCAGCAACGCATCGCAGTCGCGCATGAGCTCGTAGCTGGGGCGGGTGCCGAGCAATCCGATAGCCCCTGTGACCCAAGGTAAGTCGTCGGGAAGCACATCCTTGCCCAGTAGCGCCTTGGCCGCGCCGGCGCCGAGTAGCTCGGCTACTTCGACGAGCTCGTCCCGCGCCTCGCGCGCGCCCTGGCCAACCAGCATGGCGACCTTCGTGCCCTCGTTGAGAACCTCGGCCGCGCGTGTGATGGCCTCGTCGTCGGGGGAGATGGCCGGCCATTCGATGCCCAAACTCGAGGGCACCATCTTGAAGGCGTGGCTGGGTGGCGAATATTCGAGTTCCTGCACATCGGCCGGGATGATCAGCGCGGTCGTGGTGCGCTCGGTCAGCGCGACCCGGATGGCGCGGTCCAGGACGTTGGGCAATTGTTCTGGCACGGTGACCATTTGGACGTAGTCGCTGGCGACGTCTTTGTACAGGCTGAGCAGGTCGACCTCCTGTTGGTAGGACCCGCCCATGGCGCTGCGGTTGGTCTGCCCGACGATGGCGACCACCGGAACGTGGTCGAGTTTGGCGTCGTAGAGGCCGTTGAGCAGATGGATCGCGCCGGGCCCCGACGTGGCCATGCACACGCCGACACGGCCGGTGAACTTCGCGTACCCGACTGCTTCGAAAGCGCTCATCTCCTCGTGGCGCGACTGGATGAACATCGGCTTGTTGTCGGCTCGGCCCCACGCGGCGAGGATTCCGTTGATGCCGTCCCCTGGATAGGCGAAGACGTGCTCAACACCCCACGCCCGCAACCGTTCCAACAGGTAGTCGCCGACCTCTTGCTTGGACATAGTTTCCCTCCTAGCCCTCCTAGACAGCAGAGTTCAGATTTCGGACCCGCGTATGCCCGGTTACCGACGCCATCGTCGTAACCGGCGCACCGCCGCCCCGGCCGCGGCGGCAAACGCCGCCGTTGCGGTACCGCCGAGGAGGCCGTGGTGTTGGGAACCCCACAGTTGGAAACTGCGGTTGGTGGATGTGTCGTCGAAAATGCCGTGTGCGCCGTAGTCCCGGCCTTCGCTGCCGTCCGCGGGCTCCCACAGGTTGGCTGGCTGGTCGGCCGGTCGGGGATCCTCCGTCTGCTGCGAGTCGAAGCCGGTGCGGGCGAGGTAGCGGTCTAGCAGGCCCGGCGCTATCGCGTTGGCGGCCAGGGTTCCGACGGTGCTGCCGCCCACCCAATACTCGCGTCGTTGCGGATGGTCCGCGGCGTAGAGCACGGCTTGCGCCGGGATTTCGGGCTGATAGATCGGCGGAACCGGCTGCGCCTGCTTGGGTAAGCGCGACAGCACCCAGGAGAACTGCGGGGTGTTGACCGCCGGCATCTGAACCATGGTGACGCGGACGTTGCTGTGTTCGTGCAGCAGCTCGCATCGCAGCGCCTCGTTGAAGCCCTGTGTCGCGTGCTTGGCACCGCAGTAGGCGCTTTGCAGCGGGATGCCGCGATAGGCAAGGGCGGACCCGACCTGCACGATGGTGCCGGCGTCGCGGGGCCTCATCCGCTTCAATGCGGCCATCGTGCAGTACACGAAGCCCAGGTAGGTCACCTCGGTCACGCGCCGGAACTCCGCGGGCGTGATTTCCCAGAACGGGGCAAAAACCGAAGTGAATGCGACGTTCACCCAGACGTCGATGGGCCCGAAGGTCCGCTCGACCTCCTCCGCGGCGGCCTCGCACTGCTCCGGGTCGGCGACGTCGGTGGGTATCACACACGCTTTGCCGCCAGCGGCTTCGACGTCGCGGGCCGCGGCGCTCAGTCCTTTCTCGCCGCGGGCTACCAGGCCGACGTGCGCGCCCCGCGCTCCGAATGCCGTGGCGGTGGCGCGCCCGATCCCCCCGCTGGCGCCAGTCACCACGACGGTCTGATTCGCGGTCCGGTTCGAGCGCGCGGCTTTAACACTCCCCACGGATCACGTCATACCCGGATTTTTCGTCGTTATGCGTCGCCGACCCGATTTTTTACGACAACGGTTGTGGAATCGCGTGGCGGCTCGCCAGCTCACGCGCTCTTGGGCAGGGCCGCCAAACCAGATGCGCTGTCGCCCTTGGCTACTCGGCGAATCAGCGCGCGGGTGGCCCGCTCCAGGATTTCCTGGACCGCCTCGGGTCGGCGGGCGCGAGCGGCGCGGCCGGCAGCCGCGGCGATGGTCTGCCCCTGCCGGTAGCCGGTGACGACGCGCGGATCTACATAGGAGCCGCGGGCAACCGCCGGCGTATTGCCCAGTTCCTCGGCGACCTCCCGCATGACCGCGGCCTCGACGCGCTTGGCCACCCGCTGCGAGACGGCAGGGTCAGCGTCGGCGAACGCCGCGGCGGCCAGTACGGTCCCATGCCAGGTCCGCAGATCCTTGACGGTGTATTCGTCGCCGACGAGCTCCTTGAACCGGGCGTTGAGGTCGTCGGCGCGCACGTCTATCCATCCGGATGCGCTACGGCACACCAGCAATCGCTCGGTTCGCTCGGTGCGGCGCGTCAGTGCCCGCACCGCACGGACCACCGCGGGGTCCTCGATTTCCAGGGTTCGCCGCACCCCGCTTTTGGCGGGGTAGTCGAATTCGACCGCCTCGCGACGCACCGTCACGTGCTCGCACAACAGGGTGGCGATCCCGTAGGACTCGTGCTCCTCGGCGTACTGCTCGCCGCCGGCCCGAAAGTAGCCACGATCAAGCAGGCGCAGGGCGAGAGCCAGCACCCGCTCACGCGTCAGCCCCCGACCCGCGAGGTCCGCGGCCACACGCTCGCGCCAGGCCGGCAACTGCGTGGACAGTTCCAGGACGCGGTCGAACTTCTCCTCGGCACGTTCCTGCTGCCAGGCCGTGTGGTAGAGATACTGGCGGCGGCCGGCGGCGTCGGTGCCCACGGCCTGTATATGGCCATTGGGGTGCGGTGAGATCCACACTTTCTTCCACGCCGGCGGGATCACGAGGTCTTTGATCCGCTGCAGGGTGCGCTCGTCAGTCAGCGGCTCGCCATCCGTCCCGAAGTAGGCGAAACCCTTGCCGCGGCGCTTACGCGTGATCCCCGGCTTACTGAGCTCGCTGCGACGCAGCCGCATCCTGGCCTCCAGTCGCCGTCCAGTCCCGTTGTCTGGCTGGACAATTACCCACCCGGCGAGCTGTTCACACGGGGTCGGTTTAGCGGTGACGCAGAACGACCCGCCACAGGGGTGGTGGCGGGTCGTTTCTGGGAGCGTCAGCCGGCCATGAACTCCTGATAGGCCGACTCCAGATTCGGCGGTAGCGCCGTCACGCTGCACTGGCGCTCGGTGTCGCCGATCGGTGCCAGGATGCCGCGCAGGTCGTAGTACTCCTGCGGGTGCGCGGTGAAGTAGTTGCGCAGGTTGGATGCGGCCTGCGCGCGTGGCTGCCCGTAAGCGGCCATGACCACCTGGTTAGCGCCCGGATGCCCGGCCAGGTATTGCTGGGCCGAGTCCGTGACCGAGGAGACCGTGGCGTTGACGCCGGCGGGGCTGCAGTCGGGCGCTGCGGCCGCCGACGGTGCGGCGGCGATACTTGCGGCCATGCTCGCGGCCACGCCCCCGAGCAGACAGCCGGCGCTGATACCGGCCGCTCTGCGGCGCGCGACCAGGCGCGTGACCCGGCGCGTGACCCGGCGCGTGAGATTACTGCTGATTTTCATGATCGGTGATCGTCCTTCGAATTCTCGCGTTGATTTCTCGTTGCTTCGATTTCTCGTTGCTTCGATTTCTCGTTGCTTCGCGCGGGGCTCCCGAGGCCCGAAATCCAAAGTAGCCGAAGCGAGTAGGCCCAACGTCGACGCACAATCAACGCCGATCGCTTCCTTTCACCCGGCTGTGTGATTAGACGGATCAGACGGACAAATTGATGCTGATGTGCTAAGCGAATGGCCAAACTCTCAGACAAACCGCGGTCTTCTTAGCGGATCGTGATCTCGATCGTAATAAAGCTGTGACCCGAATCGGCTGTAGTGTTTTGCTCCGCTAGGCGTTGACCGAACCCTTCGCCGCGCCATCCGTTGCCATCGTGTCCAGCCACGTTTCGATGTCGGGGCCGAGAACCATCGCGTGGTTCGGTGCCAGCAACGCGCCGCCGGCCAGGGCCGTCAGGGCCGGTTGCACGGTGCGCACGGGACGGTCATCGCCCTGCGATGCGAGCAGTTTCGACGTGAGTTCGGGAAGTCGGATGTCTTGCGGGCCGGTGATGGTTCGCGGTGCGCGGGTTTGACCCAGAGCGGCCTCGACCAGCACATCGGCGACGGTGTCGGCGGCGATGGGTTGTATCAGCCAGTCCTCGACCAGCACCTCGTCGTCCTCGCAGCTCACGGCCGCTGGGTGGGTGGCGAACTCGTGGTACTGCGTGGACTTCACGATCGTCGCCGGCACTGGACCGTCCAGCACGATCTCCTTGGCCGCGCGTTTGGCCACGTAGTAGGGGGACGCATCGAGCGTGGGGTCGTCGATGCCGGCAAGCGTCAACGCCACCAGCCGCTGGACTCCTTGCAAGGCGCACGCACCGATCAGGTTGTGCGACGCGGTCGCCAGGGCGTCGATGATGTCGCCGTCATCGCCATCCGGCACCGGATCGGACACGTCGATGACGACGTCGACTCCCTCAAGCGCCTCGGCCAGACCGCACCCGGAGATCAGGTCGACGCCGTGGGCGCGGGCGAGCTCGATCACCGCGACACCGCGGCCTTTCAGCCTGGCGGTGACGCGGGACCCGGCCGTGCCGGTCGCTCCGATGACGGCGACGTTGGTCGTTTCACACCCCCTTCGTTGGCTCACGGCTTGTACCCCGGATTAGGGCATTCAAACAGGGCTCCGCGGATAAATTTCGCCGCTTGTCCGCCGGAGTGCTAGCCGCGCAACTTGATTCGTTGGGGGACTCCAGTGACTCGTGACACCTGCGGGTCGACCAGGCGAAATTGTTCGCGATGCGGTGGGCGCGTTTGGCGGGCCGCGGCGCGGGAAGCCGATATACGCGGACGCGTTGATTAGCCCGGCAGCTAACAAACCGAGGAGCCAAAGAAGGCCGCGGTGCGTGCCAGCTGATCAGGCCGATCCGCATCCAGATGGGCGCAAGCTCAGCAACCACCGAAAGGGAGGTCGAAACATGGGCGATCACAAGAGCGGAGCACAAGAAGCCGTCAAGGGCGCCGTTGAAGGCGTTAAGGGTAAGGCGAAAGAGGTTGGCGGAACCCTGGCCGGCCGCGACGACGTCGTCGAAGAGGGTCAGGCGCAGCAAGACAAGGCCGACGCCCAGCGCGATGCGGGCAAGAAGGAAGCCGAAGCCGAATCCGCCCGCGCCGGCGCAAAGGCCGCCGAGGAACGGCAAAAGGAAAACCAGTAGTTTCGAACGAACGAGAGGCCCGGTTCCGTTGGGGGACCGGGCCTCTTCGTTTTGTGGACTTTCGTTTCGTGAACGGCTGCGCTCAAACGGCTGCGTTTCAAACGGTTTTGCCGGGCTATCCCGGCAAAATGAGCATGGGCGACCGGGTGGCGCGCATTGTCGCTTTTCTCCGTGCCGGTTACTCGAGCGGGACGCCGGCCGTGGGTTATGTGCCGCTGCTGGCCCTGCTGCCGCGACGAGCATCGGACGACGAGATCCGGTCTGTCATAAGTAAATTCGCGCCAGAACCGCGACCCGTCGGTAGCGCCGATTTCCGGGTCGATGTCGGGGTGGAGATCACCAGGGTCACCAACGAGATGCCGTTACCGGACGACATCGACCGCGTTCAACGCGGACTCACCGCGATCTGAGGTCGACCACCAGTGGGCGATGGTCGGATATCGGCATCAGCTCCGCCTCGGCGGCATCGGCCCGCAAGCGATTGTCGTCGGTAAGGATGTGGTCGAGCTGGCGGCCGGGCGCATCCGCGGGAAAGGTCGGGGCCACCGCCAACGTCCGCATTCCCGACCAACGCCGGACTGCCTGGGGCGTCATGTTCAGGTCTCCCATCAGCAGCCGCGGACCGGGAAAGCCGCGCAGGTCGCGGATCAGCCGGCGCAGCTGACGCCGATTCCAGCCGGGTACGAAAGACAAGTGCGTGTTGGCCACCGTCAGAGCGCCCCGCGGGGTGCGCAGCCGTGCGATGACCGCCGCCCGCGGTTCTTCATCGACGATCATCACCCGCCTGGGTCCCGGCAGGTACATGGGAAAGCGCATCGGAATCCGCGGCAGGCGCAGCACCTGCCAGCTGTCCACCGGATACCTTGACAGCAGGGCGATTCCGTATGCCGCGGTCCCGGGTTGTTCGCGGCCCGTGGCGGCCATCCAGGTCGCCCCAGGGGTGCCCGAGATAGCGGCGACAAACCGGTGCTCCACCGCTCCCATCGCTTGGGCCGCCACCGCGGTGAGGTCGGCCCGCTCCGAGCGCGGCTGCTCGAAGTCGACCTCCTGCAACGCCAACACGTCGGGATCAAGCCGGCGCACGCAGTCGCGTAGCCGTTGCGGATCAACGCCATCGCCGACCGTGCGACCATGCAGGATGTTGAAGGTCGCTACGCGCATAGGTCCTTGATGCTGTCACCGGCACATCGGTCCCTGGTGCCGTCACTTGCACATCGCGCGTTCATCGGAACACCAGTTCCCCGACCGCCAGGAGCCGCGCGAGGACGAATGCCGGCAATACGGGTGCCGAGTCTGCGTTTCCCGCCTGGAGTTGGCTGCGAAAGCAATGCGCCGCAAGGCGTTTACGGCTGAGAGCCCACGCGGGCACGGGCACCGAATATGCCCGGTTCCACGGCACCGCAGGATCGGCGGGGTTAGCCCAGTGCCACATCCAGACCGGATACTCCAGCAGCGTGGCACCCGTGCGCGCACACGCCGCCGCGGCAGCGCGCCCGGCTGCCTCGTGGTCGGGGTGGCCGTCGCCGCGCCACGTGGCGGCACACCATGTCCCGGGCCGGGCATCGGCGAGGATGTTGACCAGCGTCTCGGTGAGCCCGCCCTCGTGGTCGGCGATACGGCCGTCGGGCAGGCCCAGTGATATCGGCGGAGGGAGCCCCAAAATGCCCGTTGCCCTGCGTAATTCGTATTTCTGTATCGCTGCCAGACGGAGCCGTTCGGACCGCGACGCGTCGGGCCGGACTGCGCCGCCGTCGCTGACCGACACCACCTGGACGTCGGTGCCCGAGGCGGCCAATTGCGCGATGGTTGCGCCCAGGCCGAGCGTCTCATCGTCGGGATGGGGTGCGACGACGATAAGGCCGGGGCATTCGGTCAGATCCAGTGGCGGCGGGGCACCCCGGTCGAGGGCAGCGAGCCAGATTGGCACCGGGGTGCCGCCGCGGGTCAGCGGCCTGGCGGCAAACCGCGTGCAATTGCTTGTCGCAATGGTCGTCACGGTCGCTCTCACGTGGTCCTCACCTGGTCGTCGGTCGTTCCCCAGCGGTGGTCGCCGGCGAGTCGTCCGAGCTCGGCAAGATCTCGCTCGGCGTGACTCTGTCGGATATAGATGCTCAAATCGGCCACCCGTTGGGCGTGCCGGCCGTCCTGACACAGCGGGCCCGGTCCCAGGGCGCGCCCGGTGCGGGTGATGGCTTCGTCGGCCGCGTGTTCGACGATGCTTCGCACGCGGCGGGCCAGCAGTTGTGCGGTGCCGGCCCGGTCGAATGGGTCGTCGTCGATCTGGGCTGCCGCGGTGGCCAGCATTGCGTCGCCGGCGGCCAGTGCGGCGTCCACCGCACCCAGATGGGCCAGTGAGTAGGCGTCAGCCGATTTGCTTCCGGCGCAACGGTATAGCGGTTCGGCGACCCGGCGCGCGCCGCCGAGCCAGCACGCGGCCACGCCGATCGCGGCGTGCCAGAAGCCGGGGCGGTTCTGGTAGTCACCGGGGTCGCCCACCGCGACGGCGTGGGCGTTGGTGAACTGGACCGGCCGGGTGTCGCTGCCGGCCATCCCGGCGTTCCACCACGTGCTGGGCAGCGCTTTGACGGCATGGTCGAGGACCGCTACCGCGAACAGTCCCCGCCTTCCGTCGTCGAGGCGCGCGGTCACGAGCGCATTGGTGCAGAACCCTGCTCCCTGGCACCACACCTTGGTGCCGTTCAGCGTGAACGCCCCGCGGCTGATCTTGGTGGCCGTCAGCACCGCGTCGGGGGATTCGGCCGCCCAGACGGCCCATAGCTGGCCCGATTCCGGTGGCTTGCCGCCCAATTCGTCCAATATTGCGACGGCGTCGACGTGGGTCTCGGCGATCCGGGCCGCCGCGATGTCCTCTTCGGCGAGGCCCGCCAGGCCTTGCCAGCGCTCAGCGGTACGGCCCGACGCGGGCAGCGGCAACTCGAGTCGTCCCGACTCCAGCCAGTGCTGCACGAGGCCCGCAGTCACGCGCGGTCACCCGACGCCGATCTTTGCACTGACATACCTGGTCGATTGCCCATTTGGCCGACGCCTAAACGACGCTTAAACGGGTTGCGGACGCTGGCCGGCGGGTATCACCTATCCACGATGAACCCCATTCAGACGGATGCCGTTCAGACTGGCGCACACGTGTCCGCCGACTGTGCGCGGTTGCGCGAGGCGCTGCGTGGCGCGGCGTCGGCACTCAAAGAGAATGGGCCGCGTTTCGCGCTGGCGGGCAGCTACGCGCTATGGGCATACGGCGCACCCGAACCCAGCCACGATGTGGATCTGGTGGTCGCCGAGGCCGATGCGGCGGCCGCCGTCGCGACCTTGAACGACGCCGGATTCGCCGTCGAACACCCGCCGGAGGACTGGCTGTTCAAGGCCCGCACCGGAGGCACGGTCGTGGATGTGTTGCACCGGGTGAACGGCGTGCCGGTGGATCGGGCCACCCTGGACTGCGCCGAGCAGCGCGACGTGTTGGCGATATCGATGCCGGTGCTGCCGCCGACCCTGGTGGTTATCCAGAAGTTGCGCGCGCTCAACGAGCACCACTGCGATTTCGCGAAGCTGCTGCCGGCCGTGCGGGCGATCCGCGAACGGCTGGACTGGGATCGCATCAGATCACGGACCGCCGACAACGACTACGCGGTCGCATTCTTGGTGCTGGCCGAGCGGCTGGGGCTCACCGACTAGATTCGACTAGATCTCAGCGACTCAGCCGCGGACTCAGTGGTTACGCAGCTTGGCGACCAGTTTGTCCTTCGTCAGGCCCGAATACCCCGACATACCAAGCTCTTTGGCCCGCTTCTTCAATTCCGGTACCGTCCAGTCGGCGTAGGACCCGGACTTGCCGCCCTTGCGGCCCACCGACGACTTGCCCCGGCTGGCGGCCGCGTTGGAGATCCGCGCGGCTTTCTCTTTGGAGTCGCCCTGTTTGCGTAGCTCCTGGTACATCTTTTCGTTCTTGATCGACGATCTGGGCACGATAAACCTCCTGTGCTATGCGGGGACGGGGTCCGTCTGTCGTTGCCAGCAGCGGTGTTGGGCCAGGGCTGCGGCGAATTCGTCGACGAACTCCTCGGGAAATTCGTCGGCGGCCGCCGTGGTGGTCACGACGGCTTGATCGCTCACGACGCTGTTGTCATCCGCGGGGTTGTCATCGGCGAGCCGGTTCTCAATGTTCGCCGCGCGGAGCAGGTCGATGCCGGCGCCGAACGCACCCACCGGCTTGAGGTGCTTGTATGCCTCGACCACGAAGTGCACGGCGTACCCGTCGTTGGCGAGGGTCGACACCGAGCGCGGTCCGCAGGCCACCACGACGGCGTCGTACAGGACGGACGCCATGGTGGTGAAAGCGCGGTCGACGGGAAGTTCGCCGCCCGATCCGCCCTCCAAAGTTCCGCCGGCAACCGGGGCCAGCACTTCAACCATCGCGCCGCGCTGCTGCATGAGCTCCTTAAAGCGCTGCGTCCCGACGACGTCCACGCCGTCGGCGGCCAGCACCGCGATCTTGCGCGAGGCGATCGTGTCGGGGACGTCGGTGAGCTGGGACAGCGCCGGCGACTCCGGCACGTCGTCGACCTGCTGGCGCTCCGGCTCGGGGAGCCCGAGCTTGGCCGCGACCTGCCCCGCCAGCTCGTGATCGATGTGGGCGAGTTGGCCCACCACCGCCGACCGGATGTCGGGGACCTCGACCTTGCCGAGTTCAAAGGCGAACGCGGCGACGATGTGTTCGGCCTCGACCGCCGACATGCTCTTCCAGAACATTCGCGCCTGACTGTAGTGATTTTCAAAAGACTTGGCGCGCTTGCGCATCGCGGCGCCGTCCATTCGCTGGGTGTAGTGCCGGAAGACGTCGTCATTGGCCAGCGCGGGACACCCGCTACCCAAGGTGTTCTTGTAGTAGCTCGATCGGCCCTGTGGGATCCTGTGCTGACCGTAGCCGTCCTGCTGGTTATTGAGCACCTCGGCTACCGGCCGATTGACCGGCAGTTGCGCAAAATTGGGACCGCCGAGACGGATCAGCTGGGTGTCGAGGTAGGAGAAGTTGCGGAACTGCAACAACGGATCGTTGGTGAAGTCGATCCCCGGTACCACGTTCGCGGTGTGAAACGCCACCTGTTCGGTTTCGGCGAAAAAGTTGTCCGGGTTGCGGTTCAGCACCATCTTCCCCACGGGGCGAACCGGAACCTGTTCCTCGGGAATGATTTTCGTGGCGTCGAGAAGGTCGAAGTCGAACTTGAACTCGTCGGCCTCGGCCACGAGCTGCACACCGAGTTCCCATTCCGGGTACTGGCCCGACTCGATGGCCTCCCACAGGTCGCGGCGGTTGTAATCGGGGTCTTTGCCGGCGACCTTCTGACATTCATCCCAGATCAATGAGTGCACGCCGAGCCGCGGCTTCCAATGGAACTTCACGAAAGTGCCTTCACCGCTGGCGTTTACCAGCCGGAACGTGTGCACTCCGAAGCCCTGCATCATCCGGTAGCTGCGCGGTAGCGCCCGGTCCGACATCAGCCACATGATCGTGTGCAGCGTTTCGGGCTGCAGCGAGACGAAGTCCCACAACGTGTCGTGCGCCGACTGCGCCTGCGGAATCTCGTTGTGCGGCTCGGGTTTGACGGCGTGCACGAAGTCGGGAAACTTGATCCCATCCTGGATGAAGAAGACCGGAAAGTTGTTTCCGACAAGATCGTAATTGCCTTGTGCTGTATAGAATTTGGTGGCAAAGCCGCGCACGTCGCGGACGGTGTCGGCCGAACCGCGCGACCCGGCCACCGTCGAGAAGCGGACGAAGACCGGGGTCTGGGTTCCGGGTGTGGTCAGAAATTTCGCCGCGGTGTACTCGGCCAGCCAGTCGTCGTACGGTTCGAAGAAGCCGTACGCGCCGGCGCCCCGCGCGTGCACCACTCGCTCCGGTATGCGCTCGTGGTCGAAGTGGGTGATCTTCTCCCGGGCGTGGAAATCCTCCAGCAGCGTCGGTCCCCGCTCGCCGACCGTCAGCGAGTCATCGGTGTCGTCGACGCGGACACCCTGCTGGGTGGTCAGGTATCCGGTATCGCGACGGAAGCGGGACGGTTCCAGATCGCGCTGCTTCGGATCGGACGTGTGGTCGCTGCCCATGGGTTCCCTCCTGCCTCACGGCTACATCACGGCGCGGGCTATCCGGTTTTGGGTACCACTGATCAACCGGCGCAAACGGTGGCCCGCGCATCTGTCCACGCATCTATCCACCGGCTCCGCGGTTGCCTACCCTTGAGGGGGGTAGTCGAGAGTGGTGATACAGGCGACCGAGGTAAACGGCGACCTCAATGGCGTCAGTGGCGTAGTGGCGATCGGTGCATCGGCGGGGGGTGTCGAAGCACTGTCGAATCTGGCCGCCGGATTGCCGACCGATCTGCCCTACGCGTACTTGATGGCTTTGCACATTCCCCCCGGTGCACCGAGCATCCTCGCGCGCATCATCGACCGCAGTGGGCCGCTGCCCGCCGCGACGGCCGAGGACGGGGCGTGCCTGCAATCGGGACACATCTATGTCGCGCGCCCGGATCGCCATCTGCTGGTCGCCGACCATCGCGTGGTGCTGTCGCAGGGACCGACCGAGAACGGACATCGGCCGGCGATCAACGCATTGTTCCGCTCGGTTGCATTGGCGTTCGGTCCCCGTGTCGTCGGGATCCTCATGTCTGGTGTGCTCGACGACGGTGTACTGGGGCTGGCAGCGATCCGCTCGCGCGGCGGCAAGACGATCGGCCAGTCGCTCGACGACGCACTTTTTCCGGCGCTGCCGGCCAAGGCGCGCGAAGCGGGCGTGCTGGACCACCTGGCGGCGGCGGCCGACATGGGCGAAATGCTCAAAAAGCTTTCGCAGCTTGAGATCAAGGAGCCGAACATGGAGCCCGACGCTCGGATGGAGCTCGAGAACCGCATCGCCATGACGCGCCGATTCTCCACCAACTTCGATACCCAGGAACTGGGTCCGGCATCGGGGTACACGTGCCCGGACTGCAACGGGTCGTTGGTTTCGATCGGCGAGGGTCACTTCCGCTGCCGCGTGGGTCACGCATGGACACCCGACTCGCTGCTGACCGCCCGCGACAACGAAGTCGAGAACGCGCTGTGGGTCGCCCTGCGCAGCTTGCAGGAAAAGGCGAGGCTGGCCAGGCAACTCGCCGACAACGTCGGGCACGGACCGCTCTACGCGCGGTATACCGCGCTGGCCGCGGAAACCGAAGGTGCCCTGACGGTCCTCGGCCAGCGGCTATCGGCCAGCGCCCCCCGGTCGGGTGATGTCGGTGACGCCGCGGGCTGAATTCACCGAGCCCATCAGGGTTGACGTGGAACGCTGCGACGACGTGGCCTACGTGACGGTCACCGGCGTGTTGGACGGCGCTACCTACCGTGGCTTGCGCGACGCCATCATCAAGGCCGCGCTCGACGAGCCCCGCGCCGTGATCGTCGACGTCAACAACTTATGGGTGCCATCCGGATCCGCGTGGTCGGTATTCACCAGTGCTCGCTGGCACGTCAGTGTCTGGCCGGATGTGCCGATCCTGGTGGTGTGCGAATCGCGGCGATCGGTGCGGGCCATCACCGCCACGGGCGTGTCGCGGTATGTCCCCGTGCACCCGACCCGGCAGTCGGCGCTGGACGCCGTCCGCGATCGGTCGTTACCCGTGCGGCGGCGGGCGCGCACCCAGCTTCCCGACAGCAGGATCAGTGTCGGCCTTGCCCGCGCGATGGTTACCGATTGGCTCACCAAGTGGGACAAGCGTGAGCTGATTCCGGCGGCGGCCACGGTAGCGACAGTCTTCGTCGAAAACGTCCTCGCCCACACCGACAGCGCGCCGGTCCTGATCGTCGAGTCCCACAAGGACAGCGTCACGGTCGCCGTCGAGGACGGCAGTGACCGGCAGGCGGCCCGGCACGAGGATCCCGATCGAGGCGCCGATATCGTGTCCGGGCTGGCGATCGTTTCCGCGCTGTGTCGTGCCTGGCGAAGCACACCGACGGCGTCGGGCAAGACGGTATGGGCCGTCGTCGGTCGCGAAAATAAGTTCTGACGTCGCGAGTAGTGTTCTAGTCCTCCGGCAGACGCTCTCTTCGAAACGGGACCGAATGGACGGCACCACTGACGAAGCCTTCGAGGCCTTGTTGCGCTACATGCGCGATTCCCGCGGCTTCGACTTCACCGGCTACAAGCGGACCTCGCTGATGCGGCGCGTCCGTCACCGGATGGATCAGGCCGGATACACCTCGTTCGAGGAATACCTCGACGTTTTGCAGGCCAGCTCGGACGAATTCGCCTCGCTGTTCAACACCATCCTCATCAACGTCACCGCGTTCTTCCGGGATCCGGAGGCGTGGGAATTCATCAGCGCCGAGGTCATCCCGCGGATGATGGCCGAGCGCGGCCCCGACGACCCGATTCGGGTGTGGAGCGCGGGATGCGCGTCCGGGCAGGAGGCCTACACGTTGGCGATGCTACTGGCGGAAGCGCTGGGTCCCGACGCGTTCCGGCAGCGGGTCAAGATCTACGCCACGGACATCGACGAGGAGGCGCTCGCCGAGGCGCGCACCGCCTCCTACGACTCCAGGGCCGTCGAGTCGGTGCCGCAGGATCTGTTGGCGCGCTATTTCGAGCAGCTCAACGGCCGCTACATATTTCACAAAGATTTGCGCCGCGCGGTGATATTCGGTCGCAACGACCTCGTCAAGGACGCGCCGATCTCCCGCGTCGACTTGCTGGTATGCCGTAATACCCTGATGTACCTCAATGCGGAGACACAACGAAACGTCTTGGGGCGCCTACATTTTGCGCTGGGACCACAGGGCACGCTCTTTCTCGGCCACGCCGAGATGCTGCTGAGCCACGGTGACCGGTTTACCCCGCTGGACCTGAAGAACCGGATCTTTCGCAAGGCAGCGGGGACCCACAACGGGCTAGAACGCTACGATCCGGCCGCGGCATTCTACGACCGGCACGGCGAGCTACCGGGCCTGACCACGGTGCGCGACTTGGCGTTTCGGGCCAGCCCGGTTGCGCAGATCGTGGTCACCGGCGAAGACACCGTGGCGATGATCAACCAGCAGGCGGAGAGCATCTTCGGCCTGTCGGCTCGGGACATCGGCCGGCTGCTGCGCGACCTGGAAGTGTCGTATCGTCCGGTCGAGCTGCGGGCTTACCTGGAGCAGGCCAAGGTGGAGCGGCGTTCGGCGCGGATCCCCGACGTCAAATGGCAACGGCCAGGCGCCGAAACGGTGTGGTTCGAGATCCATATCAACCCGCTCGTCGACGCCGAAAACGGCCTGCTCGGGGTTTCCATCGTGTTCTTCGACGTCACCGCGACGCGCGCGCTGCTGGACAAGGTCGTGCAGACCAACCGCCAGCTCGAGGCGGCCTACGAAGAGCTGCAATCCACCAACGAGGAGCTCGAGACGACCAACGAGGAATTGCAGTCCACCGTCGAGGAGCTCGAGACCACCAACGAGGAATTGCAGTCCACCAACGAAGAACTCGAGACGATGAACGAGGAGTTGCAGTCCACGAACGACGAACTGCACACCATCAACGAAACGCTGCGCGAACGCAGCGTGGAACTCGACGACGCCAAGAACTTCCTGGATTCGCTGATCAACTCCGTCCAGCTGGGAATGGTCGTGGTGGACCGTGAAATGAGGGTGGTCGTGTGGAACCGCGGGTGCGAGGACCTGTGGGGCCTGCGCGCCGACGAGACGACGGGGTCGAAATTGACAGGGCTGGACATCGGCTTGCCCATCGACACGGTGCGTCCGCTGATCGGCAACGCGTTTGTCGACTCCGATACCTCCAGCCAGACGGTGGTGGACGCGGTCAACCGGCGCGGCCGACCCGCGCAAGTCCGGGTCACCTGCACGCCGTTCCGCTCGGCTGGGGAAGACGTCCGCGGGGCGCTGCTACTGATGGAGGTTGTGGGCTAGCATCGCCGCCACGTCTTTGGCCGACTAGTCAGCGTCCCCACTCCGCCGCCGCGCGTGAGGCGGCTTGGTGCGCCAGTTGCGCGCGGCGCAACGACTCTTGGACCCTGCGCCGCGCAACCGCTACCGTCTCCGCGCTGGGGCCGAGGCCCGCGGCCAGCTCCTCGCGTCTGCGCCGCAGTTCGGTCGCTCGCAGCCGGGCGGTTTCGGCGCGGGCGGCCGGGCTGTTGGGGGGCTGGCGTGTCTCGCTGCTGGGCGTCGGGTCGCTCTCTTGACTCGTTTCGGCAGCGTGGTCGACCCTGTCGGAGCCGCTACCCGAGCCACCTCGCCGGGGCAGCGGCGCGCCTCCGACGACGTCGGCCAGGACTGCACCGATCTCATGGATCGGTAGCACCAGGTCGGCGCCGGCTTCAGCCGCGGCCATCGGCATCGAGGGGTAGTCGGCGGTGTCGGGGCTCTGCGCGATCACGATGGCGCCGACTCGCTTCATCGCCGCCGTGCCCTCCGCCCCGTCGCGGCCGGAGCCCGACAACACCACAGCTAACCCCCGCGCACCATACGAGCGGGCCACCGAGGTCAACAGCGCGTCGAAGGGCCGGTCGCCGCGCTCCCGCACTTTGTGCAGGCGGCAGGAACCGTCGGCCTCCAGTTCCATGTGCATTTCCGGCGGGCACACGATCACCTGCCCCGGTTCGAGCGGCTCGCCGTCGGACGCCCAGTCCACCCGATGCTCGGTTGACCTGGCCAGGATCGTGGGCAGCACACTGGCAGACCCGCCGAGATGCTGTTGCACGACGACCGCGGCGGGAAACTCGGGCAGCAGATCATGGAGCACCACGGACAACGCATCCAGGCCGCCCGCTGAGGCCAGCAGAACCACCAGCTCAACAGCCGTGGCTTGGGTCGCCATCTATCCAGTGTCCACCCATTAGCGGTATACGGCAGTCCCGGCGGCGAAGCGCCCCTTCGGCCCCTTTTCCAGCCTGCGTTGTATCCACAATCCGAAGCGTGCGGGACAACAGACGAAGCACCAGGGACGCCGAGTTTCGTCGACAGCGGGTGCTGGGTACGGATTTATTGCGCGTGTTGGCGGGTCAACGGCGCCCGAAGGGATCCCCGAGCCCGGAAGGGAGTCTGCGGTGAAGATCGCGATCGTCGGAGGCGACGACTTCATCGGTGACGACACGAGGCGGCTGTGTACCGCGCTTGCGGCCCAGGGGGAGCACGCCACGGCCTACCTTCGGCAAGCGGATCGACCCACGGGAGAAGTCGGCGCCGATTGGGGCTATCGGGCCGTCGGGCTGAGGGTCGGCCCCGCGAGCGTGGGCAAAGATGCCGCCCTGTTGCCATTCGTCGGTGAGTGGGCGGCCACACTCGAGCGGCTATGGTCCGCGGATCGACCGGACATCGTGCACGCGTACGGATGGCTGGGCGGGCTGGCGGCTCAGCTGGCCGCACGGCGACAAAACCTACCGACCGTTCAGACGTTCGGGCCCCTGGTGTCGTGTCCGCAATCCGCCGGGGGCAAGCGCAAGGTAGCTCGGGTCACCGAGCGCGAACGTATCGAGCCGCTCTTGGCGCGCAATGCGAACTGGGTGACCGTCGAGAGCAGCGCCGACGTCTCCGCGCTGGCCAGGGTGCGGCATGGTCGGGCGCGGGTGTCCGTCCTGACGAGCGGCGTCGACGTCGAGCAGTACACCTCGGTGGGTCCGGTGCTGGGCCGCACCAACCTGCATCGTGTCCTATGTATGGCGCCGAACCCGTTGCCGGGCAACGGCTTCGACCTCGCGATTGGCGCGATGCCAAGGGTTCCGGATACCGAGCTTGTCGTCGCGGAGACAGATATCACCGACCGTGTCACCGACCGTGTCACCGACCGTACCCACACCAAGGCGCGCAATGGTCTGAAACGTCTTGCCGCAGAATTGGGCGTGGCCGACCGGGTGCGATTCGTCGGTACCGTGTCCGGTGCCGAGCTATCGATGATGGTGCGATCCGCCGATGTTCTCGCGTGCACACCTCGGCAGCCACCGCGGGCAACGCCCGCGTTAGCGGCCATGGCCAGCGGGGTGGCGGTGGTCGCCTTGCCGGTCGGTGTCCTGGCCGACGTGGTCGTTGATTCAGTAACCGGGTTGATGTTGGACCACCCCAACGACTTGGCTGCGACGTTGAGAAGCCTTTTGGCACAAGAGTTTCGGTGCCAGAGTATGGGTGCGGCGGGTCGCTGCAGAGTATTGTCGCGCTTCACCTGGGACCGGGTCGCGCTCGACGCGCTGAACATATACCGGCAGCTCGGTTCCGAACAGTCGCCGACCCGATCGTTGCAGCCGACAGCCGTTCGGTGACGCGATGGGCGCTGCGCGGAGTAGTCTTTGTTAGGCCCGATGCCGAGCCATACAATGACGAGCATCACCGAAAACGTAGCCTCCGGCCCCGTCCCGGGCTCAGCCGGTGAGTTCAGCGCGGTTCACGTCGACCTGCACAACGCAGATCATGCCGGTCCGGCCCGCGCCCATGACGCGGATCCCGGCGCCATGCACGCCCCGGCTGCCGTCAGGTACGAGCAATTCCGCACCGGCGATCCCGTTGCGGCGACTCGATTCTTCGCCGACGCCTACAAACCCGGCTGGCTGATTACGGGCCTCGCTCGGGGCTCGACCGTCGCCCATCGGCGGTGCGAAGCGGCTGAACTGACTTTCGACGAGGTGATGATTAAGGGTCGGATGGCGTGCAAGATTCCACCCGCCGACTCCGTTCTCGTGATCCAGCCCCGCGCGGGATCTTTGTCGGTGACGGGTGGTCCACTGCCGATCGCGGACTCTCCGCTGCTGATAGCCCACGGCATGTCCTGCGTGGTGCACGTGAACGGCGCCCGCTTCGACGTTGTCACCGTCGGCGCCGACGCGCTGCGCAAGGTCGCCGCCGACCGCCTTGCTCCGGTACCGCAGCACATTCGCTTCCTCAGCTCGCGCCCACGCTCGGGCGCCGCCGTGCGCGCGTGGCATCGAGCGCTGGATTACGTGATAGCCACCCTTGCTTCGTCGGATGCCGTGCACCAACCGTTGATCGCCGGGGCGGCGGCGCCCCTACTGGCCACGGCGCTGCTCGAATGCTACCCGTCGAACGTCACCCTGCAGCAGGATCTGCTGAGTGACCCCGCGGTGCCGGAAACGCTGAAAGACGCGGTGAAATTCATCCATCGCCACGCCGCCGGTGACGTCGGCGTCGGCGATGTGGCGGCCGCC
Organism: Mycobacterium sp. IS-836; assembly: GCF_001954275.1. GTDB lineage: Bacteria > Actinomycetota > Actinomycetes > Mycobacteriales > Mycobacteriaceae > Mycobacterium. The sequence continues at coordinate 41,099 of NZ_MBEU01000037.1, read as the reverse complement.
GTGCATCTGACGCCCCGAGCGGTGCAATACCTCTTCCGGCAGCGGCTCGACACCACCCCGACGGAGTATCTGCGTCGCGTTCGGCTGCATCGCGCGCACCAGGACTTGATGAACGGCGACCGTTCTGGGACCACCGTTACCGAGGTTGCGCAGCGATGGGGTTTTGCCCACACGGGCCGGTTCGCGGTGCTCTATCGGCAGACCTATGGCCAGAGCCCACATACGACACTCAACAATGAGCTGACTGCAAGCCGAAAAACGAAGCGGATCAGTGGACCCGAGCCAGGAAACGAAGGCTCCTAGGCTGCTCGGGCAGGCCGAACAAGCCCGGAATAGCCTGTGCGGCAGGGTGTTCGCACCCGGCCGTCGAATTGCGCGGCCTGGTTCGGCATCGCTCGGTGCGGCCGCGGGCGTACGCTTTACCTCAGGTTGAGTCCACAGCCCCCGTTCACCCGGGGCTATCGTCACCACCCTAGATGGGCGCAATCACATGGCTGCCTTTGTCTTCTCCGCACCGGATCTCCACAGACCAGAGCTGATCGACTGTGCCGGGGCACAACTGTGTGTTCAAGAGCGGGGCCCGGCGACGGTCGTACGCGTCGGCGGCGAAATCGACGCGTCGAACGCGGACTTGGTATCCCGGGCGATCCGCCGCATTGAGCGGCCGGACGTTCCTCTGATCCTTGATTTGCGTCTCCTCGAGTTTCTCGATGTAGCCGGCCTTCGCGCGCTGATCATCCTCAATCACGAAAACCAAGAAGCCAGGTTGCGGTGCGACATGGTCGGCGGTCCGACGCTGCGTCGGCTCACCCGAGTCGTGGCCGACCACGGCTTGCCTCTCGTCGATTCGGTTCCCGAAGCCCTGCAGCTCGTCGAAGAATCGCAGCACACTTGAACGAAAAACCCTCGTAAGCAAAGCTTTACGCCAGACCCCCTCGCCAGCACGGGTCGAATGGCGTCTAGCATGTGGTCATGGTCGAGATTCATTTGGAGCGGACGATCGCCGCGCCGGTGGACCAGGTCTTCGACTGGTTGGCCGACCCGGCCAACCTGGCGGCCGCTCCGCTGGTCCTCAAGGCCGGTTACGCGAAGGACTCCGCGGCGCCCGGCGCGGGTGCGGTGCGCGAGGTGGTCGGGCTTGGCACGTGGTTTCGCGAAGAAATCACGGCCTACGATCGGCCGCACAGCTACTCCTACCTCATCGTCCGGTCCTTCCCGCCGTTCGACCACGAGGGCGGGACCCTGACGTTCACGCCTTCGGGCGCGTCTTCGGGCACGTCTTCGGGTGGCGGCACTGACGTCGACTGGCTGACTAACTACACCCATCCGGCGGTGGCCGGCGGCAAGGTGCTCGAGGCCATCAGCCTTCGGCTGCTGCGTTCCAGCTTCCTTGCGATCCTCAACGCCTGCGCGAGGGCCCTGGAGCGTTAGCCCGCGAATTCTGCTGTGGCACTCGCCGACTCGGCCATTAGTGATGCGGGTTGACCGAGTTGGCTAACTCCCCTCCGATGACGAAGGTGACGACGATCAGCGCCACGGCGATCGTCGGCCATACCCACATGACCCGGCCGCGGTTGGCCGCGACGGCGACGCCCGCGATCGCGACTATCGCGCCGATCGCGATACCACCCCACGTCACGGGGTAGACCCAATCGAGCGCCGCGGTGTTGCAGTTGTCTCCACACGCGTCGGTCGCCATTGCGAAAAAGAACGAGATAAGTAGGGAAAGCGACGCCGTCGTTGCCGCGACCGTCAACATGATCACAGTCGCCACGACGTCGGCCGTCGAACGCCCCTTCGGAGCCGTCACATTCACACCTTTACCCGACCCTTACCCGTCGCATCAATTGGCCGGCGGCGTAGCGGCCGCTGAGCACGGCGCCGGTCACGGTCGCCGGATTGTCGACGCCGACGGCCTCGCCCGCGAGATAGAGCCGGTCGTCGATCGGCTGCTGCAGCTGCCGCCGGTCGTCGAGGCCGGAGCCGGGTGCGTGGAATGAATAGGCGCCGCGGGCGTAGGGGTCGGTGGTCCACGTCGACGTCGCGACCTCGACGGGCGCGATGTCGTCGCCGAACAGCTGCCGCGCAATGGGCAGCGCGCCGGCCATGAGATCCCTCGGGGAGGACGACTCCACCGCGCGGCCGCGGTCACCGGCGTTGAACGCCAACACAATCGGACCCGAGGCGCCCGGCAAGGTGAACCATTGCGACCACGCGCCGGGCTCGTGTCCGAGGTACAGGTAGAAGGCGTTCTCCGCGTCCCAGGTGCGCCGGCTGAAGCGGAAGTAGCTCTTGGACAGCACGCCGAAGCCGAGCGCGTCAATCGCGTGGGCGTGTCCGTCCGGAAGGGGCGGATCGAAGGCGATGGCACCGGATTTCAGCACACCAAGCGGAACCGTCACGATCGCGGCGGGTCCCTCGAAGGAGCGGTCTTTCGTGCGCACCACGACGGAGCGGTCTCGTCGCGCGATCGCGGTTACCGGGCTATTCAGCACGATCTGCAGCCCCTCGGCCAGGAGCCGCGGCAGGGCGTCGTACCCGGTTGTGATCACGTCCTGGTCGCCGCCGCAGTAATCGCCCTTGTCAAATGTCTTGGCGGACAGCTGATCCGCGCCGGCCGCGTACTCGTCCTCGATCTCGGTGGCGACGAAAAATGCCAACTGGGCGCGGTCGGACTCGGAAAGTTCGGCGTCGGTGGCAGCGGCGTGGACCGCGGCGCCGAGACTGCCGCCGTCGGCGTCGTCGCGGGCCTGGTCGACGAACGTGCGCCAGTGCCGTGGGTGGTAGTCCAGCGACGGCAGCCGCGGGTCAACCGCGAGCTTCGTCCACCCGTGATAGTCGGTCGGAACATGCCGTGCCTGCGCCCGCCGTGCCAGGTCCGTCAGCGGGTTGTTCGTCGTGCCGTGGATCCAGGACGCGCCCATCTCGAGCGGAGCGCCCCAATCGCGGTTGGTGTACACCCTGCCGCCGATGCGATCGCGGGCTTCGATCAGGCGCACCGGCCACCCCGCGTCGGCGAGGCTGCGTGCGGCGGATAAACCCGCCATCCCCGCGCCGACGATGAGGACCGATCTGGTGTCCGGTGGCGATGGGGGATCCGACGCGCAGGCGGCCACCAGCGTCCCCCCGACCACGCTCGTCGTGGCCGCGAAAAACTCCCGACGCGACATCGGGGACACGTTGGTCAGCGTCTCACACCCGGCCGGACTTAGCTGGATGATTGTTGGACGGGCGTCCGAAATTTCCGGGATGCATTTGGCCGATTCCGGCCAGTCCCTCGTTGATTCCACGTAAACTCGGTCACATCCAGGGTGCGGCAACGGGGCCGTGTTCGAGGGGGGAGCAGCGATGAGTGCTCGACAAGCGACAAGCGCGATTCACCGGCTGCCTGATGCACTGCCCCCGAGCCGCACTCTGACGGTCCGCGGGGCCGACGGCACCCCGCTTCACACGGAGGTCTTCGGGCCGCCCGACGGCTATCCGATTGTTCTGACGCACGGCATCACCTGCGCGATCCGCGCGTGGACATATCAGATCGCCGACCTCGCCTCCGACTATCGGGTGATTGCCTTCGACCATCGCGGCCACGGCCGCAGCGGTGTCCCCAAGGGTAAGGGGCGCGGCGGCTATAGCCTCGAACACCTTGCGTCCGACCTGAATTCGGTGCTGGAGGCGACGTTGGCGCCGCACGAGCGTGCGGTGCTGGCGGGGCACTCGATGGGTGGCATCACCATCGCCGCCTGGTCGGCGCACTACCGCGACAGGGTTCGCCAGCGCGCCGACGCGGTCGCGCTGATCAACACCACCACCGGGGACCTGGTGCGCGAAGTGAAGCTGATGTCGGTCCCCAGGGAACTGCGTGGATTTTCGGAGGCCCGCGTCATGGCCGCGCGCGGATTGATCGGCGCGTTCGGCGGGTTTGCGGTGCCCACCGCGGCCCGGTTCGCGAGTCGCTACCTGGTTGCGATGCTGGCGGTCGGCAGGGACGCCGACCCGAGCGCTGCGCGGCTCATCTACGAGCTGTTCGCTCGGACATCACCGGCGGGGCGCGGCGGCTGCGCGAAGATGCTCGTGGATGCCCTGGGTTCGCGCTACCTCGAGTTGGACGGTTTGACGGTGCCGACGTTGGTCATCGGCAGCGAACGCGATCGTCTGACGCCGATCGGTCAGTCCCGCAGGATCGCGCGCACCGCGCCCAACATCGTCGGACTTGTCGAGCTGCCGGGCGGACACTGCTCGATGCTGGAACACCCTCACGAGGTGAACGGACAGCTGCGAACACTGGCCGAATCCGTGACCCACAGGCTGCCGGCCCGCGAGGTACAGCTCAGCTCATAACAGGAGGGCGGCGATCTCCGCGGCCGCCCGCTGGCCCGACCGGACGGCGCCGTCGAGATACCCCGTCCACTCGTCCGCGGTCTCGGTGCCGGCCCAGTGAATGGGACCGACGGGCTCGCGCAACCACGGACCGTATCGCGTCCACGACCCGGGTGGCACGGCCGCAGTGGGGCCGCCGGGTGCGAAATCCTCTGCGCCCCAACGGTGATCGACATAGTCGAGCGGTTTGAGCGCCTCTTCCCCGAACAGGCTGGCGAAGCAGCGCAACGCATCGCGGCGGCGTTGGTCGGTGGGTAGCGAGTCGAATGCGCGGGCGTCGACGAACCCCATCAAGATGCCGGGCCCGTCGGCGTGCGGGCTGACGTCGAAAGTGATGAACACCGGGCCCTTGTCGGACAGCGCCTGGCCCGAGAAGCCGTCGTCCCGCCAGAACGGCGTGGAGTAGGCCGCGTAAGCCTTGCTGAGCCGGCCCTGCGGCCAATTCTTGGCCAGCTCGGTGTACTCGGGCGGCAGCGGGGGAGCGAATTCGATAGATGCGCGATGGGCCGGGGGGATGGCGACGATGACGAACCCGCCCTCGGTCTGGCCGCGATCGGAGGACACCGTCACGCCCGCACCGTGTCTTTCGATCCGGCGCACCGGCGCGTTGAGCATTACCCGGTCGCCCAGTTCGGCGGCCGCCGCCTCGGCGATCTGCTGGGTGCCGCCCGGGAAACGATCCTGCTGCGCACCGTTTTCGACGTCGAGCAGCCGGTCCAGGCCGCCGGCGGCGTGCGTGTAGCGGGCGGCGTGCAACATCGATACGTCGTCGGGTTCGCACCCCCACGTCACCCGCGCCATGATGGCGAGCAGGTCGCGGGACGAGGCGGTGGCGCGCATCGCGCGCAGCCACTCGCCGAGCGAGAGGTCGTCGAGCTCGCGGGCGCGGCGCGCGTCCCACGGTGCTGCCAGCGGGATGCTGCGCGCAATTCTGTCGAATTGCCAACGCAGCCTGCCGATGTCGATCAGCCCGGTCAGTGAGAGCTTGGGGATGGTGCCGCGGTACGAACGCGCCCAGCCGCGCCAGTGGATCACGTTCTTGCCATCGTGGTGTGTCGGCGCGGTCGCGACGTCGAGCTCGGCCGCCAGCGCCAGTACCGCGTCCTGGGTCGGGCCGACGAACGTGCCGCCCAGATCGGCGGGCAATCCCGCGACGCTGCCGGTGAACGAACGGCCGCCGACCCGGTCGCGGCCCTCGAAGACCAGCACATCATGACCCTGTCGCGCCAGCTCCCGCGCCGCGGTCAACCCGGCAAAGCCAGCCCCTACCACGACGACGTCGACAATCCGGGGAGGGTCGGTCACGGACTCTAGTCAACCGCATTTTGACGCGTTCGTAGCATAATTCTGGATTGCCCGGTCTTTCCGGGTCGTCGTCCGGGGTGACGACAACGGTTGAGCAGGTGCATTAAAAGCCGTGAAATGACTTGACGTTGGCTTTTGACATGGTCGCGGACATGGTTGCTGAGTGGGAGTTATCCGAACCGGTGCGTACGGACGCCGGGATGTTCGCGATCTGGCAACCGGAGCGCTTCGGCGCCATCACGGACTTCGAAAGCTGGGAGGACGAGGTATCCGAGGATGCGGCGCTGCTGCGGCACATCGAGGCGGGCGCGTTCGTGCCGATCTACATCGGGGGCGACGGGGCGTTCCAGTTCGCGGTGCGGGGTGGTCGGACCCGGCCCGGGTTGACCGACCGCGAGCAGCGATATCGCCTGGTCTCCTCCGAGCCGTACTTGTTCGTCAGCCGGGGCTCTGCGCGCTTGGGCGGGCTGGAGGCTGTCGGGTGGGACGACGGTGACTTCTTGGCGCTCCCGCTGCCCCCCGGCCGCTACGCGGTTCACGTGCACCTGATCGAGTGGAATGCGGAGCCGGGCGCGGCCGGTCCCGACGGGAAACCCACCGCCAACGCGCTGCCGGACTTCGTCATCGAAATCTCGAACCCGGTCGGCGCCGAACGCTTCCGGACCAGTTTGCAAACTTTCGAGCGGCCCAGCTAGGCGGGCTTAGCCGAAAGACTTAGCCGAAAGACCTAGCCGAAAGACCTAGCCGAAAGACCTAGGGCGCCACCGTTAACCAGTCCTTGAAGCCCGACGGGTCGTGGCGGCCCAGCGCGCCGTGCTCGTAGAGGCCCCAGCCTTCGACCGGTTCGCCGTCGCCGTCGCGGCACAGCGCACGCCCGACATGGTCGATCACGCCAAAGCCGGAGCGCCCGATGATCGCCGGGTCGGTCATGTCGTACGTCAGGCGTTCGACGAACTTTTCGCCTTTCCACATGCCGTGCAGCCAGTCCGAATCGCCGCCGTATCCGCCGCCCACGTGGATGGGCACCGGCAGCTTGGACTCCACGTCGAAGTGGACAGGGGTGCCGTCGGGGGCGGTCGCGTCGATGGTGGCGCCGGTCGGGATGCGGGTACCGGAGCGGTAGTGAATCTTGACCCGCGGCCAGCCCAGCTGTTCGACCCTGCCGTCGCGCCAAACCCGGGTGCAGTCGTTGAGCGAACGGAACCCGTCGGGCTCCTCCTGGATGATCAGCACGATCGCGAACTCGTCGAAGGCCATCGGCACGTAGAGCCACCACATGCCCTCGAATGGCGGGTCGGCGGGCCGGCCTGCCGGCTCGGGTTCGCCAATCGGCCGGATGCCCCAGGACCGATCGCGGCTGCCGAGCCAGGTCGCGGAGTCGACGGCGATCTCCTGCCCGTCGATGGCGATGCGGCCGCTCCAGGAGCCGAGCTGGGCGAAGCGCTGCGCGTCCAGGGTCACCCGGTTGCCGGACCGCATCAGGTGCGGCTGTTCCTGGACGACGTCGAACAGGCCTTCCCAGGTGAGATCGGCTGCGATTCCTTCGGTTTCGTCGAGGACCAGCCGGAGTTTGTGCAGCGGCTCGATCACCTCGATCCGGTAGCCGTTGACGTTCTGGTTGAGCCGGTCCTGGTCAATGGCGTCGGACAGGTGCACCGCGGTCTGCGTGTCGCCACGCCTGACGAGAAAGAACGCGTCCTTGACCCCGAGGTTGGGGTAGTAGCCGATGCCGCTGATCACGAAGATGTCCCCGGTGCGGTCGTGGGCGTTGAAGTAGGAACGGTCGTAGAAGTTGCGGTCCGAGGAACCCGGCCATGCGATCGGTTGTGGAATTTGATGTACCGGGAACTCGTCAAGCGGGCCAAGCATTACTGATCCTCTCCCTTTAAACCTTCACCGATTAGACCCTCGCCGATTAAACGGCGCATCAATCCGGCGTGATAGAACAGCGATTCGACGTCGTCGGGTTTTTCGGTTTCGCCGAAGTGCACGCGTCGCGCGCCGGTGCGCATGAAAACGACGGCCCACATCACCCCCGAGTAGACGTAGAACCAATGCAGGTCGCCCACGTCGACGCCGGTGAGTCGCTGATAGGTGGCACGGACGTCGTCCTCACGCATCACCTCGGGCAGGCCCGGCAGCGTCGCCAGACCGGCGAGCTCTTGAAACACCATGTGCGCGAATATCATCCAGGCAACGTCGAGCTCCCGTGGCCCCAGCGCGACCATTTCCCAGTCCAGCACCGCGACCGGGGCAAAGTCGCGGTACAGCACGTTGCCCACCCGCGCGTCGCCCCACAGCAGCACGGGCTCTCGCGCGTCCACCTCGTGCGGCCAGTTGTCCTCGAGCCACTCGAAAGTCCGCTCCAGCAGCGGCGATCGGCCGATGTCGGGCACCGCGAAGTCGTACCAGGACCGCACCCAATTGAAGTGCCCGCGCAGGGCGGTATCGCCACCTTGAGAGAGAAACTCAAATGTCTTCTGGGCGTTTGGGATTGCGTGCAACTTGGCCAGCACGCCCACCGTGGCGTCCTGCAGTTCGCGCTGGCGCTCGGCGGGCGCATCGGCGAACCAATTGCCGCCGAAGGTGTAGGGCATGACGTCCGGTGGGACCTCGCCGTCGACGTAGTCCATGAGGAAGAAGGGTGTGCCCAGAACCTCTCCGGTGGGCTCGAGCCAGCGCACCCGGGGGACCGGGACATCGGTGAGTTCGCCGACCTTGCGAATGACTTCGAATTGGTGGTCCAGGCGATAGGTCGGAAAGACCTGGACGTCCTCGGCGCTGGGCGCCACCCGCGCCACGAGTTTTTGCTCGATCGGCTGCCCGTCCTGTTGCCAGCGGGCAGAGAGAATGATGGTTTCCGACGACATGCCCGTGGCGTCAACGCCGCTTTCGACCGTCACCTCGGGTTTCGCCCCGTCGGGCAGCACGGTCGACAGCCACTGCGCCATCACCGCGGGCAGCGTGGTGACGTCGCGGCTGGATCGCTGAAGTCGGTCGACTTTGTCCAGCACGGGTTCATTCGACACGGGTGCTTCCATTCTTCGAGACTTCTGCTGATACTCGCAATTACGATACGGTAGGTAGCGTTATGAAAGCAGACCCGTCCTACCTTGACAAGGCCCCGGGCGCCGGCCGGCCCCGGGACCCGCGCATCGACTCGGCGATCCTGTCGGCGACCGCGGAACTGCTTGTGGAGATCGGCTATTCGAACCTCAGCCTGGCCGCGGTGGCCGAGCGCGCAGGCACCACGAAATCGGCGCTGTATCGCCGGTGGTCGAGCAAGGCAGAGCTGGTGCACGAGGCGGCTTTTCCGACGGCACCGACCGCGCTGGAGTCCCCGGCCGGTGACATCGCCGCCGACGTCCGGATGATGATCGCGGCGACCCGCGATGTGTTCACCACGCCGGTGGTGCGGGCCGCGTTGCCCGGGTTGGTGGCCGACATGACGGCCGATCCCGATCTCAACGCGAGGGTGATGTCGCGATTCACCGACCTGTTCATCGCGGTCCGGGTGCGCCTTCGCGAGGCCGTCGACCGCGGCGAGGCGCACTCCGAGGTGGATCCGGATCGGTTGATCGAGCTGATTGGGGGAGCGACGATGCTGCGGATGCTGTTACGCCCGGACGAAAAACTGGACGATGCGTGGGTGGATCAAACGACCGCGATCGTCGTGCACGGGGTAACGGGATGACGGGCCGGCTTGCGGGCCGGGCCGCGATCGTCACCGGCGGCAGCCGCGGCCTGGGCCGGGCGATCGCGCTGGCGCTCGCGGCCGACGGCGCGGCGGTGGCCGTCGCCGGGCGCACCGAGCAGGTGTGGGACGACCGGTTGCCGGGAACCATCGGTGAGACCGTCGCCGAGGTCGAGGCGACCGGCGGACACGCGGTGGCCGTGCGTGCCGATCTGACCGACCGCGACGACATCGCCCGGTTGGTGGATGCGGCACGAGAAGCACTGGGCCCCATCACAATTCTGGTCAACAACGCCGCCTTCACCGCCCCCGGCCGGCCGCCTGGGGGACGAGGGCGCCCCAAGCCGCCGGCCCAGTCCGCAAAGCCCGCATCTGCCGGCGCAAAGCCCGACTGGCCGGGTTTCGTCAGCACACCCCTGCACGCGTTTCGGCGGCACTTCGAGATCGCAGTCTTTGCCGCCTACGAGCTGATGCAGTTGGTGTGCCCGGACATGATCGACGCGGGTGGCGGCTCGATCGTCAACATCACGTCGGTCGCGTCCCGGATGCCCGGCGACGGCCCCTACGCCGACCGCAGCGGCGGAGTGCTGCCGGGATACGGCGGGTCCAAGGCCGCGCTCGAGCACCTCACCCAGTGCGCGGCGTTCGATCTTGCCGACCACAACATCGCGGTCAACGCGTTAGCGCCGTCGAAGCCGATTCTTACCCCGGGCCTGGCGTATTATGCTCGCGAGTTTGTCGATACCGCCCCTGCGGACGAATTCGCCCGGGCCGCAGTGCAGTTGGCGCTGGTGGACCCGCGCGAGGTTACCGGGCGCACGATCGGCCACAGCGAGGTCCTGGACGGCAGCTTCCGTCCGTTCACATTCGGCTAACCGTCGTCCTCCTCGGGCGGGTCGGGATCGCCGCGGAGAAGTTCGTCGGGGTGGTGAGCATGATTGATTTCGGGCGGCCCGCTGCCGTCCGTCCAGCCAAGTCGCCCGTTTTCGGTTACTACGGTGTGCCATTCGCCCCGGCTTGCCTTGCCGTGGTCGCAACCGCAAGCGAAAAACAGCTTGTCCGCATCCGTGCGGCCATCCGCCATCCAGTCGGGTGCGTGGTGAACCTCGCAGCGATAGCCCGGTTCCAGGCAGTTGGGGTGGGTGCAGCCGCGGTCGCGCGCGTAGCAGATCAGCCTCTGGTCGGCGGTGGCGATCCGCTTTTGCCTTCCCAGATACAGCGGCCGGCCGGTGTGCTCGTCGAACACCGCCAGGTAGTGAATTGCTTTGGCGGCCAGGCGGATCAGGTCCGGCATGGGCAGCCTGGAACCGCCGCCGGTTCGCGCGGGTGCGGGCATCGGGACCGATGCGTTGGACACGGCGTGTGCCGCCCGGTCGAGTTCGGCCAGGGTGGTGGTGACGATCACCGTGACCGGGTGGCCTCGGTGCTGACCGAGCCCACCGGATGAGATCGCCGTCGCCATACCCAACTTGAACGCGTCGTGGCAGCGCTGCGCGGGTGTGCGGTCGTCGCGCGCATCGGCACGGGTGTCCGGGCCGTCGGGGCCGTTCGGGTTGTCCGGGCTGTCGGCGTCGTCCGATCGGTGGCGGCCGGGCCGCACGGCGGCGTCGATGGCTTCGAAGTACGCGCGGGCTTCGGGGTCGAGCCATCCATGCAACCGGGACATGCCGTCGGGTCCCTGCGCGCCGAGCTGCAGCCCGCGGCGGCGGGCACGATCGCCGTCGGTGAAAAGGCCGTCGGGATTGAGGTAGTCGGCGATGCGCTGCCCCAGTTTGGTGATCACGCCGGCATCGAGCTTGCGCGCGTGCTGGACTAACGTGCGTTCGGCTTCTGCCGCGTCGGTGGGCGAGACGCAGGCCGGCAGCACGTCGACCGCCCGGCATACCGCGCGGATGTGGTCCTCGCCGACCGCGCCGGCTTCGATCGCGTCTGCCAACTCCGGCAACTCGGGCGCCAGCCGCGGCCCGGTAAGCGAGCGCCGCGGTCGAATCCTCGCCGCCAGTTTGAAGCGGCGAGTGATTTCTTGCGGTGTGATGCGCAGCCGGGCCCAGAGCGCGTCGCGCACCGCGGGCATGAATCCGGTCCCATCCGGCGGGTCGGCGATCTCGCCGAAGAAGCGATACATCAGCCCGCGGTTGACGCGCTCCTGGGTTTCCAGCCGTTCGGCTACGTCGACGCGGAAGTTGTTCCCTACCAGTTCCGAGGGGGTCTCGCGCAGCACTAGGTGGGCGGCGTCGATCGCATCGAGGGCGGCGCTGATCCGCTCCCGTGCCTGCTCGTCGCTCATCCGGATACCCATGGGCGCAATTCTATCGAACTTGTGTTCGAATCCACGCACGTTCATGCAGCTAGCTCGCGTTTTGTGGATGAAACGCTGACTGTGGATAACCTGGCGTTACGCGTGCCTGACGTGCAAGCATCGACTTGCAGGTATGAGGAAAGCGTGTGCCAATGCCCGACAAGCCGACGGGGCGCGTTGTTGCGCTGATCGTGCTGCTGATCGTTGTCGCCGCAGCCCTGCGCGGATATCTCCCGGCACGCGAAGGCGCGGCGCACACCGAATCGGGCCCCAACCGGGTGGCGTTCGTTTTCGTCGTTGCGGCTCTGAGCGTGACGCTCGCGCTGGTCGCGTTCGCGGTCATCGCGCGATTGCGGGATCCACGCGCGATTGCGCCCTATAACCGGGACCTGTCCGAAATGCTCGGCACCGGCAGGGGTCGGCCGAACTGGCGCGTGGTGCTGATCGGGCTCGCCGTGATCGTGGCATGGTTGCTTATCGCGACGCTGGTGTCCCGAGCGCTTCCGCACGGCGTGGCTCCGCCCCCACAGACCCCGGCACCCAGCGCACCCCCGACGGCGCAAGTCAATCCGCAGCCGCCCCCGCCGCAGCGTCCGCAACACGACAACGGGGACATGTACGGAATCCTCCTGGCCACCACCGTCCCGATGCTGTTGATCATCGTCGCGGGGTCGGCCGTCATGTCCCGGCGGCGGTGGAGGGCGTCCAAACCGGGCACGGTCTCCGATGACCACACCGACGACTACGTGGAGCCGGCGTCGGCACCCAAACCTTCGGAATCGCTTGTGCGAGCGGCCGAACTCGGGCTCGCCGAGATTGGTGACCTCAATCGCGAACCGCGCGAGGCCATCATCGCGTGCTACGCCGCGATGGAAAGCGAGCTCGCGAATTTTCCCGGGGCCGCCCCTCAGGATTTCGACACCCCGACCGAGGTACTGGGCCGAGCCGTCGAACACCATGCGCTGCACGCGGACAACGCGGTGCAGCTGGTGAACCTGTTCGAAGAAGCACGATTCAGTCCGCACGTGATGAACGAGGGACATCGTGACATAGCGGTACAGGTGCTGCGGCTGGTCCTTGCCGAGTTGCGGAGCCCGGCATGAAAAGGCTTATTTCCCTGGGCGTTTGCCTGATCGTCGGCGTTGAGCTGCTGGCGCTGATCGTGCACGATCGCCGCTTCGTCTTGGTGGCCTCCGGTGTCGCCCTGGCGTTGATCCTGCTCAGCGTCCGTCGTGTCCTGGCACACGGGACGCGATCCACGGCCGAGCCGGATGCCGACGATCTGGGGGATTCGTTGCGCCGGTGGCTCGCCACCACCGAGACCACCATCCGCTGGTCGGAGTCCACCCGATCCGACTGGGACAGGCATCTGCGCCCGATGCTTGCGCGGCGATATGAAATGGCAACGGGCCAAAGGCAAGCCAAAGATCCGGCGGGTTTTCACTCGACGGGCCAAATGCTGTTCGGCGACGAATTGTGGGAATGGGTGAATCCCAACAATGTCGTGCGCGGCGGTGACCACCGGCCCGGTCCCGGCCGAGCGGCGTTCGAAGAGATTCTCCGGAGGCTGGAAGAGGTGTGAGAGGAAAGGTATGACAGCGGATATGACACTGATATGACGACCATGCCGGCCGCGACGACCACCGCGAATTGCGAGGCGGTGCTCGATGAAATCGAACGCGTGGTGGTGGGAAAGCGCGCCGCACTCACGCTGATCCTCACCGCGGTGCTCGCGCGCGGCCACGTACTCATCGAAGACCTGCCGGGCCTCGGCAAGACGCTGATCGCCAGATCCTTCGCCGCGGCACTGGGGCTGCGATTCACCCGCGTGCAGTTCACGCCGGATCTGCTGCCCGCGGACCTGCTCGGCTCGACGATCTACGACATGCAGTCCGGGCGTTTCGCGTTCCGCGCCGGGCCAATCTTCACCAATCTGTTGCTCGCCGACGAGATCAACCGCACGCCGCCCAAGACCCAGGCGGCCCTGCTGGAGGCGATGGCCGAAGGCCAGGTAAGCATCGACGGCGAAACTCATAAGCTGCCAACGCCATTCATCGTCCTGGCAACCGACAATCCGATCGAGTATGAAGGCACCTATCCGTTACCTGAGGCGCAGCTTGATCGGTTCGCGATCCGGCTGGAACTGCGATACCTCTCCGAGCGTGACGAAACCTCGATGCTGCGCCGACGGCTGGAGCGCGGTTCGGCCGAGCCGACCGTCAGTCAAGTTGTGGACGCGCCCGATCTGCTGGCGATGCGCGAATCGGTCGAGCAGGTGACGGTGCACGAGGACGTCTTGCATTACGTGGTCTCCCTGGCCAACGCCACCCGGCACCACCCGCAGGTCGCCGTCGGCGCCAGCCCCCGTGCGGAACTCGACCTGGTTCAACTCGCGCGCGCCCGTGCGCTGTTGCTCGGCCGGGACTATGTGATCCCCGAGGACGTCAAGGCGCTGGCCACCGCCGCGGTCGCGCACCGCATCACGCTGCGGCCGGAGATGTGGGTGAGGAAGGTGCAGGGCGTCGACATCATCGAAGAACTGCTGCGGCGATTGCCGGTGCCCCGGGCGCGAGGGGGGACCGGATGAGCACGACTGGATAAGCCCGACTGGATTAGAGACTGGATAAGCCGAAGTGAGCGAAGGCCGTGAAGTCCAGTTTCGCTGGCGTCCATCGCAATTGACGCGGGCGATCGCGACGTGCGCCTTGGTTGCGCTGGCGGCCGCCGTGATCGGGGCGCATTGGCAGCTGATTGCGTTCGCGGCGCCGTTGCTGGGCGTGCTGTGCTCGATCAGCTGGCAGCGCCCGGTCCCGACGCTCTACGTGCACGGCGAGCCCGACGCGCAGCGATGTTTCGAAAACGAGCAGGCTCGAGTCACCGTTTGGGTAACACAGGCAGGTGACGGTGCGTCTGCGGTCGAGCTCACGGTGGTCGGCGTCGAAGGCATGCAGCTCGAAGTTCTGGACATGGATTCCCGCGACGCGAAAACGGTTACGGCTACCGCGCAACGCTGGGGGCGCTACCCCGTTCGGGCCCGCGTCGACGTGATCGCGCGCGGCGGGCTGCTCGCGGGATCGGCCACCGTCGACGCCGCCGACGTCTTGGTGTTTCCGCTGACGCCACCGCAGTCGACGCCGATCCCGCAGACCGAGTTGCTCGACCGCCTGGGCGCCCACCTCACCCGGCATATCGGACCGGGCGTCGAATACGCCGACATTCGTGCCTACGTGCCGGGCGATCAGCTGAGGGCGGTGAACTGGCCGGTGAGCGCGCGCCGCGGGCAGCTGCATGTGACCGAGCGTTTGACCGACCGCGCCGCCGACGTGGTGGTGCTCATCGACACCTACCGCCAGCCGGCGGGCCCGGCAACCGAAGCCACCGAGCGGACGGTTCGGGGGGCGGCGCAGGTGGTGCAGACGGCGTTGCGACATGGCGATCGCGCGGGAATCGTCGCGCTGGGCGGCAACCGCCCGCGCTGGCTTGGCGCCGACATCGGCCAGCGCCAGTTCTATCGGGTGCTCGATACCGTGCTGGGCGCGGGTGAGCGATTCGAAAACACCACTGGCACACTGGCGCCGCGCGCCGCCGTTCCCGCGGGAGCGATCGTCATCGCATTCTCCACGCTGCTGGACACCGAATTCGCCCTGGCGCTGATCGACCTGCGGAGACGGGGCCATGTCGTGGTCGCCGTCGACATCCTCGATAGCTCCCCGTTTCAAGACGAGCAGGATGCCCTGGTGGATCGGATGTGGGCGCTCCAGCGCTCCGCCATGTATCGCGACATGGCCACCCTCGGCGTCGACATTGTCTCCTGGCGAGGGGATCGCAGCTTGGATCAATCGATGGGTGTACTGCCGGACCGGCGCCGCCGGGTTCGGGGACGGCTGCGGGTGTAGCGGTGACACGCCCAGCCTTAACACTCACCGCCTCAACGGTTTTCGGCCTGCTGATGGTAGGTCTGGTCGCGGTGGGATCCCATGGGCCGGCGGGTGTGGCCGGGGTGTTGGCGCTGGTTGCCGTGGGGGTGGGAATAGTCGTTCGACCCGCGGCCACGGTCGCGGTGCTGCTGGCGGTGGCGGCGATCGTGCTATCCGACCCGCCGCAGCTGCTGTCCGCGCTGTCGGGCTTGTGCGCGGCGGCCTATCTGGTGTGCCGCTACGCGGGCGGCACGTCCACCCGTGTCGTGTTGGGCAGCTGGTCGACAATTGTTGCCGCCGCGGGGTTTACCCTCGCGGGGATCGTCGCGACGTCGTTCCCGCTGCAGCTGCCGTGGTTACCGCTGGCCGCGCCGTTGGGGGTACTGGCGATCTACGTGTTGGCCACCCGGCCGTTTCTGGGTGTAACTCGCGACTAACCGGCGCCCGCGGCGAAGTGCAGCAGCTGCGCCGCGTGATCGGCCAGATCGAGCAACGGCTGCGGGAAGATCCCCAAGACCACTGTTACCGCCGCACATACCGCGATCGCGGCCTTACTCAGGATGCCCGGGGTTACCACTCGCGGCGTGTCGTCGGTCGGTTCGGTGAAGAACATTGACACGATCACCCGCACATAGAAGTAGGCGGCGATCCCGCTCGCGATCACACCGATGACCACCAGGGGCACCGCGCCGCCCTGGGCGGCGGCCTTGAACACCGCGAGCTTGCTGACGAATCCACTGGTCAGCGGAATGCCCGCGAAGGCCAACAGAAACATCGAAAGCATCACTCCCACAATGGGTGAGCGCTGTCCGAGCCCGGCCCAGTGCGAGAGGTCGGCATCCTCGACACCGTCCGCGCTGCGGATCAGGCCGACGATGGCGAACGCACCGACGGTGCTGAAGCTGTAGGCGACGAGGTAGAACAACGTGGCGGAGAGACCCGCGTGGTTGTCGGCGATAACGCCGGTGAGGATGAACCCGACGTGCGCGACCGACGAATAGGCCAGCATCCGCTTGACGTCCGTCTGGTTCACCGCGGTGATCGTGCCGACCGCCATGGTCAGGATCGAGATCGCCCACAGCACCGGCCGCCACTGATCGTGCAGCGGGGGCAACGCGACGTAGACCACCCGGAGCAGCGCGCCGAACGCCGCGACCTTGGTGGCCGCGGCCATGAAGCCGGTGATCGGGGTGGGCGCGCCCTGGTAGACGTCGGGAATCCAGGAGTGGAACGGGACCGCGCCGACCTTGAACAGCAATCCGACCGAGAGCAGGGCGACGCCGACCAACGCCATCGAGCTATCGCCATGAGCCGCAAGAGCTTCGCGGATGCCGGGCAGCGTGAGCGTGCCCGTCGCGCCGTAGAGCAGCGCCACGCCGTAGAGGAAGAATGCCGAGGAGAAGGCGCCCAGCAGGAAGTACTTCATCGACGCTTCCTGGGACAGTAGCCGCCGATGACGGGCCAGCCCGCACATCAGGTACAGCGGCAGCGACAGCACCTCGAGCGCGACGAACATTGTCAGTAGGTCGTTGGAGGCGGGGAAGACCATCATGCCGCCGACGGAGAGCATCAGCAGCGGGAAGAGTTCCGTCTGGGTGGCGCCGGCCCGCTCGGCCTCGCGCTCGGTTTCGCTTCCGGGCACCGCGGACGCCTGCGGGGCAAAGGAATCCAGGCCCCCCGAATTCAAGCCCCCCGCGACGGCCACCTTGCTTTCCGACGCAACGTTTTTCGACGTGACGGCGCTGCGTTCGGCGATGAAGATCACCGCCATCACCGCAACCAGCGCGATGGTGCCCTGCAGGTACAGGGTGGGTCGATCGATGGCCATCGCTCCCAGCACGGCGGCGTGGCCGGATGGCGCGACGGCGCGGCCGACGACGATGACCGCGACGAATGCCGCGACCAACCCGCCCAGGGCCAGCGTCACCTGGGTGCCGTAGCGAATCCGCCTGGGCAAGAACGCCTCCGCCAGCACACCGGCCACCGCGACGCCGAAAACGATCAACATCGGGCACAGCAGAAAGTACTCGACACTGGGAGTGGGGAGGGTCATCGGTGCGGTCCTTCGGCTGTCCGGGGTCCGGCACCGGGTGGCACCGTCGGTGCGGGATCGTGCTGTCCGATGGCGGTCATGGTGTTCTCGACCGCGGGATTGATGACGTCCAGGACCGGCTTGGGGTAGACGCCGAGAACGATCAGCAGCGCGATCAACGGTGCAACAACGATCATTTCGCGTGGTGCCAGATCGCGGATCCGTTCGTTGTCGCGCGCCACCGGTCCGGTCATCATGCGCTGATAAAGCCAGAGCATGTAGATGGCCGAGAGGACCAGTGCGGTGACCCCGAACGCCGCCGCCAGCCAGTACCGGTTGAAAGTTCCCAGCAGGACCAGGAATTCGCTGATGAACGGGGCCAGCCCGGGCAGCGACAGGGTGGCCATGGCCGACACCAGGAACGTGCCGGCCAGGATCGGGGCCACCTTCTGCACGCCGCCGTAGTCGGCGATGGCCCGGCTGCCGTGCCGCGATATCAGGAAGCCCGCGATCAAGAACACCGCCGCGGTGGACAATCCGTGGTTGAGCATGTACAGCGTCGAGCCGCTCTGGCCCTGGCTGGTCATCACGAAGATGCCCAGGATGATGAAGCCGAAGTGCGAGATCGAAGTGTAGGCGATCAGGCGCATGATGTCGGCCTGACCGATCGCCACAACCGCGCCGTAGACCACGCCGATGACGGCCAGCACGATGATCAGCGGGCGGAAGTACGTTGAGGCGCTGGGGAACAGCTGCAGGCAGTAGCGCAGCATGCCGAAGGTGCCGACCTTGTCCATCACCGCCATCATCAGCACCGCGGTCGCCGG
Organism: Mycobacterium sp. IS-836; assembly: GCF_001954275.1. Classification (GTDB taxonomy): domain Bacteria; phylum Actinomycetota; class Actinomycetes; order Mycobacteriales; family Mycobacteriaceae; genus Mycobacterium. The sequence continues at coordinate 22,648 of NZ_MBEU01000037.1, read as the reverse complement.
TGTGGCCTCGACCGCGGCGTCGGGAAGCCAGCGGTGGAACGGCCACAGCGGGGCCTTGATGGCGAACGCGAACATGAAGCCCAGGAACAGCGCCTTGATCACCGCCGGGTCCGCGGTGTAACGGCCGGACGCGAAGCCGGCCACGATGTCACGGAAGTCGAACGAGCCCGAACCGTGCTGCGCGGTCACCACATACAGCCCGATGACGGCCGCGAGCATGATCAGGCCGCCGAACAGGTTGTACAGCAGGAACTTCACCGCGGCTCGGGACCGTCCGGGTCCCTGACCGAAGCCACCGATGAGGAAGTACATCGGGATGAGCATGGCCTCGAAGAACACGTAGAACAGCAAGACATCCAGCGCGATGACCGAAATCAACACCATCGACTCAATGGCGAGCGTCAGGGCGACATAGGCATGCACGCCGCGGGTGCGCTCGCCGCCATCGTTCCAGCCGGCAACCAGCAGCAGGGGAATGAGCACCGTGGTCAGCAGCACCAGTACCACCGCGATGCCATCCACGCCGAGGCTGTACCCGGCACCGAAGGCCGGTATCCAGCGGTGGCTTTCAACGAACTGGTAAGGCGCGCCACCCGCCTTGAAACCCATCGCGATGATGACCGATACCGCCAGCGTCGCGACGCTGACGACCAGGCCGGTCCACTTGGCGAGCCGCCGCAATCCGGGAGGCATCAGGATGATCAGCACCGCACCCGCCAGCGGCACCAGCCACAGCACGCTCAGCCACGGCACGTTGGGTAGGAAAGGCCCGCTCACCACAGCCGCACCGCCAGGATCAGCGCCGCCACCAGCACGGCGCCCGTCAACATCGACAACGCGTAGTTGCGGGCGAAGCCGGTTTGCAGTCCCCGCAGGCGATTTGAGGTCGCGCTGATGAGGGCCGCCAGCGCGTTGACCGAGCCGTCCACGCCCGCGTTGTCGACCTCGACCAGCGCCGAAGTCAGTTGCGCGCCAGGGCGCATGAACACCTCCTCGTTGAAGGCATCGCCATAGAGATCGGCGCGCGCGGCGGCGGTGAGGGCCGAGACCCGGACGGGAGCCACGCGCGGGATGGGTGCCCGGGCGTACATCCGGTAGGCCACCGCGATACCGACGGCGACCACACCCAACGCCAAAGCGGTGCTGACCCAGACCGGGATGGCGTGGGTCACTTCCTCGTGCGCCCCGACCACCGGCTGCAGCCAGTGCTGCAGGGTGCCGCCGATGGCGAACAGCCCGCCCGAGAACACCGACCCGACCGCGAGCAGAATCATTGGCCACGTCATCACGGCGGGCGCCTCGTGCGGATGCGCGCCTGGCGCCCAACGCTTTTCACCGAAGAAGGTCATCAGCATGACCCGCGTCATGTAGAACGCGGTGATGCCGGCGCCAAGCAGCGCGGCCCCGCCCAGCAGGTAACCCCGGGCGCCCCCGGCGCCCAGGGCCGCCTCGATGATGGCGTCCTTGGAGAAGAAGCCCGCGAACGGCGGAACCCCGATGATGGCCAGATATCCCAGCCCGAACGTGGCGAACGTGACCGGCAGCGCGGCGCGCAGGCCGCCGTAGCGGCGCATGTCCTGCTCTTCGTGCATCGCGTGGATCACCGCGCCGGAGCCGAGGAACAACCCGGCCTTGAAGAAACCATGGGTGAGCAAGTGCATGATCGCGAAGGCGTATCCGGCCGGGCCCAAGCCGGCGGCCAGGACCATGTACCCGATCTGGCTGATCGTCGATGCGGCCAGCGCGCGTTTGATGTCGTCCTTGGCGCAGCCGATGATCGCGCCGAACAACAGGGTCACCGCGCCGACGATGACGACCGCCAGCTGCGCGTCGGGCGCCAGGTTGTACAGCGGATTGGACCGCACGATGAGGTACACCCCGGCGGTCACCATGGTGGCCGCGTGGATCAGCGCGGACACGGGTGTGGGGCCCTCCATCGCGTCCCCCAGCCAGGCCTGCAGCGGAACCTGCGCGGACTTGGCGCACGCGCCGAGAAGCAGCAGCAGGCCCATCGCCGTCAGCGCGCCTCGGCCGGCCCCCGGTGCGCCGGCGAATACTCCGGCGTACGACAGCGTGCCGAAAGTGCTGAACATCAAGAACATTCCCAAGGCCAGACCGGCATCACCGACCCGGTTCATGACGAACGCCTTCTTGGCCGCCGTGGCCGCCGACGGCTTGTGATACCAGAACCCGATCAACAGGTAGGACGCCAGGCCGACGCCTTCCCATCCGACGTAGAGCACAACGTAGTTGTCCGCGACCACCAGCAGCAGCATCGATGCCAGGAACAGGTTGAGGTAACCGAAGAACCGGCGGCGATCCGGGTCCTCGGCCATGTAGCCGACCGAATAGATGTGGATCAGCGACCCGACGCCGGAGATCAGCAGCACGAAACACATGGATAGCTGATCGATCTGCAGCCCGAAGTCAACCTGGAGCTGCCCGACCGGAATCCAGCTGAACACCTTCTGATGGATGACGCGGTCGGCCTCGCTTCGGCCGACCATGTCGGCGAGCAGCGTCAGGCCCACCCCGAACGCCGCCAGCGCGGCGACGCAGCCCAGCAGGTGGCCCCACGCGTCGGTGCGCCTGCCGCCGAACAGCAAGATCGCGGCGCCGGCCAGTGGCAGCGCCACGATCAGCCAGGTGAAGTGTGTCCCCAAAGAATTAATCACGGTGGCGTTCTTAGCCTTTGAGTAGGTTCGCGTCGTCGACCGACGCCGATTTGCGGGCACGGAAAATGGTCATGATGATGGCCAGGCCGATGACGACTTCGCAGGCGGCCACCACCATCGTGAAGAACGCGATCATCTGGCCGTCCAGGTGGCCGTGCATCCGCGCGAAGGTGACGAACGCCAGGTTGACGGCGTTGAGCATCAGCTCGACGCACATGAACATCACGATGGCGTTGCGACGCATCAGCACGCCGGCTGCCCCGATGGTGAACAGCAACGCCGAAAGATAAAGGTAGTTGGCCGGATTCATGACTTACCGCCTGCCGCGGGAGAGGGGGCGTCCTCGGCCTCGGCGAGCTCCGTGCCGTCCGCGCCGCGGCGGCGCAGCATGCGCGACACCGACAATGGCGAGTACGAGCCGTCCGGCAGCATCGCGGCCACGTCGACCGCGTTGTGACGTGCGTACACGCCCGGGTTGGGCATCGGGGTGGGATGCCCACCGGCGCGGAAGCGCTCCTGCGAGAGCTCCCGCTGCGTCTTGCGCCGCTCGAAACGCTCGCGGTGGGCCAGCACCATCGCCCCGACCGCGGCGGTGATCAGCAACGCGCTGGTCAACTCGAAGGCCCACAGGTATCGCGAAAAGATCAGCGCCGCCAGCCCTTCGACGTTTCCGTTGGCGTTGGCGGTGGTCAGCCCGGTGAATCCGCCGACGGCGACGTTGCCGATGGCGGCGATCAGCAAGACGCCGAACCCGACACCCGTTATCACCGCCGCGACGCGCTGCCCGCGCAGCGTCTCCTTCAGCGATTCCGCGGAGTCGACGCCGATCAGCATCAGCACGAACAGGAACAGCATCATCACCGCGCCGGTGTAGACCACGACTTGCACCACACCCAAGAACAGCGCGTCCTGGACCATGTAGAACACCGCCAGGATGATCATCGTCATCGCCAGGAACATCGCCGAGTACACGGCGTTGACCGACAGCACTACTCCCAGCGCGCCGAGCACCGCCAGCGCACCCAACACCCAGAACGTCACCGCTTCACCCGTGGAGGTGCGGGTGATGGTGTCTTGCGCCAAATTCTGCGCCAGATTTGAAGCCAGGTTAGAAGCCAGGTTGGAGGCCAGCACCGCGTTCACCGGCTATCTCCGCCGTTGTGGTTCTGGCGCAAGCCATTCGGGCCCACATTGCCCTGGTAGTAATCCTTGTCGGTAGCACCGTCGGCTCTGGGGTGCGGCGGCGCGGTCATCTCGGGCAGCAGCGGCGCGAGGAGCCGGTCCTTCTCGTAGATCAGGTCGGCGCGGTTGTCGTCGGCCATCTCGTAGTCGTTGGTCATGGTCAGTGCCCGGGTCGGGCAGGCCTCGATGCACAAGCCGCAGCCGATGCAGCGCAGATAGTTGATCTGATACACCCGGCCGTAGCGTTCCCCCGGCGAGAATCGGGCCTCGTCGGTGTTGTCCGCGCCCTCGACGTAGATGGCGTCGGCCGGGCACGCCCAGGCGCACAACTCGCAGCCGATGCACTTCTCCAGCCCGTCCGGATACCGGTTGAGTTGATGACGGCCGTGGTAGCGCGGAGCCACCGGGCCCGGCTTCTCCGGGTACTCCTCGGTGACCCTCTTTTTGAACATCGAGCCAAACGTCACGCCGAAGCCGGCGACGGCATCCAAGAATTTAGCCACGTACTTTCTCCTTGCTCGGCAGCGGCGGCGTCGGGAAAGCCGGTGCGGTGCCGACGCTTTCCGAACTTTCGCGGCGCTGCTTGCGGAGCTGACGGTCCAGCACGCGCGCACTCCGGGCGCTGAATGGCCTTTGCAGCGACAGCACCAACAACGCGGCGACGACAATGCTGCTGACCACCAACACCGGCGTCCAGTGCTGGAAGCCCTGGTTGCTCGCCGACCGGATCACCGCGGCGATCATCACCCACACCAGCGAGACGGGGATGAGCAACTTCCAGCCCAGCCCCATGAACTGGTCGTAGCGCAGCCGGGGCAGCGAGGCCCGCAGCCACATGTAGATGAACATGAAGGTCCACAACTTGGCGACGTACCACAGCACGGGCCACCAACCGGTGTTCGCGCCAGGCCACATGTTGAACGGCCAGGGAGCGTGCCAGCCACCGAGGAACATGACTGTGGCGAGCGACGAAACCGTCATCATGTTGACGTACTCGGCCAGCATGAACATCGCGAACTTCAGCGACGAGTATTCGGTGTGAAATCCGGCGACGAGTTCACCCTCGGCCTCGGGCAAATCGAATGGGGCGCGGTTGGTTTCGCCCACCATGGAGATCAGGTAGATCACGAACGACGGCAGCAGCAGGAAGATGTACCAGACCCGGTCCTGGGCGGCCACGATCTCCGAGGTCGACATCGAGCCGGCGTACAGGAACACTGCCGCGAACGACAGGCCCATCGCGACCTCATACGAGATGACCTGGGCGGTGGACCGTACCCCGCCGAGCAGCGGGTAGGTGGAGCCCGACGCCCAGCCGCCCAGCACGATGCCGTACACGCCGATCGCCGAGAGCCCCAGGATGAACAGCACCGCCACGGGCAGGTCGGTGAGCTGCAACGGCGTGCGGTGGCCGAACACCGACACCTCCGGCCCGAACGGGATGAACGCGAAGGCCGTGAACGCGGGGATCACCGAAAAGACCGGTGCCGCAAAGTAGACGAACTTGTCGATGCCGCCGGGGGTGATGCTTTCCTTGAGTGCCAGCTTGATTCCGTCGGCCAGGCTCTGCAGGGTGCCCCACGGCCCCGCCCGGTTGGGGCCGGGCCGCAGCTGCATCCAGCCGAGAATCTTGCGTTCGAGCAGGATCGCGACGAGCACGTTCAACATCAGGAAGACGAAGATGGCCAGCGCCTTGCCGAGCACGAGCCACCATGGGTCGTGCCCGAAGCCGGTCATGCGCCCACTCCGATTTTCACGCCGATTTTTACAACGGCGCCCAGGGTTACCCCCAACTGCTGGTGCACGGCCGAGCCCGGAGAGTTCAGCGGCAGCCACACCACCCGGTCGGGCATGTCGGTGACGTTGAGCGGCAGCGTGATTGACCCGCGCGGCGTGCTGACGGTGACGGCGTCACCTTCGGCGGCGCCGATCTCGGCCGCGGTATCGGCCGAAAGCCGCACCACGGGTGCGCGCGCCGTCCCCGCCAGATGCGGCTCCCCGTCCTGCAGCCGGCCGCTGTCCAGCAGCATCCGCCAGCCGGTCAGCACGGCCTCGCCCTGGCCCGGTTCGGCCGGTTGCGGGCTGGCGACCTGCGGGCCCGCGGCGTGCTTGCCGCCCCACGCGCCCAGCCCGGACATCTCCTCGCGCGCCGCCTCGACGGTCGTCACATTCAGGTAGACACCCATTTCGTCGGCCAGCGCGTCCAGTACCCGGTGGTCCGATTGGCGGGCTTGCTGCGTGGTGCCGTGCAGCGCGGGGCCGAATTCCCGATGGCGGCCCTCCCAGTTGACGAACGCGCCGGCCTTCTGCGTCGTCGATGCGACCGGAAAGACGACGTCGGCGCGTTCGGTGACGGCGCTGTGCCGCAACTCGAGGCTGACCACGAAGCCGGCGGCGTCCAGCGCGGCCAGCACGGCGTCCGGATCGGCGAAGTCGGCCGGTTCGACACCGCCGACCAGCAGCGCGCCCAGCGTCCCGTCCGCGGCGGCGGCCACAATGCCCGCGGCGTCACGCCCAGCGGCAGAAGGCAATTCGTCGACATGCCACGCCGCGGCGACCTGTTCGCGGGCGGTGTCGTCGGTAACGGGGCGGCCTCCGGGCAGCAGCGTGGGCAGCGCGCCCGCGTCCAGCGCACCACGTTCCCCGGCCCGGCGCGGCACCCACACCAGCCGCGCCCCCGTGGCCTCGGCGAGCCGGGCCGCCGCCGAGAATCCGCCGGGCACAGTGGCCAGGCGTTCCCCGACCATGATGACCGCGCCCGGACTGGACAACAGATCCCCGACCTCACCGGTGGCCAGGCGGTCCAGCGCCGAAGCCTCGCCGCCCGGAACGGTTTTGAGCAACCGGCCCGACATCTTTGTCAGCGCGCGGGTGGCGAACGGGGCGACGGCGTATATCGGAACACCGTTCTTGCGGGCCGCCTTGCGCAGCCGCAGGAACACGATGGGCGACTCGTCTTCTGGCTCGAACCCGACCAGCAGCACCGCCGGCGCCGACTCCAGATCGGAATAGCTCACCGTCACCGGCCGGCCCGCGACGCGGGCGGCCAGGAAGTCGGCCTCCTCGGCCGAATGCGGGCGGGCCCGGAAGTCGATGTCGTTGGTGTCCAACACCATTCGCGCGAACTTCGAATACGCGTAGGCGTCTTCCCACGTCGCCCGGCCACCGACCAGCACGCCGGTGCGTCCCCGGGCGGCCTCGAGGCCCTGGGCCGCGGCCACCAGCGCATGGGACCAGGACGCGGGTTGCAGCGTGCCGTCGGCGTCCCGGATCAGGGGTGTGGCGATGACGTCGGGCTGGGTGGCGTAGGTGAAGGCCCACCGGCCCTTGTCGCAGTTCCACTCCTCGTTGACTTCGGGGTCATCGCCGGCCAGCCGGCGCAGCACCTTGCCGCGGCGGTGGTCGGTGCGCTGTGCGCACCCCGACGCGCAGTGCTCACACACGCTGGGGCTGGAGACCAGGTCGAACGGGCGGGCCCGGAATCGGTAGGCCATCCCGGTCAGGGCGCCCACCGGGCAGATCTGCACCGTGTTGCCCGAGAAGTACGAGTCGAACGGCTCGTTGGCGTAGATGCCGACCTGCTGCAGGGCGCCCCGCTCCTGCATGTCGATGAACGGATCCCCGGCGATCTGCTCGGAGAATCGCGTGCAGCGGGCGCACAGGATGCAGCGTTCGCGGTCCAGCAGCACCTGCGAGGAGATGTTGATCGGCTTGGCGAAGGTGCGCTTGACGTCGGTGTAGCGAGAATCGGCGCGGCCGTTGGACATTGCCTGGTTCTGCAGCGGGCATTCACCGCCCTTGTCGCACATCGGACAGTCCAGCGGATGGTTGATCAGCAGCAGCTCCATCACGCCGTGCTGCGCCTTGTCGGCGGCCTCGGAGGTCAGCTGCGTCCGCACCACCATGTCGTCGGTGGCCACGGTGGTGCACGACGCCATCGGCTTGCGCTGCCCCTCCACCTCGACGAGGCACTGCCGGCAGGCGCCGACGGGATCCAGCAGCGGGTGATCGCAGAACCGGGGGATCTGGATGCCCATCAATTCGGCGGCGCGGATCACCAGAGTTCCCTTGGGAACGCTGATTTCGACGCCGTCGATGGTCAGCGTCACCATCTCGGGCTGGCTCACCCCGTCGCCGGTCTGAGGTTTGGCCGCCTGCGTCACGCGTTACCTCCGTCTGGCGTAAGCATCGAGTCCCGGGGGTCGAAGGGGCAGCCGCCGCCTTCGACGTGCGCGACGTACTCGTCGCGGAAATGCTGGATCGACGACATCACCGGGCTGGCGGCGCCATCGCCCAACGCGCAGAACGACTTTCCCAGGATGGTGTCGGAAATGTCGGACAGCTTGTCGATGTCCTCGTGGGTGCCCCCGCCGGTTTCCAGTCGCTCGTAGATCTTGTCCAGCCAGAAGGTGCCCTCCCGGCATGGCGTGCATTTTCCGCACGACTCGTGCTTGTAGAACTCGGTCCAGCGGCGCACCGCGCGCACCACGCAGGTGGTCTCGTCGAAGATCTCTAGCGCCTTGGTGCCCAGCATCGACCCGGCGCCGCCCACGCCCTCATAGTCCAGCGGCACGTCGAGGTGCTCGTCGGTGAGCAGCGGGGTCGAGGACCCGCCGGGCGTCCAGAATTTGAGCCGGTGCCCGGCGCGCACGCCGCCGGCGTAGGCGAGCAACTCGCGCAACGTGATTCCCAGCGGAGCCTCGTACTGGCCCGGGCGGGTGACGTGCCCGGACAGCGAATACAGCGTGAAGCCAGGCGATTTCTCGCTGCCCATCGACCGGAACCATTCGACCCCGTTGAGGATGATCGACGGCACGCTGGCGATGGTCTCGACGTTATTGATCACTGTGGGGCAGCCGTACAGCCCGGCCACCGCGGGAAACGGCGGCCGCAACCGGGGCTGGCCGCGCCGGCCCTCCAGCGAGTCGAGCAGCGCGGTCTCCTCGCCGCAGATATAGGCGCCGGCTCCGGCGTGCACGACCAATTCCAGGTCGTAGCCGGACCCCGCGATGTCGCGACCCAGGTAACCGGCGGCGTAGGCCTCGGCGACCGCGTTCTGCAGGCGGCGCAGCACCGGTAGCACCTCGCCGCGCACGTAGATGAACGCGTGACTGGCCCGGATCGCGTAGGCGGCGATGATGACGCCCTCGACGAGCACGTGCGGCGTCGCCAGCATCAGCGGGATGTCTTTGCACGTACCGGGTTCCGACTCGTCGGCGTTGACCACCAGGTAGTGCGGCTTGGCGGCCGCCCCGGTGTCGCCCTGCGGAATGAACGACCATTTCGTGCCGGTGGAGAAGCCCGCGCCGCCACGTCCGCGCAGACCGGAGTCCTTGACGGTGCCCATCACCGCGTCAGGCTCCATGGCCAGGGCCTTCTTCATCGCCTGGTAGCCGTCATGGCGGTGATAGGTGTCCAACGTCCAGGACTCGGGGTCGTCCCAGTAGCGGCTGATCACCGGGGTGAGCGGCGTTGCCTGGATCGTGGGAGCGCCCATTAGCGCTCCTCCCCGGGAGCGACCGACGCCGGCGGTGCCTCCATGCCGAGTTCCTTCGCCACCTTCAGACCGGCCAGCGTCGCGGCACCGGCGCCGCCCTGCCCTTGGTCGGGGCGCTCGTCGGGCAGACCCGCCAGGATGCGTGAGGTCTCGCGGAAGGGACACAGCGGGGCGCCGCGGGTGGGCGGCGCGGGGTTGCCCTCGCGCAGCGAATCGACGAGTTCGCGCGCCGACTCCGGCGTCTGGTTGTCGAAGAACTCCCAGTTGACCATCACCACCGGCGCGAAATCACAAGCGGCATTGCACTCGATGTGTTGCAGCGTGATTTTGCCGTCGGGGGTGGTCTGGTCGTTGCGGACGCCGAGATGGTTCACCAGTGTTTCGAAAATGGCGTCGCCGCCCATCACCGCGCACAGCGTGTTTGTGCAGACACCGACCAGGTAGTCGCCGGTGGGGCCGCGGCGGTACATCGTGTAGAAGCTCGCGACGGCCGACACCTCGGCGCCCGTCAATCCGAGCTGTTCGCCGCAGAACTCGAGGCCCGCGGGAGTCAGGTACGTGTCCTCGGACTGCACCAGGTGCAGCAGCGGCAGCAGCGCCGAGCGCTTGTTGGGGTAGCGACCGATGATCTCCTTGGCGTCGACCTCCAGCCGCGCCCGCACCTCCGCTGAATACGATTGCGGCGCACCCTCAACGACGAATTGGCTAGGTTCTTCGGGGGGTGGTCCGAGCCGGATGAAGACCCGCTCCCCGCCGCTGCTACCGACTTCGGGCACCGTCATCGGTCGACCCCGCCCATCACCGGGTCGATGCTGGCGACCGCGGTGATCAGATCGGCGACCATTCCGCCCTCGCACATCGCGGCGACCGACTGCAGGTTGGTGAAGGACGGGTCCCGGTAATGCACGCGATAGGGGCGGGTGCCGCCGTCGCTGACCATGTGCACGCCCAGCTCGCCGCGCGGCGATTCCACCGAGACGTAAACCTGGCCCGCCGGAACGCGAATGCCCTCGGTGACCAGTTTGAAGTGGTGGATCAGCGCCTCCATCGAGCTGCCCATGATCTTTGCGATGTGTTCTTCCGAGTTGCCCATGCCATCGGGCCCGACCTTCAAGTCGGCCGGCCAGGCGATCTTGCGGTCGTCGACCATGATCGGTCCGGGTCGCAACTTGTCCAAACACTGCTCGACGATCTTGATCGACTCCCACATCTCCTTGACGCGAATCATGTAGCGCCCGTAAGCATCACACGTGTCGTCGGTGATTACGTCGAATTCGTAATTTTCATATCCGCAGTAAGGTTCGCTCTTGCGCAAGTCGTGCGGCAGGCCAGTCGCGCGCAGGATGGGGCCGGTGATGCCCAGCGCCATGCAGCCGGCCAGGTCCAGGTAGCCGACGCCCTGGGTGCGCGCTTTCCAGATGGCGTTCTCGTTGAGCAGATCGCCCATGTCGCGCAGGGGCTTCTTGAGTTCCTCGAGGGCTGCGGCGATTTCGGTTTCCGCGTTGGGCGGCAGGTCCTGCGCGACGCCGCCGGGCCGGATGTAGGCACTGTTCATCCGCAGCCCGCTGATCGATTCGAATAAGTTCAGGACGATCTCGCGCCCGCGGAAGCCGACGAACATCGGGGTCATGGCGCCCAGCTCCATGCCGCCGGTCGCCAGGGCGACCAGATGCGACGAGATCCTGTTGAGCTCCATCGTCATGACGCGGATGACGTTGACGCGCTCCGGAATCTCGTCGGTGATGCCGAGCAGCTTCTCCACGCCCAGGCAGTAGGCGGTCTCGTTGAAAAATGGTGCCAGGTAATCCATTCGGGTCACGAAGGTGACGCCCTGGGTCCAGTAGCGGTATTCGAGGTTCTTCTCGATTCCGGTGTGCAGGTAGCCGATCCCGCAGCGGGCCTCGGTGACCGTTTCGCCTTCGATCTCGAGGATCAGCCGCAACACGCCGTGGGTGGACGGGTGCTGCGGCCCCATGTTGACGATGATGCGTTCCCCGGGGTCGGCTTCGCGAGCGGCGTCGACGACCCGTTCCCAGTCCTGGCCGCCGGCGACCACGATCGTCTCGGCGGCGCCGTCATCGTGCGTCGAATCAGTGATTGTGCTCATCAGTTGTAGGCTCTCCGCTCGTCGGGCGGGGGTATCTGCGCGCCTTTGTATTCCACGGGAATCCCGCCGAGTGGGTAGTCCTTGCGTTGCGGATGTCCGTGCCAGTCGTCGGGCATCTCGATGCGGGTGAGCGATGGGTGTCCGTCGAAAATGATGCCGAAAAAGTCGTAGGTCTCGCGCTCGTGCCAGTCGTTGGTCGGGTAGACCGAAAACAGCGACGGGATGTGCGGATCACTGTCCGGCGCAGACACTTCCAGCCGGACGCGCCGATTGTGGGTGATCGACTGCAGCGGGTAGACGGCGTGCAGCTCGCGCCCGGTTTCGTGCGGGTAGTGCACCCCGCTGACGCCCAGGCAGAGCTCGAAGCGCAGGTGCGGCTCGTCGCGGAGCCGCTGGGCGACCTGCGGTAGCAGCTCGCGGCGCACGTGCAGGGTCAGTTCGTCGCGGTACACCACGACTTTCTCGATGGCGTCGGTGAATTCGGTGTCGCCGGACTCGAGCGCGTCGGCCAGCCCGTCGACGACGTCGTCGAAGTAGCCGCCGTAGGGCCGGGGGCTGCTGCCCGGCAGCGTGACCTCGCGCACCAGCCGCCCGTACCCGGACGTGTCACCGGACCCGGACGCGCCGAACATGCCGCGGCGAACGTTGATGACTTCCTCGCCGGGAGCGGGGACGGACCCTCCCACCTCGCTGGCGGCTACCTTCGGGTCGTGATCCGGTGAGCTCATCGCAGCAGTCCACGCATTTCGATCGTCGGCCTGACCGCCAGGGCCGCCTCCTCGGCTTCGGCGATGGCGCGCTCGCGGTTGACGCCGAGCGGCATTTCCTGAATCTTCTCGTGCAGCTTGAGGATTGCGTGCAGCAGCATCTCCGGCCGCGGGGGGCAGCCGGGGAGGTAGATGTCCACCGGGACGAGGTGGTCCACGCCCTGCACGACCGCGTAGTTGTTGAACATCCCGCCCGACGATGCGCAGACACCCATGGCCAGCACCCATTTCGGCTCGGCCATCTGGTCGTAGATCTGCCGGAGCACCGGCGCCATCTTCTGGCTGACCCGCCCGGCAACGATCATCAGATCGGCTTGCCGCGGCGTCGCCGAGAAGCGCTCCATCCCGAAGCGTGCTATGTCGAATCGCGGCCCCGCCGTCGCCATCATCTCGATCGCGCAGCAGGCCAACCCAAACGTCGCCGGCCACAAAGAGTTCTTGCGGACATAACCGGCGACCTTCTCGACGGTAGACAGCAGGATGCCGCCGGGCAGTTGTTCTTCCAGGCCCACGTCTTACCTCAATCCCACGTCAGGCCGCCGCGGCGCCACACGTAGGCGTAGGCCACGAAGACCGTGAGCATGAACACCACCATCTCGACCAGCGCGAACGTCCCCAGGGCGTCGTAGCTGACCGCCCACGGATACAAGAACACGATTTCGATGTCGAAGACGATGAACAGCATTGCGGTCAGGTAGTACTTCACCGGGAACCGCTGCCCGGGCCTCGCCTCCGGACCGCTCACCGACGATTCCGTGGGCTCGATCCCACACTCGTACGCGGCCAGCTTGGACTTGTTGTACCGCGACGGGCCGACGAGGCTCGCGATCGCGACCGAGCCGACGGCGAACGCGGCGGCGATCGCGCCTAGCACCAGGATGGGTATGTAGACGTTCAACTCGCTCCATGATCCGTCGTGTGGGCCGCCTTGATGCGCAGCGGCGGCCGGCGGTAACCGGGCTGCTGTGACGAACCGGGTCTGGAGTGCGCCACAGTGACTTTCAACATAGCGTCGTCGGCGCGGGCGCACGTGCCCGGGGTGCTGCTATTAGCCCGGTCTTAACGTCCCCGCATCCGGGCGCGTCGTCGCTAGGGTGCTGAGCGACCGCCCACACGGTCTAGATTTCCGTGTCGGCGCAGGTGGCAGAGGTAATTGCTACCGGGCGGGCGTGCGCAGCAGGCCGAGTGCCGTGCGGCCCAACACGATGGGGTCGACGGGATGCGGGACCGCGGCCTCGGCGCGCGACCAGCTGGCCAGCCACGCATCGTCCGGGCGCCCGGTGAGGACCAGGATCGGTGGGCAGGTCGCGAGTTCGTCTTTGAGTTGCTTGGCGATGCCCATGCCGCCGGTCGGGGTCGCCTCCCCGTCGAGGATGGCCAAGTCGATGCCGCCCTCGTCCATCGTGCGGATCACCATCGGGCCGGTCGCCACCTCGACGTAGCTCAGCTCCGGCAGATCCGGGTGCAGCCGCTTGCCCAGCGCCCGCATCACTTGATCGCGCGTGTGGGCGTTGTTGCTGTAGACGAGGATCCGCAGGGCCTCGCTGGATTCGGTATTGGGGCTCGAGGCGGGCACGGTGCAGATGCTACTGGTGGCTCGGCGGTCTTACCGGGGCGCCCGCACGAAGATGGCATCCGCCGCCACCGTTGCCGTCGCGCCGATCATGCCGAACCTGTTCCAGCCCAAGTCGAACTGGGATCGGTCGACCTTGGTTTGTCCGCTGATTTGGATGGAGCCGTCCTCGAGCTCGGTGATGGTTACGGGCAGGGGTAGCGGTGCGGTGACGCCTTTGATGGTGAAGTTCGCCCGCAGATCGGCGGCTTTGCCTTTCGGCGGGCCCTCGGTGGGGTGCACGGCGGTGACGACGACGCTGATCTCGCCGAAGCGCTCGACGTCGAAGAAGTCGGCCGAGCGCAGGTGCCTGTCGCGGCGTCTGATTCCGGTGCTCAGCGACGCGGCGCGGATGTCGAGGCGGCCGAAGACCGCGCCCTTGCCGGTGAGTTGTCCGTCGCCGCTGAACTCGGTGAAGCGGCCCTTGACGTTCAGTAGTCCCCACAAGTTTCTGACCTTGAAGGTGATGGCCGAGCGATCCGGAACGATGTTCCACACGCCGGCCATCTCGGGATCGTTGAGCAGCGTTTCCAACGTCGTCATCGTCACCTCATCTCATCAGGGGAGCGATCTCCGCGGGGTCGAAGTACTCGTCGATCCGATGGATCAGCCCGTCGGTGCCCACCTTGATCACGATGCAGACGCGTAGCGAGATCGATTGTCCGGCATGGCCGGTGGCGTGCAGGACGTGTTGCTGGACGAAGCCCCCCGCCGATCCGTCATCAAAGACCTGGCGGTCGAGGATCTCGTAGTGCCGCTCGGTTGTGACGTCGATGAACCAGTCGATGACGCGCAACGCGCGGGCCTTGTCGTCATCCCGGCGGGCGCCGACGCGCCAGACGGCGATGTCGTCGCTCCACATTCGGTCGACGGTCGCCTTGTCGCCCTTTTCGATCGCCGCGAACAGGCGGTCGGCCACGTCGACGATGGCCTCGGCGGTAGCGGGCATGGCTCTGGCTCCTATTCCCCGTCATATTCACGGTCGTATCCGGGATGGGCGACCGCCAGTCGGTGGCGCACCAGGGTCCGCAGGCAGGCCGTGACGTGCCCGGCGTTTTCGTCGAGCTCACCGGCCCGGATCGCGGCGGCCAGACTGGCCTCGTCGTCGAAACCCAGGCTGGCCAGCGCCGCGCGGGCCTCCGCCGCCCCGTCGTCGAGCAGTTCGCGCTCGACGGTCCGCAAGACGTTGGCGGCCACCCGGGCGTGGAAGTTGACCTGCCCGGTGGTCGCCTCTCGCACATCGGCTTGGATGAGGCGTTCGATGAATTCGGCCACCGCAGCCACCAGCTCGGCTGCCGTCGGCCGCCCATGCAGCTGCTCACCGGACGTCATGTGCGGGCCCCTTCCTCGAGCAGGTTAAGCAGATCCCACTCGGTTTCGCAGACGCGGCGCCCGATCGCCGCCAATTCCACCGAGCGGACCTGCCCGCTCAGGTGGCGCTCGGCCTGGTGCCGGCAGATGACGCCCCAGCGCAGCGTGGCCAGCACCAGCCACCAGTGAAACGCCGCGCGATCGACGCTAGCCCCGCCGGCCTCTTCGTAGGCGAGGAGAAAGCTCTCGATGCTGCCCAGCCCGCCGGCGCCGAGGCTCGGCGGCGCGCCGAAACGCCAGGCCCGGATGCAAAACCAGGCCAGGTCTTCGTAGGCCTGCCCGACGTGCACCAGCTCCCAGTCCAGAACGGCGGCAAGGTCGGATCCGTCGACGATCAGGTTTCCCATCCGGAAATCGCCGTGCACCAGCACGTTGGGCGAGGGTCGCGGCCGGTGGGCGGTCAGCCAGCGAAACCCCCACTCGAAGGTGGCCGTGGTATCGCCCATCGCGTCGAGGCGCTCGCGCCATTCCTCCAGCTGGCCCTCGTGTGTAAGGCCGGGCAGGTTCTTCTCGGCGCGGTGGATGGCCGCCAGTGCGCGGGCGCACTGCTGGAGCAGCCGCGCCCGGCCCCGCTGTCCATCGGTCTTGTCGAGCTGACGCTGGATGCGGCGGACGATGGTCTCGCCCTTGATCTCGTCGCAGACGAGGTACGGATTGCCCAGTGCGGCCGGCGAATCGTCGGCGACGAGGATGTGCGGGACGGGCGCCCCGGCGGCAGCGGCCGCGGCCTGCGCTCTTGCTTCCAGCTCCATGCCGGCGTGCATGTCGTCGGGTGCACCGGTGCGCAGGATGAGCGAACGGCGTTGGTCGTCGGTGACCGCGTCGAAGGCCCACGTGGCTCGGCTGGCGCCACCGGTGAGCGCGCGTAGGTTGGCGATCTCCAAACTCCCGGTGCCCAGGGCCGTCGTCAGCACCCCGGCCAGTTTGGACGCCAACGGTTCTGCGCTGACCGTCACTTGCTGCCAAACTTGAATAGCCGCTGGGCAACTCGGCGGATCTGGATCTCTTCGGCGCCCTCGGTGATCCGGTAGCGGCGGTGATGGCGGTAGATGTGCTCGAACGGCTCGTGCCGGCTGTAGCCGAGGCCGCCGAAGATCTGCATCGCACGGTCGGCGGCGTCGCAGACCAGCCGGTTGGCGCGGTAATTCGCCATCGACACCTTGTCGGAGACCTCCATGTGGTGGTTGCGGTCCAGGTGCCAGGCCGCGTACTGCACCAGCAGCCGCACCATCTGGGCCTCGGTCTGCAGCTCGGCCAGCGGCCATTGCACGGCCTGGTTGACCGACAGCGGCTTGCCGAACACCGTGCGCCGGCCGGCGTATTCCGCCGCCCGGTCGATGCAGTATTGCGCCGCGCCCAGGCTGCTGGCGGCCTGGCGAATTCGGTTCTCGTGCAAGAACGTCTGCGCAACCTCCAGGCCGCGGTCCACCTCGCCGAGCACCGCGTCGGCGGGCACCCTCACATCGGTCAACTCCACCTCGCCGTGGTCGGTGGGCATGTTGAAGGTCCACCAGTAGTACGGCACCTTGAATCCCGGCGCATCGGTGGGGACCAGGAACGCGGTGATGCCGCGGGCCTGCCCCGGCTCACCGGACGTGCGGGCGAAGATCAGATCGTGGGTGGCGCGATGCACGCCTGTGTTGAATCGCTTGGAGCCGTTGATCACCCACTCGTCTCCGTCGGGTTTGGCGTGAGTTTCCAGCCAGGTCGCATCGGAGCCGTGCGCGGGCTCGGTGAGGCCGAACGCCATCGAGCGTTCCCCGGTGATCAGCGCCTCCGACCAGGCCCGGCGTTGCTCGGCGGTGCCGAAGCGCTCCATCATGATCACCTGCGGGAAGTTCCCAACGATCGAGGATTCGTTCTGCAGGTCGTTGTGCAGGCCAAGGCCCTTGTGCGCCAGGTGTTCCCGAATGACGGCCATGTCAACATTGGAGCCGTCGCGCCCGCCCAGCGAGGCGGGTAACCCGTAACGCAGCCAGCCGGCCGCATCGGCCCGCCGGCGCATCTCGGCCAACAGGTCCTCCCACTCGCGTGTCGGGATGCCGTCGTTGTCCCAATCGGTGCGGGCATGCTCTCGGCGCTGGTCGAAGTACTGCGTGTTCTCGGCCTGCAGCGGAGCGATTTCGCGCTCGATGAACGCGTCCATGTCGGCAAGCAGTCCCGGAAGGTGTTCCGGCAGAGTGAAATCCACAATGATCTCCTCGAGATTTTTCGTTACGACCCGTAGAGCGTTTTCTTCCAGACCGTCGACAGAGTTGCGATGGCTTCCTGGTCGCTGACTTCCAACCCCAGGCCGGACGGCCCCACGACCACGGTGGTGAAGTTTTCGAACAGCAGCGCGATGGCGGCCGCAATGTGTTCGGGGTTGAGCTCGGCCCCGTAACCCTGTTCCTGGGCGCGGCGGACCGAGGCGGCCACGATGTCCATGCCGAAACGCCGAAATTCGTTCTGGACGGCCGCGAAGCGCTGCTGGGTGGCGCCGAGCTGGGCGACGGCGATCATGATGCCGATGTTCTGCTTGAAGATGTTCCAGTAGCCGGTGACCACCGAGGTGAAGAACCCGTCGTCGTCGGGTGACTCCGGCAACCGAACACTCAGCCCGGACGGCGCCACGACCTCGTGCAAAAACGACTCGGCCAGCGCGGCCAGCAGGTCTTCTTTGTCGGCGAAGTACCGGTAGAACACGGCCGGCGATTTCCCGGCGGCGGAGGTGATGTCGGCCAGGGTGGTGCCGTGAAAGCCGCGCTCGGCGAACAGTTTACGGGCAGCTTGCTCGATGGCCTGCCTGGTCTGGCGGCCCTTGGAGGTCAGCTCTCCCGACGGCATCAGGCCCCCGGCACTTAATGTCTCTGCCGGTCGCCGGCACGCAGCAGGGCGCTCGGCAGATCATGGCCGACAACCGACTTCGCGACTTCGGCCGCGGCGATGGCGGCCTGCAGGTCGACGTCGACATCGATATCGCTGTCCCGCAGTAGGTACACCAGATCCTCGGTGGCGATGTTGCCGGTGGCGCCCGGAGCGAACGGGCAGCCGCCCAGGCCGCCGACCGAGGCGTCCAGGCGGGTGACGCCGGAGCTGACCGCCGCGTAGGCGCTGGCCAGCCCGGCGCCGCGGGTGTTGTGGAAGTGCCCGCCCAGCGGCATGTCGCCGAGGATCGGACGTAGTTGCGAGACAAGCGAACTCACCCTGCGCGGGGTGGTGGTGCCTATGGTGTCGGCGATCGAGAAGCGGTCCACGCCCCGCCCGCGGGCGGCGGCGGCGATGTCGAGCACCCGCTGCGGCGGGGTGGGGCCCTCGAACGGGGAGTCCCACGCGGTGGCGACGATCACCTCGACCGTGACCCCGCTGCCGTGCGCGATGGCCACGATCTCGCCGATCTCGTTGGTGGCCTCGGCGCTGGTGCGCCCCACGTTGGCCTTGCTGAACGTGTCGTCTGCCGCCACGACGTACTCGATCGACCGCAGGCCGGCGGCGACGGCCCGCTTGGCCCCGCCGGGGCTGGCGACCAGGGCCGAGAACTCGATGTCGGGGTAGTTGTGCAGCTGTGCCGCGAATTCGGCCGCGTCCGCCATTGACGGCACCTTGGTGGGGGAGACGAACGCGGTGGCCTCGACCTCCCGAACCCCGGTGGCGGCCACGGCCGCGAGCAGTTCCAGCTTGGCCGACAACGGGATTGGCTTTTCGATCTGCAGGCCGTCGCGCAGCGACACCTCGCGGATGTCCACGTGAGTCATAGCACCTCCTCGGCCCTTAGCTGCTCGAGTTCCTCGGCGGTCTTGCCCAGCAGCCCGATGTAGATGTCGTCATTGTGCTGTCCGGGCCGGGCCGGGCCGGCGTTGCGGACCACACCCGGGGATTCGGACAGCACCGGAACGATCCCCGGTCCCAGAACGTTACGCCCGACGCGTTCGTCGTAGTGCTCGACCAGCATGCCGCGGGCCCGCAGCTGTGGGTCGTCGACCACCTCGGCGACCGTGTTGATCGGCCCCGAGATCACGCCTGCGGCGGACAGCGTTTCGATGATTTCGCCGGGTTGCCGTTCGGCAGCCCACGCGCCGATGATCTTGTCGAGCTCGTCCTGATTGCGGCCGCGCGCCCCATGCGTGGCGAAGCGATCGTCGGTGGCCAGTTCCGGGCGGCCCATCGCCGCGCACAGGCGCGCGAACACGGTGTCCTGGTTCGCGGCGATCACCACCCACGAACCGTCGGCGCTGCGGTAGATGTTGGACGGCGCAATGCCTTCCAGCCGGGTGCCCGACGGCCCGCGCACCACGCCGCCGACGTCGTAGTCGGGAATCGTGGATTCCTGTACGGCCAAACATGATTCGGTGAGCGCGACGTCGACCACCTGGCCGCGTCCGGTCACGCCGCGGCGATACAGGGCCGCGAGCGCGCCCTGGGCGCCGAACATCCCGGCCAGGCTGTCGCCGAGCGAAAGCGCGAGCCGGGGCGGCGGCCCGCCCGGGAAGCCGTTGAGGTGCCTCAGCCCGCTGGCGGCCTCGGCCACCGAGGCGTAACCCGCCTTGTGTGCGTCCGGCCCCGTCTGCCCGTAGCCGGAGACCCGAACCAGGATGATGCCCGGGTTGCGTTCGCTGAGCACGTCGTAGCCCAGGTTCCACTTCTCCAGCGTGCCGGGCCTGAAGTTCTCCACCACGATGTCGGATTTCTCGACGAGATCGAGGAACAGCTCACGCCCGCGCGGCCGGCGCAGGTCGAGTGTGATTGCGCGCTTGTTGCGCGCGTGCACGGTCCAGAAGACGTGGTGCCCGTCGAGCTCGGCCTGGCCCCAGGTGCGCAACGGGTCCGGGGCGCCGGGCGGCTCCACCTTGATGACATCGGCCCCCATGTCGCCCAGTAGCCGGCCCGCAAACGGTCCGGCGATCAGGGTGCCCAGCTCGAGCACCCGGATGCCGGCCAGTGGGCCGGTAGGAGTCATGCAGTCTCCGCGAAGTTGTGGCGTATCAGCCAGTCGGTGATGATCTCGACGGCCTGCCGCAGCTTATCGCGCTGGTCGGGGCCGGCGTAATAGTGCGTGGCGCCCGGGATTTCGTGCATCTCTTTGTCGGGGTGCCCGATCGCCTCGAACAGCCGCCGGGTGTGGCTGGGCGTGCAGGCGTCGTCGGCCAGGTTGCCGATCACCAGAGCGGGGACCGCGATATCGCGCCCACACTCGACGCCGTCGCCGCGGGCCTCGTCGTAGCTCCACTGCGAGAGCCAGCCGCGCAGTGTCGAGAAGCGGGCCAGCCCGACGGGGCTCATGTTCACCACTCGGGGATCGCCCAGGTAGCAGGTCCCCGGCGTGCGTTCGTTGGGGTCGACGGTGGGGTCCAGCCAGCGCGGGTCGGCCATGGTGCCGTGCACGACGAATCCGAACTCGTCGTCGGGGCGGCCGCTGGCCTTCAGTTCGTCGAGCTTTTTCCGGACCCACGCGGTGATCCGACGGTTGCGCTCGATCTGAGCCTCCCGGTAGCGGGCGAGGAACTCTTGGCTGTAGGGCGGCTGGTTGGGGTTGTCGGGGTTGTAGAGGTCGAGCTCGGGATCACGCTTGGTGGGGTCGGATTCGTCGAGGATGGATGCGTCCAGCCATTCGGTCAGCGTGCCGTGCCGGCTGATGTGCGCGGCGAGCAACATGATCCCGTCGGCGGCGGGCAGGTCCAGCGCGGTGAGGTCGGGGCCGTCGCCGGACGGGCTCGACGTGATGGTCGCGTGCTGCGCCTGCTGCTGATAGAACACCGACAGTGAGCCGCCGCCACTCCACCCGGCCAGCACAACCTTCTCGTAGCCCAGGCGTTTCTTGGCGTCCTTGATGCACTCGCCGAGATCTTCGACCACCTTCTCCATCAGCAGCGCCGAATCCGTGCCGCGGAACCGGCTGTTGCAGTAGATGACGTGGTGGCCGGCGCGGGCCAGGCCGTTGATCATCGGCAGGTATGCGCCGCCGCCGATCGGGTGCATGAACACCAGCACGGTGTCCGACGGCTTGTTGGGCTTGAGCAGATAGCTCTCCAGCACGGTGATCTCGGCTAGCCCGCCGTAGACATCGCGGACGCTCGAATTGTTCTGGAATGCAACGAGATACGGGATTCGGTCGTAGTCGTGTTTCGCGGCCGAGTTCACGAGTGCTGTCCTAGGTCGTGTGCGAGCACCTCGGCCGAGGGTGTCAGGCGCCGGCGCGTGTCGATGGCGATGACTTGCCAGTCGACGCGCGAGTGCTCGTCGAATTTGCGGCGGGCCCGTTCCCGGGCCTTTTCCGGAGCGCCATGGTGAACCCCTTGCGGCGCATGGGAAATCAGGCCCGGCGGCATGGGGATGCCGTAGAGGGAGCCGCCGTGGAAGAACGCGATCTCGTCGTAGTCGACGTTGCGGTGATACCAGGGTGTGCGCTCGGTGCCCGGGATGCCTTCGGCTGGCCTGGGCAAGAAGTTCATCACGTAGACGCCGGTGGCCTGCATGAACAAATGGACGGTCGGCGGCAGGTGGACGCTGTCGGAGGTGATGACGTTGTAGTCGGCGATGTTGAATGTGAACGCGAAGTTGTCGCCGCGCCAGCCCTCGACATCGATCGGATTGTGTTGGTAGTAAAGCGTTGTCGTGCCGCCACCCTCAATAGGCCGGTGCATCAGCCGGACCTCGTATTCGTCACGCCCATCATCGTCGATCGGTTCCGGTTCGGGGATCGTCGCCTGTGACGGGTCGAAGGGGAAGTGGCGGCCCAGCGAGCCGGGCGGCGGCACCCGGAATTCGTCGCTGGCTTCGATCATCAACAGTGTGGTCTCACGATCGGGCACCTGGCGCCAGGTGCATGCCTTAGGAAGGTAGACCCAGTCGCCCTCGCGGTAGCGCAGCGGTCCGAACTCGGTCTCCAGCAGCCCGGTGCCGTCGTGGACGAAGCACAGCAGATCCCCGTCGATGTGGCGGGTGTAGAACGGCATCGGTTCATGCCGGCGGCTCAGCAGGATGCGGCAGTCGGCGTTGCTGAACATCAGCAACGGGCCACCGTTGGCGTCGGTGGCGTCGCTGGGTTTCAGTTCGCTGGACAACACGTCGAGGGGGCGCAGCGGGCCCACCGCGCGGTAGGCGGTGGGGTCGTTGCGGCGGTAGATGTTGGCGGTCCGGCCGGTGAATCCGCCGCGGCCCAGCTCGTCGTCCTTGAGGCCGTCAAGATCGGCGTGCAGCCGGCGTGGCGTCTTCCCTTTTCGCAGGTGAACGAAGGATTCCATGGCGGCTCCAGGCTCGGGCAAAGAAAAAGACGGCACAAAACTGAAAGTGACATTACTTTTTCTTTTGCGCTCGCACAAGGGCACGTCGCCTATCCGCGAGACATAAACCATTGCGCACCGCTCCGGGTTGGGCTCAAGGAGTGATTGCAACACTTCGTAGTTAGGAAGTGTTGATGGCGGCTCATTGGTCGTTGACGTCGGTTCAGCGTCGGTTTTG
>NZ_MBEU01000036.1 GCF_001954275.1 Mycobacterium sp. IS-836 | reverse complement strand
GACTCTCCCCGACCTGCCCCCGCCCCAGCACCCCCCCCCCCCCCCCCACCACCTCGCCCGCTCGCGCCCCCGCCCCGGGCGGCGGCGGGGGGGACCGCGCCCCCCCCCCCCCCCGCCGGCGTGTTCCCCCGGACCCCGATTGGTCCTACGGTGTTGGCATGGCAGAACAGTCGCCCGCGATAGACGTCGGGCACCCACCGTCGGCTCTACTTCGCATCGTCAACCCGATGCTGCGCTCGCTGCTGCGCACCCCGCTGGCCGGGTCCGCGCGCAAGCAGCTGATGGTGTTGACCTTCACCGGACGAAAGACCGGGAAACCGTACTCACTTCCGGTGAGCGCCCACCTGATTGACAACGACCTCTACGCGCTGACCGGCGCGCCCTGGAAGCAGAACTTCCGCGGCGGCGCCACCGCCGAGGTCGTCTACGACGGCAAGACGACCGCGATGCGCGGTGAGCTCATCCGGGACCGCGCCGTCGTCTCCGACCTGTACCTGCGCTGCGCCCAGGCCTACGGCGTCCAGCGCGCGCAGCGCATGATCGGATTGAAATTTCGCGACCAGCGCATCCCGACCCTCGATGAATTCGCCGAGGCCGTCGACCGGATGCACCTGGGAGCGGTCCGGCTGACTCCCGCATAGGCGCCGATCAAAGTTGCCCGCGCAGCCGTTCGACGAGGCCGAGCAACTTTGCGTGATGCGACCCGGCCCAGTAGATGCGACCACATCCCGCGCAGCGGCTGAATTCCTCGTAGTACTGGGCGGTCAACGGCTCGAGCTGGTCGATCACGTCGCGCTTGTCGACCGCTTGCAATGCGCCGTTGCAGTGCAGGCAGCGGGTGAGCGGCGCCAGCCGTTCGCGTAGGTCCAGTCGCCGCATCACCTCGAGGGCCTGTTGCTCGGGATCCTGCGAGTGGACGAACAGGCCATGCGTGATCGCCCGGCGCTTCAGCAGGCCGCGATCGCGGGTCAGCAGGATTCGCTGCTCGTCCAGGCTGATTCGGGCCAGGGCCGCGTCGTCGGCGTCGCTCGACCACCACGCGTCGAAGCCGAGGACGCGAAGCAGCCGCGCGAGCCGGCCGAGGTTCACATCGACGACGAATCGCGGATCGCGCAACGGCACCGGCCGAAGCCTGGCGGTCGACGCGACGTCGAGTGCCTCGAACATCGGGTATGCGGCGATCCGGTCGCCGGCCGTGGGCCGGTGGTCGAAGTCGACCGGATCGCCGTTGAGCAGGATGAGGTCAATCTCGGTGTGCGGAATGCCCATTGCCTCCAGCACGTCCTTGACGGTCTGGTGGGAACGGAACGGGCGGCGCACGGTGGCGCCGCGAAGCTCGGGCGCCAGGAAGTCGTTCAGTTCGGCGTACGCCCGGACCTCGACGTAGCCGACTTCCGGTGGTTCGGTCACCTACTCGGGCCCCGCGCCCGCGGCGGCATGGGTTCTGGTGATCACCGGCCGCTCAAACCCGGCGTCGCACACGGCCCGTCGCACTGCCTCGCCGACGGACTCCACGCGCTC
The DNA here is from genome assembly GCF_001954275.1 of Mycobacterium sp. IS-836. Lineage (GTDB taxonomy): Bacteria > Actinomycetota > Actinomycetes > Mycobacteriales > Mycobacteriaceae > Mycobacterium. Next base: position 47,820 of record NZ_MBEU01000036.1, on the reverse strand, counting down.
GGTAGGCACCAGGGCGATCACGCAGCCCCCGAACCCGCCGCCGGTCATCCGGGCGCCCAGGGCGCCCGCGCCGACCGCGGCATCGGCGATCAGGTCGATGTGCTCGGTGGTGATTTCGAAGTCGTCGCGCATGGAGGCGTGCGAGGCGGTGAAGATCCGACCGGCTTCGGCGAAGTCCGAATCACCCAGGGCGCCAACAAAATCGGTCACCCGGCGGTTCTCGGTGAGCACGTGACGGGCACGGCGGGCATCCGTCGGGTCGGTCACTCTCGCCAGAACCGACGGTCCCCGATCCTGCAGATCGCGCAGTGACGACACGCCCACATCGGCCGCCGCACGCTCGCAGGAGGCGCGCCGGTCCGCGTAGTCGCCGCCGGCGTGACGGTGGCGTGCCCGGGAGTCGATCAGCAGCAGCGCGACGCCACGGCTGTCGGGGTCGAAGGCCACCGGTTCGACGGTGACGTCGCGGAAGTCGATCAGCAGCGCCGTGGCCGGCCGTCCGAATAGCGAGGCCAGCTGGTCAAGCAAACCCGTTGGGGCGCCGACATATTCGTTTTCAGCGCGCTGGGCCAGCCGCGCCTGCTCCGTTGCGTCGATGCGCACACCGGCGGCCGCCGCGATCGCGCCGAGGGTTGCGCATTCCAATGCTGCCGAGGACGAGAGGCCCGAGCCCATCTCGACGTCGCTGGTGATCGATATCGCGCCGCCCGGCACCGGGTGACCGGCCTCCCGCAGCGCCCACATCACCCCGGCCACGTAACCGGCCCAGCCGGTCACGCCGCCGGGAGCGGTGTCGACTGGAATGCGCACCGAGCCGTCCGCGCGATCGCTCCCCACGGTGATCGCGTCGCCGCCGTCGGGCAGGAAGGTCACCAGGGTGCGTTGCGGGAGCGCGATCGGCAATGCGAACCCGAGGTTGTAGTCGGTGTGTTCCCCGATCAGGTTGATCCGCCCGGGAGCGGCGTACCGCACGCTCGAGTAGCTCATCGGCCGAGCTCCCGTAGCCGCTGGGCCACGGCTTCGGGCGTGACGTCGCCGATGAACGCGTCCATCGCCGATTCGGAGGCCGCCAGGTACTTCAGCTTGGTGGCGCTACGCCGGATCGACATCAGCTCGACATGAAAGTAGCCGTCGGCCTGTTCGTCCGTGTCGGCGAACTGGTGCAGCGCCGAAATATACGGCAGCGGAGCCGAATACATGCGGTCGAACCGGCCCAGCACGTCGAGGTAGATCTGGGCGAATCCGTTCAGTTCGTCCTCATCGAGGTCGACGAGGTTGCGCACGAACCTGTTCGGGTAGATGTGCACCTCGACCGGCCAGCGCGCCGCGAACGGCACGAACGCCGTGAACAGCTCGGTGTGCGCGATGACGCGGCTGCCGTCGGCGACCTCGCGCGCCAGTAGGTCGGCAAAGAGGTTGCCGCCGTGGCGCATTCGATGTTCGCCGGCCTGGCCGAGCATGACAGCGGTGCGCGGCGTCAGGTAGGGGTAGCCGTAGATCTGACCGTGGGGATGGGTCAGCGTCACCCCGATCTCCTCGCCGCGGTTCTCGAAACAGAACACCTGCTCGATACCCGGCTGTGCGATCAAATCGGCCGTGCGGTGCCGCCACGCGTCCACGACGAGCCGGGCATGCGGCGGTTGCAGCTCCGCGAACGACCCGGTGTGGTCGCTGGAAAAGCAGATCACCTCGCAGCGCCCGTACGCGGGAGCGGAGACGAAGCCATCACCAGCGGGGGGCACCGGCGCCGGCTCACCGGCTGAGGCGCCCGACAGGCTCGGGAAGCGGTTCTCGAAGACGACGACGTCGTAGTCGGGGGCGGGCACCTCGCTGGTGAGCCCGGTCGGGCCCGGACACAGCGGGCACTGGTCCGGCGGCGGCTTGTAGGTGCGGTCTTGGCGTAGCGCCGCGATGATCACCCACTGTCCGGTCGAGCGGTCGAACCGCAACTGCGACTGGTCGGGGTCGCGCGGCGGCAGCGGCCTGCGGTCATCGACCGGGGCCGGTCGGTGCCCGGGCAGCGAAAAGAAAAGCAGGTCACGGCCGTCGGCCAGCTTGGCCCGCGTCGGCGCTGTCACGACGTTGAAGACTAGCTTGGCCGCCGCGCGAGGCCGAATCCAGAACGAAGGCATCGATCGGCCGGTCGTGCCCGCGCAGGTTGAGTCGCCGCCGCGGCGCCATTCCCACCAGCTCGTCGGCCACTCCGGATGCGACGAGCAACTCCCCGCCGGCGGCGTGTTGTTGCATCCGGGCCGACACGTTGACCGGATTACCGAGGGCGGTGAAATCGACCACCGCGCCCCCGACGTTGCCGACGTACGCGACCCCCGCATTGACCGCTACGCCTAGCTTCAGCCAAGGCCCCTCGTCGCTGCCGTAGCCGACCGCTTTGATCAGCTCCATCGCGGCCAGAACCGCACGCCGGCGGTACTGCGGACCGCTGATGCCCCGAACAAAGAACGCCATGATCTCGTCGCCGATGAGTTTGTCAATCACCGCGTCATGCCGCAGAAGGGTCTGTGTCGCAACGACGTAGAACCGGTTGAGCAACGCGGCGAAATCTGCGGCAACCGCGTGCTGGCCCAGCGCGGTGGAGCCGCGAACGTCGGCGAACAACACCGCGATATCCACCTCGGCGCCACCCGGGGGGAGCACATCACAACAACGACTGCACAAGTTGGGGTTCTTGCGCGACGGGCGGAACCCGGCCGCGGCGAAAGCATGGCCGATCAGGCCGCCGAACGGGTTGTTGCATAGCTTGCAACGTGGGGCCGAGGGCAGGTAGCGAAACACCCGCCGCGCGCTCACCAAAGGCGCGTGACCTTCGGTTAATACCTTGTCCCACCGCTTCTCCGGGGCCACCTGCGCGGTCTGGCGGGCGATCTTGCCGTCAATCATGGTGAAATAGTCCACCCCGACGCAATTTCGACACATGAGGCATCCGCCTCAAATGGGATCGCCGGGCCCCGGTGCCGGCGAAGTTGATCTCTGCTCCAACGTCACGGGATCGGCGGGTGGTGGGATGCCCAGGGATGGGCCGATTCCAGTTGGGCCGCAACGCGAATGAGAACATCTTCGCGTCCGTAGGCGGCGGCGAGCTGGATGCCGATGGGTAGGCCATCGCCGTTACGGTGCAGCGGAAGGCTGATCGCCGGCTGCCCGCTCATGTTGAACGGCGGTGTGAACGCGGCGAATTGGCCCGCGCGGCGCATCGGCGCGGTCGGCTGCTCGGGATTGTTCTCGAATTCAGTCAGCGGCAGCGGCGGCTCCGCCAGTGTCGGGCTGAGCAGCAGGTCCCAGCCGTGGGCCCACCACCCCTGCACCGCCCTGCGGAACGCCCATCCCGCCGCTTGGGCGTCGGCGTAGTCGACGGCGGTCAACCGCTGCGCCTGCTGGACCAGTACCCAGTTCACCGGCTCGATGTCGTCGGCCGTCATTTCACGCCCGAGCGTTTCGCCGAATCCGCGGGCCGCCATGGCCATCTGCGTCGCCCACAGCGCCATGAACTTCTCGACCAATGACGTATCGGCGAGGCACGCCGGCCAGGCGGGCTCGACGATGTGGTCGAGCCCCTCCAGCATCGACGCCGCCGCCCGCACCGCCGCGACGCAATCCGGATGCAGGAAGTCACCGCGCGGATGGACGTCGAGCAGCCCGATGCGCAACCGGCCCGGATCGGCGCCGACCTCCGTGGCGTACGGCCGCTCGGGCGCCGGCGCGATCACGCTGTCGCCGACACCGGGACCGTGCACCGCGTCGAGCAGGCTCGCCGTATCGCGGACCGTGCGGCTGACGCACAGTTCGACCCCCAGCCCCGCCTCGGTGCGCAGCGGCCCGGCCGTGGTCCGTCCCTGGCTCGGCTTGAGTCCCACCAGCCCGCAGCACGACGCCGGGATCCGGATGCTGCCACCGCCGTCCGAGGCGTTGGCGAACGGCACCATCCCGGCGGCCACGGCCGCGGCGGCGCCCCCGCTCGACCCGCCCGGCGTGCGATCCAGCGCCCACGGATTGCGCGTCGGCCCCCAGGCCAACGGCTGCGTGGTCGGCAGGCTGCCCATCTCTGGGCTATTCGTCCGCCCCGCGATGACCAGCCCGGCCGCCTTGAACCGGGCCACCAGCGTCGTGTCCGCGGTGTCGATCTTCCCCGCTTGTTTGAGCGCAACGTTGCCGTTCGACAGGGTCTGACCGGCGAAACTCGTGTAGAGGTCCTTGAGCAGAAACGGGACGCCGCGGAACGGCCCCTGTGGCAGATCCGGATCGGCGGCCACCGACCGCGCGTGCTCGAACCACTCGATGACCACCGCGTTCAACGACGGGTTGGCTTGCTCGATCCGCTCGATCGCCGCGTCCACCAACTCACCGGCCGTGACCTCGCCTTTCGACACCAGCGCGGCCTGGTCCGTGGCATCCATCCACCGTGTCTCGTCGGCAAGTTTGCTCATGGCTCTTGGTCTATCACGTGTGATCAATACCGCTGTGCAGGAGTCGCGGTTGCACCCGCCCGGCTTTACGCTCGTTGGTTATGCCCGGAGGCAAGGTCGCCCTCGCCGTGCCCGGCATCTGTCTTGCCGTCGCCGCGTGTTCGGCGACGGTGTCGCCGCCCCCGTTCACGCCGACCACCTCGTCGACGACGTCTCACACGACGACCGCCAGCGCGGCGCCCCCGCCAGCCCCGATAACTGGTCCGTTGGAAAAGGATTGGAAAAGCTACGGCGGTACCGCCTACTTCGGGTGTCCCGAAAGGTTCTCGGTCGCCAAATCGGCACTCGAGGACATCCGCCCCAAGGTCTTCGACACCAAAACCGGACAGTATGTAGCACCTGCTGTCCCCACGGTGCCCGCGGGTGAGAATCTCACCGGCGCGATCTGCGCGCTGACGGGCGTCGCCGACGACATGAAGGTCGTCTACCTGGTAACCACCGTCAAGCCGGCCCAAGCGCCCGCCCCCGAAGTCACCAAGACGACCGCGTATGCCTTCGATTTCAAGTCCGGCCAGCCGCTGGCCACCAAGGAGCTGCAGCCGCCCACCCCTGACCTGAGATTGACCGCACCGAACGGATGGGGGCTCGGCGCAACGGCATCCGGGGTGGCGTGGGTGAACGCGTTCACCGACGGCCGCGCCGCGACGTCACCACCGCGGACCGTCATCCTCTCCGGCGCAGACCTTTCCGCGACGTGGAACGACCCGCAGGCCGCCCGGGCCTGGCAGGACGTTCTGGCGTTCCAGCGGAACACGATCGAGGGTAAGACGACGGGAGCCGAGCTGCGCCGGCCGAACGGAGAAGCGATATACCAGGACAACGATGTCGTGTCCGTCGATGCCGAATTATCCGATGGCCCAGACAAACTCGTGAAGATGACGCGCCAGGACTCCCCCACCGCCGTGTCGACCCTGTTCTTCGACCTGAACTCCAAGACCGTGATCAAGGTCGGCGATTCCGACCGGATCTCCGGCGGTGGCCTGGCGACGACGCTGTCGGACGGGAAATTGTTCGTCGACGGCCGGGTCTCGGAGAATTCGCAGTTCGGCTTCGGGGTGTGGAACCTGCGAACACAGCACTGGGACTTTCTCAAAAACCGCGACGACGCCTTGAAGCAACCGATCGCCAAGGTGGCTTTCTTCGGTGATCACCTCTACATCACCAACGTGGGCAACACGTTCTCGGTCATCGCCTTGCCCGCTCCCGACCCGGTCGCCTCGAACTGGTCGGTGCGCCCGTTCGCGCGGATCAATGGCTGGACGCTGGTATGCCGCGGTGAGACCGCCGCGGACTCCGCCGGCGAGTGCAAGGAGATCGTGATGGTGCAGGACCAGGACGGTCACTACCCCGGTCCGTGGTTCTGACTCAAGTGAACGGTGGTTAGCTGGACAGACCGTTCTTGACGGCGGCATCCTGTTTGCGGGCAAGGTTGAGCAGGACGTCGGTTGGCGTGGGATTGCCCAGTGAGGAGTCGAACTCCAGGGCAACGAGTGCCCTACCCTCGCTGAAGACGGCCTCCGATACTTCCGTTTGCGTAGATGGATCAGATGCCACGCCCGCCACCATGAACCCGTCGGAACCGATGTCGATTGGCTGCAGCGCACCAGTGACTTTTTTGCTGACTTGGTCTTTCATCGCTGTGAGCACCTGTGCGGCCTTGGTCGGATCGGTATAGACCGCGATCGAGTCGGTGATGGTGCGCTTGCCGTCGGGGTTCCTGAAGGTCTGGCCCGCACCGGTCAGCCCGCTGCCATTCAAAACTGGCGGCCCGTCAGCAAAGGCGTCGGGGCCGATGTCATTGGGCTTGATGAGCAATGAGCTGTAGTCCGGTTGGGCTCCCGCTGTGCTCGCGCCCGCTGCGGTGCTTGATGATGCCGCTGAGCTTGATGATGCGGCTGAACTCGACGACGCTGTCGACGTTGCGGAAGGGCCTCTTTCGCCGCCGCAGCCCACCACCGTGCCGCCGACCAGTATTGCGGTAGCCGCCAAGCCGACGGCGGGCGTCCGCACCATTGTCATGACTCCCTGTAGATGACAGCCTGCTGGTATACGTTGCCGCCTCCGCCAACGAAGCGCAAACCCAAAATCTCCCAATGGTTTCAGTCGACGGCGCCCGAAAGCATGCTCTGAACTGCACGAGCCTTGGTGGCAGGTACAGGATTCGAACCTGTGTAGGCGTAAGCCGACGGATTTACAGTCCGCTCCCATTGGCCGCTCGGGCAACCTGCCGCCAGACAGGTTACAACGAACGGGTAGACAGGGCACAAACGGCTATCACCTGATGAAGGGACGGATCGAATGGCGGACTTATCGTTCGACATCGTCAGCAAGATCGACCGGCAGGAGGTCGACAATGCGCTCAACCAGGCGGCCAAGGAGCTGGCCACCCGGTTCGACTTCCGGGGCACCGACACCAAGATCGCCTGGAAGGGCGACGAGGCGGTCGAGCTGACGTCGTCCACCGAGGAGCGGGTCAAGGCCGCCGTCGACGTCTTCAAGGAAAAGCTGGTCCGCCGCGACATCTCCATGAAGGCCTTCGAGGCCGGCGAGCCGCAGGCCTCTGGCAAGACCTACAAGGTCACGGGCACCCTCAAGCAGGGCATCAACAGCGAGAACGCCAAGAAGATCACCAAGCTGATCCGCGACGAGGGGCCCAAGAACGTCAAGACCCAGATCCAGGGCGACGAGGTCCGCGTCACCAGCAAGAAGCGCGACGACCTACAGGCCGTCATCGCGATGCTGAAGAAGGCCGACCTGGACGTGGCGCTGCAGTTCGTCAACTATCGCTAGCGGACCGGGCCCCTCTCGGCGCGGACGTAACGCCACGCACAAAATTCGCGCCGTTTTTCGCCGTGGCGTTACGCTCGCGACCAAGACCCAGGATGCGCAAGTGAGGTTCACGATGACCGTGACTCCCCAGGAGGCCGCCGGCGACGGCGAGGCCGACGCCGCTTACTTCGACGTCGTTATCGTCGGCGCCGGTATCTCCGGCATCGGCGCGGCGTACCGGATCACCGAGCGCAACCCGCACACGACCTACGCCATCCTGGAGCGGCGCGAGCGGATCGGCGGCACCTGGGATCTGTTCCGCTACCCCGGAGTGCGCTCCGACAGCAGCATCTTCACGCTGAGCTATCCGTTCGAGCCGTGGACCCGCAGGGAGGGCGTCGCCGACGGCACCCACATCCGCGAGTACCTGATCGCGACCGCGCGCAAGCACGGCATCGACCGCCACATCCGGTTCGGCAGCTACGTCCGTTCCGCGGACTGGGATTCGTCGACCGACACCTGGACGGTCACGGTCGAGCAAGACGGTGGGACGAGGCACTATCGCAGCCGGTTCGTGTTCTTCGGCAGCGGCTACTACAACTACGACGAGGGCTACACCCCCGACTTCCCCGGCATCGAGAAGTTCCGCGGCACCGTCGTGCATCCGCAACACTGGCCGGAAGACCTGGACTACAGCGGCAAGAAGATCGTGGTCATCGGCAGCGGCGCCACCGCGATCACGCTCATCCCGGCGCTGGCGGAGCGCGCGGCGAAAGTGATCATGCTGCAGCGCTCGCCGACCTACATGATGGCGGCATCCAAATACAGCAGGGTGGCCGCTGCGGCTCGTAAAGTGTTGCCGCGCAGGGCCGCCCACTTGGTCACCCGGACATACTCCGCCCTGACCGAGGCGGTGTTCTGGTTTTTCTCCCGCAAGATGCCCGGGCTGATCAAGCGGCTGCTGCGATACGTGGCGACCCGGTATCTGCCCGACGGCTACGACATCGACACCCACTTCAAGCCGCGCTACAACCCGTGGGACCAGCGGATGTGCCTGATTCCCGACGCCGACCTGTACACCGCGATCGCTGCGGGCCGCGCCGAGGTGGTCACCGACCACATTGACCACTTCGACGCCACCGGCATCGCGCTGAAATCCGGCGGCCACCTCGACGCCGACGTCATCGTCACCGCAACCGGCTTGCAGCTGCAGGCGCTGGGCGGGGCCACGATCAGCCTGGACGGCGTCGAGATCAACCCGCGGGACCGCTTCGTCTACAAGGCGCACATGCTCGAAGACGTGCCCAACCTGTTCTGGTGCGTGGGCTATACCAACGCGTCGTGGACGCTGAGGGCCGACATCACCGCTCGGGCAACGGCAAAGCTGATGGCACACATGGCGTCTCACGGCTACACGCACGCCGCCCCGCACCTGGGCGACCAGCCGATGGCCGAGAAGCCGGCCTGGGACATCCAGGCCAACTATGTGAAGCGCTCGCTGCACGCGCTGCCCAAGTCGGGCACCAAGCGGCCCTGGAATGTGCGCCAGAACTACCTCGCCGATGCGATCGATTACCGGTTCGACCGCATCGAGGAGGCGATGGTGTTCGGCCGCGCGGGCGACCGGGCGCCCCTGGCCGGATGAACTGCTTCTAAATCGCGAGTGTCGGCAATACGCTGATCGCCATGGCAGCTACGAAGCGCGAACCCAAAGTCGTTGTCCTCGGTGGCGGGTCCTGGGGAACCACGGTGGCGTCGATCTGTGCGCGCCGCGGACCGACGCTGCAGTGGGTGCGCTCCGAGGCGACGGCCAAGGACATCAACGACAATCACCGCAACCACCGCTACCTCGGCAACGACGTCGTCCTGAGCGACACCCTGCGCGCGACCACCGACTTCGCCGAGGCCGCCAATGCCGCCGACGTGGTCGTCATGGGCGTGCCCTCGCACGGTTTCCGGGGCGTGCTGACCGAGCTGACGAAAGAGCTGCGGCCGTGGGTGCCGGTGGTGTCGCTGGTCAAGGGGCTCGAGCAGGGCACCAACATGCGAATGTCGCAGATCGTCGAGGAGGTGCTGCCCGGGCACCCGGCGGGGATCCTGGCCGGCCCGAACATCGCCCGCGAGGTGGCCGAGGGGTATGCCGCGGCGGCGGTGCTGGCGATGCCCGACCAGCATTTGGCCACCCGACTGGCGGCGTTGTTCCGCACCCGGCGCTTCCGCGTCTACACGACCGACGACGTCGTCGGCGCGGAGATGGCGGGGGCCCTGAAGAACGTCTTCGCGATCGCGGTGGGGATGGGTTACTCGCTGGGCATCGGAGAGAACACCCGCGCGCTGGTCATCGCCCGCGCCTTGCGCGAGATGACGAAGCTCGGCGTGGCCATCGGCGGCCACCCCGACACCTTCCCCGGGCTGGCCGGCCTGGGCGATCTGATCGTCACCTGCACCAGCCAGCGCAGCCGGAACCGCCACGTCGGCGAGCAGCTGGGAGCCGGCAAGCCGATCGACGAGATCATCGCGTCGATGAACCAGGTGGCCGAGGGGGTCAAGGCCGCCAGCGTGATCATGGAGTTCGCCAACGAGTTCGGACTGAACATGCCGATCGCCCGAGAAGTCGACGCGGTCATCAACCACGGTTCGTCCGTCGAGCAGGCCTACCACGGGCTGATCGCCGAGGTCCCGGGGCACGAGGTGCACGGCTCGGGCTTCTGACTGGCCTGCTTAACGGGGCATTACGAAAACATTTGCATTCCATATGCGCCCGCCCCGTCAGCTTGACCGAGGTTTTGCTGGCCCATACCGTCGAACGAGGTAGCCAAGCGTTCCCATCGTGCTGCGCTGGGTGTAATCGTTTGTGCGCCAATCAGTTACGCAGACGTTACTGAACGCAAGGGCGGGATATCGGAACATCCCCCGCTAGTCCTAACGAGGGAGCCACCGATGCACCACATCGAGGCGCTGTCCCCCGACCGATTGCGATCGATTCTGCGGCACGACTTGCCCTCTTCGCTCGTGGTTTTCCTGGTCGCGCTTCCGTTGTCGCTGGGCATTGCCATAGCGTCGAACGCTCCGGTCCTGGCCGGTCTGATCGCCGCCATCGTCGGTGGCATCATCGTCGGAGCCATCGGCGGATCGCCGCTGCAGGTCAGCGGGCCCGCCGCCGGCCTGACGGTGGTGGTCGCCGGCCTCATCTCCGATTTCGGTTGGGGCGTAACGTGTTTGATCACCGCCGCCGCGGGCGTGCTGCAGGTTCTGTTGGGGCTCAGCCGCGTCGCACGAGCGGCGCTGGCGATCTCGCCGGTCGTCGTGCACGCCATGCTGGCCGGCATCGGGATCACGATCGCGCTGCAGCAGGCGCACGTATTGCTGGGCGGCAAATCCAAAAGCACGGCCTGGCACAACCTCATCGGCCTGCCGGGCCAAATCATGGGCGCGCATCGGCCGGGAGTGCTGCTGGGCGTCCTGGTGATCGTCATCATGGTCGCCTGGCGCTGGGTTCCGGGTCGCCTGCGCTTCATCCCTGGCCCACTGGTCGCCATCGTGGCGGCGACGGTCATCTCCCTGGCCTTCCCGTTCCACGTGAGGCGGATCGAGATCGACGAGTCGCCGCTGAACGCGTTGCGGCTGCCCGACATTCCGCACGGCAACTGGGGCGCGGTGGCAATCGGAGTGATCACCATCGCGCTCATCGCCAGCGTCGAAAGCCTGCTGTCGGCGGTTTCGGTAGACCGGATGCATCACGGGCCGCGCACCGATTTCGACCGCGAACTGATCGGCCAGGGTGCCGCCAACATCGTGTCGGGGACCATCGGCGGGCTGCCGGTCACCGGTGTAATCGTGCGCAGCTCAACGAACGTCTACGCGGGCGCGAAATCCCGCGCCTCCTCGATAATGCACGGCGTCTGGATCCTGCTGTTCACGGTTCCCTTCGCGGAATTGGTCGAGAAAATCCCGTCCGCTGCCCTTGCCGGCCTGCTCATCGTCATCGGCATTCAGTTGCTCAAGCCCGCCCACATCGAAACCGCAATGAAGCACCGGGATCTCGCGGTGTACGTCGTGACGGCGGTCAGCGTCATCTTCCTCAATCTACTGCACGGCGTGATGATCGGACTCGCGTTGGCTATCGCGTTGACCGGATGGCGGGTGATCCGGGTCAAGATCGAGGCGAAGCCCGTCCGCGACGAATGGCAGGTGGGCATCGAGGGCACCGCGTGCACGTTCCTCGCCCTGCCCCGGCTGACCCGCGTGCTGGCGTCGGTCCCGACTGGTCACACGGTGTCGGTCAGCATTTCAGTCAACTACATGGATCATGCTGCGCACCAAGCGATTACCGATTGGCGACAGCAGTATGAGGCCACGGGCGGCACCATCCGGATCCAGGGTGAGTTCGAGACGGGCCATGTCCGCCGACCCGTTCGCGAGCTGGCCGAAACCGAAAGACCCGAAGCGGCCGCCTAGTCCACGTCGATCCGGATGTGCAGGCGCTTGCCGCACACTCGCGCCAGGCGCTCCAGCACATCGATACGCGGCACGTCACTGCCCTTCTCCCAGGCGGCGACCACGTCCTTGTCGATACCGAGTGCGTCGGCCAGCTGCGCCTGGTTCATGCCTGCACCGACGCGCGTCTCGAATATCAAATCGGGCAGGTCCAGTGACAATCCGGCTTCGTGGATATCCATTGAGTTAGCTTCCGGCATCGGAATCACTGCTTCCATCGAGCCAATCGATCAGTAATTCCATGGTACGTATTGTTTCGGCGTGATTCGTTTTGTTTCTACGACGCGCGCGCTTTGATCGCGGCGGCCAGGGAACGTTCGGCGCGCCGGCGGGTATCACCGAGACCCACCATCAAGTTGATCGCCATCGGGACCATCACGTCTTGTAATCCTGGGGGGTCGATAAATCCGGTCATCGCTAGAAGCACGAATCCGTGTGTGGCACTCAAGATCTGGGTCGCCACGGGGGTAGCCTCTTGCGGTCGGATTCGGCCGGTTTCAATGACCCGCTCGACGGCGCTGACCAGCACCGACAATGCGTCGACTCCTTCGGCGAGATCCCAGGGTGTGGCGACACCCTCAGGGAGTTTGTCGACTCCAAGGTCGGTGAGACCGAACAACAACCGGTACATCTGCGGGTTTTGGAGTGCGAACTCGCCGTAGGCAAGTCCGCCGGCGAGGAGATCAGCCATCGGGTCGTCGGTGGGGGACACCCCGCGAGTGTGCTCGGCGAAGCGCGCAAGGCCTTCACGCATCATCGCTTCGATCAGCTTGGGCATTCCCCCAAAGTGCGTGTACACCGCCATTGTGGACGTGCCGATCTCGCCAGCTAGCGTGCGTGCTTGAATCGCCGCCGGTCCGTCTCTCTCGAGGACGACCAAAGCGGCGGCGACCAGACGGTCCTGGGTGCTCAACGCGGCGTCGACCGAACGCATCATTGACATGATGCCATAACGGCCGTTATGTTCGTGACAGGGAATAACAATTGTTATGGCGACGCGGCGGACTGATCACCGCACTCACCCGGAGGACGCACATGGCCACGAAAACATCCATATATCGACGGCTGATCGCCGGCATCGGCGGCGCCTCGTTAATCGTCGCGGTGTTTTTACCCTGGGCCGGCCTTCAGGGCGTCTACCGCACCGGTTGGGAGCTCAACGCAGTAGCCGCCGCGTTGTTCGTAGCCGCCGGCGTGCTCGGGATCGCCACGGCGATCACCGGCGGACAATATGGGGCGGGCCGCCCTGATCTATCGCTTATCGCCGCAACCGACCTGCTGAACACCACCTCAATGTTGCTGCTCGCCTGGCTGATTCCCTTTGACTTCCCTGAACACGCGACGCGGCAGCCCGGCGTCTTTATCGCGCTGATCTCGGCAGCCGCGATCGCCTTTGCCGTCGCCGACTACCGCCCTCTTCGTGGAGCGCCCTGGTTTCCGCGACTCAACACCAGATAAACTCACGCGCTATCAGCCCCGCGCCATCGCTTCCAGCCGGCGGATGCGGTCCTCGATCGGCGGGTGCGTGGAGAACAGCGACCCGATTCGCTCGCCCGCTCGGAACGGGTTGGCGATCATCAGATGCGCCTGGCTGGCCAGCTGCGGCTCCGGCGGCAGCGGCGCCGCCTGCACACCGCCGGAGATCTTGCGCAGCGCAGACGCCAGCGCCAAGGGATCACCGGTCAGCACGGCACCCGACTCGTCGGCCTGGTATTCGCGGGAACGCGACACCGCGAGCCGCACGACCGTCGCGGCGATCGGGCCCAGCAGCGAAACCAGCAGCAGCGCAAAGGGATTCTCGCCATCCCGGTCATCGCCGCCGAAAAACATCGCTATGTAGGACAGCGCGGTGATCACCGACGCCAGGGCGCCGGCGATACACGAGATCAGGATGTCGCGGTTGTAGACGTGGGAAAGTTCATGCCCGAGCACGGCGCGCAGCTCACGCTCGCTGAGGATGCTCAAAATGCCGGTGGTACAGCACACCGCGGCGTTGCGCGGGTTGCGTCCGGTGGCGAAAGCGTTGGGGGCGTTCGTGTCGCTGATGTACAGCCTCGGCATCGGCTGGTGCGCGGAGGTGGCGAGCTCGCGCACGATCCGGTACATCGCCGGCTCCTGCAGCTCGGAGACCGGCTGCGCGTGCATCGCCCGCAGCGCCAGCTTGTCGCTGTTGAAGTAGGTGTAGGCGTTCATGCCGATCGCGAACAGGACCGCCAGCCACATCGCCGTCCTGCCGAACAGCGAGCCCACCAGCACGATCAACACGGACATACCGACCAACAGGGCGAAGGTCTTCAGCCTGTTGGCATGGGGATGCCAGGTCATCGGTGTCCTCCTCGGACCACTCTGTCTCGGACTTCACCCTATTGAACGCCCGAAACGGCGGGCGGAGTTCCGTAACCCGCGCTAGCCGTGCCGGCTGATGGTGTAGTCGACCAGCGCCTGCATCGCGTGCCGCCCCGGCACATCGGGCAAAAGGGCCAGCTCATGGTGGGCTTTCGCGGCATATTGCGCCAGGAAATCCTTCGCCTTGGCCATGCCCGGCGACGCCCGCAACAGCGTCAGGGCCTCGGTCACGGCGTCGTCATCATCGACGGGCCCGGCCAGTAGCTCGCGCAGCCGCGCCGCCTCGGGTCCGGTTTCGGCCAGCGCGTAGAGCATCGGCAGGGTGTGCACCCCTTCGCGCACATCGGTGCCCGGCAGCTTCCCCGATTCGTGGGAGTCGCTGTCGATGTCGATGATGTCGTCGGAGATCTGAAACGCGGTGCCCACCAGGCCGCCGAGCCGGCTCAGGCGCGCGACCTGATCCTCGTCCGCCCCGGAGAACATGGCGCCGAACTCGCCGGCGGCCGAAATCAGACAGGCCGTCTTCTCGTAGACCACCTTCAGGTAGTGCTCGATCGAATCCGATGCCTCGGCGACACCGCGGGTCTCGCGCATCTGGCCGGTGACCAGCTGAGCGAACGTTTCGGCGATGAGCCGCACCGCCACCGGCCCCAACCGCGAGACCAGCCGCGACGCCGTCGCGAACAGATAGTCGCCGGCCAGGATCGCGACGTTGTTGCTCCAGCGCACGTTCGCCGTCGGGGCGCCGCGGCGCACCTCCGCCTCGTCCATCACGTCGTCGTGGTAGAGCGTGGCCAGGTGCACCAGTTCGATGACCGCGCCGGCGATCGTCACCTCCGCGGCGTCCGGGTGGGGTCCGATCTGGGCGGACAGCACGGTGAAAAGCGGCCGGAACCGCTTGCCGCCGGCCTTGAACAGGTGCGTCAGTGAGTCCGTCATGATCGCGTCGGCGCTGCGGAGTTCGGTGTCCATGAGCTGCTCGATTTTCGCGACACCGTCGCGGACCGTCGCGGCGAACGCGGCGTCGCCGAAGTCCACGCCCGCCACCACCGTTGCGGGAGTCCTCACCCGACCCACCCGCTGTTCGCCGGAGTACTCACTCGACCAACATACTGGTGAGCGTGGAGACCAAGGCCGACGTGGTAGTCGTGGGCGCCGGACCCGCCGGTTCGGCCGCCGCGGCCTGGGCCGCGCGCGCCGGCCGCGACGTCCTGGTCGTCGACTCGGCCAGCTTCCCCCGCGACAAGGCCTGCGGTGACGGGCTGACCCCGCGCGCCGTCGCCGAGCTGGAACGGCTGGGCCTGGCCGACTGGCTGGATACCCGCATCAGGCATCGGGGTCTACGGATGAGCGGATTCGGCGGCGAGCTGGAAGTGGATTGGCCCGGACCGTCGTTCCCGTCGACCGGCAGCGCGGTGGCCCGCTTCGAGCTGGACGACCGAATCCGCAAGGTCGCCGAAGACGCCGGCGCGCGGATGCTGCTCGGAACCAAAGCCGTTGCCACCCACCATGACTCATCGAGACGGGTGACGTCACTGACATTGGCCGACGGCACCGAGGTGGGCTGTCGCCGGCTGATCGTCGCCGACGGGGCCCGGTCGTCGTTGGGGCGCAAACTGGGCAGGCGCTGGCATCAAGAGACGGTGTACGGCGTGGCCGCCCGCGGCTACCTGACCACCCCGCGCAGCGACGACCCCTGGCTGACGTCGCATCTGGAACTGCGCTCCCCCGACGGCGCCGTGCTGCCCGGCTACGGCTGGATTTTTCCGCTCGGCAACGGCGAGGTGAACATCGGTGTGGGAGCGTTGTCGACGTCGAAGCGCCCGGCGGATCTGGCGCTGCGGCCGCTGATTTCGTACTACACCGACCTGCGCCGCGACGAGTGGGGCTTCACCGGCCAGCCCCGCGCGGTGGCTTCGGCGCTGCTGCCGATGGGCGGTGCGGTGTCGGGGGTGGCCGGGCCGAATTGGATGCTGATCGGCGACTCCGCGGCCTGCGTCAACCCGCTCAACGGCGAAGGCATCGACTACGGCCTGGAGACCGGCCGCCTGGCCGCCGAGCTGCTGGACACCCGCGACCTGTCGCGGGTGTGGCCCTCGCTGCTGCAACACCACTACGGCCGCGGGTTCTCGGTGGCGCGCAGGCTGGCGTTGCTGCTCACCTTCCAACGCTTCCTGCCTGCCACCGGGCCGATCGCGATGCGCTCCAGCGCGCTCATGACCATCGCCGTGCGGGTGATGGCCAACCTGGTCACCGACGACGATGCCGACTGGGTGGCGCGGGTATGGCGCGGCGGGGGGCGGCTGTCGCGGCTCGTCGACCGGCGAACGCCGTTCAGCTGAAGCGTGGTTTATATCAAGTTCGTTGACATGTATCAGGGCCCTTGATATACAGGGGGCATGACTCAGCCAACAGATTTTCAGTTCGAGGCGGCATACCGCGGTGAATCCCCGTTCGGTGCAGGCGTGCGGCCGCCATGGAGCATCGACGCCCCGCAACCGGAGCTGGCCGCGCTGATCGAGCAGGGCAGGTTCCACGGCGACGTGCTCGACGTGGGCTGCGGGGAGGCGGCCATCTCGCTGGCGCTCGCCGAGCGCGGCTACAACACGGTGGGACTGGACCTGTCGCCCACCGCCGTCGATCTGGCTCGTCGCGAGGCCGAGAAGCGCGGCCTGACCAACGTCACCTTCGAGGTCGCCGACATCAGCGAATTCAGTGGATACGACGGCCGGTTCGGCACCATCGTCGACAGCACCCTGTTCCACTCCATCCCAGTGGAGGCGCGCGAGGGCTACCAGCGGTCGATCCGGCGCGCCGCCGCGCCCGGCGCCTCGTACTTCGCCCTGGTCTTCGACAAAGCGGCCGTGCCCGAGGGCCCAATCAATGCCGTCACCGCCGACGAGTTGCGCGACGCGGTGTCCAAGTACTGGGTCGTCGAAGAGATCAGGCCGGCCCGCATCCACGCGAACCTGCCCGACGGCGTTCCCGATCTGCCGTTCGCTGGATTCCGCGAAGAACCCAGCGGCCTGCGGTCCGTCGGTGCCTGGCTGTTGTCCGCGCACCGGGACTGATTTGCCAATTTCGAGCCATCGCCGAGGTGTATAGTCCTGCTAATGAGGGGTACCAAGCTGCTTGCAAGCGTCACTATGGCGGCCGCAGCCATCGCGCTGGCCGCGCCGGTGTACGCCGATCCACCGCCAACCGCGCCGTATCCGACGCCGCGGACGCCGTCGCCGCCCAGCGACTACGACGCTCCGTTCAAGAACACCGTGAACGGGTTCGGCATCTACCAGCCGCAGGACCAACTGGCGTGGCTGGGCAAGATCACCTGCGACCGAATCGGCAGGGGCGTGGACACCGACCCGTACAAGTCGGCCAACTTCATCCAGCGCAACCTGCCACGCGGCACCACCGAGGGACAGGCGTTCCAGTTCCTCGGCGCCGCGGTCGACCACTACTGCCCCGACCAGGTCGGCTTCGTACAAAGCGCCGGTCGCTAGGCCCCGGTCACCGCAGGGCCTTGTACGCGGCGTGCAAGGCCACAATGCCGCCGGTCAGGTTGCGCCACCGCACCGCTGACCAACCCGCGGCCGAAATCCGACCCGCCAGCGTCGCCTGGTCGGGCCAGGCCCTGATCGACTCCGCGAGATACACGTAGGCGTCGGGGTTGCTGGACACCGCCCGCGCCACCCGGGGCAACGCCCGCATCAGATATTCCTTGTAGGCGGTGGCGAACAGCGCATTGGTGGGCGTGGAAAATTCGCACACCACCAATCGACCGCCGGGCCGGGTGACCCGCGCCATCTCGCGCAGCGCCGCCTGCGGGTCGGCCACATTGCGCAAGCCGAAACTGATTGTGACCGCATCGAATACGTTGTCACCGAACGGCAGCCGGGTGGCGTCGCCGGCGACCTTCGGCACCTTGCGCGCGGCTCCGGCGGCAAGCATCCCGACGGAAAAATCGGCCGCCACACACCACGCCCCGGACTTGCCCAGCTCCATGGTCGACACCGCGGTGCCGGCGGCCAGGTCGAGCACCTTGTGGCCGGGCGCGATCTTCAGCGCCGAACGCGTCGCCCGACGCCAGTACCGGTCCTGGCCCAGCGACAGCACGGTATTGGTGAGGTCATACCGGCGGGCGACGCCGTCGAACATCGACGCGACGTCGCGGGGGTCCTTATCCAGCGCCGCGCGGCTCACGCCGACGACGCTACCGGGTCAATATTGTCGGTACCTTCGCTGCACGTGTTCTTGGCGCACCCTGATCTGCTCCCTGCGCTCCTCGGGAGAGACGGCGCGGGTGGTCGCGGGAAGGTGTTGACGCACGCCGGCCAGCGGTACCTTGGTCGCCGTCGCCGTCGGCAAGTCGGGCGGGGCCTTGGAGTACGTCCACCGCAGGGCCAGAAACCCGCCGCGGTGGCCGGCGGTGTCGAGCCAGTTCGGCACGCCGGGGTCGGTCCCCGCGACCACATAGCGGAAGGTCCCGTCCGGCCCCGGTTCGGACTGAAATCCGTTCAGGCTGCTCGTGTGGTTGGCGTAATCGAGCGACTCGCCCCACAGATTGGATAGATGGAAGCCCATGTACGCCGGCGCCACGGGGACGGCGACTTCGACGAGC
Organism: Mycobacterium sp. IS-836; assembly: GCF_001954275.1. GTDB lineage: Bacteria > Actinomycetota > Actinomycetes > Mycobacteriales > Mycobacteriaceae > Mycobacterium. Next base: position 29,109 of record NZ_MBEU01000036.1, on the reverse strand, counting down.
AGCGCCTCGTCGGGCTCAAGGTCGAAGACGCCACCGGAGTAGACGTTGGTGCTCTGCCCGCCGCCCATGGCGAGGTTGGCGAGCGCCGGCTCGTTCAGGGCGTTGCGGGGCATGAGGGTGAACCCGTCGCCGTTCTTGTCGCCGTGCGCCTCCAGCACCACGTCGTAGAACTCGTTCCAGAACCTCATCTGGTTTTCGGCGATCGTGCCGACGCGACGAAGGTGCCGGGCCGCGGCGGCCGGATCGATCGGCGCCGGACGGGCGCCCTCATTGCCGATCTGCGCGATGTGCAGCTCGGGCGATGTCTCGTTTTCCCAGTCGTGAAAGAGCATGCGGGCGATGAGGAATCGCGCCGTTTGGCTGCCCTCCGCCGTGGCGGTGGCGATGAAATTCCCGGCGTGACCTGTCGGCCGCTTGGGAGCAAGCAGGATCTCGAACCGGCCGTCTTCGTCGACCGCGAGGTCGGCGGTATCCAACGATCCGGTGACGGCGCGCCCTCCCGGGGCGAGTTCGGCGAGGCTGCCGGTGTCCCCGGCGTACGCGGTGTGGGCCTCAAAGATGATGTACTGCGGCGCTTTCGGCACGAGCCGGCCGCGGACCCGGTAGCCCTTGGCGCCGTCGATCGAGGCCGAGAGGTACAGGGCGTCGGCGTTGTCGATGGTTGCCTTGTCGAGCGGTTGGATGGCGCGCCGGAAGTACGGGAATTCGGGGTCTTCGAAGAACGCGCGCTCGATCGCGCTGAACACGAAGCCCAGCAGGTAGCGGTGCCCCTCCGCCAGGCCCTGTTCGGTCAGCGGTGGCGCGTGCAGCTCGGCGGAGTCGACGGCGTCGCGTGCCCGCGTCAGGGCGTCGATCATGTCCGTCCAGGCCGCGCGGAGTTCGACCCGGGTTGATTCAGTGGACATCTGCTTCCTTTCCTTCGGTGTCCCACTGGTATTGATCGAACAGGGCGGCCAGGCGGGTGTGGATTTCGTGGGGGTCGAGGCCGAATTCCTCGAGGCTGTAGCGGTGGGTCGATTCGTGACCGGCCCCGGCGGACGCGAACGCCTTGGCGGCCACCGGACCTAGATCGAGGTCCAACTCCCGGTAGATCCGGCGCATCGTGGCCTCGGGTTGCGCGACCAGCTCGCGATAGTCGACGACGACCGAGCGAACGTCGGGGTGCCGGGCCAGGACATCAAGCGGACGCTGGTAGGTGTCGAAGGACTGGTCGGCCAGCACGCGCAGCGATTTCGCGATCAGGCGCTCGTCGCGGCCGCGCAGGCCCCACTCGGTCTTCAGCAACTTGAGCAGGCTCGGAATCGTCTCGTCGGGATTGCGCATGGGCACAATGAATCTCGCGTCGGGAAACGTCTCGATCAACGACTCGACGCGACCGCAGAAGGTGGGGTTCTTGCTCAGGTGGGTGCCGCCGCCGTTGAGGGCGATCTGTCGCCGGACGCATTCTTTGTAGAAGTCCATCGCCCGCCGCCGTTTGCGTTCGGGCCATTCGTCGACGTGGTAGAAGTCGAGCTCGCCCATGAACGGGAACATGATGATCCAGAAGCCCGAACACAGCGACCAGGTGAGAAAGAAGTCGTCCTCCTCGGGGACGAAAAAGCCCGTCTTGTGCATGTCGTCGGTCGGCGCGAACCGTCGCTCCTCGATCGCGTCAAGGCGGTGCCGCAGGCGGTTGCCGAACACCGCGGCGTCAACGACAAACAGAAGGTGCAATAACCGCTTCTCCAACAGCGACGGGAAGAACAGCTCGTACATCAAGGCATAGCTGAACTGTGGGTCGGCGGCCATCAGCCGATGCAGGTACGTTGTGCCGCTGCGGGCGTGGCCGATGCAAAACGTCGGCCCGGTCACCCGGGTGCGGCGCAGCGATCCGAACACGATCGGGTCGAGTGTGAAACACACGGCGTGGATCGCCGCGACGAGCGGAACGCCGACCAGGAATGCCAAGTAGCGCGACCAGCGCCTCGATGCCGGCGGGTCCCGGCGCAACAGCCCCAGCATCCTCCAGTAGTTGGGCCAGTCAAAGTAGAAGCGCGACCCCAGCATGAAACCTCCTCAGCGCAAGCTGATTTCGGCAGGCTATCGCCATATATTTGACTATGTCAAGTATATTTTTGATACGGTGAGGGGGTGACGTACGCGCCAAAGCGGGATTCAGTGGATTCCATCAGCGCCACGCTTTCGCGAATCGTGCGGCTCAGCGTGAGTCGCTCGGCGTTCGCCCGACAGGCGTCGGCTGCCGATACCGAGCTATCGCAACCCTCTTACATCCTGCTTCGCGTCTTGATCGACGAGGGACCTCTACCGATCGGGCGCCTGGCAACGGTGGCGCACATGGACGTCGGGATGGCCACTCGCCGGGTGCGGGCCCTGGCCGATGCGGGACTCGTTACGCGACGCGGTGATCCGGGCGACGGCCGAGTTTCGGTCATTGAAGCCACGGCGGACGGCGTGCGCGCCGCGGGATCCCTGCACGAGGTGCGCAGGGATCACCTGGCGCGGGCGCTTTCGGGCTGGTCGGCGGCCGAGCTTGCGCAGTTCGACCGGCTGCTGGCGAGGTTCCTCGAGGACACGACGAAGACGCCGATCAAAATCTAGCGGCTCGGACACTCACTCACCCTGCGCATGTCGCCGGAACGACACCCGCGCCGGCGCGTAGGGCGAAAGGACCGCCTCGTAGTGGCCGAGCAGCTCATCGCAGATGACCGGCCAGCTGCGGCCGAGCACGCTGCGCCGAGCGGCAGGCGAATAGCGGTGGCGTTCTTGGAGCAGGTGCGCCACAGCGCCGGGCAACCGCGCCTCGAACTCGTTGACTCCCAACAAAAGTCCGGTCCGCCAGGGCGCGACCAGGTCACGGGGTCCGCCGGCGTCCGGCGCGATCACCGGCAGCCCCGACGCCAGCGCTTCCTGCACGACTTGGCAGAACGTCTCATGCTCGCCGGTGTGCACGAAGACGTCCATGCTGGCATACGCTTCGGCGAGCTCCTCGCCATACAGTGCACCGGTGAAAACCGCTGTGGGCATGGCCAATTGCAGTTTGCGTTGGTCGACGCCGTCGCCGATGATGACGAGCTGCACCGACTCGTCGGTCCTCAGCGCGGCCAACCGCTCGGCGTGCTTTTCCGGCGCGAGCCGGCCGACGAACCCGACGATCGGCTTGCCCTCTGGCGACCACCGGCGCCGCAGGGCCTCGCTGCGCGCCGACGGCGCGAACCGCAGCACGTCGACCCCGCGCGCCCATCGGTGTACCCGCGGAAATCGATGGGCGACAAGAGATTCCATCGTCACGCTGGAAGGAGCCAGGGTCCGGTCTGCGAGGCTGTGCAGGTGGCGGAACCACGCCCACGCCGCGCGTGCCGTCATCGGAATGCCGTAGCTGGCCGCAAAACCGGGGACGTCGGTTTGGTACACCGCGACCGTCGGCACCCCCAGCCGCCGGGCCGCCTTCACGCCGCCGTAGCCGAGCAGCGCCGGCGACGCCAGGTGGATGACGTCGGGATTGAAACCGCGCAGCACGCTGAGCATCCGGGGCATCGGCACACCGAGCGGCAACGTGGTGACCTTTGGGAACATCCGCGACGGCACCCGATGTATCCGCACGCCGTCGTGAATCCGATCCGCCCGGGGCTGGCCCGGCGGATTGTCCGGCGCGATTACGAGCGCTTCGTGACCGGTACGGCGCAGATGCTCCAGCACGCGCAGCACCGAGTTGCTGACACCGTTGACATTGGGGAGGAATGATTCGGCGACGATTGCAACGCGCACGCCATCACAATGCCAGCATTGCCTGTCGTCAAGGTTGCCGACGGGCATACGGGGCGCGAAATCTGCTGCTTAAGGCCCTAAGACGGCGATTCGCCCGGCTTCTCGCCGCCCTTCACGCGGCCGTCCAACCGCCTGTCCAACAGCGCCAGAGCGACCAACACGGCACCGGCGGCCAGCCAGGCCACCACCGCGATGGACCCCGCCGGGATGATCGCCAGCCCGGCGTTGCGGTGCTGCACGCGGACCAGGTTCGGATCCCGCTTGTTGTATTCGACGTAAATCCGCATGCCGGTGGACAATTCCGACGGATACAACACACCCAGCTCGGGCCGATACGTAACGCGTTCGGGCGTGACGAATTCGATGGTGGATCGCCGTGGCCCGGCACTGAGCACTTCGGCCTGCGCGACGCCCATGTTGCGCTGGATGGCAATGTCGTCGCGCCAGGCACCGGCGACCAGCAGCACCGACTGCAGCGTGACCAGGCAAGCCACAATCAGCACCGCAATGCGCACCCACCGCAACACGATTCTCGGGCGGGTCTTCGGCGGTTCATCACTGCGGCCGTGAATGAGGATGCGCAACAACGTCTTCGGCGATATCACACCGATCCTCATAGGGCCGCCTTGATGGCGGCGTGCAGCTGTCGCAGGGAGGACCGGTCCGCCTTGACTTCCAGCACCCGCATACCGGCCCCGGGCTCGTCGAGGGCCCCGTTGAGCTCTTCGACCTCGATCTGCCGGCTCTCCACGTGGTAGGCGCGACACAGCGCGCCCACGTCGACATCGTGCGGCGTCCCGAAGATCCGCGACGAGACGTCGGAGAACCGCGGGTCGCCCTGCTCGAGGAGTTCGAAGATGCCGCCGCCGTTGTCGTTGGACACCACGATGGTCAGGCGCCGCGGTGTCGGCTCGGTGGGGCCGATCAACAGCCCGGAGCTGTCGTGGACGAACGTGAGGTCGCCGATGAGCGCGACGGTGCGCCCGTCATGGCGCCCCTCATGGGCCAGCGCCGCCCCGATCGCGGTCGACACCGTGCCGTCGATGCCGGCGACGCCGCGGTTGGACCGGACCTTGATGCCGTGCGTGTTCAGGCCGACCAGGGCCGCGTCGCGCACCGGGTTCGACGCCCCGAGCACCAACTGGTCGCCCGGGCGCAGCGCGTCGGAGACCGCGGCCGCGACATGCAGGCCGGTGGTCAGCGGGTGGGCCGCGAGCTGGCCCCGGACCGCGGTGACGGCGTGGCGGTGCATCTCCGCGCAGCGGTGCAGCCACGCCGGATTCGGCGTCCCGGTGGTGACCGCCCGGGTGCCGGTGGCCTGCGAGTTACCCGAGACGTCGGGCCAGCGCGGCCCGGTGGTCAGCGCGTACACCGGCACCTGCGGGTCGGCCAGCAGCGCCGACACCGGCCGGTGCAGGGTCGGACGGCCGAGCATGATCACCTGCTTGGGGCGCAGCAGCGGTAGCGCCAGCGGATGCAGCGGGTTGGCCGGCGGTGGGGCCGTCGGCTCGGCGACTGTGGGCAACTGCGCCAGCTCGGGCTGCACGCCCGCGCCGTGCCCCGCGATGACGACCGTGTCGGGTGCCAGGTCGATGTCGAGTGGCTGATCGAAACTGACCGCGGGCGTGTAGGTCCATGGTTTGCCACCGGGCCGGCCCGGCGGCGTCACCGCTTGCGGTTCCGGATCCGGCACCAACGGTTCGCGCAGCGGGATGTCGAAGTGCACGGGGCCGGCGTTGGCGGTGCGAGAACCGGTGGCGGCCACCAACACTCGGCAGGTGGCCGATCGCCAGGTGGCGTTGAATTCGGGCAGCCGCTCGGGTGCGTCCTCGGCCAGGCCCAGGCTGATCGTGGCGCGAACCTGGGTGCCGAAGTAGCCCAGCTGCTCCATCGTCTGGTTGGCCCCGGTGCCGAGCAATTCGTAGGGCCGGTTGGCCGAGAGCACGATCAGCGGCACCCGCGCGTAGTTGGCCTCCACCACCGCCGGGCCGAGGTTGGCCACGGCCGTGCCCGACGTCATCGCGACGCACACCGGCGCCTCGGCGGCGATCGCCAGACCGATGGCCAGGTAGCCGGCGGTGCGCTCGTCGATCCGGACATGCAGCCGGAGCCGGCCGGAGCGGTCGGCGTCCTGCAACGCGAACGCCAGCGGGGCATTGCGCGAGCCGGGGCACAGCACCACGTCGCGGACGCCGCCGCGGATCAGCTCGTCAACGACGACGCGGGCCTGTGTCGTCGAGGGGTTCACTCCTACAGGGTGTCACAGGGCCGCTGAACTGGCCTCAGGCCTTGTCGTCGGCGAAGAACTTCAACATCTCGGCGTTGACGACCTCCGGCCGCTCGAAGAACCCGAGGTGACCGGTGTCGGGGATCTGCACGTAGCGGCCGTTGGGTATGGCGTCGGCCACCTCGCGCCCCAGGTGCGGCGGTGTCACCAGGTCGTCGCCGAACCCGATCACCAGCACCGGCGCCGAGATGTTGCGGTAGGCGGGCAGCCGATTGGTCTGCGGGGAGATGTTCAGCTGGCAGCGCGTTCCCGGGGTTTGCTTGGCCGGCCACGTGCTGAACATCGCGATCCAATCCGCGACCGCCACGTCGTCGTTGAGGGTCTTGCGCGAAAAGCTTTCCATCAAGCGCATTTTCGCTTCATAGCCGGCGGGCAGCTTGACACCGGACTGGAAGAACTCGTTCTCGGCTTGGTGGAAGAACTCCCGGGCGCGGTCCAGGCGGCCGCGCGTCGCCATCAGCACCGCGGCGCTCACCAGATCGGGCCGGGCCACCATGAGTTCCTGGGCGATGTAGGAGCCCATCGAGACTCCGACGACGCGGGCCGGGGCGGCGCCCAGCTTTTCGATCAGGGCCGCCGTGTCGGCGACCATGGTCTGCGTCGTGAACCCTTCGGCGTTTTCGGTGGCGCCGATCCCGCGATTGTCGAAGGTGATGCAGCGATACCCCGCCGCCAGAAACGCCGGCACCTGATGCGGCAGCCAAGTGCGCCCGGCACCGCCGTGGCCTGCGATGAAGACGACGGGTTCGCCCGTCCCGCGGTCGTCGTAAGCCAGGTTGGTCACTCGGAGCACGTTACAAGCAGCGGGTGGCAGGCCTTGACCCGGTCGATCCACCACTGCCGCCGTTCCGGCGGCGCGCCCAGGGCCCGCAGCCGCGCGGGATCCGGCGTCACCGGCGCGACGGCCAGGCTCCCGTCGACGGGTGCGGCGCGCTCGGCGACGTCCTCGGCGAACAGGCCGCCGGTGCCCAGCCCGCAGGCATGCCGGAGTTGCGGCAGGGCCGCCGCGGCGGTCAAGCCATGGCTTATGCCGACCGCCGAGTCCAGCGCGCTGGAAACGACGACCGGAATGTCGATGCGCGAGGCGATGTCGAGCAGCGCCGAAACCCCGCCCAGCGGAGCGACTTTCAGCACCGCGACGTCGGCGGCGCGGGCGCGGACGACGGCCAGCGGATCGTCGGCTTTGCGGATGCTTTCGTCGGCGGCGATCGGCACGTCGATCCGCCGGCGCAGTTCGGCGAGTTCGTCGACGGTGGCGCAGGGCTGCTCGAGGTACTCGAGCGGGCCGTCGGTGGTCAGGGCGGCCGCGGCCGCAGCCGCCTGCTCGACGGTCCAGCCGCCGTTGGCGTCCACCCGCACGGTGGGGCACAGCTCCCGCACGGCGTTGACGCGCGCGACGTCGTCGGCCAGGGTCTGTCCCGGTTCGGCGACCTTCACCTTGGCCGTTCGCGCGCCCGGAAAACGCGCCAGCACCTCGCCGACCTCATCGGCGGCGACAGCCGGCACCGTGGCATTGATCGGGATCCGGTCGCGTCGCGCCGGCGGCGGGCGGCGGTAGGCGGCCTCGATGCCCGACGCCAGCCACGCGGCGGCCTCGGCGGGCCCGTACTCCACGAACGCGCCGAACTCGCCCCAGCCCGTCGGGCCCTCGATCAGCGCGACCTCGCGGGTGGTGATGCCGCGGAAACGCACCCGCATCGGCAGCGCGACCACGTGCAGGCGGTCCAGCAGGTCGTCCAGGGCGGGCTTCACCGGCGGTAGACCTGGCGGCCCGCCAGAAACGTGGCGCGCACGTCGAGCTCGGCGATCCGCTCGGGCGGCACGGCGCGGGGATCGGCCGACAACACCACCATGTCCGCGTACTTGCCGACCTCCAGTGAGCCGATCACGTCGTCCGCGAACAGCTGCCAGGCGGCATCGATGGTCTGCGCGCGGATCGCCTGCTCGACCGTCAGGCGCTCCTCGGGCGCCAGCACCCGGCCGCTGGGCGCCGTCCGGGTCGCGGCGACGCTGATGTTGCGCAGCGGCTCCTCGGGCGTGACAGGTGGGTCGTTGTGCAGCGAGATGCGCATGCCGGTGGCGACCGCGGATCCCGCTGGCATCCAACGGGATCCGCGTTCGGGTCCGAACAGGCCGTCGACGATGACGTCGCCCCAGTAGTGGATCTGGTCGACGAAGATGCTGCAGGTGACGCCGAGCGCGGCGGCGCGTTTGAGTTGTTCGGGCCGAATGGCGCCGACGTGTTCGAGCCGCAGCCGGTGGTCTGGACGGGGCCAGCGCTGCAGTGCTTTTTCGTAGACATCGAGGATGGTGTCGACGCCGTTGTCGCCGTGCACATGGCAGGCCATCTGCCAGCCCAACGGAAAGTAGGCGCCGACGATTTCGGTCAGCTGCTCGGCGGTGTAGTTGGCGCATCCGCAGGAGCCGGGCGTCACGCCGATGGTGCGCGTCGCCTCGGTGTCCAGGTAAGGGAAGGACAGGGCGATGTTGCCGACCCACGGAGAGCCGTCGACCCAGATCTTGATGCCGACCTGGCGCAGCATGTCGTCGCCCTCGCCCGGCGTCGCGGTGGTCGACATCTGCGGGTTGGAGATCTCGTAGGTGCGCAGGCGCACCGAGAGCTCGCCGCGCAGCTGCTCGACCAGCGGCCGGAAGGCGGGGTCGAACGCCATCTCCGAGCAGGTGGTCAGCCCGGCGCGGTTGAGCCGGGCGCACTCGGCGTGCAGCATCGCCGGATAGTCGCCGGGCTGGACGGCCCCGCCCAACAGGGGAAACACCGCGCCGATCTCCTCGGCGGTGCCGTCGAGTTCCCCGCCGGCATCGCGGCCGAACCGGGCGCCCTTGGGGTCCGGCGTGTCGCGGGTCAGCCCGTTGAGGCGGGCGGCTTGCGAGTTGAAGAACGCCTTGTGCCCGGAGTTGTGGATGATCACCAGTGGCCCGTCGGGCGCGATCTCGTCGAGCCAGGCCAGCGTCGGCTCCGGAAGACCGGGCTGCAGCAGCGGATCCCACCCGTTGAGGTAGGCGCCGTCCGCGCCGCGCTTTCCCACTTCGCGCCGGACCGCCGCGACCACGTCGTCGGCGCCGCGGAGGGTGACCGGGCGGATGTCGACGATGCGGTCCGACAACGCGACGGCCTCCATCAGCGGATGACCATGCGCCTCAACGAATCCCGGCATGACGCAGCCGTCGCCGACATCGATGGTCTCGGTGTCCGGACCTATCAGGCCCTCGACGTCGGACCGGGTGCCCACGGCGACGATCCGGCCATCGGTGACGGCAACGGCCTCGGCGGTGGGGCGTGCGTCGTCGACGGTCAGCACGGTTCCGGTGATGACGACGTCTGCCTTGAGATCGGCCCCAGCCATGTGCAGGAATCCTAGTGATCCCAGGGTCCGGCCGACCCGAATTGCAACACGTTCTAGTCTTGGGCCATGAGTCGCGCCGGCGACGATGCAGAACGAAGTGATGAGGAGGAGCGGCGCCATGGGTGACGAGCTGCTGCGCAACCCGACCCACAACGGCCACCTGCTGGTGGGCTCGCTCAAGCGCCACAAGAACAAGCCGGTGCTCTTCCTCGGCGACACCACGCTGACCGGCGGCCAGCTGGCCGAGCGGATCAGCCAGTACACGCAGGCGTTCGAGGCGCTGGGCGCCGGCACCGGCGTCACCGTCGGCCTGCTGTCGCTCAACCGTCCCGAGGTCCTGATGATCCTCGGCGCCAGCCAGACCCAGGGTTACCGGCGCACCGCGCTGCACCCGCTCGGCTCGCTGGACGACCACGCCTACGTGCTCAACGACGCCGGGGCGAGCGCGCTGATCATCGATCCCAACCCGAATTTCGTCGAGCGCGCGCTGGGACTGCTGGAAAAGGTGGACTCGCTGAAGCGGATTCTCACCATCGGTCCGGTCCCCGAGGCTTTGAGCGGCGTGGCCGTCGACCTGTCCGCCGAGGCCGCCAAGTACGAGCCGAAGCCGCTAGTGGTTGCCGACCTGCCGCCGAACCATATCGGCGGCCTGACCTACACCGGCGGCACCACCGGCAAGCCCAAGGGCGTGATCGGCACCACCGGCAACATCGCCACCATGACGTCGATCCAGCTCGCCGAATGGGAATGGCCGGAGAACCCGCGGTTCCTGATGTGCACGCCGCTGTCGCACGCCGGGGCGGCGTTTTTCACGCCCACCCTGGTCAAGGGTGGCCAGATGATCGTGCTGGCCAAGTTCGATCCGGCCGAGGTGCTGAGAGTCATTGAAGAGCAACGCATTACGGCGACCATGCTGGTGCCGTCGATGCTGTACGCGCTGATGGATCACCCGGATTCGCACACCCGCGACCTGTCGTCGCTGGAGACCGTGTACTACGGCGCCTCGGCGATCAACCCGGTGCGGCTTGCCGAGGCGATCCGGCGGTTCGGCCCGATCTTCGCCCAGTACTACGGGCAGTCCGAGGCGCCGATGGTGATCACCTACCTTCCCAAGGCCGATCACGACGAGAAGCGGCTGACATCTTGTGGGCGCCCAACGCTTTTCGCGCGGGTCGCGCTGCTGGGTGAGGACGGCAAGCCGGTGCCGCAGGGCGAGCCGGGCGAAATCTGTGTCAGCGGACCGCTATTGGCCGGCGGCTACTGGAATCTGCCCGACGCGACGGCCGAGACGTTCAAGGACGGCTGGCTGCACACGGGCGACATGGCCCGCGAGGACGAGGACGGGTTCTACTTCATCGTCGACCGGGTCAAGGACATGATCGTCACCGGCGGCTTCAACGTGTTCCCCCGCGAGGTCGAGGACGTCGTCGCCGAGCATCCGGCCGTCGCGCAGGTCTGTGTCGTCGGGGCGCCGGATGACAAGTGGGGCGAGGCCGTCACCGCCGTGGTGGTGCTGCGCTCGGATGCGGCCCGCGACGACGCCGCGATCGAGGCGATGACCGCCGAGATCCAGGCCGCGGTCAAAGACCGCAAGGGCTCGGTGCAGTCGCCCAAGCGCGTCGTCATCGTCGAGTCGCTGCCGTTGACCGGGCTGGGCAAGCCGGACAAAAAGGCCGTCCGGGCGCAGTTCTGGGAAGGCGCGGGACGCGCCGTCGGCTAGGTGCTGGCCTCGAACGTGACACTGCAGTCACGTTCGCGGTCGAGTGTGACTGTGCCGTCACGTTCGGCGGGTGGGGCTAACAAGAAATCCCGGCCAGCAGCAGGTCGAGCATGCGGCCCGTCTGCTCGGGTGACCCGCTGACCAAGAAAATGCCGATCAGGCTGGACACCACATCTTCGGCTTGCACATCGGGCCGCAGGGTCCCGTCGTCGGCGCCGGCCCGCAACAGCGTGTCGACCGCGCCGACGATGCTGTCCCGAGTCTGGCTCGGCTCCATGGCGCCGGAGTCGAAGATCACCTGCAGCGACTCGGCCATCCCGCGCTTGGCGGCCACGAAGCTGGCGTAGCGGTCCATCCAGCGGCGCAGGGCGGTCTTCGGCGGATGCCTCTTGAGCAGCCGCTCGGCCGCGGCCGCCACCTCAGCGAGCTCCGCACGGTAGATCGCCTCGACGAGGGCTTCCCGATTCGGGAAGTGGCGGTAGAGCGTTCCGATACCGACACCGGCGTCGCGGGCGATCGACTCGAGCGCGACCGGCCCACCGTTCGCGGCGGTGAACGCCGCGGTCGCCGCCTCGAGCAACCTTTCGCGATTTCGGCGCGCGTCGGCACGGGCACTGCCAGACAAAGCGGAGGGTCCTCCGTTTCTGCTACCATCGACTAAGCGGAGGGGCCTCCGCATTTCTCCAGTGTCTCACGAGATTGGGAGCATCATGACGGACCAACCACACCCCGGCGGTGTCGGCAGCCTCGGCACGGCGGCGGTCGCCCGCGTCGGGTACGGCGCCATGCAACTGTTCGAGGCGTCGCCCGACGATGCGGCCGCGGTGCTGCGCCGCGCGGTCGAACTCGGCGTTAACCACATCGACACCGCGTCGTTCTACGGTCCCGGCGAGGTGAACCGGCGGATCCGCGCGGCGTTGGCGCCCTATCCGGACGACCTCGTCATCGTCAGCAAGGTCGGCGCGCGCTACACCGGCGAACAACCGATTCCGCTGACCGCGGCGCAACGGCCCGCCGAGCTGCGTGCCGCCGTCGAAGACGACCTGCGCCAGCTCGGCCTGGACCGCGTCCCGGTGGTCAATCTCCGCCGGATGGATCTCGGGCCCGGCGTGGGCACCGCGGGTGATCAGCTCGTCGACCTCGACGACCAGCTCGCCGAGATGATCGCACTGCGCGACGAGGGAAAGATCGGCGCGATCGGGATCAGCAGTGTGCCGCTCGACGTACTGCGGCGAGCACTGCCCGCCGGAATCGTGTGCGTGCAGAATGCCTACAGCCTGCTGGACCGCTCCCAGGAAGAGATGGTCGATGTCTGCGTGGACGAGGGCATCGCATGGGTTCCGTACTTTCCGCTGGGGTCGGCATTCCCGGGCTCCCCCAAGGCCACCGACAACGCTGTGGTGATCGACATCGCCGGCGAACTCGGCGTCACACCCGCGCAAGTCGGGTTGGCCTGGATCTTGGCTCATGCGCCGAACACATTGCTGATTCCGGGCACTCGCTCGATCGCGCACCTCGAAGAGAACATCGACGCGGGGAGCGTCACGCTGAGCGCCGAAGCGATCGCGCGGCTGGACGCCGTCAGTGAGTTGTCCCATCGAACGTGACGCTGCAGTCACGTTCGAGGCCGAGTGTGACTGTGCCGTCACGTTCGGCGGGCACCGTTAGGGTTGCGGTCATGGCTGCCTTGAGTGACAACCCTTTTGACGCGGCGGTGTGGCGGCCCGTCGACGGCTTCGGCGATCTGACCGACATCACCTACCACCGCCATGTCGACGACGCCACGGTACGGGTGGCGTTCGACCGGCCCGAGGTGCGCAACGCGTTCCGGCCGCACACCGTCGACGAGCTGTACCGGGTGCTCGACCACGCCCGCATGTCGCCCGACGTCGGCGTGGTGCTGCTGACCGGTAACGGGCCGTCGCCCAAGGACGGCGGCTGGGCATTCTGTTCGGGCGGCGATCAGCGCATCCGCGGCCGGTCGGGCTATCAATACGCTTCCGGAGAGACCGCCGACACCGTCGACGCCGCCCGCGCGGGGCGGCTGCACATCCTCGAGGTGCAGCGGCTGATCCGGTTCATGCCCAAGGTGGTCATCTGCCTGGTCAACGGGTGGGCGGCCGGCGGCGGGCACAGCCTGCACGTGGTCTGCGATCTCACCCTGGCCAGCCGCGAGCACGCCCGCTTCAAGCAGACCGACGCCGACGTCGGCAGCTTCGACGGCGGCTACGGCAGCGCGTATCTGGCCCGTCAGGTCGGCCAGAAGTTCGCCCGCGAGATCTTCTTCCTCGGCCGCGCGTACACCGCCGAGCAGATGCACCACATGGGCGCGGTCAACGAGGTCGTCGATCACGCCGAGCTCGAACGGGTCGGGGTGCAGTGGGCGCGCGAGATCAACGCGAAATCGCCTCAGGCGCAACGGATGTTGAAGTTCGCGTTCAATCTGCTCGACGACGGTCTGGTGGGTCAGCAGTTATTCGCGGGTGAGGCCACCCGGCTGGCGTACATGACCGACGAGGCCGTCGAGGGCCGCGACGCGTTCCTGGAGAAGCGGCCACCGGACTGGACCCCGTTCCCCCGCTACTTCTGAGGGCCGCGCTTAAACTCCCTCGGTGAGCAAGAGTCCCCTTCGCCGCCTGACCGACCAGCTGGTGCTGGCCACCATGCGGCCGCCGATTTCGCCGCAAATTCTGGTCAACCGGCCCCCGATCAAACCGGTCAGCCTCGACGGCAAGCGGATTCTGCTCACCGGCGCGTCGTCGGGCATCGGCGAGGCCGGCGCCGAACTGTTCGCCAAACACGGCGCCACCGTGGTCGCGGTCGCCCGCCGCCAGGACCTGCTGGACGCGCTGGTCGACCGGATCACGGCCTCGGGCGGCGAGGCGACGGCGATGCCGTGCGACCTCTCGGACATGGACGCCATCGACGCGCTGGTGTCTGACGTCCACGAGCACCTCGGCGGCATCGACATTCTGATCAACAACGCCGCCAGGTCGATCCGGCGGCCCCTGGCCCAGTCGCTGGAACGCTGGCATGACGTCGAGCGAATCATGGCGCTGAACTACTACGGCCCGCTGCGGTTGATCCGCGGGCTGGCCCCCGGGATGCTCGAGCGCGGCGACGGCCACATCATCAACGTCTCGACCTGGGGAGTGATGTCGGAGGCATCGCCCATGTTCGGTGTCTACAACGCGTCGAAGGCCGCGCTGGGAACCATCGGCCGGGTCGTGGAAACCGAGTGGGGCCACAAGGGCGTGCACTCGACAACGCTCTACTATCCGCTGGTCGCGACTCCTATGATCAAACCGACGAAGGCGTATGACGGGATGCCCGCTTTGAGCCCGGAAGAAGCCGCCGAATGGATGGTCACCGCCGCCCGCACCCGGCCGGTGCGGATCGCGCCGCGGATGGCCGTCGCCCTCAACGCGTTGAACACCGTCGGCCCCCGCTGGGTAAATGCACTCATGTCACGCCGCGCCGACCACCTCAACGATTCCCATTAACTCCGGGAGGTCGCCATGTCCGATCTGTGGGCCACCATTGCCGCCGAGCGCGGGGCGCTCGCCAACGACCTCGCCGACCTGGAGCCGGCGCAGTGGGATACGCCATCGCTCTGCCCGGGCTGGACTGTCCACGACATCGTCGCGCACCTGTCGGCGACCGCCTCACTGAACCCGGCCACCTTCTTTCTCAACATGGCCAAGGCCGGGTTCAGCTTCGACAAGTTCGCCAACGCTCAGATCGCCAAGCACCGCGGCCCCGATCCGGCCGCCACCCTGAGCGAATTCCGTGACTTGCAGAACTCCACCTCGGCACCGCCGGGCCCCAAGACTTCCTGGCTCGGTGAGGTGGTGGTGCATGGCGAGGACCTGCGGCGTCCGCTGGGCATCGCGCACGCCTACCCGCCCGACGCGGTTCGCGAGGTGATCGACTTCTTCAAGGGCTCCAACATGCTGATTGGATCCAAGAAGCGCGTCGCCGGGCTCGCCCTGAAGGCCACCGACGACGACTGGCAGCACGGAGAGGGCGAGGCGGTTGAGGGTCCGCTGCTGTCGTTGCTCCTCGCGATGACCGGCCGTGCCGCCGGGTGCGACGATCTCGCCGGTCCGGGCGTCGAAAACCTGCGCAGCAGGTGCACGTGATAGACACGACGCTATGGAGATCCTGGGCAGCCGGATGCTGCTCCGGCCGGCGGACTATCAGCAATCGTTGAGCTTCTACCGCGACAAGATCGGCCTGGCCATCGCGCGCGATTACGGCGCGGGCACAGTGTTTTTCGCCGGCCAATCCCTGCTGGAGCTGGCGGGCTACGGCAGCCCCGACCACTCCCGGGGCCCCTTTCCCGGCGCGCTGTGGCTACAGGTCCGTGACGTCGTGGCGACCCAGGCCGAGCTGGAGGGCCGCGGGGTGGCGATCGCCCGCGAGGCGCGACAGGAACCGTGGGGCCTGCGCGAGATGCACGTCACCGATCCAGACGGAATCACCCTGATTTTCGTCGAGGTCCCGCCCGACCACCCACTGCGCCGCGACACGCGCGGCGACCGTGGGGAACGTAAGGTTAACTAAGCGCTAATATTCAACGACGAGTCGAGGTACACCTGCGTTTCCGCCATCTCAGCGTTCGACAATTTAATCCTCCAACTACCAGAATCAGGCGCTGTGAACATCGATTTGTTCCTCCTCATCATCGTCGTAATCACGGCACTCGCTTTCGATTTCACCAACGGCTTCCATGACACCGGCAACGCGATGGCGACCTCCATCGCCAGCGGCGCCCTGGCGCCCAAGGCCGCCGTCGCGCTGTCCGCTGTGCTCAACCTGGTGGGCGCATTCATGTCCACCGCGGTCGCGGCCACCATCGCCAAGGGCCTGATCGACGGGCACATCGTGACGCTGCAACTGGTGTTCGCCGGCCTGGTCGGCGGCATCGTCTGGAACCTGCTGACCTGGCTGCTCGGCATCCCCTCCAGCTCCTCGCACGCGCTGATCGGCGGCATCGTCGGCGCGACGATCGCCGCCGTCGGCGCGCACGGGGTGATCTGGAAGGGCCTGGTGTCCAAGGTGCTGATCCCGGCCGTCGTCGCCGCGATCCTGGCCATCGTTGTCGGCGCGATAGCGACCTGGCTGGTCTACCGGATCACCCGGGGCATTGCGACCAACCGCACCGAGGCGGGCTTCCGGTACGGCCAGTGGGGCTCGGCGTCGCTGGTCTCCCTGGCGCACGGCACCGGCGACGCGCAGAAGACGATGGGCATCATCTTCCTGGCGCTGATGTCCTACGGCGCGGTCAGCAAGACCGACGCGGCACCGCCGCTGTGGGTCATCGTCTGTTGCGCCCTGGCGATGGCAGCGGGTACCTACCTGGGCGGCTGGCGGATCATCCGCACCCTGGGCAAGGGACTGGTCGAGATCAAGTCACCGCAGGGCATGGCCGCCGAATCTTCCTCGGCCGCAGTCATTCTGCTGTCCACCCACTTCGGCTACGCGCTGTCGACGACGCAGGTCTGCACCGGTTCGGTGTTGGGCAGCGGGCTGGGCAAGCCGGGCGGCGAGGTGCGCTGGGGCGTGGCCGGGCGGATGGCGGTCGCGTGGCTGGTGACGCTTCCGCTGGCCGGTTTGGTCGGGGCGATCACCTATTGGATCGTGCACCTCATCGGGGGATTCCCCGGCGCGATCATCGGCTTCGGCCTGCTGATCGCCACCTCTACGGCGATCTACCTGCGGTCGCGCAGGGTCAAGGTCGACCACAAGAACGTCAACGCCGAATGGGAGGGCAGCCTCACCGCCGGCCTCGAGGGGTCGGACGAAAAACCGCCGTCCGATACCGGCGCCAGGTCGCGCGCGGCCGGTACCGGCTCGCAGGACACCGTGAGCGCGGGGAAGCCTTCATGAGCCACTTCAGCGATTGGTTCAACTACCAGGCGTCCCTGAAGATCCTGGTCTTCGCGATGCTGGCCGGCGCCGCGCTGCCGGGGCTGTTCGCCCTCGGGCTGCGGTTCCACGCCGTCGGGGCCGGGCAGGTGACCACGGACGGCACCTCGCCACACAGGAATCCGATGCTGCTGGCGATCGCTTGGGTGATCTACGCGGTGGTGATTGCGGTGATCGCCTTCGCTCTCCTGTACATCTCCCGCGACTTCATCGCGCACCAGATAGGCCAGTCCTTCCTGGGAGCAAAGCCGCCGCACAAGTAGCATTGAATCGTTGTCCACCGACCTGCCGATCCCCCGCGCGGAGAGATAGCAAGTGAACCGATTCCTGAGTTCCGTTGTCTCGTGGTTGCGCGCGGGATATCCGGAAGGCGTTCCCGCGACCGACACCTTTGCGGTGCTCGCGCTGCTGTCCCGGCGGCTGACCAACGACGAAGTCAAAGCCGTGGCCGGTGACCTGATGGCGCACGGCGAATTCGACAAGATCGACATCGGCGTGGCGATCAGCAAGCTCACCGACGAACTGCCGTCCGAGGACGACATCGACCGGGTGCGCGCCCGGTTGGCCGCCAAGGGCTGGCCGCTCGACGAAGAGCATGACGGCGGGGCCCACGCATAGCCGTTCTGCGGGCGCTGCGCGTCGCGCCGGGCTCCGCCACCGAGGCGCTGTTGCCCGCGCTGGCCGGAGTCCTGGATGACGGTGATCCCGCTCTGGTCGTCGCCCCCGCGGGTGGGAGCGATTCCGAGCTGCGGGCGTTGCGCGTCGGCGAAGCCATAGACGACGACGTCGCCCTCGTGGCGACGACGTCGGGAACCACCGGCGCGCCCAAAGGCGCCTTGCTGACCGCGGCCGCCTTGGTCGCCAGCGCGTCGGCGACCCACGACCGTCTCGGCGGCCCGGGGAACTGGCTGCTGGCGTTGCCGCCCCATCACATCGCCGGCGTACAAGTCTTGGTACGCAGCGTGCTCGCAGGTTGCCCGCCCGTCGAGCTCGATGTTTCCGCCGGCTTCGATGTCACCCAATTGCCCGGCGCCGTAAGGCGATTGGGCTCGGGCCGGCGGTACACGTCGCTGGTGGCCGCGCAGCTGGCCAAGGCCCTGACCGATCCGGCGGCGACGGCGGCGCTGGCCGGCCTGGACGCCGTGCTGATCGGCGGCGGGCCGGCTCCGCGGCCGGTTCTCGACGCCGCCGCCGCGGCCGGCATCGCGGTGGTGCGCACGTACGGGATGAGCGAGACCGCCGGGGGCTGCGTCTACGACGGCGTCCCGCTGGACGGGGTCCGGCTGCGGGTGACCGACGGGCGCATCGTGATCGGCGGGGCGACGCTGGCCAAGGGCTATCGCAACCCGGTCGATCCCGATCCCTTCGCCGAGCCGGGCTGGTTTCGCACCGACGACCTCGGTGCCATCGACGACGCGGGCGTGCTGACCGTGCTCGGCCGCGCCGACGACGCGATCAGCACCGGCGGGTTGACCGTGCTGCCGCAACCCGTGGAGGCGGCGCTGTGCACCCATCCCGCCGTCAGCGACTGCGCGGTCTTCGGGCTCGCCGACCCGACGTTGGGCCAGCGCGTGGTCGCTGCGGTCGTGGTGAGCGACGGTTGCGTGCCCCCGACGCTGGAGGCGGTGCGGGCGCACGTGTCGCGCACGCTCGACGCGACCGCCGCACCGCGCGAGCTGCACATCGTCACGGCGCTGCCGCGTCGCGGGATCGGCAAGGTGGACCGGGCGGCGTTGGTGCGCCGGTTCGCCGGCGCGGGCGATCAAGCCGATCAATAGGCTGGGCGACCGTGAGGATTGCTCGCCGGGAGTGGTTGGCCGTCGCCTTCGCTGTCGTCCTGCTGGCGGCGGCGTTCGTGCTGCCGCGCCTGAACTGGGGCGTCAAACCCCGTTCGGATACCGGGCTGGAACATTTCGCCATGCGGTCGGGCGCCGCGCCGATCTTCGGCTATTGGGACGCCCATGTCGGCTGGGGAACCGGCCCGGCGATTCTCATCGCGGTCGCCGCCGTGTTGTGGGGACCGGCTGTGACGCAACGTCTTTCGTGGCGGGCCCTATTGCTGGTCAGCTGGGCCACCGCGTGCGGGTGGGCGTTTGCGCTTTCGATGATCGACGGCTGGCAACGCGGCTTCGCCGGCCGGCTGACGACCCGCGACGAGTACCTGTCGCAGGTGGGAAGCATCACCGATATTCCAGCGGCGGTGCGCACGTTCTCCAGCCGGATCCTCGACTTCCAGCCGAACTCGTGGATCACCCACGTCTCGGGGCATCCGCCGGGCGCGCTGTTGACGTTCGTGTGGCTGGACCGGATCGGCCTGCACGGCGGTGCTTGGGCCGCCCTGCTCTGCCTGCTGGCCGGGTCCAGCGCGGCGGCGGCGGTACTGATCGGCGTTCGCGCGTTGGCCGACGAGCCGACCGCGCGGCGGGCCGCGCCGTTCGTCGCGGTGGCACCGACGGCGATCTGGGTGGCGGTCTCCGCGGATGCCTACTTCGCGGGGGTCGCGGCGTGGGGCATCGCGCTACTGGCGGTGGCGGTGCACCGGCCGGTCCGTTTTCCCGCGCTGGTTGCCGCCGCCGCGGGTCTGCTGCTCGGCTGGGGGGTGTTCGTCAACTACGGCCTGGCGCTGATGGGCATTCCGGCGTTGGCGGTGTTGGTGTCGGCGCCCGGATGGCGAGCGGTCCTGCGGGCGCTCGGCCCGGCGTTTTTGGCCGCGCTGGCGGTGGCGGTGACCTTCGCCGTGGCCGGGTTCTACTGGTTCGACGGCTATAACCTTGTGCAGCAACGCTATTGGCAGGGAGTGGCCAAGGACCGGCCGTTTGCGTACTGGAGCTGGGCCAACCTGGCGAGCGTGGTGTGCGCGATCGGGCTGGGCAGCGTCGCGGGGATCGCCCGGCTGTTCGACCGGGCCGCGATCCGTGGCCGCTCCGGTTTTCACCTGGTGCTACTGGCGATGCTGGCGGCCATCGTCGTCGCCGACCTGAGCATGCTGAGCAAGGCCGAGGTTGAGCGGATCTGGCTGCCGTTCACCGTCTGGCTCACCGCGGCCGCCGCGCTGCTGCCGGTACGCTCACACCGAATGTGGTTGGCGCTCAATGCTACCGGCGCCCTGGTGATCAACTCCGTGATCTTCACGAACTGGTAGGCGGCCATGGAAGAACAGCAACGACTGGCCCGACGGCTCGGCACGACCGACGCGGTGGTGATCGGGCTGGGTTCGATGATCGGCGCCGGTGTGTTCTCGGCGTTCGGCCCGGCCGCGCGGGCGGCCGGCGCGGGCCTGCTGATCGGGCTGGCGGTGGCCGCCGCCATCGCGTACTGCAACGCCACCGCGTCGGCGCAACTGGCCGCGGTCTATCCGACGTCCGGCGGGACATACATCTACGGGCGTGAACGCCTAGGCCCGTGGTGGGGCTTCGTCGCCGGCTGGGGATTCGTGATCGGCAAGAGCGCGTCGTGCGCGGCCATGGCGCTGACGGTCGCCAGCTATGCGATTCCGGGGCCCGCCTGGGCGCAGCGAATCATCGGGGTGGGAGCCGTAGTCCTGCTGATCGCGCTGAACTACCGGGGCGTCACCAAGACCGCGCTGCTGGCCCGAATACTGTTGGCCTGCACGGTGATTGCGCTTGCCGCGGTGGTCGTCGGGATCGCGGTGACCAGGCCGGCACCGTCGCAGTTGATGCACTGGCCGGCCGGAACGGTCTACGGCGTCCTGCAGTCGGCGGGGTTGCTGTTTTTCGCGTTCGCCGGTTACGCGCGGATCGCGACGATGGGCGAGGAGGTTCGCGACCCGGCCCGCACCATCCCCCGCGCGATAACCCTCGCCCTGGCGATCGCGGTCGCGATCTATTTCGTGGTCGGCGTGGCGGCCCTGCTCGCCGCGGGACCCGACCGCCTCGCACATGCCGCCGCTCCGCTGGCGGACGCCGTCCGGGCCGCCGGGGTCCCGGCGCTGGTGCCGGTGATCACCGTCGGCGCCGCGCTGGCCAGCCTGGGCGCGCTGCTCGCGTTGATCGCCGGGCTCGGCCGCACTGTGCTGGCGATGGGCCGTCATCGTGATCTGCCCGCGTGGCTGGCGGCCGTTCACCCGCGCTACCGGGTACCGCACCACGCCGAGGTCGCACTCGGGGTGGTCGTCTGCGTCCTGGTCGCCACCGTCGACCTGCGCGGGGTGATCGGCTTCTCGTCGTTCGGGGTGTTGATCTACTACGCGATCGCCAACGCCTCGGCCTACACGCTGCCGGATGTAGGGCGCGGCCGTCGGATCCTGAACGTGTGCGGCGTGGCGGGTTGCCTGCTGCTGGTCGCCACCCTGCCGTGGCAGGCGGTGATTTCGGGGCTGGCCGTATTCGCCGTCGGGATCGTCGGGCGGTTCGTGGTGTTGCGGTTGCGGGCCTGAACTCGCTTGCCGCGTGTACGTCGATGGCGTCCTGGACGCACACTGGCCGCCCAGGGCGCACACCCGACCGGTCCTAGAGTCCGGCTGCGCGGGTGACGCGGGCGAACCGACTGGCCGGCCCGCACCCATCCCGGACCGCGGCGATGTCGGCGACGACGTCGAAGTCGGCCAGCCGTTGCAGCAATGTGACGTCAATACCGTTGTCCCGCAAAGCTTTCGCCGTGAGCTCTCCGGTGTCGGGTTGAGACATCGGGACGTCGCGCAGGCATTCGGCCATCGCCGGCGCGCGCACACCCAGCACCCACCATCCCCCGTCGCGCGCCGGCCCGAGCACGGCCGGCGACTCGACCAGCTGCTGCGCGCAGCCGGTCAACAGGTCGGCGGTTACTTGCGGGGTGTCCATCCCGATCTGCAGCACCGGATATCCCTCGAGGCCCGCGTCGGCGTGTGCGTTGGCAAGCCGGTCGGCGAAGCCGTCGCCGCGCTGCCCGATCACCGTGAACGACGCGAGCCGTTGCCGGATGTCGGCGGCGCCGACGGCGTCGCCCAGATCGCCGGTGAGCGCCACCACCCGCGCCGCCACGGGCGCGGCGGCCACTGCGTCCAGTGTGTCCAGCAGCGCGGCGGCGGCTATGTCGGCGGCGACCTCGTCGCCGACGGTCGCGGCCAGCCGGGTCTTGGCCCGGCCGGGTTCCGGAGCCTTGGCGACCACCAGCAAGGTCACCGGCAAGCCGCTCACGAAATCACCTTCCAGAAGTCCACGATCGCGGTGATGCTGCCCCGCAGCGAACCACTGACCTTCGACTTGCCGCCCGTCCGGGGGCCATAGCTGACGTCGAGTTCCACCACCCGCCAGCCGGCGGCCGCCGCTCGCACCAGCAGTTCGAGCGGATACCCCGAGCGCCGGTCGGCGACGCCCAGGTTCAGCAGCGCCTCCCGCCGCGCGACCCGCATCGGCGCGATGTCGTGCACCGGCAGGCCGTGCCGGGTGCGCAGCCGCCAGCTCATCACCACGGTGCCCACCCGGGCGACCCACGGCCAATGCAACCCCGGCACGGGTCGGCGCCGGCCTATCACCAGGTCGGCACCGTCTTCGAGCGCGGCGACGAGCCGCGGCAAGTCACCGGGATCCATGGAGCCGTCGGCGTCGATGACCGCCACGATCGGCGTGGTCGCGGCGACGACGCCCGCGTGCACCGCCGAGCCGTACCCGGGCCGCGGCTCGACGACCACCTCGGCGCCGTGCCGGCCCGCGACCGCGGCGGTGTCATCGGTGCTGTTGTTGTCGACCACCAGCGCCCGATAGCCGGCGGGGATCGCCGCCAGCACCGCCGGCAGCGACTCCTCCTCGTTCAGGCAGGGCAGCACCACCGTCACAGCCTCGGGCATGGCTGCCGACAATAGCCCGACGGCGGGATTCGGTATGCCGCGGCGGGCCCTTAGTAGCGGCGTGGCTGCTGCGGCACCAGCGGCTGCTGCGGCACCAATGGCTGCTGCGGCACCAGTGGCTGCTGCGGCAGCACCGGCTTCGGGACCACCGGCTGCTGTGGGACTACCGGCTGCTGTGGGACCACGGGCTGCTGTGGCACAACCGGTTTCGGGACGACCGGCTGCTGCGGGACCACCGGCTGCTGCGGGACCACAGGTTGCTGCGGCACAACCGGTTTCGGGACCACCGGCTGCTGCGGCACCACCGGCTTCGGGACCACCGGCTGCTGTGGCACCACCGGTTGCTGCGGGACCACCGGCTGTTGCGGCACCACGGGCTGCTGTGGCACAACCGGTTTCGGCACCACGGGCTGCTGCGGCACCACGGGCGGCTGCGGAGCTACCGGCGGCAGTGGCACCACCACCGGCGGCGGCACCCCCGGCGGCAAGTTTGGCGGTGCCTGTTGCACCGGCAACGGAATGATGATCGGAATGGGAATAAGCGGGTTCGGGTTGGGCACAAAGCCTGGAAGGCCCGGTGCTGCCGGCGCCGGGTTGACGGGCGCTACCGGCGCCGGGTTGACCGGAGCAATCGGTGCCGGGTTGACCTGGACTACCCGAGCGGGACTGTCGCCGCCGCGCGACACCAACTGCGGCGGAATGTAGCCCTTGGAGTCCGGAACGACGCCACCCTGGAAACCCGCGTTGGGCTGATCGGGCGGGGGTGGCGGAACCGGCGCCTGCTGCTGCGTCGGTAACAGTGGCATGAACTTCCCGGGGGCAGCATTCTGGATCCCCACCAGCGGCGCCGCACTCGCGGTCGGCCGAACGGCGACCGCAACCGCGACGGCCAGCGACGCGAATCCGATGACGGCGAACGCGATGACCGCATTGCCGAGCAGCACCGACCGTCCGCTCAGCGGTATCCGGACGGTCGCGGCGGGGTCGTCGTCAAAGTCGTCGTACTCGTCGTCGTACTCGTCGTCGAACTCGTCGGCCCCGAGGGCGTCGCCCTCGTCGGACATCGAGTAAGCCAGCTGCTGGTCCGCGGCCGCCGGCTCGGCCGCGGGCGCGAAGGCGGTCTCGTCTCCACCGAGCCCGGTCACGGGAGCTATCGAGGTCGCCGCTCCCGGTGTGACCGGCGTCGTGGGCGCCAACCCGGCTGCCAGCGCCGCGCCGCGGGCGAGTGCGAATGTGGGGTCTTCGGGAATCTCCACTCGCACGGTTGAGGCGTCGCGAAGCTGGTCGGCAACCCCGATGAGGTTCGACGACGCGCCGACGAGGTAGACGTCCTGCGGCGTCCCGGGCTGGCCGCCGAGGGTGTCCATCATCGTGTTCAACGCGGCGGTGGCATCAGCACCGCCGAGGGGCTGCCTGGCCAGCATGGTCGGCTCTGCACCGTCGCCGTCCGCACCCACCAGCGACAGCGTCGCCGTGTCGTCGTCAACGACGAGCACACCGCCGGCCCGCCCGGCCGCCCGCATCAACGCCGTCACCGCCTCCGACTCCGACAGCACGGCAACGTTGTGGAGACCCGAGTCTTCGAGTGCCCGGCGCAGATCGTCGGCCTTCGGGGCGTCCGGCCAGCACACCCGGGTCGCGACCAGGCGGTGGTCCTCGTCGGCCAGCAGCCGATCCGTTCCGACCACGCTCCGGGTCAGGGTGTCGATCGGGTGGTCGGCGATGTCGAAGACGGATTGGTCGAGCACGGCAGATCCCGGTGCGCCCGACCCGACAAGGGCCATGCGGGCGACGGGACCTGCGACCGCGACCCCCAAGACGACGTCCATCCCGACGCTCCTTCGGCTGGCTAACCTTCAACCAGCATGTCCTGGGATCATTACACTGCGTTATTGCCGGCAAGAACAGTCATTTGGGCAAAGAATATTTGCCGGGCTGCGCAGCCGGGTCAGCGAACCGCTCGAGACGCCACCAACCGCAGCAAACCGCCAGGACCACGTGTCAGTGGTGGGGCGTGAAAATGGGCGCCTTCGGGGTCACCGGTTGCTGTGGGGTGACCGGCTGCTGCGGGGTGAGCGGCTGCTTCGGAATGGTCTGCGTCGGAATTGTCTGAGTCGGAATGGTCTGCGTCGGAATTGTCTGAGTCGGAACTGTCTGCTGCACCGTCGAGGTCGGCGGTGTCGTCGTCACAACCTGCTGCTGCTTCGTCGTCGTCGGCGGCGTGGTGGTCGTGGTCGGCTGCGTCGTAGTTGTCGTCGGCTGCGTGGTGGTCGTCGTCGGCTGCGTCGTAGTCGTCGTCGGCGTCGTGGTCGTGGTCGAGGGACCCAGCGACGTGGTTGTCGTGGTGGTCGTCGTCAGCGTCGTCGTGGTCGTCGTCGTAGTCGGCCCCAACGGCGGGTACGGAACGATGATCGGGATCGGGATCGGCACATACGGGTTCGGGTTCGGCACGAAACCCGGAACGCCCGGCGCGGGATTGACCGGGGCGGCCGGCGCCCCGCCGGACATCAACTGCGGGGGAATGTAGCCGTTGGAGTCCGGAACGACGCCGCCCTGGAATCCGGCATTGGGCTGATCGGGCGGGGGCGGCGGAACCGGCGCCTGCTGTTGCGTCGGCAGCAGCGGCATGAACTTGCCCGGGGCGGCGTTCTGGTGCCCGACCACCGGCTGCGCGCTCGCGGTCGGCCGGACGGCGACCGCCACCGCGACCGCCAACGACGCGAATCCGACGACGGCGAACGCGATGACCGCATTGCCGAGCACCACCGACCGCCTGCTCAACGGCAATGGCCCCGTCTCGGCCTCGTCACCGTCGAACTCGCCGTACTCGTCGCCGAAGTCGTCGGCCGCGAGCGGCTCGCCCTCGTCGGCCATCGAATACGCCAGCTGTTGATCCTCGGCGGCCGGCTCGGCCGCGGGCGCGAAGGCGGTCTCGTCTCCGGTGCGCCCGGTCACGGGCGAATAGGCCGTCTCGTCTCCCGTCAGCCCCGCCGCCGGCGCCATCGCGGTTGCGTCTCCGGCCGCCAACAGCGCCCCCGGCACGGCGGCCAATGCCGCGCCGCGGGCAAGCGCGAAGGTGGGGTCGTCTGGGATCTGCACCCGCATCGTCGACGTCTCGCGAATCTGGTTTGCGACGGTGTTGAGGTCGGACGACGCGCCCACGAGGTAGAGGTCGCCCGCGGCGCCCGGCTGGTCGGCGAGCCTGGCCATCAACGTGTCGAGTGTGCCCGTGGCTTGATCGCCCGAGTCGCCGGCCAGCGGTGCGCTGGCCAGCAGGGTGGGCGGCGCACTCTCGTCTCCCACCGCGGGGCCCAATAGGGTCGCCGCCTCGTCGCCGACCACCAGCGCGGGACCGAACCGTCCCGCCGCGCGCATCAGCGCGGTGACCGCCTGCGATTCGGACAGCACCGCGACGTCGTGGACCCCGGAATCTTCGAGCGCCTGCCGCAACCGGTCAGCCTGGGGGTGGTCCGTCCAGCAAAGCCGCGTGGCGGTCAGCCGGTGGTTCTGTTCGGCCAACAGCCGATTCGTACCGACCACGGTCTCGGTCAGCGTCCCGACCGGGTTGCCAGCCAGCTCGACCTCGGATTGGTCGATCACGTCGGCACCCTGGGCGCCCTGCCCGACAAGCGCCAAGTGGGCAACAGGGCCGGTGACCGCGACCCCCAAAACGACGTCCATCCCGACTCTCCTTCGGCTGGCCACCCCGCAACCAGCATGTCCCTGCATCACTACACTGCGATACCGTCGGCAGTAACAGTCATTCGGGCGACAGCGTCCGCCTATGAGCGCAGCGTAACCGTTCCCAAACCGCGGGAACGTCTCCGCGGAACAACATCCGCGGAATCGCACGTTCTCATCGCAGCCACTGCCGCGTCGTCCGAACGGGGATTATGTTTCCAAGTAAGCAACGCAGTCGGCCGGGCAGGTGGTTCCCTCGCCACCCAACCGAAGCGGCGCCGCCAGCAACCGTCCTCGATACCCGGGGGGAACCGTGAGCCAGAGCAGCGACGACGCGCCCACCGGCCCGATCAGCGACCAAACGCAGCGACTGGCCGCCGTCGACCCACCCGGTCAGGCTCCACGCGCGGCGCAGCGGCCGAGGCGGCGCCGAAACGTCGTCGCCGACCTGATCACCGCCGCCTTGTTGGTCATCGCGCTGGTGCTGCCGTGGAATCTGTACTCCGGCCTGGCGATCCCCGGCAGCAGCCGGATCCCGTTCGCGGTGCTGTTCGCGGTGACGTTGCTGTCCCTGATCTCGCTCGTCGCGGCCGGCGCCTGGCGGTCGGCCAGCCCGCAATTCAAAGCCGCGGCGGCCAACCGAATCCGTCTCTGGCTCAACGTCCCCTACGTGCTGCTGGTGCTCGCCTTCGTCGCCTTCGACGCGGTCGAGACCGTCCGATTCGGCGGCACCGTCACCGTGCCCGGCGGCGTCGGACCGGGCGCATGGTTCGGCATCGCCGGCTCGTTGCTGTGCGCGCAACCGGCGATCACCGGTGCCGCCGCCGACGACGAGAAGTTCGCCGGGTGGCAGCGCTCCGCGCGGATCATCGGTTATGCGTCCCTGGTACTGGCGGTGCTGAGTTTTGCGTTCAACCTGTACTGGCGGATCAAGTACGCCGTGACCGGTGGATCGGGCGGCTTCGGCAAGCAGAACATCTCGGTCATCGCGACGGCGGTGGTGTACGGCGTGGTGGCGCTGGTCGCCGTGCTCGTCGCGTCGCGGTGGCTTCTTCGCAGCACCAAGGCTTCCCGGCTGGCCACCGTCGCGCTCGGCGCGTCGACACTCGTCGCCGGGCTCGTTGTGTGGAGCCTCCCCGTCGGTCGCGACATCGACGCGTTCCACGGCATCGCGCAGAACACGTCGACGGCCGGGGTTGGGTTCGAGGGCTACCTTGCGTGGGCGGCGGCCGCCGCGATCTTTGCGCCTCGGGCGCTGTTCGGCGACCGCACGCTGTCGACGACCCAGGAAAACGCCTGGCGCGCGGCGGCCCGAAATGGCTTGCTGCTGATCGTCGTGTGGTGCGTGGGATCCATGGCGATGCGGTTCACCGACCTGTTCGTCGGGGTGGCGCTGAACTACCCGTACTCGCGATACGACAGCATCGTGCTGGCGGGGTTCGATCTGGCCACCGCCGCCCTCGCGATCTGGCTGCGCGTCAACCTGGCCAATGACGCAGTGTCCGCGCGGCTGATCTCGTCGCTGTGCGGACTCGTTGCCGCGCTGAGCATTTCGCGGGTGGTGGTCGGCGTCGTGCTGGCCCCGCGGTTCGAGGAGATTCCGAACTCCGCCGCGCAAAACCCGGTCTACGGAAATAATCTCGCCCAGCAGATCACCAGCACCTTCGACGTGGCGCTGTGCGGGCTGGCCCTGTGCATCCTGGCCGCCGCGATCGTCACGGGTCAGCTCACCGGCCGGCGACTGCGACGCAAGAAGCCCCGCGCGGCGCACACGCGTGCCGCCGGGGCTCAGCCGGGTCCGCAGGAGGAGGCGGGGACCACCCGCATTCCGGCCGCGGCGACCACCCGCATCCCGGCCGGCGCGCCGCCGCCATCGGCCGCACCGACGACGCGCGTGCGGGTGGGCGGCGGGTCCGACGCGCCCCGGATCTTCCGCGGCGACGACTCCGGCACCCGCCAGATCCCCGTCCCGAAACCCAAGATCTTCCGGCCGCCGGCCGGTCGCTAGCGCAGTGGAGCGAACGCGAATTCGCGCAGCCCGTCGCGCGGGTGGACGGCCGCACGGAATCCCAGCACCTCGGCGGCCCGGCTGGGATCCGCGACGATGTGGCGCACGTCGCCGCTGCGGTACTGCCCGGTGATCACCGGGTTGACCGAACCACCAGAATCCCTGCGCGCATCGCACAGTGCCGTGGCGACCTCCAGGATCGAAATCGGCTGTCCCGAGCAGACATTCACCGCGGTGAAGCCGGAGCCGCCGGCCGAAACCGACGCCGCCGCCACGTTGGCGGCGGCCACGTCGTCGACGTGGACGAAGTCGCGCATCTGGCCACCGTCCTCGAAAACCCTTGGGGGCTCACCCTTTTCCAGCGATGAACGAAAGATCGCCGCCACTCCGGAGTAGGGGGTGTCGCGCGGCATGCCGGGGCCGTAGACGTTGTGGTAGCGCAATGCGACGACCGAGCCGCCCGTCGACTCCGACCACGCCAGCGCGTAATGCTCCTGCGCGGTGTCGACCTGGTCTGCCACCAGGCCGCGATGGTGGGCGCGGGCGTGGATGCCGCCGACGCGCCCG
>NZ_MBEU01000035.1 GCF_001954275.1 Mycobacterium sp. IS-836 | reverse complement strand
GTTAGGCCCAGCTGGACCCAACGGCGCTGTCGGTGCTGGCCATGTTGCTGCCGGCGGTCTGCACCTTCTGGCCGTGGGCGTTGGCCTGCTCGTAAATCACCTGGAAGTTACGACCCAACTGGGTGATGAACTCCTGGCAGGCCACCGAACCCGCGCCGCCCCAGAAGTCCCCAGCAGCAAGCACATCGCGAACGATGGCCTGGTGCTCGGCCTCCAAAGAAGCGGCCTGCGCGCGAATCAGCGCGCCGTGGGCATCGACATCGCCGAACTGGTAATTGATTGACATAGCGGTGTTCTCCTAACGAATGAAAGGGCTAGTGGCTCAGGATCTGCTGCGAGGCCTGCTCTTGGGTCTCGTAGTTGTTCGCGTCGCGGATCAGCCCGTCACGAACCCCGTGCAGCATGTTCACGATGTTGTTGAACGCCTGATTCATCTGACCCATCGTGTCGTAGGACGTCGCCTGGGCCTGCCCACTCCAGCCGGCACCGGCGATGTTCTGCGAGGACGCCCACATCTTGCGCGCCTCATCGGCCACCGTCTGAGCGTGCATCTCAAAGCGGCCCGCCATCGCCCGCATCGCGTGCGGGTCAGTCATAAAACGTGTTGCCATCTTGGCTATCTCCTT
>NZ_MBEU01000034.1 GCF_001954275.1 Mycobacterium sp. IS-836 | reverse complement strand
CGACGTCCGCGCGCACACAATCGCCAACGCGGTCAACCTCGAGGTGCTGGCGGCAGCGGATTACAGCAAGGCGCCGCGCGCCTTCAGCGAAGCCGATTGGCACTACGCGGCCGATGCGGTGTCGAGGTTCTACAGCATCGTGCTGGCCGACTGTGGGCCCGGCTTGTTCGACCCGGTGACGCGCGGCGTGCTCTCGACGGTATCGGCGATCGTGATCGTCACCAGCGCATCGATCGATGGCGCGCGGCAGGCCGCGGTCGCGATCGATTGGTTGCGCAATAACGGCCACCGGGAATTGCTGAGCCGCGCATGCGTAGTGATCGACCATGTCGCGCCCGGTGAGCCCAACGTCGCCATCACCGATTTGATGCGGCAATTCGGCGAGCACGTTCGGTCGGACCGGGTTGTGGTGCTGCCGTGGGACAGCCACATCGCGGCCGGAACCGAGATTGAAATCGACCGGCTCGACCCGGTCTACAAGCGTAGGATTACCGAACTGGCTGCAGCACTGTCCGACGATTTCGACAGGGGTGAACGTCGTTGAGCGCGCCCACCACGAAGGCCGCCGCGGCCGCGAGTGCCGCGACTGCGGGGACCGCGGGGCCGGCTCCCGCCAAGCCCGCGACCACCCGGGTGACAATCCTTATCGGCAGGCGGATGACCGATGTCGTGCTGCCGTCATCGGCACCGATCGAAGCCTATATCGACGACACCGTCGCGGTGCTGGCGGAACTCCTCGAAGACACTCCGGCCGATGTCTTGGCGGGCTTTGACTTTGCCGCCCAGGGCGCGTGGACCTTCGCCCGGCCCGGGGCCCCGCCGCTGCAACCCGATAAGTCCCTCGACGACGCCGTCGTCGTCGACGGGTCACTGCTGACCCTGGTGTCGGTGAGCCGTACGGAGCGGTACCGGCCGCTCGTAGAGGACGTCATCGACGCGATCGCCGTGCTCGACGAGTCGCCGGAGTTCGACCGGCCGGCCCTGAATCGCTTTCTCGCAGTGGCGATTCCTCTCGTAACCTTGGCGCTCACCGCCATCGCGGCGATGGCATGGTGGAACACCGGTCGCCACCTGTGGTGGCCGCTGGGATTGGGCATCGCGGGACTCGTTGCGCTGGTGGGCAGTTGGGCCGCCAAGAGGTTCTACCGCAGCCCGGGTCTGGCGGAGAGCCTGCTGGCGACGGCGGCGCCGCTAGTCACCGTCGCAGTAGCGCTGGCCATTCCGCGGCCGCGCGGAGTCGAGTCGTTGGGGGCACCGCAGCTCGCCGGCGCCGCCGCGGTCGTACTCTTCCTGGTGCTACTCACCCGGGGCGGCCCCCGTCGACGTTCCGAGCTCGCGTCGTTCGTCGCGGTCACCGCGAGTGCGGTCACCGCCGCCGCGGTCGCCTTCGGTTATGGCTGGCAGCATTGGGTTCCGGCCGGAGCCATCGTGTTTGGGCTCTTTACGGTGACCAATGCGGCCAAGCTGACCGTCGCCGTCGCACGGATCGCCCTGCCGCCGATCCCGGCGCCCGGCGAGGCCGTGGAATACGAGGAATTGCTCGAACCCGTTGCGGGGCAAGAGGTCCCTGAGGAGAAGGAAGCGCGGACCTGGCAGGCGGTCATCGCTTCGGTGCCCGAGTCCGCCGTGCGGCTCACCGAGCGCAGCGAGTTGGCCAAGCGCCTGCTGATCGGGATCGTGACGGCGGGCGCGCTCGTTCTGACGGCCGGCGTCATTGCGATCGTCGTGCGCGGACACTTCTTCGTGCACAGCCTGGTGGTCGCGGCCCTGGTCACGGCGGCGTGCGGGTTCAGGTCGCGACTCTACGCGGAGCGCTGGTGCGCGTGGGCATTGCTAGCGGCGACTGTGGCCATTCCGATCGGAGTGATGGCCCGGTTGAGCGTCTGGTATCCACACAGCGCGTGGCTGTACCTGACAATCTTCGCGGCGACAGGCCTGGTCGCGGTCGCGGTCGTGGCGGCGACGGTCGGGGTTCGCCGAATTTCGCCGGTGATGAAGCGGGTTCTCGAATTGCTCGACGGTCTGCTCGTCGCTGCGATCCTGCCCATGCTGCTGTGGATCACCGGCGTCTACGACATCGTCCGCAACATTCAGTTCTGAGCCTGTACGAGGAAATTGCCGCAGTTCCGGTGGTGTCACGTTGGGTAAGATTTGCGTAACGGGATACGCGCAAAGGAGATCGGCTGGTGATTGACCCATTAGTCGTTGACCCTTCCCGCTTGGAGGCTGCGGGAAACGCGTTGCGGGACCTAGTGTTTCCCGTGCCTCCATCGCCGATCGTAGCCGGGGGAGCCGATTCCGTGTCCGCGGCGATCAATGAGACCTTGCCGATCATCGAATCGCCGGTGACCGACGGATTGCCGGCGGTCCAGGCCGCTCTCAAGAAGACGGGTTCGAGCATCGCCGCCGCGGCGGCAATCTACGCGGACACCGATAGCAGGCTGGGCGACAACCTAACTCAGGTCCAATTCCTCGCCGCCGGCGAGAAGCCCGAGAGCGCCCCACCCGACAAACCGGAAGACGGCAAGAAGCCGAGCCCGCCCAAGCCCGCTCCGCAGCCCGGCACGTCGATGCCGCAACCCGGTCAACTGGCCGGCGCGGCGGGCTCGTTGGGATCCGTAATGCAGGGCATGCAGGGGGCCATGGGAAGCATGGCGGGCGGCGGCCCCAAGCCGGCGCAACTCGCGGACAGCAACAAGAAGGACCCGTCCTCCGCCGACGAGGAGAAGCAGCAGCCCGGGCCGGACGCCGAAGGTGCGGCACCGGGCGCCGAGGCCTCGGAGAACGCTCCCGTCGAGGCACCCACATCGGGCCAACCGCACGCGGCGCCGGCAGAGATCACTCTCTGAGCGGTCGACTCACTTCGCGTCGGCCAGCGCCGCGTTGAGCAGCCCCGTGAGGTGTGTCCAATACATCCAATCGGCGATCGCGGACCGCTGCGCCTGCGGATCGACCGCCGTATGGGCCTGCGCGAGGGCGACCCCTTGCGCGTGCTCAGCGTACGTATGGAACGCGCGCAGGTGTGCGGCCTGCCGACCGGGCGAGCGGCTGGCGAGGGGCTTCATCACGTCGAACCACAACATGTGGCGTCGGTCGGCAGGTTGGCCGGTCTCGTCGGGCGGCGTCGGCGCCTGCGCGAGCATCTCCTTCAGGCTGGTCTTCCCGTCGGCCCCAGACGGCATGCCGCCCGCCGGTGCCGGCGGTAAGAGACTGGTCAAACGGACATCGGTGGTCGCCGCCAGCCGTTGCGCAGACTCCAGGTCCACCACTTCCAGCCGGGGTCGGCCCTCCATCTCGCCGCTTTCCGGGATGTCATCCGGTTTCAGCACAATCTTGGCCACGCCGGCATCGGAATTGGCGAGCTGCTCTTCGGTCGCGATTACCGCACGCAGCTTGGCATCGTGATGCGCAGCCCAGCCCTGCACCGCCATCACCGGGTAGGTGGCCCACTGCGCCCTCTCGGCGACCGGAATCGTGTCATCGGCGCTGGCCAGCTGCACCGGTTCCGGTAGCTGCACGCCGTCGGGGATGTACGCCAGCCCAAAGCTGTTCGCCACGACGATCGCGCCGTCGGTGGTTACCGCGGTCACCCAGAAGAACCCCAGGTCGCGGCCACCGGGCATGCCTGGCGCGTTGAGCGCGGCCGCGATGTGCCGCGCCATTCGCACGGGATCCGACCCACCACTCCGGCGGCGCTCCGCGTCGGCGGTGGCGGCCTCGGCGATGGCGTCGCGTTCGGCGCGCGCCGCCGAGACCGGGATGATCGGCGCCATCGCCACGGCATCCGAGGACCGCGTGTGTTCCGTCGGTGACGAGTCGGGGGCGGGGGCGCTGTGGGACGCCGGTCGGGCCGCCGTTCGGTTGCCGGCTGCCGCGGGCCGTGTCGTAGCGGAAGTGCTCGGCGGCTTTTGTCCGGTAGCGGACCCGGCGCTCGGAGCGGCGCCGCCGGCGCGCGACCCGCCCGACGCCATCGGCCCGGCCGGCATACCAGTCGCTGCGCCGGGCGCTGCCGCGGACGACTCCTCCGGTCGAGTGGCCGCCGACGGCGAAGCCAGCGACGCCGGAGCCATGCCTTTGCCGCGCCCGCCCGCAACGAGCGGTTCCGCCGACGCCGCCGGACTCAGCGGAGCCGACCGTCCGGGTGGGCCTCCCGGTGCACCGCCCGGGCCGCCCGGCACCGTGGGACCGGCACCGCCAGGCGTAGGGGCGGACGGCACGGGCGGGTGTCCGGGAAGTGGAGGCACGCCCGGTGTGGGCCCCGCGCCGCCGCCCGGCGTCGGCATCCCGGGCGGCGACAGCGGAGGCATGGCCGGCGCCGGCACGGGTTGCGCGGGGCTGGGCCGCGGACGTTCTTCCTCGATCGGGGCTTTCCGATCCGGCGGGGTCGTGTCGGGAAGTGTGACCGGGGGTGGCATTTTCTGGTCGAGCAGATCCTTGAGTGCATTGTTTGGCGGCTTCCAGGTTTTGCTCGCCAAAATTTGCTCGGCTGTGCCGGTAATCAGGCCGAGGTTCGCAACGTAGGCATCGCTCACCACCGTATTGATGGCGGCCGTCCGCTCGTCGGCGTCCAGGGTGGCGTCATTCTCGAGGGCGATGATTTCCGTTTGGGCGATCTCGACGTTGTCGCTGATGTCAGACTTCGCTTGCGTGATCGACCCTGCGACATACCTGTGCCAGCTGATCACGGTGGCGAGACCGCTTTGCAGCCTTGACAACTCGTCGATGTTGGTTGCGAGCTCGCTGTTGGCGGCCGCGGCGGCACCGCCTGACCAGGTGCCACCGTCGAAAATTTCACTCTGCTCGTGCTGGCAGGTCTCCAGCACCTCGGTGACCCGCCGCAGCACCTCCGTGTACCGCTGGGCGCGGTCGTGGTAGGTGTCCTCATCCACATCCGGCCAACCGTCCGGGGCGAGCATCTGTTCGGCGTACGCACCCATTGGCTTCGCGATGCTCATTGCCTACGTCCTCCCCGAGTCGGACAGGACGTCGGCCGTCGCAGGGTGCCGGACATCATGGTTAATAAGCGTAATCGAGGTCGAAGCGGGGTAACTGCGGCAATTTAGCGCTCCCCACAGGCACCAAATCGTTTGCGGCCCCGGCTTTTCGCTCAGGCCAGGCCGAATGTTTCTTTGAGCGAGCCCGCGATTCCGGCGGCCAACTCAATGAGCTGCTCGTGCTCGGCGTCGATAGCAGACGTCGCCGCGGCCCGCGCGTTGCTCAGCGCCTCGTTTACCCGTTGCTCGACCGTTTCGGCGCCGAGCCGCAGCAGCCCATCTTCGATGTGGACGCCGGTGACGCAGAGCCGTGCGTTGACGGTCACCTCGACGGTCTCGGATTCATCTGTGGCGGTGAATGATTCGGTGTTTGTCCGGTGCTGCTGGTCCTCCAGGGCAGACTGAAATCGCTGTGCCTGGCGCAGCGCCTCTGCCACCTGCGGGTGCATCTCGATGGTCATGTGAAGTCCTTACTTGTCGGAGGCCGTCTTGCGTGGGCGGTTCCCGATGACGCCCTCAGTCCATGGCCGCTCCTCGGTGTAGAGCGACTTGTCTTCGGATTCCATGCGTTTGCCCTTGCCCTGGTTCTGGCCCTGGCCGGGTGCCATCGGAGCCATACCGCCCATGCCACCACCCATTGCGCCGCCACCGCCCGGCATCGCGCGGCCCGGGCCCGCGCCTCCCGGGGCCGCACCGGCCGGCCGCGGCGCGGCTTCGGCGTCCGCCGCTGGTTCCAACGGCACCGACGGCATGCCCGCCCCGCCACCGCCTCCCAATGACGCCGGTTTCATCCCCGCGCCCTTCGGCAGGCCCGGTTTGCCCTTCAACGCGTCTTTCATTGCGTCCATGGCCGCCTGGTCCGGTTTTTGCCCCATGCCGGGCGGCAACGTGGGCATCATGGGCGGAGCTCCGAGTCCTCCGTCGTCGCCGGGCAGGCCGTCAAGCCCGTCGCCGGGAATCGTGCCGTCGTCGCCGCCAGGCGCGTTGGGGTCGGGGGGGTCGATGCGGTATCCACTCTTAATTGGCGGCGGCTTCACTGCCCTTAGTGGCAGAGAGGCACTGCGCCGATAGGTTTCCAAAACCTCGTCCGACTTTTGCTGGTAGTCCTGGTAATTCCAGAGATAACGCCATTCGTTCTGTCGTCCCCACTCGGGGTTCTCCTGGCAATATCTATACAATTCGTCGTTTACCCAGACCTCGTAGGAGGTCGGGTGTTCCACGATTGCCGTGCGGTGCGCCGAAATGATCCCACCGGCCTGCAGGACGAGCGTCGAGCATGTCTCCACAAACGACGCTACCCAGGCTTCCTGCTCCGCCAAACTGGCCTCCACGGCCACTTTCGCCTCACCCTCCCATTGCTCAAACGGTTCGAACAAGCGAGTGGTGTTGGCCTGCAACACGTTTAGGAACGAGTCCCAGCCCTCCCTGAACGCCTTGAGTGTCGCGGACTGGTCGGGGGCCTCGATGTCCGTCGCTGCCTGCCTGACCTCGTAGTAGGGGTATTCGAACTCCGGTGAGTCCGCCGTCGCCGATACCGCGTCGTCGCCCCGGTCCTCGCCCGAGGCGCTGTCGAGCATCGCCAGATCGTCCGCGGTTCCAGCCGTCGCCGCCGAGACCGAAGATTCTGCATTAATGGCGTCTGCAGCTCCCTCGTCGACTTCCTCATAGGCTTTGGCCGCATTCCGGAGCGATTGCGCCAGGGTTCGCAGTTCCCGTTCGAAACGTTGGAGCCCCCGCCGCAACGCGTCGGCCGAAAGCCCCAGTTGTCCGGCAGCATTAACGACGAAAGAAAGCGCACACGGCGGCTGCGGATTGTCGAGTGGCGGCTGAGGTAGCGGCACCTCGAGTTCGGCTGCCCTGGCCAGCAGTTCGTCTCTCTCAACGTTCAGCGTCTGCGTCATAGCGGATCAACCTGTAACGGCGGGGATGGCGCGGCCGTCATCAGCAATAAGCGGTGCAATTCCCGACCACCCCTTTCTATTGCCGGGCCACGCGGGCGGTGCAGCGGAGCGCTATCGAGTGCTATCGTAAGCCGCCAATCAGGGGGCAGCGCGCACCAATTTAAACCTGATCTCCGCGCGACAAAACCGTGAGCGTCATCCGCTCTCGGGTACCTCAAACAGGGCGCAATAACTCCGCTGACCTGCCGACTTGAATTGCCGATATAGCTTGAATCTGACTTCGCCCCCGCGCAGCCGAGTGAGGAACTGCAGCAGGCCATCGAAGAGGTCGTTGTATTGCTCTTCGAGGACTGCAAGGCGGGGCCCAGCGTCCGTCGCGCTGTCCGTATGCAGGATCCGTAGCGCGAGTACAGAAAGCCGATCGACGACCGTGCCGGGCGTTTCGGTGTGTAGTGGCGCACGTGGGTTCTGGCTCGGCTCGAAGGCATCCAAAAGCGCCGCGTCGATGTCCTCGATGGCCGCGTTGCGGCGGTCGTTGAGATCGTCGATGGCCCGCTTGCTACGAGCCACTTCACCGTCGCCCGCGCCGGTGCGGCGGGCGGCGTCTTCGTGATGCCACAATCCGAAGTTCATCGCGTGCAGATGCAGCGCCTTTTCCACGATGCCGCCGGCGGCCCCATCGGCGGTGGGCTGTTCGCCATGCCATGACCGGGCAACGGCATAGAACTGGCGTACCGCCGACAGGAGGTCTCTTGTCGTCGAATCGCTGGGCATACGAGCGGGCGTGCCGGCCCCCATCACGTAACTCGGCAGGATCCGCACCCCACATTCCGACTGTCGCTTAGACATGGTGTCCCACAAGGTCTTCCATCGCGCCGACCACCTCTTCCACGGTTATGTCCGCCATAGTTCTCTGATCGACGTGCCGGTGGGGGCCGAATCTGAATCCCCAGGTGCCAGACCGCGTGGGTCCGAAAAGCCCAACGCCTGGCACACGCGCCAGATCGGCGGCGTGCAGCATGCAGGAATCGATCCCGACGAATAGATCGGCCGTCGCGACCAAGCCCATCGTCAGGTCAAGCGGTAACCCGAGGTAGGGAATTACACGTTCGCGCTCACGCCCGACGTTGAGCTCCTCATGGCCCATCCCGACAACCCAGGCCACGAAGTCGCGGTGACGCGACAGAAAGCGGTCCAGCAGGCCGATGAACCTGGTGACGGGCCACTTCTTGTCGGCCCAATCGGTATCGGCGTGCACGACGAGCACTTTGACTCCGTCGGGCACGGCGGCACGAATTGATCGGGCCTTCTCCTGTACGGATGCGGGAATGGACACCGGTTGGGCGTAGGTTTCGATTCGCGCGGAAGGATCGAACAGCCGCGCCAGTTTGAACATCAACTCGGCCGAGTGACACGCGTCTTTTGGGACTACGACGTCATATTTCTCGAAGTCGTTTTGGAAGCCGATGGTGGTCATCGGAGCAAGTCGTTGGCGAAGGGACCGAACGCTGTTCGATCGCATGTTGAACGACACGGTGTTGATCAGGACATCGACCTCGCCGATCTGCTCAACCAAGGTTTCGCAATCGATTCCTTCCGGTGCGCCCGGGAACGGTAATCCCTCCGGGTAGAAGCGGGTGGTATCGACATAGTGAGGACTTACCTCGTGAAAGCTCAGATCGAAGGCGATCTTGGGACAAAGCAGTGTCAAAGGGGCGCTGAACATTTCGCCCAAGGCTCGCAATGTCGGCAGGGTCAGGAGAGAGTCGCCGATTTTGGCGGCGAAATAGACGGCAGGCCTACGCGCGTCCAGTAAATCGCGTAACGCGCCGTCCTCTATGCGCGTCGAGTCCTCGCCTCGGTGGACTGCAATTTCACTCAACCTGACCATCCTTTAGCCAGAGCCTAGACCCGGTCCATACTGCTGGATTGGATAAAGCGTAATCGACGTTAAGGCAGGCCAATCGCGGCAAAATTGGCGACGAGGGACGCGGTCGTCGCCGTCGAGGATCGGGCGCTCGTCAGGACGCGGTTTTGCCCGCCGCGGGCAATGCCTGCTGGTAGCGGCTCTCCTCGGGTGGAGAGATCGGCCGGATCGGGAGCTGGCGGTGCCGAGGAGTGCTGATCACGTTGTGCCGCAGCGTTACCCGGTCGACCCCGGGGTGCCGGCCGAGATGGGTCGTCGCCTTCGGCCACGCCACCTTCGCCTCCGGCCCGGTGTGCGCGCCGATCAGCTGGGCGAATTCCGCAAAATGCGCGCCCAGCGTGACGGTCCCCCCCGCGGCCGCCGCTCGCAGCGCGAACTGGGTGAATACCCGGGCGTCACCCAGGTTGACATTCGCGTCGACATCGTCGAACGGCATGTACACCGGGTAACCGTTGGCTGTCTCACCGACCAGCACACCGGCTGATCCGATCGGCAGCTGATAGTGACGATCGGGAACGAGGATTTGGGCTTGCAATGCGGCCCGCTGGCCACCGGACACCCGGCAAAACCCGCGCAGCCGCTTCGGCTTCTCGCCGGTGGTGAGCAGCACGGTGGACTGGGGTGCGGTCCCCGGCGCGACACGCACCCTGGTGATGGTGTGGTCGGCAGGTGTCGACCACCACACGTCCGGACCGCCGGCCGCGGTGTAGGCGACGGTGAAACTGTTGCGTCCCTTGATCATCGACCACTTTTCCCGCTCGAAGTCGATTTCTATCGCGCGATCGAAGTCGTCGAAGCTGCGCCCACACACTGCGTCGATGCCGTTTCTGGCCAAGTCATCGGCGATCCTCGTCGTCGCCGCGATCAGATAGCGGACCAGTCCCGTGGTGCCCGCATCCCGCCGCCGAGCTGACTTTCCGGTGCGGCGTGGGTCGGCGCGGACGATGATCCAGGTACGGCGGTGCGCTGGGGCCGGGTCGGACCCGATGACTCGCTCGTAGAGGCTGACCACCTCCGCCGGCGCGGTGTTGGCGACGCGGTAGCCCGCCGACACGACGTCGGCCTCCAGGTCGGGACAGTGCACCGACAGCATTTGCTCCAGCAGCCGCGTGTCCACCACGTCGTCGGTGTGGGCCTTCCCATCGACGATGACCGTCGGAGTGAACGGCCGGGGAATGAGTTCGATGACCGCGACCAAGGCCTTGCCCTTCCAGCGCACGGCCACGTGGTCCCCCGGCTGCACGGTGGCGCCCACGACGGGCTCCGATGGGGAATCGAGTGGCCTGCGGCGTCGCACCAGCCAGGCGCATGCCGCTGCCACCCACCCCGCCAGCCGGCGACCGCGGAAGGTGACCGTCGCCAGGATCACGGCCGCCGCCACCAGCGCGGGGCCCGCCCATCGATAGGGGGTACGCAAGAAGATTGCGATGCATGCCGGAGCCAGCACCGCCAGCCACAACGCGTAGCCGCTGCTGAACTGTAGACGTAGGGATCTCATGTTCGTCAGCGCCGTCGCAGAGCTCGCCCGGTCAGCACGGCCAATCCCAGCGCCAGGATTATGCCCGCGACCCCGAGCGTCACGGCCGTGATGGGCCCGTGGTCGGGGCCCGGCACCGGCGCCGGGGGTTGGAGTTGTTTCACCGGGAACGGGGTCGCCGCGGGGCCGCCCGGAACGTCCCACGTGAGCGCCGCGACCGCATCGATGATGCCCGCGCCCACTGCATCGTCGACGCCGCCGCCGGGATGCCGCGCGGTGGCCGTGATCCGGTTGATGATCTGGGCGGGCGGCAGGTCAGGGAACTTCTGCCGGAGCAGCGCCGCCAGACCGGAGACATAAGCCGCGGCGAACGACGTCCCGGCGATTGCGACCGGACCGTCCTTGCCCGGCAACGCATCCACCGGCTCGCCCTCGGCGCCGAGCGCGATGACGTTTTCCGCGGGCGCCGCCGCGCCCACCCATGGACCATGCATCGAGAAAGCGCTCGGCGCCCCGTTCTGGCCAACGCCTCCGACGGCCAGCACCAACGGCGAATACCACGCCGGCGTGACGATCGTCTGCACCTGCTGCCAGCCCCGAGGATCCGCGGGTATTGCGGGGTCGGGCGGCGGGTTTTGCCCGCAGTCGCCACCGGAGTTGCCGGCGGCCGCGACGATCACAACGTTCTTCACGTTGACCGCGTAGTTGAGCGCCGCCCCCAGCGTCGACTCGTCGACCGGCTTTCGCACCTTGAAACAGGCCGCTTCGCTGATGTTGATGACGTTCGCGCCAAGATTGGCGGCGTGCACCACCGCGCGCGCCAGGCTGCGGACGGACCCCGCCGCGGGTGAGGCGTTGGGGTCGTTTTGGTCGCCCTGCCTGTCCTTCGGCTCAAAGGCCTCCGACGTCTGGCGCAACGAGATCAACCGCGCGTCGGGCGCGACGCCAACGAAGCCATCGGTGACGGCGGGACGGCCGGCGATGATCGCTGCGACGAGGGTCCCGTGCGCATCGCAGTCGGCGAGCCCGTTGCCGTCCGGAACGACGAAATCGCCGCCCGCCTCCGCCGGAACCCGCGGTGAAGGGTCTACGCCAGTGTCGATGAGGGCGACCGTTACGCCGGCCCCGGTCGCGAACTTCTGCGCGGCGCCGACGTCAAGATAGGTGTTGGCCCACGGCGGGTCGTGGAAGTTGGTGCCCGGCACCGTCAACGGCGCCCTGCACACACGGCGCTGCTCAAGGGGCTGGTCTGGCCCGGTTGCGTCCGGCGGCACCGCGGCCGCATCGATCGATGGCGGGGCGACCGCGAATGCGGGTGGCGCGCTGAGCCACACGAGCATCAGCGCGATCGTCACCGGCAAGACATGGCGCAACCTCGGCTACTCCCTTCAATTGCTCGAGGGCAATTTTCGCGCACTTTTCCCCCACGCGTATACAAAAGTTTGAAGTACGCCGAGAAGCCGTCTTTGGGCCGTCGTTGGCCCGTCGTTCAAAGCGCTATCGGCACATGCTTTTCCGCGCACGCGTCCTTGACCGCGGCGACTATGTCCTGGGTGCGAATCGACTGTAGGTCTTCGACGGTTACCGACCCCTTGTCGGTGCGGTGCTGCGCGGCCACCCGCGAGTCCCGCAGCCGTTCGGCGCGTTCGACCACGTTTCGGGCGAATCGGCCGTTCTGCATCAGGTCGATGCCGTGCTCCCCGTTGGGTGCGTGGTACGCGCGCAACGTCAGGCAGGCCGCCTTCAGCGCTTCGCCGGCGGCGGGCTCGAGCACGGTGGCGCGCGGCTTGCCGTAGCGCACCGCGATTTCCACCAGCTCGTCGGGCGTGTACGACTCGAAGCGCAGTTTGCGGTTGAACCGCCCCGCCAGACCCGGGTTGACAGTGAGGAATTCGTCGACTTCCCGCTCGTATCCCGCGCCGATGAAGCAGAAGTCGAACCGGTGCACCTCGAGCGCGACCAACAGTTGGTTGACCGCCTCCATGCCGATCATGTCCGGCCGGCCGTCCTGGTGGCGCTCTACCAACGAATAGAACTCGTCCATGAACAGGATGCGGCCCAGCGAGCGGCTGATCAGTTCGTTGGTCTTGGGGCCCGAGGCGCCGATGTGTTCCCCGCAGAAGTCGGCACGCTTGACCTCGATGATCTCGGGATGACGCACGATGCCGAGGCCGGCGTAGATCTTCCCCAGCGCCTCGGCGGTGGTGGTCTTACCGGTGCCGGGCGGGCCCACCAGCAGCATGTGGTTGGTTTGATTGGCCACCGGCAGTCCGGCCGCCAGGCGCAGCGCGCGGACCTCGATCTGGTCCTCCAGTTCGGCGACCGCGCGCTTGACTTCGG
Organism: Mycobacterium sp. IS-836; assembly: GCF_001954275.1. Lineage (GTDB taxonomy): Bacteria > Actinomycetota > Actinomycetes > Mycobacteriales > Mycobacteriaceae > Mycobacterium. The sequence continues at coordinate 3,650 of NZ_MBEU01000034.1, read as the reverse complement.
CCAATCCGACTTGGTTGTCGAGCAGCGCGCGCCCCTCCTGCAGGAGCTCGCTCCGCCGCTCTTGGTGTTCGGACTCCTGACGTTGCTGCTCCGACAGCTCGGTGGTCACGTCCCACTTGTTCGACCGGCTGCTGATGGCATCCTCGTCGGTGATCACCAGCTGCAGTGCGGGATCGGCTAGGGCCTGCTTGGCCGGCTCGATCAGCGCACCGTTGATCGTCGCCTTCGACAGCCAGATCTGCGCCTTGTTCTCCTCGCCGAGCTGGCGATGCGCCATGCCCCGTACGTAGGCGAGATCGGCGGCGATCAGCGGGAAATCGTTGGGATCTATTGCGGCGAGGGTGGTTTCGAGATTGTGACGACGCGACTCGGTCGGGCCGCCGTATCCGGAGCGCAGTTCGACGCGATCGGTCCATTCCAGCGCGACGCGCCCCTGCCCGAGGTGGGCCGCGGCGTGGGCGGCCAGGGTGCAGGTCGCCGCCGTGACTGCCGACATGATGATGGCCTGGGGCGGCAGGACGGCGGCCGCCACCGAGATCACGTCGGGCCAGCGTTGGGTGGCGAACATCAGGTAGGCCTCGATGTACTGGCGCCACTGGTGGTTCTCCCAAGTGTCCAGCAGCGACGAATCCTTAAGTAGCGCTTCGGCTTTCTCATACTGGCGGTCGTCGATGAGTGCGCTGGCCAGTGCCAGGCCCGCGTGCGAGGCCTCGGTCACCGAAATCGAGAGATACGGCCCGGCCTTGATCGGCGCCGACAAGCGTGCGCCGAGACGGTTGGTCTCTCGGTGCAGGCGGGCGCCATAGGTGTAGAGCTGTTGCACCGTCGGCAGCGACTCGTCCCCGGCGGCGATCCGGCCCAGCCAGGCGTCGGCCATCGACGGATCGATCTCCGTCGCCTCCCGAAACCGCGCCGCGGCGCCAGCGGCGTCGGTGTCGAGCAACGTCATCGCCTGATCGAACATCTTGCGCGCGGCAGCGGGTGTGGTGCTGCTGGTCATTGTGTATCCACCGCTTCGAGCTCAGAGCTTCGCAAAACCGTCGGTTCCGACGATACGTAACGGTTTTCGGCGCGGAACAACTCCACCTCCACCGTGTACACCTGCCCATCGGTCCGCACTTCCACCGTCGCCGGGCCGACCTGCGTGATCAGCACGTTGGCCGTGCCCCGGTACGGCTCGCCCGGTTCGCCGACGGAGATCAGCGTGTTCGGGCGCGGGGCGGGTGTCAGCGTGCCGTCCACGACGCTGACCGTCGTGCCGGAGACCGGCTTCGACTGATCGCTCACCGCGATGTCGGGCATCCGAACCGTGGCCCACCGCTGCATGTTTCGGGTGTGCACCGTGATCCGCTCGCCGGCTCCGGCCATTCGGATCACGAACCGCTTGGCCAACGCATCCTCGGCGGCAATGTGCACGCGGCTGAACTCCCCCGCGTCGTCCAACGGCAGCAGCATCCGGTTTCCGCCGGCGACCTTGCCGAGCAGCACACCCGACGGCCCGATCGGGACCCGCAACGGGCTGCGCAGCGTCCCCCGGCGGATGCCGCGCAGCGTCGGTAGCGGCCCACACAGATTGGCGGCGATGGCATGCGCCTGCTGCCCGGGCAGCGTCCGCAGCATCGTGCTCAGTGGGGCGGTCGGCTGTTGGGCGGTACGCACCGTCACGGTGGCGGTGGCGCTGCCGTCGCCGAAAAGCGTGATGTTCTGGATGATTCCGTCGGCGCGCGCCGACCACACGTGGGCCAGTTTCTCCGCGGTGATGTCGCCCGGCGAATACCAGTACGTCGTCAACCAGCCGCTGTCACCGCGAACGGATCGCCAGCGCCGGTTGGACACCTCCAGGGCAGACCGGCCCAACCGCCGCTCCATCTCGACGATGTCGGTGGCCGTCGCCACCTTTGCGCGGATGCCCTGTTGGCGCATCGCCGCACTGATCCGCTGCGCCGCCGCCAGCGTCGCGGTGCCCACCGAGGTCCGCTCTCGCAGCGCCTCGACGTTGTCGAGAACCGAAGTCCGCACGATGAGCCAGGTTTCACGCTGACCGGCATAGGGCGGGGTGCCGATCAATGTGTCATACACGCGTGGGTAGTCGCCCGTGCTGCGCCGGCGGGCGCCCGCGCTGACCACGCTGAGCGAACCGATCCTCAGACCGAGGCTCTGGTGCAGCAGCGGCTTCAGATCGGTTATGTCGAAGGCGTTCTCGGTGTACGTCGACGTCGAGCCGGTGAACAAGGTCGGGGTATGCGGCTTCCCAAGCAGCTGGACCGCGGCCACCGCAACGCCGTCCTGGTATCTCACCCCGCCGCCGGCACGGTCGTTGGCGACCGTGAGCGGCTCGGTCCACCTGATCGGCCGCCGGCGCCTCAACCACGAGATCAGCCATGACCACAGGGGCTGACCGCGCCAGCGGACGACGCCGATCGCCGTCCCGATCACCAAACCGCCTGCGGCACCGCCGTATCCGCCCACCGCCCACCCGAGGAGGGCGGTGAGGAAAATGCCGACGATGATCGTCAGCTTCGTCCCGGGTTTCATCTCTCCCGCCGCGCCCGAAAGATCAGCGACGCCACCGCGATGGCGGCCAGCACGACGCCGGCGAATACCAGTGCCATGTTGCGTGCGCGATGGTCCGGTGGCGGTGGTGGTGGCGCCGGATGGACCAGGCGGCTCTGCGCGGCGGGTGGAAGTCGATCTCCCGCAGGCACATCGAACGTCAGTGCGGCCACCGGATCGACGACGCCGTAACCGACTTGGTTGTCGACGCCGCGCGGCGGATTGTGCGCAGTCTGCAGAATGCGATTGACGATCTGGTGTGCCGACAGCCCAGGGTATTTCGCGCGCACCAATGCGGCCACACCGCTGACGTAGGCCGCCGAGAAGCTGGTGCCCCAGAACGGCATGTTCTTCTCACCCGGGCGGATCGGCGGGTAGGCGTTCGCCGGTCCGCCGGTCTCCGGGGAGAGTCCCATGATCCCGACGCCGGGCGCCGCGGCGGCGACCCACGGCCCCGCCAGGCTCTTGTTGATCGGCGAGCCCGTGTTGTCCACGGCACCGACCGACAGCACGTAATCGGAGAACCACGACGGCGACGACACGGTCTTGACCTGATGCCAATCACGGGGATCCGACGCGCTGAGCGGATCGAACGACGGGTTTTGCGCGCAGTCGTCTTCACTGTCGTTGCCCGCCGCAGCGACGATCACCGCATCCTTGACGGTGGCGGCATACCAGACGGCCGCGCCGATGGCGCCCTGATCCAGCGGATCGGCGGCCGAAACGCATGCCGTGACACTGACATTGATCACCTTCGCGCCCATGTTCGCGGCGTGCACGATGGCGCTGGCGAGCGTGGCGATGGTGCCGGCCTTCTTTCGTCCCTCCATGCCGCCCGGGCCGGGGTTGGCGGGTTCGTAGGCCCGCGAAGACTGCCGGATCGCAATGATCACCGCGTGCGGTGCAACGCCGACGATTCCGTCGGGTGCCCCCGGCGGCAGCGGCGGCACCTCGGGATCGTCGGGCTGGTTGGGCGCCGGATCCCCGGGCCCGTTGGAGGGCACGTCCGGCGGCGGTGGTGGCGGCGGTGCCGGCGGGGGCGGCACGATTTGGGTGATCGTCACCGGCGGTGGCGGCGGCGGTGGTGCAGGCGGGGG
>NZ_MBEU01000033.1 GCF_001954275.1 Mycobacterium sp. IS-836 | reverse complement strand
GGTAACACCGGGGCCGATATCTTCCAGCGTGGCGGGCCGTATCTGGCGCGCGGGGCCGAGGATCTGGTGCCCACCGCACAGCTGCTGGACACCTACAGCCCCGAGCTGTTCTGCACCATCCGCAACTACCACGACGAGGAACCCAAACTCCGGACGTACCTGGGCGGCAACGGCTACTCGCTGAACACGGAGACCGAGGCCCTGTCGGGGCTGAGCGCAATCCTGAACCCACTGTCGGGGGTCGTCTTGATCGCATCGATGCTCGGCGGCCTGGCCGGGCTGGTCGGCGGGGCGCCGAACCCCTACACCTGGCCGGAAAACCTGCCGCGGGTGAACGCCCGCGGTGGACCCGGGGGTGCGCCGGGCTGCTGGCAGCACATCACCCACGATCTGTGGCCCGCACCCGAATTGGTGATGGACACCGGCAACAGCATCGCGCCCTACAACCACATCGAGACCGGTTCGCCCTATGCGATGGAGTACGTGTGGGGCCGTCAGGTAGGGGATAACACGATCAACCCATGAAAATCACCGGTACCATCGTCCGACTCAGCATCTTCTCGTTGGTGCTGCTGCTGTTCACTGTGATGATCGTCGTGGTGTTCGGCCAGATGAGGTTCGACCGCACCAACGCGTACTCGGCGGAGTTCATCAACATCAGCGGGCTGCGGCAGGGCCAATTCGTGCGCGCCTCCGGCGTGGAGATCGGCAAGGTCGACTCGGTCGAGCTGGTCGACGGTGGTAAGCGGGTGCGGGTGAAATTCAACGTCGACCGCTCGGTCCCGTTGTATCAGTCGTCGACCGCGCAAATCCGCTACCTCAACCTGATCGGTGACCGCTATTTGGAGCTCAAACGCGGCGAGGGCGAGGGCTCCGACCGGATCCTGCCGCCGGGTGGCTTCATTCCGGTGTCTCGCACCTCGCCGGCGCTGGATCTGGACGCACTGATCGGTGGTTTCAAGCCGCTGTTCCGGGCGCTGGACCCGGAGAAGGTCAACACAATCGCGTCGGCGCTGATCACCGTGTTCCAGGGTCAGGGCGGCACCATCAACGACATCCTGGACAACACCGCGCAACTGACCAATCAGCTCGGGGAGCGCGATCAGGCGATCGGCGAGGTGATCAAGAACTTGAACATCGTGCTGGACACCACGGTTCGGCATCGCCAGCAGTTCGACCAGACCATCAACAACCTCGAGGTGTTGATCACCGGGCTGAAGAACCACGGTGACCAGTTGGCGGGCGGGACCGCCCACATCAGTAATGCCGCCGGCACGGTGGCCGATCTGCTGGCCGAGGACCGCGGTCTGCTGCACAAGACGCTCAACTACCTGGACGCCGTCCAGCAGCCGCTCATCGACCAGCAGGACCAACTGCAGGACTACCTCAAGAAGGTGCCGCCCGGGTTGAACATGATCGGGCGCGCCATCGGGTCCTACGGCGACTTCGTGAACTTCTATGCCTGCGACATCACGATGAAGATCAACGGCCTACAGGCCGGGGGGCCCATCCGCACGGTCCGGCTTTTCCAGCAGCCGACAGGTAGGTGCACGCCGCAATGAGATCGCTGGAACCTCCGAATCGGTTACGCATCGGGCTCATGGGCATCGTGGTGACGGTGCTCGCGATCGGCGTGGGTCAAAGCTTCACGAATGTCCCGATGCTGATGGCCAGGCCGGCCTACTACGGGCAGTTCACCGACTCCGGTCAAATCACCGTCGGCGACAAGGTGCGCATCGCCGGCATGGACGTCGGCAAGGTCGAGGGCCTGCGGATCGACGGTGACCACGTCGTGATGAAGTTCTCGATCGGCACCAACACGATTGGCAGCGAGAGCCGGCTGGCGATCCGCACCGACACCATCCTCGGTAGGAAGGTGATGGAGATCGAGCCGCGCGGCAACCAGCAATTGCGGCCCGGCGCCACACTGCCGCTGGGGCAAAGCACCACCCCGTATCAGATCTACGACGCGTTCTTCGACGTCACCAAGGCTGCCCAGGGCTGGAACATCGACACCGTCAAAGAGTCACTGCACGTGCTGTCGCAGACCATTGATCAGACCTACCCGCACCTGAGCCCAGCGCTGGAGGGCGTGGCCAAATTCTCCGACACGATCGGCAAACGCGACGAAGAGGTCAAACATCTTCTGGCCCAGGCCAATCAGGTGGCCAGCGTCCTCGGTGACCGCAGCGAGCAGGTCGACCGACTGCTGGTCAACGCGAAGACGCTGCTGGCCGCATTCAACGAACGCGGCCAGGCCATCAACGCGTTGTTGGCGAACGTCGCCGCATTCTCGGAGCAGGTCAAGGGCTTCATCAACGACAACCCGAACCTGAACCACGTGCTCGAACAGTTGCGTACGCTCAGCGACATCCTGGTGCAGCGCAAGGACGATTTGGCTGCCGGGCTCACCGAGGTGGGCATGTTCCTGCCGTCGCTGAACGAGGCCATTGCGTCGGGACCATTCTTCAAGGTGGTCCTGCACAACCTGGCCCTGTACCAGATCGTTCAGCCGTGGGTCGACGCCGCTTTCAAGAAGCGCGGGATCGACCCGGAGAACTTCTGGCGCGGCGCCGCGTTGCCGTCGTTCCGTTGGCCGGACCCCAACGGCACCCGGTTCCCCAACGGTGCGCCGCCGCCCGCGCCGCCGGTGCTGGAGGGCACCCCGGATCATCCGGGACCGGCCGTCGGACCCGGGTCACCGTGTTCGTACAGTCCGGCGAATCCGGGCGGCAACATCACCGTCGGGGACGAGGGTCTGCCGCGGCCGTGGAATCCGCTGCCCTGCGCGGGTGCGGCCATCGGACCGTTCGGTGGAGTCGGTTTCCCCGCGCCGGTCGACGTCGAGACGTCGCCGCCTAACCCCGACGGTCTGCCACCCACACCGGGCATGCCGATCGCCGGGCGACCGGGCGACCCGCCGCCGAACGTTCCGGGAACCCCGGTGCCGCTGCCGCAGCAGGCACCGCCGGGTGCGCGCACCGAGAACCTGGCACCGGCCGGGCCGACGCCGCCGCCGTCGACCTTCGCGCCGGCCCTGCCGCCGGGTCCGCCGGCACCGCCCGGGCCGGGCAACCAATTGCCGGCGCCGTTCATCAATCCGGGCGGAGCCGGAGGTAGCGGGGTCACGGGAGGTACCCAGAATTGAGCACCGTCTTTGACATCCGCAACCTGCGGCTACCCAAGATGTCGCGCACGACGCTGATTGTCGGGTCGCTGGTGGTGGTGCTGGCGCTCGTCGTCGGGTACGTCGGCTGGCGGCTTTACGACAAGCTGACCAACAACACCGTGGTCGCCTATTTCCCGGCGGCGAACGCGCTGTACCCGGGCGACAAGGTCCAGATCATGGGTCTGGCGGTGGGCTCGATCGACAAGATCGAGCCGACCGGCGACAAGATGAAGGTGACCTTCCATTACCAAAACAAGTACAAGGTTCCCGCCAACGCGTCCGCGGTGATCCTCAACCCCACCCTGGTGGCCTCGCGGGCCATCCAGCTGGAGCCGGTCTACAAGGGCGGCCCGGTGCTTGGCGACAACGCGGTGATCCCGGAGGAGCGCACCCAGGTCCCGGTGGAGTGGGACCAGTTGCGCAACAGCATCACCAACATCATCTCCAAGCTAGGCCCGACCAAAGAGCAGCCGACGGGGCCGTTCGGCGAGGTCATCACGTCCTTCGCCAACGGGCTGGCCGGCAAGAGCAAGCAGATCAACACGACGCTGAACAACCTGTCGCGGGCGTTGACCGCCCTCAATGAGGGTCGGGGCGACTTCTTTGCGGTGGTGCGCAGCCTTGCGCTATTCGTCAACGCTCTGCACCAAGACGATCAGCAGTTCGTCGCGCTGAACCAGAACCTGGCGGATGTCACCGGCCGGCTCGCGCAAAACGACACCGACCTGTCCAACGCGCTGCAGCAGTTCGACGGCCTGCTCTCCACCGTGCGGCCCTTCCTCGACAAGAACCGCGAGGTGTTGACCACCGACATCAACAACCTGGCCACCGCGACGAGCACAATCCTGCAACCGGATTCGCTGAACGGGCTGGAGACCGCCCTGCACGTCACTCCGACGGCCGCGGCGAACATCAACCAGATCTACCACCCGTCACACGGCGCGGTTGTCGCGATTCCCGCCATCACCAACTTCGCCAACCCGATGCAGTTCATCTGCAGCTCGATTCAGGCCGGCAGCCGGCTCGGTTATCAAGAGTCCGCCGAGTTGTGTGCGCAGTACCTGGCGCCGATCCTCGACGCGATCAAGTTCAACTACCCGCCGTTCGGTTTGAACCTGTTCAGCACCGCCGAGACGCTGCCCAAGGAGATCGCCTACTCCGAGCCGCGGCTGCAGCCGCCGCCGGGATACAAGGACACCACCGTCCCCGGGATCTGGTCGCCGGACACCCCGACCTCGCACCGCAACACGCAGCACGGCTGGATTGTCGCCCCGGGCATGCAGGGGCAGCAGGTGGGGCCGATCACCGCGGACCTGATGACGCCGGAATCGTTGGCCGAGCTCATGGGTGGGCCGAACATCGAGCCCGTCCAGTCGACCCTGCAGACGCCGCCCGGACCGCCGAACTCCTACGACGAGAACCCGATATTGCCGGTCATCGGCCAGAACCCGCCGCAGGTGCCGATTCCACCGCCGCCGCCGGGAGCTGACGTGGCCCCGGGTCCCGTAGCCCCCACCCCGGCGCCAGTGGCCGCGCCCGCGCCCAACGCCGGCGGGCCGCCGGTGCCTGCTAACACGGGAGGTGGCCAGTGAGGCGCGACGTGAGCGCGGTTCGCGCGAACGGAAAGCCGAACCGTTGGACACCGAGGCGCGCAACGGTGCTGATCCGCCACCGGTCCTGGCAGGGGCTGGTGCTGCTGGTGGCCGCGCTGGTGCTGAGCTCGTGCGGCTGGCGTGGCATCTCCAATGTGGCGATTCCGGGCGGTCCCGGTAGCGGGTCGGGTTCATACACGATCTATGTGCAGATGCCGGACACGCTGGCCATCAACAACAACAGCAAGGTCATGGTGGCCGACGTCCTGGTGGGCTCGATCAAAGAAATCAAGTTGAAGAACTGGGTGGCCACGCTGACGCTGGGTCTGGACAAGAGCGTCAAGCTGCCGAAGAACGCCACCGCCAAGATCGGCCAGACTTCGTTGCTCGGTTCTCAGCACGTGGAGCTGGCCGCACCGCCGAACCCGTCGCCGCAGCAGCTGAAACCCGGCGACACGATTCCGCTGAAGAATTCGTCCGCGTTTCCCACCACCGAGGAGACGTTGGCCAGCCTGTCGTTGATCCTGCGCGGTGGCGGCATTCCGAACCTCGAGGTGCTGCAGAACGAGGTCTTCAACATCTTCAATGGGCGCGGGGAGCAGATCCGGGCCTTCCTCGGCAAGCTGGATACCTTCACCAACCAGCTCAATCAGCAGCGCGACGACATCACCCACGCGATTGATTCCACCAACCGGCTGTTGGTCTACGTGGGTGCCCGTGCGGATGTCCTGGATCGCGTGCTGACCGACATCCCGCCGCTGATCAAGCATTTCGCCGACACCAAGCAGCTGCTGATCAACGCCGTCGACTCGGTGGGACGCCTCAGCCAGGCAGCGGACCAGTACCTGTCCGAGGCGCGCGGACCCCTGCATCAGGATTTGCAATCGCTGCAATGCCCGTTGCGGGAACTCGGCCGTGCGTCACCGATGCTGATCGGCGCGCTGAAGCTGATCCTCACGCAGCCGTTCGACATCGACAGCGTGCCGAAGGTGGTCCGCGGTGACTACATGAACGTGTCGCTGACCCTCGACTTGACCTACAGCGCCATCGACAACGCGTTCCTCACCGGTACCGGGTTGTCGGGAGCACTGCGCGCACTCGAGCAGTCGTTCGGGCGCGACCCCGAGACGATGATCCCCGACGTCCGCTACACGCCGAACCCGAATGACGCGCCCGGCGGACCGCTGGTGGAAAGGGCGGAGCGAGGACAATGCTGACCCCCTTCGTTCGACGCCAGCTCATTCTGTTTGGGATCCTGACGGTGATCTCGCTGGGTGTGCTGGGCATCTACTACTTGCAGATCCCCAGCCTGATGGGTGTCGGTCGGTACACGCTCAAGGCCGAGCTGCCGGCTTCGGGCGGGCTGTATCCAACGGGAAACGTGACCTATCGCGGCATCACCATCGGCAAGGTCACCGACGTCGAGCCCACCGAACACGGCGCCGAAGCGACGCTGAGTATCGACAGCCGCTACAAGGTCCCGATCGACGCGATCGCCAACGTGCACTCGGTGTCGGCGGTCGGTGAGCAGTATCTGGACCTGGTGTCGCCGGGAAACCCCGGCAAGTTCCTTTCGGACGGCCAGACCATCTCCAAGGGCACGGTGCCCTCCGAGATCGGGCCGGCGCTGGACACCGCCAACCGGGGCCTTGCGGTGTTGCCCAAGGACAAGATCGGCCAGCTGCTGGACGAGACCGCGGAATCGGTCGGCGGGCTGGGGCCCGCCCTGCAACGGTTGGTCGACTCCACGCAGGCGATCGTCGGCGACTTCAGGACCAACATCACCAACGTCAACGACATCATCCAGAACTCCGGGCCGATCCTCGACAGCCAGGTCAATTCGAATGACGCGATCGAGCGTTGGGCGCGCAACCTGAACACGCTGGCCGCGCAGTCGGCCGCGAACGACCAGCACGTGAGAAGCATTCTGTCCCAAGCGGCGCCGACCGCCGATCAGGTCAACGACGTGTTCAACGATGTCCGGGATTCGCTACCGCAGACGCTGGCGAACCTCGAGGTGGTGTTCGACCTGCTCAAGCGCTACCACACCGGTCTGGAACAGGTTCTGGTGTTCCTGCCGCAGGGTGCGTCGATCGCGCAGACGGTGGGCGCGCCGTTCCCGAACCAGGCGGCGCTCGACCTGGGGCTGTCGATCAACTGGCCGCCGCCCTGCCTCACGGGTTTCGTTCCGGCGTCGGAATGGCGGTCCCCGGCCGACACCAACATGGTGCCGCTGCCGTCGGGCACCTACTGCAAGATCCCGATGGACACGCCGGCCAACAGCGTGCGTGGATCGCGCAACATTCCCTGCGTCGATATCCCGGGTAAGCGGGCCGCCACGCCACGGGAGTGCCGCGACCCAAGGCCGTACGTCCCGGCCGGAACCAACCCCTGGTACGGAGACCCGAACCAGATCCTGACCTGCCCCGCGCCCGCCGCGCGCTGTGACCAGTCGGTGCGGCCGGGCATGGTGATCCCGGCACCGTCGATCAACAACGGAATGAACCCGGCGCCCTCGGACCGGGTCGCCGGGACGCCCCCGCCGACCAGCGACCCGTTGTCGCGGCCGGGATCGGGTACCGTGACGTGCAACGGACAGCAGCCCAACCCGTGTGTCTACACTCCGGGCGGGGGCCCCCCGTCGGCGGTATACAGTCCGCAGAGCGGTCAACTGATAGGGCCCGACGGAGTTAAATGGTCCGTCGAAAACTCGACAAAAACAGGAGACGACGGATGGAAGGAGATGCTGGCGCCGGCCGGCTGAACCCCCCACCGATGCCGATTGCTCGTCGTCTGCGCAGGCTCTCCCGAAGGCCAGGGCGGAAGAACCGTCAGGAATCCGAGGTCGAGGCCGACCAGACCAGCACCGACGTGGCGGCCGAGGATTCGTCGGAATCCGAGGCTGACGAAACCAGCGCCGAGGTGACCGCGCAGGCGGAGCCCGAGGTGACGGACGAGGCGGAGCCCGAGGGCGACGCGGACCAGCTCGCCGCTGAAGTGACCGCCGGGGATTCGGAGGAATCCGAGGACGCCGCCGTCGAGGGCGGGGATACCGCCGTGGAGCGCCGCCCGTCGCGGCTGGGTCGTCGGGGCTGGGTGGCCGGTATTGCGGCGGCGCTGGTCCTGGCCGCCGGGGGGATCGGGGCCGGCGGCTACCTTGCCCTGCGCTACCACCACGACAGCCAGGCGATCGCGCGCAACAACGCCGCGGCGCTCAAAGCGGCGATCGAGTGTGTTTCGGCGACCCAGGCGCCGGACACCAACGCGATGGTCGCGAGCGAACAGAAGATCATCGACTGTGGCACAGACGCTTTCCGCGCCCAAGCCCTGCTGTACACCAGCATGCTCGTCCAGGCGTACCAGGCTTCGAACATCCACGTGCAGGTGGCCGATGTGCGTGCGGCGGTGGAGCGCAACAACAAAGACGGTTCCATCGACGTACTCGTCGCGATGCGCGTCAAGGTCGCCAGCGACAAGTCGGAGAACGAGACCGGGTATCGGCTGCGGGTGACGATGGCGACCGCGGAGGGGCAGTACAAGATCGCCAAGCTCGACCAGGTGACGAAGTGACGGTGGTGGTCGAGCAGACTCAGGCTAAGACCCAGACCAAGGCGGAAGTCCCGGAGCCACCGCGAAATGCATTGGCGCCCTGGCACATCCGGGCGGGTGCGTTCGCACTCGACGTGCTTCCGGGCGCCGCCGTGGTGGCGACGATGGCGTTGGCCGCGCTGACCGTCCGCAAGCACCCGGTCTGGTGGTGGGTGTGCGTCTCGGTCCTCGGCGTGGCCATCCTGCTGACGTTGGTCAACCGGCTGGTGTTGCCGAGCGTCGTCGGCTGGAGCTTGGGGCGTGCGCGGTACGGCATCACGGTGCTACGCCGCGACGGCGAGCCCATCGGGGTGTGGGGGCTGCTGTTGCGCGACCTGGCTCATCTCCTCGACACCGTGTCGGTGGTGGGATGGCTATGGCCGCTTTGGGATTCACGCGGCTGCACCTTCGCCGACATGCTGCTGCGCACCGAGGTCCGCTGGGTCGAACCGGATCGGCGGCCGCCGAACATGCGGCGCTGGAGCGCGGTCGCGGTGATCACCGCCGCGGCGGTGTGCGTCGCGGGCGTCGGCGTGAGCTATCTGGTCGTGTACTCCCGCGATCGGGAGAGCGAACAAACCAGGGCCCAGATCCAGGTGCAGGGGCCGAAGATCGTCGCACAGATGCTCACGTACGACCCGAAGTCGCTGCACGACGACTTTTCCCGCGCCCAATCGCTGGCGACCGACAAATATCGGCACAAGCTCGCCGAACAGCAGGACGTCGTCCAAAAAGGCAACCCGGTCATCAACGAGTACTGGGTGACCGACGGCTCCATCGAATCGGCGACGCCGGACCGGGCGACGATGCTGTTGTTCATGCAGGGGCGGCGCGGCGTGGGGCCCGAGCAGCGCTACATCAGCGCGACAGTGCGCGTGAGTTTCGCCAAAGGCGGCAACGACCGCTGGCTCGTCGACGACCTCACCGTCCTGACCAAACCGAAACCGCCCGGGAACGGGAAATGAGCCCGCGCCGCAAGTTTGCGCCGGGCGAAGACTCGCTACTCGTCGCGCGGCCGCCGACGTCGTACCGGCCGTGGGCGTACCCGCTGATGATCGCCGTTGCCGCGCTCGTCATGGCGGCGGCGGTCACGGTCTCCACCCTGATGCTGATCTCTCATCAGTCCGCCGAACAGCAGGCGTCGAAAGACCGCCAGGTGCTCAATTACGTGACGGGTTTCATGACGGAGTTCACCTCCATCGATCCCTTTCACGCCAACAACTACGTAGACCGGATATTGGCCCAAGCGACGGGTGAGTTCGCCAAGCAGTACACCGACAAGGCGAACGAGATCCTGCTCCAGGTCGCGCGCGCCGAACCCGCCACGGGCACCGTCCTGGGCACCGGCGTCGAACGCTGGAACGACGACGGCACCGTCACCGTGATGGTGGCGACGGCGGTCACGTCCAAGTCGCCGGATGAGAAGCAGGTAATCGAGAACACGAATCGGTGGACGGTAACCGCAACGCAGGAAGGGAAGCAGTGGAAGATCAGCAACCTGCTGCAGGTGATCTGACCGAAAAGGCCTCGGAAACTTCGGAAACCCCGGAAGCCAAGGTGGCCAAGGTAACCAAGGAAGCTCAGAGCGACGATTCCGTCGAGCAGGACGAAACCGACTCTGCGGCAACAGAAGCGACCTCGGACGAGGAGGCGGCCGAGGCCGGCGAGGCCGGCGAGACCGCCGCGACGACCAAGGCCAAGCGCTTCCGCTTCAAGCGACTCGGCGGAAAGGGCAGGGCCATTGCCGTCGCGGTGGCGGCGGTGCTCTTCGTCGGTTCCGCGGCGTTTGCGGGTTCGACCCTGCAGCCCTACCTGACCGACCGTGCCACCGCCGCAACCAAACTCAAGGTGGCCCGGACCGCGGCCAACGCGATCACGACCCTGTGGACCTACACCCCGGAGAACATGGACGGCCTGGCCGATCGCGCCGCGACGTACCTCAGCGGCGATTTCGAAGCCCAGTACCGCAAATTCGTCGACTCGATCGTGGCGCCCAACAAGCAGGCGAAAGTGACCAACAGCACCCAGGTCACCGGCGCGGCGGTGGAATCGCTGGATGACCCGAACGCCGTCGTCATCGTGTACACCAACACCACGTCCACCAGCCCGCTGACCAAGAACATCCCGGCGTTGAAGTACCTGTCCTATCGGTTGTTCATGAAGCGCGTGAAGGGGCGCTGGCTGGTGACCAGGATGACGACCATCACCTCCCTGGATCTGACGCCCCGGCCGTAGCGCGGGCCGAAAGACCCTGCATCCCATGGCCGTTACTTCGCCGGTATCGGAGCGATCGACCGTTGCGGCGTTGTTGTTGCTGACCTTCGCCACCGGCTTGGCCGACTCGATCAGCATCCTGGCGCTCGGTCACGTGTTCGTCGCGAATATGACCGGAAACGTGATCTTCCTTGGCTTCTGGCTCGCGCCGAAAACCAGCATCGACCTGACCGCGGTCGTGGTGGCGCTGCCCACCTTCGTCTGCACCACCATCCTCAGCGGCCGGTTGGCACGGCACTTCGGCGAGCGCACCCGGTCGTGGATCACCACGGTGTTGGCGGCGGAGATCGTGTTGTTGATCGCGCTGTCGATCCTGGGCGGGACGGGAGTGCTGCGCTATCACGACAACACCAAGCTGATCCTGATCGGCGCGCTCGCGGTGACGTTCGGCCTGCAGCACTCGAGTGCCCGCCAGTTCGGGATCCAAGAACTTTCCACCACGGTGTTGACCTCGACGATCGTCAGCCTCGGCCTAGACAGCCGTCTCGCCGGCGGCACCGGTGCCCGCGAAAAGCTGCGGTTCAGCGTCGTTTTCACGATGTGTGCCGGCGCTTTTGCCGGCGCGACGATGTCGCGGTTCGTCGTCGCTCCGGTGTTCGGGGTCACCGCAGCGGTGGTGGCGGCAAGCCTGCTGATCTTCCGATTCGGGCCGAATGCCACCAAAAGTGCTGCGGCCGAAGCTAATTGAATGCCAGCCAGCTCGGCAGGCCGCGCTCGTGCGAGTCGCACAGCACCTGCCGGGTGTCGCACGAGCCCCGCGGTGACCCGGCGCCCGCCCACATGCCGCCGGTTTCGCGGCGCAGCACAATGGCCGAGGACCCACCGCCGTCGAGCAGGACGGCCGTGTCGCTGCCGAGGCCGCGGAACAGGTCCTGGATGTTGTCCGGTGTGTAGCTGCCGCCTTCGAAGATGTACATCTCGTCCTTTTGCTTCGCGTAGGCAAGGGCCGTACGCGCCGCGCTCGGACCTCCGTCGTGGAGCTGCCCGGTGTTGCCCGGCGCCAGCAGCCCGATGCCGGACACCGCGACGAACCTCGCGTTCTTGTTGAGCAGGTCCTGGATCACCGGGGTGGCGGAGTCGTAGTCGTTCTTGCCCTTCGGCCACACCACGTACGGCGCCGCACCCGACGGCAGGATCATCGTCGTCAGCGCGCTCCAGCTCTCGCCGCCGCCCGAAAGGCCTTGCTTGCCGGGATAGGCGACGGTGCCGGTGACCGCCTGGTTGGCGCGGCCCTGGCCGTTCGTGTTGTCCACGAACGCACCCAGCGGTGAACTGCAGCCGGTCTGCCGCCAGGAGCCGCCCTTCTGCGGGCGCACGTCGAAGAAGTTGGCGTTGATTGCGATCGTCGGTTGTCCCATCCGCTGCCACGCCTGCAGCGGCGGGTAGATCTCCGAGGCCTGCCAGAGTCCCTCGGAGGTTCGGGCCCCGGGATTGCTTTCGCAGCGCGCCTGGTCACCTTGGTGGCTGTCCACCAACAGATGCGGGGCAAGCCGCCCGGCCGCGTTCTTGATGATCATCAGGTGGCCGCCGTTGTTCATCTCGTACCAGCCACCGCCGGCGTTGAGCATCGGCGTGGGATGACCGGGGCCGAAGTTGTACACCAGGTAGGAGCCCTGGGTGGTGCTGATGGCGCTGGCCAGCATCTCCCGGCCGTCCGCGGCGCGCGCGACGGGCTGGCCCGTGGTGCTCGCCAGCGTCACGCACGCGAGCACGGCAGTGCAGCAGGCGGCCAGTCGGCGCCAACCTGGGGGGCGGGTCAGCACGGTAGCCCTTTCGGCCCGAGTGAGAATGCAACATGCACAGCATCTGCCACACAGGCCTCACTGTCAACTTAAATAACAATCGTGTGACGCTTGGAGCGCGCTGGAATTACGTTTGCTCGCTTGGGCTTTCGTGCGCGGGCTGCTGTTCGTCGTCGGGCGCGGCCTCCGGCTGCTCCCCGCCGGCTGCGGTCTCGGGCTCGGGCGCGGGCTGGGTTGAGCGCGCGCCTTCCTTGCTTGTGCGCGCCTGATGCTGGGCTTGATGTTCCGCGGCTATCGCGAGCTCGACGGCCCCGGGAATCCGGTGAAAGCCCTTGCGGTCGTACAGGTGCGTGATGATGCCGCCGACCAACAACCCGATGGCCAGACCGACGGAGGTCATCAGCAACGCCTGCGACAGACCGGCATCCCCGTGGCCACCCAGGTACACCAGCGACCGCACGCCGAGGAACACCTGGTGCATCGGCTCGAATTCGGCAAGCCAACGGAAGAACGGGGGCACCGCCTCCAGCGGGACGGTGGCGCCCGCCGACGGTAAGCCCAATATCACGAAGATCAACATCGAAAACAGCAGGCCCATCGAGCCCAGCACGGCAATCAGAGAACTCGACGTGACGCCCACCGCGACGATCGCGAACACCCCGTACAGCCACAGCTGCCAGCCGAGCGGGATCGGCATCCCGAGGCCGTGCGCGATCGCGAGGTAGACAGCCGACGTGAGCAGGGCCAGGATCGCCATGATTCCCCACTTGACCAACAGCGTGCGGAATCGAGAGATGTTGGCCTGCTCGGCAAATCGGTACACCGGGCCCCATTCGGCCGGTACGTAGCCCAGCAGCGAGTCCACTAGTGTGCTGACGACGATGCTGCCGGTGAATCCCGCGAGCAGCAGCAACAGCGCGTAGTAGAAGGCCGACAGTCCGTTGCCGGTTCCGTTCGGAAGTGGGTTGTACACGCCGGACTTGATGTCGATCGGACTGGCGAGCCCCACCACCGCCGCGCCCGCCATCGGCGCCCCGCCGGTTTGGGCAGCCACGTCGGCGGAAAGTCGTTGGCCCACCTTGCTATTGACCACGGCCATCGCCTGGGCGAGGGTCTGCCCGGCGATGCTGGAGCCCAGCGTGCCCGCCCGCGGGTTGGTCGATATCGAGATCACCGGCCGCTCGGACCGGCCGGTCGTGACCGCGCTCGCCCCGTAGTCCCGCAGCCTCGACGAAAAGGTCGGCGGTATCACCGCCTCGCCGTACACCTGGGCCCGGTCCAGCATGCGCCGGGCCTCGTCGTGAGTGACGACGCGGATGTCGAACTTGTCCTTGTCCAAGCCGGCGACCAGACCGTCGACGATCTGCTTGCCCGCCGGCCCGGCGTCCTCGTTCACCACGGCGATGGGGAAATGCTTCAGGTTGGTCGTCGGATTGAGTATCCCGCCCAAATACAGGGCACACAGCGCCGACATGAGGGCCAGCGTGACGACGATCGGCAGCGCCCAGAACCGCACGGTCCGTAGCGCTTTTATGTTTCGCTTGGGATTCGGCGCCGCGTGTCGCGGCTGCGATTGAGACATGCGGGCTCCTGTCTGTCGTGCCCACTCTATGTCGTCTCAACCCCCCAGACCGGCATGCATCTCCCAAATGAGCAGTTCCGTCGGCTCGCCCGCGGTCAGCCGCTGACCGTCGGCGTCGGTGAACCGGATCGCGTCGCCCGCTTCGAGTCCTCCGATACCTTCCACGCTGGCCTGCCCGCGCGGCACGAAGAGATGCAGGTAGGGGGCTCGCGGAACGTTCACAGAGTCGCCGGGTTGCAGGCGCGCGCAATGCAGCGCGGCGTTGCGGTTGTGCAGCGTGATGGCCGCCTCATGACCGGGTATGCCTGAGGCGATGGTCACAAGCCCGCCGTCCAGCAGTTCGGGGTCCACCTCGTGCTGTTGGTAGCTGGGGGAGATGCCGGTCTCGTCGGGGATCACCCACATCTGCACGAAATGCACGGGATCCGTTGATGACTCGTTCTTTTCCGAATGCAAGATTCCGCTACCGGCCGACATGCGTTGGGCCAGGCCGGGATAGATCACTCCGCGGTTTCCGGCCGAATCCTGGTGTGTCAGTTCACCTTGCAGCACCCACGTCACGATCTCCATGTCGCGGTGCGGGTGGGTGTCGAATCCGCTTCCGGGCTCCACGATGTCGTCGTTGTTCACCAAGAGCAGCCCGTGGTGGGTGTTTGCGGGGTCGTAATGGTCACCGAACGAGAACGAATGCCTCGACCTCAGCCACGACGTCGTGGTGACGGCCCGATCGGCCGCACGCCGAATCTCGGAATTGGCGGGCATGTCCTCAGCCTAGTGGGGAGAGCAGCCCTTGCGCGTGCCGCAGCGCGTCGTCCAGCTCGGGCAGCGACAGCCCGGCCGGGCGGCCCAGGTGAATCTCGATTTGGTACCCCGGCTGGCCATCCGGGCCGAAAATCGGCAGCACAACGAATTCCGTTGCGGCCAACTCAGTTTCGAGGACAGCGGTGACCGACTGCAGCGTCACCATCGTCATCAGCGTGGTCAACCGCCGGGCCACCTGTGCCGTCGGCTCCAGCGACGCCAGCGCCGCGGCCAGCCGGTCGTGCAGCGATCGGTGGGTGTCGTCGAACCGCCACGCGCCGTAGCCGCGGGCCCGGATATCGGCCAGCACCCGCTGATGGTCGGCGATCTCCGCGCGGGTCAGCCGTGGCGTCACCCGGTGCAGCCAGGCCCGGACGGAATCGTCGTCGCGCCAGGCCATCGCGACCAGTCCGAACGGGGGGTCGATGGGGAAGCGCTGGCCGACGGCATGCTCGCCGTCGGTGGCGTGCCCGACGGCGTCGACGGTGGTCAGGTGCTTCTCGCCGATCTTCGACATCGAGCAGCCGGCGCGGAGGGTGTCGTGCAGGAACGACAGCGCCTCGCGCCCGCGGTCCAGCAGCGGGAACTGCGACCTTAGCCCATGGACTAGCGCGAACAATCCGCTGCCCAAAAAGAAGCGACGGTCCTCGCGCCGCGTCACCCACGCTCCCCGCTCCAGCTCCGCCAACACGAGCGCGCACGTCGAGGTGCTGATCCCGCAGCTCTTCGCCACCTCGGCCGAGGTCCGCCCCGCGGGTGAATCCGCAAGCGTGGCAAGCACGTCCATCACCCGACTGGTTGGCGGCGATTTGACGGTTGACGCAGCCAGGGCAGCCTCCTTAGATTTGTCCTAAATTTAGCCGTGATCACCCTAATATTAGGAGATAGTGTGTTCAAGGTAGGCGTCTGGGGTCCGGGTTCGATGGGCGTGATCGCCCTGCGCGGCGTCATCGATCACCCCGCGCTCGAACTGGTCGACGTCGTCGTCCACAGCGCCGCCAAGGCGGGCCGCGACGCGGGCGAACTCTGCGGCGTCGCACCGGTCGGGGTGGTGGCCACCCAGGACCCGGCGCCGATGCTGGCCGGGAACGCCGACGTGGTGGTCTACGCGGCCGGCGCCAACCTGCGGCCGCTGGAGGCCGTCGAGGACATGGTGTCGATCCTGCGAGCCGGCAAGAACGTGGTGTCGTGTTCGGTGGTGCCGCTGGTGTTCCCCGACGCTGTCGACGGCGCCTTCACGGAGCCGCTGCGACGGGCCGCGCTGGAGGGCGGCGTGTCGTTCTTCACCACGGGAATCGACTCGGGGTTCGCCAATGATGTTCTGCCGCTGGTCCTTACGGGCGTATCCCGGGTGATCGAGTCGGTACGGGTGACGGAGATGTTCAACTACGCCACCTACCCCGACAAGGCCGCGGTGTATGAGATCCTCGGCTTCGGCAAGCCGCCCGAATTCGCCGCGTTCGCGGCCACGCCCGGGGTGTTCACCTTCGGCTGGGGCCCGGTGCTGCACCAGCTCGCGGCGGGGCTGGGAGCCAAGATCGACAACATCGAGGAGAGCAACGAACGCCTGCCTGCCGCCGAGGCCTTCGACACGCCCACCGGGCACATCGCGGCCGGTACCATCGCGGCGATGCGCTCGACGCTGACCGGTTACGTGGGTGACAAGCCGACGTTTGTCATCGACCACGTCACCCGGATGCGCGACGACATCGCACCGGGCTGGCCGCAACCCAACATCTCCATCGAGCCCAAGGACCTCGGCTACGGATTGGCTTCCGGGCGTGGGCTTTACCGCGTCGAGATCGAGGGCTCGCCGAGCATGCGGTGCGAATTCGAGATGGCCGAGGACCACGACCACGACTTGGGCGCGCGCATCGCGGGCGCGTCGCGCATGGTCAACGCGATCCCCGCGGTGTGCGCCGCCGCACCCGGGCTGCTGTCGGCGCTGGACCTGCCGCTGATCACCGGGGCCGGGCTGATGCGCCCGGTGCAGGGGCCGCCACCGGACAGCCGCCTATTCTGAGCGGTCCCGCGGATACGTCGCGTCGGCGAGCTCGAGAATCTCGGCGCGATCCGCCGCCAGGATGAACCCGGATTGGATCGCCGAATCCAGTGCGGCGGTGAACCGTTCGAGGTATTCCCCGGGCCCGCCCGGGTAGAGCCGGCGCACGGTGGCGTCGTCGAAGCGTTCGCCCGAGCCGAAGATCGCCGTCATGATGCTTGACGGGTCGAGCTCCGAAACGCCTGAGACGCCCATGCCGGAGGTTCGCGCGATCGGCACGTCCACCCAGGGCGTCCTGATGCCATCGCGGGCGAGGCCGTTGGCGTCCAGAATCGGCTGGGGCTGGTCGGTTTCGCGCACGGCGATGGGTGTGGCGGTGGGTGCCGGCTCGCCGGTGCGGACCCATGTGTTCAGGGCCGCGAGCGCGGCCTGCACCACGTAGTGGTGTTGCGGCGCAAAGTTGATGCAGTGCCCGAGTCGCTGACCCATCAGCATGTTGGTCGGCGCGTAGGCCGCCACGATGTCGTCGAGCGCCGCCGAGCCGCTGTCGATTGGCGCCACCTGGATCGTGTAGTTGTCGGCATGAGCGGCCCCGGGGATCTCCCAGACCCGCAGCCATTCGCTGTCGGGTTGCCGGGCGAAGTAGTAGCCGTACCGCACCGGGCCCAAGAGGTCGGTTTCGGTGATGATCGTGACGAGCGGGACGCGCAGGTCCGGACGGAACCGAACGGCCTCCGGTACACCGGTCTGCGATTCGTCGAAGATGGAAATGCCGTCAAGCGGTGCGGCAGAACCGAATCGGGAATGCACCAGGAACCCGTCGTAGGCTCGGGCGAGCGGATCGACGGCGTTGACGTAGGTCGTGAGGAACATCGCGGATTGGGACTCGCCCACCGCGACTACGTGTTGCACCCCGGGCAGGATGTCCCTGGCGAATTTACCGGTTTGGGAAAAGATGTCGTAGGCGAACGCGTCCCCCGGGTGGCTCAGGGCTGCATACCGCGTCGGGTCCTGGGTCTTCAGCGACATGTCGAAGCCGAGCAGGCTCTCGCCGCCGTCCACGCCCACCCGCTGGGCCGACACCGCAACGTAGGCGTAGCCCGAGCGAAGTATCTCGCGATGCGCCATCATCCACACGGCCGGAGCGTCGATGCCGCCGCTCACGTTGAGCCATTCGACGAGCACCGTCCCGTTGAACCGCGCCGGGTCCGTCGGCGTCAAGAGAACCGCGCGAGTGGTGTAATCGGCAGTGCCGGAAGGGTTTACGCTCCATCGGCCGTCGGGGCTCAGCGCTGCTTCGGGGGCGTAGGACGTCGCCGTTCCGGAGATGAAGAATTCCTCGGCCGCATAGCCCACGCTGCCAATGTCGAAGGCGCCCAGCAGCAGCAGCGGCTGACCTGGTATCGGTATCGCCTGCGGGGAATCCGTCATGTGCCACACCTTCCCGACCTCGGCGCCGAACGTGACGCTGCAGTCACGCTGGGCTTCGAATGTGACTGTAGCGTCACGCTCGAGGCGCGCAGCCTCATAGCGAGGCGGGCAACCCGAACTTCGCGAACAACGCCTCGTCGAGGAAGGCGACCACGTGCGCGACCCGGTCGTCGCGCACATCGAGCACGTGCAGCTGAAAGGGCAGGTGCACATCGCCGTCGCGCATGTACATCGCGGCGGCGGGCTGGCCGTTGGCGGTCAAGCCGATCATGCGCATGTCGCCGGCGGATTCCGCGGGGCACTGCTGGTGAATGAGGGTGATGATGTCGCGCGCGCCTTGGTACCAACCCGTGAATGGTGGCATCTCCCAGACCGCCTCGGCGGTGAACAGCT
Organism: Mycobacterium sp. IS-836; assembly: GCF_001954275.1. Lineage (GTDB taxonomy): Bacteria > Actinomycetota > Actinomycetes > Mycobacteriales > Mycobacteriaceae > Mycobacterium. The sequence continues at coordinate 11,342 of NZ_MBEU01000033.1, read as the reverse complement.
CCACCAACCGATCGATGTCGTAGGCCTCGAAGGCCGCGATGTAGCGGGCCAGCAGGTCCTGCGCCTCCGGCGATTCCGGCACGTCCAACCGGTCACCGGAGCTGGGACCGACGGCCTCCATCTGCGAGCGGGCCCGCTGCAGCAGGCTGTTGACGGCGATCGTGGTGGTACCGATCGCGTCGGCTACCTCGGCGGACTTCCACTGCAGCACGTCGCGCAGCAGCAGCACCGCCCGCTGCCGGGGTGAGAGGTGCTGCAGCGCAGCGACGAACGCCAACCGCACCGATTCCCGGGACTCGACGATGACCGAAGGGTCGGCGGGTTCGTCCGTCGGGTCCGGTAGCGGCTCCAGCCAGGGCACCTCACGGCGCTCCACCAGCTCCGCCCCCGGGTCCGAGCTGGGGCTCCCGAGCCCGGTCGGCAACGGCCGGCGCTGCCGGCCCTCCAGCGCGGTCAGGCAGGTGTTGGTGGCGATGCGATGCAGCCAGGTTCGTATCGACGACTTGCCCTCGAAGCGGTCGTAGGCCTTCCAGGCCCGCAGGAACGTCTCCTGCACCAAGTCCTCCGCGTCGTGCACGGACCCGGTCATCCGATAGCAGTGTGCGAGCAGTTCACGCCGGTACGGCTCGGCATGGGCCGAGAAATCCCCGCCGGGCTCGCTCTGAGGGTTTTCCGCGAGCACAGTCACGACTTCGAGCGTACGCAGAGCCTCCGACGCATCCTGGCGAGGTGGCCACTACGCTGCCACATGATGAGTACGACCCGCAGCGAACGAAGTTTCGACGGCCTGGGCGGCGTGCGCATCGTCTACGACGTCTGGATGCCGGACACCGCGCCGCGTGCCGTGGTCGTGCTCTCGCACGGTCTCGGCGAGTACGCCCGCCGCTACGACCACGTCGCGCAGTGCTTCGGCCGCGCCGGGCTGGTCACGTATGCGCTGGATCATCGGGGCCATGGCCGCTCCGGCGGCAAGCGGGTGCTGGTGCGTGACATCTCCGAGTACACGGCCGACTTCGACACCCTGGTCGGCATTGCCACCCGCGAACACCACGGCCTCAAGTGCGTCGTGTTAGGGCACAGCATGGGCGGCGGGATCGTCTTTGCCTACGGCGTCGAACGCCCGGACAACTACGACCTGATGGTTTTGTCGGGTCCGGCGGTGGCCGCCCAGGAGCAGGTGAACCCGCTGATGGCGATCGCCGCCAAAGTCCTGGGCGTCGTCGCGCCCGGCCTTCCGGTGCAGGATCTCGACGTCAACGCGATCTCCCGGGACCCTGCTGTGGTGGCGGCCTACAACGCCGACCCGCTGGTGTACCACGGCAAGGTCCCCACCGGAATCGGGCGTGCGCTGCTGCAGGTCGGCGAGACCATGCCGCGGCGGGCGCCCGCGCTGACCGCACCGCTGCTGGTGGTGCACGGCTCCGACGACCGGCTGATTCCCGTCGCGGGCAGCCGCCGCCTGATCGAATGCGTGGGCTCCACCGACGTCACGCTGAAGGTCTATCCCGGCCTGTACCACGAGGTCTTCAACGAGCCCGAGCGTGACCAGGTCCTCGAGGACGTGGTCTCCTGGATCACCGAACGGCTGTAAGCGACGTGTCGGATCGGTCCGTTAGTTTGACGCTATGACTGACGACAAGATGCTGGCGCGGATCGCCGCCCTGCTGCGTCAGGCCGAGGGTACCGACAACCCCCACGAGGCCGATGCATTCATGAGCGCAGCGCAACGCCTGGCGACGGCGACGTCCATCGATTTGGCGGTGGCGCGGTCCCATTCGTCCAACCGAACTGCCGCACAGACCCCGACGCAGCGGACCATCACCATCGGGACCGCCGGCAGCCGGGGACTGCGGACGTATGTGCAGCTATTCGTGGTGATCGCGGCGGCCAACGACGTGCGCTGCGATGTGGCGTCCAATTCGACGTTCGTCTACGCATACGGGTTCGCCGAGGACATCGACGCGACCCACGCCCTGTATGCCAGCCTGGTCGTCCAGATGGTGCGGGCATCGGACGCCTACCTCGCGTCGGGCGCGCACCGGCCGACACCGACGATCACCGCCCGGCTCAACTTCCAGTTGGCCTTCGGCGCCCGGGTGGGGCAGCGGCTGTCCGAGGCCCGCGACGAGACCCAGCGCGAAGCCACCAAGGACCGTCGCCGGCCACCGGGCACCGCTATCGCCTTGCGCGACAAGGAACTTGAGCTGCACGACTACTATCGCAGCGCGTCGAAGGCGCGCGGCACCTGGCAAGCCACCCGGGCTTCGGCCGGGTATTCGTCCAAGGCGCGGCGCGCCGGTGATCGGGCCGGGCGGCGAGCACGGCTCGGCAACAGCCCCGAACTGCCCGGGGCGCGCTCCGCCCTGCGCCGGTGACTGAGGATTCGCCACGCGATTCCCAGCGCTCGAAGGTTTACGCGGCTGAGGAGTTCGTCCGCACGTTGTTCGACCGCGCCGCCGAGCACGGATCGTCGGTTGTCGAGTTCTTCGGCACGCAGTTGACGCTGCCTCCCGAAGCGCGTTTCGGGTCGGTCACGTCCGTGCAGCGCTATGTTGACGAGGTGCTTGCGTTACCGTCGGTGCGCCAACGCTGGCCCGGGGTGTCGCCGCTGCGGGTACGGACGCGGCGGGCGGCCACCGCGGCGCACTACGAAAACCACGACGGCGCAGGCGTTATCGCGGTCCCCGACCGTGACACCGCCGACTGGGCGCTGCGCGAGCTGGTCGTGCTGCACGAAGTGGCGCACCACCTGTGCCAGGCGCAGCCGCCGCATGGCCCGGAGTACGTCGCGACGATCTGCACGCTGACCGAACTGGTGATGGGGCCCGAACTCGGGCACGTGCTGCGCGTCGTGTACGCCAAAGAGGGTGCGCGGTGAGCTCGTTCGGCGACGACGCGGACGCCCGGGCGCGCGAAGTCGAGGCGCAGCTGACCGACGACGAGCGGTTCGCGCTGATCGTCGGTGTGATGGGGGCGGGCGAACTGTGGCCCCTGCGCGACGAGCGCATCCCGCCCGACGTGCCGATGAGCGCCGGGTATGTGCCCGGCGTCGACCGGCTCGGTGTCCCGGCGCTGCGTATGAGCGACGCCGGCCTCGGCGTGACCAACCCCGGATATCGCCCGGGGGACACGGCCACCGCGCTGCCGTCCGGGCAGGCGCTGGCCGCAAGCTTCGACCCGTCGCTCGCCCGCACGTCGGGCGACATGATCGGTCGGGAGGCGCGCAGCCGCGGATTCAACGTGCAATTGGCGGGCGCGATCAACCTGGCGCGCGATCCGCGCAATGGCCGTAACTTCGAATACCTTTCCGAGGACCCGCTTTTGAGCGCCGCGATGGCGGCGGAGTCCATCAACGGGATTCAGCAACAGGGCGTCATCTCGACGACCAAGCACTACTCGCTGAACTGCAACGAGACCAATCGACACTGGCTGAACGCGGTCATCGATCCCGACGCGCATCGCGAATCGGACCTGCTGGCCTTCGAGATCGCCATCGAGCGTTCGCAACCCGGTGCCGTGATGACGGCCTACAACAAGGTCAACGGCGACTATGCCGCCGCGAACCACACGTTGATCAACGACGCGCTGAAGGGCGCGTGGGGCTATCGCGGTTGGGTCATGTCCGACTGGGGCGCGACGCCGAGCTGGGAATGCGCGCTGGCCGGCCTCGACCAGGAGTGCGGCGCGCAGATCGATGCGTTGCTGTGGCAGTCGGAGTCGTTCGGCGGCGACCTGCGCGCCGCCTACGCCGACGGACGGCTACCCAAGGAGCGCCTGTCGGACATGGTCCGGCGGATCCTGCGCTCGATGTTCGCCGTCGGAATCGACCGCCGCGAGTCCGGCCCGGAACCGGATATGGCCGCGCACAACGAGATTGCGTTGCAGATCGCGCGGCAGGGCATCGTGCTGCTGACCAACCGCGGGGTGCTGCCGGTGGACCCCGAGTCGGCCGCGCGGGTCGTCGTCATCGGCGGCTACGCGCAGGTTGGCGTGCCCGCCGGCTACGGGTCGAGCGCCGTCGTCCCGCCGGGTGGCTATGCGAAGGTGATCCCGATCGGCGGCCACGGGCTGGAGGCCGGCCTGCGCAACCTGTACCTGCTGCCGTCGAGCCCGCTGGACGAGCTGAGGAAGCAATTCCCCAACGCGCAGTTCGAGTTTGATCCCGGGATCAGCCCGGCGGAAGCGGCGCTGGCCGCGCGGCGGGCCGACATCGCGATCGTCTTCGCGATCCGCGCCGAGGGGGAGGGCTTCGACGTCGCCGATCTGTCGCTGCCCTGGGGGCAGGACGCGGTGATCGCCGCCGTGGCGGCCGCCAACCCGAACACCGTCGTGGTGCTGGAGACCGGCAACCCGGTGACCATGCCCTGGCGCGACGCGGTGAATGCCATTGTGCAGGCCTGGTATCCGGGCCAGGCCGGTGGGCAGGCGATCGCGGAAATTGTTGCCGGGCGGGTGAATCCGTCGGGCCGATTGCCCATCACCTTCCCGGTCGATCTCGGCCAGACGCCGCGACCCGAACTGCGCGATCTCGGCGCGCCGCCGGGCACACCGACCACCATCGACTACGTCGAAGGGGCGGATGTCGGCTACCGCTGGTTCGCGAGAACTCAACGGGCGCCGATGTTCGCGTTCGGTCATGGCTTGTCCTACACCAGGTTTGAGTACCACGACCTGGTGGTGACCGGCGGCGAGACGGTCAGCGCGACCTTCAGCGTGGTCAATGCGGGGGATCGCGCCGGCGCCGATGTTCCCCAGCTGTATCTGACCGCGGCGGCGGGCGCGCCGTGTCTGCGATTGCTGGGATTCCAGCGGATCGAGTTGGCGCCCGCCGCGACGTGCCGGACGCGGATCGAGGCCGATCCACGCCTGCTGGCGCGGTACGACGGCTCCGCCGATGGAGGGGCCGGAGCCTGGCGCATCGAGGCGGGTGCCTACTCGGTGGCGGTGGGTGCTTCGGCGGTCGCGCCACGGCTGACCGCCGAGGTCGAGCTGGCCTGCCGTACGTTCGGACGCTGACGGCTGCAAGCGTCGACGTCCGAACGCACGACCGGGGGCCCGGCGTTACTCTACGGGGGTCAGCTCGTCCCCGCAGGTGCACCGGTATGCCTCACCCGCGCCGGAGCAGTGGCATGGGACCTCGATGCGAACGCGACATCCGCAGCCTTCATGCCCACAGCTCAACAAGGTTCCTGCTTCGTAGTTCGCCATGTGAATCACCCTTATCTGTCGTTGACTCGCGTGGTGTGGATCAACCACGACACCACCATATACCCCCTACCCGTATGCCGTAAAGAGGCTGCGGCATTAAATGCTGCGGGCTAGCGTGGTCGACATGACCGAGAAACCCACCCCGCAGGCCGTCGACGCGTTTCTGGACAGCACCGTGGTCGGTGAAGACCCGGCCCTGGCCGCGGCTTTGGAGTCCAGCGACGCGGCCGGGCTGCCTTCGATCGCCGTATCGGTGCAGCAGGGCAAATTCCTGTGCCTGCTGGCCGGTGCCATCGGGGCGCGCCGCATCCTCGAGATCGGCACGCTGGGCGGCTTCAGCACCATCTGGCTGGCGCGCGGCGCGGGTCCCGAAGGCCGGGTCGTGACGCTGGAGTACGAACCCAAGCACGCCGAGGTCGCGAAGGCCAACCTGCAGCGGGCCGGGGTCGCCGACCGCGTGGAGGTGATAATGGGCGCCGCGCTGGACACGTTGCCGATGCTGACCGGTGGCCCCTTCGACCTGGTGTTCATTGACGCCGACAAGGAGAACAACGTCGCGTATGTGGAGTGGGCGGTCCGGCTGGCTCGCCCCGGTTCAGTTATCGTGCTGGACAACGTCATTCGCGAGGGGCAGATCCTGGATCCGAAATCCGATGACGCCAGAGTCTCGGCGACCCGGCAGGCGCTGCAGCTGATGGGCCAGCACCCGCGGCTGGACACGGCGGTGATCCAGACGGTCGGGGCCAAGCAGTGGGACGGTTTCGCGTTCGCTTCGGTGCGCTAGGTCAGCGCGGACACAAATCCTTGACCGCCTGGTCGGCAGAAGTGATTTCGCCGATCCGCAGGGCCGTTTCACCCGCATACAGTGCCGCGTGGTCCACCCACGAATCGGGCATCCCCGCCAACGGTGCCAGTGGGGTGAAGAACGGGCGTGCCGGCGACTGCAGACGCATCAACGGGCCCGCGTCGAAATAACCCAGGGCGGCCAGGGGGCGGCTCGCCGCATTGAGGGCGGCCGGGAGCGCCCTGGCCTTGCCGTCGTCGCCGCACCAACGCCGTGTCGCCTCGTTGGGCACCACGCGGTGCCGCAGCGGCCAGCTGATGCCGAATAGGTCCGTTTCGATGGTGTTGTCCGCGTGCATGATTCGCCGCTGGTACTCGCGGTTGGCGTTGGCCTCGTGGGTCAACAGGAACCGCGTACCGGCGATGACACCGCTGGCGCCGGCCTTCAGTGCGGCGCTGGTATCGGCGCCGGTGGCGATGCCGCCGGCCAGAAACACCGGGCGACCGGCGGCCGCCGCGAGCGCTTCGGGCAGGAAGTCCAGGGCGCGCACGGTCCCGACGAGATGGCCACCCGCCTCACGTCCCTGGGCGATCAGGCCGTCGGCGCCCCAGCCGACGGCGGCGCGCGCCTGCGCCGCGGTGCCGACCATGACGAACACGAAGACACCGGCATCGCGGAAGTGCGCTACCAGGCCACGTTTTTCACCGAACGCCAGCACGACGGCGTCCACGCCGGCGTCCACGCAGACCTGGACGTGGTGGCGACGGACGAACGGCATCAACAGGTTGACCGCGACGGCGCGGTCCGGCGCCCGCTCGCGCACTTCGCTTATACACGTGCGCAATTGGCGCGGTGTCACGATGCCAAGCGTTCCCAGCGCACCCGCGTTGGCGACCGCGGCCGCCAGCGCCGCACCGGCGAGTCCGCCGCCCATTCCCGCTTGTCCTATCGGAACGTCGAGCCGCAACCGGTCAGCGATGTCCATGCCATACGACGCTACGCGGCCGGGGAATTCGGCCCGTGAGCCGGCCCGTTGGCGGGCTGGTTTTCGTTGCTGGCCTCCGGCGATCGAGCGTAATCTTGACAACAGATGGATGGGTTGCAGCGAGCTCAAAAGGCTTGCTGCATAACAGAAAGGTCACAAAATGAGTACAGTCCATTCATCAATCGATCACCACCCGGACCTGTTGGCTCTACGGGCGCGCTACGAACGCGTTGCCGAGTCGATGAGTGCGCATGTCACCTTCGGCCTGGCCCTGCTGACCGGTCTGTATGTGGCTGTGTCGCCGTGGATCATCGGATTCAGCGAAACGAGATCGCTTGCGATGTGCGACCTCATCGCCGGGATCGCGGTCGCGTTCTTGGCGTACGGGTTCGCATCGGCACTCGACCGTGCGCACGGAATGACCTGGACGCTGCCGGTGCTCGGCGTGTGGGTCATCGTGTCGCTGTGGGTCCTGCCGGGCTTCTCGCCCACCGCCGGCATGATCTGGTCGAACGTGGTCGGTGGCGCGTTGTTGACCTTCCTGGGCCTCAACGCGACGTACTTCGGCACGCGCACGCGCGCCGAGGTCACACGCGCATAGCCGTCCACGTCCGTTGAGCCAGGCGGCAATTCGCCCTGCCTGGCCGGCTAATCCCGGCCCGGGCAGGGCTAGCCGCAGACTGCGCCGATGGCGGCCGACCCGACGAGCTTGACGTATTTGGCCAGCACGCCGGTCTTGTAGCGCGGCGGCGGAGGAGTGAAATCCTTTCGCCGAGCGTCGAATTCGGCCGCGTCGGCCAGCACGTCCAACGTCTGGCCGGCCACGTCGAGCCGGATCCGGTCGCCGTCGCGCAGGAAGGCGATGGGCCCGCCGTCGACCGCCTCTGGGGCAACGTGGCCCACGCACAGCCCGGTGGTCCCGCCGGAGAACCGGCCATCGGTAAGCAGCAGAACGTCTTTGCCGAGGCCGGCACCCTTGATCGCGCCGGTGATAGCCAGCATCTCGCGCATCCCGGGACCGCCCTTGGGGCCCTCATAGCGGATCACCACCGCGTCGCCCTTGGTGATGGTGCCGTCCTCAAGCGCGTCCAGTGCGGCCCGCTCGCCGTCGAAAACCCTTGCGGTGCCCTCGAACACGTCGGAGTCGAAACCGGCCGACTTGACCACCGCGCCCTCGGGCGCCAGCGACCCGCGCAGGATGGTGATCCCGCCGGTCGGGTGGATCGGGTCGCTCATCGCGCGCAGCACCTTGCCGTCCGGGTCGGGCGGGTCGATGGCGGCGAGGTTCTCGGCCACCGTCTGGCCGGTCACCGTCAGGCAGTCGCCGTGCAGCAGGCCCGCGTCGAGCAAGGCCTTCATCATGACCGGGACGCCGCCGATGTGGTCGACGTGCGACATCACATGCCGGCCGAACGGCTTGACGTCGGCCAGGTGCGGCACCTTGGACCCGATCCGGCTGAAGTCGTCGAGGGACAGCTCGACGTCGGCCTCGTGGGCGATGGCCAGCAGGTGCAGCACCGCGTTGGTCGAGCCGCCGAACGCCATCACCACCGCGATCGCGTTCTCGAACGCCTCCTTGGTGAGGATGTCGCGGGCGGTGATGCCGCGCCGCAGCAGCTCGATGACTGCCTGCCCGCTGCGGCGCGCGAAGCCGTCGCGACGACGGTCGGTCGCCGGCGGCGCCGCGCTGCCGGGCAGCGACATGCCCAGCGCTTCGGCCGCGCTGGCCATGGTGTTGGCGGTGTACATGCCGCCGCAGGCCCCCTCGCCGGGGCAGATCGCCCGCTCGATGGCGTCGACGTCCTCCCGGGGCATCAGCCCGCGGGCACACGCCCCCACCGCCTCGAACGCGTCGATGATCGTGACCTCGCGCTCGCTGCCGTCGGACAGCTTGGCCACCCCCGGCAGGATGGAGCCCGCGTACAGGAACACCGCCGCCAAATCGAGTCGGGCGGCGGCCATCAGCATCCCCGGCAGCGATTTGTCGCACCCGGCCAACAGCACCGAGCCGTCGAGTCGCTCGGCCTGCATCACGGTTTCGACGCTGTCCGCGATCACCTCGCGGGACACCAAGGAGAAGTGCATGCCCTCGTGACCCATCGAGATGCCGTCGGAAACGGAGATCGTCCCGAACTCCAGCGGGTAGCCGCCGGCCGCGAACACCCCTTCCTTCACCGCCTTGGCGAGCCGGTCCAGGGAGAGGTTGCACGGCGTGATCTCGTTCCAGGACGACGCGACCCCGATCTGCGGCTTGGCGAAGTCTTCGTCTCCCATGCCTACCGCGCGCAACATGCCGCGGGCCGCGGCCTTCTCCAGGCCGTCGGTGACGTCGCGACTGCGCGGTTTGATGTCGGCGGGGGTTTTGGCCATTTTCCAAGTATGCCGGGCTGGTCCACCGCAAATTCGCGGGTCATACCCCGTCGGGGTATAAACTCGGAGGGGTGACGACGGTACACGGATATTCGCAGGACAAGGACAACTACGCCAAGCGGCTTCGGCGCATCGAAGGCCAAGTGCGTGGCATCGCGCGGATGATCGACGAAGACAAATACTGCATCGACGTCCTGACCCAGATCAGCGCGGTCAACAGCGCCCTGCGTTCGGTGGCGCTGAATCTGCTCGACGAGCATCTGAGCCACTGTGTGACCCGCGCTGTCTCCGAGGGCGGAAACGAGGCCGACGACAAGCTCGCCGAGGCGTCGGCGGCCATCGCGCGCCTTGTTCGTTCCTAATCGGTGACCGTGTTGATACGTGTGTTGAGACCGTAGATGGGATGAACCCGTTGCGGCGGTGCGTACGGTAAGGGCATTGTGAGCGCGCCAGCAATTTCCACTCAGCCACCGGGAAGTCCGGCCGATGCCGACGCTATGACAGCCGAAACCGGAACCACCACCGCTAGTGCGCGAACGTGGACGCCGCGGATCGCCGCTCAACTAGCGGTGTTGGCCGCCGCGGCCTTTACGTATGTGACAGCCGAGATCCTGCCCGTCGGCGCGATTTCGGCGATCGCACGCGATCTGCAGGTCAGCCTGGTCGTGGTTGGCACCCTGCTGACGTGGTACGCCCTGGTGGCGGCCCTGACAACGGTGCCGCTGGTGCGCTGGACCGCGCACTGGCCGCGGCGGCGAACCCTGGTGATGAGCCTGACCTGCCTGACCGTGTCGCAGCTCATCTCGGCGCTGGCGCCGAACTTCGCGGTGCTGGCCGCCGGGCGGGTGCTGTGCGCGGTCACCCACGGCGTGCTGTGGTCGGTGATCGCCCCGATCGCCACCCGGCTGGTTCCGCCGAGCCATGCCGGACGCGCCACGACGTCGATGTATCTCGGAACGAGCCTGGCGCTGGTCGTCGGCAGCCCCCTTACCGCGGCGATGAGCCTGATGTGGGGCTGGCGGCTCGCGGTGGTGTGCGTGACGGTTGCGGCCGCCATCGTGACGGTGGCCGCCCGGATCATGCTGTCGGAAATGGTGCTCACCGAGGACCAGCTCGCCCACGTCGGCCCCCGGTCGCGGCATCACCGCAACGGGCGGTTGATCACGGTGAGCCTGCTCGCGATGGTCGCGGTGACCGGCCACTTCGTGTCCTACACGTTCATCGTGGTGATCATTCGCAACGTCGTCGGGGTGCGCGGGGCCAGCCTGGCTTGGGTGCTGGCCGCGTACGGTGTCGCGGGGCTGCTGTCGGTGCCGCTGGCCGCTCGGCCGACCGATCGCCGGCCCCGGGGCGCAATCATCCTTTGCATGGCCGGGCTGACCGCCGCGTTCGTGGTGCTCACTGCGCTGGCCTTCACCGGCCGGACCTCGGTGGCGACGGCGGTGATCGGAACCGCCGCGATCGTGCTCTGGGGCGCGATGGCCACCGCGGTGTCGCCGATGATGCAATCGGCGGCCATGCGCAACGGCTCCGACGACCCCGACGGCGCCTCGGGTCTGTATGTGACGGCGTTCCAGGTCGGCATCATGGCCGGCTCGCTGGCGGGCGGGTTGTTGTACGAGCGCAGCGTCGCGCTGATGCTGACGGCTTCGGCCGGGCTGATGGGTGTCGCCCTGGCGGGTATCGCGGCCTACCGGCATATGCTGGATGTTCCGCCGGCAAGCTCACGCGATTCATAACTCGGCAGCTCAAAGGCCCCGAGTTGCGTCCCCGGGCGGCCCTGTCGGGTCGCGGATTAGGTAGCTGGGCACGGCCTTATGCGACACTGGGTCGCAGACCTGACTGGAGGGATGCATATGCCGAGCTGGACGACGAGCTCGACTAGGAGGGGCCTCTTCGCGGCCCTTAACGCAGCCGGATTCGCCGCTGGCGCAAGGTCGGCGCGCTCGTCGTCCGCTGGCCCGGACCAATCCTGGTGACCTGTCTCTTATACAC
>NZ_MBEU01000032.1 GCF_001954275.1 Mycobacterium sp. IS-836 | reverse complement strand
CACCTGCGGCCGCCGCCAACACCCCACCGCCGCCGCAAAGTTCGGCGCCAGCGTATTCGGGCGCGACCGGGCCCGCGTCGGGTCCGATACCGCGGGCGCCGCAGACCGGTCAACCGTGGGCCCCGGCCAGCGGCCCGGTGCCCGCGGCCGGCCAGCCCGCCGCGTATTACCAAGGCGCCGGCCCCAACTGGGGCTCACCCCCGCCCCAACAACCCTGGAACCAACCACCCAAACCTAAACGCAACCCCTGGCCCATCATCGCCGCGGTCGCGGTTGTGCTCGTCGTCGCCGTCGCCGGCGTGGGTATCTGGCTGATGATCCGGCCCAAACCGGCGCCCCCGCCGCCCGACCCGATACCGGCCGACCGTCTGAGCGCGCTCCTATTGGGCCCGTCGGACATCAACTCCATCATGGGCTCGTCGACCATGGAGCCCGGCAAACCCATTCAGTCCATGGATACCTCGTCGGTGACGCTGTCGTCGCCGGACTGCCAGGGTGCGCTCTACACCAGCCAGGATCCGGTGTACGCGGGCAGCGGCTACACCGGAGTGAGCGGGCTGGTTTCCTCGGAACCGGGGGACAACTACGACCACTGGGTCAACCAAGCCGTGGTTCGCTTTCCGTCGGCCGATAAAGCCAAGTCGTTCATGCAGACCGCCGCCGGCAAGTGGAAAGGCTGTGCCGGCAAGACGGTGACTGTGACAAACAAGGGCAAGACGTACCGGTGGACGTTCGCCCAAATCAACGGCAGCCCACCGAAAATGACGGTGCTGGACACCCAGGAAGGCGCCGACGGCTGGGAGTGCGAGCGCGCGATGAGTCAGGCGAACAACGTGATCGTCGACGTCAATGCGTGCGGCTACCACATCACCGATCAGGGCGGTCAGATCACCGACAAGATCGTCGGCAAAATCGCCACCGAGTAGTCATAACGAAAAGTCATACGGCTGGGTCGATTACAGATCCGGCCCCTCCGCGCGCAGATCATCGACCGCCGACATCGCGTCCCGCAACTTGGCGAGCCACTCCTCGGTGTGCTCACCCACCAGCTTGACCGCCCAGGCCAGCGCGTCGGCACGGGACCGGGCGACACCGGCGTCGACCAACGTGTCGAGCACCTGGCGTTCCGGCTGCTTCAAGCGCGTCATCACGGGTACTGCGATGTGCGTGAACAGAATTCGCTCGGTGCCGGTCTTGGAGCCGACCTCGACGCCCCAGGAAACCTTGCGGCCGTAGCGATCCTGCGCTTCGTCGGCGATGTTCATCCGCTCGGAGCGGGTCTCCTCGCGGAAGCGCGACACCCGGCCTTCGGCGCGGGCCTCGCTCTCATCGCCCTCGGGTTCCGCCAGCTTGCCGATGACGGTGATCTCTTCCCGGTCGACGATGACGGTGGGATCGCCGTCGAACCAGCTTTCGGGTAGGCGTCCGGCGAACCATTCCGCGGCGCCGCTGGCATCCGGTTGCTGGGCTTGGTGCCAGCCCCCCGGTCGGCCGTAGCGCCGCCCGCCGGTGTGATGTGATTTCATGATTACATAATTACACGCTTACACATCTAAGGGAACAGTGTTCACCCGGAGCGAACCTGAGCGAGGTTGCGGACGCCGGCGGAGGGCGGCGAGTAGCACCGACACGACGCGCTGTCCGCCGCGCGAACGATCGCGTCCCTGCGCGGGAAAAGCGTTGATATGCATCGTCGGGCGGCGTATTTTTGGGAGCGAAGCAGGCCCGGAAGCGACCATCTCGAAGCGCCGGAAGAAGGGGAAGAAACCGGCCGCGTAGGACATAGTCCAACGCCCCCCAAGAGTCGCCCGGGCCTGCCCCTATTTGCGCTATGTGCTTGAGGCTGCCCGGCTGCGCGAACGGTTGGGCTCACCGCCTCGGCGTATACGGAAGAGTTTGACCTCGTTCTTGATGCCCTTGAGGCGGCGCGCCCCGGCGAACGACCCCTCGAAATCACCGGCGTCGCCGATGGTCTCCCAGACCGAATCGGCGACCAGCACCGTGCCCGGTCGCGCCACTCCGGTGACGCGGCTGGCCACGTTGACCGGACTACCGAACCAGTCCCCGGCCCGGCTGACCGCCATCCCGGACGCCACTCCGGCCCGCAACCGGGGAAAGTCGTTGTCGGTGTCGACGGTTTCGACGAGCTTCACCACGACATCGAGCAATGGCGCCGGTTCGGGGCAGACGAACATCACCGCGTCGCCGATCGACTTGATGAACCGCACCGGCGGTGTGGTCACGTCGCGGGCGAGGTAGCCCAGCCGGGTGGCGAGCTGGCCCAGGTCTTCGGCCGGAATCGCCTCACCGAGCCGGGTGAACCCGACGAGGTCGGCGAAGGCGACGGTGACCTGGCGCGCCCCGGGCAGCGGCTTGCCCGCGGCCCGCTCCGCGGCGTTGACCGCCTCGGTTTCCATCGTGTGGCGCAGCTGCATGAACAGCATGTTCTCGACGAGCGGCCCGAGCAGCGGCGCGATCCGGCCGACCAACGCCTTGGACGCCTTGGCGATTTCCAGCTCGGTGGCGCCGGGCCGCATAATCGCCGACAGCGCGGTGAAGCGCATGACCTCGGCGGTGCGCGACAGGCCTTCGGCGAGCACCCGGACCACGAGCACCAGTTTGTCGGGATCCAGGCCTAGTTCGAGGAATCGCTGGGTCAAGGCTGCGGCTTCGCCGTCGGCGCGCATGTGCACGGCCGCGTCGGGGTCGTCGACCCGGGCCAGACCGATGGCGCGCTGCACCCGCTGGAGCAGATCCAGGTCGATGCCGTAGGTCTCGCTGATCTCCCGGGTGGACACATACGTGCCGTCGTCGCCGATCAGGTGGCGGCTGGCCAGCAGCAGCGGCGGGTGGGCCGTCCGAATTTCTTCGGCGGTGATGCCCTGCTCGAGCAGCCACTCCACGAGCTCCGCACGCTCGGTCCGCGCGGTGCCCTCGAGACCGTCGAGCAGATCCTCGTCCACGTGGTCAACGTACAACGCCGCCGCGCGATGATGTGCGGTGATGAGTACACCGCTACTCCAGGGGTTCCCGCCGGTTGTCGACGAGCGCGCCACGGTGCTGGTCCTGGGGTCATTTCCGAGTGTCCAATCGCTGGCGGCCGGCCAGTATTACGCGAACCCGCGAAACGCGTTCTGGCCAATCATCAGTGAGCTTTTCGGCTTCGACGCAACCGCGCCGTATGACTCGCGGCTGCGCGCGCTGCGATCACACGGTGTCGCGCTCTGGGATGTGCTGCACCGGTGCCGCCGGGTCGGCAGCGCGGACTCGGCGATCGACCCTAAAAGCTTGGTGGCCAACAACTTTGCCGAGCTCTTCGCCAAGTACCCGGCCATCGCGCGGGTCTACTTCAACGGTGCCAAGTCGGCCGATCTCTATCGCCGGCTGGTCCCTCCGGTCGGAGGGATCCACTACCAACGGTTGCCTTCGACCAGCCCGGCTCATGCCGTGCGCCCAGGCGTCAAACTTGCGGCCTGGCGGGTGATCTGCGCAACGTCATGAGAGCGGCGGGCGCCGGTGGGCCCACGGTCTGGCCGACTCGATCTGGGCGGAGAGCGACAACAGCGTCGCTTCGTCGTACGGCCGGCCGACCAGTTGTATCGCCAACGGCAGTCCGTCGCCGTCGAAGTCCCACGGCACCGCCGCGGCCGGCTGGCCGGTCAGGTTCCACACCTGCTGATAAGGAACACGCTGCCCCGCCGCCAGCAGCGTCCAGGTGGCGCCGCGGCGTTGGTAGGCGCCGATCCGCGACGGGCCCGTCGCGTTGCCCGGCGTGACGACGACGTCGACATCGTGGAAGATCGACTGCACCCGATTGCTCAGCGACGCCTCCGCGGCGCGCAGCGCGGCCATCCGCCGATCGGAGAAGAACGATCCCGCCCGCGCCAGATTTCGGGTGCGCGCTTCGAGGCGTTCCGGGTGGGCCAGCGCGTCGGCGTCGTCGCAGATGCCCCGCAGATAGCGAGGCAGGTAGTTCGTGTAAAGCGTCGGCGGATATTCGGGGTCGCGCGTGATGACCTCGTGGCCCAGCTCGCGAAGCAGCGCACCGGCCTCCTTGACCGCCGCGAGCTGTCGCTTCCCGACCCTGGCGGGGAACGGCGTTGGAACCTTGGTGCTCAAGGCGATTCGCAGCTTGCCGGGATCGCGAGCGGCCGCGGCCACGAACTCGCCTTCGGGTCCGGGCACGGTCGTCGTCGCGTCCAGAAACAGGGCGGCGTCCATGACAGACCGGGCGATCGGGCCGTTGACGCTCAGCCCGTACCAGGCGTCGTCATGCGGCTCCAGCGAGATCCGGTCGCGTTGCGGTTTCAGCCCGAACAGCCCACACCAGGTCGCCGGGATCCGGATGGAACCACCGCCGTCGGATCCAAGCGCGAGCGGCGCCAGCCCGGCGGCCACCGCCGCGGCGCTGCCACCGCTGCTGCCACCCGGCGTCCGCTTCAGGTTCCACGGGTTGCGGGTCGCCCCGAACGTCAACGACTCGGTGTAGGGAAACATCATCAGCTCGGGCACATTGGTCTTGCCGATGACGACCGCACCGGCGGCGCGTAGTCGGCGGACCACTTCCCCGTCGGACGTCACCGCGGGACGGTGTCCCCCGCTGCCGAAGGTCGTCACCTCGCCGGCGACGTCGACGTCGTCCTTGATCGCGATCGGCACCCCGAGCAGCGGCAAGCGCTCACCGGCGTCGAGGCGGTCCTGCGCCATCGCGGCCTCGTAACGCGCGGTGTCCGAGAGCACCACGCGGTAGCAGCGCAACTCGCTGTCCAGCCGCGCAATCCGCTCCAGGTAGACCTCGAGCAGCTCCGCGGCGGTCAGTTCACCGTCGGCCAGCATCCGGGCCTGTTCGGCCGCGCCGGCAAAGGCCACCTCGCGAGCGTCCACTGCGGCAGCGTATCGCCCCGAATGAGCCAGCCAGTACCGTAGGCGATATGTCCTGCGTGTTCTGTGCCGTCGTCGCCGGCGAGGCGCCGGCCATCCGGATCTACGAAGACGAGGACTATCTGGCGATCCTCGACATCCGCCCTTTCACCCGGGGGCACACCCTGGTGCTCCCCAAGCGCCACACCGTCGATGTCACCGACACCCCGCCGCAGACGCTGGCCGAGATGATCACCATCGGCCAACGAATCGCGCGCGCGGCCCGCGCGACCGAGTTGGCCGACGCGACGAACATCGGGATCAACGACGGCCCCGCCGCTTTTCAGACGGTGCGCCACATTCATCTGCACGTGCTGCCGCGGCGCAACGGCGACAAGCTTTCGGTCGCCAAGGGGATGCTGCTGCGCCGCGACCCGGACCGGGAGGTCACCGGCCGGATTCTGCGGGAGGCCCTCGCCCGGATCGACGCGAGTCAGTCAGACTGAGCCGATGGACAATCTGACAATGGTGGAGCGCCTGGTACTCGTCCCGTTCCTGCGCATTCACGACGCCGTCTACCGGAAGACCGACGGCCGCATCGGACACCGGATCCCGGGAATGCCGCCCAGCCTCCTGTTGCACACCGTCGGCGCGAAGACCGGTCAGCCGCGGAGCAGCACGCTGACCTACGCGAAGGACGGCGACTCGTATCTGGTCGTCGCGTCCGCCGGCGGCAACGACAAGTACCCCGGCTGGTACCACAACCTGCGGAAGCAGCCGAATGCCGAGATCAACGTCGGCTCCAGGCGATTCCCGGTCACCTCGCGCACGATCGCCCCTGACGACTCCGACTATCCGAGGATGTGGGAGCTCGTCAACAAGAACAACGCCAACCGGTACAGCGGCTACCAGAGCCGGACGTCGCGGCCGATCCCGGTCATCGCGTTGACGCCCGCATAAAAACTGCACGAGCTGCGGAAAAGCGTCAGCAAACCCTGCCGAGCGGTTTATTCTGCCCTAGCGCGGTGAAGCCGGGATGTGTTCACCGCAAAGCGCGGACCGGCTGGAGCGGCGATGACACGCTGGACGGGAAATCCCTGGCGGCGCCTCGGCCTGCCCGCGCACATCGGTTGGCTGGTCGCCGGAGGGTACGGTGTGGCGGCCCTGCTGGTCGCGGCCTCGTCGATCTGGCGCTGGCGCGGCGCGTATGCGACTCGGCCCGTCGACGAAGTCGTGTTCGCGCTGTGTCTGGTGGCGGCGGCGGCATGCGCCGGCTATGCGGCCCGTTGCTCGACGGAGCGGCGCCGCCGATTCGGCTGGCTGGCACTGGTGACCGCCCTCGTGGGCTGGGCGATCGGTGAGGTCCTCTGGTCGGTGTATGAGGTGCGTCCGGTAATCGAGCACGCCAGGCACCCCGCCGCGGCTGAGGCCGTGTTCACTTTGTATCCGATCGGGGCCCTGACTTCTTTGGTCCTGTTGTCCAAACTGTCTCGCCACAGTCCGCGCCGACTCGTGCTGGACGGTCTGATCGTGGCGACCTCGCTGTTCGTCATCTCGTGGGTATTCGTCCTCGACAAACAGCTGCGCGAGGACACCGGCTCACGGCTGGCCACGCTCGTGGAGGTCTTTGCCGATGTCGTCATCCTGTCGACGGCGATCCTGATGCTGTCACGGGCCCGTCCCGGCGAACCCCCGAGCCGGACCCTGCTGGGCGGCGGGATCGGGACGATCGCCATCTCCGACATCGCGATGGTTTTCCAAACTGGGGTGGGCAGCTATCACCTGGGCGATCTGTCCGACCTAGGGCGGGTGGCCGGCTTCGCGCTGATAGCGCTGGCCGGCCTTACCAGCGTCCGCGAGTCGCCCGTGGCGTCGCCGCCAAATCAGACACCGTTGCGCGCCCTGCTCTGGCTGCCATACCTGCCGCTGCTGCTGGCAGCCGCGGTCGGGCTGGGCCACGCACTGGGCCAGATGGCGCACGGGCCGCTGCTCGCCGCCCTCGGCATCCTCGTCGCCGGCGTGCTCGTTCGACAATTCCTGGTCCTGGTCGAAAACCAGAGATTGTTGTCCGAAGTCGCGCGGGAAGCGTTTCGTGACAGCCTGACCGGTCTGGCCAATCGGACACAGTTCCTGCGCGAATTGGAACAGGCCGTCGCTCAACGCCTTCCCGACGCGACACCCATTGCGGTGTTGTGCCTCGATCTCGACAACTTCAAGTTGGTCAACGACGCGTTGGGCCATCCGGCCGGCGACGAACTGCTGATCCGCGTCGCCGGGCGGCTCACCGCGTCGCTCGGGGAGGACGGCACCGTGGCGCGCCTGGGTGGCGACGAATTCGCCGTCCTCATGGAGGGTTCGGTCGAAGAATTGCAAGAGGCGGCGCACCGGGTTCTGCAGGCCTTCACCGCGCCGATCGTGATCGACGGTGTGCCGGTGGCGGTCCGGCCGAGCATCGGCTTCACAATGGCCACCGCAGACTCCACTTGCACCGTCGACCAGCTCATCCGGCACGCCGACTTGGCGATGTATGCCGCCAAACGCGAAGGCGGCCAACGTATCCGAAGCTTCGTGCCCGATCTGCCCCTGTCCCATGGGTTCCAGCAGTTCAGTGACCCGCCGATGGCGGCCGTCGAAGATCGGCTAGCCGCCACCGCGGTGCACCATGAAACGGAGCCCGCGGTCGAGCCTATGGCCGAAGTCAGGGTGACCACACCGGACCAACCGCACGACACACCCGACGGCGTTCGGTGGCCGCCGAGGTCAATCCGAATTGCCCTGGGGCTGTTGCTGGTTGGTGTGATCGCCTTCGGCGCGACGAGCATCCTCAACCCGAGCGCCGGGCACAGCGTCTTCTCCAAATCCGCGTACGCGGCGTTGAACCTTTTGGCGGCCGCGGTGATTGCCTCTCGCGCGTATCGCGTGCCGGCCGACCGTTTGGGCTGGGCCCTGATCGCGGCCGGCATGGCGGTTTCGGCGCTGGGTGACGTCATCTACGACCTACGCGTGCCGGACGGTCAGTCACCCTCGGTGGCCGACCCGGAGTACGTCCTGTTTTACCCGTTGGTTTATGCCGGGCTCGTCGTAGTCATGCGGGCGCGCCTGACGCGGGTGCCGATCCCGATCCGGCTCGACGCGCTGGTGTGCGGGCTGGCCACCGCCGCGGTGGCCGTGGCGCTGTGGACGGGCCCCATCCACGCGGCCGCGACCCGCGCACCGGCAACCGTACTCATGGGCCTGATCTATCCGTGCGGCGACCTGGTGCTGCTGGCCCTGGTCGCCGGCATGCTGCCGATACTCGGGTGGCGCAACGGATTGCGTTGGGGCCTACTCGTTTTGGGCTTTATCGGTTTCGCTGTCGCGGATACGGCGTATTTATTGCAGACCTCCGAGGGCACATACCGGGTCGGCAGCGCGCTCGACGCCCTCTGGCCCGCAGCGTCGCTACTGGTGGCGACGGCGAGCTGGACCCCGAGGTCGTCCGTGGTGCCGCTACCGCGACGCGGGCTTAGCTACTACGCCATGCCGGTGGCGTGCACGGTCGCGGCGCTTGCGGTCGTCGTCTTGAGTCAGCACTCCCGCCTGGCGGCCACCCTCGCCGCGCTGAGCCTGATCGCGGTCACCGCGCGGTTTTCCGTCACCTTCCGCGACGTCAGCATGCAGGCCGAAAGCCACAAGCTGGCGATGACCGACGAGCTGACGGCGCTGCCCAATCGGCGATCGCTGGCGACGGCCCTCACCGCGCTGGCCGACTCCGTGCGGACGGGACCCCAACCGACAAACTCACCGGAACTCCCTCCGGCACTGAGAACCCCCTCACGCCAAGCGCTTCTGATAGTGAAGCTCTGTGACTTTCACAAGATCACCGGCTCGATCGGCCGCCACTTCGGCGACGAACTGTTGTGCCGCGTAGCGGATCGAATTGAGAAGAGCGTCCGCCGCGAGGACGTGGTTGCCCGCACCGGTGATGACGAGTTTGCGATTCTGCTTGCCGATGGGCCCGACGTCATTGCCGTTCGCGCACAGGCAGGTCGCCTACTCGAGGCGTTGAGCGAGCAGTTCGCGCTGGATCCGATGACCGTGCAAGTCGACGCGTGCATCGCGATCGCGCTGTACCCGGACCACTGCGACCACCCACAGGAGCTGCTGAATCGGGCGGAAACGGCCATCCCGCAAGCCAAGACCGCCAATAGCAAGATCGCGGTGTATGAGCCGGCGTTCGAGCTGTATCGCGACAACGACCCCAACCTGATCGACGAACTACGCGCGGCGCTGTTCGACGGTGACGAACTGACGCTGTATTACCAGCCGAAGATCAATGCGCGCGACGGCAGCGTGCACAGCGTCGAGGCGCTGCTACGCTGGCACCATCCCACCCGCGGATTACTGCTACCCGAGGAATTCCTGCCCGCCGCCGACCGCGCCGGCCTGATGCGAAAGGTGGCCAACCGCACGCTCAATCGCGCCCTCGAACAGATCCGGTCCTGGCGTGGGCAGGGCATCGCGCTCGCCGTCGCCGTCAACCTCTCGACAACGAACCTGCTCGACCTCGACCTGGTCGGCACCATCGAGAGGCTGCTGCAGACTTACGGCCTGCCCCCCGACGCCCTGATCATCGAGATCACCGAGAGTGCGCTCGTCGATTCGGCACGATCCCGAAACACCGTCGCCGAGTTGCAACGCCTCGGCGTTCGCATTTCGATCGACGACTACGGCACCGGGTGGTCGTCGCTGGCACGCCTGCAGGACGTCTCGGTCGACGAGCTGAAACTCGACCGGATATTCGTGGCGCGGCTGGCCCAAGACCCGCGATCGGTCGCCATCGTGCGCTCCACGGTGGCCTTGGCGCGCAGCCTCGGAGCCGACCTGGTCGCCGAGGGAGTCGAAGACGAGATCACGCTCAGCGCGCTGCGGCGGTATGGCTGCACGATCACGCAGGGCTTCGTCCACAGCCCGCCACTGCCCGCACCCGAATTGCGGCGGTGGATCGCCAGCCACGCACCCGGTTCGGATTCGAAATCCGAAGCGGGAGTGAGCGACTGATCGGCTAGAAGAGCTCCTTCGCCAGCAATTCCAGGGTCGCCACGCGCGCCGGCGCGGTCTTGGGATCGGTGCCGCGATGGGCCGAGGCGACCGGGTTGACCATCACCTCGTCGACGCCGAACCGTTCGGCAAGTGCCCGCACCTGTTCGGCGGCCTCTGCGGGCGCACCCAGCACGGCACGCTGCAGGCCGCTTTCCACGATGCGCTGCTGCTGCGGTGTCAGCTCCGCGACTTGAGCTTCCTCGACCAGGGGCACCGGCCCAAGCGGCTGCCCGGTCCGTAGCTTCGCCATCATCTGGAGGTTGGGCAGCATCAACGCCGTTGCCTCGTCGCGTGTTTCGGCGACCGCGGCGTTGACCGTCAGAAACGTCACCGGCTCCGCCGCGAGGTCGCTGGGCCTGAACCGGGAGCGGTAGAGCTCGAGCGCCTCTTCGGTTCCCTTGCCGGAGAAGTGATGGGCGAACACGTACGGCAGCCCCTTGGCGGCGGCCAGATGCGCCGAGTACATCGACGATCCCAGCAGCCACAGTCGCGGTTCGGTGGCGGCGGCCGGGGTGGCCTTCAGCGTGTAGTCCCCGGAACGCAGTGGCACCCGCACTCCGCGCGCACTCATCAGTGCCGCCACGTCGTCGAGGTATTCGGGGAAGTGCTCGATGTCTTCCTCGCCACGGCCGCCGCGCAGGGCATACGACGTCACTGGGTCCGACCCTGGCGCCCTGCCGATGCCCAAGTCGATCCGACCCGGGGCGGCCGCCTCCAGCAGCGCGAACTGCTCGGCCACCGCCAGCGGCGCGTGGTTGGGCAGCATCACGCCACCCGACCCGAGGCGCATCTGTGAGGTCTGCGCGGCCAGGTAGGCGATCAAGACCGGCGGGCTGGTGGCCCCCACCGACGGCATGTTGTGGTGTTCGGCGACCCAGTAGCGGGTGAAACCCAGACGATCGGCGGATTGCGCCAGCGCCACGGTGGCCGCCAGCGCATCGGAGGTCGTCTGGTCGGTGCGCACCGGGACGAGGTCGAGGACGGAAAGTCGCACGATGGCGTCAACGCATGCGGGCCGGCGAACGTTCCCGGCTCAGGGCTGTTGGGTGTGACCACAGGGCGGGATTTTGGCCGATTTGTCGCCCAGGCTGCACACTCAACGCCGTCAGCGGAGATCGTTGACGTCGCACGCTCAGTAGTCCTTGAGGGTGAGCGAGTTCACGATGTTGTCGAAGACGTCCTGCGGGATCGGCGCACCGCCGGGGATGTTGTCGATCACCAGCCACTGGTTGCGCTTGACGTAGTCGTGAAACTCCTTGTGGTAGTTGGCAAAGCCGAGTTCGTAGTCCTCGCCCGCCGCGGCGAGCTCACCCGCCAGGACGTAGGCGCCCAGCAGCGCGACGCTGGTGCCCTGGCCCGACAACGGCGAGCAGCAATACCCGGCGTCGCCGACGAGGGCCACCCTGCCCTTCGACCAGCGGTCCATCTTGATCTGCGCCATCTCGTCGAAGTAGAAGTCCGGAGCGCTCCGCATGTACTCCAGCAGCTGCGGGCGCACCCAGCCGTCGTCGGCCATCCGCCGTTCCAACTCGGCGAGCTGGGCCTCGGTGTCGCGGTAATCGATCCGCAGGTCGGGATCCATGAAGCCGACCATGGCCCGGGCCTCGGAGTTGTCGCGCGCGCTGTAGAGGCCGACCATGGTGGAGTCGCCGTAATGCCACCGCTGCCAGTAGTCGAGGTCCAGGAAGTTGGGCACGGTGAAGATCGCCGCGTGGGTACCCAGCCGCTCGATGAATTGCTCCTCCGGGCCGAAGGCCAGTCGGCGCACGTTGGAGTGCAACCCGTCGGCGCCGATCACCAGGTCGAAGCCGCGCGCGGCGGCGCGCTCGAACGTCACCGCGACCGAGGTGCCGTCGTCCTCCAACGCGACGATGCTGTCGTCGAACAGGTATTCGGTGTTCAGTTGGGTTGCCTCGTAAAGCAATTCGACGAGATCGTCGCGCAGCAGTTCGATGTCGGGGTTGGCGATGAGCCCGCCGGTCGGCGTCGATTCGGTGTCCTGGGACAGCTCGTTGCCGTCGCGGTCGACGACGGACGCGCCCCTGATGCGGGTGCGGCGGTGATCGGCGGCGGCCCGCAGCGCCATGCGTTCGAGCACGCTCAGGGCCGGGCCCCGCACGTCGATGGCCTGACCGCCCGGCCGCAGCCCAGGATGGCGTTCCACCACGGTTACCGAATAGCCATGGTGCGCAAGCCAATACGCCGCGGTCGTGCCGGCCACGCTGGCGCCGGACACCAGAATATCGGTCACTTGATTCCTGCCAGCCTCTTCGCGTGGGTGAAGACGTCGTCGAGCATTACCGGAGTCAACCTACCGGTGAACATGTTTTGCTGGCTGGGGTGGTAGCAGCCGAGCAGACGCACGCCGGACGGCAGCGTCGCGACGGCCCCATGCCCGAACCGCGGTTTGCGCATCCCGGCCACGCCGGGTAGCCGCAGCGCGATCTGCCAGGCGAACCCGCCCAGGGCGACGACGACGCGCACATGGTCGGACACCAAACGCCATTCGGCATCCAGCCAGGGCCAGCAGGCGTCCCGTTCCGCGGTGGTCGGCGCGTTGGCCGGAGGTGCGCAACGCACGGGTGCGGCGATCCGAATTCCGTTGGCCCGCAAGCCGTCCGCGGCGTCGACGCTGGTCGGTGAATTCACCAGCCCGGCGCGATAGAGCGCCGCGTAAAGCTGATCCCCGGACCTGTCGCCGGTGAACATGCGGCCCGTCCGGTTGGCGCCGTGCGCGGCGGGCGCCAGCCCGACGATCAACACCCGCGGGCGTTCGGATCCCCACCCCGGCACCGGGCGCCCCCAATAGGGCTGGTCGGCAAAGGCTCTGCGCTTGATGACGGCGACATCTTCCCGCCAACTGACCAGCCGCGGGCAGGCACGGCACACGCTGACCACCGCATCGAGCTCCGGTATCGAAGCGGCCCGGGCGGCCAGCGCCGAAACCTGCGCGGCGTCGGCGGCCACCGGGGTCCGCGGGGTGGCCGGGTCGCCCGGCCAACCGCTGCCGGGCGCGACGGGAGAGCCGAACGCCTGGCCGGTATTCGGATGGGCGAGCACATGAACATCCTGCATTCACGCGGTGCGACCGAAAAATTCGGTCGCCCTAAATGCGGCTTTGGCATAAATTCAGCCGCGATATCCCATGAAAAGCAGCGGCCCCGCGGTTCTGATCCTGTTCGCCACGCTGATGGCGGCGGCGGGAACCGGCATCTCGATCGTCGCGTTCCCCTGGCTGGCGTTGCAACACAACGGCAGCGGGCGGGCAGCGTCCATCGTGGCGGTGGCGATGACGCTGCCGCTGGTGCTGTCCACGCTGGTCGCAGGCACGGCCGTCGACTCGTTTGGGCGGCGCCGGGTGTCGCTGGTCTCCGATTCGCTGTCCGGCACCGCGGTGGCCGCCGTGCCGCTGATCGCCTGGTTTTTCGGTCCGAGAGCGATCAACGTCGTCGACCTCGCGGTGCTGGCCTTCTTCGCGGCCGCTTTCGACCCGGCGGGGACCACGGCGCGGGAGTCGATGCTGCCCGAGGCCGCCGGCCGGGCGCGCTGGTCGCTGGACCGGACCAACAGCATCTACGAGGCGATTCAGAACCTCGGGTTCATCGTCGGTCCGGGTATCGGCGGTTTGATGATCGCCACGGTCGGGGGCGTCAACACGATGTGGCTCACCGCCGGGTTGTTCGGGTTGTCGATCCTTGCGATCGCGGCGCTGCGGCTCGAGGGTGCCGGCAAGCCACACCACGCGACCCGGCCCACCGGGCTGGTGTCCGGCATCGCCGAGGGGCTGCGATTCGTCTGGAACCTGCGGGTGCTACGGACGCTCGGGGTGATTGACTTGTTCGTCACCGCGCTGTACTTGCCGATGGAAAGCGTGCTGTTTCCAAAGTATTTCGCCGACCGCCACCAACCGGCGCAGCTGGGTTGGGCGTTGATGGCGCTGGCGATGGGTGGCGTGGCGGGCGCGCTCGGCTATGCGGTGCTGTCGAGATTCATGCGGCGACGCGCGGCAGTACTGACCGCGACCCTCACCTTCGGTGCGGCAACGGTCGGAATCGCGTTCCTGCCGCCGTTGCCGGTGATCCTGGCGCTGTGCGCGGTGACCGGCGTGGTCTACGGGCCGATTCAGCCGATCTACAACTATGTGATGCAGACGCGGGCGCCGCATCATCTGCGCGGTCGAGTGGTCGGCGTGATGACGGGGCTGACCTACGCCGCCGGCCCGTTGGGCCTGCTGGTGGCGGGTCCCCTGGCGGACGCCGCCGGACTGAAGGCCACGTTCTTGACGCTGGCGGTGCCCATCCTGTTGATCGGGCTCGTCGCCTGCGGGCTGCCGTCGCTGCGCGAACTGGACCGCGCGGCGGAGTTCGCTGTCGAACCCCGACCTTGAAACGGCCTAGGATCGGGCCGTGAACTCGGATGCGCTGGCCGGCCTGATCGCCGGGCTGCCCGACGGGACCGTCGTCACCGACCCCGCGATTACCGAGGGCTACCGCCAGGACCGCGCCTTCGACCCATCGGCCGGCAAGCCGCTGGCCGTCGTCCGGCCACGCACCACCGAAGAGGTCCAGACGGTGTTGCGCTGGGCCACGACCAACCGGGTGCCGGTGGTGCCGCGGGGAGCCGGCAGCGGGCTGTCGGGCGGAGCGACGGCGCTGGACAACGGGATTGTGCTGTCGACGGAGAAAATGCGCGACATCACCGTCGATCCGGTCACCCGCACCGCGGTATGCCAGCCCGGGCTGTTCAACGCCGAGGTGAAGAAGGCCGCCGCCGAGCACGGCCTGTGGTATCCGCCGGATCCGTCGTCGTTCGAGATCTGCAGCATTGGAGGCAACATCGCGACCAATGCGGGCGGACTGTGCTGCGTGAAGTACGGCGTCACGACCGACTACGTGCTGGGCATGCAGGTGGTGCTCGCCGACGGCACCGCGGTGCGCCTGGGTGGCCCGCGTTTGAAGGACGTAGCCGGCCTCTCACTGTCCAAGCTATTCGTGGGCAGCGAAGGCACGCTGGGCGTCATCACCGAAGTGACGCTGCGGCTGCTGCCCGCCCAGAACGTGTCGAGCGTGGTGGTAGCCACCTTCGCGACGGTGGAGTCGGCGGTGGACGCGGTCCTCGGGGTCGCCGCGCGGCTGCGCCCGTCGATGCTGGAGTTCATGGATTCGGTGGCGATCAACGCCGTCGAGGACACCCTGCGCATGGACCTCGACCGCGGGGCGGCCGCCATGCTGGTGGCCGGCTCCGATGAAAGGGGGCGCGCGGCATCCGACGACGCCGAGGTGATCGCCGCCGTGTTCGCGGAAAACGGTGCAACGGAGGTGTTTTCGACCGACGACCCGGACGAGGGCGAGGCCTTCGTCGCCGCTCGCCGGTTCTGCATCCCGGCGGTGGAGGCCAAGGGCTCGCTGCTGCTCGAAGACGTCGGCGTGCCGCTGCCGGCGCTGGGCAAGCTGGTCACCGGGATCGAGCGCATTGCCGCCGAACGCGAGTTGATGATCTCCGTGATCGCGCATGCCGGCGACGGCAACACCCACCCGCTGATCGTGTACGACCCCGCCGATGCGGCCATGACACAGCGCGCGCACCTCGCATTCGGCGAGATCATGGACCTCGCCGTCGGCCTGGGCGGCACCATCACGGGTGAGCACGGTGTCGGCCGGTTGAAGCGGCCGTGGCTGGACGGCTACCTCGGGCCCGAGGCAATGGAACTCAACCGGCGCATCAAGAAGGCGTTGGACCCGCTTGGCATCCTGAATCCCGGTGCGGCGATTTAGCTTTCGGTGTACCGACTGTGAATCTGGCGACGCGTTCGCGGCGTGTCGCGTCGTGAAATTCACGCTCGGCGGTTGGGGCGGGGCTCAGAACGCGAAGCGGTTCAGCACGTCGTAATTGCCCAGCGGCGTGGCGTTGACCAGCCGCCACAGCAGGCGCAGCGGTGCCGACGGTATGCGCTCGTAGAGCGCCCCCACGGCGGACTGCTCGAGGAAGCGCAGCCGCGGGTTCCAGCGCTCGAGTTCGCGGGCGTCGCGGATGCCCCACTTGGTGATGCCCTTGGTGAGCACCTTGGACAACCGCGGCCCCATCGGCGAGGTCGTGTCGAAGAGGAGCTCGCCGCTGCCGAACCGGTCCGTGAGGCTCTGCAGCAGCATGCGCACCTGGGGCTCGGTGATGTACATGACGAGACCCTCGGCGATCATCAGCATCGGGCGATCCGTCGGTATCTCGCCGAGCCAGTCGTCGGTCACCGACGAGCCGATCATCCGGTAGCCGTCGCGGTCGTCATACAGCTTGCGCCGCAACGCGATCACGTCGGGCTGGTCGACGTCGAACCACCGCACGGTTTCCGGCGGGTGCAGCCGGAACGCCCGGGTGTCCATGCCGCACCCGAGGTGCAGCACGACAGCTTCGGGATGGCGGCGCAAGAAGTCGGCGCTCCAGTCGTCGAACTGTTTGGCGCGCATGGTGACCAGGTACTGATTCGATCCGGGGTGCATGGCGCGGCGCATGCGGGCCCAGTCGTATTCGATGCGGTCCATGGCCTCAGCGGCCGCCGTGTCACCCAGAATCGGTGCTGGCGAACGGCTTTCGTATGCCCGCAGGTACAGCGTGCAGAGGTTCGTCCATTCCACCGACCCCCACCGCACGTCGCGGAAGTCGACTTTGTCCGTCATCGTCATGACTTTCTCTTTCCCTCCCGATATTCGGTCCACATCCGCATCAACTGGTCGCGATAGTCCCGGGTGCAGAACTCGCAGAAATCGCGGAAGTCCTCGACGCGCTCCCGCTGCTCGGCGCGGTCCTCCCCCAGCACCGACAGCGCGAAGTCGGCCGGCTCGATACCCAGACGCATCAGTGATAGCTGCGTTTCCATCACGCTGGTGAACCCGCCCGGCGTGACCCGGTAGAGGTGTTGACGGTTGGGGCTTGGCAACCGCTCGACCATGCCGCCTTCGAGCAGCTGCCGGGCGACGGTACTGATCGAGGCCTTGCTCACCGACAACGCATCGGCCAGCTGGCCCAACGACTGCTGCGGGGGATCGCAGATCAGTAGCCATCCGTATATCCGGCCCATGGTGCGGGTGGCGCCGAGGAGCTCGAAGAACAGCCCCATGCGGTCGACGAACTCGGCCTCTTCCGGTGACATCGCACTCCTCCTTGTTCAGTACGAACTGAACGTACTGTACATGGGTTGCCGCTGACCGGCACGTTGACATCAGCGTTGGAATGCCTTACATATAAGACATGTCGGTTGATCTGTCTCATAACGCACCCGCTGCGTTCCGGCTCGCCACCGCCGACACCTGGCCCAACCCCTGGCCGATGTACCGCGCGCTGCGCGACCACCACCCGGTGCATCACGTCGTCCCCGAAGGCGGACCGGATCGCGACTACTACGTGCTGTCCCGGCACGCCGACGTCTGGGCGGCGGCCCGCGACCACGAGACGTTCTCGTCGGCGCAGGGACTGACGGTCAACTACGACGACCTGGAAATGATTGGGCTGCAGGACAATCCACCTTTCGTCATGCAGGACCCGCCGGTGCACACCGAGTTTCGCAAGCTGGTGTCGCGCGGTTTCACGCCGCGGCAGGTCGAGGCCGTCGAGCCCAAGGTGCACGAGTTCGTCGTCGAGCGCATCGAGAGGCTCCGCTCCGACGGCGGCGGCGACATCGTCACCGAACTGTTCAAGCCGCTGCCGTCGATGGTCGTCGCGCACTATCTCGGCGTGCCCGAGGACGATCGGGCCCAATTCGACGGCTGGACCCAGGCCATCGTCGCGGCGAACACCACCGAAGGCGGCGTCAGCGGCGCGCTGGAAAGCGCAGGCGATGCCGTCGGGTCGATGATGGCCTACTTCACGCGGCTGATCGAACGGCGGCGGACGGAACCCGAGGACGACACCATCTCGCACCTCGTCGCCGCCGGAGTCGGCGCCGACGGCGACATCTCCGGCACGCTGTCGATTCTGGCCTTCACGTTCACGATGGTCACCGGAGGCAACGACACCGTGACGGGGATGTTGGGCGGGTCGATGCCCTTGCTGCACCGGCGCCCCGACCAACGGCGACTTTTGGTCGCCGACCCGGCGCTGATCCCCGACGCGGTGGAAGAACTGCTGCGGCTGACCTCGCCGGTGCAGGGGCTGGCGCGCACGGCCACGCGGGACGCGGCGATCGGCGACACAACCGTCCCGGCCGGCCGCAAAGTGTTGCTGCTCTACGCGTCCGCCAACCACGACGAACGCCAATACGGTTCGGACGCAGGCGAACTCGACGTGACCCGCCGCCCACGCAACATCCTGACTTTCAGCCACGGGGCGCACCACTGCCTGGGCGCGGCGGCGGCGCGGATGCAATCGCGGGTCGCGCTGACCGAACTGCTGGCCCGCTGCCCGGATTTCGAGGTGGACGAGTCCGCAATCGTCTGGTCCGGCGGCAGTTACGTCAGGCGCCCGCTGTCGGTGCCCATCACGGTGAAATCCTGATGCCCGACTGGCTGGCCTCGCACCGCAGCGAGGCGGCGGCGGACCGGATACTCGATGCCGCCGAGGAGCTTTACACGGTGCGCGACCAGGCATCGATCGGCATGAACGAAATTGCCCGTGCCGCAGGCTGTTCCCGCGCGACGCTATACCGGTACTTCGAGAACCGCGACGCCCTGCGCACCGCCTACGTGCACCGCGAGACCCGCCGGCTCAGCCGCGCGATCGCCGACGAGATCGACGGCATCGAGGATCCGCGCGAACGCCTGATTGCGAGCATCACCGCCACGTTGCGGATGGTTCGCGACAGCGCGGCATTGGCGGCGTGGTTCGCCGTCACCCGCCCCCCGATCGGCGGCGAGCTGGCCGAAAAGTCGGAGGTGATCACCGCGTTGGCCGCCGCGTTCGTGAGCTCGCTCGGTCCCGAAGAGCCCGCAGTCGTCGAACGCCGGGCCCGATGGGTGATTCGGGTGATCACGTCGCTGCTGATGTATCCGGGCCGCGACGAGGCGGACGAACGGGCGATGATCGAGGAGTTCGTCGTCCCGATCGTCACGCCGGTCGGCGCCCGTCACTAGTCGTCCACCCACGCGAGGACGCGGCGCCGCGCAACTATACCTATGTCTACTAGGGCTTTTTCGTCCAAACCGCTTTCTTGGGCGGCGCCGCAGCGCTATGTTATGGCCCATCGAGTTGTCGCAGAGCGATCGGTGGGGAGCAGACCAGGAGTCGAAGCGCGGGTGTCCGTGTGCGCACACGACGACGCGCTGCTACCGATAGCCAGCCAGCCGGCGCCACTCAGGAAGGATCGATAGTGACTTACCCGTGTTTGCCGCCCGAAATCAATTCGGCACGGATGCAAACCGGTGCGGGGCCGGGGCCCATGCGCGCGGCCTCATCGGCCTGGAGTGGGCTCGCCGGCGAATTGCGGTCGGCGGCGGACTCGTTTGCGTCGGTGACGTCGAACCTGTCGAGTGAGACGTGGCAGGGACCCGCGGCCGCAGCGATGGCGGCCGCAGCCGCGCCCTATGCCGCGTGGCTGAGCGCGGCGGCCGGGCATACCGAACGGGCCGCCGCCCAGGCCGCGGCAGTGGCGGCCTCGTTCGAGACGGCACACGCCGCCACCGTGCCCACGCCGGCGATCGCGGCCAATCGCGCTCTATTGGTGACGCTGGTGAGCACGAACTTTTTGGGGCTGAACACCCCGGCGATCGCGGCTACCGAATCCCATTACGACGAGATGTGGGCCCAGGACGTGACCGCCATGGCCCATTACCACGCCGGTGCGTCGTCGGCCTGGGCCGGGATGGCTCCGCTCACGCCGCTGCAGGCGAGGCTCCCGCAACTCGTCGCCACCTAATACCTAACCCGGTCAGTCGCGCACCCGGGTGAAACGGTGCAGCAGCCAGGCCAAGGGGATGGTCAGGGCCAGCGTCGCGACGTAGAGATACAGCATCGAGCCGGTGTAGACGTGGGCCCGCACCACATAGTCCATCGCGAACTCCATGGTCACCAGGTGGATAAGGAAGATCTCGTAGGAGATCTCGCCCAGCCACACCATGGGCCGGCTGGCCAGCAGCCGCGCATACAACCCCTGGTTACCGAGGGCCAACGGTGCCACCGCCAACACCGCGATCACGGCGTAGAAGCACGTCTTGTACAGCGCCTCCCCCAACGTTGCCGGTGAGGTGGTGGGCGCCCCCGCGATCGGGGTCGAGACTATGAAGTAGCAGATGACCGCCAGCGGTATTGCCACGAACGCATAGCACCGCACACCCATCCGCTGCAGCACCGTCAGCAGCATGCCGCCCAGGAACCAGGCCAGGTAGGTCGGTAGCCACAGCCGGGCGCCGTCGGGAAACCAGTGATCGGTATGCACCAGGACCAGCCATGCCGGGCTGAGCAACGCCATCGCCGCCAGCGCGCCGACAACCAGCCTCGGCTGCCAGCGCCGCCGCGAGACGAGCACCAGCAGCACGTAGGCCAGCAGGGGCAGCACCACGTAGAAGGCCGCCTCCACCGCCAGGCTCCACATCTGGGTCAGGCCCTGATGCAGGTACTTGCCGAGGTAGCCGTCGGTGTAGATCTGCGTCAGGGTGAGATTGCGCACCAGGCCCGTCCACGAGTGCCCGGGATTCGGTCCCGCCTCCCGGAAGTGGTACAGCACATAGGCAATCAGCACGGTGATGACGTAGGCGGGCATGATGCGCCGAACCCGGTGCCAGGCATAGCGACTCAGCGAGGGCGGCGGGCCATCGGTGGCGGCCGATTTGACCCACGGGCGGAACAGCAGGAAGCCGGACAGCACGAAGAAGATCGGAACGCCGATCTCCATCCGCGAGCCGACCAGACCCCAGTACCCGTGGGTGTACTTGCCGGTGGTGTAGGCGGCGTGGGTGCCGACGACCAGGAGGGCGGCGACCGCGCGGATGCCGGTCAGCGACGCGACTCGGTCCACATGGGCGACCTGCTCGAGCCCGCCCTGGGCGTCCCTCTCCTCGGACAGCGTCATCCGGCGCGTTTCTTGCGTGGTTTGGTCTTGCCGGAGCCTCGATCCGGCCGCAGGTCGATCAGCACGCCCGAGATACGCGTGCGTTCAAGCTTTTTCACGGTCGCCTTCGGCAATCTGGCCGGCAGCTCCACCAGGGAGAAATCCGGGCCGATCGCGATGTGGCCGAAATCGCTGCGGTGCAGTCCGCCCTCGTTGGCGATGGCGCCGACGATCGCGCCGGGGCCGATCTTGTGACGCTTGCCCACGGAGATGCGATAGGTGGCGAAATCCCGTGTCTGCCATGGCTTTTCGCGGCGTTCCCGACGCTCCTGACGCTCGCGCCGCTCGGGCGGCGGTTCGGGTGCCATCAGGAACTCCTCGCCGTCGCGCGACTGCAGGGCCAGCGCGGCGGCGATGTCGGCCATCGGGACGTCATGCTCGCGTTCGTAGTCCTCGACCAGCTTGCGGAACAGCTCGATTTCCGGACCGCCGAGGGCGCGGGTGATGGAATCGCCGAATTTCGCTACGCGCTGCGCGTTGACGTCCTCGACGGTGGGCAGCTCGGTCTCGGTGAGCGTTTGGCGCGTTGCCTTTTCGATCGCCTTCAGCAGGTGGCGTTCGCGCGGCGCGACGAACAACAGCGCGGTTCCCGAACGCCCGGCCCTGCCGGTGCGTCCGATGCGGTGCACGTAGGACTCGGTGTCGTGCGGGATGTCGTAGTTGAGCACATGCGATATCCGCTCCACGTCCAACCCGCGCGCCGCCACATCGGTGGCGACCAGGATGTCGATGCCCTTGGGGCCCCCGTCTCGCAGCGCGGCTATCGTCCGCTCGCGCTGCCCCTGCGGGATGTCGCCGTTGATGGCGGCCGCGGAAAAGCCTCGGGCGCGCAGCTTTTCGGCCACCTCCTCGGTCGCCTGCTTGGTGCGCACGAAGACGATCATCGCCTCGAACGGCTCCACCTCGAGCACCCGGGTGAGCGCGTCCATTTTGCGTGGCCCGGCCACCTGGATGTAGCGCTGCGAAATGTTCTCGGCCGTAGCGGTTTTCGCTTTGGTGGTGACTTCGAACGGATCGTGGAGGTACTTGGCGGTGAGCTTGCGGATCGGGGCCGGCATGGTCGCCGAAAACAGCGCGACCTGTTTGTATTCCGGTGTTTCGGACAGGATGCGCTCGACGTCGTCGGCAAAACCCATGGCGAGCATCTCGTCGGCCTCGTCGAGCACCAGGTAGTCCACCCGCGACAGGTCGAGCGTGCCGCGTTCGAGGTGGTCGATGATGCGGCCTGGCGTTCCCACCACCACGTGCGCGCCGCGCCGCAGTCCGGCCAGTTGCACGCCATAGGACGACCCGCCGTAGATCGACAGCACGTTGATCTTGGGCAGCTGCGCCCCGTAGCGGCTGAACGCCTCGGCCACCTGCAGCGCCAGTTCCCGGGTGGGCGCCAGCACGAGGGCCTGGGTCGCGTTGCTGGTCACGTCGATCTTGGACAGGATCGGGATTGCGAACGCCGCCGTCTTGCCGGTGCCGGTCTGCGCCAGCCCCACCACGTCGGAACCGGCCATCAGCGCCGGAATCGTCGCCGCCTGGATGGCGGTCGGTGTCTCGTAGCCGACGTCGGCGATCGCCCGCAAGACGGAGGGATGGATCTGCAGGTCGGCAAACGTCGTAGAAACAGCCTCGGGCGAGCTGTCGGGGAGGGTCATCGTCCCTGAAGTCTAGTGGTGACCGCGAGCTCAGCAGCGCTGAGCGTGGCGGGTCAGCACCAGATAGCGGCGGTGAGGGCGAGGTCAACCTTGGGCGCGGCATGCCTGCCACACCGTCGAGCCCGATGACGGTACGGTGCGCGATGTGTGGTCGCTACCCTGCCCTGCCGAGCCGCTGTCCGCCCTGTCCGTCGCGGTGGTGCTCGGCGCGGCGTTGACGGGCTGCGGCACGGGCGACTCCACGGTCGCCAAGACCCCGCAGGCAACGACAACCACGCCGGCGGCACCCTCTACCGCACCCGGCCAGGCGCCAGGGGCGACAGCGTCGCCCGGCGGCGCACCGGCCGACCCGTGCGCGGTCAACCTGGCGTCGTCCACCATCGCGAAAGTGGTCTCCGAGTTGCCTCGCGATCCCCGCAGTCAACAGCCCTGGAGCCCGGAGCCGCTTGCCGGCAACTACAACCAGTGCGCCCAGCTGTCGGCGGTGATCATCAAGGCCAACACCAACGCCATCAACCCCACCACCCGGGCGGTGCTGTTCCATCTCGGTCAGTTCATCCCGCAGGGCGTGCCCGACACCTACGGTTTCAACGGCATCGATGCGGCGCAGACCACCGGCGACACCGTCGCGTTGACCTATCCCGGCGGCATCAACGGCTTGAACACCGACGTGCGATTCCACTGGAACGGCAACGGCGTCGAGCTCATCGGGAACACCCCCGGCCACTAGGCAGATCGCTAGCCCGGCACCGCCGGATTGTCGGTCGCCTCACCTACAGTTGCTGCTGTGTTCGTCACCGGCGACAGCATCGTCTACAGCGCATCGGATCTCGCGGCCGCCGCTCGCTGCGAGTACGCATTGCTGCGCGATTTCGACGCGAAGTTGGGCCGCGGCCCCGCCGTCGTCGTGGAGGACGAGCTGCTCGAACGCACGGCCGCGTTGGGCCAGCGGCATGAGCAACGCGAGCTCGACCGCCTGCGCGCGGAGTTCGACGATGCGGTCGCGATCATCGGCCGTCCGGCCTACACGCTCGAAGGGCTGACCGCCGCGGCCGAGGCGACCCGGCGCGCGATCGCGGACCGCGCCCCGGTGGTGTATCAGGCCGCGATGTTCGACGGCCGCTTCGTGGGATTCGCCGACTTCCTGGTCTCCGACGGCGAGCGATATCGCCTCGTCGACACCAAGCTCGCCCGCTCCCCCAAGGTCACCGCGCTGTTGCAACTGGCCGCCTACGCCGACGCGCTGACCAGCATGGGGGTCTCGGTCGCGCCGGACGCCGAACTGCGGCTGGGCGATGGGTCTGTCGTGCGCTATCGCATATGCGATCTGATCCCCGTCTACCGGTCCCAGCGCGCCCTGCTGCAACGCCTGCTCGACGAGCACTACGCCGCGGGCACCGCGGTGCGCTGGGAAGACGAACGGGTGCGGGCATGCTTTCGTTGCCCGCTGTGCGAAGAACAAGTGCGCGCCACCGACGACCTCCTGTTGGTTGCCGGCATGCGAGTAAGCCAGCGGGACAAGCTCATTGACGCCGGCGTCACCACGGTCGCCGAGCTGGCCGAGCACCGCGGGCCGGTGCCCGACCTGGCGCCCGGCGCGCTGGCCAAGTTGACCGCCCAGGCCAAACTGCAAGTCCTGCAACGCGACACCGGCATACCGCGATTCGAGATCGCCGATCCCCAGCCACTGGCGCTGTTGCCCGAGCCCGACCCCGGCGATCTGTTCTTCGACTTCGAGGGCGATCCGCTGTGGACCACCGACGGGCACGACTGGGGTCTGGAATACCTCTTCGGAGTCCTGGAAGCCGGGCCCACCGGCACGTTCCGGCCGCTGTGGGCGCACACCCGGGTCGACGAACGCAAGGCACTGACCGATTTTCTGGCGATGGTGGCCAAGCGCCGCAAGCGTCGCCCCAACATGCACATCTACCACTACGCGCCGTATGAGAAGACCGCGCTGCTGCGGCTGTCCGGGCGGTACGGAGTCGGCGAGGACGAGGTCGACGAGCTACTGCGCAGCGGGACGTTGGTCGACCTGTATCCATTGGTGCGCAAAAGCATTCGGGTGGGCGCTGAATCGTTTGGCCTGAAGGCGCTGGAGCCCCTCTACATGGGTGCGCAGCTGCGCTCCGGAGATGTCACCACAGCCGCGGATTCGATCACGTCCTATGCCCGGTACTGCGAGCTGCACGACGCCGGCCGCGTCGACGAAGCCGCAACCGTGCTCAAGGAGATCGAGGACTACAACCACTACGACTGCCGGTCGACACAGGAACTGCGCAACTGGCTACTCGTACGCGCGTGGGAAGCCGGCGTCACACCCGTTGGCGCGCAACCCGTTCCCGACGGCGCCGCCGTCGAAGACCACGACCAGTTGGCGGTGGCTTTGTCGGCATTCGCCGGCGACGCCGCCGTCGGCGACCGCACCCCGGAGCAGACCGCGGTCGCGCTGGTCGCCGCCGCACGCGGCTACCACCGGCGCGAGGACAAGCCGTTCTGGTGGGCGCATTTCGACCGGTTGAACTTCCCGGTCGAGGAGTGGGCGGACAACACCGACGTCTTCGTCGCCGACCACGCGGCGGTGGACGTCGACTGGCACCTGCCCCCTCGCGCGCGAAAACAGCAACGACGAGTCCGGCTGCGCGGCGAGCTCGCACGCGGCGACCTGATGACCAATGTCTTCGCCCTCTACGACGCCCCGGCCCCGCCGGGCATGACCGACAACCCCGACCGACGGGCGGCCGGGCGGGCCGAGGTCGTCGAGGCCGACGATCCCGCGCTGCCCACCGAAGTGGTCATCCTCGAGCGAGTGGGCAATGACGGCAACACCTTTCACCAACTGCCCTTCGCGCTCACCCCCGGCCCACCTGTTCCCACCGTGGCGCTGCGCGAATCGATCGAATCGAGCGCCGCCACGGTGGCCGCCGGGCTGCCGCGACTGCCGCGCACCGCGATGATCGACGTCCTGCTGCGCCGCGCGCCCCGAACCCGCAGCGGCGCCCCGCTTCCGCGTGGCAACGACACCGCCGCCGACATCACCGCGGCGGCGCTGGACTTGGACGCGTCGTACCTCGCGGTCCACGGGCCGCCGGGGACCGGCAAGACGTACACCGCCGCCCAGGTGATCAAGCACTTGGTGACGCACCATTCCTGGCGCGTCGGCGTGGTGGCGCAATCGCACGCCACGGTGGAGAACCTGCTGGACGCCGCGATCGACGCCGGGCTGGAGCCCACCCGGGTCGCCAAGAAGCGCTATGACCGCCACGCCCCGCGCTGGCAGGAGATCGACAGCGGCGACTATGCGGCCTTCGTCGCCAGCTCCGCGGGATGCGTGATCGGCGGCACCGCATGGGATTTCGCCAATCCCGCTCGGGTCCCCCATGGCGGCCTGGATCTGCTGGTCATCGACGAGGCGGGCCAGTTCTGTTTGGCCAACACCATCGCCGTGGCACCGGCGGCCGCCAACTTGCTGCTCCTCGGCGACCCGCAGCAGCTGCCCCAGGTCAGCGAGGGCACGCATCCGGAGCCGGTCGACACGTCGGCGCTCGATTGGCTGGTCGACGGCCATCGCACGCTGCCCGACGAACGCGGCTACTTCCTGGACCGCTCGTACCGGATGCACCCGGCGGTCTGCGCCGCGGTCTCGGCGCTGTCCTATGAGGGCAGGCTGCATTCCCACGCCGAGCAAACCGCCGCGCGGCGGCTGGAGGGATATCAGCCCGGCGTCCATGTGCTTCCCGTTGCCCACCAAGGAAACTCGATCGAAAGCCGCGAGGAGGCCGACGCGATCCTCGCCGAGATCCAGCGTCTGCTCGGGGCCGCGTGGACCGACGAGCGCGGCACCAGGCCGCTGAGCGCCGCCGATGTGCTGGTGCTCGCGCCGTACAACGCCCAGGTGGCGCTGGTGCGCCGGCGGCTGGCGTCGGCCGGTATGGGAGCGGTCCGGGTCGGAACCGTTGACAAGTTCCAGGGCGGGCAGGCGCCGGTGGTCTTCATCTCGATGACGGCCTCATCCGTCGACGAAGTGCCGCGCGGAATCTCGTTCCTGCTCAACAGGAATCGGCTCAACGTCGCCGTCAGTCGGGCACAGTACGCGGCTGTGATCGTGCGCTCGGAGCAGCTGACCGAGTACCTGCCCGGCACGCCCTCCGGCCTGATCGACTTGGGCGCGTTTCTGGCCCTGACGGGCTAGCGACCGGACGAATGCCGACCGTAGCCAGTGGGGTCGTCGTCCCGATCGGGACGGTAGTGCTGTCGTCGCGGGGCCTCGCCGGCGGACTCGAACGGCCCGGACTCGAATGGCGCAAACTCGGCGACGGGACGGAAGCTGCGTCCGATGTCGACATGAGAGCCGTTGTGCGCGAAGCCGATAGGTTGTGCGCGCGGCGCAGCTATCGGCGCCTCCGGCGCGGGCGTGATGCCCGGTTCGCGGCGAAGGATGAACTCGACGTAGTCGTCGTCATCGTCGTCGTAGTCGTGGTCGATGAGGTCCTCATCGGCCAGTGCCGGCGACGCGAAACCGGCCAGGAACAGCGCGGCAACGATCCCGAACAACGCGATGAACGCGGGCAGCAGCAGCGATTGCGACATCGCGGCGGAGAACGGCTCGCGGAGGAAGCCGGGCAGCTGCAGGGTGATGGCACCCTCCGAGGCATCACCGGTGGTTGCCCGCGCGGGCATCTGGGCACTGATCCGCCACGTCATGAATGCGGCCATCGCGGCGCTGCCGAGCACCGCGCCGAGCTGGCGCACCGAGTTGTATACGGCGGAGCCCGCGCCGGCCAGATGCCCCGGCAGGTTGCGCGTCGCGGTGGCGGTCAACGGCGACCACACGAACGCGCTGCCGATGCCGATGACGCCGAACGGCAACAGCAGCCGCCAGATCGGCGTGTCTGGGGTCATCTCGAACACCAGCCACGTCAGCCCGATCGCCACCATCGAAAAGCCGAAGCCGAGCACGGGCCGCGGGTGATATCGGTCGACCATCACGCCCGCGAACGGCGCCAGCACGCCGTTGGCGATCGCCACCGGCGCGATCACCAACGCCGAGCGCGTGGGCGAGAGCCCGCACACCGCCTGCGTGTAGAACATCAGCGGCAGCATCGTGGCCGTCGACGCGAACGCGATGACGGCCGCCCCGGCGTTGCAGAGGCTGAAGTCGCGGTCGGCGAAGATGTCCAGCGGTATCAGCGGCTCGCGCGTGTTGACGGCCTGCCAGTAGACGAAGACCGACATGCATCCGACACCGGCGACGATCGTCGCCCAGATCCACGGTTGCCATCCCGCGGCCTGGCCCTCCTGCAGGCCGAAGACGATCAGGAACATGCCGATCCCGGACAGCGCGACACCGATCAGGTCGAATCGATGCGCCTCGGTCGGCAACGCGGGCACCAGCCACAGCGCCATGCCCAGCCCGATGACCCCGATCGGGACGTTGACGAAGAAAATCCACTCCCACCCCAGGCCGCCGACCAGCACTCCGCCGGCCAGCGGGCCCACCAGCGTGGCGACGCCCGCGGTGGCGCCCCAAAGGCTGACCGCGACACCGCGCCGCTCCGGCGGGAAGATCCGGGTGATCGCCGACAAGGTCTGCGGGGTGAGCACCCCGGCGCCGATGCCCTGCACCACGCGGGCGGTGATCAGCATGGCGACGCTGCCGGACAGCCCGCACCACAGCGACGCCGCCGTGAACAACGCAAGACCGGCCAGGTAGAGGTTTTTGGTGCCGAACCGGTCCCCGAGCCGGCCGGCGACCAGCAACACCACCGCATAACCCAGCAGATAGGCGCTGGTCACCCAGACCACGGAGGCGTACCCGGTGTGTAAGTCGGCCATGATGGTCGGGTTGGCGACCGCGACGATGGTCGAGTCGACCATGATCATGAAAAAGCCGATCATCATCGCCCAGAGCGCGTTCCACGGGTTGGCGTTTGACGGGAGCGTAAATTTCCAGCCCCCAGTGGGCCTGGCACGACGAGGCCCCGCGCGCCGGGTTTCCCCGGCCCACCTGGGCGACGCCGTGGTCATGCCCCTCACCTCGCTTCAGCTCCCGACGATGCTCTCCGGTCTATTCGGGCCCTGCATGCCCGAACTGCTCGACCGGCGTGCCCCATGAGCGGGGTGCTACACCCTGTATCCAGCGTGCATTATTCCGCGCGAGGCAATTAGCGGCAGCCGCGGATCGAATGCCGGGCGAAAAAGGCGCGCTTTTCGGCCCGGCCCGTGTGCAGCAAAATGCGCGTTAGCCTGAAAGGACGCAATAGGTCAGGGAGTTGGTCTTGAAAAGATCCGAGAGAAGGTCCGAGCGCGGGTTTGCGCCGGATGCGTTGCCCGCCGCGGGGGGCGGTCGGCCCAAGGCATCCGCACGGGCATTGGCGCAGGTCATCGAGCGTAGCTCCCGGCTCCAGGGCCCGGCCGCGACGGCCTATGTGGCCCGGCTACGGCGGGCCCACCCCGGTGCCAGCCCGGCCGAGATCGTCGCCAAGCTGGAAAAGCGCTACCTGGCCGCGCTGACGGCCAGCGGCGCTGCGGTGGGTTCCGCGGCCACATTCCCCGGGGTCGGGACGCTGACAGCGATGACCGCCGGCGCCGGCGAAACGGTGTTCTTCCTCGAGGCCACCGCGGTGTTCGTGCTGGCGAACGCCGTGGTGTACGGCATCCCGGCCGACCACCGCGAACGGCGCCGCGCGCTGGTGCTTTCCGTGCTGGTCGGAGACGACAGCAGGCGCGCCATCGGCGAGTTGATCGGACCCGGGCGCACCAACGGTGGCTGGCTGGCGGAGGGCATGGCCACGCTGCCGCTGCCGACGTTGTCGCGGTTGAACACCCGGATGCTCGGATATTTCGTCAAGCGGTACACCGTGCGGCGTGGCGCGCTCATGTTCGGCAAGATGCTGCCGGTCGGCATCGGCGCCGCGGTCGGCGGCGCCGGCAATCGCATGGTGGGCAAGAAGATCGTCCGCAACGCCCGTCAGGCATTCGGCGCCCCGCCGGCGCGCTGGCCGGCCCCCCTGCGCGTGCTGCCGCCCGTCCACGAAGCCGGCTAGCCGCCAAGCCTGGATGGTCCGTCTGTCGAATTGCCGGGGAAGCGATAGCCTTTATGGGTCGGAAACGTCGAGGAGCGCCGCGGGTGTGAAGTGACGGGTCAACCGAGGCGCGAGAAGTCGCAGGCGCCGCGCAATGCGCTTGCAAAACAAAGGAATTGAGGCGAACAGCGGCCGTGAGCAACATAAGTTCACCATTCGGGCAAAACGAATGGCTGGTCGAGGAAATGTACCGCAAGTTCCGCGACGACCCGTCGTCGGTGGACCCGAGCTGGCATGAGTTCCTGGTCGACTACAACCCCGAGCCCGCCTCCGACACACCCCCGAGCGCCCCCGCCGACGGGCAGGCCGCCCCCGAACCAAAGACCGCTGCGCCAGAAGCCAAGCCGGCTGTGCCAGCAGCCAAGCCCACGCCACCCGCGGGCAATGGCGCCGCCGTGGCCGCGGCACCGGCCAAGGCCCCTACTCCCCCACCGGCCGAGGGCGACGAGTTGCAGGTACTGCGCGGCGCCGCCGCGGCCGTCGTCAAGAACATGTCCGCGTCCTTGGACGTGCCGACGGCGACCAGCGTGCGGGCCGTTCCGGCCAAGCTGATGATCGACAACCGGATCGTCATCAACAACCAGCTCAAGCGCAATCGCGGCGGCAAGATCTCCTTCACCCACTTGCTGGGCTATGCGCTGGTGCAAGCGATCAAGAGTTTCCCGAACATGAATCGCCACTACGCCGAGGTCGACGGCAAACCCACCGCGGTCACGCCCGCCCACACCAACCTGGGCCTGGCGATCGACCTGCAGGGCAAGGACGGCAAGCGCTCGTTGGTGGTCGCCGGCATCAAGGGTTGCGAAAACATGCGGTTCGCGGAGTTCGTCTCCGCCTACGAGGACATCGTGCGGCGTGCCCGCGACGGCAAGCTCACCGCCGAAGACTTTGCGGGAGTGACGATTTCGTTGACCAACCCCGGCACCATCGGCACGGTGCACTCGGTGCCCCGGCTGATGTCCGGGCAGGGCGCCATCATCGGCGTCGGCGCGATGGAATACCCCGCTGAGTTTCAGGGCGCCAGCGAGGAACGCATCGCCGAGCTGGGTATCGGCAAGCTGATCACGCTGACTTCGACGTATGACCACCGCATCATCCAGGGCGCGGAATCCGGCGACTTCTTGCGCACCATTCACGAGATGCTGCTCTCGGATGCCTTCTGGGACGAGATCTTTCGCGAGCTGAGCATCCCGTATCTGCCGATCCGGTGGAGCACCGACAACCCCGACTCGATCGTCGACAAGAACGCCCGCGTCATGGAGTTGATCGCGGCCTACCGCAACCGCGGGCATCTGATGGCCGACATCGACCCGCTGCGGTTGGACGGCAGCCGGTTCCGCAGCCACCCCGACCTCGAGGTGCTGACCCACGACCTGACGCTGTGGGACCTCGACCGGGTGTTCAAGGTCAACGGCTTCGCCGGGGCCGAGTACAAGAAGCTGCGCGACATCCTGGGCCTGCTGCGCGACGCCTACTGCCGCCACATCGGCGTGGAGTACACCCACATCCTCGAGCCCGAGCAGCAGGCATGGCTCGAAGAGCGGGTCGAGACCAAACACGTCAAACCGACTGTGGCCGAACAGAAATACATCCTGAGCAAGCTCAACGCGGCAGAGGCTTTCGAAACCTTCCTGCAGACAAAGTACGTCGGGCAGAAGCGATTCTCGCTGGAGGGCGCCGAAAGCGTCATCCCGATGATGGACGCGGCCATCGACCAGTGCGCCGAGCACGGCCTGGACGAAGTGGTCATCGGGATGCCGCACCGCGGCCGGCTCAACGTGCTGGCCAACATCGTCGGCAAGCCGTACTCGCAGATCTTTTCCGAGTTCGAGGGCAACCTGAACCCGTCGCAGGCGCACGGCTCCGGCGACGTCAAGTACCACCTCGGCGCCACCGGCGTGTACCTACAGATGTTCGGCGACAACGACATTCAGGTGTCGCTGACCGCCAACCCGTCGCACCTGGAGGCCGTCGACCCGGTGCTGGAAGGCCTGGTCCGCGCCAAGGAGGACCTGCTGGACAAGGGCGACAGCGAAGACGGCTTCTCGGTGGTGCCGATGATGCTGCACGGGGACGCCGCCTTCGCCGGCCAGGGCGTGGTCGCCGAGACACTGAACATGGCCCTACTGCCCGGTTATCGCGTGGGCGGCACCATCCACATCATCGTCAACAACCAGATCGGCTTCACGACCGCGCCGGAGTACTCCAGGTCCAGCGAGTACTGCACCGACGTCGCCAAGATGATCGGGGCGCCGATCTTCCACGTCAACGGCGACGACCCCGAAGCGTGCGCCTGGGTGGCGCGGCTGGCCGTGGACTTCCGGCAGAAGTTCAAGAAGGACGTCGTCATCGACATGCTCTGCTACCGGCGGCGCGGCCACAACGAGGGCGACGACCCGTCGATGACCAACCCGATCATGTACGACGTCGTCGACACCAGGCGCGGCGCGCGCAAGAGCTACACCGAGGCCCTGATCGGCCGCGGCGACATCTCGATGAAGGAGGCCGAGGACGCGCTGCGCGACTACCAGGGCCAGCTGGAGCGGGTCTTCAACGAGGTCCGCGATCTGGAGAAGCACGGCGTGCAGCCGAGCGCCTCGGTCGAGGCCGACCAGATCGTCCCCGCGGGGCTGTCCACCGCCGTGGACAAGTCGCTGCTGG
This sequence comes from Mycobacterium sp. IS-836, assembly GCF_001954275.1. GTDB lineage: Bacteria > Actinomycetota > Actinomycetes > Mycobacteriales > Mycobacteriaceae > Mycobacterium. The sequence goes on along the minus strand of NZ_MBEU01000032.1, from coordinate 32,997 downwards.
CCCGCATCGGCGACGCGTTCCTGGCGGTACCGGAGGGCTTCTCCGTGCACCCGCGCGTGCAGCCGGTGCTCGAGAAACGCCGCGAGATGGCCTACGAGGGCAAGATCGACTGGGCCTTCGGCGAGCTGCTGGCTTTGGGGTCGCTGGTGGCCGAGGGAAAGCTGGTGCGGCTGTCCGGTCAGGACACCCGGCGGGGCACTTTCTCCCAACGGCATTCGGTGATCATCGATCGCTACACCGGCAAGGAATTCACGCCGTTGCAGCTGCTGGCGACCAACCTCGACGGCAGCCCGACCGGCGGCAAGTTCCTGGTCTACGACTCTCCCCTGTCCGAGTACGCCGCCGTCGGTTTCGAGTACGGCTACACCGTCGGCAACCCCGACGCCGTGGTCCTGTGGGAGGCGCAGTTCGGCGACTTCGTCAACGGCGCGCAGTCGATCATCGACGAGTTCATCAGCTCCGGGGAGGCCAAGTGGGGCCAGTTGTCCAACGTGGTGCTGCTGCTGCCGCACGGCCACGAGGGGCAGGGACCCGACCACACCTCCGCCCGGATCGAACGCTTCCTGCAACTGTGGGCGGAGGGTTCGATGACGATCGCGATGCCCTCGACGCCGTCGAACTACTTCCACCTGTTGCGCCGGCACGCGCTCGACGGCATCCAGCGTCCGCTGATCGTGTTCACGCCGAAGTCGATGCTGCGCAACAAGGCCGCGGTCAGCGACATCAAGGACTTCACCGAGATCAAGTTCCGCTCGGTGCTGGAGGAACCCACCTACGAGGACGGCGTCGGCGACCGCGGCAAGGTCCGGCGGATCCTGCTGACCAGCGGGAAGATCTACTACGAGCTGGTCGCGCGCAAGGCCAAGGACAACCGCGACGACGTCGCGATCGTGCGCATCGAGCAGCTGGCGCCGCTGCCGAAACGCCGGCTGGGCGAGACCCTCGACCGCTACCCGAACGCCGGCGAGTTCTTCTGGGTGCAGGAGGAGCCGGCCAACCAGGGCGCCTGGCCGCGGTTCGGCCTGGAGCTGCCCGAGTTGCTGCCGAACAAGCTGACCGGCATCAAGCGCATCTCCCGCCGGGCGATGTCGGCCCCGTCGTCCGGGTCGTCGAAGGTGCATGCCGTCGAGCAGCAGGAGATCATCGACACCGCGTTCGGCTGACCCGTTCGCACCCGAAGAGAGCGATACCCCGGGTACCGGTTAACCTCAACGGGAGCCGACACGAGGAGGTGCTCATGCAGGGATTCGCCGGCAAGGTCGCGGTGGTGACCGGCGCGGGTTCGGGTATTGGGCAGGCGCTGGCCATCGAGCTGGGACGTTCGGGTGCCAAGCTGGCGATCAGCGACGTCGACACCGAGGGACTGGCGCACACCGAGGAGCAGCTGAAGGCGATCGGCGCGCAGGTCAAATCCGACCGGCTCGACGTGACCGAACGCGAGGCCTTCGTGGCCTACGCCGAGGCGGTCAACGAGCACTTCGGCAAGGTCAACCAGATCTACAACAACGCCGGCATCGCCTTCACCGGTGACATCGAAATCAGTCAGTTCAAGGACATCGAACGGGTGATGGACGTCGACTTCTGGGGAGTCGTCAACGGCACCAAGGCATTTCTGCCATACGTGATCGCGTCCGGGGACGGCCACGTCGTCAACGTCTCGAGCGTGTTCGGGTTGTTCTCGGTGCCGGGCCAGGCGGCCTACAACGCGGCCAAGTTCGCCGTCCGCGGCTTCACCGAGGCGCTGCGACAGGAGATGATCCTGGCTCGCCACCCGGTGGCGGTGACGACGGTGCACCCCGGCGGCATCAAGACCGCGATCGCGCGCAACGCCACCGCGGCCGAGGGCCTCGACCGCGACGACCTGGCCAAGCTGTTCGACAAGCGGCTGGCCCGGACCAGCCCGGAACGCGCGGCGAAGATCATCCTCGACGCGGTCCGCAAGAAGAAGGCCCGGGTGCTCGTCGGCACGGACGCCAAGCTCCTGGACGTCATGGTGCGGGTCGCGGGCCCGTACTACCAGCAGGTCTTCGGGCCCGTCCTGGGCCGGTTGATGCCGCCCAAGCGCTGACGCTCAGCGGCCCAGCGGGTGTTCGGCCAACCACCCGCCGGCCACCGCACGCGGGTCGGCGCCGCCGTCCACCTGCCGGCGCATGTCGGCCAGGGCCGCGGTGTCCAGCACGCCGGCCACTTCGTTGATCGCGAGCAATTGCCGGTCTTTGAGCGCGTTGCGGCGATACAACGGCACCACGTTCTCGGCCTGGATCAGTGCGGGCTTGCGGTCGGCCAGCGCGACGAGGTCGCCGGGAATGGCCGGGTCGGCGGTGGTGGTCCATCCCGCGGTCAGCTGCCCGGCCCGCACCGCGGCGAACATCGTTGTGTCATCCGGGAATTCGCGTGGCGCGGGAAGCCGGCACGTGCCGACCGACGCGGGCGCATGGCGGCCGGCGACGATGCCGAGACTCAGCCCGTCGCAGTGTTTAGCCAGTGCGCTCAGGTCCGCGCTGAGATCGGTTCCGGCCCAAGCCTTCGCGGTGGATTGACTCACCAGCAGCACGGGTTTGTCCTCGGCGGCGGTGGTGTAGTCGCCCGCCAAGACGCCCTCGGGCAACGCCGCGATCATCGCTCGGTAGACGGCCGCGTCGGAGAGCACCGCGGCGCCGGGCTGCAGGGTCCGCAGCACCTCACCGGTCAACGCGGGGACGATCGTGACCGCGCCGGAGTCCAGTCGCGCCATCGGGTCGTCGGCGGTCTCGGTTCGCGCGCCGAAGCCGTAGGAATGCAAGGCGGCGGCGTAGACGGCGGCCAGCAGCACCGACTGGGAGTCGCGGCCGGATCCGACCACCAACTCCGGCGCGGGGCGGTGGTCCTGGGTGTGGGTCGCGCAGCCGGCCGCCCAGAGAACCACAGCGAGTGCGGCGGCGATCAGCGGCGCCACCGGCCGGCTAGTTCTCACCCCGGGCTGTCAGCGGCGGCGGCCACCGCGGCCGAAACCGCCTCCCCGACACGCAGATCCAGCGGACTCGGGACGATCCGGTCGGGCGCCAGGTCGTCGCTGACCACCGAGAAGATCGCCTCGGCCGCGGCGATCTTCATGCTCTCGGTGATCCGGCGAGCGCCGGCGTCCAGCGCGCCGCGGAACAGGCCGGGGAAGGCCAGCACGTTGTTGATCTGGTTGGGGAAGTCGCTGCGGCCGGTGGCCACCACCGCCGCGTACCTGGCGGCGACGTCGGGGTGAATTTCCGGGTCGGGATTCGACAGCGCGAACACGATCCCGCCGGGCGCCATGGTGGCGATCAGTTCCTCGGGAACCACACCCGCGGACAGCCCGAGGAACACGTCGGCCCCGTCGAGCGCTTCGACCATGCCGCCGGTGAGACCGTCGGGATTGGTGCATCGCGCCAGATCGGCCTTGACGACGTTCATGTCGTCGCGGCCGGTGTGCAGGATGCCGCGCGAGTCGAGCACTGTGATGTCCGAAACCCCCGTTGCGAGAAGAAGTTTCGAGCAGGCCACGCCGGCCGCCCCCGCGCCCGATACCACCACGCGCAGGGTCGACATGTCGCGGCCCAGCACCTTGCTGGCGCCCATCAGCGCCGCGAGCACGACGATCGCCGTGCCGTGTTGGTCGTCGTGCATCACCGGGCAATCCAGCGCTTCCACGGCGCGGCGTTCGATCTCGAAGCAGCGGGGCGCGGAGATGTCCTCCAGGTTCACCGCGCCGAACGTCGGGCGCAGTCGCACCAGGGTGTCGATGATCTCGTCGGGGTCCTTGGTGTCCAGCACGATCGGGATCGCGTCCAGCCCGGCGAACTCCTTGAACAGCCCGCATTTGCCTTCCATCACCGGCAGCGACGCGGCCGGTCCGATGTCACCGAGGCCCAGTACCGCGCTGCCGTCGCTGACAACGGCCACCAGTCGGCTCGCCCACGTGTAGCGCGACGCCAGGGTGTGGTCGGCGGCGATCGCACGACTGACTTGCGCGACGCCCGGGGTGTAGGCGATCGACAGCGCGCGCTGCGTGTCCAACGGAGTCGTCAGGCCTACGGAAAGCTTGCCGCCTACATGTGCCTCGAAGATGTCCGCGTCGGTGATGACGCCGTCCTCGGAGCGAGTCTGTATCGATTCAAGCAATTCGGACACGGGCCCAGGGTACTGACTACCCGTTAGTAGGCCTAATTGGGATCCGGGTCAGATCAGACCGAGCTCGGTGACCGCCTTGCGCTCGTCGACCAGTTCGGCAGTGGTCTTGTCGATACGGCTTTGAGAGAACTCGTCGATCTCGAGGCCCTGCACGATCGACCAGTCGCCGTCTTTGGTGGTCACCGGGAAGGACGACACGATGCCCTCGGGCACGCCGTAGGCGCCGTCGGAGAAGACCGCCATGGAGACCCAGTCACCGTCCGGGCTGCCCAACAGCCAGGAGCGGGCGGCGTCGACGGTCGCCGACGCGGCCGAGGCCGCCGACGAGGCTCCGCGGGCGTCGATGATCGCCGCGCCGCGCTTGGCGACGGTGGGTATGAAGTCGTTCTCGATCCAGTTCTGGTCGTTGACGACCTCGGCGGCGTTCTTGCCATTGACCTCGGCGTGGAAGATGTCGGGGTACTGGGTGGCCGAGTGGTTGCCCCAGATGGTCATCTTCTTGATGTCCGTGACGGCCGCGCCGGTCTTCTTGGCCAGCTGCGAGATCGCGCGGTTGTGGTCGAGGCGGGTCAGCGCGGAGAAGCGCTCCTTCGGGATGTCGGGTGCGTTGCTGAGCGCGATCAGCGCGTTGGTGTTGGCCGGGTTGCCGGTGACGCCGATGCGGACGTCGTCGGCGGCAACCGAGTTGAGCGCCTTGCCCTGCGCGGTGAAGATCGCGCCGTTGGCCTCCAGCAGGTCGCTGCGCTCCATGCCCGGTCCGCGCGGACGCGCGCCGACGAGCAGCGCCAGGTTCACGCCGTCGAAGATCTTGTTCGGGTCCGCGCCGATTTCGACGCCCGCCAGCAGTGGGAACGCGCAGTCGTCGAGTTCCATCACGACACCCTCGAGCGCCTTGAGCGCCGGCTCGATTTCGAGCAGCCGCAGCTCGATCGGGCGCTCGGGCCCCAGCAGCGAACCGCTGGCCAGGCGGAACAACAGGCTGTAGCCGATCTGGCCGGCGGCGCCGGTGACGGCGACCTTCAGAGGACTTGCACTCACTTCTGGTACTCCTATGGAGAAAGTCGGTTTGTAGGTATTTCGGTCCGCGTCGAAACTAGCGCACCCCCGCGCGGCGCCAGTCATGCACCCGCGGCTGCCAGGCACTTTTCCCGCCTTGTCTTCCTGCCTTGTCGTGCCCGGACGCGTAGCATTGACCACCGCTCGCCCAGGCCTGCGCAGTGATTGGAGGTTGAGGTGTTCCAGGGATTCGACGCGTTGCCGGAAGCGCTGAGACCGATCGCGAAGCCGCGACCGACACCGCAGCACGCGCACCCCGAGCCCCGGCCCGCCGAGCCCCTGGTCGACTGCGGCGTCTACGTCGAAGGGCACCGGATAGCGGGCAAGTACAGCTACACCGCCGCGCTGGACAAGGTCCGCGAAATCGAAGTCACCGGCCAGTCGGCGTTCGTCTGGATCGGGCTGTATGAGCCCGACCAGACCCACATGCAGGAGATCGCCGACGTTTTCGGGCTGCACCCGTTGGCGGTCGAGGACGCGGTGTGTGCCCAGCAGCGACCCAAGCTGGAGCGATACGACGACACGATGTTCCTGGTCTTGAAGACGGTCAACTACGTGCCGCACGACTCGGTGGTGCTGGCGCGCGAGATCGTCGAAACCGGCGAGGTGATGATCTTCGTCGGCAAGAACTTCGTGATCACCGTCCGCCACGGCGAGCACGGCGGCTTGTCGGACGTGCGCAAGCGATTGGATGCCGAGCCCGAGCATCTGCAGTTGGGTCCCTTCGCGGTGATGCACGCCATCGCCGACCACGTCGTGGATCACTATCTCGAGGTGACCGCGCTGATGGAGACCGACATCGACAGCATCGAGGTCGTCGCGTTCGCCCCGGGCAGCAAGCTCGATGTCGAGCCGATCTATCTGCTCAAACGGGAGGTCGTCGAGCTGCGCCGGTCCGTGAACCCGCTGTCCGCCGCGTTCCAGCGCATGCAGACCGAGGGTAAGGACCTGATCTCGAAGGAAGTCCGGCGCTACATGCGCGATGTCATCGACCACCAGACCGCGGCCGCGGATCAGATCGCCAGCTACGACGACATGCTCAACTCGCTGGTGCAGGCGGCGTTGGCCCGGGTCGGCATGCAGCAGAACAACGACATGCGCAAGATGGCCGCCTGGGCCGGTATTTTGGCGGTGCCCACGATGGTCGCCGCGATCTACGGGATGAATTTTCATTTCATGCCCGAGCTGAACTGGACGTGGGGTTATCCGGCCATCATGGCCTTGATGATCGTCTCCTGCCTGGTCCTGTACTTCCAATTCCGCAGGAACAACTGGCTTTAGCTGCTTAGTGCCCCGCACCACTCCGTCGAGTGTGCATCCAGGGCCGCGAGTGTGCGTCCAGGTCGCCGTGGGCGCACACTCGATGAAGCACCAGGCGATCAGTTGGGTTGTGCCGCAGGGCGATTCGGATCCAGCACATTCACGCCGTCGTTCTGCCAGGCCTGCCGCATGGCCTCGGCGCCTTTGAGCCGCACCCAGGCCGCTTCGGTCGCGGTGATGGGGGTCGCCGACAAGAAGTTGACCGGGTCACGCGGCGGCTCCAGCGACAGATCCGGAATGTCGCTGCGGCCCAACAACACCGCGGTGAACGGCGCGCGCCCCGAGGGTCGCGCCCACAGCGGCGAGCCCAGGTCGATCAGCGCGTCGGCGGCCAGTATCACGCCGTCGACGGCGGGCGTGGCAGCAAGGATGGCCAGGCTGCGGGCGATGCCGGTGACCGGACCGGGATCTTGCAGCCGCAGCACGATCTCGGCACGTGGGCCACGCAGTTGGTCGACGAGGATTTCGGTCGGGTCGCGCATCGGGTGGCGTGAACAGCCCAGCGACACATAGTGCATCAATCCGTCGCCCCGGAACCGCAACACCTCGATGGTTTCGGTGCCCAGAAAAGTCACGCTCGCCGTATCGGGCTCGGACTCGATCCCGGCTTCGGCGAAGTAGCGGCGCAGGTGCGCGCGCACGTGGTCCAGATGCTGTGTCACTCGGGTGGGATGGTCAGGTTGACCCCGGAGTCCGCATCGAAGACCGCGAGTTTGGTGGTGTCGAACGCCAACTCGATCGAACCCCCGATGGCCGCCTTCGACTCCGCGGGAACCCTTGCCACGAACTGGTTTTCGTGCATTTCGCCCTGCGCCTCCAGCTCGTCCAGCTGAGCCGCGTGCACGGCCGGGCCGGTGGTGGTGAAGTACAGGTATTTGTCGGCGCCCAGCGATTCGACCAAGTCGACCTTGACCTCGAAGGTCAGCGCCCGGATGCGTTGGTAGGCGTCGATCAGCGCGGCATCGGCCAGATGCTCGGGTCGCACCCCGACGATGACGTTCTCCGGGGTCGGGTGCCCCGCGATCACCTCCAAGACCTCCGGCGCCAGCATGACCTCGCCGAAGGGCAGGGTCAGTCCCGTCGGCGTCAGGGTGGCGGGGAAGAAATTCATCGCCGGCGAGCCGATGAAGCCCGCGACGAACAGGTTGGCCGGGCGCTCGTAGAGCTCGTCGGGGGTGCCGATCTGCTGGGCGACACCGCCGTGCATCACCACCACGCGGTCTCCCAGCGTCATCGCCTCGGTCTGGTCGTGGGTGACGTAGACGGTGGTGGTGCCCAGCTTGCGCTGCAGTCGGGCGATCTCGCCGCGCATCTGCACCCGCAGCTTGGCGTCCAGGTTGGACAGCGGCTCGTCCATCAGGAAAGCCTTGGGGTGGCGCACAATTGCCCGGCCCATCGCGACGCGCTGCCGTTGCCCACCCGACAACTGGGACGGCTTGCGGTCCAGGAGGTCGGTCAGGTCAAGGGTTTTGGCGGTCTCGGAGACCTTCCGCGCGATCTCGGGCTTCTTCATCTTCGCCAGCGTCAGCGGGAAGGCGATGTTCTGCCGCACGGTCATGTGCGGGTAGAGCGCATAGGACTGGAACACCATTGCGATGTCGCGGTCCTTGGGCGCTTTTTCGTTCACCCGCTCGCCGTCGATGCGCAACTCGCCCGACGAGATATCCTCAAGCCCGGCAATCATATTCAGCGTCGTCGTCTTGCCGCAGCCCGAAGGCCCGACCAGAATCAGGAATTCGCCGTCGGCGATGGTGACGTTCAGGTCCTGAACCGCTATTGCCCCGTCGGCGTACGTCTTGTTCACGTGCTCCAGCACAATCTCGGCCATCGCGCTATCCCTTCACAGCGCCAGAGGTCAACCCGGCGACAATCCGTCGTTGGAAGATTAGAACAAAGACGATGATCGGGATCGTGATCACGACGGCGCCTGCCGCGATCGATCCGGTCGGTTCCTCGAACTGTGAACTGCCGCCGAAGTTCACGATCGCCACCGGCGCGGTGATCGCCGCCTTGGTGGCGGTCAGCGACAGCGCCAGCAGCAGGTCGTTCCACGCGAAGATGAACACCAGGATCGCCGCGGTCACCAGTCCGGGCGCCGCCAGCGGGACGATGACCTTGCGGAAAGCCTGCCCCGGCGTCGCGCCGTCCATCTTGGCCGCCTTCTCGAGATCCCAGGGCACCTCCCGGAAGAACGCCGACAGCGTGTAAATGGCAAGGGGCAACGCGAAAGTGATGTAGGGCAGGATCAGCCCCGGCCAGGTATCGAACAGGCCGAGGAAGCGCTCGATGTTGAACAACGGCGTGACCAAGGAGATCGCCGGGAACATGGTGATCAACAGCGCGGCGCCGACGAGCGCACGCTTGCCGGGAAAGTTCAACCGGGCAATCGCGTAGGCCGCCATCGCACCCAGCACGACCGCGATCGTGGTGGTGATCAATCCGATCCCGATGGAGTTGATCAGTGCCGAACTGAAGAAGTCGCCCCGGAAGATGCCGCGATAGTTGGCCAACGTCACCGACGACGGAATCAGCTTGCCGTCCTTGACCGTTGACGTCGGTTTGAGCGACAGGCCGAGAATCCACAGCACCGGAAGCAGCGCGTACACCACAACGACCGCGTCGACGACGGCCCACACGGCGGTGCGCCGCCTATCCATTGACTTCACCGCCCGGTGCCGCGGCGCCGAAGACCTTGATATAGACGAGCGCGATGACGCCCGCGCAAATGAAGATCAGCACACTGATCGCCGAGCCGATGCCCACGTTGAAGCCTTTGAAGAGGTTGTCGTAGCCCAGGATTGACACCGACCCGGTGTTGTTGGCGCCGTTGGTCAACACGTAGATGTTGTCGAAAATGCGGAAGGCGTCCAGGGTACGGAAGAGCAGCGCCACCACGACCGCGGGTTTGATGATCGGCAGGGTGATCCTGGTCAGTCGCCGCCACGCGCCCGCGCCGTCGACCTGGGCCGCCTTCAGCAGATCCTCGGGTACCAGGGCCAGGCCGGCCAGCAACAGCAGCGATAGGAACGGCGTGGTCTTCCAGACCTCGGCAATGACGACGATGCCCAACGACGGGATGCGCTCGGTCAGCGGCGCACTACCCTGCGGCAGCAGGTTGGCCAGATATCCGGTGCCCGGCGTCCAGGCGTAGTACCAGCTGTACGACGCGACCACCGTGACGACGCCGTACGGGATGAGCACCGCGGTGCGCACCACGCCCTTGCCGACCAGCGTGCGGTGCATCACCAGCGCCAGCGCCAGGCCCAGCACGAACTCGATCGACACCGACACCACCGTGATCGCGAGCGTCACGGCGAGCGCCGTCCACCAGTACCGGTCGCTCAAGATCGTTTGGTAGTTGCCCAGGCCAATGAACGCGGTGTCGTTGGGGGTGGCCAGGTTGTTGCGCTGCAGGCTCAGCCAGATCGCGTAGCCGATCGGATAGGCGGTCACCGCAACCATGAGCACCGTCGCGGGTGCGACGAGCATGAACGCAAGTCGCCGTTCCGAGGTCGCGACAGGAGGGGTCACGGCAGCAGCCCCTTCCCGTCGATGGCCTTCTGCACCTGGGCGGTGAGCCGGTCGGCCGTGGCGTCCGGGTCGATCTCGGTGATGGGGCTCAGCGTCGACGCGAGCCGGATGGCCACGGCCTGGTAGGCCGGCGTCGCGGGGCGGACCGCAGCATCGGTGAGCTGCTGGCGAATGACGGTGTACATCGGGTACTTGGCCTGGAACTGCGGATCGGAGTACAGCGAGGTCCGCACGGCGGGCAGGCCGCCCGCGATCGCGACGTACTTCTGGCTCTGCAGGCTGCGCAGGCAGCGGACGGCTTGGAACGCCTCGGCGCGGTGACGGGTGGTGCTGGCCACCGCCAGGTTGAGCCCGCCGATCGTCACCCGGGCCGGCCTGCCCGGCGCGACGCCGGGGTAGGGCGCGAAACCGAACACCTTCTGGCTGGCGTCGTAGGCGATGCGGAATTGCTCATCGTTGGGCACGAACGCGCCGACGCCGTTGACGGTGCCGGCCAGCTCGGGATTCCGGTTGAGCGGAAGGAAGTCCACACCGCCCTTCACCGCGTTCTCCAGCATGGACGGCAGCACGAAAGGCCAGTTGACTTCGAGTGCGGCCTTACCCTGTTCGACCGCCAACCGCGCCGTGGCCTCATCGGTGCGGGTGATTGACGGATCGGCGCCGGGCGCGGTGGCCACCGACTTGAGAATGCGCAGCGCGTTGACGGTGGCGGCGCGGTGGGCGGGCGTGTCGGTCAGGGTGACCTGTCGGCCGTCCTCGGAGAGCACCTGACCGCCGCCGCTCACCAGCAGCGTGTTGAACCACACCACCAGCCCTTCGGCCTCGTTGGCCTGCACCGCGATCCAGCTGGGCTGGCCCGCCGCGCGCAGCCGGGCCGCCTCGGCCACCATGTCACTCCAATCGCTCGGTGGCCGCTTGACCAAATCCGGCCTGTACCAAAGCAATTGGGTGTTGGTAGCCATGGGTGCGGCATAGAGCCTGTGTTTCCACCGGGCCGTCGCGAGCGGCCCCGGCAGGGTATCGGCGGCCGCATCGGTCTCGGCCCGCCCGGCCGGGTCGTCGGAGAGCGGCAGCGCCCAGCCCGCCTCGGCGAACTCCGCGGTCCAGATGACGTCCAGCGCCATCACGTCGAGGCTGCGGTCGCGACCGGTCAGCCGGCGGGCCAGCTGCAAGCGCTGCTCGCCGGGCGCCCGGGCCAGGCTTATCTGTGCGATGGCGAACCGGCCGCCGAGTTCTTCGGTACAGCGATGAGCCACATCGGCGAACGTCCCGCCGTCGGTGGCCGGCGTATAGAAGCTGATCACCAGCCGATGCCCGGCGGAGCCGCAGGCCGACACCGATGCGATCGACAACGCCGCCAGCACGATTGCGCCCAATGCGCGCCCGCGACGACTCACTGAATCAGCCTCCGCGCGTCAGATAGCCAGGCGCGCCAGCAGATCCCGCGCTTTCTCTGCGTTCTGGGGATCGCAGAGCACGTCGTAGCGGCCGGCCACCAATTGCATCGTCGAGCTGAAATCCCTTGTGCCGCGGGCCATTGAATAGGGAACCGCCGAGGTGATCAACCCGAAGAACACGCCGGCGACCAAGCCGGTGGCCAGCGCGGCCCATGGATTCGGGCTGAAGAAGCCGAGGACCAACCCGATGAACAGTCCGAGCCAGGCGCCGCTGAGCACGCCGCCGCCGAGCACCTTGGGCCAAGTGAGCCGGCCGGTGACGCGCTCGACCTGCATGAGATCGACGCCGACGATGGTCACCTGCTGGACCGGGAACTGCTGGTCGGATAGGTAGTCGACGGCGCGCTGCGCCTCGGCGTAGGTGGGGTAGGACCCGACCGGCCAGCCCTTGGGGGGAGTAGGCAATCCGGGCACACCACGCCGTCCGGCGCCGGGGCCGGAGGGCGTCGCGCCGGGAACCTGCCCGGGCTGGAATGGATTAGTCATCGCCGCTCATTCTCCTCCGGCCTGGAAACGGCTGCATCCCTGACCCTCCCACCCTATCGACCGATTGTGGCCGCGCCCTCCACCAGCGTGGCGGTTAGATTGATCGGCATGACAGCTCCCGGCGGCGGCGAAGACGCCCACGACGACGCGGCGCGTCCGCCGCCGAGTGGCGAGCAACCGCCTTGGCAACCTCCCTGGGATGCGCCGGTACCGCCGCCCGCGGCCGACTACCCACCGCCCTATCCGCCGCCGAGCTACCCGCCCGGCTATCCGGGCGGCTATCCGCCCCCCGCCTACGGGCCGCAGGGGCCGCCGCAGTTTGGTCCCGCCGGCTATGGGCCGCCGCCGGAATACCCGCCTCCGGACTATCCGCCGCCGGGCTATCCCGCGCCGGGCTACCCCCCACCCGGCTATCCCCCACCGGGCTATCAGGGCTATGGGCCGCAGCCGGAGATGCAGCTTGGGATGAACGGTCTGGCGATCGCCTCGCTGATCTCGTCGTTCACCGGCGTGTTCTGCTGCATCGGCGGGATCGTCGCCATCGTGCTGGGCGCGATCGCACTGGGCCAGATCAAGCGGACTCACCAAGACGGCTACGCGCTGGCGGTCGCCGGCATAGTGATCGGCGTCGCCACCCTGATCGTCACCTTGATCGTCGCGATCTTCGCGATGCAGCGTTAGCGGCGCGCGGGGCGCTGACACCGCGGCTGCCTTGCGGCCAGCGGCTGCCTAGGCTCTGTTGCATGGGATCGGTCAACCGGGTGTACGCCGCGCGGCTCGCGCGAATGTTGGTGCTGGGTCCACTCGGTGAGAACTTCGGGCGCGTCCGCGATGTCGTGATCAGCATCAGCATCGTGCGTCAGCAACCGCGGGTGCTGGGGCTGGTCGTCGACCTGGCCACCCGGCGCAGCATCTTCATTCCGATCCTGCGGGTCGCCGCGATCGAACCCAACGCGGTGACCCTCAACACCGGCAACGTATCCCTGCGTCACTTCGAGCAACGGCCGGGCGAGGTCCTGGTGATAGGCCAGGTGCTCGACACCCCGGTCAAGGTCAACGACCCGGAGCTGCCGGAGCTGGCCGGCGTCGACGTCGTCGTCACCGACCTGGGAATCGAGCAGACCCGAACCCGGGACTGGATGGTGCACCGGGTGGCCGTTCGCGGCCAACGACGGCTGGGACGGCGCGGCCCCGTGCACGTCGTGGACTGGCAGAGCGTGCAGGGACTGACCCCGTCGGCACTGGCGTTGCCGGGTCAGGGGGTGGCCCAGCTGCTTGAGCAATTCGACGGGCGAAAGCCGGTCGATGTGGCCGATACGATCCGCGGGCTGCCACCCAAGCGGCGCTACGAGGTGCTGCGGGCGCTCGACGACGACCGGCTGGCCGATGTTCTGCAGGAGCTCCCTGAACTGGATCAGGCCGACGTGCTGTCGCAGCTGGGCACCGACCGATCGGCAGATGTGCTGGAGGAGATGGACCCGGACGACGCCGCCGACCTGCTCGGCGTGCTGAATCCAACCGACGCCGAGATGTTGCTGACCCGGATGGACCCCGACGAATCCGAACCGGTGCGAAGGCTGCTGACGCACTCCCCCGACACCGCGGGCGGCCTGATGACCTCGGACCCCGTCGTGCTGACACCGGACACGTCGGTCGCCGAGGCGCTGGCCCGGGTCCGCGATCCCGACCTCACCGCCGCGCTGTCGTCGATGGTGTTCGTGGCGCGCCCGCCGACGGCCACCCCGACCGGACGCTATCTGGGCTGCATTTCGTTGCAGCGACTGCTGCGGGAGGCGCCGGCGGAGTTGGTCGGCGGGATCGTCGACAGCGACCTGCTCACCCTGACGCCGGAAACCCCCCTGGGCGCGGTGACCCGCTACCTCGCCGCCTACAACCTGGTATGCGGACCGGTGCTCGACGACCAGAACCATCTGCTGGGCGCGGTAACCGTGGACGACCTGCTCGATCACCTGCTGCCGCACGACTGGCGCGTCGACGTGCAGCAGCTGGACAGCGCCGGTCGTATCGAACAACGACTGGGAGGATCCGCGTGAGCAGATCCACGGCACCGCGAAGGCTGTATACCCCGCGGACATCGCGCAGGTATTCGCCGCGGCTGGACCCCGAGACCGTCGGCCAGATCACCGAGTCCATCGCGCGGTTCTTCGGCACCGGCCGCTACCTGCTGATTCAAACCATCATCGTGATCGGGTGGATCGTGCTGAACGTATCCGCCGCCTCCCTGCGCTGGGACCCATACCCGTTCATCCTGCTTAACCTGGCTTTCTCCACCCAGGCCGCCTACGCGGCACCGCTGATTCTGCTCGCGCAGAACCGGCAGGAGAACCGCGACCGGGTGGCGCTCGAAGAGGACCGCCGTCGCGCCGCGCAAACCAAGGCCGACACCGAGTATCTGGCGCGGGAGCTGGCCGCGCTGCGCCTGGCTGTTGGCGAGGTGGTGACCCGCGAGTACCTGCGTCACGAGCTCGAGGATCTCCGCACCCTGCTAACCGATCTACAGCGGGAAACCACGGACGACGGGACCGCGCAGGCGCGCGATGACCTGGAGCGGGCCGCCAAGAAATCAAGATGAATCGCAAATCAACCATTGCGCCACTCCCGTAACGGGAGTTATGTAGGGTGACAAGTTCACGAGGCTAAGAAGAGGTTTCCGGCAGCTCACATACTCATCCGGCAGCTCACATACTTAGGACGGTCGAGTGCGCATAGGGGGACGCTGGGGTGCACGCCCGGCCGCCGCGGCGGCCGCGAATCGGGCAGCCGGCGTAACGCGGACACCGGCATTCGGGGTAGCCGTGATTACTCCGTTGGTGTTAGCCGGGGCGGTTGGCGCGGCGGCTCCGCCGTTGCACGGCAAGGGCCCAATCCCGTCCGTGCATGCCGTCGTAAGCCCGGTAGCTGCGGTTTCCCCCGCTGTGCCTGACCTGTCCGGCCCGGCCGTCATCGCGATCGAGCATGCGCCGACCGCCTTCCATGTCGCCGCGGGCGCCGCCTCGGCGCCGCCGCCGCCGAGGATCGTGAATGCGCCCGGCGCGCTGGGCATCCCGACGATCGCGCTGACGGCCTACCGCAGTGCCGAACAGAAGATGGCCGCCGAGGCCCCCGGCTGCGGCATCAGCTGGAACCTGCTGGCCGGGATCGGGCGCATCGAGTCGGGCCACGCCGGCGGCGGCGCCGTCGACGCGCGCGGTACCGCGGTCGTTCCGATATACGGACCCGCTCTTGACGGCACGCTGCCCGGCAACGAGGTCATCCTGCAGAGCAGCGTCGGCAACCGCCCGACCTACGCCCGCGCGATGGGACCGATGCAGTTCCTGCCCGGCACCTGGGCCCGCTACGCCTCGGACGGCAAGGGCGATGGCACCGCCGACCCGCAGAACCTGTTCGACGCCACGCTCGCGGCCGCCCGCTACCTGTGCAGCGGCGGGCTCAACCTGCGCGACCCGGCGCAGGTGATGTCCGCGATCCTGCGCTACAACAACTCGATGCCCTACGCCCAGAACGTGCTGGGCTGGGCGGCGGCCTACGCGACCGGCGTCGTCCCGGTCGACCTGCCGCCGATCACCGGTCCGCCGCCGCCGCTCGGCGACGCGCACGACGAGCACCCGGAGGGGCTGGGCCCCAACCTGCCGATGAACATCAACGGCCTGCCCATCGACGATCCGCTGGCGCGGATGCCGCTGATCGATTTCGGCCCGCAGCAGCCTCTCGGCCAGCCACCGATGTTCCCGTGGCAGTCGCCCAACACCGGGGCACCGGCGCAGACACGACAGCCCGGCTGCACGCTGATCTGCATCGGCCCGCAAAGCTCGCCGCAAGCCGGACCGCAGTTCGGCCCGCCGGCTCCCCCACCGGCACCGCCACCGCCGCTAGCCCCACCGCCGCTAGCCCCACCGCCGCCCGATGCCGTCCCGCCGGCCGCGCCGCCGGTGGCCGGCCCCGCCGCGGCTTCGCCGAGCGCCTCGGCGTCACCCAGGCCGGCCGGCCCGGTGTCGAACGCTGCGGGCAACCAGCCGGCAGCGGCCCCGGCGGCCTGACCCTCGGCCGACCGGCCGCCTACACTCGGCGGTGATGTCCCGTCATGACCCCGCCGGTTCGCAAGCCGACCTGAGCGCAACCATCCGCACCGCCCTGAGCAAGGTGATCGACCCCGAATTGCGGCGTCCCATCACCGAACTCGGGATGGTCAAGAGCATCGACGTCGCCCCCGACGGCGGCGTGCACGTGACGATCTACCTGACCATCGCCGGCTGCCCGAAGAAGAGCGAAATCAGCGAGCGGGTAACCGAGGCCGTCGCCGACGTTCCCGGCACCGGCGCGGTGAAGGTCAGCCTGGACGTGATGAGCGACGAACAGCGCACCGAGCTGCGCAAGCAGTTGCGTGGCGATGCCCGCGAGCCCGTCATCCCGTTCGCCCAGCCGAGCTCCACGACCCGGGTCTACGCCGTCGCGTCCGGCAAGGGCGGCGTTGGCAAGTCGACCGTCACGGTGAACCTCGCCGCGGCGATGGCCGCGCGCGGCCTGGCGGTGGGCGTGCTCGACGCGGATATCCACGGCCATTCCATCCCGCGGATGATGGGCACCACCGCCCGGCCCACCCAGGTCGAGTCGATGATCCTGCCGCCGATCGCCCACGAGGTGAAGGTCATCTCGATCGCGCAGTTCACCGAGGGAAACACGCCGGTGGTCTGGCGGGGGCCCATGCTGCACCGCGCGCTGCAACAGTTCCTGGCCGACGTCTACTGGGGCGATCTGGACGTGCTGCTGCTGGACCTGCCGCCGGGCACCGGCGACATCGCCATCTCGGTGGCCCAGCTGATCCCGAACGCCGAGATTCTGGTGGTCACCACGCCCCAGCTGGCCGCGGCCGAGGTCGCCGAGCGGGCCGGCAGCATCGCGCTGCAGACCCGTCAGCGCATCGCCGGCGTCGTGGAAGACATGTCGGGCCTGATGCTGCCGGACGGCTCGACGCTGCAGGTCTTCGGCGAGGGGGGCGGCCAGCAGGTCGCCGAACGCCTGTCGCGGGCCACCGGCGCCGACGTGCCGCTGCTGGGCCAGATCCCGCTAGACCCCGCGCTGGTCGCCGCCGGTGACGCCGGGCTGCCGATCGTGCTGAGCGCGCCCGACTCGCCGGTGGGCAAGGCGCTGCGCGGTGTCGCCGACGGCTTGTCGACGCGGCGGCGCGGCCTGGCCGGAGTGTCGCTGGGCCTCGATCCGACCAAGCGCTGACTACTCAGGTCGCGTCGGTGTCGAACGGCGTGTGGCCGGGGGCCTGCGGCTGCGCCGCCGGCGAGGAAGGCTCCGCCGGCTTCGCGGGGACGCCGTTGACCGGCCGGTCGAAATTGCCGGTGAGGAAGGAGTCGTCGCCGTCGAGCAGGTGTTTGGTCAGCGCGGCGCGGGGTGTCATGCCGCGTAGTCTCTGCAGCTCGCTCAGCGGGGCACGCAGATCGTCGAACTCGGGTCCGAGGTCCTGGCGCAGCTGGCTCGTCATGCCGCTGAAGTAGTCCCGGGCCTGGCGCAGCGCGTTCGACGTCCACCGGATGGCGCCCGGCAATCGCTCCGGCCCAAGGATCACCAGCCCGACCACCACGAGGACCAGGATGTGCTCCCAGCTGAGGTTCGCGAACACCTAGCCGTTATCCCCGTCCGGTTTCACGGTCAGCGTGACGTGCCGACCGTCGCGGACCACCTCGACCGGGGAGTCCTGCCCGACGTTGAGCTGCCTCACCGCGACGACGAACTCGTCGGCGTCGGCGACCTTGCGGTTGCCGACCTTGACGATCACGTCGTTCTCCAGGATCCCGCCCTTCTGCGCGGGGCTGCCCGCCTTCACGTTGGCGACCTGGGCGCCGGACGCGATCGCGTTGCTGACCGACCGGGTGCTGACCCCGAGCGTCGGATGCACGATCTTGCCGTCCTTGATCAGCGTCTGGGCGACTTCTCTGGCCTCGTCGATCGGGATCGCAAAGCCCAGCCCACTTGCGCTGTCCGACAACGACTTTCCGGCGGTGTCGATGCCGATCACCTGGGAATCCATG
Source organism: Mycobacterium sp. IS-836 (assembly GCF_001954275.1). Classification (GTDB taxonomy): domain Bacteria; phylum Actinomycetota; class Actinomycetes; order Mycobacteriales; family Mycobacteriaceae; genus Mycobacterium. The sequence goes on along the minus strand of NZ_MBEU01000032.1, from coordinate 14,948 downwards.
TCGATCAGTGGGCCGCCGGAGTTGCCGTGGTTGATCGAGGCGTCGGTCTGGATGGCGTCGATGACGGTGTCGGTGTCGGAGCCCTCCCCCGACAACGGGACGGGACGGTGCAGTGCGCTCACGATGCCGTGAGTCACGGTGCTGCGCAGCCCCAGCGGCGAACCCGCGGCAAGGACCTCGTCGCCGACGCGAACCTTGTCCGAATCGCCGAGCCGGGCCACAGTCAGGTTGTCGACGTTGTCGACCTTGAGGACGGCCAGGTCGGTCTTGGGGTCGCGCCCGACGAGGTTGGCGGGCACTTCCTTGCCGTCGTTGAACACCACCGTGGTCTTGAACTGGCTCGGGTTGTTGGCCGCCTCGGAAATCACGTGGTTGTTGGTGACGATGTAGCCACGACCGTCGATGACGACGCCGGAACCCTGCATGCCCTCCTGGTCGCTCTTCGACTCGATGGTCACCACCGAATCAGCGGTCGCGGCGGCCACCTTCGCGAATCGGCCCGCCGGTCCTTCGTTGTTGCCTGGGGTCGACAGCGTCACCTTCGAGGTGGTGAACGCCTCGACGACTTCGGCCGTCTTGCGGCCGATCACCCCGCCGATCAGCCCAATCACCAGCGCAATCAGCAGCAGCACGGCCAGCGCCAAGTAGGACACCCGGCCGCCGAACAGTACGTCGCGCACACCCAGCTTGCCGCCGTAACCGAGCGCGGAGTGCGGTGCCGGCGGGGTGACCGCCGGGGTCCCCAGCGCCGCCGCGGCCGCGGGGTCCCGCCACGGATCGTCGAGCTCGTCCGGGCCGGCACCGTCCGTCTCGGCGGTCAGCGCACCGGCGTCGACAGGATGGCGTTGCAGCGACTCGCCGACCCCGACGGGGCGGCTGAACGCCTCCTCCAGAACGGGGTCGGCCGGTTGATCGTGCGGCGAAAACTCGGACTGTTCCCGGTACTTCTGCGGGCGCACGCGCTCCGCGACGAAGGACCCCTGCTGCCCCGCGGGGCGACCGAACGCCTGCCGCGAGGCGGGGTCGACTGGTGGCCGGGAGATGGGGCGCGGCGCGAGGCGGTTGCCGCCGTTACTGCCGCTGTCGTTGCCTTGGTCGGAGGTCACGTGATCCTCTTAAATCCTCGTCTGAGCGCTCGAAAACCGCCTAATACAGGGCCCTTTACCGGGCGAGCACCAGGCACGGCATTGTCCGTGTCCACCCTAGTATCCACGGTTTTCCGATTACGGGGACTCAAGCTAGGAGCGCTTGCGCCGGTTGCGCGCGTCGCGGTCGGCGAATCCGTCGGGCAGCCGGGAGGTGTCATCGGGCGAACTGTGCGGAATATCCGCCAGCATTCCGAGCAACCCGCTGGGGATACGGATCGGCTGCGAGTCGCGCAGTGCGGCACGCGCCCGGCTCTGATCTTCGACCTCGGCCGCGCATTGCGGGCAAAGCGAGAGGTGATGGGCGGCCCGCAGATGGGCGTTCATCCGCAGTTCGCCGTCGACGAAAGCCGCGATCGCCTCGACGGACAAATGCTCGGTCGAGCCGAACCGGCGCGGCGCGCCGACGGGCGCATCGCTTTGGGAGGCGAATTGGGCGGGGAGCCAGGAGAACGCGCGGCGGAACACATGTCCTCGCTCGGACATCACCAGCTCCTTTCGCTGCTACGTACCCCTCGAATGTAGCGCGACGAAGCGCCGAACACCCGCCTCGAGACCCCAACGCTGCACTATTGTCACCGCGCGTGAGCCGACTCGCGCAGCGGATGACCCGCCGTATTACGCCGACTTGGTGTGCAGCGCACCGCCGTTTTCGTGGTGCGCCGCCAGGTAGTCGCGCAGCGCCTGACGCCCGCGGTGGATGCGGCTGCGCACGGTGCCCAGCTTGACGCCCAGGGTGGCACCGATCTCCTCGTAGGACAGACCTTCGATGTCACACAGCACCACCGCGGCACGAAACTCCGGTGGCAGCGAATCCAGGGCGGCCTGCAGGTCGGGGCCGAGCCGCGAGTCGTGGTAGATCTGCTCGGGGTTCGGTTCGTCGGCGGGAACCCGGTCGTAGTCCTCGGGCAACGCTTCCATCCGGATGCGGGCGCGCCGGCGGACCATGTCGAGGAACAAGTTGGTGGTGATGCGGTGCAACCAGCCCTCGAAGGTTCCGGGCTGGTAGTTCTGCACCGACCGGAAGACGCGGATGAACGTCTCCTGCGTCAGGTCCTCGGCGTCATGCTGGTTGCCCGACAGCCGGTAGGCCAGCCGGTAGACGCGGTCGGCGTGCTGGCGCACCAGCTCGTCCCACGACGGCATGGTTGCCTTGTCCCCGGTCGCATCGAACACCGCCGTTCCCTGCAACGCGTCGGGCGTTTCCACCCACTCGTCGTCTCGGCACTCCTGCGCGTGAGACATGCTGCTCGGGCTCAAAAGCGTGGTGATGATTGGGTCCTCCGGGTTCGCCCTGGCGTCAGGGTCTGATAATTCGTCAGCGGCAACGCGAACTCGCCACTGTGTATTCCCGGTCCAGTACCCGCCGCGTTCCATAGGCAAACCGTCGCGCATCGGCGTATGCGCGACATAGGAGCACACTGAGGTTTGGCTGAGAAACCATATCGTTACCTGCGATACGCAGGGCGTATCCACCGCGCAGTGAGTTTCGTTGCGCCGCGGCTTCCGGGCGTGTCGGCGTGGTCGGGCTCAGGCGCGCCTGACCTACTGCACCGCGAATCCGGCATACGCTGCCGGTCATGGACGGTACCGATAACGGCGCGGTGGCCCCCGGCCATGCGGCCCCCAGCCGAGCCGAGGCACTTTCCGCGCACGCCGAGGGGTCGATATCGGAAGACGCGATCCTGGCGGGCGCCCGCGAGCGCGCGATGGACATCGGCGCCGGGGCGGTCACGCCCGCGGTGGGTGCGCTGCTGAGCCTGCTGGCCAAGCTCAGCGGCGGCAAGGCCGTCGCCGAAGTGGGCACCGGCGCTGGGGTCAGCGGACTCTGGCTGCTGTCGGGCATGAGCGACGACGGCGTCTTGACCACGATCGACATCGAGCCCGAGTACGTTCGCCTCGCCAAGCAGGCCTTCGCCGAAGCCGGCATCGGGCCGTCGCGCACCAGGCTGATCAGCGGCCGCGCCCAAGAGGTCCTCACCCGGCTCGCCGACCAGTCGTATGACCTGGTGTTCGTCGACGCCCACCCGATCGACCAGCCCGACTACGTCGTCGAGGGCGTGCGGTTGCTCCGATCCGGCGGTGTCATCGTGGTGCACCGGGCCGGGCTGGGCGGGCGCGCCGGCGATCCCGCGGCGCGCGACGCCGAGGTCGTCGCGGTCCGCGAGGCGGCCCGGTTGATCGCCGAGGACGAGCGGCTCACTCCCGCGCTGGTGCCCCTCGGCGACGGCGTGCTGGCCGCGGTCCGGGACTGACCGGCGCGCGTCGCTGATTTCTTTACGGATTCCTAACGGCGTGCCTCATTGACGTCGGACTGAACGCGTGTTTAGTGTACTGAACATGCGTTCAGTCGACCTGACCGCAGCCGCCCGGATCCGCGACGCGGCGATCGAGCAGTTCGGTCAGCGCGGCTTCGACGTCGGGCTGCGGGCCATCGCCGAGGCCGCGGGGGTTAGCGCCGCGCTGGTCATCCATCACTTCGGCTCGAAGGACGGCCTGCGCAAGGCGTGCGACGAATACATCGCCGAAGAGATCCGCGACACCAAGTCGGAGACGATCAGGTCGAACGACCCGGCCACCTGGTTCGCGCGGCTCGCCGAGATCGAGGAATTCGCCCCGATGACGGCCTACCTGGTGCGCAGCATGCAGACCGGCGGCGACCTCGCGAAGGTGTTGTGGCAGAGGATGATTGAGAACGCCGAACAATACATGGAAGAGGGCGTGCGAGCCGGGACGATCAAACCCAGCCGCGATCCGAAGGCCAGGGCCAAGTATCTCGGCATCACCGGCGGCGGGGCCCTCCTGCTCTACATCCAAATGCACGACACGCCAACCGATCTGCGTGCGGTCCTCCGGGACTACGCGCGGGACATGATTCTGCCGGCCCTCGAGATCTACACCGAGGGCCTGATGGTCGACCGCACCATGTACGACGCATTTCTGGCCGCAAATGATCAAGGAGAATCACATGGCAGCTGAAAACACCGCACCCATCGAAATCCGGGATCTGACAAAGAATTTCGGAGCCGTGCGAGCGCTGGACGGCCTGAACTTGACGGTGCGCGCGGGAGAGGTGCACGGGTTCCTCGGACCCAACGGCGCCGGGAAGTCCACCACCATCCGCATCCTGCTGGGCCTGGTGAAGGCCGACGGCGGAACCGTACGGCTGCTGGGCGGCGACCCGTGGACCGATGCCGTCGAGTTGCATCGCCAGATCGCCTACGTGCCGGGCGATGTCACGCTGTGGCCCTCACTGACCGGCGGCGAGACGATCGACCTGCTGGCCCGAATGCGCGGCGGCATCGATGACAAACGCCGCGACGAGCTGATCGAGCGCTTCGACCTCGACCCGCACAAGAAGGCGCGCACGTACTCGAAGGGCAACCGACAAAAGGTCTCCCTGATTTCGGCCTTCTCGTCGCGGGCCGGTCTGCTGCTTTTGGACGAACCCAGCAGCGGGCTGGACCCGTTGATGGAGAACGTATTTCAGCAGTGCGTCGCCGAGGCCCGAGACCGAGGTGTGACGGTTTTGCTGTCCAGCCACATCCTGGCCGAAACCGAGGCGCTGTGCGAACGGGTGACCATCATTCGGGCCGGCAGGACCATCGAGAGCGGTTCGCTGGACTCGATGCGTCATCTCAGCCGTACCTCGATCAAGGCCGAAATGACCGGCGATCCCGGCGATCTCACTCGGATCAAAGGTGTCGAAGACATCAGCTTCGACGGCAACACGTTGCGTGCCCAGGTCGACAGCGAAAGCCTGGGGGAACTCATCCGGGTGCTCGGCGACGCCGGCGTGCGCAGCCTCGTCAGTCAGCCACCGACCCTAGAAGAGCTCTTCCTGCGCCACTACGACACGGCCGGCGACGGTCAGCGTGAGCGCAGCGGAAGGAAGGTTTCGGCGCTATGAGCACCGCGGTTCTGGATCGGCCGCGCCCTCCGGCGCACCATGGGCCGCAACGCAGTTCGAATTTCTCCGGGACGCTTGGGATGCTGCGCCTGTATTTGCGCCGCGACCGGATCTCGTTGCCGCTGTGGGTGCTGCTGCTGTCGCTTCCCTTGGCGACGGTGTACGTCGGCAGCATCGAAAAGGTCTACCCCACCCAGGCCGGCCGCGCCGGATTTGCGGCCTCCATCATGGCCAGCCCGGCCCAGCGCGCGCTCTACGGGCAGATCTACAACGACAGCCTTGGCGCAGTTGGCATTTGGAAAGCGGGCATGTTCCATGTGCTGATCGCGGTGGCCGTCATCCTCACGGTGATCCGGCACACCCGCGCCGACGAGGAGACCGGCCGGACCGAGCTGATGGACTCGACGTCCGTCGGCCGCTACGCCAGCCTCACCGCGGCACTGATGTTGTCTTTCGGGGCCTCGATCGCGACCGGCGCGATCGGCGCGGCGGGATTGCTCAGCACCGACGTCCCGCAGGGCGGATCATTGGCTTTCGGGGCGGCGCTGGCCGGCTCCGGCGTGGTCTTCACCGCCGTCGCGGGGGTGGCCGCGCAGCTGTCGCCGAGCGCGCGATTCGCCCGCGGTGTGGCGTTCACGGCGTTGGCGGCGGCGTTCACGCTGCGCGCGATCGGCGATGCCGGCTCCGGCACGCTGTCGTGGCTCTCGCCGCTGGGCTGGTCGCTGCAGGTTCGGCCGTATGCGGGCGAGCGCTGGTGGGTGCTGCTGCTGCACCTGGCGACGGCGGCCGTGCTCACGGTGGTGGCGTATCGGCTGCTGGCGGGCCGTGACGTCGGCGCCGGGCTCGTCGCCGAACGCGCCGGCCCCGGTAGGGCCGCGCCGGTGCTGGGCAACGTCTTCGGGCTGGCGTGGCGGCTGGACCGCGGCGCCCTAGTCCTATGGACCGTGGGCCTGTGCCTGTATGGGCTGGTGATGGGCAGCGTGGTGCACGGCATCGGCGACCAACTGGGCGACAGCACCGTCGCGCGCGACATCGTCGCGCGGATGGGCGGCACCAGCGTCTTGGAGGAGGCGTTCATCGCGGTGGCGTTCGCGATGCTGGGCATGGCGGCTTCCGCCTTCGCCGTCTCGCTCACCTTGCGGCTACACCAGGAGGAATCCGCCCAGCGAGCCGAGACCACCCTGGCCGGCGCGGTCTCGCGGACCCGTTGGCTGGCCAGCCATTTGATCGCCGCGCTGGCCGGCTCCGCATTCGCGATGCTGGCCTGCGGCGTGGTGGCCGGACTCGTGTACGGCACCGCGGCCGGCGACGTCGGCGGCAAGTTGGCGACCGTCGTCGCGACCGCGGCGGTACAACTGCCCGCGGTCTGGCTGCTGTCCGCCGTAACGCTCGCATTGTTCGGCATCGCACCGCGATTCACGCCGGTGGCGTGGGGCGTGCTGGTCGGATTCGTCGCCCTGTACCTGATCGGTTCGCTGGCGGGGTTCGGGCAGTGGGTGCTCGATCTCGAACCGTTCGCCCACATTCCGCGGATCGGCAGCGACTTCACCGCAGTGCCGCTGCTGTGGCTGCTGGCCATCGACGCGGCACTGATCATCGTGGGAGCCATCGCTTTTCGACGGCGTGATCTACGGCAGTAGGAAGGACACAATCGTGAAAACCGCTGTTAAGTTGGGGGTTTCGAGCCTCATCGGGCTCGCAGTCGTGGGCCTTATCCTGTTCTATCCGGCGGGCACGTTCGACTATTGGCAGGCGTGGGTTTTCATCGCCATCTTCACGATCGCGACGCTCGTCCCGAGCGTGTATCTGGCTCGGACGAACCCGGCGGCCCTGCAGCGGCGCATGCATGGCGGGCCGCTGGCCGAGGGCAGGACGGTCCAGAAGTTCGTCATCATTGTGGCCTTTCTGGCGCTCTTCGGGATGATGGCGATCAGCGCACTCGACCACCGGATGGGGTGGTCGTCCGTGCCCGCCGTGGTGTGTGTGATCGGCGACGTCCTGGTGGTGACGGGGCTGATCATCGCGATGGCGGTGGTCATCCAGAACAGTTACGCGGCCGCCACCGTGCGGGTGGAGGAGGGCCAGAAGCTGGCCTCCCGCGGCCTGTACAAGCTGGTGCGACACCCGATGTACTCCGGGAATGTGATCTTGATGGTGGGCATCCCCCTGTCGCTGGGCTCCTACTGGGGGCTGTTGGGTCTGACGGTCGGTCTGCTGGCGCTTGTCCTTCGCATCCTCGACGAGGAAAAGCTGCTCACCCAGCAATTGGCCGGATACCGCGAGTACACGCAGCGGGTGCGCTATCGGTTGATACCGAATGTGTGGTAACGGGCCTATGGTATGGCCGTGGCCCGCAATCCGGCACCTGCACTCGACCGGCCGTGGCGGCGTTCTGGCGCCCTGCGGTATGCGCTGGGCCGGCTGCGCGGCATCGCCAGACCGCCGGTAACCGTCACCGATCCACCGCGAGACCTCGTCGTCGACACCGACGTCGAGGTGTCGACCCGTGACGGAACAGTGCTGCGGATCAACGTCTTCCGGCATTCCGACGTCACCCGCCCGGTCATCCTCAGCATCCACCCGTACGGCAAGGACAATCTGCCGAAGCGGCGGGGCAAAAAGTGGACGTTCTCCATGCAGTACCGGATGCTGCGCCAGCCGATGCCGGTGCGCTTCTCGGCCCTGACGGGCTGGGAGGCACCCGACCCGAGTTGGTGGACCGCGCAGGGCTTCACCGTCGTCAACGCCGACTCGCGCGGCTGCGGCCATTCCGACGGCACCGGAAACGTGCTCTCGCGCCGGGAAGCCGAGGACACCTACGACCTCGTGCAGTGGATCGCCGACCAGCCGTGGTGCGACGGCAACGTCGTGATGCTCGGCGTCTCGTACTTGGCCATCAGCCAGTACGCCGTCGCCGCGCTGCGGCCGCCCGCGCTGCGGGCGATCTGTCCGTGGGAAGGGTTCACGGACGCGTATCGCGACCTGACCTACCCGGGCGGTGTGCGGGAGTGCGGCTTCACCCGGATGTGGTCGCGCAACCTGTCCCGCGATACGCGGCAGACCTATGCCCTCGTCTCGATGCAGGACGAGCATCCCCTGCGCGACGATTTCTGGCGCTCGCTGGCGCCAGACCTGTCGGCCATCACGGTTCCAATGCTGGTCTGCGGCAGCTTTTCCGACAACAACCTGCACTCGCGCGGCTCGGTCCGGGCCTTCATGCAGGTGGGCTCCGCCCACGCCCGCCTCTACACCCATCGCGGCGGCAAGTGGGCGACGTTCTACTCCGAGGACGCACGGGCCGAGCAGCTGAACTTCTTCCGCGGCGTGCTGGACGGCGCGTCCGCTTCGCGCAGTGTTCGCCTCGAGGTGCGCGAGGATCGTGACACCATCGCCGCAGTGCGCGAAGAAGCCGACTGGCCGCTCGCCCGAACCCGTTGGCGGCCTTTATATCTGGGCGCTGCTGGGGCGCTGGCATCGGAGCAGCCGGCCGAGGCTGGCCGGGTCGAGTTCGAAACGCTTTCCCGCGCAGCAGCATTCAGCTACACCTTCCCCGTCCAGACCGAGCTGACCGGTCCGATGGTCGCGCGGTTGTGGGTAGAACTGGACGGCTGCGTTGACGCGAACCTGTTCGTCGGCGTGGAGAAGTGGCGGGACGGGCGGTTCGTCGAATTCGAGGGGTCCTACGGCTACGGCCGTGACCGCGTCACCACGGGCTGGCAGCGCGTCGCGCTGCGGGCCCTGGACCCCGAGCTGTCGCGGCCGTGGGAGCCGGTCGCGACATGCGCGGAGCCGCAGCCGCTGTCGGCCGGCGAGGTGGTCGCCGTCGATGTCGCGCTGGGCCCGTCGGCGACGCTGTTCCACGCGGGCGAGCAGCTGCGGCTGGTGGTCGCGGGGCGCTGGCTGTGGCCGCGCAACCCGCTGATCGGTCAGATGCCGGCGGCCTACCGGAACTCACCGCGCGGTCGGGTCACCCTGCACTGGGGGCCGAATTATGACGCGCATCTGCTGGTCCCGGAGATCCCCGGACAGTGAGCTAAACCCAGACGCCCTTGCCGACCGCGACCACGCCGCCGGCGCTGATCGCGAACCGCTCGCGGTCCTTTTCCAGGTCGACGCCGACCATCTCGCCGGGCCCGATGACGACGTTCTTGTCCAGGATCGCGTGGCGCACCACGGCGCCGCGCCCGACCCGGGTGCCCGGCATGATCACGCTGCCCTCGACGATCGCGCCGTCGTCGACCACGACGTTCGATGACAACACCGAGTTGCGCACCGAGGCCGCCGAGATGATGCTGCCGGCGCCGACGACCGACTCCTGCGCCGAGCCGCCGTTGACGAACTTCGCGGGCGCCAGGTTCTCCGTCGCCCCGCGGATGGGCCAGCGCCGGTTGTACAGATTGAACACCGGGTGCACCGACACCAGGTCCATGTGCGCGTCGTAGAACGCGTCCAGCGTCCCGACGTCCCGCCAATAGGCCCGGTCCCGGTCGGTGGCCCCGGGCACCTCGTTGTCGGAGAAGTCGTACACCGCGGCTATCCCGTCGTCCACCAGCCGCGGGACGATGTCGCCACCCATGTCGTGGTCCGAGTGGTCGTCGTCGGCGTCGGCGCGAATCGCGTCGATGAGCACCTTGGTGGTGAAGATGTAATTGCCCATCGACACGAACGTCGTGTCCGGATCATCCGGAGTTCCCGGCGGGTCCAGCGGCTTTTCCACGAAGGCGCGGATCCGGCCGGAGTCGTCGGCGTCGATGCAGCCGAACGCGGTGGCCTCGGCGCGCGGTACCCGGATGCCGGCCACGGTTGCGCCGGCGCCGCTGTCGATGTGGAACCGCACCATCTGCTCGGGATCCATCCGGTACACGTGATCGGCGCCGAAAACCACTATGTAGTCCGGGTCTTCGTCGTAGATCAGGTTGAGCGACTGATAGATCGCGTCGGCGGAGCCGGTGTACCAGCGCGGGCCCAGGCGCTGCTGCGCCGGCACGGGGGTGATGTACTCGCCGGCCAGGCCCGACAGCCGCCAGTTCTGCGATATGTGGCGGTCCAGTGAATGCGACTTGTATTGGGTGAGAACGCAGACCCTCAGATAGCGGGCGTTGACGAGATTGGAGAGTACGAAGTCGATCAGCCGGTAGGCGCCACCGAAGGGGACCGCGGGTTTGGCCCTGTCCGCGGTCAGCGGATACAGCCGCTTGCCTTCGCCGCCGGCCAGGACAACACCCAGCACGTGTGGCGCTTCCCTCATGGTTCCAAACCTAACGGCAGCCGCGCAGTGCTGCCAGGGGCAACGCCCTAGCCCTCCCGATCGGGCAGGCCCTGACGGGCTGTCCGTCAAGGTATTTGGCTCGGCTGGACGCCGCGGCGACAGATCGTCCCGCCCGACTCGCGGATGGTGCCGTCGGCGAACTACGGTGCGGAGTATGCGGGTGGCGATGATGACGCGGGAGTACCCACCGGAGGTCTACGGCGGGGCCGGCGTACACGTCACCGAGCTTGTCGCACAACTGCGCCGGCTGTGCGCGGTCGACGTGCACTGCATGGGCGCGCCGCGTCCCGATGCCCTCGCGTATCAGCCCGACCCGCGGATCCACGGCGCCAACGCCGCCCTGTCCACCCTGTCCGCCGACCTCTTGATGGCCAATGCGGCATCGGCGGCCACCGTCGTGCATTCGCACACGTGGTACACCGGCCTGGCCGGGCATCTGGCCGCGCTGCTCTACGACATCCCGCACGTGCTGACCGCGCATTCGCTCGAGCCGCTGCGGCCGTGGAAGGCCGAACAGCTCGGCGGCGGCTATCGGGTGTCGACGTGGGTGGAACACACCGCGGTGCTGGCCGCCGACGCGGTGATCGCGGTCAGCTCCGGCATGCGTGAGGACGTGCTGCGGGTCTACCCGACGCTGGATCCCAGCCTGGTACATGTCATTCGGAGCGGGGTCGACACCGACGTGTGGTATCCGGCCGGGCCGGGGCGCATTGGGTCGGTGCTGGCCGACCTCGGCGTCGACCCGAGCCGCCCCAGCGTTGCGTTCGTCGGGCGGATCACCCGGCAGAAGGGCGTGTCTCACCTGCTGGCGGCCGCGCACCGCTTCAGCCCCGACGTGCAGTTGGTGCTGTGCGCCGGAGCTCCCGACACCCCGGAGATCGCCGACGAGATTCGCTCGGCCGTGGCCGCTTTGGCCCGCACTCGCACCGGGGTGTTCTGGATCCGGGAAATGCTGCCCCTCGGGCAGCTACGCGAAATACTTTCGGCGGCAACTGTTTTCGTGTGTCCGTCGGTCTACGAGCCATTGGGCATCGTGAACCTGGAGGCGATGGCCTGCGGTACCGCCGTGGTTGCGTCCGACGTCGGCGGGATACCCGAGGTGGTCGTCGACGGGGTCACCGGATCGCTGGTGCATTACGACCCCGACGACGCAGACAGTTACCAGGCCGGGTTGGCCGAAGCCGTCAATGCGTTGGTCGCCGACCCGGAACGGGCGGAGCGCTACGGCCGCGCGGGGCGCCAGCGCTGCATCGAGGAATTTTCCTGGGCCCGCGTCGCCGAGCAAACGCTGGACATCTACCGGAAGGTGGGTGCGTGACTCCGCCCGGCAGACCGTAGCGGGTCTAGCTGGTGACGCCCTTGAGTTCGTCGCCCAGAGCGGCGGCTTCGTCGGGCGTCAACTCGACGACAAGGCGGCCACCACCCTCAAGTGGTACCCGCATTACGATGCCGCGCCCCTCCTTGGTTGCTTCCAGAGGACCGTCGCCGGTCCGGGGCTTCATCGCCGCCATCGAATGCTCCCTCCAAGTTCGAGCTGACCCGCCTTCGCGGACCGGGTCGGCGCCGAGCACGCCCCGCCAGTGGATTTCCAGCCATACCCGACATTGAACTGCCAAATCACTCCCCCATTGTTCCCTATTCGGGTCGGCAGTTACACAAAGACCCGGCTCTCGCGCCTCACTGGACTTGCGCGGGCACCCAGCAAGCACGGATATGGTCGTCCACCATGCCGGTCGCCTGCATCAGCGCATAGGCGGTGGTCGGCCCGACGAAGCGGAACCCGCGGCGTTTGAGCTCGCGCGCCATGGCCTTCGATTCGTCGCTGGCCGAGGGGATTTCAGACGCGTCGGCGGGCCGGGGTCGCCGCGGCGGCGCGAACGACCAGAGCAGCTCGGAAAGGTCGTCGGGAGAGCCGAGCTCGGCCGCGGCGCGGGCGTTGGCGATCGTCGCGTCGATCTTGGCGCGGTTTCGGACGATCCCGGCGTCGGCCATCAGCCGCTCCACGTCGGCTTCGGTGTAGCGGGCGACCTTCTCGACGTCGAACCCGGAGAAGGCGCGCCGAAAATTGTCCCGTTTGCGCAGGATGATCAGCCACGACAGGCCGCTCTGGAAGGCTTCCAGGCTCATCCGTTCGAACAACGCCACCCCGTCGCGGGTTGGGCGGCCCCATTCCTGGTCGTGGTAGTCGCGGTACAGCTCGAAGTCGGCTCCGGGTCGAAGGTCCGCCCAGCCGCAGCGAACCAGATCCTGATCACTCAAGTCGCTCACACAGTGTCCTGACGATCCTCGCCGTCGTCGGGTTCCACCGCATCGCCCTCGGCCTGTTTCTCGACGACCTCGGCGGCCGGTGCGGGGTGGGCGGCGGCCAGCTGCCCGCGCAACGCCTCCAGCTCGCGGGCCAGCCGATCGAGCACCCAGTCCACCTCGCTGGTCTTGTAGCCGCGCAACGCCTGCGTGAATTTGACGGCGTCGACGTCGGCGCCCGTGACGCCGTAGGCGGGCAGCACCGTCGCGGTCGTCCCGCGCGGCAGCGGCGGCAGCTGCTCACCGCGGCCGAACAGCAGGCTGGCGGCGCCGAACAGCACGATCGCCACCAGCACCAGCACGACCAGGTAGAGCAGAATCAACGCCACGGGAACGATATTGCCCTATCCCGCCGACACCGATCAGCGTGGCCGCAACACATTCATCGGCGGGCGGTCCACCAGCGACACCGGCGAGGTCTGCCGCGTGTAGCCGTCGCCGTCGGCGAAGAACTGGGTCAACCCGGCCCCGGAGTCGGGCAGGCCGCACCTCGCGAACAGGGTCGCGATCACCTGCCGGCTCATCGCACCCAGCTCCGAGAGCGGCCGATTGCGATGCGCCCGCACGCCGAGATTGACCTGAGCGATCGCGTCCAGGCCCAAGCGGTCGAAGGTGTCGACCAGCAGGCCGATCTCCACGCCGTATCCCGGTGCGAAGGGCAGCGACATCAGCAGCTCCCGGCTGGCCGCGTACTCGCCGCCGAGGGGCTGCAGCACGCAGCCCAGCTCCGGTCGCAAGGCCGCCAACAGCGGCCGGGCCACCAGCTCGGTGACCCGCCCGCCCCCGGTGGCCCCGGCATCGCCACTGGAATCGCCGACCTTGAGTGGCCGCCGGTAGAAGCTCTTGACCAGGTGGACGCCGTCACCGGTGAGCAGCGGGCCGACCAGCCATGGCACGAACATCGGGTGCGGGTTGATCAGGTCGGAGTCGACGAACACCACGATGTCGCCGCTGGTGGCCGCGAGCGAACGCCACAGCGCCTCGCCTTTGCCGGGCCGCGTCGGGATCTCGGGCAGGGCCTGTTCGCGGCTGACGACGCGGGCGCCGGCGGCGATGGCGCGGATCTCGGTGTCATCCGTCGAGCCGGAGTCCAGCACGATCAGCTCGTCGACCAAACCATCGACCAGCGGCGAGATGCTGTCGATCACCGATTCGATGGTTTCTTCCTCGTTGAGCGCGGGCAGCACCACCGAAATCGTCCGCCCCGCCTTGGCTTCTTCCAACTCGGCGACGGTCCAGCGCGGGCGGTTCCAGAGCAGTCTGTGGCCGGTGAGATCGCCGGCGATCAGCTCCGATGCGGTCATGCGAGCCCCCTCACGGTGCGCGCCGGCTGGCGCAGGCCCTGGATCGAGGCCACCATTTCCAGCACCCGGCGGGTGGCCGCGACCTCGTGCACCCGAAACATCCGGACGCCGGCCGCCGCCGCCAACGCGGTGGCCGCCAGCGTCCCCTCGAGCCGTTCGGTCAGGTCCACACCCAAAGTCTCCCCGACGAAATCCTTGTTGCTCAAAGCGAGCAGGACGGGCCATCCGGTCTTAACAAGATCGCCAACGTGGCGCAATAAGGCCAGCCCGTGGAAGGTGTTCTTGCCGAAATCGTGGGTCGGATCGATCAGCACCCGGTCGCGGGCCACACCGGCCGCGACGGCCCGCTCGGCGGCCTCGGTGACCTGGCGAATCACGTCGTCGACCACGCCCCGGGTGGTGGTGCCGTAGCTCACCCGGAACGGACGCGTGCGCGGCAGCGCCCCGCCGGTGTGCGAACAGACCAGCCCAGCATCGAACTCCGCGGCCACCTCGGCCAGGGCGGGGTCGTGGCCGCCCCAGGTGTCGTTGATCAGGTCCGCGCCGGCCGCGCAGGCCACCTTCGCCACCTCCGAACGCCAGGTGTCCACGCTGATCAGCTGGTCGGGGTAGGCGTCGCGCAGCCATTCGACGAACGGCACCAGCCGGGCGATCTCGGTGTCGGCGTCGACGTCGTCGCCCGGGCCGGCTTTGACGCCGCCGACGTCGATGACGTCCGCGCCCTCCTCGACGGCCCGGTGTGCGGCGGCCCTGGCCGCGTCGTCGCTGAAGGCCGCACCCTTGTCGTAGAACGAGTCCGGCGTGCGATTGACGATCGCCATGATGAGCGGGCGATCGGCGGCGACCGGTCGGCCGCACAACGTTGACTGCACACGTACATGGTGCCTGGCCTTGCTCGCGAGCGTGCGGCCCGCCGCCCACACCCCCCCCAACGCGCGGCGGGCCGCACGTTCGGGCGTAAAACCGAGCGGAGCCTTACGGTCGCTTACCCGCCGCGAGGTGCGGGTATTAGAGGG
>NZ_MBEU01000031.1 GCF_001954275.1 Mycobacterium sp. IS-836 | reverse complement strand
GACCACTTCGGCCATCCCCGCGGCGATTTCGTTGTGCGGCAACGTTTCCAGCGTCGCCAGGTCGGCGAGGGCGGCAACCAGGCTGGCCGCGGCGACGGGGGGCCGCCCGGACCGCCCTTCGACGGTGGGCCGCTTGCGCTCGTCGGGCAGGTCGATCTCGCCCAGCCCGATGCGGTTCTGCAGGTGTCGGGCCCAGCGCGGAGCCCACCAGCAGTCGTCGCCGAGCAGCTTCATCACCGACGGCACCAGGAACATCCGCACCACCGTCGCGTCCAGCAGCAGCGCCGCCGCCAAGCCAAACGCCAGGTACTTCATCATCACCAGGTCGGAGAACATGAACGACCCAGCGACGACGGCCAGCACCAGCGCGGCGGCCGTGATCAAACGTCCGGTGGTCGCGGTGCCGATCCGGATCGCCTCCGCGGTCGACATGCCGCGTTCCCGCGCCTCGACCATTCGGGAAACCAGGAACACCTCGTAGTCGGTGGCCAGGCCGAACCCGACCGCGACGACCAGCGCGATCAGCACCACCATCAGCGGCGTCGGCGTGAAGTTCAGCCACGTCGAGAAATGCCCGTCGACGAAGATCCAGGTCAGGATGCCCAGCGTGGACCCGAGCGTCAGCGCGCTCATCACCACCGCCTTGATCGGCAGCACCACCGACCCGAACGCCAGGAACATCAACAACGTTGTGGCGCCGAGCAATAGGACGAGCATCAGCGGCGCCTTGCTGAACAGACTGTGGATGCTGTCCTGCTCCAGCGCCGGCGTGCCGCCGACCAGAAGGGTGAGGCCCTTTGGCGGCGATATCGCCCGCAGTTCGCTGATCTTCTTGGCGGCGTCATTGCGATTGGACAGGCCGTTCTGGATCACGCGGACCGAGCCGTCCTTGGGCTGCGCTGCCCCGTTCGGGCCGCTGACGCAGGGGTTGCCGGCGATGGTGGGGCACGGTCGCTCTTGCCAGGTTTTGTCGGTAAACCCGGTAATCGAGGAAATCCTGTTGCGGATGTCGGCAACCTGCTGGTCGGTGACCTTGCTGCCGTTGTCGCTCTTGATCACCATCGTCAGTTGTTCGGTGCGGTATCCGGGAAAGAGCTTGTCGAAGTGCTCCTGCGCCAGGCGGACGGAATTGTTTGGCGGCAGGTACTTCTCGCTCATGCCGCCGAACGAGAGGTTGCCGAGCGGAATGACGAGCAGGATCATGCCGACGGCGATCGGGATGGCGAACGCCAGCGGCCGCTTCATCACGAAGTTGACGAGCTTGCCCCAGAATCCGGCCTCGACCTCTTCGCGGGTCTTGGTCTTCTGCAGCCGGTCGGCGAGCCAGTTGAGGTAGGCGCGCGAGTACTTCCAGTTGCGCAGGAACGGCACCCGGAACGCGGTCCGCACGCCCAGCGCATCGACGTGACGGCCGAGGATCCCCAGGCACGCCGGCAGCAACGTGATCGAGAGCAGCGCCGCAAGCCCAACCGCGGCGAAGATCGCATAGACCAGCGAATGCACGAAGCCCTGCGGCAATACCAGCAGGCTGGCGCTCGACGCGATGATCAGCGCCGCGGAGAACGTCACGGTGCGACCGGCCGTCATGACCGTGCGACGCACGGCGGCGTCGGTGTCGTAGCCCTCGGCGATCTCCTCCCGGAATCGGCTCACCACGAAAAGCCCGTAGTCAATGGCGATACCGAAACCGATCAGCGAGATCACCGGCTGGGCGAAGAAGTGCACCGGGCCGAAGATGGCGACGAACCGCAGGATGCCCAGCGCGCCGGCAATGCTCAGACCGCCCACCATCACCGGCAGGCCGGCGGCGACGGCGCCGCCGAACACCAGGAACAGCACCACCGTCACTATCGGTAGCCCGATGTATTCGAGAGCCTCTTGGTCGCTGGCGATGGTGCCGGTCAGGGCGTTGGCTATCGGCTCCAAGCCGGCGAGCTGAACCGTGCCGCCGTCGAGCTTCTGCAGGTCGGGCGCGATGGCCTTGTAGTTGTTGAGGATGCTGTCGTCGTCGTCGCCCTTCAGCGGGATGGAAACGAACGTGTGCTTCCTATCCTCGGTGGCCATCCCCTTGATCAGCGAGCTCGGGCTGTCGGGCGCCGCCAGCCAGCCGGCCCAGCCGACGACCTGATCGGGATGGTCGTTCTTGAACTTGTTGAGCTCGCCGACGATTCTGTCCCGCCAGGCCGGGTCGTCGACCGATCCGCCGTTGGGGGCGGTGAAGGTGGCCACCACGTGGCTGGTGCGGTCGCGGCCGTAGGTCTTGTCGCCCAGTACCGACGCCTTCACCGATTGGCTGCCCTCGTCGTAGAAGCCGCTCTGTGTGACATGCTTGCCCAGGCTCATCCCGAACAGGCCGCCGAGCAGGCAAAGAGCCACCGTGACTCCGATGACGATGTACCGGTAGCGGTACACGGTTCGACCCCACCAGGCGAACACGTAAGCTCCTTACTGGATCTCTACGGACCCGCGCATTGGGTTCCCAGTCTCACACACGCGTGGTCAATAGGGCGGACAGCGGCCGGAAGGGCTGCAGCCACGCTCCATGGTCAGGCAGCGAATCTAGGCCGATTCGCGGCAACGGCTCCCGGAAAACACCCGCAATGTCTTCCAGGTCGACGAAGTCCAAGGTATCCGACGCTAACGCCCAACTCGCGTGTTCACGAAATCCGATCACCTGGACGCCAACCCCGCTGCGCGCGATTTCTTCCAGCGGTTGACGGAACGCCTGGCCGTCGGCCGAAGCCACCACCAGCGCCGCGAGGCCTTCTTGGCGCCGCTGTTCGATGTGCGCGAGCATGTCGCGGTCGACGTCGCTGTCCTCGTCGATCTTCGGCTTGGCAAAGACCGCGAAGCCCACGTTACGCAGCGCGTCCACCCACGGCCGAACGACGTCGGCGCTGCCCGGGGCGATATTGGTGAAAACGGTGGCCTCCGGTTCGACCACGACGCCCGGTCGGCCGGCGCTGACCTCCGCGGTGCGGGCCAGCAGCCAGCGACCGAGCGCGTCGAAGCGTGGACGTTCGAGGGCGGTCGGGCGCCGCCCCAGGATGGACCCGAGGCCCATGTCGAGGTTGGGGGCGTCCCACACCAGCAGGACGCGCCTGGCGGGTGCTTCGAAACTGCCCAGACCACCGGAGAGGACCGCCGGTGATTCGAGCGGTTCGGGTACTGCTGCGGTCTGTTCGGTCAGGCTCATGCTCATCGCCTCTATCGTCGAAGCCAGATCAACTCGGTCACGGCGCTGCCCGCTTCTCGAGCTTTCGTCTCGTATTTAGTGGTGGGCCGGACGATCGAGACCGGCAGTCGGCTGCCGGGCTCGACACGGCACAGCCGGGGTTCGGCGTCACCGGCCTGGGCGATCTGCTCGGCGTACCCGGGGTGGTCCGTCGCGGCGTGCAGGACACCACCAGGGAGTAGCCGGTCAGCGATCAGGCCAATCGTGCTCGGTTGCAAGAACCGACGTTTGTGGTGGCGCGCCTTGGGCCAGGGATCGGGGAAGAAGACGCGGACTCCGCTGAGCGACGCCGGCGCAATTAGATAGTGCAGGACATCGACCGCATTGCCCCGGATCAACCGGATGTTGCCGACACCGTCGCGGTCGATGGCGGACAGCAGCTGCGCCAGCCCCCGGCGGTAGACCTCCACCGCGATCACGTCGACGCCGGGCTCGTCCTTGGCCATCGCCAGCGTGGATGTGCCGCTGCCACAGCCGATTTCGAGCACCAACGGTGCCTCGCGGCCAAACCACGCGCGGGTGTCCAGCGGTTCGGTCCGCTCGGGTATCTCCGACATGCCCAGCTGCGGCCACAGCCGTTCCCAGGTCTGGCGCTGGGCGTCGGACAGGGCGGAGCGCCGGGAACGAAAACTCGACGCCGGAAGGTAGCCGTGCTGCGGATTGTCCGAATCGCGGGGCTCCGGTGCTGGGGTCACGTCCTGGCCAACCTCTAGTCCGGTCCTCGCCTTCACCCGTGTGTCGGGACATGTCCCCACCCCGGGTTGCGCATGCATTTGTCCATGGTGGCCCATGAACGCCCGATGTAGCCGCCCCAGGTCCAGATTGATACCCAACAGTTGCCTTCGACTGGTAACACCAAGGTGGCTCGCGTCTCGATGGCGCAGATGCCACCATTCGGTGGGACCCGATCCGCCACCGGGCAAAATGGGCTGGCCGGTGGATCGGCCAACAATCGACCGGGAGAGGGACAGGGGCACCAGATTTTCGTCGACGAGCTGACGCGATTCGCCGCCGAGCACGCTGACGCGCGCGTGACGGCGATCGCCGAACGAGCCGCCGCGCCGCTGCGCGTGGCGGTCCGCGGGCGCCGGGGCGTGGGGCGCGGCACGGTCGCGCGGGCCCTGAACCGCGCCGGGTGTGCGGCGGGGATCGCGGTGGCCCCGCCGGAGTGCGCCGGTGATCGCGACGTCGACGTCGTCGTCTACGTCACCGCCGAGGTGATCAAGCCGGAGGACGCCGACGCGATCGGTGCCGCGCAGCGCCCGGTGCTGGCGGTGCTGAACAAAGCCGATCTGGCCGGCGCGCTGTCCGGCCGCGGCGGCGACAATCCGATCGCGGCCGCGCGCGAACGCTGCGCGAAACTCGCTGCGCTCGCCGGCGTCCCGGTCGAGCCGATGATCGGCCTGCTTGCCGTCGCCGCGCTGGACGACCTCGATGCCACGGTGTGGGCCGCGCTGCGGGACCTGGCCGCGCATCCCGGCGGTGCTGCGTCCCTCGACGGGTCGTTCGACGGATTCCTGGCCGCCGACAACCCGGTGCCCGTCGCCGCCCGGCGGCACCTGCTGGACGTACTGGATCTGTTCGGGACGGCCCTGGGGATCGCGGCGGTCCGCCAGGGCCGCCCACCGGCGCAGGTGCGCACGCTGCTGCGCCGTACCAGCCGGCTCGACGCCGTCCTGACCAAGCTGTCGGCCCTCGGCGCCGAGGCGCGCTACCGGCGGGTGCTCGACGCCGTCGCGGAATTGGAGGCCCTGGCCGTCTGCCACAACGAGATCGGCGAGCGGATCGGCGGATTCCTTCGCCGCGACGACACGGTGATCGCCCGGATGGCCGCCGCGGTCGAGCTGGCGGAGGCGGCCGGGCTGCGGGTCGGCCCCGTATCGGCCGACGCCGATCCGGCCACGCACCTGCCGCGGGCGGCCCGCTGGCAGCGCTACAGCCGCGGACCGGTGAGCGATCTGCACCGCGCCTGCGGGGCGGACATCGCCAGGGGATCGCTGCGGCTGTGGTCGCAGACCTGCGGCTCACTTCCCGCCGGGGAGCCATGGTGAGCGGCGAGGATCGCGACGACCCGGCCGCCCGGGTGGACGCACTGGTGGCGGCGATCGGCCCCCGGCTGGATGCGCCCGCCGTCAACCGGCTCGACGTCGTGCTGGTGACCGGCCCGTGGATGTCCGGGGTGACCGGGGTGGTCGCGGCGCTGCGGGAACGGCTGCCGCAGCACAAGTTCGTCGAGTCGACGGATCTGGGACCAGGCGATGCGCCGGCCGCGGTGGTGTTCGTGGTGTCGGCGGCCGCGCCGTTGACCGAATCCGACTGTGTGCTGCTGGACGGCGCCGCCGAGCACACCGACGCGGTGATCGGCGTGGTGTCCAAGATCGACGTGCACCTCAATTGGCGCGACACGCTGAAGACCAACCGCGAGACGTTGGCCGCGCACGCACCGCGCTATGCCCAGGTGCCGTGGGTGGGCGCGGCCGCGGCCCCCGACCTCGGTGAGCCGGCCGTCGACGAGCTGGTGGACACCATCTCGGCTCAGCTCGCCGATTCCGATATCGCTCGGCGAAACAGGTTGCGGGCGTGGGAATCTCGGCTTCAGACACTGCGGCAGCGTGTCGAACGCGACGCCGAGGGCGCCGGTCGGCGGGTGCGGGTCGAGGCGTTGCGCGAAGAGCGCGGCGCGGCCCTGCGCGAGCGGCGCCAGGCGAAATCCGAGCGGACCATCACCCTGCGCGGCCAGATCCAGCAGGCGCGGGTCGAGTTGTCCTACTTTGCGCGCAACCGCTGCTCGGCGCTCCGCGGCGAACTGCAGGAGGACGTCGGCGGTCTGTCGCGGCGCAAGATTCCCGAGTTCGAGGCGCACACCCGCGAGCGGCTGGACGAGATAGTCACCGAGGTGAGCGAGCACACCACCACACACCTGGCCGGCATCGCGACCGAGATGGCGGTGCCGGTCGCTTTGCCGGCCGTCGAGAAGCTGCCGGCGGTCGACGTCGGCCCCCCACACCTGAAATCACGGCGGCAGGAAACCTGGCTGATGATGTTGCTGGGCGCCGGGTTCGGGCTGGGTGTCGCGCTTACGCTGAGCCGGTTGGTCGCCGGTTTGGCCCACGGCCTGAACCCCCTGGCCCAGATCGCCGGGGCCGCGGCATGCGTGGCGATCGGCCTGGCCGTCACCTTCCTGGTGGTCAATCTCCGCGGACTGCTGCACGACCGCGCCTTGCTGGACCGTTGGGCGGGCGACGCGACGTCGTCGCTGCGTTCGGCCGTCGAGGAGTTTGTCGCCACCCGGGTGCTGGTCGCCGAGTCGGTGCTGAGCACCGCGCTCCTCGCCCGCGAGGAGGCGGAGAACTCGCGGGTGTCCGAGCAGGTCAGCGCCATCGACAGCGAACTGCGTGAACACGCCATCGCGGCGGCGCGGGCCGCGGCGGTGCGCGATCGGGAGATGCCGACGATCGCCTCCGCGCTCGAGGCCGTCCGTGCAGAGCTGGGAGAACCGGGTATACCCCATTCCGAGCAGGAACCCGAGAACGAACCGGAGAACGCGGCCGAACCCGCGGGCGGGGACGGCAGCGACGAACCGGCGTCGACGGACGAGGACGGCGACGTTTCGTGACGGCCGGTTTCTGAATCGTTGTTGTGAGGAGGCTTATACCCGCCCGAACCATACCCAGCAAGGTGATCACGATAACCTGTAGTTAACGCATCACCATGTCAACAGTTGTGTGGGCGAACGCATACGCACGACGAACGCCAGGAACGCAGACGAAGAATTCAGGAGAGTTCGATGACCTCAGCGACCATTCCGGGTCTGGACAACCCGCCCACCGAGCACCAGGGGCTGCTGTCGTGGGTGGAGGAGGTCGCCGAGCTCACCCAGCCGGACCGGGTGGTATTCGCTGACGGCTCCGACGAAGAGTGGCAGCGGCTGACTGAGCAGCTCGTCGAGGCGGGCACGTTCAAGCGCCTGAACCCCGAGAAGTACCCCAATTCCTTCCTGGCGCTGTCCGATCCGTCCGACGTCGCGCGCGTGGAATCGCGGACCTTCATCTGTTCCGAGCGGGAGAGCGACGCGGGCCCGACCAACAACTGGATGGACCCGGCCGAGATGCGCTCCACCCTGAAGGATCTGTACCGGGGCTGCATGCGCGGCCGCACCATGTATGTGGTGCCGTTCTGCATGGGCCCGCTCGGTGCCGACGACCCCAAGCTGGGCGTGGAGATCACCGACTCCGAATACGTCGTCGTCTCGATGAAGGTGATGACCCGGATGGGCAAGGCCGCCCTGGAGAAGATGGGCAACGACGGGTTCTTCGTCAAGGCGCTGCACTCCGTGGGCGCCCCGCTGGAGCCGGGCCAAAAGGACGTGCCGTGGCCCTGCAACGACACCAAATACATCACCCACTTCCCGGAGACCCGCGAGATCATGAGCTACGGCTCCGGCTACGGCGGCAACGCCCTGCTGGGCAAGAAGTGCTATTCGCTGCGCATCGCGTCGGCGATGGCCCACGACGAGGGCTGGCTCGCCGAGCACATGCTGATCCTCAAGCTGATCTCCCCGGAGAACAAGGCCTACTACTTCGCCGCGGCGTTCCCGTCGGCCTGCGGAAAGACCAACCTCGCCATGCTGCAGCCGACCATCCCGGGCTGGCGCGCCGAAACGCTCGGCGACGACATCGCCTGGCTGCGATTCGGCAAGGACGGCCGGCTGTACGCGGTCAACCCCGAGTTCGGTTTCTTCGGGGTCGCTCCGGGCACCAACTGGAAGTCCAACCCCAACGCCATGCGCACCATCGCCGCGGGCAACACCGTCTTCACCAACGTCGCGCTGACCGACGACGACGAGGTGTGGTGGGAAGGTCTGGAGGGCGAGCCGGATCACCTGATCGACTGGAAGGGTCAGGACTGGATCATTCGCGAGACAGAAACCAAAGCGGCCCACCCGAATTCGCGTTACTGCACGCCGATGTCGCAGTGCCCGATCCTGGCGCCGGAGTGGGACGACCCGCAGGGTGTGCCGATCTCGGGCATCCTGTTCGGCGCGCGCCGCAAGACCACGGTGCCCCTGGTGACCCAGGCCCGCGACTGGCAGCACGGCGTGTTCATGGGAGCCACCATGGGCAGCGAGCAGACCGCCGCCGCCGAGGGCAAGGTCGGCACCGTGCGCCGCGACCCGATGGCCATGCTGCCGTTCCTCGGCTACCACGTCGGTGACTACTTCCAGCACTGGCTGGATCTCGGCAAGAACTCCGACGAGTCCAAGCTGCCGAAGGTGTTCTTCGTCAACTGGTTCCGCCGCGGCGAGGGTGGCAAGTTCCTGTGGCCGGGCTTCGGTGAAAACAGCCGCGTGCTGAAGTGGATCGTCGACCGCATCGAGCACAAGGCCGGCGGCCAGGACACCCCAATCGGCATCGTCCCCACCGCCGAGGACCTCGACTTGGATGGCCTCGACGTCACCGGCGAGGACGTGGGCCGGGCTTTGAGCGTCGACGCCGACGAGTGGCGCAAGGAATTGCCGCTGATCGAGGAGTGGTTCGAGTTCGTCGGCGACAGGCTGCCCACCGGCGTCAAGGACGAGTTCGAGGCGCTCAAGCAGCGGCTGTCCGAATCGTCGTAGCACCCCGGCGCTAGCCGCCGATCGCCTGCCGTCGCAAGGACTTCGGCAGATACACCGCGCCCGGTCCCGCGCCCGCCGCGGTGTCGCCGGGATTGGAGATGGCGCAGCGCTTCAGCGAGAGACAACCGCAGCCGATGCACGAGTCGAGGTTGTCGCGAAGCGCCATCAGGCCCGCGATTTGATCGTCGAGCCGCGTGCGCCACGTCTTCGACAGCGCCGCCCAGTCGGCCCGCGTCGGGGTGCGGGCGTCCGGAAGTTTCGCCAGGGCGTCGGCGACCTCCTCCAGGCTTAGCCCGACGTTTCGGGCGGCCCGGATGAAGGCCAGGCGCCGCAACATGTGCCGCTCGAACCGGCGCTGACCACCTGGCGTCCGCGACGCCGTGATCAGGCCCTGGCTTTCGTAGAACCGGATCGCCGACGCGGCGAAGCCACTTCGCGTCGCGATCTCGCTGACGGTGAACAAATCCCGTTTATCCATACGACCTACCCACTCGGACTTGACTTAAAGTTTACTTTAACTATCAGTATGGGGCGTATGACTCAATCCGACACCCGTCCCGTCGCAATCGTCACCGGCGCCTCGCGCGGATTCGGCAAGGCACTGACCGCCGCCCTGCTCGACCGCGGCTGGACCGTCGTGGGCGATGCCCGCCGCGACACTGACCTGAAAACCACTGCAGCAGAGCTGAATTCGGCGCGACTGATCGCGTTGCCCGGAGACGTCACGCAGGCCTCCCACCGTGACGCGTTGATCGCGGCGGCGATCGACGCCGGGCCGCTTCGGCTCCTGGTCAACAACGCGAGCCGATTGGGGCCCAGCCCCCAACCGCAGCTCGCCGACTATCCTGCGCCCGAGTTATCGGCCGTGTACCAGACGAACCTGTTCGCCCCGCTGGCGCTGATCCAGGCGGCGCTGCCGGCCCTCACCGAGAACGGCGGGGTGGTCGTCAACCTGACCTCCGACGCCGCCGTCGAACCGTATGCGGGCTGGGGCGGCTACGGCTCGTCCAAGGCCGCCCTCGATCAGCTGTCGGCCGTGCTGGCCGCCGAGGTCCCGGCCGTGCCGGTGTACGCGTTCGACCCCGGCGACATGCGCACGGAGATGCACCAGGCCGCATTCCCGGGCGAGGACATCTCCGATCGCGCCGAGCCGGAATCCGTCGTGCCGGCGGTGTTGCGGCTCCTCGACACCCGGCCGCCCTCCGGTCGCTATCGGGTCGCGGACCTGGCGCTGTCTGGAGCGCAGCAATGACTCTCCCGACACTCCCGATCCTCCCGGCTACCCCGCGGCCGCACACGCGCTTCCACCGGCGCCCGGGCTCCGATGCCACCGAGCCTCCCGAGGCGCGCGGCCTGGCCCGGGACGCGGTCAAGCTGCTGGTCGCCGGGCCCGGCGGGGTCGACCACGCGCACTTCCGCGACCTGGGTGAGTACCTGCGGCCCGGCGACCTACTGGTGGTGAACGACTCCGCCACCATGCCCGCCGCCGTCGACGGCCGCCGCGCCGGGCAGCCGATCGCGGTGCACTTCTCCACCGTGCGCGCCGAGAAAGTGTGGGTGGTGGAGCTGCGGCCCGCGGCGAACGCGACCGGACACCTCACCGACGTCGGGCCCGGCCAGCGCATCGACCTGCCCGGCGGCGCCGCGCTCGTCGTCGAGTCCTCCTACCCGCAGCCGGGCGTCGGCGGCGCTCGCTTGTGGACCGCGCGGGTGATCATCGAGGGCAACGTCGGCGCATACCTCGGCCGGCATGGCCGCCCGATCCGCTACGCCTACGTGTCGCGGCAGTGGCCGCTGCGCTACTACCAAACCGTGTTCGCCCGGCGCCCCGGCAGCGCCGAAATGCCCAGCGCGGCACGGCCGTTCAGCACCGAATTGGTGACCGCTCTGGTGGCGGCCGGGGTCGCGATCGCGCCGATCACACTGCACGCCGGGGTGTCCTCGGCGGAGGCCGGCGAGCCGCCCACTCCCGAGCTTTTCCAGGTGCCCTCCGCGACCGCGCGGTTGGTGAACTTCACGCGCGCGGCCGGCGGCAGGGTGATCGCGGCCGGAACCACCGTGACCCGTGCTCTGGAATCGGCCGCGGACCGCGGCGGCGCGGTGGGGCCGGTGGTGGGCTGGACGGACCTGGTGCTCGGCCCGTCCCGCCCTTCCCGCGTGGTCGACGGCTTGATCACCGGATGGCACGACGCCGGCGCCTCCCACCTGTTGCTGCTGGAGGCCGTCGCCGGCCCGGAGCTGGTGGCCGGCGCCTACCGCGAGGCCGTCGAGCACGGCTATTTGTGGCATGAATTCGGCGACAGCGCCCTGCTGCTGCCCACTTGACACCTGTCAACACGCGCGGCGGTACAGTCCTCGCATGCAGATTCGCCCCCACATCGGCGCCGACAAACCCGCGGTGATCCTGCACCCGTCGGGCACAGTCGTTACCTTCGACGACCTGGAAGCCCGCGCCAACCGGCTGGCCCGCCGGTTCCGCGAGGCCGGCCTGCGCGAGGGTGACACCGTCGCGATCCTGATGGAGAACAACGAACACATCCACGCGGTCATGTGGGCGGCGCGGCGCAGCGGCCTGTACTACGTGCCGATCAATACGCACCTGACCCCGGCCGAGGCGGCCTACATCATCGACAACAGCAGCGCCCGCGCGATCGTCGGGTCGGGTGCACTGCGTGAAACCTGCGAGGGCCTGGCGCAACATCTGCCCGGCGGGCTACCGCCCCTGCTGATGATGGCCGACGGCGATCTCGACGGGTGGGAGCGATATCCGGAATGCGTTGCGGGCCAACCCGACACACCGATCGACGACGAACTCGAGGGCGACCTGCTGCAGTACTCCTCGGGCACCACCGGGCGGCCCAAGGGAATCAAACGCGAGTTGCCGCACGTCCCGCCGGCGGAGGCGGCGGGCATGATGGCGGCGCTGGTGGAATTCTGGATGACGCCTGACTCGATCTATCTGAGCCCGGCACCGCTGTATCACACGGCGCCGTCGGTGTGGTCGATGACCGCGCAGGCCGGCGGCATCACGACCGTGGTGCTGGAGAAGTTCGATCCCGAGGGCACGCTGGACGCCATCCAGCGCTACCGCGTGACCCACGGACAGTTCGTGCCGGCCATGTTCACCCGGATGCTCAAACTGCCTCAGGCGGTTCGTGATTCGTACGACCTGTCCAGCCTGCAGCGGGTGATGCACGCCGCGGCGCCGTGTCCGGTGGAGATCAAGAAGCAGATGATCGACTGGTGGGGGCCGATCGTCGACGAGTACTACGCGTCCTCGGAGGCGATCGGGTCGACGTTGATCAGCGCCGAGGAGTGGCTGGCCCATCCCGGTTCGGTCGGCAGGCCCATGAACTGCCAGATCCACATCCTCGGCGAGGACGGCACCGAGCTGCCCCCTGGCCAGCCCGGCGAGATCTACTTCGAGGGCGGCTTCTCCTTCGAATACCTCAACGATCCGGCGAAAACCGCTGCCTCACATGACAAGCACGGCTGGGCCACCGTCGGCGACGTCGGCTACCTCGACGACGAGGGCTATCTATTCCTGACCGACAGGCGCCACCACATGATCATCTCCGGTGGGGTGAACATCTATCCGCAGGAGACCGAGAACCTTCTGGTCACCCATCCGAAGGTGCTCGACGCGGCGGTGTTCGGCATTCCCGACGACGAGATGGGCCAGCGCGTCGTGGCGGCGGTGCAGACCGTCGACCCAGCCCACGCCACCGACGAATTCGCCGCCGAGCTGCTCGGCTGGCTGCGAGACCGCCTGGCGCACTACAAGTGCCCGCGATCCATCGCATTCGAGACGCAGCTGCCGCGCACCGACACCGGAAAGCTCTACAAGAACGGGCTGATCGAGAAGTATTCGGTGTGACTCTCCGAGTGGTCGACCTGTCCGGCGCGACGGACGCCGGCGTCGACAGGCCGCCGGGAGTGACCGTCGCCGTCGGCTCGGCCGCTGACATCGCGAAGTCCGAAACCTGGCTCGACGCGGCGACTTTCACCCTGACCGAGGACCCCTGCACCGATCGCCGGGTGGTCACCGTCGATTCCGTGCCCGAGACGCTGGCCGAGCTGACGCAGCGCTGCCAACGCTGGCCGCATGCCAGCAGCGTGTGCGACGACGTGCTGCGCGCGGTCAGCCCCGACGGCCCGACCCTGGCCGCGGTCGTGACCGAGTCGTTGGCCTACTCCACGCTGCAGGCCGGCCCGGAGTTCGCGCGCTGGCTCGACGAGCGCGGCCCCGCCCGCATGCCCGAGATCGGAGACCCGGTGCAGGCACGCCGCGACGGCGACACCCTGCGCATCGCGTTCAACCGGCCGCAACGCCACAACGCGTTTTCCACCGACGCGCGCGCGGCGCTGCTGGAGGCGCTGACCGTCGCGCAACTCGACCCGTCGGTGACGGGGATCGTGTTGAGCGGCAACGGCCCATCGTTTTGCAGCGGCGGAGACCTCGCCGAGTTCGGCACCTTTGCCGACCCGGCCAGCGCGCACCTGGCCCGCACCCGGCACAGCCCCGCGCTTGCGCTCGACGCGCTGACCGCCCGGCTCGGCCGGTCCTGCCGCGCCGAGGTTCACGGCCGGGTGATGGGCAGCGGACTGGAGATGGCGGCGTTTTGCGGATGGATTGAGGCGCGCGACGATTCGGTGTTCGGGTTACCCGAATTGACCCTGGGCCTGATCCCCGGCGCCGGCGGCACCGTCAGCGTTACGCGGCGAATCGGCCGCTGGCGCACGGCGTATCTCGTGCTGTCCGGACGAACCGTCGGCGCCGATACCGCGCTGGAGTGGGGGCTGGTGGACGCCATTTGCGTTGGCGCCCAAGGCCTCTCCCAGTAGAAGCTCAGTAACCCGAAAACGTCGTCGTGGTGGTCGACGGCAGGTTGGAAATGGCGAAGGCGAAGATGAAGAAGTACACGATCGCGGACATCAGCCCGATGACCCCGCCCGCGATCGCGGCGATGATCGCCCACTTCTTGGCGTTCTCGGAAGCGGACTGGGCCTCGGCGTACCGTCCCTGCGTCCACAGCCCAGAGACCTTGGTGGAGTAGACGATCGACACGATGCCCAGCGGAAGACAGCACAGGACCGTGGTCAGGATCGCCCACACGAGGTAGTTGTCCGGCTCTCGCTGGGCCGGCCAGCCCGGCTGCTGGCCCGGCCAACCCGGTTGCTGGCCTTGCCAACCGGGCTGCTGGCCCTGCCATTCCGGCGGTTGGCCCTGCCAACCCGGTTGCTGCTGGCCCTGCCATTCTGGGGAACCTTCGTACGGCCCTGGGGGATAACTCATGACGACTCCCTTTCCGTGTGGTTCCCTCCGGTCCAGGCTTTGCTGGCACGCGAAGTCAGGCAAATATACAGCACGCGTCGGGGTCGGGCCGGGAGATTTCGACTCCCTCCCTTCAGATCCCGCCCCGGGCGACCAGCTGCCCGGCGATCACGTTGCGCTGGATCTCATTGGTGCCTTCGCCGACGATCATCAGCGGCGCGTCGCGGAAGTATCGTTCGACGTCGTATTCGGTGGAGTAGCCGTAGCCGCCGTGGATGCGCACGGCGTTGAGCGCGATCTCCATCGCGACCTCGGAGGCGAACAGCTTGGCCATCCCGGCTTCCATGTCGCAGCGTTCGCCGCTGTCGTAGCGCTCCGCGGCATACCGGGTGAGCTGACGGGCGGCGGTGAGCTTGGTCGCCATGTCGGCGAGGTAGTTGCCGACGGCCTGATGCTTCCAGATCGGCCGGCCGAAGCTCTCCCGCTGCTGCGCGTAGGCCAGCGCGTCCTCGAGCGCCGCCGTCGCCACCCCCAAGGCCCGCGCAGCCACCTGGATACGGCCCGTCTCGAGCCCCTTCATCATTTGCGAAAAACCCTCGCCCGGGCGGCCGCCCAGAATCGCGGTCGCCGGCAATCGGTAGTTGTCGAACGACAGCTCACAGGACTCGACACCCTTGTAGCCGAGCTTGGGCAGGTCCCGCGACACCGACAGGCCCGGCCCGTGCTCGACCAGCGCGATCGAGATGCCCTTGTGCCGCGGCTCGGCGTTCGGGTCCGTCTTGCACAACAGGGCGATCAGGCCGGACCGGCGCGCGTTGCTGATCCAGGTCTTGGAGCCGTTGATCACCAGGCCATCCGAGCCGTCCGGCAGCGCGGTGGTGGACATGTTCTGCAGGTCGGAACCGCCACCTGGCTCGGTCAGCGCCATCGTGGCCCGCAGCTCGCCGGTGGCCATCGGCGGCAGGTAGGTCCGCTTTTGCTGCTCGGTGCCGAACAGCGTCAGCAGCTTGGCCACCACGGTGTGCCCACCCATCGCGCCGGCCAGGCTCATCCAGCCGCGCGCCAGCTCCTGCGTGACGCGGACGTAGCAGGGCATCGACACCGGCGACCCGCCGTACTCCTCGGGAACGGCCAGCCCGTAGATGCCGATCCGCTTCATCTGCTCGATCCACGCATCGGGGTAGGTGTTGGCGTGCTCGACCTCGCGGACGGTCGGTTTCACGTCGCGGTCGATGAACGCCCGCACGGTGGCGACCAGCAGGTCCTCTTCGTCTTGGGAGTCGTCGCTGTGCTCTTTGCTCACCCATGCCATATTGGCCCCGTGACTTATGCCGACATACGCGAGGGTGGGCCCTACTTCGACGACCTATCGGTGGGCCAGGTGTTCGACTGGGCGCCGTCGACGACGCTGTCGCCGGGTCTGGCGGCCGCGCATCAGGCGATCGTGGGGGACCGGCTGCGCCTGGCGCTGGACGCCGACCTGTACGTGGCGGTAACCGGCATGCCCGGCCCGATGGCGCATCCAGCGCTGGTCTGCGACGTGGCGATCGGGCAGTCGACGCTGGTGACCCAGCGAGTCAAGGCCAACCTGTTCTATCGCGGTCTCACCTTTCACCATTTCCCGGCCATCGGTGACTCGGTCTACACCCGCACCGAAGTCGTTGGGCTGCGGCCGAATTCGCCCAAGCCCGGCCGGGCACCCACGGGGTTGGCTGCGCTGCGGATGATCACGATCGACCGGGCCGACCAGCTGGTCCTCGACTTCTACCGCTGCGCCATGCTGCCCGCGAGCCCGGACTTCCGGCCCGACGATCGTCCCGGTGACGACCTGTCGGGCATCGGCGCGGACGCGGCCCCGCCCGCCGCCGATCCGACCGCCCACTGGGACGCCGAGGTCTTCCGAACCCGGGTGCCCGGCCCGCATTTCGACCCCGGCATCGCGGGCGCGGTATTGCACAGCACCGGCGACGTCGTCAGCAGCGCACCGGAATTGGCTCGGCTGACCTTGAATATCGCTGCCACACACCACGATTCGCGGGTCGGCGGGCGCCGCCTGGTCTACGGCGGGCACACCATCGGGCTGGCACTCGCGCAGGCCAGCCGGCTGCTGCCCAATCTGGTGACGGTCCTGGGCTGGGAGTCCTGCGACCACACCGGCCCGGTGCACGAGGGCGACACCCTCTATAGCGAACTACACGTCGAGTCCGCGCAGCCGACCGGGCATGGCGGCGTGCTGAAGCTTCGCTCGCTGGTCTACGCGGTCAGCGACGCGGCAGACCAGCCCGACAGGTCGGTGCTGGACTGGCGCTTCAGCGCCCTGCAGTTCTGACCCGCGGCGCGGCACGCCACGCGCACAATGGTGTCGTGAGCAGCGAGTCGGCCGACTGGGGAAACAGCGGGCTGGCCTACCTGACCGGGCCGCCCGACGGGCCGCCGGACTTCTCCCGTGCCCACGTGCTGACCCGCGCCGAGGGAGTCGCCGCGGACGTCGGTCACCGAACGGGCATCGGCGTGAGCGCCGCCGCGCTGCTGGCGGGGCGGGCCGCGCTGCTCGGATTGACCCGCGGCGGATCGGTCTCGTGCGGCGGCGCCACCCGATTGCTGGCCGCGCGGGACGGCTGGTGCGCGATCACGCTGTCCCGCCCCGACGACATCGCCGCCGTGCCCGCGCTGGTCCACGCCGATGATGTGCCCGCGGACCCCTGGCCCACGCTGAGGCGTTGGGCCGCAACCCAACCGGTGTCGGGAATCATCGAGCGGGCGGTTCTGCTCGACCTTCCCGCCGCTGCCCTGGGTGAGGTCGCGGCCACGTCACCGCGGATCGAACGGGCGGGATTCCGGGCGGAGGTACACCGCATCGCCGGCCTGTTGGTGGCCGACCTGTCGTCGATGTGGGCGGGCCCGTTGTGCGGGCAGCTGCTGGCCCGCGCCGGCGCGACCGTCGTCAAAGTCGAGAGCCCGCGCCGCCCCGACGGCACCCGCAGCGGCAACCGCGCGTTCTTCGACTGGATGAACGGCGGAAAGCTGTCGTATTGCGTCGATTTCGACAACGCCGACGAACTGCGCGAGCTGCTCGCGGTCGCCGACGTCGTGATCGAGGGCTCCCGGCCCGCGGCCCTGGCCCGGCGCCGGCTCGGCCCGGGCGACGTCGCGCCGCGAGCGGGCCGCATCTGGTTGCAGATCACCGGGTACGACGAGCATTCACCGAGGCCGGCGTTCGGCGACGACGCCGCGGTGGCGGGCGGTCTGGTCGGCACCGGCCACGGCGAGCCGGTGTTCTGCGGGGACGCCATCGCCGATCCCCTGACCGGGCTGGAGGCGGCCTGCGCGGTCACCGAATCGCTGGTCCGCGGCGGCGGCGAGTCGATCCACCTGTCCATGGCCGCGGTCGCCGCGACCTACGCCGCGCTGCCCACCCAGCCGTCGGCCTCGGATCACCCCGCCCCGCCGCCGCCCGTGCCGCCCGCGGCCGCGCCTGGGCCCGAGCTTGGCGCCCACAACGACGCGGTGCGGCGCCTGGTATCCGAACGGCGTTGCCTGTCATGCTGATTCGGCGGGCCACCCTGCTGGACGGGACGACCACCAGCATCCGGGTCTCCGAACGGATCGAGGAGATGGGCGACGGGCTGACCGCCCGACAGGGGGAGGGCCTGCTCGACGCCGGCGGCGGGACCGTGCTGCCCGGGCTGCACGACCACCACGTGCACGTCCGCTCGGCCGCGTCCGCGCTGGACTCGTTTCTCGTCGGACCGCCCGGCGTCACCACCAAAACCCAACTGACGCAACTGCTGTCGAACGCCACGCCGGGCCCCGACGGGTGGATTCGCGCCGTCGGCTATCACGAGTCCGTCGCCGGCGAGCTGGACCGGGCCGCCCTCGACGCGGTGGTGCCGCGCGTCCCGGTGCGCGTCCAGCATCGCAGCGGGGCGCTATGGATCCTCAACTCGGCCGCGCTGGGCCGCGTCGGCCTGGCCGAACATCCCGACGGTCGCCTGCGCAGTGCCGACCGCGGCTGGTCGGATGCGCTGGCGCGCCGGGAAACCGACCTCGCGGAGCTCAGCCGCCGAATCACCGCGACCGGCGTCACCGGTGTCACCGACGCCACCCCCGACCTCGGCGCCGACGACATGGTCTCGCTGGTGGTGGCGCAGCGCCGCGGGGAATTTCGGCCGCGGCTGCACTTCCTGTCGCCGGGCAAAAAGATCCTGCACGACGACCGACTCGACCTCGACGCCCTGACGGACTGGATCACCGAGCACCACGCGGCCGACCGGCCGGTCGCCCTGCACTGCGTGACCGCGGCCCAACTCGTGGTCGCCATCGCCGCCCTGCGCGCCGCCGGCAGCCACCGGCGCGATCGCATCGAGCACGCCGCAGTGGTGCCGGACGACACCCTGGCCGACCTGGCCGAACTCTCCGCGTCGGGGCACCTGACCGTGGTCACGCAGCCCAACTTCGTCGCCGAGCGCGGCGATCAGTACCTCGCCGATGTCCCACCGGCCGAGCACGGCCAGCTGTGGCGGGTCGCGTCGTTGCTGAAAGCTCAAGTGCGCGTGGCGCTGTCGACCGACATGCCGTTCGGCCACGGCGATCCGTGGACCGCGATGCGCGCCGCGGTATACCGCACCACACCCAGCGGCACAGTCCTGGGTGCGGGCGAACGTGTCTCGGCGCGACAGGCTTTGACCATGTTCCTGGGCGCCCCCGAGCGACCGGCGCTGGCCCGCGCCGTCGAACCCGGGCAGCCGGGCGACCTGTGCGTGCTGAACGAGCCGCCGGCGACGGCGCTGGCCGAGCTGGACGCCGGCATGGTGGCCGCCACGATCATCGGCGGTGAGCTGGTGTATTTCGCGATGTGACCGGCGATCAGCCGGCGGGGGCGAGCGCGGCGCGCAAACTGTCGCACTGGGTGTCGAAAAAGCGTTGGGACACTTGCGCTTTCGGCACGAACAGGTCGAACCCGTGGAAGACTCCGGGAACCACCTCGACCTCGCACGGCACCCCGGCGGCGCGCAGCCGTTCGGCGTAGGCGAGATCCTCGTCGTGGAACAGGTCGTGGGTGCCCACCCCGATCCACGCGGGTGGCAGGCCACTCAGGTCGTCGTGCCGCGCCGGCACGGCAACCGCGGGGTCGGCATCGCCGAGGTAGGCCGTCCAGCCGAAGTGGTTGCTGCGCGTGTTCCACAGCCGGTAGTGCGGCTTGTCCTCGGTCGTGGAACTGCGATCGTCGAGCATCGGATAGACGAGTAGCTGGAACGCGGGAGCGACATCGCCGCGGTCGCGGGCCAGCAGGGCCAGCGCAGCCGCCAGCCCGCCGCCCGCGCTGGCACCGCCGATCGCGATCCGCCCCGGGTCCACGCCGGGCTGCCCGGCCAGCCAGGTCAACGCCGCATAGCAGTCCTCCAGCGGCGCGGGATAGGGATGTTCGGGAGCCAGCCGGTGATCGACCGACGCGACCGTGATGCCCAACCTGGAGCAGAACCGGCGGCACAGCTGGTCGTCCTGCTGCGCGCTGCCGATCACGTATCCGCCGCCGTGGATCCACAGCAGCGCGGGCGTCGGCTGGGTCACGCCCGTCGGCCGGAACAGCCGGACCCCGACGCCGGGTCCGAGGGCGACGACAT
>NZ_MBEU01000030.1 GCF_001954275.1 Mycobacterium sp. IS-836 | reverse complement strand
GGTGCTGGTGGCCTCAAGCGCGCCGACCCGCTCTATAAATGTGTCCGTATCGATTTCCTCATCACCGGCTACCTCGGTGGGCGGCGGGGGAAGCGGCCTCGGCACCAGGGGGCTGACGACCGGCGGCGCCGGTGCGACGCTGGGCGCCGGCGGTGCCTGCCGGTGTTCGATGCCCGTCAGCGAGTAGGCCACGCCGCCGACCGCGGTCATGGCCACCAGGGCGGATAGCCCAATGATCAACTGGGACAGCCGGAATCGCCGCCAGGGTCGTTCTGGAGGCGGTTCGATCACGTTGAGACGCATCGACCAGCCGGACGGGCCATCCTCGTCGTAGGCGGCCGGCGTGTACGGCAACCGCACATCGCCGGGATATTCGGTTTGAGACCAAGCCAACTCGCGATCCGTCATCGCGTCGTGGTCGATCACCAGCACGTCGCCGGCCGCGAGTTCGGTGACGTCGCCGCCCGCAGACGTGGTGAGCAGGCCGAAGGATGTGCGCGT
Organism: Mycobacterium sp. IS-836; assembly: GCF_001954275.1. GTDB lineage: Bacteria > Actinomycetota > Actinomycetes > Mycobacteriales > Mycobacteriaceae > Mycobacterium. The sequence continues at coordinate 112,106 of NZ_MBEU01000030.1, read as the reverse complement.
ACGGAGCTCCACTTCCTCACCCCGGGAAGCCAACATCAAAGCGCCGGCCGCCGCGGCGACCGCCGGCTGCGACGGTGTGACGACCGGTCGGCGGGAATGCACCGAAAGGCGCTCGGTGACAAGCGGAATGCTGGCGCCGCCACCGACGGTGACCACCGCCGCGAGGTCCGTCCAGCTCTTGCCCTGCCGGGCCAGCATGTCGTCGAACGCATAGATGAATCCGCTCAGGCGATCCTGTATCAGGTCGCCCAGCTCGTCGCGAGTGAGCCTCATGCTGCATCGGCGGCCACCGAGCTCGGCGCCGAATTCGATCACCGTCTCGGTGGACAGCCGCTCCTTGGCCACGCGGCATTGCTCGCTGAGCAGGCCGAGTTGGCCGACGGCCGCGGTGCTGGCGGGGTCGATACCGCTGCCGTGTCCGAGTTCCTCGAAGACCCGAAGCAACAGCGCCTGATCGATCTCGTCGCCGGAGAACTCTGCGTAACGCAATGTGGGACTGACGGGTTCGAAATCGCCGGCGATGCTCACCAACGTCGCGGACGTGCCGGATCCGCCGAAATCGAGCAGCCCGACCACACCGGTCGCCGCGAGGCACAGCTCAGCGTTCGCGGCCGTCAACGACGCGATCGTGTCCGAGACCAACCGGGGCGCCACGCCGCTGCGGACGAAGCCCAGATGCGTTCGTAGCCCGTCACGCAGCGCCTGCACCGTCGACGGCTGCCAATATGCCGGAACCGCAATGGAGATCTCCGAGGAGGCCGCGTCCGCACCGGCGGCGAGCACCATCGCGTCCAGGGCCTCGACCAACAACAGGTCCGGGTCGTGAGCGGACCCGTCGGGGGAGACGAGCGCCACCGAATCACCGACCCGCTCCACGAAGCCGCGCATGAGCACGCCTTGTTCGCTCAACGGCAGATTGTCGTCGAGCAGACCGATTTTCGGCGCGCAGTGCGGATACAGCGTGAGCACAGCGCGGCGTGAAACCGGTGGACTTCCGTTACTGGCGGCGACCAGGTTTGTGGTCCCGATCGACAACCCGAGCGGGTCGTACATAGATCGAAAACTTTCGTCTATAGGGGTCGGTGGCCAGCGTTAACCTTAGCCGTGGACACGCTCAAAGCAGATGGCTTGCAATGCCATTGGTATACGCTCGATGCGGTTGTGTCACCGAAGCGGTACCGAAAACCCCTTGACAAGGGGCGTGAAGTCACACCACCGTCAGCGGCAGCGAACGCCTCGGCTCGAACTGGAATGACGCTCCGCGACTGACCTTCGCCACCGATACCTCTGGCAGTTCGGCTGCGGGCGTGTCGGTTTCAATCACTTCCGCGATCCAGTCGGTATCGGTGCCGCAAACCTCAACGGCGAGCCGCGGATTCACGGCCGTCGCAATCGCTTGCAGCGGCTGCGCGGATCCGGGTGAGCACAGCGATATCCAGGCGCCGTCGTCGTGTGCCGGCGAGGCGTGCACGGCCAGGCGGTTAGCGTCGGTCTCCGCCACGACATAGCCTGCCGGGTTCATCAGCGGGTGCAGCTCGAGAACCCGCATCGCCCCGTCGACCCCGTCGGGTAACCCGAGCGCGCGATGGATCCGCTCCGCGGCCAGCCCGGCCAGGCCGATCAGGCCGCGGGTGCCGATGGACACGGCTTCGGCGTTGTCGGCCGCGCGTGCCCGCACCGCGACCGCGAACGACAGGTACAGCAGGTGCATCTGCAGGCAGATCTCGTCGGCCATCCGGACCAGCGCCGAGTGAGAGAACGCGGCGAAGTCGAAGTCGGACAGCAGCGCACCGGAGTAATCCGGCTGGCCCTCGTCGGATCGATCGATGGGGTCGAGTTCCCATGTCGCAGCGCGGGTTTGACGGACGATGTCCAATGCCGGAATGCTCTTGGCCTCGGGATAGGACCCGTCGATGATCACCGTCCACGCACAATGTGGATGACGATCCGCGGGAACCCGCGGCGGCCGGTGGATGGGGCGCATCTGCGCGCGGGGGTTGGTCGCCACCGCGGTGGCGTCGAACGTCGGGTCCTCGATGGTGTGGCACATCCCGAACACGTATTCCTCGCCCATCGGCTCCACGTCGAGCAGGGCGCCGCAGTGGTCGAGTTGAAATTCGCCGTGCCAGCGGTCGTGAATGGTGTAGCGGAAATCCATGAATTGCGGCGGGGCGCCGATGTCGAGCTGCAGGCCCTTGAAGATGGTGGGCACGTCGTCGCCCTCGTAGTTCAGCGCGCGCTGCATCCGCTTGGTGTAGATCGGGCTGGCGCCCGCCCACTCCTCGATGGCGATCTGCACCATCTCCTCGCGGCCGAACGCATTGATGCACCAGGCCATCCCGGAACGGTCGATCATGTGCCCGATCAGGAGCAGCTCGGGAACCAGGACGGTCAGCTGCTCGCGCGACAACGACGCGTATCGGGATCCGCTCACCGCCCAAAAATAGACTCGACTATGTTATAAAGTCAACAATGTCCATTGCCGCAGGCCAGACAACCGGGCGCACGGTCGGTCCCACCCGGCGCACCACCGCGCCGCGCAAACGCGGCGACGATACCCGCGCGAAGATCATCGACGAGACGGTCCGCTGCATCGTGGAGGAGGGCTTCGCCGCGGCCACCGCCAAGCACGTGGCCGAACGCGCGGGCGTGACGTGGGGGGTCATCCAGTACCACTTCGGCGACCGCCACGGCCTGTTGATGGCCGTCGTCGACGACGGAGTGGACAGACTGATCGAGAGCCTGTCGTCGGCGGACGTCAGCGAGCTGCCGCTGCGCGAGCGCATCGAAGTCGTCGTCGACACCGCGTGGAGCTGTTACAGCAGCCCCACTTCGATGGCCGCCTTCGAGATTCTGCGGGTGACGCGCGGCGGCCCGGGCGAATCCTCGCGGCGGCATCTGCTCGAGATGAACTCCGCGATCGGCCAACTCGGCCGGCTGATCACCGAGGATCCCGCGAATGCCGGTGTGGCCGAGGTGATCTGGGCCGCGCTGCGGGGTGTGGTGCTGGCGCAGATGATCACCGGCACGCCCATCGATTGGAGCCTGGAACGACGCGCCCTGATCGACATGGTCACCCGTGTGCTGCAATGACGGGATGACCCCTCAAGACTTCGCGGACATCGAAGCCATCAAGCAAGTCAAATACCGCTACCTGCGTGCGCTGGACACCAAGCATTGGGACGACTTCGCGGACACACTGGCCGAGGACATCACGGCCGACTACGGCCCGTCGATCGGCAACGAACTGCACTTCACCAACCGCGCCGACCTCGTCGAGTACATGCGGACATCGCTGCCCCTCAACGTCATCACCGAGCACCGGGTGACCCATCCGGACATCACCGTGGACGGCGACACCGCCACGGGCAGCTGGTATCTCCAAGACCGGGTCATCGTCGCCGACCTCAACTTCATGCTGATCGGCGCCGCCTTCTACCGCGACACCTACCGGCGCACCGATGCCGGTTGGAAGATCAGCGGAACCGGTTACGACAGGACCTACGACGCCACAATGTCGTTGGAGGGCATGGACTTTAAGATCAAGCCCGGCCGCGCGCTGGCGACATAAAGCCCGACTATTTCGTAATCGCGATTACCGCGCCGGGTTGCAGCCATTTCATGATCGACACCAGCTGCGCGTCGTCGATCGCGACGCAGCCCTCGGTGGGTCCACCATCGGTGGTGTGGAAGAAGAACGCCGCGCCGCCGCCGGGAACCTTGTTCTTGTTGACGCCCATCACAACCGCGTGCTTGTACTGCGGGATTTCCAGGTTCTCGCTGTCGGCCGTGTTGAACGGGCACTGCGACTTCTGGCAGACCTGCATGGAGTTGAACGTGGGGCTGTGGTCGTCGCCGCTCCACCAGTGGTTCGGTCCGACCTGCGTGTACGGCAGACCGGTGCCCGGATTCGGCGCCGTGCCGAAAGCGGAGTCGAGGGAGTAGACGCCCATCGGGGTGGCCGGAACCCCGCTCTTGGCCTGCGGCGCCATGCCCGCCGAGCCGACGTGGGTGGGAATGCCGCTCCGCAGGTCCTGCCAGCCGGCGGCGGTGCGTTGCCAGACGTCCATCGTCGCGTTCGAACCGCCGGTGCTCACCACCGAAACCACTTGTGTGGCATTGCCAACCGAGTTGGCGAACCAGGGGGTGGCCGCGCCGCTCACCGGCGCGAGGAATACCGACGCACATATCACGCACGCCGCGGCGCACAGCAAAGCTAGCAGTCGGCGCATGGAGTCAATGGTCAGGTGGCGGCAACCCCAGGTCAAGTTAAGTTTTGGGCCCGATTGTGTCACCCTGGCGTGATCAACCGGCGCCGAGCGTGGGCACCGGCGGCCAAGACGCGCGGGCCATACCGAGTCATACTGGCGTCATGGCGGTCTTTGTCCGGAGGTTGTTCGGCATCGGCAAGCTACCCGAAGACCTGCACGCTCAGGTCGAAGCGGAGGGCCTCATCTATCTCGCCGACTACGTCGCGGTGACCCGGCGGTTCAGCGGCGTGATACCGGGCGCGCGGTTGCCGCACAGCGTGGCCAGCTACTCGGGCTCGCTGGTGTTCACGTCGGAGCGGGTGCTGGCGACGTTGTCAATGCTGCCGAAGCTGGCCGGTCCGACCGTCGACGTGCGCTGGGACGCTCCCCAGACGGGCGCGGCGAAGGCCGAGATTTCGGCGACCGGATTGGAGGTCAACCTCGATGTCGCCGAAGTCGACCCGAAGTTCAGCGGCGAACTCGAGCTGCACTACAAGGCGACCATCCCGGAGGACGTCCTCGACGTGCTGCCGCTGCGGTCGCTGGCCTTCGACGTGCCGGCCGAATACGTCATTCGGGCGGTCGGCGTCACTTATAGTCCGTGAGCGTGATCCGGGGCCAGGGCGGCTGCCGGAGCACCGCCAAGCTGGCGATCACCGCCGCCAACAGGCCGGTAAGCACTCCGATCAGCGCGACCCGGTTGGAATCCACGGCCGCCACCCAGCGCGCCTCGCCGCCGCGGATCACGAACACACCGACCGGTTTGGCCACCGGGATCACCGTGGCGCCGTCGGGCGTCTGGTACGGCTGGCCGTAGCCACCTGCGACGCTGCCGTCGGTGGGCAGCTGCTCGAATGCGGGGAAATTACCGGAAAGCTTCACGCGACACTCCCTTCGTGACGAACCGCTCCGAAGCATTTTCCTCCGCCGCGATTCTTACGATGGCCGTGTGAGTGATCACGCATTCAATCCGCAGGAGCGCCGTGCCGTGTACCGGGTGATCTCCGAGCGCCGCGACATGCGCCGGTTCGTACGGGGCGGCGTGGTGCCCCATGACGTGCTGGTTCGTCTGCTGCAGGCGGCGCATGCCGCGCCTAGTGTCGGCCTCATGCAGCCGTGGCGCTTCATCCGGATCACCGATGACCTGCTGCGAAGGCGCATTCACGCGCTCGTCGACGAGGAGCGCCCGCGCACCGCCGCCGCCCTGGGAGAGCGGGGCGAGGAGTTTCTGGCGCTCAAGGTCGAGGGCATCCTGGACTGCGCCGAGCTTTTCGTGGTCGCGCTGGGTGACGACCGTGGTCGGCACATCTTCGGCCGGCGGACGTTGCCGCAGATGGATCTCGCGTCGGTGTCGTGCGCAATCCAGAACCTGTGGCTGGCGGCCCGCTCGGAAGGCCTCGGCATGGGCTGGGTCTCCCTGTTCGAGCCGCGCCGGTTGGCGGACCTGCTGGGCATGCCCGACGACGCCGAACCGGTGGCCATCCTGTGCCTGGGCCCGGTGCCCGAATTTCCCGACCGCCCGGCGTTGGAACTGGACGGCTGGACCGTCGGGCGGCCGCTGTCGGAGTTCGTCTCCGAAAACCACTGGGGCCAGCCGGCGCGGGACAACGGCGCGGTGACGATGTGACGGAGTCGACGGGCGAGAACGTCCTGATCGTGCATTGGCACGACCTCGGACGCCACCTCGGCGCCTACGGCAACCCGGATGTGTCCAGCCCACGCCTGGACAAACTTGCCGCCGAGGGCATCCTGTTTACCCGCGCCCACGCCACCGCGCCGCTGTGCTCGCCGTCTCGGGGATCGCTGTTCACCGGGCGCTACCCGCAGAGCAACGGGCTCGTCGGCCTGGCCCACCACGGCTGGGAGTACCGCAGCGGAGTCCGCACCCTTCCCCAGATATTGTCCGGATCGGGTTGGTACTCAGCGCTTTTCGGTATGCAGCACGAGACGTCGTATCCGAAGCGCCTCGGGTTCGACGAATTCGACGTGTCGAACTCCTACTGCGAATACGTGGTGGACAGGGTCCGGGACTGGCTGCATCAGGGCGCGCCGGCGCTATCCGAGCAACCGTTCTTGTTGACGGCCGGGTTCTTTGAAACCCACCGGCCCTTCTCGCGCGATCGCTATGCGCCGGCCGACCGCGCCGCCGTCGACCTGCCCGACTACCTGCCGGACACTCCCGAGGTACGCCAGGATCTCGCGGACTTTTACGGATCCATCGCCACCGCGGACGCCGCGGTGGGCGAGCTCCTGGACACGCTGGCCGAGACCGGACTGGACGCCAACACCTGGGTGGTGTTCCTGACCGATCACGGCGCGGCGTTCCCGCGCGCCAAATCCACTCTGTACGACGCCGGAACGGGCATCGCCATGATGATCCGCCCGCCCACCAACCGGAACATCGCGCCGCGGGTCTACGACGAATTGTTCAGCGGCGTGGACCTGGTCCCCACCCTGCTGGACCTGCTGGGCCTCGACATCCCGGCCGAAGTCGACGGCGTATCGCACGCGCACGCCCTGCTCACCCCGGACAACCACGCCGACCCCGTGCGCGACCACGTCTACACGATGAAGACCTATCACGACTCCTTCGACCCGATCCGCGCAATTCGCACAAAGGAATACAGCTACATCGAGAACTACGTGCCGCGGCCGGTGCTGGACCTGCCGTGGGACATCGAGGAAAGCCCGTCCGGCATAGCCGTCGCGCCCTTCGTCAAGGCGCCGCGTCCGCAGCGCGAACTCTACGATCTGCGCGCGGACCCCACCGAGACGGTCAACTTGCTGACCGGTGGCGGCACCGGGATGGAGGTGATCGCGTCCGATCTGGCTGTGCGCCTGCATGATTGGCGCCAACGAACCGGAGACGTCATTCCTTCGGACTTCGCCGGCACCCGCATCGCGCAGCGCTATACCGAGACATATCTACGGATCCATCACAGGGCGCCCACCAGCCGCTCGGCGATCGCCGTCGACCGCGGTGTCGAGGAAGAGGCAGCGCCGCCCGAGCAATAGTTGCGTTCAGCGTGAAGCTAATTCGCGGCGATTCTGCCGCAATGAGTTGCGCGGTAGGCTAATCCGATGTCCGCGACGTCCTATCTGGTACTCGCCACACAGCGCAGCGGCAGCACCCTGCTGGTGGAATCGCTGCGCGCGACCGGATGCGCCGGGGAACCGCAAGAGTTTTTCCAATACCTGCCGTCCACCGGCATGGCGCCCCAGCCCCGGCAGTGGTTCGCCGATGCCGAGGACGAGTCGATCCTGCGACTGCTCGATCCGCTTGTTCCCGGCACCCCGGACCCCGCGACGCCGGAGGCGTGGCGCGAGCACATCCGTAGTTCCGGCCGTACGCCCAACGGCATCTGGGGCGGCAAGCTGATGTGGAACCAGACGCCGCTGTTGCTGGAGCGCGCGGCTAAGCTCCCGGACCGCTCGGGTGACACCCTGGGCGCGGCGATCCGCGATGTGATCGGCAGCGAGCCGGTCTACGTGCACGTCTATCGACCGGACGTGGTGTCGCAGGCGGTGTCGTTCTGGCGCGCCGTGCAGACCCAGGTGTGGCGGGGCCGGCCGGACCCCGAGCGCGACTCGCGAGCCGACTATCACGCGGGCGCCATCGCACACATCGTCAGGAACCTGCGGGGCCAGGAAACGAGCTGGCGCGCTTGGTTCGCCGAGGAAGCCATTGAACCGATCGACATCTCCTACCCGGTGCTGTGGCGCAACCTGACTTCGATCGTCGCCGACATTCTCATCGCCCTCGGACAGGATCCGAAGCTGGCTCCCCCGCCGATGCTGGAACGGCAGGCCAATCAGCGCTCCGACGAGTGGGTCGACCGCTATCGGGAAGAGGCGCCGGCGCTGGGGCTACCCACCTGAGGGTTGCGAGCCGCCGACCTGGGCGACGATGAACACCCGCCGGAACGGGAAGATCGTCGTCCCGTCGGACCGGGCCGGATAGGCATCGTCGAGCAACGGGATGAGTTCCTGGCGAAATTCCTCCCAGCTCTCGTCGTCGAGGCGCTCGCGGACCGGGACCAGCGCGGTGCCGGTGATCCATTCCAGCACCGGGTGCTCGCCGGTCAGCTGGTGTAGATACGTGGTCTCCCAGACGTCCACCCGGCATCCGGCGTCCATCAGAAGATTGGCGTAATGCGTCGGTGACTGGACCACCGCCCCGACACGAAATGGTATGTCGCGCATGGTTTTTGCGTAGTGCTCGCGGCGAGCCACCGCCCGCACCGCGGCATGCGACGGCGTGTCGAAGTTGGCCGGGATCTGGGCGCCGATCCAGGATCCGGGCGCCAGTTCACCGGTCCAGCGCAGCAGCAGGTCGGCGTGTTCGGGCACCCAGTGCAGCGCCGCGTTGCTGATCACCACGTCGGTGTCGGGCTTGGGCTTCCACTCCCGCAAGTCACCGGTGGTGGCGTCGATGCCGCGCTCCCGCGCGGCCGCGACCATCTCGGGTGAGCTGTCCATCGCCTCGATCACCGCGCCGGGCCAGCGCTTGGACAGGTACTTGGTCAGGTGGCCGGGGCCGCAACCGAGGTCGACGACGCGGCGGGCGCGCTCGGCACCTACCCGCGAAAGCAAGTCGTAAAACGGGCGGCTGCGATGGTCGGCAAACGCCAGGTAGACGTCGGGATCCCACATGGCGGTCCTCCTGATCGATACCGTCGCTAGTCCGCTGATAGACAGAACCGTATTACCGTATGCGCTCCCGGCGCCGCCCGAGTGGGCCCGCATTCCACAGCGCCGATCCGAAACCGGCCAAGCGCCCCGGCCGGTCGGGCTAGCATCGGCGTTCGTGACGTTCGATCCCACGCCCATTCCGCTTCCCGACGCGCCCGGCGCCGACGTCCCGCCCGGCGCCGAGGGATTGCCGCCGCGCTCCGCCTTGTCGCCCCGCGATCGGATGGTCGTCGAGGCATCCGCGGTCGGGGATCTCGCGCTGCGCACCTGGGTCTCGTCCGTGCTGGCGACCACGGTCGCACCGGTCGTTCTCGCCACCTCGGTGCGCCAGGCCGCCTCCACCGAACGCGACAACCTGAACTTCTACGCCGAGTTGGCGGCCGAGCACGATCCGGCGACGTCGTTTCCGGCGCCCACCGAACTGCCGCGGGTGTCATCGCGGCCGGCCAGTCGGCTCGCGGAGTGGATTGCCCGCGGCACCGTGGACAACATCGCGTTCCCCAGCAGCTTCACGGCGATCAATCCCGCCATGCGCGGGCAATGGAGCGCGTGGGGGTCGAACAACACCGTGCGCGCGCAGCACTGGCGGCACGACGACGGACCGCGCCCAACGCTGTGCGTCATCCACGGTTTCATGGGATCGTCGTATCTGGCGAACGGGCGATTCTTCTCCCTCCCTTGGTATTACCGGTCCGGCTACGACGTCTTGATGTACACGTTGCCGTTTCACGGCCAACGGGCCGAAAGGTTCTCGCCGTTCAGCGGATTCGGCTATTTCGCCGGCGGACTGAGCGGCTTCGCGGAGGCGATGGCCCAGGCCGTGCACGACTTCCGTTCCATCGTGGACTATTTGCGCCACACCGGCGTCGAGCGCATCGCGCTGACCGGGATCTCGCTGGGCGGTTACACGTCCGCGCTCGTGGCCTCGGTCGACGACCGGCTCGAGGCCGTCATTCCCAACTGCCCCGTCGTCACTCCCGCGACGATGTTCGACGAATGGTTCCCCGCCAACAAACTTGTCGGGCTCGGCCTGCGGCTGTCCAAGATCAGCCGTGAGGAGTTAAACGCCGGGCTGTCCTATCACTGCCCGCTGAACTACCGGCCGCTGGTCGACCGTCGGATGATCATCACCGGTCTGGGTGACCGGATGGCCCCGCCGGACCAGGCCGTGATGCTGTGGCGGCATTGGGATCACTGTGCGCTGCACTGGTTTCCGGGCAGTCATGTGCTGCACATCAGTCAGCTCGACTATCTGCGCCGGATGACCAGCTTCCTGCATGGATTCATGTTCGACTGACGGCCTCGGTCCGCGGTTCCCGGTGCTTCCCGGCCGCCGCGCTGGGCCAGCGCAGCCGCGTCAGCAGGTCGGCGGGTGCATCCGTGTGCCCGTCGAGGCGTTCCGTGGACGACAAATCCAGCGCCGCCAACGCCGGCTGGTGGTTTCCGCGTTGCGGCGTCAAGCCGTCCAGCGGTGCACCGCTTTTCGGCGGGGCCTCGGTGAGGAATGCACATGCGGCCGCGATCGTGGCGCGGTTTCCCGGCCCGGAGGCGGCGATCTCCAGGGCCGTGCACGTCTCGCGCGCCGGATAGGACCGGATCGCGTCCAAAGTGTCCGCTAATCCGTCGTCGACGCTGACTTGGTATGCCGCAATGTAATCCGAGCCGCCGCGCTGCACACCGCGCCACGTCTCGCGGACATTCGGGGTGAGCAACCGAGGCACGTCGTCGGGCCCGACGGTGCCGGCCTCCCACCCGAGCTCACGAAGATGATCGGCGAGCCGGCGCACCGCGACCTCGGCCGTCTCGTGCAACGGGATCCGCGCCGAGCGCGCCCGCAGCGCCGTCAGATTGTCGGCGGCCGACACGGTGAGCCCGATCCAGGTCTCCCGGCGCGATGCGTCGGATTCGTTGCCGCGGCTGGTGATTCGGATCTTGTCGGCGCGGATGCCGTAGCGATCCAGATACCCGGCGATCACCGGCAGCGGCAGGGCATCCGAATCGCCGACCGGGGCCCCGATGCGCAGCAGCGCGGTGGTCTTGGTGGCGGGCCCGGACCGCGGTACGAATCCGCTCCGGCGTCCGATGATCGCGAGCCGGCGGCCCGCGATGGTGGTGAAGTACAGTCCACGCGACCAGCCGAATAGCACGATCACGGCGAAGGCGGCGATACCGAGCAGCCAGTAGTCGCGGGTGGACTGCCAGGGGTAGGCCAGCACCGCGGGCACGACGGCCAACGCCGCCAAGGTGATTCGGCCGCTTCCTGGAACAGGTGGCGCACTCACGGGGTGGTCTCCTTTCGTCGGACGATCGCGGCGATGCCGGCGACGGCCGCGACGAGCAAAGCCAGCGCGGCGGTCCCGACGAACGCGACGGTCCGTGGTGTGGTGTCTCTCGGCGCCGGCGCCGGCGGTACGGCCACCGGCTTCGCCGCGGCCGCGCCGGGCCCGTTGCCGGCGGGCAGCTCCCAGGTCAGCGCCGCCACCGCGTCGACGCTGCCCGCGCCGACGACATTCGACGGCGCGCGGGCACCGTTGTGCGCGGTCGCCGTGATGCGGTGGATCGCCTGGGCGGCCGTCAGATCCGGGTACTTGCTGCGGACCAGCGCCGCGACACCGGCCACATAAGCGGCCGCATAGCTGGTGCCGCTCAGTGCGATCTGCTGCTGGTGGTCGTCGGGCAGGCCGTTGGCGAGACCGCCGCCGTCCCGGTTGCTCACCGACGCAATGTTTTCGCCCGGTGCCGCGACACCCACCCACGGTCCGGCCATGGTGAATTTCGAGGCCTGGCCATCCGGTGTCAGGGACGCCGCCGACAGCACGTACGGCTGCCACCACGACGGGATGGAAACCGACGCGACGCCGGCCCAGTTCCGCGGATCACCGGGACGCCCCAGGTCGGTAAGCGGGTTCGATTCGCAGGACGTTCCGCCGCCCACCGATCCCGTCGCCCCGGTATTGCCCGCGGCGGCCACGATGACCGCGTCCTTGTCCACGGCCGCATACCGGATCGCCGCACCCAGCGCGGCCTGGTCGACGGGCCGGTCGGCGGGCAGGCAGGTCACCGTGGAGATGTTGATCACCTTCGCGCCCAGGTCGGCCGCATGCACGATCGCGCGGGCCAGCGTCGCGATGTCGAAGGAGGCGCGCGCCAGCATCGGATCCCCGCCCGGCGTTCTCGGTGAGAACTTGGCCGACATCGCCCGCAGCGACAGCACCCGCGCCGCGGGCGCTACGCCCGAAAAGCCGTCTTCGCCGGCGGGCTGCCCGGCAATGATGCCGGCGACCAGGGTGCCGTGCCCGTCGCAATCGGTCAGGCCGTCGGTCGTCTCCACGTAGTCACCGCCGGGTTCGACGTTGGGCAGCCGCGGGCCGGGTCGTACCCCGGTGTCGATGACCGCGACCAGCTGGCCTTCGCCGCGGGAAAACTGCCAGGCCCCAGGCAGATTCAGCATCGCCTGGCTGCGCGTCACCACACCGGGATCGGTGCCGGGGATGACACCGGAGGTAGTGCACGGGCCGCGCTGCTCCATCGACTCCCCGGGTCCCGGGGTGCCGCCGGGCGGTGGCACGCCGGGGTCGACCGCCGGCGGACTCACCGCGAACGCGGGCGGAGCGGCCCACGCCGCGACGGCCAGAGCCGCCGTGGCGCAGGCTAATCCGGTTCGAATCATCGATTGAGTACCCAGCCGAACAGCCCCACCAGGTACGCCATGACCGGGATCAGCGAGCCGTCGAGACCCGCCGCGACGAAGCCCAGCAGCCGACGCGCCGGCAGCGAATAGCTTTCCGGCGACGCGATGCCCGGGTTCAGCGCGACCACCGCCCACACGAGCATGAGCGCGGTCAGCACGAGTACCGCGCCCAGCGCGGCGCCGTAGCGTCCCGTCGCGGCGTAGAGCACGGCGAGGACGCCGGCCGCCAGATACGGCTGAGCGAGCAGCCACGCCTTGCACGCGGCCGAATCCCACACTCGGGCACGCAGGATCGATGCGGCCGCCGTCGCGGCCACCACGTACCAGCCCACCCCGCTCAATGCCTCCGGGCGCAGCGCGATCGCCACCGATCCCAGGACGCTGAGCAGCACCGCGGCGGCAATGAAACCGCTCTGATGGGCGTCGCTGATGCGGACGCGGCGCGGGAAGTCCTCGAGCACCCGCAGCGACGGGGCGGACGGGGTTGGGTCGCCCGGCGCCGGGATGACCGGCAGCGGGAAGCGCGCCCACACCGCGGACAGCTGAGCCGCCTTGATGGTGACCAGCAGGGCCGCCACGATCAGGCCGCAGCCGATGGTCAATGTCGGTAGGCGCCAAATCAATTCGGCACCGGACGCGAGCAGCAGCCCGGCGCCGACCACCGCGGTCGCGGTGAAAAAGCCCACGATCCGCTCGCGCTCGGCGCTGGGAACGATCAGGGCGATCAGGGACCATGCCGTCACGCCGGCCGCGACCAGCATCAGCTGTGCCGCTCCGAATTTCCCGGGCACCGCTAACGCCAGCGCGGCGCCGATCGGCGCCAGCGCCGTGATCGACAGCGCCGTCCCCGCCCCCCGGGGTTTGACCAGCAACCCGGCCAGCGCCGTGAGGGCGGCGATCACACCGACCGCGATCAGCCCGGCCAGCGCGCCGGTCGCCACCCGGTAGGCGACCCCCAGGCCCGTCGCAAGCAAGGCGACCGTGATCACCGCGGCCAGCGCGCCACGCTGGATGTGCGCTGTGCCCCAGGGCTTTAGCCGCGAGGCCGAGAAGATCATGGCGGCGTCGGCGATGTCCTCGACGATCCCCGGCGCGGCCGGACCGACGGGCACCGGCTGCAACGCCAACAGATCCCCGTCGACGACCCCGACGGTGTCGAGGCTGGCGTCCAGGCTGAACGGCGCCCCTCCCACGGGGGCGAGGCTCAGCTGAGAACCGGCCTGGATGTCGCCGGCGTCATCGGACTCGTCGGGCGCCGCGGGAACCACCAAACGCTGCACCGCGGGCAGGATTTCGCGCAGCGGCAACTCCGCGGGCAGCGCCATCTCCGTCAACCTACTCTCCGCGAGGATGGCCACGCGGACGATAGGCATGACAGTGCCGGACGTCACTGGACCCTCGAATACTGGGGCCGTTTCTGGGACATCGTGCTCTCTTTCTATCTAGTTGCTGCTATGAGTATTGGGCGGAAAAGTCTCGGGACAGCCGCTGGCCGGGGAACCATTGGCCATCCGGCAACTGGGCGGTCAGCTGTTCGACGGCGCAGGCGATGGCAAAGGGTGTGCCCGGGCTGAAGGTCGAAACCCACTCGCCGTCGAACGCGCGCGACGGGCTGACCAGTACCCGGCCCTCGGCGGTGTCGACGATGCTCATTCCGACGTCGGTCGTGGCGTGCTGCCCGTCGCGGCGACAGCCGGCGACGATCTCGACGTAGCTGCGCGGACCGGCGAACACCGACTCCACCATGCGTCGCGCCGAGCTCGGGATGCCCAGGTAGTCAAGGACTTCGGCCAGCGGCGCGCCGGACCGCAGCCGCTCGTCGGCCCGCGCGCCCACGCGGGCAGGCATGCTGAACTCCTCGAACCGGGCCGGCGGCCGCTGCGCCAGCCCGACACCGAGGACCGGGACCAGCGCGCGGGGATCGTCGATATCCATCGCGGTAAACGTGATCAATTGCGCGCTGCGCAGCGCGACGATGGTTTTGGAGCCTGCGCCGGCGCGCCGCGCGACAACGCCGCGCAGCAGCTCGCCGGTGCCGGTGGCCGCGCCTGGGCCGATGTAGCGCAGGTCCAGCCACCGGTCCGGGAAGCACACCGCCCTGATCCAGTCCGCCACCGCCGGGTTGACGCTGCCGGTCTTGGAGCCGTCATCGGCCACCAGACCCATGCGGATCAGGTCGGCCCTCTGACGTTGGAGGAACGCGTCGCGTTGCGCGGCATCACGATACGGCGTGGTGATCGCCAGCACCCACGGGAAGCTCCCCGCCCCAATGCTTTCCGCGATGAACCACGCGTGATCGACCGTCAACTCGACGGCGTTGGGTTCGACGCTCATCTAGTCGGAACTAACCGCCCCATTTGGCGGCCTCGGCGGTGTCGCGAGCCAGCATGGCCATGGTGTTGGATTCGTGCGTGGTGGACATCGCCTGGTAGGCGCGCACGAGGTCTTCCATGGCCTGGTTCCACTGCGCCTGCCAAGCCTGGTAGGTCAGCCCGGTGTCGCCCTGCCACGCATTCTGCAGCGCGGCCTGTTCGGTGGCGATATCGGCGCCCAGCCCCTGCAACGTGCCGGCGTAGCCCGACATGTCCCCGGCGTGGGCCAGCATCGCCGGGTAGTTGTACATAATCTGCGACATCACAAGTCCTTTCGCGTAGGTCGGTGGGATCAGAACCCGGTGTAGCTCGAGGCCGCCGCGGCGTCGGTGGCCACATAGGTGCCCGCGGCGTCGCCGAGGTTGGCCTGGGCGATGTCCAGCAAGGTGTTGACGCGCGCCGCGACCTCCACGAAGCGGGCGTGGGCGGCCTGGAACGCGGCCGAGGCCTCACCCTGGTGGAACGCCTGCGCCGACAGCGCCTCCTGCTCGGCCTGGCTGATCGTGCTGCGCATCAACGCCGTCTTGGCGCCGAACGCCGATTGCGCGGCCACCAGCTGCGGAATATGAGCATCCAGAAGACTCATAGTGATTTCTCTCCCTTCGGATTTCGGTTACTGACTCCTGCTAGCCGTCTCGTGAACTATGTCCGGCCCCCTTCCCCGTCGGGTTCGCTCGGGCCGTCGTGTTCCCAGGTTCCCGGCACCATCGGCATCCGCGGGCCGCCGCCGAACTCGTCGACGGCCAGCTTGGCCAGCCCCGCCGCCTGCAGCCTCTCGTCCTTGTGTGCAGTCCCGGCAAACCCCAACCGTCCGGCGCCATTCCCGGAGGCGATTGCGGCGGCGAGCCGCTCGTCGTCTCCGTAATCGGGAGGGACGCCGACGTCTGAGTCCATGTCCGCATATTCGTCGCCGTACTCGCGCATTGCGGCCCGCCGGCGCCGTCGCGCCCGCGCTTCGGCGCGACTGGGCGCCGCCGCGGCCGCCGCCGGAACGGTCGCGGCCGGCGCCTTGATGCCACCGCGGCCACCCACCGTTGGGCCGAGCCCGGTTTCGGGATCACCGCCGCCGCCCACGATGTAGGCGAAGCTCCCGGTAGCCGCGACCGGGGCCGGCGCAGTAGCCGCGGCGGAACTCGCGGCGGCCGTGGATGCCGGTGCCCCAGCGGGACTCGCGATCGGCGCCGCCATACCCGCCGCCGGCAACACCGAGGACCCCTTGGGGGCCACAACTGCCGGCGCACCACTGACGCCCGGCGCGACCGGCGCGAGCTCGGGACCCATCAACAGGAAGTAGCCGATGCCGATCGCCAGCGGCAGCACGAACGGGGCGCTCAAGATCATCGCCCACGTCGGCCAACCAAGCAGGTTGGTGATCACCTCGTAGGCGACGAAGAAGAGGAAAGGGAAGCCGCCCAGGGCCCCCGCCGGATTGGTCAGGAAATTCTGCAGGAGGTTGATGAAATCTTGAACGACATCTTGGAGGAATTTGAACAGCTGCCGCAGCAGGTTCGACAGCCAGGAAAAGGGACCGTCTTGCGTGGCGGTGACCGCGGCGTTGTTGACTTCACCGGCACCGGGATTCACCACGTTGGGCGCCGGCGTGGTTCTCGGCGCCGACGCCATCGCCAGTCCCGAGGCGGCCTGATAGGTGCTCATCACGGTCGCGGCCTGGCCCCACATCCGCACATAGTCCGCCTCGTTGAGGGCGATCGGAATCGTGTTGATCCCAAAGAAATTCGTCGCCACCAAAACACCGTGAATGATGTGGTTGGCTGCCAGCTCCGCCAGCGTGGGCATGGCCGCCAGAGCGGCGACGTAAGAGGCCGCCGCGACCTCGTGCTGCGCGGCCACACCCGCGCTGTCGACACTGGCCTGCTCGAGCCACGCCAGATACGGCACGTGTGCGGACACATACCGCTCCGCACTCGGGCCCTGCCATGCGGCGGCCTGCACCGCTCCCACCAGCCCACCGAGTTCGGCTGCCGCCGAAGAGTATTCGGCGCTGAGCGCGGTCCACGCGCCGGCGGCCGCCAGCAGCGGCCCCGGTCCAGGACCGGCGCTCAGCAACGCCGAATGTACTTCCGGCGGCGAAGCCATCCAGATGGGCGAGGTCATTGTCAGCCGCCCGCAACCCCGTACGTAGCGGCAGCCGCGGCGTCGCCCGCGAGATAGCTCGCCCCGGCTTGGCCGACGCCGACACCGGCACGGCCCAGCTCCTCGACACCCTGGGCGGCGACGGCCTCGTGCTCCTGGCCCTGGGCGCTGAACCCGGCGGCCGTCTGCAGGGACACCGGATCCGCCGCCGGCGGTACCACCGCGGTGATCGCCGGCGCGGCGGCGGCATGGGCGGCCGCCAGCCGCGCGGTCAGCGCCTCCACCGCCGCGCTCGCCGCGGCCAGCCCCTCAGGAACCACTTGCAACGTCATGGCTACTCCTGTCCTCTCGTTTCACTAACCATCAGTGGGCGAAGCCGTCGCTGCCGCCCTCGATCACGGACTCGGCGACCAGCGGGTTGACCAGCTGCACGTAGGCCGGAGTGTCGCTGTCGCCCAATAGGATTGCCCGTCCGGCGGGCAACCGGGCAAACCGCTGGCCCCGGATCTTGCCGCTGTCCTGTGGGTTACCCGCGAGCATCAGCGTGGTCGCCTGCAAGTCGTTGAAGCGGCGCAGCAGCGGGTTGGTCATCAGTCCGTGCCCCGACCCGGTTGCGCGTGCCGTGATGATCACTCGCAGCCCCAGATCCGCGGCCTGCGCAAGCTGCCCGAGGAGCGGGGTCCACGGCCGCTGTCCGAGGTAGGGACCGCTCATCGCCGGGGCATCCGGCACCTGGTCGACGTCGTCGATGATCAGGTAGTGGGTGTGGCCCTCGAAGCTCCAGCGCGCCAGCTCGGCCGGCGACAGTCCCGCGGGCGGGCGGCGCGAATCGATGAGCTGGGACAGGCCAAGCATCGCGGGGATGATCCGGTCGATGTTGGCGGTGTATTCGTTGTCCGGGAACAGCGGTTCGTCGACCAGGTGCAGCCGCCGGTCCAGCACGGTGAAGGCAACCTGATCGGGCGTGGAGTTCTCGCGGATGGTGCGGATGATGTGCCGCAGCAGGGTCGTCTTCCCAGACTTGCTGTCGCCGAACACCATTAGCAATGGGTTGTCGGTGAAGTCGAGGACGACGGGCGCCAGGTCCTCCTCGCGCTGGCCGATAACCACCCGCTCCGGGCCTCGGTAGAGCGCCCCGACCGCATCGGGCGTCAGGTTGGTGGGCAGCAACCGCACCGGCGGCGCGGCCATGTCGGGGTAGCGGGCGTTGATCGCGGCCACCTGGTCCAGCTCGGGAGCCGCGAACAGGAAATGCTCCGCGGCCATCGTCAGCCCACGGCCAGGCTGGTCGTGCGGCACCGCGTCGGCCGGGCGGCGCAGCGCGCCGACCACCCGTACGTTGCTGTCCCGCGCGTCGTGCAGCCTGAGCTCGAGGCGCAGACCCAGGCCGTCCCGCATGGCCAGCGGCACCTCCAGCCAGCTCGGCGTGGTGATGATCACGTGGATGCCGTACGCCAGCCCGACGTTGACCAGTTCGGTTACCTTGGCCAGCAACGGATTCCGGGTGTTGAACTGGTCGGTGTTGTCGCGGCCGAAAGCGTAGAGGTTGTCGATGATCAGGAACACCTCGCCGAAGCCGTCGTCAGGCGCCGAGCCGTACCTGTCCCGGAACACCTCTCTCCGCTGACGAGACAGCAGCAGCTGCTCGAGTTCGCCGAAGGTGCGGCGGATGCGTTCGGGCTCCAGCGCCGACGCGACGCTGCCGACATGCGCCAGGTCCTCCAGCGCCCGCAGCTGCCCGCCGCCGTAGTCCAGGCAATAGAACGTGACCTCGCGCGGCGAGTGCAGGCTCGCAGCCGACATGATGAACGTCTGCAGCGCGGTCGATTTGCCGGACTTGGCACCGCCGTGGATGACCATGTTCCCGGCCGACGAGGTCGCGTCGAACACCAATGGGTCGCGGCGCATCTCGAACGGTTTGTCGATCTCGCCCAGCGGCCAACGCCACTCCCGTTGCGGTATCCCGGCCCGGGCCAGCGCCGCGGTGAGCGGGATGGGTTCGTCGAGCGGCGGCAGCCAAAGCTGCGGCGCCCGCGGCCCATAGCGTGCCAGCTGTTCGCCGATCGTCGCGATCAGCTTGCGTGGCGGCCCGGTCGTCTCCTCGTCCGCGGCGTCGGAGATCACTGTTGTCTGATCCGGCTCCACCCGCGCCGCGGTGAACAGCTTCGGCTCGGGAACTGACTGCACCACAAGCGCTTTGGCCGTTTGTGGCGGATCGTAAATTCCGTCGACATAGGTGCTGCGGAATTTGATCGGGGCCGCGCCGGGGGCGGGCACCAGGAAGCCCACGCCCTTGTGCTCCTTGCCCGACTCGATGTGGTAAGCGTCCTCCACGCCGATGATCTGGCGAGAAACGCTGGGACTGGCCACCTTCAACCCGATTCGGTACGAGGTGTTCTTGTCGATGTCTTTGATCTTGCCCACGTCCAGCGTCTGGGACGCGAACAGTATGTGGATGCGGAACGAGCGGCCCTTGCGTGCCACGTAGTCGAACAGCTCCGCGTATTCCGGATGATCGGCCAGCATGAGGGTGAACTCGTCGGCGACCACGAACAGCGTTGGGATCGGCGGCAAGTCATGCCCGGCGGCGATGGCGTTCTCATACTCGACGACCGAGTTGAACGCGCTGCCCTGAACCTGACGGCCGGCCTCGCGCAGCAGTGACTCGCGGCGCGCCACCTCGCCGCGCAACGTATCGGCGAACCGGTCGGCGAGCGACTTCTTCTCGGCCATGTTCGAGATCACCGCGACGACCTGCGGGAAGTTGCGGAAACTGTCCGCGCCGGCCTCGCCCTTGAAGTCGGCGTAGATGACGATCAACCGGTCCGCCGAGTGAGTCGTCAACAGCGACAACAGAATCGACATCAGGGTCTGCGACTTCCCGGAGCCGGTCATACCGATCATCAGGCCGTGCGGGCCCATGCCGCCCTCGGCCTCGTCCTTGAGGTCGAAGAACAGCGGCTCACCAGTCGCGGTGACACCGATCGGCACGCGCAACTCGTCGTCGCGCCGGCGCGGCGCCCACAGCGTCGGCACGTCCAGCTGCGACGCATCCGGGATGCCCAGCAGCGTGCTGAAGGTCGCGCCGCGGGTCGCCGCCGAGCGCAGCCCAGTGTGGGTGGGGTTGGAATCCCACCGCGACAACTGACGGGCCAGGTGGGCGGCGTCGTCCGCGCTGAGTTGATCGGCGGCGTCGATATAGCGCTGCCAGCCGCCGGTCTGCCAGCGGTCGATGGCGCCGCCCGCCACGCGCAGGATCGGCTTTTCGGGGTCCGAATACTGTTCGCGATGCGGCGGCGTGTCGGAGCACTGCACGACCGTGACCCCCGCCCGGCCCAGGGCCAGCGTCGAGGCGTTCACGTCGAAGTCGGGATCGTCGACGACGATCAGCAGATGGCGCGAGGCATCTGCGGCCCCGCCGGTGAAGGCCGGGCGATCGACAAGGGCCGGTCCCAGCAGCGCGATCAGCTCGTCGGGTTTGCTCGACAGGTAACGCGCCGGCCCGACGCCGTCGAACTCGCCGGGAATGTCGACGTGCGGCAACCACTTCAGCCAGGACCAGTCGCGGCCCTCCGGGTCGCGGCTCGCCAGTGCCACCCCGAGCACGGTCGGGTCGTGCCACGTCACGGCCTGAGCGATCCAGGCGCGCAACGCCGCCCGGACCTCGTCGGCCTCTCCCAGCACGGTGATCCGCGAGACCTTCGTCAGGTCGATTCCGGTCGGCACGTCGCGAACGGTGCGCTGGGTGTCGAGCAGGCTGCGTAGAGCGCTGTGCGACACCGGTTCCAGATCGATCTCGTCGGCGGTGTCCTTGACCCGCAGCGCGGTGGCCAGCGGCGCCTCGTGCCGGCCGGCCCGCACCACCAGGAAGTCGGCGTCGTGCGGGTCACGCTCCCACTGACGGCGCGATCCGGGCACCGTTGAGAGGGTGGTGGGGTCCGGGTGGGACCACAGGGCGGCCGCGCGTTGCTCGGCGGCCTGGGTGCGGATGTTGTCCCGCACCACCGACAGGTAGCGCAGGTAGTCGGCTCGTTCGGCGTCGACCTCTTCGGTGCGGGTCTTGTTGCCGGTGCCGCGGTACATCGCGGTGGCCGCCAGCAGCAACACGAACGGGAAGAACAGGGTCTGCGGCGAGATCACCCGCATCCCGGTGGCGAACAACGCGACGACCATGCCGACGATCAGCATCACGATCACGACAGGCATCGCCCGCCGCAGCATCGAGGGCGGAATCACCCGGGGCAGCTCGGGCGGCGGCTCGATGCTGATGCTGCCCTTGCGGGTGCTTGGCGGTGCCAGCCTGCGCCGGGCTTCGAAGATCAGTCGGCTCATCGGGGTTCTCCTTCGGCTCCCCGTTCAGCAGCAGCCGGCCGGCCGGGCCTGCTGTCGGGTGGCAAGCCGTCGTGGGCGAGCAGCGCGTCGGCGCGCGATAGCGTCGGGCCGTTCGCGAACAGCGACAGCATCGACCAGGGGATGGGGATTGCGGGCGCGTTGAGGCCAAGAGCTTCAACGGTTTTGCCGTGTCCGGCGGCTCCGGTCGCGCTGTCCGCCTCGTTGTCGATTCCGTAGCGCACCCCGGTGTCGGAGACCCAGAACAATGCCCCGGTGCCCG
Organism: Mycobacterium sp. IS-836; assembly: GCF_001954275.1. Taxonomy (GTDB): domain Bacteria; phylum Actinomycetota; class Actinomycetes; order Mycobacteriales; family Mycobacteriaceae; genus Mycobacterium. Next base: position 90,395 of record NZ_MBEU01000030.1, on the reverse strand, counting down.
GCGACGTCGGGCCGCCGCCCACGGTCTGCGTGAAGTAGCCGGTGCCGGGCGCCAGCGCGACCCGGGTGGCTGTCGCTGGGGAACCGCCGCCGATCAGGTCGAGGGTGCGCACCGCGTCGGGCACCGGCAGCGCCGAGCCGGAGAGCAGGCTCAACGAGCTGGTGGCGGCGCCGGCCGGTTTGCTCCAGTACGCACAAGTGACGGGGTTCTTGGACGCGTCGACGAGGGCGATCTGGCGGTCGGGATAGCGCGTGGTGTCCAGCATCCGCGAGACCGGGAGCTTCGCCACTTGGTCTGCGCCGATCCGCGGAGGTTGGTCCAGGCCATAGGAATTGGTGTTGCGCAGGATCGCGGCGAGCACCGGCGAGATCGGCTGCAGGCCGTCGGGCAATACGGCGTAGTATCGCGCCGCGCCCGACGGGCTCTGCTCCAGGGCGTACGACACCACCACGGCGCCGATCGGGGCGGGGACGCCGAAGTTCGCGGGCGCACCGGCATTCGGGATGCCCGGCGCCGTCAGGGACGGAGCTTCGGGGATCGCATTGAACAACCCGGCGGCGATGGGCCGCGGCGCGGGCAGGTCGGAGGCACCCAAGCCCAGGGCGTTGGTGACCGCGTGGTTGGTCAGGTCGAGCTGGCTGCGCCGGCCGTCCCACAGCAGCCAGGTGCTGCTGCCCTTGTCGCTGGCGAAGTCGACCAGGACCGCCTGACCGGATCCGAGCGTCGCCGCCCGAGCGCCCCGACTGTCGGGGGGGCCGGCCATTACGGTGACACCGGTGCTGTGGGCGGCGTGTCCGCCTTGGGCAGGCTCGCTGACCGCGTCGCACACCGTCCAGTTCGCGTCGTGCGAGGCGTTCTGCACCATGCGTTCCGGGGCGCCCGGAATGCCGATCAGGTTGCCCCGCGGAAACCGGTCCAGCTCACTGCTTTTCACGGTGGTGGGGTTCACCGGATGGCCGACGATCAGCCGGGCCGACGTCAGGTTGAGCACCGGGTGCAGGTCGTCACCGACCCGCACGTACAGCGCGGCGGTGGAGCGGTCGGCAAGGACCGCGTTGTTGCCCACCTGACCGTTGGGCCGGATCAACGAGAACACGAAACAGCCCACCAGGCCGGTGGCCAGAATCAGGACGCCCATCAGCACCGCGCGCGACTGGGTGCGCAGCGGGTCGACGAGCATTCTGGTGTCGTGCAAGGCAATTCCGGAGGCGATGCGGCGCATCACGAAACGCCAGCCGGTCACCTGATGACGGGTGACGAAGCCGCGGCGGTAGACCACCTGGTCGGGGTTCTCGTTGACGGGGGTTCGCGAGGAGAACGAACGCCGCTCGTCCGGTGGCTCCGGGTTGGTCATGCCGGCTCCTGCAGACCGAGCCCTTGCAGCAGCGGCTCAACCGAATTGCGCACGTCCTCGGCGGTGATCGTCATCAGCTCCTCATCGGTGAACTCGCCGGTCTCGGCGTGCTCGGAGTGGTCTAGCCGGAATTCGCGTTCCTCTTCGGACTTCTCGACCACGTTGCGCACGAAGCGGCCGTTGCCTGCGATATCCAGGCCGCGCCGTTCGACGCCGGCGGCGTCCGGTTTCGAGGAGTCGGCCAGATGCGCGAACAATGCCTCGAGATCCTGCAGCGCGGCCTGGTCGAACGCGCTGTCGCGCTTGGCGGCCATGAAGTTGGCGATCTCGATCAACTCAGCCGGTTTGTATGACGGGAAGTCGATGCTGCGGGTGAAGCGCGACCGCAGACCCTGGTTGGTGTCAAGGAACCGATCCAGGTCGGCGCGGTAGCCGGCGACGATGACCACCAAACGGTCTCGGTCGTTCTCCATCCGCGCCAGCAGGGTATCGATGGCCACCAGGCCGAAGTCGTTCTTGGCACCGGTGGCAACCAACGCGTAAGCCTCGTCGAGGAACAGCACCCCGTCCAGTGCGCTGTCGATGATCGCGTTGGTCTTGGCCTCGGTCTCTCCGATGTGCTGGCCGATGAGGTCGGCACGGTGCACTTCCTTGATGTTTTCCCGCTTCAAAAGGCCTAGGCCGCAATAGATTTTGGCCACCACCCGGGCGATGGTGGTCTTGCCGGTTCCCGGCGGCCCGGTGAAGACCAGGTGATGGGTGCGCTGCGCGACCTCGAGCCCGCGCTGCTTGCGCACCAGCTCCATGGCCACCGCGCTCTTCAACCGGGCCACCTGGTCCTTGACCTTGTCCAGGCCGATGAATTCATCGAGTTCGCGTTCGGCCTCGTGGAGCAGCACGCGCTTGCGCTCCTGCGCCCCGGGGTCGACGAAATCGCCGGGGCTGGGCTCGGTGTCCGGATCCCATGGGTCGGTGCGGGCTTCGATCCGGGCCGCGGTGGTGGTGACGATTCCAAAACTGGTGTCGGACAAGGCTTGTTCGACTTGCTCGTTCTCCGGGTGCGCCGCGTACAGATCCTGCAGCACTTCGGCCGCCGACTCCTCGTCGACGTGGGCCCGAAGCACCAGCGCTTTGGCCAGTGCGCCGTCGAGCGCCGCCACCGCGACGGGACCCTCGGGTTCCTCGAGATACGACAGGGCCGGCGCGAACATGCCCAGCCGGGCCAGCGCGGTGCCCAGGGTGATCTTCGCCGCGTGGGAGAAGGCCTCGTCGAGGTCGGCGTCGTTGACGATCGGCGTCAAGAGCTTGACGACGTCCGACCAACGCGCGGCGCGGTAGTTGACCACCACCGAGACCCAGCGGGCCTCACGCCAACTCGGGCGGCGCTCGATGACGGCCGAAACCAACTTGTCGGCATCGGCGAATTTCCCGGCCTCCGCCAGGGCCGCCGCGTAGGCGAGGGCGAAATCGTCCGGGTCCGTCGCGCGGAACTGCAAATACAGGCCGGTGTCGTAGCGGAAGCCCAACTCCCCGGGCGCCAACTCCACCTCACGCTGCAACACCCCTGCGGTGCGCGCCGTGCGCCACACCGCGTCCAGCACCCGGAGGGACAGGTCGCCGGCGGCGGCCAGCCCCGTCCACGCGTCGCACTGCTCGTGAGCGATCCGGGTCAGCGCCGTGAAACCCGAACGCGCGGCCACCAGGTCGGCGGGACGCTGCCGTTCATAGATAGAGATGCCAAGCGCCCGGCAGCACGTGGCAAACCGGCTGACGATGTCGGCGTCTACCCTGCCGTCGGGCCGGGAATTGGCGGGCCGAGCCGTCAGCATCCCCGTGTCACCGCGTTCCACGGCAGCTTCCTCGCATTTGTGAGCCTCCCCTAACCTGACCGCCTGAAGTTAGCATTGCATAAGCTAACTGTCGAGGCTTCTGCGCTCCCTTGATTCGCCGCACAGCTCGCTGTCCGGGGGCCATTGATCAGGGCATTCGGCACCATCATCGACCCCCTTCCGGTTGCGCCCTACTAAGCAGGGCAAGCTTACTGAAAATGGTTTTCATTAGCAAAATATTTAGGTTGTGCCTTCCGGTCCGTCCGGTTGCCAGGTACTGGGCACCATCGGCAGCGCCGGCCCATCGCCGAATTCGTCACCCGCGAGCGTGGCTAACCCCGTGGCCGCGCCTGTCTCCCTGTGCGCCGTTCCGGCGAAACCCCGTGCCCCCGCGCCACGCTCGGACGCCACCGTCGAGCTCTCCCGGCTCGCGTCGCGATCCGCACCCGGTTCGGAGTCCAGATCCATGAATTCGTAGCCGCGGTAATGGTCGTCCATCGTTGCGCGCCGCCGCCGGCGCCCCCGTCGCTCCCCGCGCGCTGACGCTGCGGCCGCCGCAGCGGCCGAGGCTGCGTCGGGCTCCGGCGCCTTCCGCCGCGCACTCGTGCTCAGGCCGGTGTCCGTCCCGATCGTGGGACCGCCGACCAGGTAGGGATAGGCGACGGCCTCGACACCGGTGACCGGCGGCGGCGGTGGGGGTGGGGGTACAGCTGTCGGGGCGGTCGCGGGCGCGGGCGCCGACGTCGGGGTGGAGGACGGCGCCGGGGCCGCCGCCGCGGGAGCGCTGACGACCGGGGTGGCGGTGACCACGGGCGCGCCGGGCGCTTGGGGCAGCGGTGCGGGCACCGCGGCGGCGGGGGCGGGGGCCACGTCGGGCTGGATCCCGGCCAGCAGGCCGAAACTTGCGATGCCTGCCCCAACTGCCGCCGGTACCAAGAAGGGAATCGTCGCGAGCTGGGGGAAGGTCTGCAGGGCCTCGCCGAGGTGCTCGAATTCGTCGGCGATGAGCAACGGAATGTCGCGGAACAAATCCTCTATCGCATCGAGCGGATCCGTCTGAAATTCCTCCAAATCCCTTCCGATGGTTTGGAATATCTCGAGGATGCGGTTGACCCACCAGCTCAGCTGGGTCGGGTCACCGCCATCGTTGTCGACGATTCCGCCGTCATCGTCGCTGCCGTCGTCGGCGTGCATGATGACCGGTGCCGGATCGGTTTGCGGTGCCGATGCCACCGCCGCGGTGGACACCGCTTGGTAGGTGGTCATCGTGGTGGCCGCCTGGACCCACATGCGCGCGTAGTCGGCCTCGTTGACGGCGATCGGAATGGTGTTGATCCCGAAGAAGTTGGTGGCGACCAGTACCGCATGCACGGCGTGGTTGGTGGCGAGCTCGGGCAGCGTGGGCATCGCGGCCAACGCCGCGGTGTAGGCCGTGGCCGCGACGTCGTGCTGGGCGGCCGCCGCCGCGCTGTCGGCGCTGGCCCGCGTCAGCCACGCGAGGTAGGGCGCGTGCGCGCTGACATATTGCTCGGCGCTCGGGCCTTCCCACGCGCCGGACTGGACCGCCGCCAAGACTCCGGTCAGTTCGTCTGCCGTCTCGGCATAGGCGGCACTCAACGAACTCCACGCGCCGCTGGCCGCCAGCAGGGCGCCGGGCCCGGGCCCGCTGCTCAGCAGCGTCGAGTGGACCTCCGGTGGCAGTGCCATCCAAACCGGCGCGGTCATTCGCGGCCTCCCGGGACCCTGGGGGTGAGATCAACGGCCGCCTGGGCTGTTAGGCGGCGCAAGCATCACGCCGCTAGTAGTCGGCCGGCGGCCCGGGAAAGTTCCCGGCCGCGGCCGATTCATCGGACATTCTTCGCGCGGCCTCAGGCCTTGACGGCACTCACCAGGGTGTTGCGGGCGATCATCGGGCCGGATTCGGTGTCCGGTTCGGGCACCGGCCTGCCCACTTCGCGCAGATAGTCGGCCAGCGGCGTGCCGACCGCGGTCCAGCCCCGCCCGCCGAACCATTCGTCGGCCGGCGCGCACCGCTCGTTGTAGACCAACCGGAAAAACAGGCGCTGGTCGCCCTCGGCGGCGGCGGCGCGTTCCTCCTCGACCGCGGCCTCGAACTCGTCCGGCGGCAGCGGCGCCCCGTCCTCGACCGCGACGTGGCTGCCGTGGCCTGCCAGGCCGTCGACGCCGGCGAACAGCTGCTCCTGTGCGTCGGCGGGGAGATAGATCAGCAGGCCCTCGGCAATCCAGGCCGACGGCTTGGCCGGATCAAAGCCGCTGGCCCGCAAAGCTTGTGCCCAGTCCTCACGCAGATCGACAGCGACCTCCCGGCGCTCGGCACGCGGCTGCACGCCGTGGCTGGTGAGCACCTCACGCTTGAAGTCGAGGACCTCGGGCCGGTCCAACTCGAAGATCGTCGTCCCGACCGGCCAGTCCAGCCGGTAGGCGCGGGAGTCCAGTCCCGCGGCCAGGATGACGATCTGCCGCACGCCGGCGTCGGCGGCCCGACGGAAATATTCGTCGAAGTACCTCGTGCGAGCGCCCTGGAAGTTGACGAAATGCCGGCCGAACTCCGCCGTCTTCAGCGGGTGATCGGGAGCCTTACCGTCGAGAACGTCGGCCGCTGGGCCGCCGACGGCGCGGCAAAACAACTCGGCATATTCGTCGACCACCAGCGGCTCGGGCTTCTGTGCCTCGAGCGCCCGCGCGGTCGCCACGAACAACGCCGTCGACCCGACACTTGTTGTGATATCCCAACTATCGCCTTCGCTGCGCACCCAACCGACACTACGCCGACGGGTCGTGGCGCCCGTTCTCGTCGCGCCGGTGCGGGTCCCAGCTGCCGGGCAGCATCGGCATCTTTGGGCCGCCATCGAATTCGTCACCGGCCAGGGTGGTCAAGCCCGCCGCCTCGGCGGCCGCCCGCCCGGGCGCGGTGCCGGCGAACCCCAGATTGCCGGCGCCCCGTTCCGACGCCGCGGTCGGCGGCGACGCATCCCAGTCCGGGTCGACGTCGATGTTCATGTCCATGAACTCGTCGCTATGGCCACGTTGTCGCGACCGCTGGCGCCGCCGCGCCCGCGCCGCGTCGCGTGCCGCACTCGCTGCGGCCAACGCGGCGGCATCGGGCTCCGAAGCCTTCTTCTTGGCGCCCGAGCTGGCACTGGCGCCGATTGCCGTGCCGAGTCCGATGCGGGGAGGCCCCACGACGTACGGGGGCACGAACGCCGTCCCAGTTGCGGCCGGCGGCGCCGACGGTGGCGCGGCGCTGGCCACCGCGCTCGCCGTGGGAGCGGGCGCGGGCGCCGGGGCCGGCGCAGCCGCCGCGGCGGGCGCGGCAATGGGAGTCGATCCGAGCACCGGTACCAAGGCGGGCGGGGCCGCGACGGGTGCCGGTGCCGGCACGACCGCGGGCGCGGGTAGTGCGGCGAGCCCGGCGAGCCCCGCGAAACCGCCCAGGGCCCCGAAGGGCGCCGCCACGATGAGGGCGGGAACCACCAGCAATTCCGGCTGGGTGCCCAGGAAGCTGGCGATCTGCGCGATGTGGGTCGGCCAGTCGAACATCTCGAGGGCGACCAGGTACTGAAAGGCCAACGCCGGATTTGTCTGCAGGTAGACGAAAAACTGCTGAAAGTCCTCAAAGAGCTCGAGGGCGCGGACGACCCAGTAGATCGGTTCTCCCGGATTCGTGTATTCGTCGTAGGGAATGCCATTCACCATCGCGTGGGCGGGGTCCCAGTTGATGCCGAAGTTCTTCAGAATGTTGGCGATGATGTCATCGATCGGGTTGTCGACGGTGGGGTCGGGGAAGGGGTTCTCCCCCGAATCCTGGGTCGAGGCATCGCTTTTCACGATCTGCGGAGCGGGCGCGGTTTGCGGCGTCGCGGCCAACGCCGCGCTGGATACTCCTTGATAGGTCGCCATCGTGGTGGCGGCCTGGACCCACATCCGCGCATAGTCGGCCTCGTTGACGGCGATGGGGATGGTGTTGATCCCAAAGAAGTTGGTCGCCACCAAGACTCCGTGGACGACGTGGTTGGCGGCGAGCTCGGCCAGTGTCGGCATGGCAGCCAGCGCCGCGGTGTAGGACGTCGCCGCCGTCTCATGCTGAGCGGCAGCCGCAGCGCTGTTCGCGCTGGCCTGGGTCAGCCATGCGAGATAGGGGGCGTGGGCGGCCACGTAGGACTCGGCGCTCGGGCCCTCCCATGCGCCCGCCTGCACGCCGGCCAACAGCGTGCTGAGTTCCTGTGCCGCAGAGGCGTATTCGCCACTCAGCGAGTCCCACGCACCCGCGGCCGCCAGCAGCGACCCCGGCCCCGGGCCACCGCTGAGCAGGGCGGAGTGCACTTCCGGCGGTAGGGCCATCCAAATCGGAGCTGTCACGGCCACCCCTCGGGCTGGAGAGTTTTACCAAACCGAGAGCTTAATGAAAATGATTGTCGTTATCAAGCGGACGCGCTGGGCGCTAGACCAGGGGGCGCCCCGTCCTGATCCGGCGGTCGACGTCCCACAGCAGGACGTTGAACGGGAACCGCCGAATGAATCGCGGCAACAGCCGGTTGGCCGTGCGCAAGACCGCCATCAGCCGATCGAACCGCCGCTGCCTGGCGGCATCCCACGGCAACCGCATCTCGTCGCGAAACCGCTGCGGCAAGAACCCCGTCGTGATCAGCAGCGCGAAGTCGTCCGACATGCGTTGCAGCGGGCCCGGCAGCGCCACCCCGCGCACCCGGCCCGCGGCGATCGGGTACAGGTAGTCGCGCACCGCGTCGTCGATGTGCACCTTGGCCAGCGACTCCTGCCAGTACCGGTCGAAGGCGGCGCGATCCGGCGGCCACATCTCGGGCGGCACCTGCAACGTGGTGGCCAGCGACATGCCCTCGCGGTAGTGGCGGTCGGCATCCTCGCCGTCCAGCTCACCGATGAAGATGCGGTAGATATCGACCCCGCCCTTGTACAGACACGCCCCCACCCACAACTGCAAATCCACGTCGAAAGCGTTGTATTGCACCGGGCTTTCAGGCGTGGAGTACACCTCCGCATGGGCCCGGTTCACCGCGCGGCGAAAGGCCTCCTTCTGCGCATCGCTGCCCGCCGTGGCCACCGCGAGGTAGGTGAAGGTGGTGCGCGCCCGTTTTATGGGGTGCAGATCGACGCGGCCACTCTCGACCCGACTCTCCAGCACGCCGTAGCCGACGCCCGGACGCGCCAGTTGCATGATCACGTTCGCCGGGCCGGCCAGCAGTGCCACGCCCATCAATCCCTCGTCGATCCCCAGCGACCGGACGCGCCGCCGCCGCTGCTGACGGGGCGGATCGGCGATCGCGCGCTCGACGTGCCGCTGGTGGACATGCATTGCCAAGGTGAACCTCCCGCGGCCGCCGCCGAGCTAAATGTGAGAACGCTTGTTTCCTGATATTGTCCTCGCGCCGCGCCGCTGTCAAGATGGTCTTCATGAGCGAGAGCGCGCGGCCCTACCGCGGGGTGGAGGCCGCCGAACGGCTCGCGGCTCGTCGCGGCCGGCTATTGGCCGCCGGCCTGGACCTACTGGGGGCGGAACGGCAGGACGTCTCGGCCCTGACCGTGCGCGGCGTGTGCCGCCGGGCCGGCCTGGCCGCGCGGTACTTCTACGAAAGCTTCACGGACAAGGACGAATTCGTCGGCCGCGTCTTCGATTGGGTCGTCGCCGATCTGGCCGCCACCACGCAGGCCGCGGTCGCGGCGGTACCGGTGCACGAGCAGACGCGAGCGGGAATGGCCAACATCGTGCGGACCATTGCCGGCGACGCTCGCGTCGGGCGCCTGCTGTTCAGCACCCAGCTCGCCGATCCCGTGATCGTGCGCAAGCGCGCCGAGTCCACCGCACTGTTCGCCATGCTCTCCGGCCAGCACGCGGGCGACGCGCTGCGGATGCCGGCAAACGACCGCATCAAGGCGGGGGCGCACTTCGCGGTCGGCGGCGTCGGCCAGACGATCAGCGCGTGGCTGGCCGGCGACGTCCGGCTCGAACCGGACCGGCTGGTCGATCAGCTGGCCTCGCTGCTCGACCGGCTCGCCGACCCAAACCTGTACGGCCTCACGGAAACAACGGGAGCTGCCACAGCCGCATCCCGGGCTTCAGCAGCCAAAAGCGCATCATCGTAAGGCGCACGACCCGGAGCGCACCGGTGATCAACAGGATCGCCACCGGCACCTCGATCCCCAGCGCCGTGATCACCGACAGCCGCAGGTCGTTGGGGCCCGCGGTCAGCAGGTCGAACCATGCGTCGCAGATCAGCAACACCCCGGCGGTGAACGCCGCCAGCACCAGCAGCTGGCGACGCAGGTACCCCAACACGGCCGTGGCCGCCATGAAGACGACCAACAAAATGTCGAAACCCACCCACGTCACCGGCCAGTTGTGCGCGACGTAATTCTCCGGCAACGTCACCGACAGGTACACGAGCCAGGGGATCATGGCGATCGAGCCACCGATCATGACGCCCAACCGGATACGCCGAATCCGACTGATCAGGCCCGGGTCAATCAGCTCGCTCAGTGGTTGCTCGAGCCGCGAGATCAGTTCCCGCCGCTGTGCGGGCGTCAACGCCGCGATCTGTTCGTCGGTCAAAACCCCGTCGGTCATCATTGCCATCCCCCGGGTTGCGCACGGTCTTGCCAGTCAGCGTACGGCCTGGACCCGAGGTCGCCGGTCGGCCGCCGTCTTCGGCACCGCCTGCGCGTCGCTGTCGGTGAATTCCTTGACCCAGCAAGCGAATTCCAGCGTGATGCCGTCGGGATCCTGGAAGTAGAACGAGCGCACGTACACGCCGGGATGCACCGTCGCCGACACCTGCATCTCACTCTCGTCGTGGTTGAGCACCGGACCCACGCGCACGCCCTTTTCCTTGAGGCGCCGCCGATAGGCGTCGAACTTCTCGGCCGGTACATGAAACGCCAGGTGGTTCATGGTGCTCACCGCGCTGGTGATGTCACCGATGCCCGGGATGGCGCCGGGCGACGAGATGCCGGGCACCCGGTCGGCGGCGTCGGCGAACCAGAAAAAGGCGACGCAGTCGCCGTTGCCGGCGTCGAAGAAGAAGTGCTGCCCCTGACCACCGGGCAGATCGAGCGATTTGATCAGCGGCATGCCGAGGATGTTGCTGTAGAAGTCCACGGTGCGCGCCATGTCCGAGCACACCAGCGCGACGTGATTGATTCCGCCGAGCTCGAATTCCGTGTTGGTGTTGTGCGGCTTGATCATCTTGCGGCTCCCATCGAGGTGCAGGCCCTGGCCAAGATTAAGATCTGAATCTAACATCAGGTTCAGTTTTGCTCCAGGGAGGTGCGCCACGTGTTGACCGCGGCAGAGCCCAATCGCCGGCCCGGCCAGGCCGCCGACTTCCCGACGCACCGGGGCCGCCGCACGCAAGCCGCGATCGACGCGGCCGCCCGAACGGTCATCGCGCGCAAGGGCATTCTGGCCACGACCATCGCCGATATCGCGGCGGAGGCGGGCCGCTCGGCGGCCTCGTTTTACAACTACTACGACTCCAAAGAGGCGATGGTCCGGCAGTGGGCCCTGCGCTTCCGCGACGAGGCCAACCAGCGCGCGTTGACGGTGACCCGGCATGGTCTGTCGCATCGCGAGCGGGCATACGAGGCCGCCGCCGCGCACTGGCACACCTACCGCCACCGGCTCGCCGAGATGATCGGCGTGTCCCAATTGGCGATGGTCAACGACGACTTCGCCCAATACTGGGCCGAAATGTGTGCGATACCAATCTCTTTCATCACCGAGACGGTGCGACGGGCCCAGGCCGAGGGCTACTGCCCGGAAGATGACCCGCGGCTCATTGCCGAGGCGATCGTGGCGATGTTCAACCAGTTCTGCTACATCCAGCTCAGTGGGGCACGCTCCGAGCCCGACGATCGGGCCTGCATTCAGACGCTTGCCAACATCTACTACCGGGCCATCTACTCCCCAGGAGAGCCGCTGAAGTGACTCGTCATACTCCTGCAGCAGGAGTCATCCGAGAGTTCATCGGGCTGCCGTCTCCCACCGCGGGACGCGCCGGCGCCGGGGGTCATCCGTGTCAGGGCCTGTACCACCGGGCGGTCGGGCGCAAGCCGAAGGTGGCGATGATCGCAACGCATTACCAGATCGACTTCTCCGAGCATTATCTCGCCGACTACATCGCGACCCGCGGCATCGGGTTCCTCGGCTGGAACACCCGGTTCCGTGGTTTCGAGAGCAGCTTTCTGCTCGACCATGCCCTGGTCGACATCGGCGTCGGGGTCCGCTGGCTGCGCGAAGTCCAGGGCGTGGATACCGTTGTGCTGCTCGGCAATTCGGGAGGCGGCTCCCTGATGGCCGCGTATCAGTCCCAGGCCGTCGAACCGAACGTGACCCCGCTCGAGGGCATGCGTCCGGCGGCCGGGCTGGGCGAGTTGATCCCCGCCGACGGGTACGTGGCCACCGCGGCCCACCCCGGGCGCCCCGAGGTGCTGACGGCGTGGATGGATGCCGCGGTCGTCGACGAGAACGATCCCGTCGCCACCGATCCCGAGCTCGACCTGTTCAACGAGGCGAACGGTCCCCCGTACTCGCCGGAGTTCCTGGCCCGCTATCGTGCGGCGCAGACCGCACGCAACCATGCCATTACCGACTGGGCCGAGATGGAGCTCAAACGCGTTCGCGCCGCGGGGTTTTCCGATCGCCCGTTCACCGTCATGCGAACCTGGGCCGATCCCCGCATGGTCGATCCGAGCATCGAGCCGACCAAGCGTCAGCCGAATCTCTGTTACGCGGGCATCCCGGCCAAGGCCAACCGCTCCGCGCACGGCATCGCCGCGGCCTGCACGCTGCGCAACTGGCTGGGCATGTGGAGTCTGCGGGCGGCGCAAACCCGCGCCGAGCCGCATCTGGCCCGGATCTCCTGCCCGGCCCTGGTGATCAACGCCGACGCCGACACCGGCGTCTTTCCGTCGGATGCCCAGCGCATCTACGATGGGCTCGCCGCCACCGACAAGACCCAATGCTCGATCGACACCGACCACTACTTCAGCACCCCGGGCGCGCGCACCGAGCAGGCCGATACCATCGCCAAGTGGATATCCAAACGGTGGCGCTAACAATCTCGTGAGAGTACTGGCCCATTTTGTCCCCGGCGACAAGGTCCTCAATTTTGTTGCGCCCGAAGCGGATTGGCTGGACATTCGTTGGTGCGCCGACGATGACGACACCGCCTTCTACCGAGAGCTGCCGGACGCGCAGGTGATCTGGCATGTGCTGCGGCCCCTGTCGGGCGCCGACCTGCGGCGCGCGCCACGGCTGCGGTTGGTGCACAAACTCGGCGCCGGAGTCAACACCATCGACGTGGAGACCGCGACGAAATGCGGTATCGCAGTGGCCAATATGCCCGGCGCCAACGCGCCGTCGGTGGCCGAGGGCACGGTGTTGCTGATGCTGGCCGCCTTGCGCAGGCTCCCGGCGCTGGACCACGCGGTGCGCCGCGGTGCCGGCTGGCCGGCCGATCCCGAACTCGGCGAGACGGTACGCGACATCGGCGGCTGCACCGTCGGCCTGGTCGGCTACGGCAACATCGCCAAACGTGTCGGCGACATCGTCACCGCGATGGGCGCCACCGTGCTGCACACCAGCACCCGCGACGACGGGCGGCCCGGCTGGCGGCGGCTACCCGAATTGCTGGCGGCCAGCGACATCGTCTCGCTGCACCTACCGTTGCGCGCCGACACCGTCCATCTGCTGGACCGCGACGCGCTGGCCCGGATGAAACCGGATGCGGTGCTGGTCAACACGTCACGCGGAGCCGTCGTCGACGAAGTCGCCCTCGTCGACGCGTTGCGTGGCGGCCGGCTTGCCGCGGCGGGCCTGGACGTCTTCGACGCCGAGCCGGTCGGGCCCGACAATCCCCTCCTGGGCTTAGACAACGTGGTGCTCACGCCGCACGTCACCTGGTACACGGCCGACACCATGCGGCGGTATCTGGTCGAGGCCGTTGCCAACTGCCGCCGGCTGCGCGACGGGCTTCCGTTGGCCAATGTGGTCAACCAACCCACCGGTTGTTAGCTTGGAAGGCGCTGGCCGAAACACAGCGTGGGAAGGCGACCAATGCCGATCGCGATAACTCCTGAGCATCAAGACCTGGCCGATTCGGTGCGATCTCTGGTGGCGCGCGTCGCGCCGTCGGAGGTGCTGCACGAGGCCATGGAAACACCGATCGAGAACCCGCCACCGTACTGGCGAGCGGCGGCCGAGCAGGGCCTGCAGGGGGTTCATCTGGCGGAGTCCGTCGGCGGGCAGGGATTCGGCATCCTCGAGCTGGCCATCGTGCTTGCCGAGTTCGGCTACGGCGCGGTACCCGGACCATTCGCGCCGTCCGCGATCGCCAGCGCGCTGATCGCCGCGCACGACCCGGACGCCAAGGTGCTCGCCGACCTCGCCTCCGGCGCGGCCATCGCCGCCTACGGGCTGGATTCCGGGCTGACCGCCACCAGGCAGGGTGACGCGCTGGTGATCCGCGGTGAAGCGCGCGCCGTGCCCGCGGCGGCGCAGGCGTCGGTGCTGGTGCTACCGGTGGCGATCGACAGCGGTGACGAATGGGTGGTGCTGCGCGCCGACCAGCTGGAGATCGAGCCGGTGCAGAGCGTCGACCCGCTGCGCCCGATCGCGCATGTGCGGGCCAACGCCGTCGAGGTCGGCGACGACGCCGTGTTGAGCAGCCTGACCATGGCGACGGCGCACGCGCTGATGACCACGCTGCTGTCCGCGGAGGCGATCGGTGTGGCGCGCTGGGCCACCGACACCGCGTCCCAATACGCCAAGATCCGCGAACAGTTCGGCAGGCCGATCGGCCAGTTCCAGGCCATCAAGCACAAGTGCGCGGAGATGATCGCCGACACCGAGCGAGCGACGGCCGCGGTGTGGGATGCCGCGCGCGCCATCGATGAGGCAAGCCAAAACAATTGGGACACAGCCGGTTCCGGGGTCGAGTTCGCCACCGCCGTGGCCGCGACGCTGGCTCCGGCGGCCGCCCTGCGCTGCACCCAGGACTGCATCCAGGTGCACGGCGGCATCGGGTTCACCTGGGAGCACGACACGAACGTCTACTACCGCCGGGCGGTGATCCTCGCCGCGTCCTTCGGCCGCCGGTCGGAGTACCCGCAAAGGGTGGTGGACACCGCGACCACCACGGGGATGCGCGCCGTGGATATCGACCTGGACCCCGATACCGAAAAGCTGCGATCCGAAATCCGGGCCGAGGTGGCGGCGCTCAAGGCGATGGACCGCGAGCCCCGCAAGGTCGCGATCGCCGAGGGCGGGTGGGTGCTGCCCTACCTGCCCAAGCCGTGGGGCCGGGCGTCGAGCCCGGTCGAGCAGATCATCATCGCCCAGGAGTTCACCACCGGACGGGTCAAGCGGCCCCAGGTCGGCATCGCCGCCTGGATCATTCCGTCGATCGTCGCGTTTGGTACCGAGGAGCAGAAACAACGTTTCCTGCCGCCGACCTTTCGCGCCGAAATGGTCTGGTGCCAACTGTTTTCCGAGCCGGGTGCCGGGTCGGATCTGGCGGGGCTGACCACCAAGGCGACGCGAGCCGACGGCGGGTGGCGCATCACCGGGCAGAAGATCTGGACCACCTACGCGCAGTACTCGCACTGGGGCGCGCTGCTGGCGCGGACGGATCCGTCGGCGCCGAAGCACAACGGCATCACGTACTTCCTGTTGGACATGAAGAGCGAGGGCGTCACGGTCAAGCCCTTGCGCGAGCTCACCGGCAACGCGATGTTCAACACCGTCTACATCGACGACGTGTTCGTGCCCGACGATTGCGTGCTGGGTGACGTCAACCGGGGCTGGGAGGTCAGCCGCAACACGCTGACGGCGGAGCGGGTCTCGATCGGGAGCAGCGACGCGAATTTCCTTGCCACCCTGCCGGAGTTCGTCGAGTTCGTCCGTGACGGCCAGTTCGACCAGATAGCGCAACATCGGGCCGGGCAATTGATCGCCGAAGGTCACGCCGCGAAGGTGCTCAACCTCCGCTCGACGCTGTTGACACTGGCCGGCGGCGACGCCATGCCGTCGGCGGCGATCTCGAAGCTGCTGTCGATGCGCACCGGTCAGGGTTACGCCGAATTCGCGGTGTCCTCGTTCGGCACCGACGCCGCGATCGGCGACCCCGAACAGTTGGCGGGCAAGTGGGACGAGTACCTGCTGGCCAGCCGCGCCACCACCATCTACGGGGGCACGTCGGAGGTGCAGCTCAACATCATCGCCGAGCGGCTCCTGGGCCTGCCCCGCGACCCATAAGAAGAATCCATGCCGACCCGAGGCCGGTCTCGGGTCGGCATGGATTGCCTTTGGGTGGGGGGCCATGCCGGCCGCGCGGTGGTAGGCCGGCATGGCGCTTCCCCCCTCAGCGTGGCCGGGTCAACCTAAACGCTCGGCAGGACAAGGCTGACCACGCCACGCAGTGCTAGCGGCTGGCTCACCACCACCAGTTCCACCACTGCTGCGCGGGCCCCCACCAGTGCCCGGGAGCCCAGAAGCCGCGACCAGGCGGGATGTTGCCCCAACCGTTGCCGGGATGACCCCACCATCCGACATCGGGGCCGTGCCAAACCGGGCCGGGAACCCAACCGGGGCCTTTACCCCAACCGGGACCAGGTCCGTGACCCCAACCGGGGCCGGGGCCAGGGCCATGGCCTCCGCCGCCATGGCCACCTCCACCCCCGCCGGGGCGGTCGGGGATCACGCCGGGGCTAAGCGGCGCGCCGCCGTGCGGCCCGGCGTTGTCGAAGCTTGTCGCTGGGGTCGGCGCCGGGACGGCTTGTGCCGCGGGTGCGCTGCCGACCAGCATCGCCCCGGCCAGCGCGCCGGCACCTACCGCGGCTGCCGCGGCGTTACGCATGGATCGCAGTGAAATCATTTCTCGACCTCCCTCCACGATCCGTCAAAAACTGATACTTAAAACGTTACCCACAAATTCTCAGGCAAACAACAGCCGATACGCAAATCACAGTAGTAAATTAGTTCGGCCTCGTATTTCAAGATATTTCCAAATACTGAGATCAGTAGAGTTAACTTTAGCGTCGCACCAGTAAGACAGCCATCTACTGACTTACTGAGGTACGTATCTCCGGCTTTACGTAACTCCTGAATTAATGCCGCGGTGCAATGGTAGTAAATTCGCGTTCGAGAATCGCACAGCGAACTTCGTAATTATGTCCTGCGGTTATCGCGGCCGTCCCCCGCCAGCCGGCCGGCTGCGTCGGTGGCTCGCGGCGCGACTCGGGGCGACTTTAGTGACAGAATCGGTAGCAGACACATACTGATTTACTGACTTGCCTCCACGAAGGGACGGCCGCCGCAGTGAGCTTCAACCCCAGCCGCACACCCGGCACGCCTTCGGACGATGCGACGACGACCGAGCGCCTAACGAGCTTCCGGCAACCGGGCGCCCCAAGGATCACCGGCCCAACCCCGCGGTCACGCGACGCAACCGAACGGCCGATCCGCATCCAGCGCACCCGGCGCACCGTGGATCTCCCGGCAGCCACACACCGGGCCCTCGACATTTGGCAACGGGACGCGGCCGACCGCCTCGGGGTCGCGAGGGTAACAGGACAAGAGGTCCTCACCGCGCTGATAGACCGGCTACTGGCCGACCCAAAGCTCGGGGCCGAGATCACCCGCGCCATCCAGGAACGGCGCTGAGCAGCCGCCCCGTGACCGGCCGCTAGTCGATCTCCATCTCCCGCAGCTCGCGCTTGAGCACCTTGCCCGTCGGGTTGCGCGGCAGCTCATCGAGGAAGACCACTTCCCGCGGCACCTTGTAGCGGGCCAGGTGGTCGCGCACGTAGTGCTTGACGGTGTCCTCGTCGAGGTCGGCGTCCTCCTTCTTGACCACGAAGGCGCGCAACCGATGACCCCACTCCTTGTCCTCGACACCGATGGCGGTGGCCTCCACGACGTCCGGATGCCCGCTGATCAGGTCCTCCACCTCGGCGGGGAAGACGTTCTCACCACCGGAGACGATCATCTCGTCGTCGCGACCGCTGACGTACAGCAGGCCGTGCTCGTCGAAGTACCCGACGTCGCCGGACGACATCAGGCCGTCGATGATCTGCTTGTGGCCGCCACCGGTGTAGCCCTCGAACGGAAACGCGTTGCCGACGAAGATCCGTCCCACCTCGCCCTGCGGCTTCTCGTTGCCGTTGTCGTCGAGGATCTTGACCTTGACGCCCTTGACCACCGGTCCGACCGTCGCCGCATTCTTTTCCAGGTCCTTGGGACCGGCGATGGTGGCGAACGCGATCTCGGTCGAGCCGTACATGTTGTAGATGACCGGACCGAAGTCCTTGAGCGCGCGGCTCGCCAGCTCGGCGCCCAGTTGCGACCCGGAGATGAAGATGATCTTCAGGCTGGACAGGTCGGGCTTCTTGTCCATCTTCTCGATCGCGTCCAGCAGCCGCGACAGCATCACCGGCACGACCACCATCGCCGTCGCCTTGTGCTTCTCGATGTCCTCCAGCACCAGCGGCGGCTTGAACTTGCGCCGCAGCACCAGCGTCGACCCCAGGAACATCGCGATGGTGCCGTGCAGAAAACCCAGCGCGTGGAACATCGGGGCGGGCAGCGAGGTCACCTCGCCCGCCTTGAACGGCACGTGCGACAGGATGCCCCCGATTGGCGCCAGCGTTGGCGGGGTGCTGCGGTTGGCGCCCTTGGGGGTGCCGGTGGTGCCGCTGGTCAGGATGATGATCGACGAGTGCTTGCTCGCCTTCGGGGCGGGCTTGTTGCTGCTGCGCTCGATCAGGTCGGCCAGCGTTTCGTCCTTACTTCCGGACGACTCGTCGCTGTCGGGGTTGGTCCCGAGGGCGCGCAGCTTGCCAAGCTCCGGCTCGGCTTTGCTGACGGCCTTGGTGTACTCGTCGTCGTAGATGATCAGCTTGGCGCCTTCGCGCTCCGACACCTCCTTGATCTGCGGGCCGGAGAACTCGCTGTTGAGCAGGATGATGCGCGCGCCGACCCGCGCTGCGCCGAAGTAGGCGATCAGGAACCAGCGGGTGTTGCGGGCCAGGATGGCGACGCCGTCGCCGCCCTTGACGCCCTTCTCGAGCAGCCCATTGGCCACCGCGTGCGCGGCCTCGTCGAGCTCGCGAAAACTGAATTCGCCGTCTTCGTCGATGCACGCCGCACGGTCCGGATGACGCCGGGCATTGAGCGACGGCAGCATGCCGAACTCGCCCCACTTGTAGATGTCGGCGGCCATCGCGGCGACGTTCTGCGGCGGCTCGATCCGGAATGCACCCGCTTCGAAGATCTTGCGCACGTAGTGCAGTTCGGCCGAACCGCGCTCGAGATACTGCTGAACTTTCGCCACGGTTTGCCCGGGCAGGCCGATGAGGTTAGGCATGACTTCACCATATGTGACGCAGGTCGCAATGGGCCGAGAAAATTTTCCCGGAATTACCATGAACCCCATGACCGCTCCGGTGTCACTCGACGTGGCCGGGCGCGAGGTCACCATTACCCATCCGGACAAAGTGGTCTTCCCCGGCGACGGCGGCGCGGGCCGCCACACCAAGCTCGACCTGGTCCGCTACTACCTATCCGTCGCCGACGGGGCGCTGCGCGGTGTCGCCGGCCGGCCGATGATTCTGAAGCGCTTCGTCAAGGGGATCTCGCAAGAGGCGGTGTTCCAGAAGCGTGCGCCCAAGAACAGGCCGGACTGGGTCGACGTCGCCGAGCTGCGCTACGCGTCGGGCACGTCGGCCGAGGAGGCCGTCATCCACGACCCCGCCGGGCTGGCGTGGGTCATCAATCTGGGTTGCGTGGACCTCAACCCGCATCCGGTGCAAGCCGTCGACCTCGATCACCCCGACGAATTGCGGGTCGACCTGGACCCGATGCCCGGGGTGTCCTGGCAACGGATCGTCGACGTCGCGCTGGTGGCCCGCGAGGTGCTGGAGGACTACGGGCTGACGCCGTGGCCGAAGACGTCCGGGTCGCGCGGCTTTCACATCTACGCGCGCATCGCACCCCGCTGGGGCTTCCGTCAGGTGCGGCTGGCGGCCCAAACCGTGGCCCGGGAGGTGGAGCGCCGGGCGCCCGAGGCGGCGACGAGCCGCTGGTGGAAGGAGGAGCGCGAGGGCGTCTTCGTCGACTTCAACCAGAACGCCAAGGACCGCACGGTCGCGTCGGCCTACTCGGTGCGGGCCACCGCCGATGCCCGGGTGTCGACGCCGCTGCATTGGGACGAGGTCGCCGGCTGTAAGCCCGAGGCGTTCACCATCGCCACCGTGCCGGACCGGCTGGCCGACCTCGGTGATCCGTGGGAGGCCATGGACGACGCCGTCGGCGAGCTGGATCGGTTGCTGATGCTGGCCGAGGAGCTGGGGCCGGCGGAGAAGGCCCCGCGAGGGGCGAAAGGCAGCGCGTCGCGCGGCGACGGCCGTCGCCAGTCCTCGAAGCCGCTCATCGAGATCGCCCGCACCAAAACCCGGGACGAGGCGATGGCCGCGCTGGACACCTGGCGCGGCCGCTACCCCGCCGTCGCCGACCGGCTGCACCCGGCCGACGTTCTGGTCGACGGGATGCGCGGGCCGAGCTCGATCTGGTACCGGATCCGGATCAACCTGCAGCACGTGCCGGCCGACCAGCGCCCGCCGCAGGAAGAGCTGATCGCCGACTACTCCCCGTGGGAGGGCTACACGCCGCCGGCTTCCAGACGGGGCGCCGCGGATGCGGGACAATCGCCTCATGCAGGCGACTGAGCCGCCCCTGGGTCTGCGGGAGCGCAAGAAGATCAAGACGCGCCAGGCCATCAGGCGCGCGGCGTTCCGCCTGATCGAGCAGAACGGCTACGCCGCCACCACCGTCGAGCAGATCGCAGAGGCCGCCGAGGTGTCGCCCAGCACCTTCTTCCGGTACTTCCCCTCCAAGGAGTCGTTGCTCTTGGCCGACGATCTGGACCCGCTGATATTGGCGGCCTTCGAGTCGGCGCCGCCCGACCTGTCGCTGATCCAGGCGTTTCGCCGGGCCTATCAGGACGTCATGGCGCAGCTTCCCGCCGACCAGCTGGAGTTCGAGAACACCCGGCAGCGGCTGATGTTCTCGATACCGGAACTCAAGGCGGCCATGTACGACGAGTACTACCGCACCGTCAACGTCATGGCCGAAGCGATAAGCCGCCGAATCGGCCGGCCCGCAAGCGATTTCGAGGTCCGGGTGTTCGTCGGTGCGCTGACAGGCGCGATGATGGCCGCCTTCGACAATGCGCCACAGACGGCCGAAACGGTCTATCGGGCCATGGACTTCGTCGATGCCGGGATGCCGCTGGGCTGAGCGGCTAAACCGCGCGGCGACGCAGGTGAGAGGGCGAAACGCGATACTCTCACGCGATGAAGAATCGGCGAGGATTCTTGCGGCTCGCCGGGGCCGCAGCGGCGGTCGGGGTCGCCGCCGTCTCGCCGGGTTGCTCGTCGCCCAGGCCGTCGCCGGGTTCCGCTCCCCGCGGATCGGTGACGGTCAGCCACCTGTTCGGCCAGACCGTCGTCAAAGAGCCACCCAAGCGCGTCGTCAGCGCCGGCTACACCGAACAAGACGACCTGCTCGCGGTGGGCGTGGTGCCCATCGCGGTCACCAATTGGTTCGGCGATCAACCGTTCGCCGTGTGGCCGTGGGCCCAGCCCAAACTCGGCGACGCACATCCGGTGGTGCTCAACCTCGACAACGGGATTCCGGTCGACCAGATCGCCGGGCTGAAACCCGATCTGATCGTGGCCGTCAATGCCGGGGTGGACGCCGACACCTATCAGAAGCTGTCGGCGATCGCCCCGACCATCGCGCAATCGGACGGCGACGCGTTCTTCGAGCCGTGGAAGGAGCAGGCCACCGCCATCGGGCAGGCGGTGTTCCAGGCCGACCAGATGAGGTCACTGATCGACGCCGTCGACAAACAGTTCGTCGCGGTCGCCCAGAAGTATCCGCAGTGGCAGGCCAAGAAGGCATTGTTGATGCAGGGCACGCTTTTTCAGGGCACGGTGGTCGCAACCACCGCGGGCTGGCGCACGGACTTCCTCAACCAGATGGGCCTCGTCATCGCCGACAGCATCAAACCGTTCAGCACCGATCATCGCGCCGTCATCCCGCGCGACCAGATCAAGACGGTGCTCAATTCCGCCGACGTGGTGATCTGGACGACGGAAAGCCCGGACGACCAAAAGGCGATACTCGCCGACCCCGAGGTGGCGGCTTCGCAGGCGACCGCGCAGAGTCGCCACATCTTCACCACCAAGGACCAGGCCGGGGCGATCGCGTTTTCCTCGCCGCTGAGCTACCCGTTGGTCGCCGACCAACTGCCCCCGCAGATCAGCAAGATCCTGGGTTAGATCCCACTGTTTGAGCGTTTGCTAAGGCACCTCTGGCAGTGCTCGAAAATCCCCCGGCATTCCCTCGACCTGCCCGGATTCCGAGGTTACCGTCGAGTAATGAGCGTGACTGACCTCAGCAGCGGCCTTTCCCGGGGCCTGCCCACGGAGCTGGTCGGCAACACCGTACTCGACTACGGCGACCGAGCTCTGATGGTGCAATGTGGCAGCACCGCAGAGGTATTGGCGTGGGCCGACGCGTTGCGCGCCGCGGCCCTGTCCGGCGTGGTCGACATCGTCCCGGCCGCGCGCACCGTGCTGGTGAAGCTCGACGGCCCGCGCAGCCAAGGCGTCATCCGGCGGCGTCTGCGCAAGATGCCGGTCACCGCCACCGAGACCGCCCCCGCGGATCGCCGTGCCGACGTGGTGATCGATGTCGTCTACGACGGCCCGGACCTCGCGGAGGTCGCCAGCCACACCGGGCTGTCCACCGCACAGGTGATCAACGCCCACACCTGCACCCTCTGGCGGGTCGGATTCAGCGGATTCGCACCGGGTTTCGCGTACCTGGTGGACGGCGATCCACGCCTGCGGGTACCGCGCCGCTCCGAGCCGCGCACCTCTGTGCCGGCGGGTTCGGTCGCCCTTGCCGGCGAATTCAGCGCGATATACCCACGCCAGTCGCCCGGCGGCTGGCAACTCATCGGCCACACCGACGCGGTGCTGTGGGACCTCGAGCGGCCCAATCCGGCGTTACTGACGCAGGGCATGTGGGTCCAGTTCCGCGCGGCATGACCAGGGAGGGCGCCGTGACAAATCCAGACATCCAGCTCGAAATCCTGCGCACCGGACCGCTGGCCGTCGTCCAGGACCTCGGGCGCGCCGGGCTGGCCCACCTCGGTGTCGGACGCTCCGGGGCCGCCGACCGCCGTTCGCACACACTGGCCAACCGGCTGGTCGCCAACCCCGACGACCGCGCCACCGTGGAGGTGACGTTCGGGGGATTGTGCGCCCGGGTCCGCGGCGGCGACGTCGACATCGCGGTGACGGGCGCCGACACCGACCCCACCGTCGACGGAATCACGTTCGGCACCAACAGCATTCAGCATGTTCGCGACGGTCAGGTGATCTCCCTGGGCGCCCCTCGAGCCGGACTGCGGACCTATCTGGCCGTGCGCGGCGGCATCTGTGTCGAACCGGTCCTGGGCTCGCGCAGCTACGACGTGATGTCCGCGATCGGCCCGTCGCCCCTCGCGGCTGGAGACCGGCTGCCGATCGGCGAGCACACCGACGACTACCCCGAACTCGACCAGGCGCCCGTGGCGGCGATTACCCGGCATCTGGTGGAACTGCGGGTGGTGCCCGGGCCGCGCGACGACTGGTTCGTCGATCCCGACGCACTGGTGCATACGATCTGGATGGCCTCGGACCGCAGCGACCGGGTGGGGATGCGGTTGGAGGGCCGCCCGCTGCAGTATCGCTACCCGGATCGCCAGCTGCCCAGCGAGGGTGCGACCCGGGGCGCAATTCAGGTGCCGCCCAACGGTTTACCGGTGATCCTGGGACCCGATCACCCGGTCACCGGCGGCTACCCCGTCGTCGGCGTGGTGATCGACGAGGACGTCGACAAGGTCGCCCAGGTGCGGCCGGGCCAGTACGTGCGGTTCCACTGGGCGCGGCCCCGCATTCCGGTCGGGGCCGGGGCGCAGGCGAGCTCGGCGGATTGGCAGTTCTCGTAGTACCAGGCTATGGACAGGGCTGGTAGACAAGGGGTGTGACCGCCCAGGTTCACACCGCTCGCCTGGTCCATACCGCCGATCTCGACATCGAGACTCGGCAAGACGTCTGCCAGATGGTCACCACCGCCTTCGCCGGCGACTTCACCGAAAACGATTGGGAGCACGCACTGGGCGGCATGCACGCCCTGATCTGTCGGCACGGCGCGATCATCGCGCACGCCGCGGTGGTGCAGCGGCGACTGCTCTACCGCGGAACCGCGTTGCGCTGCGGCTACGTCGAGGGTGTCGCGGTGCGGGAGGACTGCCGCGGCCAGGGCCTGGTGCACGCGCTGCTGGATGGCGTCGAGCAGGTGGTCCGCGGCGCGTACCAAGTGGGGGCCCTCAGTTCGTCGACCCGGGCGCGCGGGCTCTACGCGGCGCGCGGCTGGTTGCCCTGGCGCGGCCCCACGTCGGTACTGGCCCCGGCCGGACCGACCCGCACACCCGACGACGACGACACGATATTCGTGCTGCCGGTTGGAATCAGTCTGGATACCTCCGCGGACCTGATGTGCGATTGGCGCGCGGGAGACGTGTGGTAACTGCTATCGGGCGAAAGCCCTATAGCACGAAATGTATTGCAGCTCACACCGAATTCCACAGCGCGGCCTGCGTCATAGAGCGTTCGCCAATCCGCTTGTCCTTCAGCGATTTACCAGACAACTGGAATTCAATTGACAGGCGATTTCGGCGGAATCGAGTTGACTGGTTTCCGTCGCGAATGTGAGCATCGAAACCTGCGGCGCACGACGCGGCCGCCTTACCGCGCCAACCCAAATCCCGTCCACGAAAGGCGAATACCGCATGGGCCGCAGCCACCGCATCACGGACTGGGATCCCGAAGACACCGCGGCCTGGGAGGCGGGCGACAACAAAATCGCCCGCCGCAATCTGTTGTGCACGATGGCGGGTGACCACGCCGCGTTTTCCATTTGGTCGCTGTGGTCGGTGATGGCGCTGTTCATGCCCGCGTCCGTGTATGGCTTTTCAGCGGGCGACAAGCTGTTGCTCGGTGCCGTCGCGACGCTGGTCGGAGGTTGCGCTCGCATCCCTTACACCCTGGGCATCGCGTCCTTTGGTGGCCGCAACTGGACGACCTTTTCCGCTTTCGTGCTGCTGATCCCCACCGTCGGCACCATCGTGCTGCTGGCCAATCCCGGCCTGCCGCTGTGGCCCTATGTCGTGTGCGCCGCGCTGACCGGGCTGGGCGGCGGCAACTACGCGGCCTCGCTGGCCAACGTCAACGCCTTCTACCCCCAGCGCCTCAAGGGCGCCGCGCTCGCGATCAATGCCGGCGTCGGCAACCTCGGCGTCGCGGTGATCCAACTGGTCGGCCTGCTGGTGCTCGCCACGGCCGGTCACCAAGCGCCGTACATCGTCTGCGCGGTGTATCTGGTCCTACTCGCGATCGTCGGCATCGCGGCCGCGCTGTGGATGGACAACCTCGACCACGGCATCGAGGTGCACACCATGCGCTCGGTCCTCTTCGAACGCGACACCTATGTGATCTCGCTGCTCTACATCTGCACCTTCGGCTCCTGGATCGGATTCGCCTTCGCGTTCGGCCAGGTACTGCAGGTCAACTTCGTCGCCAGCGGCGAAAGCGCGTCGCACGCATCGCTGCACGCCGCGCAGATCGCTTTCGTCGGACCGCTGCTGGGATCGCTGGCGCGGATTTACGGCGGGAGGCTCGCCGACCGGTTCGGCGGCAGCCGGGTCACCCTCGGCGTCCTCGCCGGCATGATCCTGGGCGCCGGGTTGCTGGTCACCATCAGTACGCTCGACGACCGCAGCGGCCGCGGCGGTCCCTTCGCGATGATCGGCTATGTCGTCGGCTTCGTCGTGCTGTTCATCCTGTCGGGGATGGGCAATGGCTCGGTGTTCAAGATGATCCCGTCGGTCTTCGAGGCGCGCAGTCGCTCGCTCGACGCCGGCGAGGCACAACGCCGGCACTGGTCGCGCGCGATGTCGGGATCGCTGATCGGTTGGTGCGCCGCGGTCGGCGCGCTCGGCGGCGTCGGGATCAACTTGGCGCTGCGCGAGTCCTACCTCCGCAGCGGCACCGAAACGTCGGCGTATTGGTTGTTCCTCGCGTCCTATGTGGTGGCCGCGATCCTGACGTGGACCACCTATGTTCGCCGGCCGGTCAGCGCGTCGAGCGTCGGCGGACCGGCGCTCGACGCCGAGCCGGCACGGGTGTGACGGTGGTCGCAGCGAGGGCAATGCGTCAGAAATTGTGCGGTAACGCGGCGGAAACGTCCTAGGCATACACAGTTGATATGGCCCAGCAGCCCTCTGCGCCACTGACCGGCTATCGCATCGCGGTGACGTCCGCGCGCCGCGCCGAGGAGCTGTCCGCGCTGCTGCGCCGCAACGGAGCCGAGGTCTTCAGCGCGCCCGCGATCAACATGATCGCACTGCCCGACGACGATGAATTACACGGCAACACCGAGGCGTTGATCGCCAAGCCACCCGACATTCTGGTCGCGCACACCGGCATCGGCATGCGCGGCTGGCTGGCCGCCGCCGAGGGGTGGGGGCTGGGCCATCAGCTCGTCGAGGCGCTGACGTCGGCCCGGATCGTGGCGCGCGGACCGAAGGCGACCGGTGCGCTGCGCGCCGCCGGGCTGCACGAGGAATGGTCGCCGAAATCCGAATCCTCCACCGAGTTGCTGAAATACCTGCTCGAATCCGACATCTCGGGCATGCGGGTGGCGGTCCAACTGCACGGCGCGGCCGACGCCTGGGACCCGTTCCCGGAATTTGTCGGCGGATTGCGTTCGGCGGGCGCGGAAGTGGTGCCCATCCGGGTGTACCGGTGGAAACCGACGCCGTTGGGCGGCGAGTTCGACCAGCTGGTCACCGAGCTTGCGCGACGGCAATTCGATGCCGTCGCGTTCACGTCGGCGCCGGCCGCGGCGGCGGTGCTGGAGCGCAGCCGCGACTTGGACATCGAGGACCAACTGCTGAAGGCCCTGCGCACCGACGTGCACGCGATGTGCGTGGGCCCGGTGACCTCCCAGCCGCTGATGCGACAGGGCGTCCCGACGTCGTCCCCCGAACGAATGCGGTTGGGGGCCTTGGCCCGCCACATCGCCGAAGAGCTGCCGCTGCTGGGCTCATGCAACGTGAAGGCCGCCGGTCACCGCGTGGATATCCGGGGAACCTGCGCTCTGGTGGACGGTTCGGTCAAATCGCTGTCGGGGTCCGGGATGGCGATCCTTCGTGCGCTGGCGCAACGGCCGGGTGATGTCGTCGCCCGCGACGACCTGTTACGGGTGCTGCCCGGCACCAGCAACGACCCGCACGCCGTGGACACGGCGGTGCTGCGGTTGCGGACGGCCCTGGGCGACAGGAACATTGTCGCGACGGTGGTCAAGCGCGGCTACCGGCTGGCCGTCGACGAACCGGCTGGACTGGCATGAACCTGATACTGACCGCACACGGCACCCGCGCACCGGGCGGCGTCGCGATGATCGGAGACCTTGCGGCGCAAGTGAGTACGCTGCTGGACCGGACGGTGCAGGTGGCGTTCGTCGACGTGTTGGGGCCCACGCCCAGCGAGGTGCTCTCGCAGGCCACAGATGGACGGCGCGCCATTGTGGTGCCGGCGTTTTTGTCTCGCGGATATCACGTGCGCACCGATCTGCCCGCCCACGTGACGGCCAGCGGGCATTCCAACGTCGTCGTCACCCCGGCGCTGGGGCCGAGCGGCGAGATCGCGCGGATTGTCTTTTACCAGCTGATGGAATCGGGTTGGCGTCCGGGCGATTCCGTGATCCTCGGTGCGGCGGGCACCTCCGATTCCCGGGCGCGCGCGGACCTGCACACCACCGCGACATTGTTGTCGGCGCTCACCGGATCACGGGTGACGCTGGGCTTCGCGGCCACCGGCGGTCCCTATGTGCATGAGGCGGTCGAGCACGCTCGCCGCGACGGCGCCCGTCGGATCGCGGTCGCCTCGTACTTGTTGGCCGACGGGCTGTTTCAGCAACGGCTCCATGATTGCGGCGCCGACGTCGTCAGCCGACCGCTCGGCACCCATCCCGGCCTGGCGCGGTTGATCGCGAACCGATTCCGTAGGGCCGTGCCGCACCCGAGCCAACGGCCGCGGCTGAGGTCGAAATCCGTGGAGCACAAAGCCTTGCACCCGAGGCGCGCCGAGGCTCGCAACGCTTGATCTTTGCTTGCTGACGGGTGATCCTGGCACCATGTCCCGTCGCGAAGAGCCGTCGCGTGGGCTCCTTGACCCGGTCGCCAAGATGCTGCGTTTGCCGTTTGGCACACCGGAGTTCATCGATCGGATCGTCACCGGCGGGGCCAATCAGGTGGGCCGCCGAACGCTGCACATGCTGATCACGACCTGGGATGCCGCCGGCGGCGGCCCGTTCGCTGCGAGCGCGGTCGCGTCGACCGGCATGGCCAAGACCGCCGAAATCGTCCAAGGCATGTTCATCGGCCCGGTTTTCGGACCGCTGCTGAAAATCCTGGGCGCCGACAAGGTCGCCGTGCGGGCGTCGCTGTGCGCGTCCCAGCTGGTCGGTCTGGGCATCCTGCGCTACGGCGTCCGATCCGAGCCGCTGCACTCGATGTCGGTGGACGCGCTCGTTGACGCGATCGGGCCGACGATGCAGCGCTACCTAGTCGGGGATATCGACTAATCGATCAGGGGGTCACGCGCGCGATCTCGATGAGGCGATCATCCGTGACGCGCACCGGGTACACCGGCACCGAGACCTCCGGATCGTCCAGGCAAATGCCGTCCTCGAGCGCGAAAGCCTGCTTGAGGATGGGGGATTGGACGGTGGCGCGGCCACCGCGGTCCCCGACGATGCCGCGCGAGATCACCGCCGCGCCGGAGAACGGGTCGACGTTGCCGACCGCGTGCACTGATCCGTCGTCCAGCCGGAACAGTGCCACCTGCGAGCCGTCGTCGAGCAGCACGCCGACACCGCGACCCGGAATGAGGTGGTCGTAGGCGCAGGCGATGGTCCACACCTGAATGTCGTTGAGAAGTGTCATAGTTCCTCCCTCGTCACCCGCGGACCCGCGGCATCCCAATAGGCACAGGTACTTTGCGACCGGCGCGCTCGGTGAACGCCACCGTCGAGTCGACGGCGTCTGGGGCGTTGACGAAGGACACGAACCGCGACATCTTGTCCGGGTCCTCCAGCACGCCTTTCCATTCGCACTTGTAGTTCTGCACGTGCCGCGCCATCGCGGCTTCGAATTCCTCGGCGAGTCCCAGCGAGTCGTCGCACACGACCTCGCGCACGTGATCGAGCCCGCCTTCGAGCGATTCGACCCAGGGCGCGGTGCGCTGCAGCCGGTCGGCGGTGCGGATGTAGTACATCAAGAACCGGTCGATGTAGCGGACTAGCGTCTCGGTGTCGAGGTCGCTGGCCAGCAGCTGCGCATGCCTGGGAGTCATGCCGCCGTTGCCGGCGACGTAAAGGTTCCACCCCTGCTCGGTCGCGATGACGCCGACGTCCTTGCTGCGCGCCTCGGCACACTCGCGCGCGCAACCCGAGACGCCGAGCTTGATCTTGTGCGGCGCCCGCAGGCCCCGGTAGCGCAGCTCGAGGTCGATGGCCAGCTGCACCGAATCCTGCTGCCCGTAACGGCACCAGTCGCTGCCCACGCAACTCTTCACCGTGCGCAGCGCCTTGCCGTAGGCGTGGCCGGATTCCATGCCGCCGTCGACGAGCCGCTTCCAGATCTGCGGCAGCTGATCTACCCGCGCGCCGAACAGATCGATCCGCTGGCCGCCGGTGATCTTGGTGTAGAGCCCGAAGTCCTGGGCGATCTGGCCGATCAGGATCAGATGCTCCGGCTTGATGTCGCCGCCGGGGACCCGCGGCACCACCGAGTAGCTACCGTTCTTCTGAATGTTGGCCAGGAAGTGGTCGTTCGAATCTTGCAGCGACGCCTGCTCGCCATCGAGGATGTGCTCGGAGCCGGTCGAAGCGAGGATGGACGCGACCACGGGCTTGCAGATGTCGCAACCCTTTCCGCGACCGAAGCGCTCCAGCAGGCCCGAGAAGGTCCTGATCTCGGTGGCGGAGATGATCTCGAAAAGTTCGGCACGCGACTGGCTGAAGTGTTCGCACAGCGCCTTGGACTGTTCCACGCCCTCGGCTTCCAACAGCTGCTTGAGCAGCGGCACGCACGACCCGCACGAGGTGCCGGCCGCGGTGCACGACTTCAGCGACGGAACATCGGCGCAGCCGTCGGCGATCGCGCACTTCAGCTCGCCCTTGGTGACGTTGTTGCACGAGCAGATCTGCGCCGCGTCCGGCAGCGCCCCGACCCCCAAAGCCGAAGCACCCCCGGCGGATTGCGCCGGGGCGATCAGCGCCAGCGGATCCCCGGGCAGCTCGCTACCGACCATCGGCCGCAACACCCCGTACGACGAGGCATCGCCCACCAACACCCCGCCCAGCAGGGTTTTGGCGTCATCGGAGAGCACCAGCTTCGCGTATGTCTGGTTCACCGCGTCGTTGATGGCGACCTCGAGGCAGTTCTCGGTCGTCCCCATGGCGTCACCGAAGCTGGCGACGTCGACACCCAGCAGCTTGAGCTTGGTCGACAGGTCCGCATCGGGAAACTCCGCGGCGCCGTCTAGCAGCCGGTCCACCACAACCTCGGCGGAGGTGTAGCCGGGGCCGACCAGGCCGTAGCAGCGCCCCTCGATCGCGGCGACCTCACCGATGGCGTATATGTCGGGATCGCTTGTCTGGCAAGACAAATCGGTCATCACGCCGCCCCGCTCGGCGATCGTCAGCCCGGCGGCCCTGGCCAACTCGTCGCGGGGCCGGATGCCGGCCGCGAAGATCACCAGGCCAGCGTCGATGACGTCGCCGTCGCTCAGGCGTACCCGCACCGAGGTCGAGCCGTCCGGATGCTGGATGTCTTCGATCGAGTCGGTGCCCGTGCCGACGTGTACCGCGATCCCAAGCTCGGTGATCATCCGGGCCAGCAGCGCGCCACCGGCCTCGTCGATCTGTTGAGCCATCAGTCGCGGCATCATCTCGATGACGTGTGTCTGCAACCCGAACTGGCGCAGCGCATTCGCGGCCTCGAGTCCCAGCAGGCCGCCGCCGATCACAACGCCGGCCAGGTTGTGAGCGCAGTCACGGGCGCGCTCGGCGCCGGCGCGGATGGCGTCGAGGTCGTCGAGGGTGCGGTAGACGTGGCACGCGGGCAGGTCGTGACCCGGCACCGGCGGCACGAAGGCGAACGAGCCGGTGGCCAGCACCAGGGCGTCGTAGCTGTGCCGTTGGCCGTCCGCGGTGATCACCGACTTTGTCGCGCGGTCGATTTCGGTCACGCGCGTGTTCAGCAACAGGCGCACCCGCTCGTCGCCGGAGTAGTCGTTACCGGGCAGGGCCAGCAGGCCGCGGTCCCAGCTTTCGGTGTACGACGTCAGGCCGACACGGTCGTAAGCCGCATCGGCCTCCTCGGCCAAAACCGTAACCCGCCAAGACCCGTCGGCGTCGCGGGCGCGGAGCGCCTCGACGAAGCGGTGCCCCACCATGCCGTGCCCGACCACGATGATGTGGCGCGCGGCACAGGGTGCGGACGGGGTTCCGACGGAAGCCATGCCAAGAGAGTAGAAGCGAGAAATTAAGGAAACGTCGCTCAATGTGACACTCGTATGACGGCCACCTCACACCTCACGCGCGCCGTTGTGAACGTGTTCTCTCACGGTGAACGGCCAGGTGGAACTTTAGCGTGACCGACTCAAGTTTGTACTAGTAGCCGGCCGGCAAGGCGCCGGTCACAGCAAACTCACAACAGAGCTCAAGGAGACGGACATGAGTAACCTCGCATTGTGGTCGCGACCGGCCTGGGACACCGACCGGTGGCTGCGTGACTTTTTCGGTCCCGCCGCGACGGCGGACTGGTTCAAGCCGGTAACCAGTGGCTTTACACCCGCCGCGGAGATCGTCAAGGAGGGCAACGACGCGGTGGTGCGTCTGGAACTGCCCGGTGTCGACGTCGAGAAGGACGTCAACGTCGAGGTGGAGAATGGCCGCTTGGTCATCCATGGCGAACACCGTGACGAGCGCTCCGAGGAGGAGAACGGCCGCACGTTGCGTGAGATTCGTTACGGTTCGTTCCGCCGGTCGTTCCGGCTGCCCGGCCACGTCACCAGCGAGGCCGTCGCGGCTTCGTATGACGCCGGCGTGCTGACGGTCCGGGTCACCGGCGCCTACGCGGGGGCCCAGCCGCAGCGCATCGCGATCAGCAAGTAATTCCGGCAATCAAGTGTGAATCCGGCGGGGCCGCAACAGCTTCGCCGGATTCACCGTTTCCGGAGAACACCAAAACCTTTGATCGACAACGACTTCCGTTGTCAGATCAACCCCAGCGGGCGAGCAACTCGCGCGCCCGGCCCGCGAGCGCGGCCTGCAGGAACGGGCCGAAGCTGATCCGGCCGACGCCCAGCGGGCCGAATGACGCCGGGTCATCCTGGTCGGGCAGCGCGATCGCGTTGATCGGCAGCGGCAACTCGGTGGCCAAGCGCCGCAACGTCTCCGGGTCGTGACGCCCCACCGGGTAGAGGACATCGGCACCCGCGGCGGCGGCCTCGGTCAGCCGCGCCACGGCCCGGTCGACGCGGTCGGCGTCGTCGCCGTCCTTGCGCAGGAAGAGATCGGTGCGGGCGTTGATCACCATATGGACGCCGGCGGCGTCGGCGGCCGACCGCAGCGCACCCACCAGTTCGGCGTGCTCGGCGGCGGACCGCAGCCGCTTGCCCTCGGAGTGCACGGTGTCCTCGATGTTCAGTCCGACGGCGCCCACGCTGAGCAGGCCCTCGATCAGCCGCCCGGCCGGCTGGCCGTAGCCGGACTCGATGTCCACCGATACCGGGGCGTCGACGGCCGCGGTGATCTGGGCGACCCGGGCCAGGACGTCGTCGAACGACATGCCCTCGCCGTCGGGTTTGCCGATCGAGTCCGCGAGCGGATGGCTGCCCACGGTCAGCGCGACGAATCCGGCGTCCGTGGCGAGGCGCGCCGACCAGGCGTCCCACACCGTCGGAAGGATGACCGGGTCGCCCGGCCGATGCAGTTCGAGCAGCGCCGCGGCGCGGCGCGCCAGTGCGGTCTGACCTGTCATGGTGTTTGCCCCCTGGGCGTGCGGAGTGACCTGCCTCACGCGCGGTCGGTGGGGTGGATAGTATCGGGAGCGTACTGTGATCCGTAACACCCTTCTGCCCTAGGAGATCCGTTGTCGAGCCCCGCTGACACCACCGAACTCGCCGAACTGCACGACCTCATCGGCGGTTTGCGGCGGTGCGTCAGCTCCCTGAAGGCGCGCTATGGCGACAGCCCGGCGCTGCGCCGCATCGTGATCGACGCCGACCGGATCCTGTCCGACATCGAACTGCTCGATACCGACGTCTCCGAATTGGATTTGGCTCGCGCCACGGTGCAGCAGTCCGGCGAGAAGATCACCATTCCCGACACCCAGTACGACACCGACTTCTGGCGCGATGTCGACGACGAGGGTGTCGGGGGTCACAGCAGGTCCTGACAACCAAGCCCCCCGTAAAAGGGAGGGCTCTCTCTGTGTACCCTTCGACCAGACAGCCCGTTCGAAGAGGAACACTAGATGAGCGCACCAACGGCGAACCGTCCTGCGTCCGGCGTTTTCTCAGCCACCCGCGCGCAATTGCCCGAAAGGACACTTCGCACCGACCGCTGGTGGCAGCCCCCGCTGGTGACCAACCTCGGTCTGTTGGCGTTCATCCTCTACGCGACCACCCGCGCTTTCTGGGGCAATAGCTATTGGGTGGACAAATACCACTACCTGACGCCGTTCTACTCGCCGTGCGTCAGCGCGTCCTGCGAGCCGGGTGCCAGCCATCTGGGCGTCTGGTTCGGCCATTTCCCGTGGTGGATTCCGTTGGGAATGCTGGTATTACCGTTCCTGCTCGGGTTCCGGATCACCTGCTACTACTACCGGAAGGCCTACTACCGTTCGGTGTGGCAGTCGCCCACGGCATGCGCGGTGCCCGAACCGCGGGCCCACTACACCGGTGAGACCCGGCTCCCGCTGATCATTCAGAACAGCCACCGCTACTTCTTCTATGTCGCGCTGGTGGTCTCGTTGATCAACACCTACGACGCGATCATGGCGTTCCACTCCCCCTCCGGATTCGGATTCGGTTTGGGCAACGTCATTCTGGTGACCAACGTGCTGCTGCTCTGGGCCTACACCGTGTCCTGCCATTCGTGCCGGCACGTCACCGGCGGGCGGCTCAAGCATTTCTCCAAACACCCGGTGCGGTACTGGATCTGGACACAGGTCAGCAAGCTGAACACCCGGCACATGCAATTCGCATGGATCACGCTGGGGACGCTGGCGCTCACCGACTTCTACATCATGCTGGTGGCCAGCGGCACCATCACCGACTTGAGATTTGTTGGCTGATAAGCCAATTCGCCGATTACTAGATTAGAAAAGCTGAGCGAGGTTTCATGACTGAGGTCGAGCGGCACAACTACGACGTCGTCGTCATTGGTGCCGGCGGCGCGGGTCTGCGCGCGGTCATCGAGGCGCGCGAGCGTGGCCTCAAGGTCGCGGTGGTGAGCAAATCCCTGTTCGGCAAGGCCCACACCGTGATGGCCGAGGGTGGCTGCGCGGCGTCCATGGGCAACACCAATCCCAAGGACAATTGGAAGACCCACTTCGGCGACACCATGCGCGGCGGGAAGTTCCTCAACAACTGGCGGATGGCAGAGCTGCACGCCAAGGAGGCACCCGACCGGGTCTGGGAGCTGGAGACCTACGGCGCGCTGTTCGACCGCACGAAGGACGGAAAGATCAGCCAGCGCAACTTCGGCGGCCACACCTACCCCCGGCTGGCACACGTCGGCGACCGCACCGGCCTCGAGCTGATCCGCACGATGCAGCAGAAGATCGTCTCGCTGCAGCAGGAGGATTACGCCGAACTCGGTGACTACGAGGCGCGGATCAAGGTGTTCGCCGAGTGCACGATCACCGAGCTACTCAAAGACGGCGACGTGATCTCCGGGGCCTTCGGTTACTGGCGCGAAAGCGGGCGGTTCGTCGTGTTCGAGGCCCCGGCCGTGGTGCTGGCCACTGGCGGAATCGGCAAGTCGTTCAAGGTGACCTCGAACTCCTGGGAGTACACCGGTGACGGCCATGCGCTGGCGCTCCGGGCCGGCGCGTCGCTGATCAACATGGAGTTCGTGCAATTCCACCCGACGGGCATGGTGTGGCCGCCGAGTGTGAAGGGGATCCTGGTCACCGAAGGCGTCCGCGGTGACGGCGGCGTGCTGAAGAGCTCCGACGGCAAGCGGTTCATGTTCGAATACATCCCGCCGGTGTTCAAGGGCCAGTACGCCGAAACCGAGCAAGAGGCCGACCAGTGGCTCAAGGACAACGACTCGGCCCGTCGTACCCCCGATCTGTTGCCCCGCGACGAGGTCGCGCGCGCGATCAACTCGGAGGTCAAAGCTGGCCGCGGCACCCCACATGGCGGGGTCTACCTCGACATCGCATCCCGGCTCACGCCCGAGGAGATCAAGCGGCGGCTGCCGTCGATGTATCACCAGTTCAAGGAGCTGGCCGGGGTCGACATCACCAAGGAGGCAATGGAAGTCGGGCCGACCTGTCACTACGTGATGGGCGGTGTCGAGGTCGACGCCGACACCGGTGCGGCCACGGTCCCCGGGCTGTTCGCCGCCGGCGAGTGCTCCGGCGGCATGCACGGCTCCAACCGGCTGGGCGGTAACTCGCTGTCGGACTTGCTGGTGTTCGGCCGCCGCGCTGGCCTCGGCGCCGCTGACTACGCGCGGGCGCTCAGCAGCCGCCCGGCCGTCTCCGAGGAGGCGATCGAGGCGGCCGCGAAAAGGGCGCTGGCCCCGTTCGCGGGACCGACGAATGGCGCCGCCGCCGAGAACCCCTACACGCTGCAGCTCGAACTGCAGCAGTCGATGAACGACCTGGTGGGCATCATCCGCAAGGAGGACGAGATCTCCCAGGCGCTCGAGCGGCTCGCCAAGCTTCGCGAGCGGTTCAAGAACCTGCACGTGGAAGGCCACCGCCAGTACAACCCGGGCTGGAATCTGGCCATCGACCTGCGCAACATGCTGCTGGTCAGCGAGTGCGTCGCGAAGGCCGCACTGGCGCGCACCGAGAGCCGCGGCGGGCACACCCGCGACGACCACCCATCGATGGATGCGTCCTGGCGCAAGGTGTTGCTGGTCTGCCGCGCGGCTGGCGGGGATGCGGTGATTCCCGACATCGAGATCACTCGCGAAGACCAGGTTCCGATGCGGGCCGATCTGCTGGAGCTCTTCGAGATCTCCGAGCTGGAGAAGTACTTCACCGACGACGAGCTGGCCGAGCACCCAGGACGGAGAGGCGAATGACCTACAACGCGACCATGCGGGTGTGGCGCGGCGACGAGGCCGGCGGCGAGCTGCAGGACTTCACGGTTGAGGTCAACGAGGGCGAGGTGGTGCTCGACATCATCCATCGCCTGCAGCAGACGCAGACACCCGACCTCGCGGTGCGGTGGAATTGCAAGGCGGGCAAGTGCGGATCCTGCTCCGCGGAGATCAACGGCATGCCGCGGCTGATGTGCATGACCCGGATGTCCACGTTCGCCGAGGACGAGATCGTGACCGTCACGCCGCTGCGGACCTTCCCGGTGATTCGTGATCTGGTCACCGACGTCTCGTTCAACTACGAAAAGGCGCGCGAGATCCCGTCTTTCACGCCACCCAAGGAACTGCAGCCCGGCGAGTACCGCATGGCGCAGGTCGACGTCCAGCGCTCGCAGGAATTCCGCAAGTGCATCGAATGCTTCCTGTGCCAGAACGTCTGCCACGTGGTCCGCGACCACGAAGAGAACAAGAAGGCGTTCGCCGGGCCGCGCTTCTTGATGCGCATCGCCGAGCTGGAGATGCATCCGCTGGACACCCGGGACCGGCGCAACGACGCGCAGCAGGAGCACGGTTTGGGCTACTGCAACATCACCAAGTGCTGCACCGAGGTCTGCCCGGAAAACATCAAGATCACCGACAACGCGCTGATCCCGATGAAGGAACGCGTCGCCGACCGCAAGTACGACCCCGTGGTGTGGTTGGGCAACAAGCTGTTTCGCCGCTGAGCGGTTTCAGGCGCCGAGGCGCCGGAACCCGCTGCGGTGAAACACAATCGGCGCAACCTCGGCGTCCACCGTCACCTCGCTGACGCGCAGCACCACGATGGTGTGATCCCCGGCCGGGATCATCTGCTCGATCGCGCTCTCCAGCCACAGGCCCGTGCCCTTGATGAAGACCGCGCCGGTGGTGGTGGACACCGTCTCCAGCCCCGCGAACCTGTCGCCGGTCTTGGCGGCCAGGGTGCGCGCGGCCTCGTCATGGGCCTCACCGAGCACGCTGATGCCCAGCATCGGCAGGTCCTTGAGCTTGGGCCACGTCGTCGACGTGTTCTGCACACAGAACGACACCAGCGGCGGGTCCAGCGAGACGGGGACAAAGGTACTGGCCGCCAGCCCTTCCCGGATTCCGTTGATCTCGGCGGCGATCGCCACCACACCGGACGGGAAATGCCCGAAGGCCTCGCGAAGTGAGGACGGGGTCAGCTTCTTCGTTGAGTTCACCGGAGTTGATTCGCCCCTCGAGCCGACGACGGATTTCTCCTACCCGACCCTACTGGACGAGTATCCGTGCGCGTCAGCCACATCCGGGTGCGCCCGCAGTCTGCTCTTCCAGGCGTTGCGGCCGTAAACAGCGAAGATCGGATCCGACGGGTCCTCGGTTGCGGACCAGCGCGCGTCGGTGCGCGCCGCGAGTTCGGCGGGTAGCGACAGCACCGGTATCTGCGCATCGAGTCGCGGATTGAAGAAGAACGGCACCGAGATCCGCTCGGCCGCCGCCCCGCTCAGACTGACCCGGTGCTCGGTGGCGCGCAAATAGCCGTCCGTCGCGACCTCGAGCAGCTCGCCGATGTTGACGATGAACGCACCCTCGAGTGGTGGCACGTCGATCCAGCCGTCGTCGTCGGGTCCCCGGCCGCGTCGCACCTGCAAGCCCCCGCTGCCCGGCTCGGCCAGCAGCAGCGTCAGCACCCCGGCGTCGCGATGGGCACCCACGCCCTGCGGGCTGGACGCGCGGGCCGGATAGCGGATGATCTTGATCAGCGTGGCCGGCGTCTCGGCGAAGGCCGCGTCGAACGCGTCGGGCGGGCTGCCCAGCGAGGCCGCCCAGTGCCGGAGCAACGTGCGCGCGACCGAGGACAGTGCGGCGTCCCACTCGTCGACGATTCCGGGCAACTCGGGCAGCCCCGCGGGCCACTGGTTCGGCCCTTGCAGCCACAGGTAGTCCGGCTTGCCCGGCCCGCCGATCGACGGGCGTTCCGGTCCGATGTCGATCTGCTCGCGCCAGTCCACCTCGCCGCGGGTCAGCTCGCCGCCCAGCCGGGTGTAGCCGCGAAAGTGCGGACTGCGGACCATCGCCACGGCGTCTTTGTCGGCCTGCGGCAGCGCGAACAACTTGCGGGCGGCGTCGAGCACGCGGCGCGCCAGCGCCTGCGGCACGCCATGGCCGACCAGATAGAAGAACCCCACCTCATGGGCGGCCTCGCGGAGGCTGCTGCGAAGTTCGCCGGGAGTGTGTCGCAGGTCCACCACGGGTACCGCCGTGGCGCGTCCCACACTGGTCATCCGTCCACCATAACCGCAGGTAGAAGCGGCACCGCAACGCTTCCCAACCAGTTGGTTAATTAGATGGTGAAATCTAGCTCACACTCGCTTGCATCGGGCCGTCCAACCGCTATAGTTTGGCTGTGTTACTGGTGGGTAACTTAGCCCAAGTACCCAACCACAACGTGGCAATTCTCAATGAGGAGGAGAGTAGTGAGCCACTACAAGAGCAACGTCCGTGACCAGGTATTCAACCTGTTCGAGGTGTTGGGCGTTGACAAGGCATTAGGCCAAGGCGAGTACGGCGACATCGACGCCGAAACCGCCCAGGAAATGCTCAACGAGATCAGCCGGCTGGCCGAGGGGCCCATCGCGGAATCATTCGTCGAGGGCGACCGCAACCCGCCGGTCTTCGACCCCGCGACGCACTCCGTGACGCTTCCGGAATCCTTCAAGAAGTCGGTCCACGCCGTTCTGGAAGCCGGTTGGGACAAGGTCGGCCTCGAAGAGGCGCTTGGCGGGACCCCGTTGCCCAAGGCGCTGCTGTGGGCGCTGCACGAGCACATGCTGGGCGCCAACCCGGCGGTCTGGATGTACGCCGGCGGCGCTGGATTCGCCAACATCCTGTATCACCTCGGCACCGAGGAGCAGAAGAAGTGGGCCGTGATCGCCGCCGAACGCGGCTGGGGATCGACCATGGTGCTCACCGAGCCGGACGCCGGTTCGGACGTGGGCGCCGGGCGGACCAAGGCCGTCCAGCAGGAGGACGGCTCCTGGCACATCGAGGGCGTCAAGCGGTTCATCACCTCGGGTGACTCGGGCGATCTGTTCGAGAACATCTTCCACCTGGTGCTGGCCCGCCCCGAGGGCGCCGGTCCCGGCACCAAGGGCCTGTCGCTGTTCTTCGTGCCCAAGTTCCTGTTCGACTTCGAGACCGGCGAGATCGGCGAGCGGAACGGCGTGTTCGTCACCAACGTCGAGCACAAGATGGGCCTGAAGGTCTCGGCGACCTGTGAACTGTCGCTGGGCCAGCACGACGTGCCCGCCAAGGGCTGGCTGGTCGGCGAGGTGCACAACGGCATCGCGCAGATGTTCGATGTCATCGAGCAGGCCCGGATGATGGTCGGCACCAAGGCGATTGCCACCCTGTCGACCGGTTACCTCAACGCGCTGGAGTACGCGAAGTCGCGCGTGCAGGGCGCCGACATGACCCAGATGACCGACAAGACCGCACCGCGGGTGACCATCACGCATCATCCCGACGTGCGGCGGTCGCTGATGACCCAGAAGGCCTACGCCGAGGGTCTGCGTGCGCTGTACCTCTACACCGCGACGTTCCAGGACGCGGCGGTCGCGGAGGCGCTGCACGGTATCGACGCCGACTTGGCCGTCAAGATCAACGATCTGATGCTGCCGGTGGTCAAGGGCGTGGGCTCCGAGCAGGCCTACGCGAAGCTGACCGAGAGCCTGCAAACGTTCGGTGGGTCCGGCTTCCTGCAGGACTACCCGATCGAGCAGTACATCCGCGACGCCAAGATCGACTCCCTCTACGAGGGCACCACCGCCATCCAGGCGCAGGACTTCTTCTTCCGCAAGATCGTCCGCGACAAGGGTGTGGCGCTAGCTCACGTGTCGGGTGAGATCCAGAAGTTCGTCGACAGCGAGTCCGGCAACGGGCGGCTGAAGACCGAGCGCGAGCTGCTGGGCAAGGCCCTGGCCGACGTGCAGGCCATGGCGACCAGCCTGACCGGCTACCTGATGGCCGCCCAGGAGGACGTCAGCAGCCTCTACAAGGTGGGCCTGGGCTCGGTGCGGTTCCTGATGAGCGTCGGTGACCTGATCATCGGCTGGTTGCTGCAGCGTCAGGCCGCGGTGGCCGTCCAGGCGCTCGACGAGGGTGCGAGCGGCGCCGAGCGGTCCTTCTACGAGGGCAAGATCGCGGTGGCCGCGTTCTTCGCGAAGAACTTCCTGCCGCTGTTGGCCAGCACCCGCGAGGTGATCGAGACGCTGGACAACGACATCATGGAGCTCGACGAGGCAGCCTTCTAGGTCGCTTCAAACAAGGTCCCCCGTTTCGACAGCGAAGCGGGGGATCTTGTGTTTGGGCGTGTGTGTTCGGGGCGCACGAAAAAGGCCGCCGCTGGATCCCCTCACTCCAGCGGCGGCCCTTCTCGTACGCCCGTCGTGCGTCTCTGACCGGCGGTCGCCTATGGGATACCCCGTGTTGCCGTCGGGGTCGGGGGGTCAGACCACAACACGGGGTTATCCGGCACATCGGATACCCAGGCGATTGCGTTACTAATCGACTGTGACGAAAATCATTTGCCCTGGCAGGCGCGCTGGGGCCCGGCGCGGTTTAGCGCGGTCAGGCCTCCAGAATCGCGGCCACGCCCTGTCCGCCGGCCGCACAGATCGAAATCAGCGCCCTTGCCGGCCCGCCGCCGTCCGCCTTCTTCTCGGCGAGCTGCTTGGCCGCCTGCGCGAGAATCCGCCCACCGGTGGCCGCGAAGGGGTGGCCCGCGGCCAGCGACGAGCCGTTGACATTGAGCTTGGAGCGATCGATTGACCCCAGCGCGGCGTCGAGGCCCAGCCGCTCCTTGCAGTACTCCTCGGACTCCCACGCGCCCAGATGCGTCAGCACCACCGAGGCGAACGCCTCATGGATTTCGTAGAAGTCGAAGTCCTGCAGGCTGAGACCGTTTCTCGCCAGCAGCCGCGGCACCGCGTACGTCGGGGCCATCAGCAGGCCGTCGCGCCCGTTGACGTAGTCGACGGCAGCGGTCTCGGCGTCCACCAGATAGGCCAGCGGCGCCAACGAATGTTCCTCGGCCCACTGTTCGCTGGCCAGCAGGGCCACCGAGGCGCCGTCGGTCAGCGGGGTGGAATTGCCCGCCGTCATCGTCGCGTCTCCGGCCTTGACCCCGAAAACCGGCCGCAGCGTGGCCAGCTTCTCGACGTTGGCCTCAGGCCGCAGGTTGTCGTCGCGGTACAACCCGAGAAACGGCGTGACGAGGTCGTCGAAGAAACCGCGGTCGTAGGCGTCGGACATTTTGCGATGGCTGGCGACCGCGAGCTCGTCCTGGTCGACGCGCTTGATCCCCATTTGCTTGGCGGTGATGGCGGCGTGCTCGCCCATCGACAGCCCGGTGCGCGGCTCGCTGTTGGCGGGGATTTCGATGCCCAGGGTGGCCGGCAGCGTGCCCACCAGCTTCAGCCGCTGGACATTGGACTTGGACCGGCGCAACTTCAGCAGAGTGCGACGCAGGTTGTCGCCCAGGCCGATCGGCGGGTCGGAGGTGGTGTCCACGCCACCGGCTGCGGCGACGTCGTATCGGCCCGCCGCGATGCCGTCGGCGGCGGCGATCGCCGCCTGCAGGCCGGTACCGCAGGCCTGTTGGATATCGAACGCGGGGGTATACGACGACAGCTCGGAACCAAGCACGCATTCGCGGGTCAGGTTGAAGTCGCGGCTGTGCTTGAGCACCGCGCCGCCGACCACCACGCCCAGCCGCTGGCCGCCCAGCCCGAACCGGTCCACCAGCCCACCCAGGGCGGCGGTGAACATGTCCTGGTTGGACGCCTCGGCGTAGGCGCCGTCCGATCTCGCGAACGGGATGCGATTGCCGCCCAGCACGGCAACTTTCCGCCTGGCGGGCTTGGATTCAGAGCTTGCAGAGGCCACGTTTATCTCCGGTTATCAGTTTGGGGTCGGCCATTTAGGGCCATCCTACCCACTGTTCTTACTCTCCTTACTCTGCAGTAAGTTCGTCCTCGATACCGTTGGCCTAGACGGCACAGGTCGACCTAGAAAGAAAGCGGAAGGCAGCTCAGTGGCTCCCAATCGTTCGTCCGATCTGTTCTCGCAGATTGTCAATTCCGGACCCGGATCGTTTGTGGCGAAGCAACTCGGCGTCCCGCAACCCGAGACCCTGCGCCGGTACTCCGCCGGTGATCCGCCGTTGGCCGGCGCCCTGCTGATCGGGGGTGCGGGGAGGGTGGTCGAGCCGGCGCGTGCGGCGCTGGAAAGGGACTACGACCTGGTTGGCAACAACCTGGGCGGCCGCTGGGCCGACCAGTTCGGCGGGCTGGTTTTCGACGCCACCGGAATCACCACGCCGGCCGGACTCAAGGCGCTGCACGACTTCTTCACCCCGCTGCTGCGCAACCTGGGTCACTGCGCGCGCGTCGTAGTCGTCGGCACCACGCCCGACCTGGCGGGAAGCACCGACGAGCGGATCGCGCAGCGCGCCCTGGAGGGCTTCACCCGCTCGCTGGGCAAGGAGGTGCGCAACGGAACGACGGTCGCGCTGGTGTACCTGTCGCCGGACGCCAAGCCGGCCGCGACGGGCCTGGAATCCACGCTGCGGTTCCTGCTGTCGGCCAAGTCGGCGTACGTCGACGGGCAGGTCTTCTACGTCGGCGCGGCCGACTCCACGCCGCCGGCTGACTGGGACCGGCCGCTGGACGGCAAGGTCGCGATCGTCACCGGCGCGGCCCGCGGGATCGGCGCCTGCATTGCCGAGGTGTTCGCCCGCGACGGCGCCCGCGTCGTCGCGATCGACGTGGAGTCCGCCGCCGAGGCCCTTGCCGAAACCGCCAGCCGCGTCGGGGGCACCGCGCTGTGGCTCGACGTCACCGCCGGCGACGCGGTCGACAAGATCACCGAGCACCTGCGCGACCACTACGCCGGGCACGCCGACGTCCTGGTCAACAACGCCGGAATCACCCGAGACAAACTGTTGGCCAACATGGACGATGCACGCTGGGATGCGGTCCTGGCCGTCAATCTTCTTGCCCCGCAACGGCTTACCGAAGGACTGGTCGGCAACGGCAGCATCGGCGAAGGGGGTCGGGTAGTCGGCCTGTCATCGATGGCCGGCATCGCCGGCAACCGCGGGCAGACGAACTACGCCACCACGAAGGCAGGGATGATCGGGCTCACCCAGGCGCTGGCTCCGGGACTCTACGACAAGGGCATCACTATCAACGCCGTCGCACCGGGTTTCATCGAAACCCAGATGACGGCCGCCATCCCGCTGGCCACCCGCGAGGTGGGCCGCCGGATGAACTCGCTGCTGCAGGGCGGCCAGCCCGTCGACGTCGCTGAGACCATCGCCTACTTCGCCAGCCCAGCGTCAAACGCGGTGACCGGCAACGTGATTCGGGTCTGCGGCCAGGCGATGCTGGGCGCATAGGTCCGAGGGGAACGCGATGAATCAGCCAAGCGGCCTAAAGAACCTGCTGCGCGCCGCCGCTGGGGCGCTACCGTTGGTGCCCCGGTCCGACCAGTTGCCCAGCCGCACGGTGACCGTCGAGGAATTGCCGATCGACCAGACCAACGTGGCCGAGTACGCGTCGCTGGCCGGCCTGCGCTATGGCAACAACGTGCCGCTGACCTATCCGTTCGCGCTGACCTTTCCCGCCATGATGTCGCTGGTGACCGGGTTCGACTTCCCCTTCGCCGCAATGGGATCGGTGCACACCGAGAACCACATCACGCAGTACCGGCCGATCGCGGTCACCGATACCGTGGGCGTGCGCGTGCACGCCGAGAACCTCCGCGAACACCGCAAGGGCCTGCTGGTCGACCTGGTGACCGACGTCAGCGTCGGCAACGAGACCGCGTGGCACCAGGTGACGACCTTCCTGCACCAGCAGCGCACCAGCCTGTCCGACGAGCCCAAGCCGCCCCCGCAGAAGCAGCCCAAGCTGCCCCCGCCGAGCACGGTGCTGCGCATTACCCCGGGCCAGATCCGGCGCTACGCCGTCGTCGGCGGGGATCACAACCCGATCCACACCAATCCGGTCGCCGCCAAGCTGTTCGGATTCCCGACGGTCATCGCGCACGGGATGTTCACTGCGGCAGCGGTATTGGCCAACATCGAAGGCATGCTTCCCGACGCCGTGACGTACTCGGTGCGGTTCGGCAAGCCAGTGCTGCTGCCCGCCACCACGGGGCTTTACATCGA
This sequence comes from Mycobacterium sp. IS-836, assembly GCF_001954275.1. Taxonomy (GTDB): domain Bacteria; phylum Actinomycetota; class Actinomycetes; order Mycobacteriales; family Mycobacteriaceae; genus Mycobacterium. The sequence continues at coordinate 46,401 of NZ_MBEU01000030.1, read as the reverse complement.
CAGGGGCGACGACGGCGGCTGGGATCTTTCGCTGCGCAACATCGCCAAGGGATATCCGCATCTGACCGGAACGGTCCGCGCGCTCTAGCCCGCGTGCGTCGAGCTAGATCTATCAGGGCCTAACACAAGCACTTTCAGCCCATGCGCGCCGCAGGCGGTCAGCAGGAAAACGAGGAACAGCCAGAGCGGGGGCCGCGCGAGTTCCCAGACGAAGATCGCGGCCCAGATCGGCGAGCCCTGGGTAACGGCGAGCACGCCCGCGGCGCCGCTCAGCGAGACCGCCGGCACATGCAAGTGCGTGCCGGCCAGCCAATTGACCGTCAGCACCAGGACCGCCCCCGCCGCCGCGCCGGTCGCCAGCGACGGGGTGAGCATTCCGCCGGCGCCGCCGGCGCGCAGGTACAGCGCGGTCAGCAGCGGTTTCAGGACCAGGATGACGGCGGCCGCCGATAGCGTGATCCCGCTGGCCAGGCTGACCGTCAGGATGCTTCGGCCGTTGCCGGGCAGCTCGGGCCACCAATGCGAGCAGATGCCCGTCGCCAGGCCCGCGGCGGCGAGGGCCGGGACGAGCACCCAGGTCCGCACCAGGCGGGCCGGGCGCGCGGCGGCCATGAGCCGATTGAACGCCAGCCCGACCACCAGGGCCAGCGGCGCCAACGCCAGGCCATGCGCGGTAACGAGATACGTCGACTCGCCGACCGGCCACTTGAGGTCGGGTTGATCGCCCGTGAGGGCCGAGCCGATCGCGACCGCGAGGCTGGACGACAGCAGCGCGGCGCCCAGCACTCGCGGATGCCAGGTGTTGAGCATGATCCGCGCCGAGAACAGCGCGCCGGCCAGCGGAACGGCGTAGACGGCGCCCAGCCCCGCACCGGCGGCGCATGCGAGCAGGATCTCGCGGTCGCGGGCCGACAGCCGCTTCAGCCATTCGGTGCCCAAATCGCCTAGGGCAGCGGCAAATTGGCGCGGTGCCCCCTCCCGGCCGAGGGATGCCCCGGAGCCGACCAGCAGCACCTGCAGGATGGCATCGACGCTCCACGACAGCCGCGGAATCCGGCCGCCGCTCGCGATGGTTTCCGCCAGCGGCGGCACCTCGCTTCGGCGCCGCAGGATCCACCAGCCCACTGCCGCCAGCGCGCCGCCGGCCATCGGCCCGACCGCGCGACGAACGGGGCTGCTGCCCGTGATGCCGGCCAGCAGCGTGCCGAAGCTGTAGTGGTAGGTGATGTGCTCGACGAAACGCAACACCTCCGTCGTCGCCAGCCCGGCGAACCCGGCGAGCAGGCCGACGATGACTACCGCGCAAAAGAACTCGTGGTTGCGGCGGGGCATTGCTCGAATCTATGTCAACGACTTGAGGCGTTCCGTAAATCATTGGTCCCGAGCAAAGATTTACCTTATGGCGGCTCCGCACCCCTCGATCGAAGCAATGACACCAGGGCAGACCTGCCATCGGCATGATCATCTCGCATGATGGCCGAAGCTGCCAACGAGCAACCCCAATCCAGAAGTCGCCTCGTCGCTTGGACGATTTTGAGTCTTTCCGCGACGGTATCGCTCGGTAGATGGGCGCCTACCGCGGCAGCCAACCCGCTGCTTGCGAGACCTCGCCGGGGATAGCGTTGCTGTACCAACCCAAACGGCTACTGAAGGTGCAACGATGCCAGATCGTCTGGAAGGGCTCAAGCTATCCCTTGCTCGGCCGGATGCGGTCCTCTTCATAGGTTCCGGCGTGTCCTGCTGGTCAGGCTTACCTACATGGGTCGGTTTACTCAACCAACTCGCAGATTTTATGGGCGAGCGGGGTCTTCCCACGCAGCTAATCCAGCGTGAGATATCGCGCGGTGATTTGCTTCAGGCAGCGAGTTACGGTTTCTATCAGCTCACCCCGTCGGAGCGGTCCGCCTTCCTACGTGATGCATGCAAGCTTGGCGAAAGTGAACCGTCGGAACTGCATGAAGCGATTACGAAGTTAGGGCCCACGGCCTTCATCACGACTAACTATGACAAGCTTCTAGAGGCTGCGCTTCACCGATACCGTCCAGACCGCTACTTCCGGGTGGTCGGGAATTGGGACATCATCGAGGTGCCCAACGTGATACAAGCTACAGCGAGAGACTTCGTATTCAAGCCTCACGGTGACATAGATAGCTCCGATTCCATTATCATTACCCGCGAAGATTATCGGAGTCTTCAAGGTGAAAAGAGATTCGTATTTGAATCACTCAAAATATTGCTTGCTACGCGGCCGGTGATCTTCATTGGGTTTGGACTTCGGGATCCAGATTTCCTATTAATAAAAGATACGCTCGCTGAAACTTTCAACGCAGGGGGGTTGTCGGACCAGTACGCGATTGTCGCGGATGTGGAGGCAGAAGAGATTCCCTATTGGCGCCAAAATTTTGGGATCCATCTAATCTCGTACGAGACGTCGCGCGACCATGACAACAACCACTATCCTCTGCTCGCCCTAATAGAATCGATTAGTCCAATCGTATCCTCAGCGGCAACCAGCCAGCATAATGGCCCAATCGAGAATGAAGCTGACGAACCCTGGAGCGAGCCAGATTACATTCTGCGACTCATTAGGCTTTGTGCACGAATGCAAATGCTGACGCCTGACCAATTGGCTGATGAGATTCCCCTCCGTATCCGCTTGCCTAGGATGCGTTGGAATCACAGAACCGACAAATACCTGCGCTTTAATGGGAGCTTGGCTGTGCAAGCGCTCTTGAAGATTTCCGGACGCGTTCTGCTCACTGCGTCCCCCGGTGCGGGTAAAACCTACACTTTGCGGGCCGTGACCCGCCGGGCAGCGATCAATGCACAGGCCGCTCTCCTAGAAGGAAATGTTGGTGTTAGGGTCCCCGTCTACGTCGAACTGAAGTCTTATTCTGGCGACCTCTGGGAACTGGTACAAAGCGTACTGCCGTTGGGTATCGATCTAGAGCACCTGGTAGACAACGATCTGATAATGATCCTTCTGGACGGAGTGAATGAGGTTGAAAGCAGCCATTTCGAGTCAGATAGTTTTGGTCGCGATCTCGCATCTTTTGTGAAGCGTATTGCAGACGCGCCATTAATTATTGCGTCTCGGAGCAATGTAGGACTTGGACAGACGGAGTTCATTGAATGCGTTCTTGATGAGGTCGACATTGAGTACGTTCAGAATCGAGTTCCCACGGATAATTTAGCGCTATTGCAGCTTGCACAAAAGCCACTATTTCTTCGTCTAGTCGAAGCAACTTCCGCTGTCGCTGATATCCCATCTCTACCGCAAGGACTCTATCTCGCATATTTTAATCAGATAAAAGATCGATTTGAGAGCAAATTCGACTTTGCCTTTGATTTTGTGCCAATGTTCGCAGCAGTCGCATTTGAATTAGTTAACGACGGGCGTCAAACATTCATGGCGTCGACTTTAACCCAATTGATTGAAGATGCTATCGGTGATCACATCGATCCAAACGCCGTTGCTAACTGGCTAATTGAGAGCGATGTACTCGTCCCGTTACCTGGCGCAAGATTGGCATTTGCTCACCATTCGCTGAGCGAATACTTGGCTGCGTATCAACTATCGCGGCTGTACACAGTGACACCCGGAATCGTACGTCGGTGCCTGAGCCGCCGAAGTTGGGATGTCGCTATCCTGCTCACGCTCGGCTTCTTGCCGACCGAGGAAGCCGATCAGCTTTTTGAGCGGATCCTGCACACGGATCCCAATTCAGCACTAGATGCCCTGGATTATGTTGAAATGGACCGCAGTGCGCTCCTGCGCTCGTGCCTTTTGTATATCGACCAGCTTGAAAATCTGTCTTTCGAAGAAGAACGAACATTAGCGCGAAGCCTTGAACGTGTGCAAACGAGTGCTGATTCAGCCGATCTGCTATGGCGCTTGTCCCATAGAGGAGGCCTTATCGGGGGCGCAGCTAGCAAGCTCTTAATGCAGCAATGTGCTCCTGATAACGTAGATAATACGGTTGACACCTTGCTCGGGTTAGCGATCGATCGCGATGACTACAACTTCAGTTCCGCGGTCGGGCGAGCTGTTGCATCACGTATTTCGAAGAAATCTATAGTGTCATTTCTCGAAAGAGTCAACGCGATCGAGGTACCGCTCTCTACGGCAGAAGCCTTGCGGCTGGGAGCTTCTGACGAATCCTATGTCGCGATCTCAGTTTTAGGCGAACACATCCTCGCCGGGACCTCGGCCGCTGAGGTCGCAGCGCTGGCCAATCTATCAGGCGGCCATAATTTGATTATTAAAGAAATAGTGTTAGATGCCATAAGCGGAGACGGGTCATTTGACGCTTTGCAAATTAGTGCTGCATTCATCGCAGATGGCTACCTCGGAGCCATATTCACACTTTATTCCCAGGTCCGCTTTCGCTCTCCGCGCGTCGAGGACGTTGACTCGATCTATTCAGCCCGTGTTCGGGAGATGCTATATGGCGCTATCTCTGGTCAAACTCGTGCTGGCATGTGGGCGGTGGAACTGCTGCGGGTGGCATGTGAGGTAAGCGCCGTGTGGCGGGCGCACGTACGCGAGGATCCATATCAGGGCTCAAGGCTTCGCACAGCAGCCTTTCTATACGCAGTTGGCGACGTCAGCCAATTTTTTGCCCACCTAGAAGATTTACTTCATAACGCTGACGCTGACAAAACCGATGCATGGATCCTCAGAGGCTGCACTGTTGATTGGAGCGGTCGAGAGAATCTGTTGATCGAGCTTCTCAAATTACGTGATGTCGAACTAGCCTATTCAATTTTTGAGCCCATGCTATATTTCACTGCGGCGGACCTTTCGCTTGAGCTGGACGATGCGGACTGGTGGATCGATTGGTTGTGTGAGCCAGTTCCAAGCGACGAATTCAGCCTATTCCCGGATAGGCTCGCTGAATTTATTGTTCGGTTCATGAGTTCAGAAACGGCCGCCAGGATCAAGGAACGATTCAACTATGGCGACGACAACACTCGACGAGCGCTGTCGGCATATGTGCTAAATCGCGACGACATTCTTCGCTTCGAAGAGTTGACGCCTGATTCTGTATCATGGCTGGTCGCGGATTTGGAACGGCGCGATCCGCCAAGGTGGCGAAGCCATCTTTTGGGAATCGTTGCGACACAGGATTTCACCGAGGCAGTACTTATACCGCTACTGGAAGATAATCCGTCGCAGGAGCTAAGAGACAATCTAAGGGAAGTGCTCCAAGAATGTGGCAGACGCCATGGCAAGCGTTATATAACCGTCGAAGACAGAATACTTGGGTGAAAATGCGTCAAATCGTCTTGATGGCCGTTTACACTTAATTCGTTGGAGTCGGTCAGCGCTGCAGCGGCATTGCAGACAAACAAAGGTCAGGCGACGCGCGATTCACGTTGCCCGTCGCGGGGGGCCATTTGTGTTTGCTGCGCCCGTCGACGTGGGGCAAACAGGGCATGACCCGCCCGGAAACGACTATGCGGACGGGCCTGTGTGGCATGAGTGATGGGACGTCATTGATCAACCGCGTCTAGCCGGCCGCGGCGTTGGAGCCGCCCGCCTCGGCGGCGGCTTCGCGGCCCTCGGGCCCGCCGCGCAGGCCATGCCAGAACAGGTCGATCATCAGCTGGGCCGCCTCGTCGACGTCGATGTCGCCGGTGGACAGCCGGTTGGCCATCGCTTCGCCCGCACCCACCAGGGCCACCGCCATCATCTGGTAGTCGATGTCCGGTCGTGGGGCGCGGCTGCCGGCCCGCACCAGCCCGGCCACCAGCTCGATGATCTGCTCGCGTCCCTCGCGCACGGTGTGCGCGAACGCCTGCGAGCTGATGGCCTGGGTGTACATCACGATCCACGACGCCCGATTGGCGTCGATGTAGCGCAGGAACGACCCGATCGTGTTGCGCAGCATGTCCCTTGGGTTTTGCGTGAAGTCGATGTCGGCGCGCACCGCGTCGATGAACCGGTTCAGCTCGCGGTCCAGGCACGCGCCGAACAGGTCCTCCTTGGAGCCGTAATACAGGTACAGCATCGGCTTGGAGATCTCCGCCTCGGCGGCGATCGCGTCCATCGAAGTTTCGTGGTAGCCGTTGACCGAGAACATCTGCACGGCGGCGTCGAGCATCTGCTGTTCGCGGACAGCACGCGGTAACCGCTTGGTACCACCTGCCATCGCTACGCCTCTCTAGCCCTCTGACTCCAGAGTAACGATGCCGTGGCGCGCTAGTGGCCGCACGCCTTATTGGGGCCCTTCATCGTCGCCACCCGCTGGAGCGACTCGTCCACGGCCGGCATCGTCAATTCGCCTGCGGCCACCGCCTTCTCGAGCCGGTCCAGGACCGCGGGCACCTCTTCGATGCTGACCCACAGCGCGACGTCGGTACCCGCCTGCAGGGTGCGCAGCACCGCGTCGGAGACGCCGTACCGATCGGAGATCGCGGCCATGCTGGACAGGTCGTCGCTGAACACCGGCCCATTGAAGGGCGGCGCGCCGTAGCCGGTGCCGGTGCGCAGCAGCTGCACCGCGGCCCGGCTCAGGCTCGCCGGGTCGTCGCCGGTCAGCCCGGGAACCTGCAGGTGACCGATCATGACTGCGACCGGGAGCTGACTCACCAGCGTCCGGTAGGGCACCAGGTCGTTGGCCTCCAGGTCGCTGAGCGGCGGCGTGACGACGCCGCCCTTGTGTGAATCACCCGAGCCGTGCCCGTGGCCGGGGAAATGCTTGAGCACCGGCAGCAGTCCGGCGTCCCGCAGACCCTGCGCGTAGGCCCCGGCGTACGCGGTGACCGTGCCGGGATCGGCGCTGAACGAGCGGTCACCGATGACGCCGTCCGGGGCGTCGGTGACGTCGACCACCGGGGCGAAGTCGACGGTGATGCCCAGCTCGCGCATCTTTTTGCCGCGGTCCAACTCCAGGTCGTGGACTTGCTGCACCGTCTGGGTCTGCGCCAGCTGCCGGGCCGAGGGGGCCACCCCGATCAGCGACTTCAGCCGCGAAACCCGGCCACCTTCTTCGTCGACACCCACCGCAAGCGGTAGGGGCCCCGCGCTGCGGGCGATCTCGGCCAGCCCACCCTGGAAAATCGACAGGTCCGTCCAGCCGCCGATGATGATCCCGCCGACGTGGGAGTTGTTGACGACGACCCGGGCTTCGTCGGCGTTCCTCACCCCCACCATCAGCAGCTGTGCCAGCTTGTCGCGGGTCGACAGCGCGGCCGTCGGGTCGCCGCACACCGGCGGCGCGGGAGCGGCCACCGGCTTGCTGACCGTCGACGAGGGGTGCCGTGCGGAGTCGTGGCCGCATGCCACCAGCACCGTCATGGCGGCCAGCACGGCCAGGATGCGCGGAAAAGCCATCGGGACATGTTGTCACGAACGGCGTTTCATCTCCGACGTCAGGGGGCATCAGCGGTACGTTGCCATTCGACGGGGGCCGGTAACCCCAGTTGACTGGCAGGGAGGAGCCAGCGATGACCGGGTTCACACTGGCCGTCGCCGCCAGCATCGCGGCGGGCCTCTCGATCGGCGCCGCCGCGACCGTCGGCGTCACCCTCGCCGTGCACGACCACAGCGCGGCGCCCGTGCAGGGCCCCCCACCTCCGTCCGCGCCGCACCTGGTGAACTACGGCGACCGGTGCTTTCACGGGCATTGCATACCGTGGCCATGAGGGCGACTCGGGCACCGGGGCCGCGACCGCGCTTCTGCTAGGTTGACGTTTGGGTTGCCCACCGTCCCGACCGCGAAGTCAAGGAGCCATCGATGAACCGGATCATTGCGCCCGCCGCCGCGAGCGTCGTGGTCGGACTGCTGCTGGGCGCGGCCGCGATCTTCGGGATCACGCTGATGGTGCAACAGGACACGAAGCCGCCACTCCCCGGGGGCGATCCGCAGTCGTCAGTGCTCAACCGGGTCGAGTACGGCAACCGTAGCTAGCCCGGCCGCGGGTTCGGCACACGCGGATCCCGCGGAAACGGCGTCGGGCTCGTCGGCGGCGCCGTTGTCGCGCCGGTGGTTGGCGTTGGTCTCCGCGATCGCGCTGGCGCTGACGTTCGCCCAATCCCCGGGGCAGGTGTCCCCCGACACCAAACTCGACCTCACCGCCAACCCGCTGCGCTTTCTGGCCCGGGCGACCAACCTGTGGAACAGCGACCTGCCCTTCGGCCAGGCGCAGAATCAGGCCTACGGCTACCTGTTTCCGCACGGCACGTTCTTTTTGCTGGGCCATTTTCTGGGTTTGCCCGGATGGGTGACCCAACGGCTGTGGTGGGCGCTGCTGCTGACGGTCGGCTTCTGGGGGCTGCTGCGGGTCGCCGAGACGCTGGGCATCGGCAGCCCGACGGCACGCCTGATCGGTGCGGCGGCGTTCGCGCTGTCCCCGCGCGTGTTGACCACCCTCGGGTCGATCTCGTCGGAAACGCTGCCGATGATGCTGGCGCCGTGGGTGTTGCTGCCCACGATCTTGGCGCTGCGTGGGTCGTCCGGCCGCTCGGTGCGGGCGCTGGCCGCCCAGGCGGGCCTGGCCGTCGCGTTGATGGGCGCGGTCAACGCCATCGCGACGCTGGCCGGTTGCCTGCCCGCGGTGATCTGGTGGGCCTGTCACCGGCCGAACCGGTTGTGGTGGCGCTACACGGCGTGGTGGCTGCTGGCCTTGTCCCTGGCGATGCTGTGGTGGGTCGTGGCGCTGGGGCTGCTGCGCAGCGTCAGCCCCCCATTCCTGGACTTCATCGAATCCTCCGGCGTGACGACGCAATGGTCGTCGCTGGTGGAGATGCTGCGCGGCACCGAGAGCTGGACCCCGTTCGTGGCGCCGACCGCCACCGCGGGCGCGCCGCTGGTGACCGGGTCGGCGGCGATCCTGGGCACCTGCCTCGTCGCCGCGGCGGGGCTGGCCGGGCTGGCCAGCCCGGCGATGCCGGCGCGGGGACGGCTGGTCACGATGCTGTTGGTCGGCGTGGCGCTGATGGCCGTCGGCTACAGCGGCGGGCTGGGCTCACCGCTGGCCCACCAGGTGCAGGCATTCCTGGACGCCGCCGGCGCGCCCCTGCGCAACGTGCACAAGCTGGACGTGGTGATCCGGATCCCCATCGCGCTGGGCATCGCGCAGTTGCTGGGCCGGATACCGCTACCCGGCAGCGCTCCGTTGCCCGTGTGGCTACGGGCGTTCGCCCACCCCGAGCGCGACAAGCGGGTCGCCGCGACGGTGGTGATCCTGACCGCCCTGGCGGTCAGCACCTCGCTGGCATGGACGGGCCGGCTGGCCCCGCCGGGCACCTTCAGCGCGATACCCCGGTACTGGCAGGAGGCCGCCGACTGGCTCAGCGAACACAATTCGGGTTCGCCGGCCCCGGGGCGGGTGCTGGTGATCCCGGGGGCACCGTTCGCCACCCAGGTGTGGGGCACCAGCCACGACGAGCCGCTGCAGGTGCTCGGCAGCAGCCCGTGGGGGGTGCGCGACTCCATCCCGTTGACACCGCCGCAGACCATCCGGGCGCTCGATTCGGTGCAACGGCTGTTCGCCGCCGGACGCCCCTCGCCGGGCCTGGCTGATACCCTTGCCCGCCAAGGCATTTCGTATGTGGTGCTGCGCAACGACCTGGATCCCGAGACGTCACGCTCGGCGCGCCCCATCCTGGTGCATCGCGCCGTCGACGGTTCGCCGGGGCTGCAGAAGGTGGCACAGTTCGGCACCCCGGTGGGGCCGGGCACGCTAGCCGGGTTCGTCGCCGACAGCGGGCTGCGGCCGCGATACCCGGCCGTGGAGATCTACCGGGTGGCGGGCGCCGGCGCTCCCGGCGCGCCCTACTTCGCCGACGCGGATCGGCTGGCCCGGGTCGACGGCGGACCCGAGGCGCTGCTGCGCCTCGACGAGCGGCGACGGCTGCTGGGCCGGCCGCCGCTGGGTCCGGTGCTGATGACTTCTGATGTGCAGGACGCCCGCGGCGCAGGGCTGGCGGCGCCCCTGGTCACCGTCACCGACACCCCGGTGGCCCGCGAGACCGACTACGGCCGCGTCGACCAGCATTCGTCGGCGATCCGGGCGCCGGGGGACGCGCGGCATACCTTCAACCGGGTGCCCGATTACCCGGTGCCCGGCGCCGACCCGGTGTTCGGGGCCTGGACCGGCGGCCGCATCACCGTGTCGAGTTCGTCGTCGGACTCCACCGCGATGCCCGACGTCGCGCCGGCAACCTCGCCCGCCGCCGCGATCGACGGCGACTCCGGGACCGCGTGGGTGTCCAACGCTCTGCAGTCGGCCGTGGGGCAGTGGCTGCAGGTGGATTTCGACCACCCGGTGGCCAACGGAGCCATCACCATCACGCCGAGCGCGACGGCCGTCGGCGCCCAGGTCCGCCGCATCCTGGTCGAGACCGCCAACGGCAGCACCACGCTGCGGTTCGACGAGCCCGGCAAACCGCTCGCGGCGGCCCTGCCCTACGGGGAAACCCCGTGGGTGCGGGTCACCGCCGCCGGCACCGACGACGGTTCCCCAGGCGTGCAGTTCGGCATCACCGACCTGTCGATCACCCAATACGACGCTTCGGGATTCGCCCACCAGGTCAGCCTGCGGCACACCGTTCGGGTGCCCGGGCCGCCGCCGGGTTCGGCGATCGCGGCCTGGGACCTGGGATCGGAACTGCTCGGCAGGCCGGGCTGCGCCCAGGCGCCCGACGGCGTGCGCTGCGCGGCGTCGATGGCGCTGGCGCCGGAGGAGCCGGTCAATTTCAGCCGCACCCTGAGTGTCGCCGCCCCGGTGTCGGTGACGCCGACGGTGTGGGTGCGGCCACGGCAGGGACCCAAGCTGGCCGATCTGGTCGCCGAGCCGAATACCATTCGGGCCCAAGGCGATTCGGACGCCGTGGACATCCTCGGCTCTGCGTTTGCCGCCACTGACGGCGACCCGGCGACCGCGTGGACGGCGCCGCAGCGGGTGGTGCAACACAAGTCGCCGCCGACGCTGACCGTCACACTGCCGCGCCCCACCGAGGTCGCCGGGCTGCGCGTGGCCCCCAGCCGGTCGGCGTTGCCGGCGCACCCGACGATGCTGGCCGTGAACCTGGGCGACGGCCCGCAGGTCCGCGAGCTCAAGGCCGGCACGCCGCAAACCCTGCCGCTGAAACCGCGCGTGACCGACACCGTCACCATCAGCCTGCTCGACTGGGAAGACGTCATCGACCGCAACGCCCTGGGCTTCGATCAGCTCAAGCCGCCGGGGCTGGCCGAGGTGACGGTGCTAGGGACCGACGGCAATCCGGTCGCGCCCGCCGACGCCAGTCGCAACCGATCGCGCGAGATCACCGTCGCCTGCGACCACGGCCCGGTCATCGCCGTCGCGGGGCGCTTCGTCCACACCTCGATCCGCACCACCGCGGGCGCACTGCTGGACGGCGAACCGATCGAAGCGGTGCCGTGCGAACGCGACCCGATCGCGCTGCCCGCTGGCCAACAGGAGCTGTTGATCAGCCCCGGGGACCAATTCGTCGTGGACGGAGCCCAGCTGACGACCGCCGCCGAAATGCCAAGCGCGACCCCGGTTCCCGCCCAAACCGGGGCGTGGGGTCCCGACCGGCGCGAAGTGCGGGCCCCCGCGTCGGCGAACGCGCGGATGCTGGTCATTCCCGAGAGCATCAACCCCGGCTGGGTGGCGCGCACCAGCACCGGGACCCGGCTGACGCCCGTCGCCGTCAACGGCTGGCAGCAGGGCTGGGTGGTGCCGGCGGGCGACCCCGGCACGATCACGCTGACCTTCGCCAGCAACTCGCTGTACCGGGCCGGGCTGGCGGTGGGACTGGCGCTGCTGCCGCTGCTGGCCGTGCTCGCGTTGTGGCGCACGCGGCGGGGGCGCGACGACGACGCGCCCGCGACACCGTGGCGGCCCGGCCCGTGGGCCGGGGTGGCGGTGCTGGCCGCGGGAACGGTGATCGCCGGCGTGGCCGGGCTGGTCGTCGCCGCGGCGGCGCTCGGTCTGCGGTATGCGCTGCGCGACCGGCCGCGTTGGCGCGACGGTGCGACCGTCGCGCTGAGCGCCGGCGGGCTGATCCTGGCCGGGGCCCAGCTGTCCCGCTATCCCTGGCGGTCGGTCGGCGGGTACGCCGGTCATTCCGCGAATGTGCAACTGCTGGCACTCATTTCGCTTGGCGTGCTAGCGGCTTCGGTCATGGTCCTGCCGGATCGGACGCCCCCGCGCCGCGACGAATGACGCCGAAGGGATTGGCTACCGGTTTACCTGCTGGTTGACTGGCTATGCGGGTGGTGCAATCGCCACCGTCCGAGGAGTTACGGCCATGGGATGGATCTCCGCGCCCGAATACTGGCTGGGCAGGCTGGTGCTCGAGCGCGGCGCCGCGGCGCTGTACCTGATCGCGTTCCTGGCGGCGGCCCTGCAGTTCCGCGCCCTCATCGGCGAGCACGGAATCCTGCCGGTGCCCCGGTTTTTGGCCGGCCAGACGTTCTGGCGAACTCCGAGCATCTTCCATCTGCGCTACTCCGACCGATGGTTCGCGGGTGTCTCGTGGTTCGGTGCGGCGCTGTCGGCGGCCGTCCTTGCCGGCGCGGCCAACCTGGCGCCGCTGTGGGCCGCGATGCTGATGTGGCTGACGCTGTGGGTGCTCTACCTTTCGATCGTCAACGTCGGGCAGACGTGGTACTCGTTCGGCTGGGAATCGCTGCTGCTGGAAACCGGCTTCCTGGCGATCTTTCTCGGCAACGACCGCGTCGCGCCGCCGATCCTGACGTTATGGATGGCGCGCTTGCTGCTGTTCCGGGTTGAGTTCGGCGCCGGGCTGATCAAGATGCGCGGCGACCCGTGCTGGCGCGATCTGACCTGCCTGTACTACCACCACGAAACCCAGCCGATGCCGGGGCCGCTGAGTTGGTTCTTCCATCACCTGCCGAGGCCGCTGCACCGGATCGAGGTGGCGGGCAACCATTTCGCGCAGCTCGTGGTGCCGTTCGGGTTGTTCGCGCCGCAGCCGGTGGCCAGCGTCGCCGCGGCGATCGTGGTGGTCACCCAGCTGTGGCTGGTGGCATCGGGCAACTTCGCGTGGCTCAACTGGGTGACGATCATCCTGGCTTTCAGCGCCATCGACGACTCGTCGGTGGCGGCGGTGCTTCCGATGCCCGCGCGTCCGGAGCTGTCGCCGACACCGCAGTGGTTCGCCGCCCTGGTGGTTGCCTTCACCGCGGCCGTGCTGTTCATGACCTACTGGCCGGTGCGCAACATGCTGTCGTCGCATCAGCGAATGAACATGTCGTTCAACCCATTTCATTTGGTGAACACCTACGGCGCCTTCGGCAGCATCGGCCGCGTCCGCCGCGAGGTGGTCATCGAAGGAACCGAAGAAGAGCGGCTTACCCCGAACACCGTCTGGAAGGAATACGAATTCAAGGGCAAGCCCGGTTCCGTTCGCCAGCTGCCCGGGCAGTGGGCGCCGTATCACCTGCGGCTGGACTGGCTGATGTGGTTTGCGGCCATCTCACCCGGCTACGCCCACCAGTGGCTGACGCCCCTGCTGCAGCGGCTGCTGCGTAACGATCGGCCGACGCTGCGTTTGTTGCGGCGCAACCCTTTCCCCGAGTCGCCACCCACGTATGTGCGCGCGCAGCTCTACCAGTACCGCTTCACGACCTGGGCCGAGCTGCGCCGCGACCGGGCATGGTGGCATCGCACGCTGATCGGCGGCTACGTCCGGCCGATGGCGCTAGATCACAGTGTCTCGTCCAGCTCGCCGAGCCGGTCGGTCAACCGCAGGTTCTCGGAGTAGTCGACCGGGCAATTGATCAGCGACACGCCGTCGTCGGCAAGCGCGGCCTTCAGCGTCGGCAACAGTTCGTCGGCACTCTTGATCTGATATCCCTTGGCGCCGAAGCTTTCCGCGTAGGTGACGATGTCGGGGTTGGTGAATCTCACGTAGTGATGCTCACCGAGTTCGAGGTCCATCTTCCATTCGATGAGGCCGTACCCGCCGTCCTCCCAAATCAACACCACCAGCGGTATCCGTTCCCGAACCGCGGTCTCGATCTCCTGCGAGCTCATCATGAACGCGCCGTCGCCCACGACGGCCAGCACCTTGCAGTCGGGTCGCGCTAGCTTGACACCCAGCGCGCCGGGCAGCGCAAAACTCATGGTGGACAAGCCGTTTGAGACCAAACAGGTATTGCACTCGAACGTCGGGTACAGCCGAGCCATCCACATCTTGGTGGCACCGGTGTCCACCAGGACGACGTCGCTGCGGCCCAGCGCGGCACGGGTGTCGGCTACCACCCGCTGCGGCGCCAGCGGATAGCGCGAATCCTGTTGTCCCCGAGCGAATTCCTCAGCGAGCAGACCGGAACCGGGTATCTCCGGGTCGGCGTCGAACCGGTGCTCGCCGAGCGCCTCCCGCAGTGCGTCGAGCGAGGCGCTGATATCGCCGACGATCCCGACGTCGACGGAATAGTGCGCGTCGACCTCGGCCGGGAAACGATGGATGTGGATGATCTTCTTGTCGGCCTTCGGGTTGATCCGGACCGGGTCGAATTCCTGCAGCTCGTAGCCGACCGCGATGACCACGTCGGCGTTGTCGAACCCGAAGTTGACGTAGTCATGGCGCATGAACCCCAGCGTCCCGATGCTGTTGGGGTGGTCGTCGGGCATCACGCCCTTGCCGTGAAACGTGTTGGCCACCGGGATGCCGAACTCCTCGGAGAACCGCACGAGGGCCGCCGTCGCGTCGCCGCGGGCCGCCCCGTGGCCGGCCAGCACCACCGGTCGCTTGGCCTCGCGCAGGATGTCGACCGCGCGCGCCACCTGCCGAAACGCGGGCGCCTCGGCGCGGACGACGTTGCGCGGCAACGGGGTCAGGTCGTAGTCGTTGTCGTCGGCGTCGATGTGTTCGGGCACCGCCAGATAGACGGCGGCGGGGCGTTCGGCCTCGGCAAGCTTGAACGCCTTGCGGAACATCTCCGGTATGGCGCGTGTCGTCGGGATACCGGCGGCCCAGCGGGTGATCGGCGCGAACATCGACACCAGGTCGACGTACTGGTGCGACTCCTTGTACTGACGGTCCTGGCCCACCTGCGCGGAGATCGCGACCATCGGGGTGCTGTTGGTGGTGGCATCGGCCACCCCGAGCTGCATGTTGATCGCCCCCGGGCCCAGGGTGGACGACACCACCGCCGCGCGGCCGGTGACCCGTCCGTACATCTCGGCCATGAACGAGGCCGCCTGCTCGTGCCGGGTGAGCACGTAGCGGATGTCCGAGGCGGCCAGCGCCTGCACAAAGCGGATGTTCTCCTCGCCCGGTAGCCCGAAGACCACGGAAACGCCCTCGTTTTCCAGGCACTTGACCATCAGCTCGGCGGCTTTAATCATCCGGCACCTCCCTTTGGCCACAGTAGTGGCGGCACCGCCGCTTCAGTCGCGGTGTGGCCCCGTCGGGATCAGCGCGAGGACGGGAATCGTGCGGGTGGTCTTGCGTTCGTACTCCGCGAATCCGGGGTATCGCTTGGCTTGTTCGGCGTATTTCTCGTCGCGCTCGGCGCCGGTGAGTTCGACGGCACGCACGTCGAGGTGCTCGTCGCCGACCTCGATGCTGGCGTTGGGGTTCGCCACCAGGTTCCAGTACCAGGCTGGGTTGCGGTCGGCCCCCGCCGCGGAGGCGAAGACCAGGTAGCGGTCCCCGTCGGGCAGGTACATCATCGGGCTGACCCGCTCCTCGCCGCTGCGGGCCCCGATGCTGTGCAGCAACAGGACCGGGGCGCCTTCGAACTGCCCGCCGATCCGGCCGTGGTTGGCGCGAAACTCCTCGATGTTGCGCCGATTGAAGTCACTGACGTCACTGCCGGTCATGATGCCTCCTGCGGTGGGTGGGGATGTTCATGTCGAAGTGGCAGGCTGGTAGCAGACGCCCCCGCCAACCCACCAGATGAAGGATGCCAACGTGCCCATCGCCACGATCAACCCGGCCACCGGCGAGACAGTCCAGACCTTCACCCCGGCAACCGACGACGAAGTCCAGGCGGCGATTGCGCGCGCCCACGAGCGGTTCCTCGACTACCGGCACTCCACCACCTTCGCCCAGCGCGCCGAGTGGGCCAACGCCACCGCGGACCTGCTGGAAGCCGAGGCGGACAAGACCGCCGAGATGATGACCCTGGAAATGGGCAAGACGCTGGCTTCGGCCAAGGCCGAGGCGGTCAAGTGCGCCAAGGGTTTTCGCTACTACGCGCAGAACGCCGAGAAACTGCTGGCCGACGAGCCGGCCGACGCGTCGAAGGTCGGCGCGAAGAAGGCGTACACCCGCTATCAGCCGCTCGGGGTGGTGCTGGCCATCATGCCGTGGAACTTTCCGCTGTGGCAGGCCGTTCGCTTCGCCGCGCCGGCGCTGATGGCCGGCAACGTCGGCATCCTCAAGCACGCGTCGAACGTCCCGCAGTGCGCGCTGTATCTCGCCGACGTCATCGCCCGCGGCGGCTTCCCGGAGGGCTGCTTCCAGACGCTGCTGGTTCCCTCCAGCGCCGTGGAGACCATCCTGCGCGATCCCCGCGTCGCGGCGGCCACGCTGACCGGCAGCGAACCGGCGGGCCAGTCGGTCGGCGCCATCGCCGGCGACGAGATCAAACCCACGGTGCTCGAGCTCGGCGGCAGCGACCCGTTCATCGTGATGCCCTCGGCAAACCTCGACGAGGCGGTCAAGACCGCGGTCACCGCCCGGGTTCAAAACAACGGGCAGTCCTGCATCGCGGCCAAGCGCTTCATCGCCCACGCCGACATCTACGACGCGTTCGTCGAGAAATTCGTCGAGCGGATGCAGGGCCTGCGGGTCGGCGACCCGACCGACCCGGACACCGACGTGGGCCCGCTGGCCACCGAGTCGGGCCGCGACGAGGTCGCCAAGCAGGTCGAGGACGCCGCGGCCGCCGGCGCGGTAATCCGTTGCGGCGGAGAGCGTCTCGACCGGCCGGGCTGGTTCTACCCCCCGACGGTGGTCACCGACATCACCAAGGACATGGCGCTCTACACCGAGGAGGTGTTCGGACCGGTCGCCTCGATCTACCGCGTCGAGAGCGTCGACGAAGCCATCGAGATCGCCAACGCCACGACCTTCGGCCTGGGGTCCAACGCCTGGACCGACGACGAGGCCGAGCAGCAGCGCTTCATCGACGGCATCGAGGCCGGCCAGGTCTTCATCAACGGCATGACGGTGTCGTATCCGGAGCTGCCGTTCGGCGGCGTGAAGCGCTCCGGCTACGGCCGCGAACTCGCCGGCCTCGGGATCCGCGAATTCTGCAACGCCAAGACCGTCTGGGTCGGGTGAGCGGCTAGGCCGACGCGCCCGCCAGCGCCTTCTCGTCCTCGTCGGCGAAGGTGTCCTCCAGCTGCACCGGCGAGTAGTCGAGGTCGATCTCGGCGACCGGTCGCCCGCGTGCGCTGTTGATCGTGCCGAACCGTCGCATCCCCTTGTCGGCGGCGTACTGCATGAACTCGTCCACCGACAGGCCGAAGGGCATCGGATCGTAAAGGGCGAAGCCCTCTTCGATGAGGCGCAGCCCGAGCGGCATCAGCTCGTTCATGCGGTTTTCGAAGACCTCCCAATTGGAGTCGTCGGCGGCGACGTGGCGCCGGCAGGTGAAGGTGCCCCACGCCATGTGGCGCCGCTCGTCGTCACCGATGCGCCGGACCAGCTCCTGCATGCCGGGCAGGATGCCGCGTTCCACGCAGATCTTGTGCCAGCCGAAGTAGCCGGTCAGCGCCAGCATGCCCTCGACCATGTGGTTGTAGGTGACGGACGCGCGGACCTGGGCGGCCGGTGAGGGGTCGGTCGTCAGGGCGTTGAGGCAGGCCGGCAGCTCCTCGTAGAAGATAGTGCGGTACGTGGGGACGTCTTCGAGATACTCGTGCAGGTCATCGGTGATGCCGACGGCGTCGAGCCACATCCGGAACACCTGCACGTGCTTGGCCTCCTCGAACGCGAACTGCGTCAGGTACATCTCGTCGCCCAGCCGGCCCTCGGCGCGCATGGCGGCCATGAACGGCTGAATGTCCTCAGTCACCGCCTCCTCGCCGGCGATGAACTCGGCGCACAGCCGGGTGGCGTAGTGGCGCTCGTCGTCGGTCAGCGCCTCCCAGTCCGCGCGATCGCGGGAGAAGTCGATATCGGCCGGATTCCAGAACTTGGCGTTGCCGCCGGCAAACAGCTTGAGCGGCAAGCTGTCCCAGTTGAGCCCGCCCCTAACCATGGAACCTGAACTCGTGCGTGTCATGTGACCTCCTTGATGTGGACGGCTTGAGGGGAGAACGCGGCGGACAGCACCGCGACGAGCCGGCGCACGGCCAGGGCCGGCTGCTCCGGGGTGGGCTCATCGAGCCCGAGGACGGGGTCCAGGCCGCGCATGTACGGAGCTAGCGCGAGGTGCGGAAAGATCAACAGCAGCAAGGACAGCAGCGCGTCGGTGTCGCAATCCGCACGCAGGTCGCCGCGCTTGTGCGCGTCGCGGACGAGCGGACGCATGACATCCAGATAGTGGCGGTGGATGACGTTCTGCACGCTGACGCGGGCCTCCGTGTCGACTTCCAGCGTGGCCGCGGCGTGCAGCGCCCGTTCATGCGGGTGGTCCGCGAAGTAGGCCACCCACGCGTCGAGCCAATCGGTGAGAAAGTCGAAGAACGGCCGGCTCGGGTCGAGCTCACGGATGCGGTCTTCCATGTAGGCGCGCACCCGCTGGCTGCCGATGTCGGCGATGAAAGCGTAGAGGTCGCGCTTGTCGGCGAAGTACTGGAAGAGGCTGCCCTTGGCGACTCCGGCCTTGCGCGCGATGACGTTCAGGCTGCCCCGGGAGAATCCGTGCGCCCCGAACTCGGCTTCCGCGGCTTCGATGACGGCCGCGCGGCGGGCCGGGTCGACTCGTGCCCATGTCACCGTCGGCAATGTGGCCTCCTCGCGTCGATGACCACTGGTCATTCTACGGTGAGCTAGCTCACAGTCAAGGTGTAGGCGGCGACTTTCAGGTTCGAGCGTGACGCCACAGTCACTCTCGAGGCCCAGCGTGACTGCAGCGTCACGCTCGGCGGGGCTCGACGTCAGGGACGCATCGCGTACGCACCGCTGAGCGGCAACACGTGTTCCTTCCAGATCTGGTCGTAGCGGGCGCGGTCGTGGGCCGGACGGCGGATCATCCGCGTCGCGAAGCGGGCCTGGACGTCCGTCGTCGAGGGCTTGTCGTTGAGCTCGACGGCGTAGCCGTTGAAGTCGCGGACCAGCACGGCGAAGATCTCGTCGATCAGCGCGCCGTCCACACCGGACAGCGCCGCCTCCTCGAGGATGAGCTGGGCGTAGGGCACCGTCGCGAACAGTTGACCGACGGCGAACGCGAAGTCAATGTCCTTCTGCTGCACCGCATCCGGGGTGGCGCTGGCGAGCATGTCGGTGAGCACGTCGATCTGCTCGCGCAGCAGCGCGACGTTGGCGAGGTGGGCGAAGCTGTCGAACGACGCGCGCCAGTCGTGGAAGCGCACCTTGCCCAGTCCGCCGGTGGGTCCCTGGGCGAACAGGAACGAGTCGTCGGCCGCATCGTCGCGGCGGCCGATGACGGGGAGCTCGCCATTGGGGGCAAACAGGAAATTGGGCATGAACTTGGCGAGCAGCCCGATGTTGATGTGGACGGTGCCTTCCAGCCGGGGCAGCAGCCCGATCTCGCGGGCCATCGCCTCGAAGATGGTGTCCTTCTCCACCCCCTTGGCGGCGATGACGTCCCACAGCGCGGTGATCACCCGCTCCCCTTCGCTGGTGATCTTCGCCTTGGTCAGCGGGCTGTACAGCAGGTAGCGACGATCCTCGGCCGAGGCGCTGCGCATGTAATCCGACGCGCGGGTGGCCACCAGCTTCATCGCGATCAGGCGCACGTAGGCGTCGATCAGCAACCGCCGCACGTGGCTGAAGTCGGTGACGACGGTCCCGTACAGGTAGCGGTTGGAGGCGTGGGTGACCGCCTCGTACATGGCGTGGGTGCACATGCCGACGGCGCCCCAGCCCAGGTTGTACTTGCAGACGTTGACCGTATTCAGCGCGGCGTGGAAGGCGCCGGGCCCGCGGTGCAGGATGTCGGCCGCGGTCACCGGGTAGTCGCGCAGCGCGTAGTTGGCGACGAAGTTCTGCGAGTTCACCACGTTCTTGATCAGGTCGTAGCGGTCGTGTTGGGAGTCGGCGGCGAAGAACACGTATTCGTCAGAACCGTCGATCTTGCCGAAGGTGGAGACCATCCGCGCGACGTTGGCGTTGCCGATGTAGTACTTCTCGCCGTTGGCGACCCAGCCGTGGTCCGACGGCGTGAGGATCATGTCGGTCTGGTAGACGTCGGCGCCGTGCGTCTGCTCGGACAGGCCGAAGGCGAACACCTCGCCGGCCTCCAGCTGCGCGGCGGCCTTGCGCTTGGCGTCCTCGTTGTCGCTCATCCAGATCGGGCCCAGCCCCAGGGCGGTGACCTGGAACGGATACCAGTAGCTCAGCCCGTAAAAGCCCAGGATCTCGGCGAACTCGCTGATCCGATAGGTGTCCCAGCGGCAGTCGGGCGCGCCGTACGCGGATGGTGTCAGCAGGGACGCGAAGATGCGCTCGCGTCCGACGTGGTCCAGAAAGTCTGAGTACCACGCCCGCTCGTGGTCGTCGTGCTTGAGCCGGGCCTTACCGCGGGATTCGAAAAAGTCGACGGTCGCGGCCATGATCTCGGCCGAGCGACGGTCCGGGTAGCGGCGTTGCAGGCGGTTGGGGTTGAGCAACATGCGCTGGACGGTACTGCACTATCGCGGCGATCGGGGAGCGCCCGGCAAATCGGCACTGTCGGCCGGCCCTCAGCGCATCGCGCGCGTCAGCAGGTAACTCCGTTCGGGCATGCTGCGCGTGCGCTGGGCCGCCCGAAGGTAGTACTCGCGCGCAGCCTCTCGGTCGCCGAGCTCATCGAGCAGATGAGCCCGCACGGCATCGACGCGATGATGTCCACCGAGGGCGGGGTCCGCCGCCACGTCATCGAGTTCGGCGAGGGCGGCGGCCGGACCACGCACCATCGCAATGGCGACGGTTCGGTTGAGCGCGACCATCGGTCCAGGCGCGAGGGCCGCGAGCACGTCATACAAGGCCAGGATCTGCGGCCAGTCGGTCGCGCGGGCGT
The DNA here is from genome assembly GCF_001954275.1 of Mycobacterium sp. IS-836. Classification (GTDB taxonomy): domain Bacteria; phylum Actinomycetota; class Actinomycetes; order Mycobacteriales; family Mycobacteriaceae; genus Mycobacterium. The sequence continues at coordinate 25,276 of NZ_MBEU01000030.1, read as the reverse complement.
CAGCGGCCTCGTCGTGCACCGCGGCGATGGCCGCCTGCAGCTGGTAGGGCCCGGGCTTCGCGACTGGCAACGTCGCCTCGATGATCGCGATGCCCTCGGCGATGGCGGTCCGGTCCCACCGGCGGCGGTCCTGCTCGGCCAGCGGAATCAGCGAGCCGTCCGGGCCCGTGCGGGCGCCGCGTCGGGCGTCCGTGAGCAGCATGAGCGCAAGCAACCCGGCGACCTCGCCCTCGTCGGGCAGGCTCACCCGGAGCTGCCGGGTCAACCTGATCGCTTCGGAAGTCAGCTCGACCCGGTTGAGGGCCCGGCCCGACGTCGCGGTGTAGCCCTCGTTGAAGATCAGGTACAGCGTGCGCAGCACCGCGGGCAGTCGCTCGTCGCGCTCGCACGCGGTGGGCATTCGAAACTGTGCGCCCGTATCGCGGATGCGTGCCTTCGCCCGGCTGATGCGCTGCCCGACGGTCGCCTCCGGCAGGAGCAGGGCGCGCGCGATCTCGGCCGTGGTCAGGCCGCCGAGCGCGCGCAGCGTCAGCGCAACCTGTGACGGGACGGCCAGCTCGGGGTGACAGCACAGGAACAGCAGGGCCAACGTGTCGTCGGACTCTGACACTTCGCCCGGCGCGGGCTCGAGCGCATACGCGTCTTCGCGGCGCCGGCGTGCGGCCTCCTTCCGCCAGGTTTCGACCAGCCGCCGCGACGAAGTCGTGATCAGCCAGCCCGTCGGGTTGTTCGGTACGCCGTCGACCGGCCAGCTGACCGCGGCGGCGAGCAGCGCCTCCTGCACGGCGTCCTCGCAGTCGTCGAAGTTGCCATTACGGCGCACGAGCACACCAAGCACGCGTGGAGCGAGCTCGCGCAGCAGGCCGGCGATGGCAGCCTCGCTGGGCGTCACATCTCCCACCCGCTCAAATCGAGCACCGGCCGGACCTCTACGAAACCCCAGACGGCGTCGGGCACCCGCGCCGCGATCGCCAAAGCGCGGTCCTCGCCCTCGCAGTCGACGAGCAGGAAGCCGGCCAGGTGCTCCTTCGCCTCGGCGAACGGCCCGTCACTGATCATGGTCTGGTCGCCCGCGACGGTGACGCGCTTCGCGAGTGCCGGATCCGCAAGACCTTCGCTCGCCACCAGCTCGCCGGACTCGGCGAGCTCGGCGGTCAGCGCGAGGTGGTCTCGGCCGAACCGATCGCGCTGCTCCTTGGGCAGTGCCTGCCAGCGCTCGACGAACTGCGGGTTGCTCTGGATCAAGATCATGTACTTCACGACAACCTCCGGTGAGTTTGGACGAATTCTTGCGCTCCTGTGTCGAAACTGGCTCGCCGGTTTCGTCAACCCGTTAAAGGCTCCGCTTCGTGGAGCCCGGGAGAAGGGATCCAACGATGAAGTCAGACCTCGCCACGACTCGCGGCGCTGCCCTGCTGTCGGAGGTGGTGGACGCCCATGGCGGAGCCGCGCGCTGGGCCAAGGCCCAAACGGTCAGCTCACACGTACAGGTCCGGGGTTTGTTGCCGACGTGGAAGTTCCCGGGTCGGCCACTTGAGGACTACCACTACCGCCAGCAGGTGGATATTCACGGCCTTGGCAACGTGATGCATGGCTTTCCGAGCCCCGAACTCACCTGCACCTTCTCCCACGACGAGGTGCTGGTGGAGGCGCACGGCAACGTCATCGAGCGTCGCACCCAAGCCCGGCGTGGGTTTGGCGGCCTCGGCGCGTTCCGCCGCATCCGATGGTGGGACGTCATCGATTCGGCCTATTTCGTGGGGTACGCGATGTCGAATTACATGTCCCACCCCTACCGCATGACGCAGCCCGGATTTCAGGTGCGGCGCGGCGAGGACTGGCGAGGCGACAACGAGATCTGGCGTCGGCTCGAAGTCGAATACCCACAAGGATTTGACTCGCATTGCCACCGCGAGACCTTCTACATCGATGATCGTGGGCTGATACGCCGCCACGACTACTTACCCGACGTGTTCGCCGAAGCGCGGTTGCTCGCCCGGCTGCTGCCGATCCCGCTGAAGGCCGCGCATTTCACCTGCCGCCACCGCGAGGTCGACGGCCTGATTTTTCCGACCTTTCGCAGGGTGATGCTGGCGGTGCCCGGACATCGACCCATCCCCGGGTTGACGATGATTTGTGCTCAACTCAGCGACATTTCAGTGTCATTTGCTGCAGACGAGGACCAAGTATTGCGCTCCCGTGTCGAAACTGGCGAGCCAGCTTCGACATCCGGTTAAAGGCGCCCGTCGTGGTGCCCACCGAGAAGGGATCACACCATGAAGATCAGCCACGCTGGAACCGAAGTTCACGCCGTCCTCGACAAGTTCGCGGCCGCGCATGCGGCGCATGACGCGGACGGCCTGTTCGCGCTCTATGCCGACGATCTGGTGGCGTATTCGCTCGCGCCGCCACTGCAGCAGGGCCCCGAAACGCCGTACGGCACCGTCGACGGTATTCGCGCCTGGTTCGCGGGATTCGATGGTCCGGTCCAGATCACGTTCCGCGACCCGGTCGTGAGCCAAGACGGCGACCTTGCCTTCGTGCACACCCTCACCCAGATGAGGATGACGCCGGTTGGTCAGGACCAATTGATCACGTTGTGGATCCGCTCGACCTTCGGCCTGCGCCGCATCGATGGTTCGTGGCTCATCACGCACCGACACGACTCGACGCCGTTCTACATGGACGGCTCATACCGCGCGGCCACCGACCTGGAGCCTTGAGCCGCCGCGCCAAACCACTTACCAGAGTCGTTCGAGACGACCTAGCATCACTGTCGTGTCAGAACTCAATACAGCCCGCGGCCCCATCGATACCGCCGATATCGGCGTGACGCTCATGCACGAGCACGTGTTCATCATGACCACTGAGATCGCCCAGAACTATCCGGAAGCCTGGGGCGACGAGGAAAAGCGGGTGGCCGATGCCATCGACCGGCTCAACGAGCTCAAAGCCCGAGGGGTGGACACCATCGTGGACCTCACCGTCATCGGGCTGGGCCGCTACATCCCGCGCATCGCGCGCGTCGCGGCCGCGACCGACCTGAATATCGTTGTGGCGACCGGGCTTTACACCTACAACGATGTCCCGTTCCGCTTCCACTACCTGGGGCCGGGCACGCCGATGGACGGCCCGGAGATCATGACCGACATGTTCGTCCGCGACATCGAGGAGGGCATCGCCGACACCGGCATCAAGGCCGGGATCCTCAAATGTGCCACCGACGAGCCCGGCGTGACCCCGGGCGTGGAGCGCGTGCTGCGCGCCGTCGCGCAGGCGCACAAGCGCACCGGGGTGCCGATCTCGACGCACACCCACGCGGGGATGCGGCGCGGCCTCGAGCAGCAACGCATCTTCGAAGAGGAGGGCGTCGACCTGAGCCGGGTGGTGATCGGCCACTCCGGCGACACCACCGACCTCGACTACCTCGAGGAGCTGATCGGCGCCGGCTCCTACATCGGCATGGACCGATTCGGCATCGACGTGTTCCTGCCGTTCGAGGACCGGGTGAACACGGTGGCACAGATGTGCGAGCGCGGCCACGCCGACAAGATGGTGCTCTCCCACGACGCCAACTGCTACTTCGACGCGATCCCCGAGGAGTTGTTGCCGGTGGCGGCGCCCAACTGGCATTACCTGCACATCCACAACGACGTGATCCCGGCGCTGAAGGAGCGCGGCGTCACCGACGAACAGCTGCACACCATGCTGGTCGACAACCCGCGGCGCATCTTCGAGCGACAGGGCGCCTATTGATGACCGGGCCGGTCCCCCCGATCGGTTCGCAGATATCGGCGCTGGCCGCACTCGCTCCCGACGAGCCCGCGGTCACGTGCGACGGGCTGACCATCACCCGCGCCGAACTCGATCGCTCGACGAACCGACTGGCCCGCGCGTACGCCGAGCGCGGCGTCGGTGTCGGCGACTACGTGACGATGGTGTTGCCCAACTCGATCGAGTGGATCCAGGCGGCGGTGGCGTGCTGGAAGCTGGGCGCGGTGCCCCAGCCGCTGTCCGCGCGGCTGCCGGACGCCGAGCTGCAGGGCCTGCTGGACCTGCGGCCGCCGGCGTTGCTGGTCGGCCGCGAGCACGCCGGCATCCCAAGCGTGCCAACCGGTTTCGTTCCCGACCCGACGTTGTCCGACGCCGTGTTGCCGGAAGCGGTCTCGCCGGTGTGGAAGGCGATGGGCTCGGGCGGCAGCACCGGGCGGCCCAAGCTCATCGAATCCGGCGGCGACAGCCGGATTCCGCCGGCGATTGGCTATCCGCTGGGCGCGCAGGAGGGCGACACCACGCTGGTGCCGATCCCGCTGTCCCACAACACCGGCTTCACCACCGCGACGATCGGGTTGGTGATGGGCCACCACTTGGTGTTGATGAGCCGGTTCGACCCGCACGGGTTCCTCCGGCTGATCGGCGACCATCGCGTCACGTTCCTGACGGTGGTGCCGACGATCATGCAGCGGGCGCTGCCGGTCTACCATGCCGACCCCGGCTCCTATGACCTGTCGTCGATCCGGCGGTTCTGGCACATGGGCGCGCCGTGCCCGCCGGCAATCAAGCAGGCGTGGATCGAGTTGCTGGGCCCCGAAGCCGTCTGGGAACTCTACGGCGGCACCGAATTACAGGCTTTGACGTTCATCTCCGGCGACCAGTGGCTCACCCATCGCGGCTCGGTCGGTGTGGTGGTCGCCGGGGAGATGAAGGTGCTCGACGACGACGGCAACCCCTGCCCGCCCGGGGTGGTCGGCGAGATCTACATGCGGCCCAGCCCGGGCAGCGCGCCGACCTACCGATACATCGGCGTGACGGCGAAGTCGCGTGACGGCTGGGACTCGCTGGGCGACCTCGGTTACTTCGACGAAGACGGATACCTCTACCTGTCGGACCGCCGCGTCGACATGTTCACCGTGGGCGGTCGCAACGTCTATCCGGCCGAAATCGAGAACGCCCTGTCGGCGCACCCGGATGTGTTGTCCTGCCTGGTCGTCGGTGTCCCGGACCCGAACGCCGGCGACCTGGGCCAGGTGCCGTATGCCCTGGTGCACGTCGCCGACGGGTCGGCGCTGGACGAGGTGAGCGTGAAAGAGTTTCTGCGCGAACGCATTTCGTCGTACAAGGTGCCGCACACCGTCGAATTCGTCGGCTCCCCACTGCGCGACGACGCCGGCAAGGCGCGGCGGTCGGCGGTGCGCGCCGAGATCATGGCGCGATCGCGTCCGCCTCAGCGTCTATGACCTTCGCATCCGCCGGTTTCTCGCGTTTCTCCCAGCGCCGCAACGCTTCCCGGCAGGGCGACTCGACCAGCCCGTAGCTGACGGCGGCGATCGCCCAACCGAAGATCAGCGTCAACGCCAACACCTCTACCATCCGCCCGGTGAACGGGAAGGTCCCGATCACGGGGAACACCATGGCCAATGCGGCGAGGTGCCAGATGAAAAGCCCGTAGGACCAGCGCCCCAGCGTGACCATGGCGGTGGTGCCCAGCACCCGGTGTGGCGTATCGGGCCGGTCCAGCACCAACGGCGCGACCAGTGCGAAAGCCACGAGGGAACCCGCCGCCGTCTTCACCGCGAACTGCGTGGCGGTACCCGGAATCAACCCCTCGGGGCCGGCCAGCGGGGAGGCCGCGACCAGGTACGCCAGCGCGGCGATCACGGCCATCAGCACGCGGCGTCGTGCCAGCCGATGCGCCAACCCGACCCCGCTATAGACCAATTCCGCCAGCAGCATGCCCGCGGCGAACCACGAGAAGAACGCGGGCGGCCAGTTCAGCGGATTGACGCCCGAACCCGCATGCGCGAACGGCACCCAGCCCCACGCCCAGCTGAGCGCGCCGAACGCGGCGATCACCGGTATGCGGGCGCGGACCGGGATGCGTCGGGCCAGCAGCGCGAGGATCGGCAACGCCAGGTAGAAGCCGACCTCGACCGAGAGGCTCCACATCTGCGTCAGGCCGCCGGTCAGGGTGAGCGGCACGTAGATCTGGGTAAGGGTCAGGTTCGCCAGCCACACCGTCGGGCTGGCGTGATCGGAGTCGGGCAGCAGGCACAGGATCACGACCACCGCGACGAGATATGCGGGCATGATGCGGACCACCCTCGATCGCAGGTAGTGGCCGGTGCGCGGGCGCGATCCCCGATCCCGTGCGGCGGCCGCATGGCCACGCCACAGCAGAAAGCCAGACAAGGCGAAGAACACCGCCACTGCCAGGTCGAAGCGACCGAACAACCTGCCAGTGACACCGCTCGAATGGCCTGTCTGGAAGGCGACGTGCGTGACGACCACACCCATGGCCGCGCATGCGCGCATACCCTCCACGGCGGGCAGGAAGCTGCGGACGCCACCCACCTGCTGGTCATCGTTCACGTTGACAGTCTGCCTGTCGCTAGGTTCGTAAGCCGAGACCTTAAATTCTGCTGTTAGGGTCAAACGGGTTTGCCGCTGCTTGGTCAGGCCAGAGGGGGCGGCCGAAGAGTCTGAGAACTTTGAGGACCACTAGGAGGACACAGCAACGTGAACCGAGCAGTCATGTTGCGGTTCGCCGCATGCGGGATCATCGGACTCGGAGCCGCCTTGCTGATCGCCGCCCTGCTGCTGTCGACCTACACCAGCAGCAGGATCACCAAGGTCCCGCTCAATCTCGACGCCAACTTGATCAGCGACGGCAACGGCACCGCGCTCGACTCGGCGTCCTTGTCCAGCGATCACCTCGTCGTCAACCAGAACGTGCCGCTGGTGTCCCAGCAGCAGGTCAGCGTCGAATCCCCGGCCAACGCCGACGTGGTCACGCTGCAGGTCGGCACGTCGGTTCGGCGCACCGACAAGCAAAAGGACAGCGGACTGCTGCTGGCGATCGTCGACACCGTCACCCTCAACCGCAGGACCGCGCTGGCGGTCTCGGACGACACCCACACCGGCGGCTCGGTGCAGAAGCCGCGCTCCTTCAGTGACGAGAACCCGCCCACCGCGATCCCGCTGCGGCACGACGGGCTGTCCTACCGATTCCCGTTCCACACCGAGAAGAAGACCTACCCCTACTTCGACCCGATCGCGCAGAAGGCCTTCGACGTCAACTACGAAAGCCAGGAAGACGTCAACGGCCTGACCACCTACCGCTTCACGCAGAACGTCGGCTACAACCCGGACGGCAAGCTGACGGCTCCGGTGAAGTACCCGTCGCTCTACGCCGGCGACGAGGACGGCAAGGTCACCACGTCCGCGGCGATGTGGGGGGTGGGCGGCGATCCGGCCGAGCAGGTCACCATGACGCGCTACTACGCCGCACAGCGGACGTTCTGGGTGGACCCAGTGTCGGGCACCATCGTCAAGCAGACCGAGCACGCCAACCACTACTTCGCGCGTGATCCGCTGAAGCCCGAGGTGACGCTGGCCGACTACCGCGTCACCTCGACCGAAGACACCGTCGAGGCCCAGGTCAACGCGGCCCGCGACGAACGCGACCGGCTGGCCCTGTGGTCGCGGGTGCTGCCGATCACCTTCACCGCGGTCGGTTTGATCGCGCTGATCGGCGGCGGATTGCTCGCCTCGTTCAGCCTGCGCACCGAAAGCGCGCTCACCGACCCCGGCCTGGACCGCGCCGATCAGGACTTCTTCGGCCGCACCGGGCTGGAGGAACCGGTGCCCGGCGCCGAGGCCGAGACGGAGAAGCTGCCCACCCAGCGGCCCGCCGCCCGCCCGGACGCGGCGGAGCCGGGATCGGAACCGCCGGCATCGGAGGAGCCACCCGATGCCGGGCCGCCGGAACCCCCGGTCCCGCCCGAACGGCCCTAACTTCCCGACGTGCGTTGGACCCGGCCGGGGTATGCGCTGGCCTTGGCGCTCCTGGTGGCTGGGCCGCTGCTGAAGCCCGGATACCTGCTGCTGCGCGACGCGGTGTCGACGCCGCGGTCCTACCTGTCCGACAGCGCGCTGGGTTTGACGGCGGCGCCGCGGGCGACGCCGCAAGATTTTGCGGTGGCGCTGGCCTCGCACGTGGTCGACGGCGGCGTGGTGGTAAAGGCGCTGCTCGTCGCGGGGCTGTGGCTCGCGGGATGGGGTGCGGCCCGGCTCGTTGAGACCGCACTGCCCGACGCGGGCGCTGCCGGGCAGTTCGTCGCGATTACGTTGGCGATCTGGAATCCCTATGTCGCCGAACGGCTTTTGCAGGGCCACTGGAGCCTGCTGGTCGGCTACGGCTGCCTGCCCTGGGTCGCGACGGCAATGCTGAGGGTTCGCTTCGTCGGCGGCGCCGCCTTCGGTTTGATCTTCTGGATCGCGCTGGCCGGGCTGACGCCCACCGGGTTGATGTTGGCCGCGACGGTCGGGCTCGTCTGCGTGGCCGCACCCGGTCCCGGCTGGCCGCGCTGGGTCTGCGCCGCAACGACTTTGGCTGTCGCGGCGGTGGCCGCGCTGCCCTGGCTGACCGCGTCCGCGCTGGGCTCGCCGTGGGGCGCGCAAAATGCGCTCGGGGTCACCGCGTTCGCGCCGCGCGCCGAGCCCGGTCTCGGCACGCTCTTCAGTCTGGCCAGTCTGGGTGGTATCTGGAACGGCGAAGCCGTACCCGCTTCGCGGACAACGCTTTTCGCGGTGTCCTCGGCGGCTGTGCTGCTGGGGATCGTGGTGGCCGGGCTGTCGGCGGTGGCGCGCCGGCGGGCGATCGCGCCGCTGCTGGTGCTGGCGGCGGTGTCGGTGCTGGTGCCCGCCGCGCTGGCGACCGGTCCAGGCCTGCACGCGCTGCGCGCGGTGATCGATGCCGCGCCCGGGTTCGGGGTGCTGCGCGACGGGCAGAAGTGGGTGGGGCTTGCCCTGCCCGGATACGCGCTGGCGGGTGCCGGCTCGGTGGTGACCCTGCGCCGGTGGCTGCGGCCGGCGCAGGGGGCGCTGGTCTGCTGCCTCGCGCTCATCCTGGCGCTGCCCGACCTGGCCTGGGGCGTGTGGGGCAGGGTCGAGCCGGTGCGCTACCCGCCCGGCTGGGCCGCGGTGGCGTCGGCGATCAACGCCGACCCGCGGACCGTCGCCGTACTGCCCGCCGGCACCATGCGCCGCTTCCCTTGGTCCGGCCCGGCGCCGGTGCTCGATCCGCTGCCCCGCTGGGTGCGCGCCGACGTGCTGATGACCGGTGACCTGGCCATCTCCGGGGTGACGGTTCCCGGCGAGGGCAACCACGCCCGGGCGGTGCAGCAGTTGCTGCTGGCGGGGCCGGATCGTGCCGCGGTGGCCGCGGGCGGCGTCGGGTGGTTGGTCGTCGAATCGGACAGCGCCGGTGACATGGGCGCGTCCGCCCGCACCCTCGGCGCGCTGACACCGGTCTTCCGCGACGACGAACTCGCCCTGTATCGGATCGGCGGCGACACCGCCGGTGTGTCCGCCGGTCGCCGCCGGGCGGCCGTGATCGCGCATCTGGGTTGGCTGGCGTTGCTGATCGTCGGCTCCGCCGGCGCTGGGGTCCGCCGAGTCAGACGACGCCGCTGACGAACTCGCCGGCGCGCACCGCTTCGAGCACGGTGCGCATCGCATCGGCACTTTGCGTCCAGGAGAATTCGCCGCTGCGCGTTTGCGCCTTGGCGCCTAGCTGGTCACGCAGCACGGGATCGCAGAGCAGCCGCTCGAGCCGATCCACCAGCTCGGCCCGAGTGTCCACCAACACCCCGGTCACGCCGTCCACGATCGAGTCGGACAGCCCGCCGGAGGATCGGTAGCCGATGGTGGGCACCCGGTGCTGGGCCGCCTCGACCACCGCCAGGCCCCAGCCCTCCTTGCGCGACGGCAGCACGTGCACCCAAGAGCGTTGCAGCACATGGTGTTTGGTCACGTCGTCGACGTGGCCGTGGAAGGTCACCGCGCCGGAAAGGCCGAGCGCGTGCGCGTGGTCGACCAGTCGCTCCCGCCACCAGCCGTCGCCGACGATGTCGAGATGCAGGCCCGGTACCCGCGGCCGCAGGGCGGCGACGACGTTCAGCGCATCCTCGATCTGCTTGTGCGGCACCAGCCGCGACAGCACCACGACCCGCGGCGCGTCCGCGCGGGGGCCGGACAACGACTGCGGCGGCGCCTCGTCGAGGCCGTTGCGCACCACCGCGATGCGCTCGTTGTCCACCCCTAGGGCGACCAGATCGCGGGCCGAGGGCAGCGACACCGTCACGTACTGGTTGCTCCGGTTCACCCTGGGCGACAGCGTCGACTCGACGAACCAGCCCAGCCGGCCCAGCACCGGCCCGGCCACCGGCCACTGCTCGCGATGGCAGTGGTGCACCAGCACCACCACCCTGCGGCCGTAGAGCAGCCGGGCAAGGAACGGCAGGCCGTTCTGGGTATCGACGACCACGTCTGGGCGCACCCGGCGGAGCGGACCGAGCCCTAGCCGGGCCAGCGCCATGGCCAGCAGCGCCCACAGATACACCGAGTAGCGGCCACCCGCGCGGCTGATCCGCACGCCGTCGACAACCTCATGGCGCGGCGCGTCCGGATAGCGGGCGGTGCGGAGTGTGACGGCTACTCCCGAGGCGGCCAGCTGCGCTCCGATGCGCTGCAGGTAGGCCTCGCTGCCGCCGCCCTGCGGGTGGCCGGTGTCGCGCCAGCACAGCAGCAGCACGGAGCGGAGGGCAGACATTACCGGTCAGCCTAGCCTGGCGACGACGCTGCGTAGGGTATGGCGGTGGCCGTCACCGACGTTTTCGCGCGGCGCGCAACCCTGGCCCGCTCGGTGCGGCTGCTGTCGGAATTCCGCTACGAGCGGCGCGATCCGGCGCGCTTCTATGGCACGCTCGCGGCCGACACCGCCGCGATGGTGAGCGACCTGTGGCTGGGCGTCCGCGGCGAACGTCCGGTCGGGCGCACGGTGCTCGACGTCGGTGGCGGGCCGGGATATTTCGCGGCCGCGTTCGGCGACGCCGGTGTCCGCTACATCGGCGTGGAACCCGACGAAAGCGAGATGCACGCGGCCGGACCGGCTTTCGGCGGGAACCCGGCGGACACCTTCGTCCGGGCGTCGGGCCTGGCGCTGCCCTTCGCCGACGACTCGGTGGACATCTGCCTGTCGTCCAATGTCGCCGAGCACGTGCCGCGACCATGGCAGCTCGGCGCCGAGATGCTGCGGGTGACCAAGCCGGGCGGGCTGGTGGTGCTGTCTTACACCGTCTGGCTCGGCCCGTTCGGTGGGCACGAGATGGGCCTGAGCCACTACCTGGGCGGGCAGCGCGCCGCCGCCCGCTATGTCCGCAAACACGGCCATCCGGCCAAAAACGACTACGGGTCGTCGTTGTTCGCGGTGTCCGCCGCCGACGGGCTGACGTGGGCGGCCAGTACCGGCGCCGCGCTCGCCGCATTCCCCCGCTACCACCCCCGATGGGCCTGGTGGATGACGCGGGTGCCGGTGCTGCGCGAGTTCCTGGTGAGCAATCTTGTGCTGGTGCTCGTACCTCGATAATGGAACATGTTCTCGTTTTGCGTCGGCTTGGGTAGGGTGGCGCCCATGAGCGACGCGACAACGGAGTACGACAAGCTTTTCATCGGCGGCAAGTGGACCGAGCCGTCGACCGACCAGGTCATCGAGGTGCACTGCCCGGCCACCGGTGAATACGTCGGCAAGGTGCCGCTGGCGGCGGCGGCCGACGTCGACGCGGCCGTGGCCGCGGCCCGCGCGGCATTCGACAACGGCCCGTGGCCCACCACGCCACCGAAGGAGCGCGCGGCCGTTATCGCGGGCGCGCTCAAGCTGATGGAGGAGCGTAAGGACCAATTCACCAAGCTGCTCGGCGACGAGACCGGCCAACCGCCGACCACCGTCGAGACGATGCACTGGATGAGCTCGATCGGCGCCTTGAACTTCTTCGCCGGACCCGCCGTCGATCAGGTCAAGTGGAAAGAGATCCGCACCGGCGGCTACGGGCAGAGCATCGTCCACCGTGAGCCGATCGGCGTTGTGGGCGCGATCGTGGCATGGAACGTCCCGCTGTTCCTCGCCGTCAACAAGCTGGGTCCGGCGCTGCTGGCCGGCTGCACGGTGGTGCTCAAGCCCGCTGCCGAAACCCCTTTGAGCACAAATGCTTTGGCGGAGGTGTTCGCCGAGGCCGGCCTGCCCGAGGGGGTGCTGTCCGTGGTGCCGGGCGGCATCGAGACCGGGCAGGCACTGACGTCGAACCCCGATATCGACCTGTTCACCTTCACCGGCAGTTCGGGGGTCGGCAAGGAAATCGGCCGCCGCGCCGCCGAGGCGCTCAAGCCGTGCACCCTGGAGCTCGGCGGTAAATCGGCGGCCATCGTCCTCGAGGACGTCGACCTGGCCGCGGCAATCCCGATGCTGGTGTTCTCCGGGATCATGAACACCGGGCAGGCCTGCGTCGCGCAGACCCGGATCCTGGCACCACGGTCGCGCTACGACGAAATCGTCGATGCGGTAAGCACTTTCGTGCAAGCGTTGCCGGTCGGCACGCCGTCCGACCCGGCCGCCCAGATCGGGTCGCTGATCTCGGAGAAGCAGCGCGCCCGCGTCGAGGGCTACATCGCCAAGGGCATCGAGGAGGGCGCGCGGCTGATGTGCGGTGGCGGCCGGCCCGAGGGACTGGACAAGGGTTTCTTCGTGCAGCCCACGGTCTTCGCCGACGTCGACAACAAGATGACGATCGCCCAAGAGGAAATCTTCGGGCCGGTCCTGTCCATCGTCCCCTACGACACCGAGGAGGACGCGATCAAGATCGCCAACGACTCGGTGTACGGCCTGGCCGGCAGCGTGTGGACGTCCGACATCCCTAAGGGCATTGAGATTTCGGAGAAGATCCGCACCGGCACCTACGCGATCAACTGGTACGCGTTCGACCCCTGCTGCCCGTTCGGCGGCTACAAGAACTCGGGCATCGGCCGGGAGAACGGACCGGAAGGCGTCGAGCACTTCACGCAGCAGAAGAGCGTGCTGATGCCGATGGGCTACACCCTAGAGAGCTGACGCTTCCACGCCGAGCGTGCGGCGAGCCGCACGGTCGAGCGCGCTAGCGGCCGACGAACCGGGCCTGCCGCCGTTCGACGAACGACTGCACGCCCTCGGCGGCGTCCTCACTTGCGAACAGCTCGGCGACGGCGGACCGTAGCCGACCGACGGCCGCCGCCTCGCCTTCGCGGCGGGCCAGGTGCGCCGAGGCGAGCGTGGCGCGCACCCCCAGCGGCGCGGCGCGGTCGGCGATGGTGTGCGCGATCTCGCGCGCCCGGGCCAACGCCGCCGCCGGGTCGTCGGCCACTTCCTGGACCAACCCGATGCGATGGGCCTCGGCGGCGTCGAACTCGTCGCCGGTGAGCAGCCAGCGCATGGCATTGCCCCACCCCGCCTCGCCGGGCAGCCGGATGGTCGCGCCGCCGAAGGGGTAGATGCCGCGCCGCACCTCGAGCTGGGTGAATCGCGTTCCGACCGCCGCGATGCGGATGTCGGCCGCGAGCAGCAATTCGATGCCCAACGTCATGCACCAGCCTTGGGCGACCGCGACCAGCGGGGTGGTCCACGCGCCGTCCAGCCGCCAGGGGTCCCGGCCGTCTTCGGGCACCGGGCTCTGCCCGGCCGCGATGCCCGGGCCGACGTCGACGAGGTCTAGACCGGCGGTGAAGTGGTCGCCGTGCGCGAACAGCACGCCGGCCCACACCGCCGGGTCGGATTCCAGCACCGCGTAAGCGCGGGCCAGGTCGGCAAGCATCGCCCGGTCGAAGGCGTTGCGTTTATGCGGCCGGTTCAGGCCGATCAGCAGGACGTGCCCGTCGCGCTCGAGGGACACGGTGTCGAGGTTTGGTAGCGCCATCGTCACAGTGAATCGCAGGGCGAGAAATTATGCAATACACCATAAAACGCTACGGTTACCTTCCTGTCATGAAACGCCCGCCCCGGCCCCGATACGCCATTCATCGTGTTGCAGGGTTTATATAGGGAATAAAACTTGCTTACTTGACCGATGTCTTATATGATTCTCAGCATAATCATGGGCCGCACCCAGGCCGGGAGAAAATCATGTGGATTATCGAGCTCAACGTCGCTGGCTATCAGTACACCCGCGAGATGCCTGACCTCAAGCGCCGCTCGTTCCGGTTCAGCCCCCGCAACCTGCACTGGCCGGTACCGCGGCACTCGCACGCTGCATGACGCCGGCCGGAGGAGGTACGGCAGTGCCGACTGTCACCGACCCCATGCGGGGCACCGCTACGACCAAGCGGTGCGACACCAAGAAGAAGATGCTGATCAGCGCCGCTGAGGTGATGCGCGAGCGCGGAGCCGCCGGGGTGACGATCGACGAGGTGCTGGCCCGCAGCGGCGCGCCGCGCGGCTCGGTCTATTACCACTTCCCCGAAGGCCGCAACCAGATTCTGGCGGAGGCACTGCGGTACTCCGGAGATGCCATCACCGCCATGATCGACGACGCCGCGGGCTGGGGCGCCAAGGCCCTGCTGCGCGAGTTCATCGAGTACTGGGAACGCCTGCTGACCGACGGCGACTTCACCGCGGGCTGCCCGGTGGTGGCGGCGGCCATCGGCTCGGACGACGACGAACCGAAGCTTTCCGCCGAGGCCGGCGCCATCCTGGGCCGCTGGTGCACCGCCCTGACGCACGCCTTCGCCAACGATGGCTTCAACGACGACGACGCAGCGTCGCTGGCGGTCATGTCGATAGCCGCGCTGGAAGGTGCGATCGTGCTGTCCCGCTCGACGCGCAGCGTGCAACCGCTGAGCCAGGTTGCGGAGCAGCTCGAATTCCTGATCAAGGCAAGGGAATTCGTCAGCCGCAACGGAATTCCCGGGGCGTAGCCGATCCTCAGTCGCTGGCCGGTAGCGGCTTGACCTCTTTGAGCTGAAGCGCGGTCTGCCCGACGCTCAGGCTGCCTGCGCCCGGCTTGGTCACCAGCACCTCGGCGCCGGTTTCGTCGACATAGCGCTTGCCCATCACGGTGCCGTCGGAGAACGCCGGGTCGAGTTCGCCCGACCGCTCGGCCCCGATCTCCACCATCGGCACACCCCCGCAACGCAGGTCGTCAAGGCTGTCGGCGCTTCTGACGACGATGACCTGGGTGTCACACACCTGACTGGCCAGGCGGGTTCCGTTCTTGATCATGATTTTTCCTCTGCTTACTGCTCGGCCGGTGCGGCACGCAGCTCTTCGACGATCTCCCGGCGAAGCACCTTGCCCGTGGGTGTGGTTGGCAACTCGTCGCGAAAGACTACCCGGTCGGGGGTGCGCGACCCGCGCAACGTTTTGCGGACGTACTCGCGCAGATCGTCGGGGTCCGGGACGCAGCCGGGCGCCGGCACCACCACCGCGGTGATCGCCTGGCCCCACTGCGGGTCCTCGACGCCGACCACCGCGACGTCGCGAACGTGCGGGTGCTCGATAAGAACCTCCTCCAGCTCGGCGGGCGCGATGTTCTCGCCGCCGCGGATGATGGTGTCGTCGCTGCGGCCGCCGATGAACAGGTAGCCGTCCTCGTCGAGGGTGGCGATGTCGCGCGTCGGGAACCAGCCGTTCTCGTCGAGCACCGAGCCGATGCCGGTGTAGCGGCCGGAGACCTGCTCGCCGCGCACGAACAGCTCGCCGGTCTCGCCCGGCCCGAGCACCCTGCCGTCCTCGTCGCGGATCTGCAGCTCGATGCCCGGCACCGCGCGCCCGACCGACCCGAGCCGCCTGGCGACGCCCGCCGCCGAGGCGGCCTGCGCCTCGCGGTGGTCGTCGGGGGTCAGTACCGCGATCGTCGAGCTCGTCTCCGTCAGGCCGTACGCGTTTACGAAGCCCACCTGCGGCAGCAGTTCGAGTGCCCGGCGGACCAGCGGCAGCCCGACCTTCGAGCCGCCGTAGGCCAGGTTGCGCAGCGACGGCAAGTCGTGACCGCCGGATTCCAGCACCGTGACGATTCGGTCCAGCATCGTGGGCACCACCGTCGCGGTGGTCACGTTTTCTGCCTTGATCAGCCGCACCCATTCGTCGGGGTCGAAGCTGGGCAGATAGACCATCTTGCGGCCGGCGTACAGGTTTGACAAGGCGGCGCTGATGCCGGCGATGTGATACGGCGGCACGCAGATCAGCGCGGCGTCATCCGGTGCGGCCGACTCGAATTCGACCGTGCCGGTGACGTAGCTGGTCAGGTTGTTGTGCGAGAGTTCGACGGCCTTGGGCTGCGACGTGGTGCCCGACGTGAAGAGGACGATCGCGACGGAGTCGGGGTCGGCAAACTCCGCTTCGAAGTCGGACGCCCCGCCGCGCGCGGCCGTCAGGAAGTCGTCGGTGAGCAGCACCCGCGGCGACGCGTCGCCGAGCATCTCCCGGTAGCGGTCGTCGACAATCACCACCGGATCGGGCAGCCGGTCGATCAACGTCTGGATGCCGTCGGCCGAAAGCCGGTAATTGAGCGGGGTGAAGGGCAGGCCGGCCCGTGCCGCCGCGAAGATGAGCAGCGGCAGCATCGCGCCACCGGTCCCGATGTAGACGACGTGCCTCGCGTCGGATCGGGCGAGGATGCTCGCGCCGCCGTCGGCGAGATCGCTCAGCTGCTGCGTGGTCAGGCGCACGTCTTCGGAGACGACGGCAAGGCGATCGGGGTTGCTCGACGCGGCCATCTCAAGCAGCAACGAAATGCTCATCCTCGATCCTTCTGGGGATCCCCACCCCCTTTACAAACTGAGGCCATAGTGTAACCGACGCCGGGTGGGTGGACGGGATGCGGTCGAAGCACCGCGGCGGTTAACCGCCGGAGCCTCCACCGGAAGACGGAGACGCGAGAACGGCCGCCGATGCGCCGGGACCCGCGCCCGCCGGACCGCCGGGACCCGCACCCGGCGGGCCGCCGGGACCCCCCGCGGCAAGGCGATCGGCCGCGAAGGCCGCGCCCTGGTCGATCACCGCGACGTTGCTCGAATACGACTTATGGACGTCGAAACTGCCCCCGTCAGAACAGATCGGGTCCCCGGGAGCGCACACCACGATGGCCTTGGGCTGATAGAGCGGGCCGATGACAACCGGCGGCGCGCCGAAAAGGTTCATCGTCTTGTCGCTCGGGAGTGCGTAGAGCACGACCGAGGAGACGTGGTTGGCCACCTCGGGGTCCAGCGGCTTGGGTACCGTCGCCGGATCGATCCCAGCTGGTACGTCGGCCGAAGTGACGAAGCCCATCACGGCCGCGCCTGAGGAGTAACCGCCGAGCACCATCTTCGTGTTGGGGCAGTCGTGCGCCATCGAAACGATATGCGAACTCGCGTCCCTGATGCCGACCTTGGCCGCGTTCGTAAAGTCATACGTCGCGGGGTAGTCGACCGGATATACGTTGAAAGACCTTGCGCCGACGCGCGGGCGCAACGAGTCGATGAAGGCCTGTCCCGTGGGGCCGACACCGGGAGGATCGTCGGTGCCGCGGGCGAAGACCACCTGAACGTCCGGACACGGATCGGCGCTGGCGACGGGGATTGCAGACGCGAGGACGGACGCGCTAGCGCCCGCCGCCGCGACTACCGCGGGAGCAAGGAAATGAAGGATATGGCGTGCGGGCATGCCTAGAGGTGCCCGCACCCGCGATTTGCTAAACCGCTCCCGGGGTCCAGGCAGTGATCCGGGGGATCCAGCGCGGGACGTTGCGCCGGTAGTCGACGTATTCACTGCCGTAGCGCTCGGTGAGATGGGGTTCTTCCCAGAACCAGATCGCGGTCGCCTGAAATGCGAAGAAGATCGCGAACCAGGTCAGCAGGGCGGTGGACGCGGTGATGGCCGCCTCGCCGAGCAGGATGCAGAGCACGCCGGTGATCATCGGGTTGCGCACGTGCCGGTAGGGGCCGCGCACGACCAGATGGACCGGCTCCCCCATCACGTTGCCCAGCCCGAGAGTGCCCTCGCCGACGCGGTCGAACAGCACGTTCGTCCACACCATCAGGGCCAAACCGGCGGCGATCAGCAGGCAGCCGACGGTCACCAGCACCACCGCCAGCGCGGTGCCGAGGTGGGCCGTTCGCACCCCGGCCGGGATCACGATCAGGGCCGGGACGACGAGCGTCACCGTGACCGGGAAGAGCAGGACGGACATCAGGTGTCGCCACCAAAGGCGTCGACGCGCGGTTGTCACCATGTCGGACCTCCTTTACTTCAACCTCCGTTGAAGAACAACGTACGCCTGCAAGTAGGATTCATCAACGGTTGTTGAAGTATTGTGGCGTCATGGTCGAACCGCGGCGGGCCGGCCGGTGGCGCACCGGGCAACAGAACCGACAGCGAATCCTCGACGCCGCGCGCGAACGCTTCATGCGCCAGGGATACGAAGGGGCCACCGTCCGCGCCATCGCCGCCGACGCCGGCGTGGACGTCGCGATGGTCTACTACTTCTTCGGCAACAAGGAAGGCCTCTTCACCGCGTCCACGCTGACCGGCCCCGAGCACCCGCTACATCAGCTCGCCGGGCTCCTCGACGAGGGGGCCGAGCGGATCGGCCCGAGGCTGGTGCGCCGCTTCCTCGAGCACTGGGAGGAGGGCGCCGTCTTCGAGCCGTTCCTGACGCTGTGGCGGTCGGCGGCGATCCACCCGCAGGCGCGAAAGGTGTTGCACGACAGCCTCGCCGGGCCAATCGCGAAGCGGGTCGCGGCGGAGTTCGGGGTGACCGATGCCGAGCTGCGCGTCGAGCTGGTGGCCAGCCACCTGGCGGGGCTGGCGTTCGCGCGGTACCAACTCAGGATCGAGCCGATCGCGTCGGCCCCGATCGACGATGTGGTCGGCTGGCTCGGGCCGACCGTGCAGCGCTATCTGGCCGACCCGGACCCGTAGGACCTACGTTCCGGTCCAGCGGGGCGGGCGCTTCTCCGCGAACGCGATCGCGCCTTCCTTGGCGTCATTCGACGAGAACACCGGGGCCAGAATCTTGATCTGCTCGGTGAACATCGTGTCGCGGCTCCAGCCCCGGGATTCGGTGATGATCCGCTTGGTGGCGGCCACCGCGAGCGGCCCGTTGGCGGTGATCTTCTCCGCCAACTCAATCGCCGTGTCCAGCGCCTTGCCCGGCTCGGCCAGGACGTTGACGAGGCCCAGCTCGTGAGCGCGCTCGGCCGAGAGGTTATCCCCGGTCAACGCCAGCTCCATCGCGATCGCGTAGGGGATGCGTTCGGGGAGCCGCAGCAGTCCCCCGCCGCCGGCGACCAGGCCGCGCTTGACCTCGGGGATGCCGAACGCCGAGTCCCTGGACGCGACGATCAGATCGGTGGCCAGCGCCAGCTCGGTGCCGCCGGCCAACGCGAATCCTTCCACCGCGGCGATGAGCGGCTTGGCGGGCGGGCGTTCGGTGAAGCCCATGCCGCGGCCCTCGACGACGACGTTCTCGCCGCGGGCGAACGCCTTGAGATCCATGCCCGCACAGAACGAGCCGCCCGCGCCGGTCAGGATCGCCACCGAAAGCCCGTTGTCGCTGTCGAGCCGATCCACGGCGTCGGCCAGCCCGCGGCTGACGGCGGCGTTGACGGCGTTCTTGGCCTTCGGCCGGTTAATCGTGATGATCAGGATTCGATCCCGTTGCTCGACGAGAACTTCGGGTTCGTTATTGGGGGCTTCGTCGCTCACGGTGCTGCGAGTCTCCTTTGAATCGCTGGTGTCCGACCGATGGTAACGGCCGCCGCGCCCGGAGCTTCGACTACCGCCCGTCAGGCCGGCGCCATCGCCGCCTCGATGACCGTCAGCTCTTCGGAAAGCCCTGCGGCCCGGCGTATTTCGATGAAATCCGCGATCATGGCCTCGGTCACCTCGTGCGGATCCTTGACCGTGGCACCGTCGGTGAGCACCGAGATGTTGATCTGATCGACGTAGCTCCAGACGGTGATGTTGAGACCGCTGCCGGCGGTCAACGGCCCCACCGAATAGATCTCGGTGACCAGGGCGCCGCCCACCCGGCCGCGCTCGCGCGGACCGGGAACGTTCGAGATGTTCAGGTTGAGCACCTTGTTCTGTCCGTCCCGGCCGGACGCCCACCGGAAGAAGGCTTCCGTCCCCACCGGCGGCATGTACGCCGCCCAACGGCTGACCAGCTCCGGGCCCATGAGCTGATGGCCCTCCTTGGCCGAGATCGCGTTCTCGTGGCTGCACCGCACCCGCTCAAGCGGGTCGTCGGCATCGGTCGGCAGGGCGACCAGCATTCCGCTGAAGCGATTTCCGGAGATCCGCTCCGGCGAGAAGTCGAAGCTCACCGGAACGGAGGCCAGCAGGGGCTCGGCCTTGCCGTCGTAGCGCAACAGCAACGTGCGCAGCGCACCGGTCGACATGGCCAGCACCATGTCGTTGATGGTCGCGCCGAGCCGCTTGCCGGTCTCCTTGACGTCGGCCAGCGCCAGCGTCGCGGTCGCGAACCTGCGCTCCGGGGTGATCATGTGATTCATGAACGTCGGGGGCGGCTCGAAGGGTCGGCTCAGTTCCGGCGAGAGCTTGCGCGAGCTGCGTCGCACCCGGCCGATGCCCTGCGCGGTGTAGCGAACCGTCGCCGGCAGCTTGCCGGCCTGCCGGAGATGATCGACGAACGCCGACGACAGCAGCTGGCGTTTGGTGGGGGCCGGGTCGTTTGGCGGCGGTCCGCCCTCCGGTGTGGGCAGCAGGTCCATGCCGCGCGCCAGCAGGTTGGCAGAGGCGACACCGTCGGCGAGCGCGTGGTGGATCTTGCCTACGACGGCCACCCGGTTGTTGGCCAGGCCCTCGACGAAGTACATCTCCCACAGCGGGCGGTCGCGGTCCAGCGGGGTGCTGGCGATCTGCCCGATCGCCTCGTCCAACTCGCGGCGCCCGCCGGGAGCCGGCAGCTGCCAGGGCCGGATGTGGTATTCCAGGTCGACCTCGCAGTGCTCGCGCCACATCGGATGGTGAAACTTCCACGGGATCTCGACGAGCTGATAGCAAAACGGCTCGAGCTTGTGCAGCCGGGCGCCGATGACGCGGCGAAAGGACTCGAGGTCGAGGCTGCGACTCGCCGGGTCCAGCTCGATCACCGCGGCTTTGATGGTGTGCATGTGCACGTTGGGCGTCTCGCTGTACAGAAGTACGGCGTCCCAGCCGCTCAGCCGTTTCACCACTGCCCCTTGCTCATAGAGGCGACCCTACTCAGCGGGACCAGCTCAGATAACCTCTTTGGCCCCGATTGTCTTGGCGCGGTAGACCTGGTTGAGGAACAGCGATGTCGCGTGGGCCATCACGCCGGCGCGCTCACCGTCGATGAGGTCGAAGCCGTGGCCCGCCCCGGGCAACTCCAGGTAGCCGACCATCGAATGCGAGACGGCCCGCAGCCGCTCGACGAAGCTGCGCGCCTGCTCGACGGGAATGACGCTGTCCTTGCTGCCGTGAATCACCAAGAACGGCGGAGCGTTTCGATGCACCCGCGCGATCGGTGAGGCGTCGCGGAACACCTCGGGATGCCGGGCGATCGTCTTCTTGACCACCACGCGCTCCAGGAAGTCGACGAAGTGGTCCCGTTCGGGAGTCGAACGGTCCTCCCAGTCGTAGCGGCCATAGATTCCGACCACGGCGTCGACCGAGCTGTCGGAGCCCTCGGGCAACTTCGCCTGGAGTTGGGAATCGTCGGGAGTGAGTCCGGCCAGCGCGGACAGGTGCCCGCCGGCCGAACAACCGGCCACCGCAACGAAATTGCGGTCGCCGCCGAACTTGTCGACATTGGCGCGCGCCCACGCGATGGCGGTCTTGACGTCGGTGATGTGGCGCGGCCAGCGGTGCAGCGGGGCGACGCGATAGTCGATCGCGAGGCACACCCAGCCCTGCTCGGCCAGCCGCGACATCAGGGCGGACCCCTGCAGCGCGCTGCGGCCGTGGACCCAGGCGCCGCCCGGGACGAAGATCAGCACCGGCGCGGGTTGTGCGGGCAAATCCTTGCGGCGCCACACATCGAGGACTTGCGCGGGGTGGTCGCCGTAGTGGACCGCACGACGGTAGAGATAGCGGCGTTGGCGCAGGGCCTCCCAAAGCGGGGGCGTCCGCTCCGCCGCGGGCCACTCGGTTTCCAGCTCCGCGGCTGACACCACCCCTCGCAAGGCAGCGACCGAGACCTGGTGCGTGCTCTCCCGATCCCGCCGGCGCTCGTCGTTGATGCCCGGTGTCAGCCAATCCTTTTTCATGGCGGATATCGCGTTCGGTGCGTGGCGGGCACCCCACACGCCCATGGCGGTCATGCCGCCCAGGGGCTCGAGGTGCTTACCGATGACCGGCAGCGAAGCTCCGGCGACGCTTAACGCCAGCATGTAGTCGCCGGGCCGGGCTCGTAGCAACCACTTCAGACAACTCATGCTCGGAACCCGCGCCGTCATGTAGGGGACTGTACCCCTGCCGACTCAACGGAAACGACGAATCCGTCAGCCGTGTCATGCGGGCACGAAATCGCGGCTGGCAGGGGTTGCTGGCGGCTATGTCTGCGCTGTTGACGGTCCTTCGTCCGTTTTCTGCTCGCCGGGCCGGCGACGCGCCGCGGCAAGCCTCGCGGCGTAAACGACGGCGCTGACGGCGAACATCGCCGCGGTGAGCAGCAACCATCGGCCGAGGAACGGCTGCTGGGTCTGCCCGGTGGCCGCCTGGTAGGTGGGCCCGCCCTGTTCGATGATGCCCGGCAGGAAAATCAGCAGGGTCAGGCCTGCTCCCAGCGCCGGCACCCGAATGTAGTTGCGGGCCAGTACTTTTGGATGGTTCGACTGCCGGCTGGTGCGCGCCCATACGACGCGGTCGGCCAGTGCGTACAGCGGATAGAGCACCAAGTCGTGAGCAATGACGGCGGCGGCGAACCACACCGCTATCGACTGCCACCAGGTGCCGGCGTTCCACAGCGTCGCCAGCTTGAACGTGGTCAGGATGTAACCCAGCAGCGCGAAACCGGACACCATCGTCAGCAGGTGCAGCGGGTGGGAACCGTAGATCGCGCTGAAACGCTCGGATTTCGACATCTCAACCCTGTAAGAATTCGATGGACGCCACCCACTTGGTGTTGTGCACGCCGGGCAGTGCCGGAACGATGATCCGGGCCGGGTACCCGTGATCCACGGACAGGTCTGCGCCGTTGACCCGCAGCGCCAGCAGCGCTTCGGGATCGCGAATCTGGTTGGCCTGCAACGTCGCCGCGCCGAACGCGCCACCCCGCTGCAGCGATACCACCTGCGCCGAGCGCGGCGCGGGTGCGCCCGCGAGCCGGGCCAGATCGGCCAGCCGCACGCCGCTCCACGTCTGCACGGTCGACCACCCTTCGACGCACGCGATCGGCAGCCGCGCGGTGCTTTGCGGCATGCCGGCCAGCGTGGCTCGGTCCAGCACCACTACCGAGGCGCCGGCCCGCAGCGTCAATCGCCAGCCAGCACCGACGCTCTCCGGCGTGATACCCGCGGCGACGGCGGTTTTGTTGACCGGGAAGTCGCCGTTGGCATCACGAACGCCCCGCCCGCGCGGCAGCAGTAGGGCGGCGCGGCGGGTATCCCCGCCGACGGTCTGGCCGACGGTCAACACGGCGATCAGCGCCACGCCGGAGCCGACCAGGGCCAGCGCGCCGCGGCGGCTCATCGTCGGCTCGGCCGGATCGGCGGCCACCAGCCCGTCGGGGTCGGGCGGTTGCGGGCGGGTGTCAGTTCGGTTGGTGCGCAACACTTCGCGCAGCGGCAGCGACCGCAACCCGGACACCATGCGGGGGATCTTCAGCGTGATGTGCATGGCGAAGCCGGCAATGAACACCCACGCCCCGAAGTAGTGGGCGTCGTAGAAGCTGAACCCGAAGATGTAGTCGTACTGGATGTTGAGCACGCCGGTGACGATCTCGAAGAGTATCCCGCCGACCAGCATCAGCAACGAAAGCCGTTCCAGCGCTTGGGCTATCGAACGGAACGGCGGAAGATCGAACAACCGCGGGATCACCGACCACAGCTTGGCCAGCACCACCGGGATGATCACCAGGCCCAGCCCGACGTGCAGTCCCTGGGTCAGGCGGTAGAGCCACGACGGTCGGGTGGGCCAGGAGAAGATGGGCAGGCGCAGCCAGCCGACGTCGGCGGGTATCGCCTGACCGAACTGCGGC
This sequence comes from Mycobacterium sp. IS-836, assembly GCF_001954275.1. Taxonomy (GTDB): domain Bacteria; phylum Actinomycetota; class Actinomycetes; order Mycobacteriales; family Mycobacteriaceae; genus Mycobacterium. The sequence goes on along the minus strand of NZ_MBEU01000030.1, from coordinate 1,250 downwards.
GCGTAGGCGATATAGGAGAGCAGCCCGGTGACGATGACTATCGGCAGGGTCACCAACAGCACCAGCCCGAACACCGACGTCAGCCACGGGCCGCGCAGCGGGCTTCGGAACCTGGGGGGAAGGCGGGGCCCGTTCACATCGCCGCCAGGCTCGCCACCACCCGGCCGCCGACCATGCGGACGCCGGTCAACGTCAAACCCACCTGCGCGGCCAGCGCGGCGGCGCTGTCCACCCCGACCGACGCCCACCGAAACCACGGCCCGACGTCGTGCGCCGACTCCAGCCGCACCCAGCGCGACCGGATGCCGATGGCCTGGCCGTCGAACTCGGCCACGCATCGGCCGCCGCGGCCCAGCAGCTCGGCCGCGCGGCACAGTATGCGGCGCGGGTCGCCGCCGAGGCCGACGTTCCCGTCGACCAGCAGGACCGTCTGCCACCGGCCCATCCAGGGCAGCGGCTCGAACACATCGCCCAGCAGCGCGGCCGCACCGCCGCGGCCGGCCAGCCGGATCGCTGTCGCCGACCGGTCGATGCCGAGCGCGGGGATGCCCCGGCGGATGAGGCGCGCGACCAGCCGGCCGGGCCCGCACCCCAGCTCGATGGTCGGCCCGACGCACATCTGCGTGACTTCTTCGTCGAACACCTCATCGACGGAGTCAGCATCGGGAGCACGGGCCCCCAGCCAGCGGTGTGCCGGCAGCGGACGCACCTCGCCGTCCTCGTGCCGAATCCAACATCGCTCGCCGTCGAGCGCCCGATCGTAGAGATGGCCCAGCATTTCACGCCTCTCGCATCCCGCCCGACACTGCCCGGACGCGCCCCGACCCAGGAGCGTTGCACGCAAGCATTTCGATCACCCGGATCGATACCCGGATCTCGGCTCGGCTAACCCAGACGGCGTTCGAGGGGTGCATGCGAGTGATTCGGTGCCGACGCTGCGCCGGATGGATACTGGACCGATGCCGAACACCGACGTTCACCCCGATCTGCGCCGCATCGCCCGCCTCACCCCCCGCCACCTCGTCGGCCCGCGGACCCTGCCGGTGGTGCGCACGTTGGATCGGCTGCGGGGCCGGCTGGGTAGGCCCAGCGCACCGCCGGACGTCGATGTCGTCGCCCTCGGACCCGGCGTCGGGGTCCGGCTGTTCCGGCCGACGGGCGTGACCCAGCCGACGCCCGCGCTGGCACCGCCGATCGCGATCCGCCCCGGGTCCACGCCGGGCTGCCCGGCCAGCCAGGTCAACGCCGCA
>NZ_MBEU01000029.1 GCF_001954275.1 Mycobacterium sp. IS-836 | reverse complement strand
CGCCGCCCCCACCGCCGCCGGTCGAGCCGCCGCCGGCCGTGCATCCGCCACCGCCCGCTCCCGCCGCCGCTGGCGAGGCAGAGCAACCAAGGGCGCCGGGCCTGATCGAGCGGATGAGAACTCGAAAGCTGCGCGCCGCGGCTCCGTCCTTTCGCACCGAACAGGCCGAGCCCACGTTTCGGCTGCCGACGCAGGCCGGCGCGCGCACGATCGGCGTGGCCGCACAGCATTTGGGGCTTGCCGTCGACGGGCGCGCGTTGCTCACGGACGTCTCGTTCACCGCGCGCCCGGGCACATTGACCGCGGTGATCGGGCCGTCGGCCGCACGCAACTCCGCACTGCTCGGAATGCTCGCGGGCACAAGGAAACTCAGCTCCGGCCGGATCACCGTCGACGACCACGACGTGCACGCCGAGCCCGTGTCGATGCGCACCCGCATCGGAATAGTCGCGCGCGACGACCGCCTTCATCGGCAGCTCACCGTCGAACGAGCGGTCGACTACGCGGCCAAACTACGGCTCCCGCCGGACACCCTGCCCGAACACCGCCGCCGCGTCGTGGACCAGATTCTCGAAGAACTCGAACTGACGCCATACCGCTCGACCCGGATCAGCAAGCTGCCGCCCGAAGCGCGCCGATGCACCGCGCTGGCGGTCGAACTCACCACCAGGCCGACGCTGCTCGTCGTCGACGAGCCGGGCGCCGGGCTGGACGCGGGGCAGGAAAGTCACGTGATGGCGGTGCTGCGACGCCAGGCCGACATCGGTTGTGTCGTCGTGGTGGCGATGAATTCGCGGACATCGCTGGCGGGGCTCAACATGTGCGACCAGGTCGTGGTGCTCACGGCCGCCGGCACCATGGCCTTTGCCGGCACCCCGCTGCAGATCCAGTCTTTGACGGGCAGCACCGACTGGTCGACGATCCTCGCGCAGGTGAGCGCCGATCCCGGCGCGGTTCCTGTCCCCCAACAAGCGGTGCCTCCACCGGCCGTGGCAGCGCCATGGCCACCGCCCGCCGGACTCAGCGCGAGCCGGCAAATGCGATTGGTGATCGGCCGCCAGGTTCGCCTCCTACTCGCGAGCCGCGTCTACTCCCTGTTCCTGCTCTTGCTGCCGTTCGTATTGGCGGCGCTGACACTGCTGATTCCCGGCAATTCCGGCCTGGGCAAGCCGAATCCGGCCAGCCACCACCCGCACGAGGCCATCGAGATCCTGGCGGCGCTCAACATCTCCGCTGTGCTCATCGGCACCGCGTTGGGCATCCGCGAGGTGGTCGGCGAGCGCCGCGTCTTTCGGCGCGAGCAAGCTGTCGGGCTGTCGACGCCGGCCTACGTGGCCGGCAAGATCATCTTCGTCAGCGTGGCCGCGGCCATTCTGACGGCCATCACGTTCGCGATCGTCGTGGCCGGCAAAGGCGCTCCCGTGCACGGCGCCGCCGCGCTGCACAACGCCACGGTCGAGCTCTATGTGGCCGTCGCCGTCACCGCGATCGTGTCCGCCATCGCCGCGCTCGCGCTGTCGGCGCTGGGTAAGTCGCTGCGGGAGGTCGTACCGCTGCTGCTGCCGCTACTCCTGGCATCCGTACTGTTCAACGGAAGCCTGGTGCAGCTGGTGAGCAGGTGGGGATTTCAGCAGATCTCGTGGTTTGTCCCGGCCCAATGGGGCTTCGCCGCCTCGGCGTCCACCGTGAATCTGCGCAGGATCGACGCGCTGGCCGCCAATGCCGAGATGTGGACACACTATGCGGGTTGGTGGGTGTTCGACATGATCATGCTCGTCGGCTTCGGCGTGCTCGGGATCGCGTTCATCCTGTACCGGCTGCGCTCCCCCAACCCGGTGGACCGGCCACCTACCTCATAACAGCGCGGCGACGAGCAACCCGAGCAGGTACGTCGCGGCGACGGCCACCGCGCCGAAGAGCAGCTGCCGAGACGCCGCCCACCACATGGGCTTGCGGGTGAACCGCGCGGTCAGGCCCCCGGCGACGAGCAGCCCGGCCGCGCCGCACGCCATTCCCGTCGCCAGCGACCCATACCCGAGAAGGTAAGGGATCAGGGGAATTAGCGCGCCGACGGCGAACATGACGAACGAGGAACTCGCGGCTACCCAGGCCGACGGCTTCTCGTCCGGATTGATGCCGGTCTCCCGCACCAGATGGACGTTGACCGCGCGGTTCTCGTCGCGATGGATCTCATCGGTGGCGAGCTGGGCGGTTTTCTCGGTCAGGCCGAGGTCGACGAGCATGCCGATCAGCTCGGCCCGTTCGGCTTCCG
>NZ_MBEU01000028.1 GCF_001954275.1 Mycobacterium sp. IS-836 | reverse complement strand
CTCGGCGTCCCCCCCCCCCCAACACCTGCCCACACCGGACAACCTCGCCTACATCATGTACACCTCAGGATCAACCGGACGCCCCAAAGCCGTCGCCATCACCCAACGCAACGTGGTGGCATTGTTTGCGGGCCTTAAGAAGTGGATCGGTTTCCCCCGGACGGATGTCTGGGCATGGTGTCATTCACCGGCCTTCGACGTCTCGGTGTGGGAGTTGTGGGGAGCGCTGCTTCACGGCGCGCGCGTTGTGGTGGTGTCATGGGATACGGTGCGCTCGCTGGGGTAGTTGGGGTCGATGGGCAGGTAGGCTGCGCCGGTTTTGGAGATGGCCAGTAGCGCGGTGACTAATCGGGTGGAGCGGGGCAGTGCGACCGCGACGATGGTTTCCGGTCGGGCTCCATAGGTTGTCAGTCGGGCGGCGAGATGGTTTGCGCGAGCGTCGAGTTGGCGGTAGGTCAGGGTCTCGTTGTCGTCGTTGATTGCGGGGGCGTCGGGGGTGCGGGCGGCCTGGGCGGCGAACAGTTCTGGCACGGTGGCCTGCGGTATTGGCGTGGCGGTGTCGTTCCATCGGTTCACGACTTGGTCGCGTTCGATCGCATCGATGATCTCGATCTGATCGATCCGCCGCTCCGGATCAACCGAGACAGCGTCAAGGATCCGTACGTAGTGGCTGGCGAACTTCTCGACGGTGTCGTGGTTGAACAGGTCGGTGGCGTACTCGATGGTTCCCGGGATCGGTTGTGGTTCTCCCGGCATTGGCGGAAGTTCGAAGAGGTTGATGGACAGGTCGAACTTCGCGGTGTGGGTGGAAGCAGGCAGCACGTCGACGCCCAGTCCGGGGAATTCGACCTTCGGGAGGGGATTGTTCTGCAGCGCGAGGGACACCTGAAACAGCGGGTGATGGGCAGTGGAGCGGGATAGGTTCAGCGAGTCGACGAGCCGTTCGAATGGGGCGTCTTGGTTTTCGTATGCGGCGAGTGCCTTGCCGGCTACCTGCTCGAGGAGCTGCCTGAAGGGGGGATTGCCCGAGGTCGCCACCCTCAGCACCCAGGTGTTGGCGAAGAACCCGATCAGGTCGGTCAGTGCCTCGTCGGTGCGCCCGGCGATCGGCCCTCCGATTGCAATGTCGTCGCCGGCGCCGAGTTTGCGCAACAGCACTGCCAACGCCGCCTGCAGCACCATCGACGTGGTTGTCCCGGTTTCCCGCGCCAGTTGCTCGATCTGGTCCCGCAGTAACGGGTCGATCGCGAACGACACGACCTCCCCGCGAAACGATCGCTCCGCCGGACGAGGCCGGTCGAACGGCAACGAAATCTGTTCTGGCACCCCGGACAGCTCACGACGCCAGTACGCCAACTGCTGGGACAGGACGCTGTCGGGGTCGTCTTCGCGGCCGAGGACTTCTCGCTGCCAAAGCGTGTAGTCCGCGTACTGCACCGGGAGCGGTGACCAAGTCGGAAGGCGCCCCGCGCGCCGCGCGGCGTAAGTCGTGGCCAAATCCCGCGCGAGCGGCACCACCGATGCCCCGTCCCCAGCGATGTGGTGGATAACCAATACGACCAGATGCTCGGTCGCCGAAACCCGAAGCAGCGTGGCCCGGATCGGGATCTGCGTCGCGAGGTCGAACCGGTGCTCGGCGGCTGCAGCCACCGCTTCAGCCAATTCCTGCCCGCCGGACACCTCGCCGGCGACCACCGGCGGGGCCACTTTTTCGGCGGGCAAAATCTGTTGCCACGGGCTTCCGTCGGCCTCAGCGAACACCGTGCGCAGGCTCTCGTGGCGGGCCACGATATCCCCGATCGCAGCGGTCAACGCCGCCGTATCGAGCGTCCCGGTGAACCGGATTGCCAACGGGATGTTGTAGGTGGCCGAGGGGCCCTCGTATTTGTAGATGAACCACAGTCGGGTCTGCGCGAACGACAGCGGCAGTCGCGGCGGCCTCTGTCGCGGCATCAGGGGGGCCCGCGTCTGGTGGCCGGAATGCGTTGCGAGCCATTGGGTTAGTTGGGCGATGGTGGGGGCGTCGAAGATTGCGCGGATGGGGATCTCGATTCCGAGTTCGGTGCGGATGCGTGCGACCAGGCGGGTCGCTGAGAGGGAGTGTCCGCCCAGGGCGAAAAACCCGTCGTCGATGCCGACTCTGTCGGTCCCGAGCACTTCGGCGAACAGGGTGGCCAGCACCTCTTCGCGTGGATCGCGCGGGCCTCGATAGGCCGCTTCGCTGACGAACTCCGGGGCCGGCAGCGCCCGCCGGTCAAGCTTGCCGTGGGCGGTCAACGGCAGGGCGCTGAGCACCATGACTGCTGCGGGCACCATGAACTCGGGCAACCGAGTCGCCGCATACCGGCGGATGTCGGCGGCCAGCGCGGCGGGGGCGCCGGGGTCGGCGGCGGGTGATTTGAGCACGACATAGCCCACCAAGTGGGTGTCGGCGACGTCGTCGGCGGCGTGGGGGGCGCTGCGGGCGATGACGACGGCGTGGGCCACCGCCGGGTGTGCGGCCAGTACCGCTTCGACCTCGCCGGGTTCCACCCGAAATCCGCGGATTTTGACCTGCTGGTCGGCCCTGCCCACGAATTCCAGTTCGCCGTGTGCGGTCCACCGCCCCACATCACCGGTGCGATACATGCGAATTCCCGGTGTTTCTGCGTCGACGAACGGACAGGCCACAAACCGTGTTGCGGTCAGGGCCGCCCGGCCCCGATATCCGCGAGCCACGCCCGCGCCCGCGACATACAACTCACCAAGCACTCCCACGGGCACCGGACACAACCCTGCATCAAGCACAAAAACCCGCATATTGCCCAGCGGCACACCGATTGGGGACGGTTTGTGTGCGGCGTGCGCGGCGGTCAGCTCCAAATACGTTAAGTGCACAGTGGTTTCGGTGGTGCCGTACATGTTTATCAGGGCCGGCGCGTGCGCGCGTTCACCCGGATACCAGCCTCGCAGCCGAGACGTATCCAATGCCTCGCCCGCAAATACCACCATCCGCAAAGCGGAACTCTCTGCGGTAGAAGAGCATTCGGGCTCCGCGCGCATCAACTCGTAAAATGCTGACGGGGTATGGCTGAGCACCGTAACGCGCTTCTGAAGCAGTAGCTGCCACATTTTCAGCGGCGACCGCACCGTATCCCATGACACCACCACAACGCGCGCGCCGTGAAGCAGCGCTCCCCACAACTCCCACACCGAGACGTCGAAGGCCGGTGAATGACACCATGCCCAGACATCCGTCCGGGGGAAACCGATCCACTTCTTAAGGCCCGCAAACAATGCCACCACGTTGCGTTGGGTGATGGCGACGGCTTTGGGGCGTCCGGTTGATCCTGAGGTGTACATGATGTAGGCGAGGTTGTCCGGTGTGGGCAGGTGTTGGGGGGGGGGGGTTTTGGGG
>NZ_MBEU01000027.1 GCF_001954275.1 Mycobacterium sp. IS-836 | reverse complement strand
TGTCCACCGCCAGTTCGGTCGGTGCCCGGAAGCCGTGGCGAATGCCTTGTGCCAGTAGCGGTTCGACGTCGCGGGCGGCCGACTCCCAGATCACCGGGTGCCCCTGCGCGGACAGCCAGTCGGCGACGGTGCGCAGGTCTGCGACGTCGGCCCGGTCGACGGCCACCACCAATGACTCGCGTGCGGTGATCACCTCTGGTGGCAGCCCGTCGGTAAAGCCGCCCGCACGCCACAGCCGCAGCGATTCCAGGCCCAGCCGCAGCAGCCGCTCTTCCCCGGGCCAGCCTTCACTGTGCGGGGCCAGCATGCCTGCGGCGACCCACGACGCGCCGGCCTGCCCGGTGCGGTGCACCCGCACCGACCACCCGGCCCGCGCCGCCGCGCGCGCGATCGACAATCCGATGACGCCGCCGCCTACTACGGCTACCGAGCCGGCCATCGGCATCCTCTGCTCCCTTCGCCGGCATGACCCGGATCAGGTTCGACGGTAAGGGCGGGCGCGCCCACTCTCAGTCCCCGCTCGCCGGGACTCCCGTGCTCTTCTTCTTGTCCTACGCTAGCGCGCTAGCGTCGCGGTGTGCACGAACGTCTCACGCGGCTGGCCGCGGCCAGGCTGTACCTGTGCACCGACGCGCGGCGGGGGCGCGGCGACCTGGCCGAATTCGCCGACGCCGTGTTGGCGGGCGGGGTCGACATCATCCAGCTCCGGGACAAGGGCTCGGCCGGCGAGCGGCAGTTCGGACCGCTCGAGGCGCGCGACGAGCTGGCGGCGTGCGAGATTCTCGCCGACGCCGCGCACCGGCACGGCGCCCTGTTCGCCGTCAACGACCGGGCCGATATCGCCCGTACGGCCGGCGCGGACGCCCTGCATCTGGGGCAGGGCGACCTGCCGCTCGCCGTGGCGCGGGAGATCGCCGGGCCGGCGACGCTGCTGGGCCTGTCCACCCACGACTCGGGCCAGCTCGCCGCCGCTGTTGCCGGCGACGCCGACTATTTCTGCGTCGGCCCCTGCTGGCCCACCCCGACCAAGCCGGGTCGCGCGGCGCCCGGCCTGCGGCTGGTGCGCGCCGCCGCCGAACTGGGTTCCGACAAACCGTGGTTCGCGATCGGCGGCATCGACGCCCAGCGGCTGCCCGAGGTGCTCGAGGCCGGGGCACGCCGGGTCGTGGTGGTGCGCGCGATTACCGCGGCCGAGGATCCGGGGGCCGCGGCGCAGCGGCTCAAGTCAGCGCTTGCAGCAGCGAGCTGATCCGCGGGCTCAGCTGCGAAGGTTCCTGATTCGCGTCGCCCGGCATGCACCAGACGAACACCCCGGCCTCGATCTCCAAGGTTCGCGGCAGGCGCTGCCGCCGTTCGTCGGCATGGCCCAGCGGCACCAGGGCGGGGGCGGTGCGCAGCCGTTGCCAGCTGGCGGCGAAGCCGGGATGCAGCGGCAGGTCGGCGACCTCGTCCTCGCCGACCCAGCGCAGCTCGGCGCTTTCGCGGTTGGGCACGGTGTGCAGCGGCTCGGCGGCGTCGGCGACGACCGTGGTGTAGCTCCAGCGCGCACCGCCGTGCCCGGAGACCTCGGCGGTGACCACGGTCGCCCGCACGGCCAGCAGCTCGGCGAGCAGCCCCGCCTCCTCACGCGCTTCGCGGACCGCCGTCTCCTCCGGGGACTCGTGGCTGTCGCGGGCGCCGCCCGGTAACCCCCACGTGCCGCCCTGATGGCTCCACACGGCGCGATGCTGCAGCAGCACCGCCGGGGTGCCGTCGGGTCGCGGGGCTCGCAGCAACAGACCGGCCGCGCCGAAGCGGCCCCAATAGTGGACGCCGCCGTCGGATATCACCCATCCGTCACCGTCGCCCTGCACGAGTTCAGGATATGCAGGTCTGCGACGCCCGGGCCCAATTGCCTCCGCCTCCCCCCACACGCCGGAACATTCTCTTAGAATTCGCTTAAAGGTTCGTACAGCGACTTTTTCGAGGCCGAAAGCTGAGGTCTGAACAGACGTGACGGTTGAGCTGGCGCACCCGTCGACCGAACCGCTGGGGTCGCGGTCGCCGGCCGAACCGGCTCATCCACGCTGGTGGTTCATCTCGACGACGCCGGGCCGCATCTTGACCATCGGGATCGTGCTGGCGGCGCTCGGCGTCTCCAGCGCCTTTGCCACCTCGACGACCATCAATCACCGGCAGCAGGTGCTGACCACGGTGCTCAACCACACCGAGCCGCTCTCGTTCGCCGCCGGCCGGCTGTACACCACGCTGTCGGTCGCCGACGCCGCGGCGGCCACCGCGTTCATCGCCCAGGCCGAGCCGCGCCCGGTCCGGCAGCGCTACGAGCAGGCGATCACCGACGCCGCGGTGGCGGTGACCCGGGCATCAAGCGGGCTGACCGATGAACCGCTGGTGCAATTGCTGGGCAAGCTCAACGCCGAACTGGCCGTCTATACCGGCCTGATCGAGATCGCGCGAACCAACAACCGGGCGGGCAACCCGGTCGGCGCGGCCTACCTGTCGGAGGCCTCGGGGCTGATGCAATCGACGATCCTGCCCGATGCGGCGCAGCTCTACCAGGCCACGGCCGACCGGGTCGATACGGAAACCACCGCGTCGACCCACTTCCCGGCTCCGGTGATCCTGGTCGTCGCCACGACGGTGGTCTTCGGCGCGTTCTCCCATCGCTGGCTGGCCCGGCGCACCCGGCGCCGGATCAACCCGGGACTGGTCGTCGGCGCGCTCGGTATTCTCGTCATGGTGGTGTGGGTCGGAACTGCGCTGACAATCTCGACGACCGCGAGTCGCAGCGCAAAGGACACTGCGGCGGAGTCACTTAAGACGGTGACCAACGTCGCGATCACCGCTCAGCAAGCGCGAGCCGACGAGACGCTGTCGCTGATCCGGCGCGGCGACGAGGACCGGCGCAAGCAGTCGTTCTATGAGCGCATCGACTCCATGCACGCCCAGCTCGAGCAGTACATGGCGCGCAGCGATGCCGTCGACAAGCCCGACCTGCAGGGCGCCGATCAGCTGCTGGTCCGCTGGCGGCAGGCCAACGACCGGCTCAACTCCTACATCTCGGTGGGCAACTACCGCGCCGCCACCCAGGTCGCGCTGGGTAGCGGCGAGGACGACTCCACCCCCGCCTTCGACCGGCTGGAAGACCAGCTGGGTAAGGCCATGGACCAAAGCCGCATCCACCTGCGCAACGACGTCCTCGCCGCGCGCGGCGGGCTGTCGGGCGCCCAGGTCGGCGGCGTAGTGCTCAGCCTCGGCGCCGCCATCGCGGTCGCGCTGGGCCTGTGGCCACGGCTGAAAGAGTATCGATAATGGTCCGTCCGGCCCGGGTTCGACGGGTGTGCGGCGCACTCGCCGCCGCGGTCGTCGTAGCGGGTTGCAGCCACACCGAATCGCTGACAGTGGCGACGGTGCCGACGCTGCCGCCACCCTCTCCGGTGGGCATGGACCAACTGCCGCCGGAGCCCCCGCTGCCGCAGGGTGACTCCACCGAGGACTGCAACGCGACGGCAAGCCTGCGGCCCTTCGCCACCAAGCCCGAGGCCGACGCCGCCGTGGCCGACATCCGAGCCCGCGGCAGGCTGATCGTCGGGCTCGACATCGGCAGCAACTTGTTCAGCTTCCGCGACCCGATCACCGGCGAGATCAGCGGTTTCGACGTCGACATCGCCGGCGAGATCGCACGCGACATCTTCGGCGCCCCGTCGCACGTCGAGTACCGGATCCTGTCGTCCGACGAGCGCGTCACCGCGCTGCAGCAATCCGAGGTCGACGTCGTCGTCAAGACCATGACGATCACCTGTGAGCGGCGCAAGCTGGTGAACTTCTCGACCGTTTACCTCGACGCGAACCAGCGCATCCTGGCCCCGCGTGACTCGCCGATCGCCAGGGCGGCCGACCTGTCCGGCAAGCGGGTCTGCGTGGCGCGGGGCACGACGTCGCTGCAGCGGATTCGGGAGATCGTGCCGCCGCCGGTCGTCGTGTCGGTGGTGAACTGGGCCGACTGCCTCGTGGCGATGCAGCAGCGGGAGATCGACGCCGTCAGCACAGACGACTCGATCCTCGCCGGGTTGGTCGAAGAGGATCCCTACTTGCACATCGTCGGACCGAACCTGGCCACCCAGCCCTACGGCATCGGGATGAACCTGAACAACACGGGACTGGTCCGCTTCGTCAACGGCACGCTGGAGCGGATCCGCCGGGACGGTACGTGGAACACGTTGTACCGCAAGTGGTTAACGGTGCTGGGCCCGGCGCCCGCTCCGCCCGCGCCGAGGTACGTGGACTGATGGCCGAGCCGATGAAGAAAGCGGACAAGAACCGCGAGGCGCCCGAACCGGCCGGCCAACCGGACGAGGACGTCAGTCCCGCCACGCAGCCGCCGGACACCCAGACCGGTGGGATGCCGACGGGACGACTGCAGGCCACCCAGGCCCTGTTCCGTCCCGATTTCGACGACGATGACGACGACTTCCCGCTCATCCACGGTGTCGATACCGAACCGCAGGAGCGGACCGTCGCCACCCGCGTATTGCCGCCGACCAGGCAGCTCGGCGGCGGACTGGTCGAGATCCCGCGGGTGCGGGACATCGATCCGCTCGAAGCCCTGATGACCAACCCGGTGGTGCCGGAATCGAAGCGGTTCTGCTGGAACTGCGGAAAGCCCGTCGGCCGGTCCGGGGAAGAGGGCAAGGGGGCGTCGGAGGGCTGGTGCCCATCCTGCGGCAGCCCGTATACGTTCCTGCCCCAGCTGAATCCCGGCGACATCGTCGCGGGCCAGTACGAGGTCAAGGGCTGCATCGCACACGGCGGGCTGGGCTGGGTGTATCTGGCGGTCGACCACAACGTCAACGACCGCCCGGTGGTGCTCAAAGGCCTGGTGCACTCCGGGGACGCCGAGGCGCAGGCGATCGCGATGGCCGAACGGCAGTTCCTCGCCGAGGTGGTTCACCCGCAGATCGTGCAGATTTTCAACTTCGTCGAACACACCGACCGGCATGGCGATCCGGTCGGCTACATCGTCATGGAGTACATCGGCGGGCAGTCGCTCAAGCGGGGCCTCAAGGACGGCAAGGCGGACAAGCTGCCGGTCGCGGAGGCCGTCGCGTACCTGCTGGAAATCCTGCCCGCGCTGAGCTATCTGCATTCCATCGGCTTGGTCTACAACGACCTGAAGCCGGAGAACATCATGCTCACCGAGGAGCAGCTCAAGTTGATCGACTTGGGCGCGGTGTCGCGGATCAATTCCTTCGGTTATCTCTACGGCACACCCGGCTTCCAGGCGCCGGAAATCGTGCGGACCGGTCCCACTGTCGCCACCGACATCTACACGGTGGGGCGGACTTTGGCGGCGTTGACGCTGAATCTGCGCACCCGCAACGGCCGCTATGTGGATGGGCTGCCCGAGGACGACCCGGTGCTGGCCACGTACGACTCGTTCGGCCGGCTGCTGCGCCGCGCCACCGACCCGGACCCGCGGCGCCGGTTTTCCACGGCCGACGAGATGTCCGCCCAGCTGATGGGCGTGCTGCGGGAGGTGGTCGCGCAGGACACCGGGGTGCCGCGGCCGGGGCTGTCGACGATCTTTTCCCCGAGTCGCTCGACGTTCGGGGTGGACCTGCTGGTCGCGCACACCGACGTGTACCTGGACGGACAGGTGCATTCGGAGAGGCTGACCGCTCGGGAGATCGTGACGGCCCTGCCGGTGCCGCTGGTCGATCCGACGGACGTCGCCGCGCCGGTGCTGCAGGCGACGGTGCTGTCCCAGCCGGTGCAGACGCTGGACTCGCTGCGCGCCGCCCGCCACGGCTCGCTGGACGCCGAGGGCGCCGATGTATCCGAGTCGGTGGAGCTGCCGCTGATGGAAGTCCGCGCGCTGCTGGACCTCGGCGACGTGGCGAAGGCCACCCGCAAGATCGACGACCTGGCTGAGCGGGTCGGCTGGCGCTGGCGGCTGGTCTGGTACCGGGCCGTCGCGGAGCTGCTAACCGGCGACTACGACTCCGCCATCAAACATTTCACCGAGGTGCTGGACACCTTCCCCGGCGAGCTGGCGCCCAAACTGGCGCTGGCCGCCACCGCCGAGCTGGCTGGCAGCACCGACGAGCACATGTACTACGAGACGGTGTGGAAGACGAACGACGGCGTGATCTCCGCGGCCTTCGGTTTGGCCCGGGCGCTTTCCGCCGAGGGTGATCGGGCCGCCGCGGTGCGCACCCTCGACGAAGTCCCGGCCACCTCACGGCATTTCACCACCGCGCGCCTGACGAGCGCGGTCACGCTGATGTCCGGCCGCTCGACGAACGAAATCACCGAAGAGCAGATCCGCGACGCCGCCCGACGCGTGGAGGCGCTGCCGCCCACCGAACCGCGCGTGCTGCAGATCCGCGCCCTGGTTCTGGGTGGCGCGATGGACTGGCTCGAGGACAACGACGCCAGCACCAACCACATCCTCGGTTTCCCGTTCACCGAACACGGGCTGCGGCTGGGCGTCGAGGCGTCGCTGCGCGCCCTGGCTCGCGTCGCGCCCACGCAGCGGCACCGCTACACGCTGGTGGACATGGCCAACAAGGTGCGGCCGACGAGCACGTTCTGATTTTGTTCTCGAGTGTGCGTCCTGGGCGGCCTGCGCGCACACTCAAAGCCCTTGGCGCACACTCGATGCGGCCAGCGCGGATTTGACTCGTCGGATCGTAGCGGCGGGGCCGTCCTCCGCGACGACCCGGACGATGATCCAGCCCATTCGCTCCAGCATCTCCTGCCGCCGAATGTCCTTGACGTACTGCCGGCGGTCGCTGCGGTGATGGTCGCCGTCGTACTCGACGGCGACCATCCGGTCCTCCCAGCCCATGTCGAGGTAGGCGACCGGAATGCCGTCGGCGCCCAACACCGGGATCTGGGTCTGCGGCCTCGGCAGACCCGCATCGATGAGCAGCAGCCGCAGGTAGGTCTCCCGCGGCGATTGCGAGCCCGCGTCGACCAGCTCCAGCGCCGCCTCTAGCCGTCGCAGCCCAGGCGAGCCCGGATGGCCTGCGGCGATTCGCAATACGTCGTCGACCTTGAAATCCGTCGCGTATGCCAGCGTGTCCAGCCGCGCAACGGCCGAATGAACGGCCCCGCGCCGGCCGATGTCGAAGGCGGTCCGTTCGGCCGTGGTGACGGCGCGGCCGTCGATAATCTGCGTCTCGCCGTCCAGCAGCGCGTCGCGCCGCGTCAGCACGCCGCGAGGTGCGTGGGGGTTGGTATGGATCAGCTCGACCGGAACATCGTCGGGAATCCATTCGGCGCCATGCAATCTGGCGGCGGCGGCTCCCGCGATGGTCGCGCGGCGGCCCGACCAGAGCCACGCCGCGGCGATACGCCGTTCGAGCGACGCCTCCGCATCCCGGGAAAGATAGACATTCGGAAACAGTGCGCGGTAGTCCCTCCGCAGTTGATGGCGGGTCACCTCGCCCAGCCTCAGTGCCTCGCTACCGATGAACGGTTCTCCCAGGTGCCGCATGGCGCGACACTTGCATAACACCGCCAACCGCGACTTCGTCTATGCACAAGGCTCATCGAGTGTGCATCGTGGGCGGCGTGATCGCACACTCCACGCCCTCAACGCACACTCGACGAAGACTTTAAGTCCCGCGGCCCAGCAGGCTGACGCAGTCGCGGGCGATGGCAAGCTCTTCGTCGGTCGGGACCACCAGCACGGTGATCGGCGAGTCGTCCGCGGAAATCTGTCGCGCGCCCTTGCCGGCCCCGAGGTTGCGCGCCTGGTCCAGCACGATGCCCAGCTCCTCCATGCCGGCCACCGCGTCGCGGCGGACCGCCGGATCGTTCTCGCCGATTCCGGCGGTGAAGCTGATCACGTCGGTGTGGCCCAGGACCGCCAGGTAGGCGCCGATGTACTTGCGCAGCCGGTGAATGAACACGCTGTAGCCCAATTGCGCTGCGCCGTCCCCCGATTCGATCATCGCCCGCAGCCGGCGGAAGTCACGCTCACCGGCCAGGCCCCACACGCCTGACCGATTGTTGAGCATCGACTCGATCTCGTCCACACCCATCTTCGCGGTCCGCCACAGGTAGCCGATCACGCCCGGGTCGATGTCGCCGCTGCGGGTGCCCATCACCAGGCCCTCCAGCGGGGTCAGGCCCATCGAGGTGTCGATGGGCCGGTTGCCGGCGATCGCCGAGGCCGAGGCGCCGTTGCCCAGATGCAGCACGATCTGCTTCAGGCCGCCGCGCGGCCGGCCCAGAAACGCGGCGGCCTGCTCGCTGACATACCGGTGCGACGTGCCGTGAAACCCGTAGCGGCGGATCTGCCACCGCTCGGCGAGGTCACGGTCGATGGCGTAGGTCGCGGCCGCGGGCGGCAGGTCGTGGAAGAACGCGGTATCGAACACCGCGACGTGCGGAACATCCGGCAGCAGCTTTCGTGCCACCTTGATTCCCCGCACCGCGGGTGGATTGTGCAGCGGGGCAAGCTCCGATAGCGCGTCGAGGTCGGCGAGAACCGCGTCGTCAACCAACGTCGGAGCATGAAATTTGTTGCCTCCGTGCACGACCCGGTGTCCGACGGCCAGCAGGCCGCACGACTTGAGGTCTATGCCGCCCTCGGCCAGGTGCTCGAACGCCAGGCGCAACGCCTCCTCATGGTCGGCGACCCGAGACGACGGCTCGCCGATGCTCTCGACGTTGCCGGTCGCGCGGGCCGCGCCGGAATCGGGGTCGACCAGCTGGTATTTCAGCGACGACGAGCCGGCGTTGATCACCAGGACCGCGTTATCGGCCATCGTGCACGCCCTGCGCCTGAATCGCGGTGATGGCAATGGTATTGACGATGTCCTCGACCAGCGCGCCCCGGGACAAGTCGTTCACGGGTTTGCGCAGGCCCTGCAGTACCGGCCCGATCGCGATCGCCCCGGCGCTGCGCTGCACCGCCTTATAGGTGTTGTTGCCGGTGTTGAGGTCGGGAAAGATCAGCACGGTGGCGTGACCGGCGACCGGCGAGTCATGCAGCTTGGTGGCCGCGACCGAGGGTTCGATCGCGGCGTCGTACTGGATGGGGCCCTCGACCGGCAGCTGCGGATCCCGCGCACGCACCAATTCCGTTGCTGCCCTGACCTTGTCGACATCGGCGCCGCTACCCGAATTGCCGGTGGAATAGGACAGCATGGCCACTTTCGGGTCGATGCCGAACTGGGCCGCGGTGCGCGCCGAGCTGATCGCGATGTCGGCGAGCTGTTCGGGCGTGGGATCCGGGACGATCGCGCAGTCACCGTAGGCCAGTACCCGATCGGGCAGGCACATCAGAAAGATGCTCGACACGGTGGAGACGTCCGGAGCGGTCCTGATGATCTCGAACGCCGGGCGAACGGTGTGCGCCGTGGTGTGGGCGGCACCGGACACCATGCCGTCCACCATGCCGTTGTACACCAGCATGGTGCCGAAATACGAGACGTCGTGCATCATCTCGTGCGCCTGCTCGACGGTGATGCCCTTCGCCTTGCGTAACTCGGCGTACTGTTCGGCGAACCGGTTTCGCAGGTCCTCGTCGTCTGGGTCGACGATCTTGGCCGCGCTCAAGTCGACCCCGAGTTCGGCCGAGCGCAACCGGATTCTGGTCTCGTCACCCAGGATGGTGAGGTCGGCGATGCACCGTTTGAGCACCCGTCCGGCCGCCTTGAGGATCCGGTCGTCGTCGCCCTCGGGCAGCACGATGCGCTTGCGATCCGAGCGCGCCTGCTGTGACAGCTGGTGGGTGAACATCTGCGGCGTGGTGACCGTCGGGATCGGAATGGCAAGCTGCGCCAGCAGATCCGCGATATCGACGTGCCGCTCCATCAGCTCCACGGCCGTGTCGATCTTGCGCTGCGACGTGGCGGTGACCCGGCCGCGCGCCGAGGCGACCGCGCTGGCCGTGTCGTAGGTGCCGAGCTCGGTGGCGATGATGGGTAGCCGCAGCCGCAGGCCCGACACCAGCGCCGAGATCGAGGGATGCAGGTCGAATCCGCCGTTGAGGATCAGGCAGCACAGTGACGGAAAGCCTTCGGCCGCATGGGCGCTCGCGACGGCCAGCACGACGTCGGAGCGGTCGCCGGGGGTGATCACCGCCGTGGCGTCGCGGAGCCGTTCCAGCACGTGGTCCGCCGTCATCCCGGCCACCAGCACGTTCATCGCCTCGCGTCCCACCAGCTCGGCGTCTCCGCTGACCAGCGTGCCGCCCACCGCCTGCTGCAATTCGGCCACGGTCGGCGCCGACAGCAGCGGATCGTCCGGCACCACATAGCTGGGCGGGACGAATGAGCGCAGTGCTTCCGCGACGGCGCCCAGCTCCTTGGGCTCGCAGCGGTTGGCGACGACCGCGGCGGTGTGGGCACGCTGGGCGAGTAGCTCGGCGAGGGAGAGGGTGACGACGCTGGCGACTTCGGTTGGGCTGCGACCCTTTCCGCTCACCGTCAGCAGCACCGGTGCGCCGAGGTTGACCGCGATCCGGGCATTGGCCGAGAGCTCGGCGGGGGTCGCGACGTCGGTGTAGTCGCTGCCGACGATCACCACCGCGTCGCACGCCTGCGCCATCGCGTGGTAGGCGTCGACGATGGTGGCGATCGCGGCGTCGGTGTCGGCGTGCAGCTGCTGGTACGTGACGCCGATGCACCGCTCGTAGGGCAGCCCCGCGGTGGTGCGCGTCAGCAGCAATTCCAGGATGTAGTCCCGGTCGCCGTCGTGGCGGGCAATCGGCCGGAACACACCGACTTTGGCGACGGTCGCGGTCAGTCGGTTGAGCAGCCCCAGCGCGATCGTCGACTTGCCGGTCTCGGGCTCGGGCGCCGCGATGTAGATCGCGGAGGTTTCAGCCAAGTCGCCGCAACCTGGGCGCCAGGTCCTTTTCGAAGAGCTCCAGGAATCGGCGCTGGTCGTGCCCGGGCGCATGGAACACCAAGTGGTTGAGGCCCCATTGCACGTACTGGCCGACCTTTTCGACGGCCTCGTCGGGGTCCGACGCCACGATCCAGCGCTTGGTGATCTGCTCGATGGGCAGCGCGTCGGCGGCCTTCTCCATCTCGATGGGATCGTCGATGCTGTGCTTCTGCTCGGCGGTCAGCGACAGTGGCGCCCAGAACCGGGTGTTCTCCCGGGCCAGTTCGGGGTCGGTGTCGTAGGAGATCTTGATCTCGATCATCCGGTCGATGTCGTCGGGGTTCTTGCCCGCCGCTTCGGCGCCCTCGCGCATCGCGGGGATCAGCTTGTCCTTATAGAGCTCTTCGCCCTTGCCGGAGGTGCAGATGAACCCGTCGCCGGCCCGGCCGGCGTACTTGGCCACCTGCGGTCCACCCGCGGCGATGTAGATCGGGATCCCGCCCTCGGGCACGTCGTAGATCGAGGCGCCCTTGGTCTTGTAGTACTCGCCCTCGAAGTCGACGCGGTCGCCGAGCCACAGTTCGCGCATCAGCCGCACCGACTCGCGCAGCCGCGCATAGCGCTCCTTGAACTCCGGCCACTCGCCCTCGTATCCGGTGGCGATCTCGTTGAGGGCCTCGCCGGTGCCGACACCGAGGAAGATCCGGTTCGGGTACAGGCAGCCCATCGTCGCGAAGGCCTGGGCGATGAGGGCGGGGTTGTACCGGAAGGTCGGGGTGAGCACCGAGGTGCCCAGGACGAGCCGT
The DNA here is from genome assembly GCF_001954275.1 of Mycobacterium sp. IS-836. Lineage (GTDB taxonomy): Bacteria > Actinomycetota > Actinomycetes > Mycobacteriales > Mycobacteriaceae > Mycobacterium. Next base: position 75,073 of record NZ_MBEU01000027.1, on the reverse strand, counting down.
TCGGTGCGTTCGCCGACGGCGGTCATCCAGGCCAGCGAAAACGGCGCATGCCCGCCCTTGTGCCGCCACGGCTGGAAGTGATCACTGACGGTGGCGCTGTCCATGCCGTGCGCTTCGGCGGCGACAGCCAGTTCGACGAGCTCGCGCGGTGCGAATTGTTCAGCGGAGGCTTTGTATCCAAGTTTCAGTTCGGCCACCAGTTATTTCTACTCCTCCAGCCGCTCCTAAACTCGGGGGCATGGGACCGGCACCGAACCTTGTCCAGGTCACCGACAGCGTGTACCTCGCCCAGGGCCCGGCCGTTAACTGGACCGTGGTCGTCGACGGGACCGGCGTCATGTTGATCGACGCCGGTTATCCCGGCGACCGGGAGGCGGTGCTGGCCTCGCTGCGGCAGCTGGGCTACGGCGCGGGCGATGTTCGCGCCATCCTGCTGACGCACGCGCACATCGACCACCTGGGCTCGGCCATCTGGTTCGCCAGCCAGCACGGCACGCCGGTGTACTGCCACGCCGACGAAGTGGGCCACGCCAAGCGGGAGTACCTGGAACAGGTGTCGATTCTTGATGTCGCCCTGCGCATTTGGCGGCCGCGGTGGGCGGTCTGGGGCCTCCACGTGGTCCGCAGCGGCGGCCTGACCCGCGACGGCATCCCGACCACGCAGCCGCTGACCGCCGAGACCGCCGCCGGCCTGCCCGGTCACCCGATGGCCATTTCCACGCCTGGCCACACCAGCGGGCATTGCTCGTACGTCGTCGACGGCGTGCTGGCCAGCGGCGACGCGCTGATCACCGGCCACCCGTTGCTGCGGCACAGCGGGCCGCAGCTGCTACCGGCGGTGTTCAGCCACAGCCAACAGAATTGCCTGCGCAGCCTGAGCGCGCTCGCCCTACTGGATACGGCGGCGCTGCTGCCGGGTCACGGCGACGTGTGGCGCGGCCCCATCCGTGAGGCGACCGATCGGGCACTCGCGCTGGCGCATTGAAAGGAGGGGCATGTCAAACAACGAAAGTTTTCAGCAATCCGCCGAACGGATCTACCACGACTGGGACGAGGCGCTCAGCAACGACGACGTGGAGGCGCTACTCGCGCTCTACGCTCCCGACGCGGTCTTGGAGAGCCCGGCGGTTCCGCTGACGATGGGCACCGAAAGCGGGATATGCCGCGGGCACGACGAGTTGCGGCCGCTGCTCGAACGGGTCGCCGCACGAAAGCCGCCGTTACGCACCTACTACCGCACCGGCTTCCTCACCGATGGCAGCCGAACGATGATCTTCGAGTACCCCCGCGCTACACCCGATGGCGAGCAGATGGATTTCGTCGAGGTCATGGAGATCGCCGACGGCCTGATCCAGCGCCACTGCGTCTACTGGGGCTGGCGCGGAGTCAAGGTCATCCAGGACGACGCGTATCACAAGTAAGCCCAAGGTGATCGCGCAGCGTTTCGCCGCTGTACCCGGTGCGAAACGCGCCGCGCTCCTGCAAGAGCGGGACCACGCGATCGACGAACTCGTCCAAACCATGCGGTGTCAGGTGGGGCACCAGGATGAACCCGTCGCAGGCATCGGCCTGGATGTAGAGGTCGATCTCGTCGGCGATTCGGGCGGGGGTGCCGACGAACTGCTGCCGGCTGGTGACGGCGATGACGAGTTCGCGGATCGACAGGTTGTCGGCTGCGGCGCGCTCGCGATAGCGGCGGGCCACCGCGACCGGGTCACCGTGGCGCACCCGCCCCTGGGTGATGTCGCTGTCCACGACCGGATCGAAATCGGGTAGCGGCCCGTCCGGATCGTGGTCCGAGAGCTCGCGGCCCCACACCTGCTCAAGCATCGCGATGGCCGTCGCGCCGCTGACTTGCTGATAGCGGATGTGGCGGGCTATCTCCTCGGCCTCGGCGTCGGTGTCGCCGATGACGAACGTCGCCGCCGGAAAAACCTTGAGCCGGTTGGGGTCTCGGCCATAGGACGTGGCCCGGCCCTTGACGTCGGCGTAGTAGCGCTGCCCGTTTTCCAGCGACGAATGCAGGGTGAACAGGGCGTCGGCGTGCCGGGCGCCGAATGCTCGGCCGTCGTCGGAGTCGCCGGCCTGCAGCAGGATCGGATGGCCCTGCGGGCCGGCGGGCAGCGTCGCGAAGCCGCGCACCTCGAACTGCGGGCCGATGTGTTCGACGCTGTGGATCCGGTCCGGGTCGACGTAGCTCCCGGCTTGGACGTCGGCCAGCACGGCATCGGCTTCCCAGCTGTCCCAGAACTTACGGGCGACGGTAACGAACTCCTCGGCGCGCAGGTAGCGGTCGGCGTGCTGGAGAAATCCCCCACGCCGGAAGTTGGCGCCGGTGAAGGCGTCCGACGACGTGACGATGTTCCATCCGGCGCGGCCGCCGGACAGGTGATCGAGTGTTGCGAATTGCCTTGCCACTTCGAATGGTTCGTTGAAGGTGGTGTTGATCGTGCCGGTCAGCCCGATCCGTTCGGTGACGCCCGCCAGGGCCGCGAGCACGGTGAAGGTGTCCGGCCGGCCCACCACGTCCAGGTCGTAGATCCGGCCGCGGTGCTCGCGCAGCCGCAGCCCCTCGGCCAGGAAGAAGAAGTCGAACAACCCGCGCTCGGCGGTGCGGGCCAGGTGCACGAACGAGTCGAATTCGATCTGGCTGCCCGCGCTGGGATCGGTCCACACGGTGGTGTTGTTGACCCCCGGGAAATGAGCGGCCAGATGAATGGGCTTGCGCTGCTTGCCCTCCCGAACGCTCATCCGGCCAGGCCCCATCGTTTGGCGATGAGCTCATGGGAGCGCAGGCGGTCCGTGTGGCGGTGGGTCACCGAGGTGATGACGAGTTCGTCGGCGTCGGTGGCCCGCTGCAGGGTGTGCAGCCGCTCGGCGACTTCGTCCGGATTGCCCACGAATTGCGTTGCTATCCGGTCTTTTACCACGGCCAGTTGTTCGTCGGTCAGCGGCGGGCAGTGGTCGGGGTCGGGATACGGGATGGCCCCGCCCCCGGCCCGAATCGAGTACACCCATTGGCCGTAGCTGGACGCCAGCTGTTTGGCCGTGGCGCTGTCGTCGGCCACCACGATGTCGGCCGACACCACGACGTAGGGCCGCGCCAACGCCGCCGACGGCACGAAGGCGTCCCGGTAGGCGTCGATGGCGTCCAGCGCGGTGGCGGGGGTGATGTGGTAGCTGGCGACGAACGGAAGGCCTAGCGCACCGGCCACCTTGGCGCTGCGTCCCCTGCTGCTGCCGAAGATCCACGGCGTGAGCGCCGCGCCCTCGCCGGGCACCGCATGCAGGTCGAAGCCGTCGACCTCGTAGGTGCCCGCGAGCATGGCGATGATGTCGCCGAGTTGCTCTTCGAAGTCGGGCGCGACCGCCTCGGGCTGCTGCAGGACCGACATGCTCGCCTTCACCCGGCCGCTGCCCAGCAACCCCCGCAGGTCGAACGGTGGCGGGATCACCACCCCGTCGACCTCGCGCCATTCGCGCGACGGTTCCGGCCTTGGGGGTCGCGGCCCTTTCGGCTTCGATATTCGTCGCTGGGCCGAGCGGCCCAAGCCGAGGTCGATGCGGCCCGGGTAGAACGCGTCCAGCATGCCGAAGCTCTCGACCACCGCTGCGGCCGTGGTGTGGCTGAGCTGCACCGCGCCCGACCCCACCCGAATCGTGTTGGTAGCGGCCGCGATTTGTCCGATGAGCACCGCCGGTGCCGCACTGGCGACGGCGACGAAATGATGCTCGGCGATCCAGAAGCGGCGATAACCCCACTCCTCCGCCCGCTGGGCCAGCTCGATGGTGTTGCGCAACGCCGTCGCGACGTCGCCGCCTTCGCTGACCGGCGCGAGATCCAGGATCGAGATGGGAACCCCGTTCATCGGCTGACCGCCGTGTACCGGTTGACGGCGACCGGGAGGCCGAGGCGCGCGCGCAGCGTTTCGCCGTCCCGATAGCCGTCGCGGAACCGTCCGGTCCGCTGCAGCAGCGGCACCACCTCGTCGACGATCACCGGGAGGTCGGTGGCGTTGATCGCCGGACGCAGCCGCGCACCGTCGATGCCCAGCCGCTGCCAATCCACCAGCAAGTCCACCAACTCCGTTGCGCTGCCGGAGAAGACGAGCGCGTCGGACCGGAAGTCCCCGTTACCGTCGAAAGACACCACCACATCGGCGAACACCTTCAGCCCGGTGCCGCCCGCCGCGCGTACCTCGCCGAGGATGCCGCGGACCGACGCCTCGTCGGTGGGCGTGATGAACACGAGGTCGGCTGTGGCGGCGGCGAATTCGTAGACGGGGCCGGCGTGCGCCAGCGCGGCGACCACCGGCTGACCCTGCGGCGGTCGCGGCGTGATCGACGGCCCCTTGACGGAGAAGTGCTTGCCGGCGAAGTCGATGTAGTGCAGTTTGTCCGTGTCGACGTAGCGCCCGGTGGCCACGTCGCGGATGATCGCGTCGTCCTCCCAGCTATCCCATAACCGCCGCACGACGTCGACGTACTCGGTGGCCTCTTCAAAGAGAGGCGACAGCGGAATCTGGGCCGCGTTCCGCCGGCCGAACAGCGCGGCCTCGTGTGCGGTGACGCTGACCCGCGGTTGCCAGCCCGCCCGGCCGCGCGACACAAAGTCAAGGGTGGCAATGGCTTTGGAGATATGAAACGGCTCGGTGTGGGTCACGGTGGCCACCGGAACCAGCCCGATGTGGCGCGTCGCGGGAGCGATGCGGGCCGCGATCAACACGGCGTCGCCGCGGCCGGCCAGGCGATCGGGATGGATGCGCTCGCCCCGTCCGATTTGCGGCATCAACGTGTCGTCGATGGTGAGGAAGTCGAGCAGCCCGCGCTCGGCGGTGGCCGCCAGGTGAGACCAGTAGCCGCCGCTCAGCACCGACGGGGTGTCGGGATCGGACGCCAGTGTGGAACGCCAGGCCTGCGGGTGCCAGCCGTACCCGTCGAGTGCGACCGCCAGATGCAACGGAGCGGTCATGCGGGTCCCCCCGCGAGGATCTTCTCGAACGCGATGGGATGAAACGGGCCCCAGGACGGAATCGGCTCGGCCTCCACCCGGGTGTACCCGGTCGCGTCGTACAGCGCCTCGGCCTCGGGCTGGCGGTTGCCGGTGATCAGGTACAGCCGGCGGTAGCCGCGCGTCGCGGTCTCCGCCTCCAGCGCCGCCAGCAGCGCCTTCGCGTAGCCGCAGCGCCGATGCGCGCGGTCGGTCCAGATCCGCTTGAGTTCGGCGGTCTCGTCGTCGAAACGCCGGAACGCGCCGCCCGTCACCGGCACGCCGTCCAGCACGCCGATCAGCAGGCCGCCGTCCGGCGCGGCCAGCTCCGCGGGCGGCACCGGCAGCCAGGACAGGTGCGCGCTCGGTGTACCGCCGTATCGCTGCGCGTATTCGACGGCCAGCTCGGCCAGCAGCGGCTGCGCCAGGGGGTCATCCTGGGCGGCGGCTACGAACCGGAGCTGGGAACTGGGCATCACCTAACTGTCTAACGCCTGCCACGTGGATGCATTCCGGCCAGGGCTCAACCGCGCGGCCGGGACCGGGTGGCGGTGACGTACCGCGGGGTGATCGCCTCGTCTTCCGGGCTGCCGCGCCACCGGCCGGCCATTCCGATCGGGGCGAATAAATCCGCGACCTTCCGCTCGACCGTTTCCCAGCCGCGGGCCGCCAGATGCTGGGGAACATAGCGGTATTCGCCGGAATAGGTCAGCCCGGCCAGATCGACGTCCAGCCCCTCCTGGCGCCAGATATCCATAAACGCCCGCCCCTCCTCCAGCTGCGTGGGGGTCCACGTGGGCATGTGATCAGCGGCGAGCCGGCTACCGGTAGCGCTGGCCGCCGTGAGTGTTTCGAGTAACCGATTCTGTGCGTCGGGCGCCAGGTACCCAACCAACAGCCCCTCGGCAACCCATACCGTGCGTTGGGAGGCGTCAAAACCCACACGCCGCAGCCCGTCCAGCCAATCCTCACGAAGATCGATGCCGATCGCGCGGCGGTTCGCGGTCAGTTCGGCGCCCAGCCCGCGTAGCACGTCTGTCGTGAAATCCACGATTTCCGGCTGATCGATTTCATACACCGTGGTCCCCGATGGCCACCACAGCCGATACGGCCGGGTGTCCATCCCGCAGCCCAGGTTCACCACTTGTCGTATGCCGGCCTTCCCGGCCTCGGCGAGGTATTCGTCCACGAATCGCGTATGTGCCGCAAGGACATCGATGAGCCCGGTAACTACGGGCGATCTGCCGGCGTCATCGGCGTACCGCTGGTCCTCGATCAACCTGGTGAAGTAATCCACGCCCGCGGCACGAACCAGGTGCTCGGCGAACGGGTCGTTGATGAGCCCCTTGTTGGTGCCCACCGCCCTCGCGACGGCGCCGAACGTCGCGGTCATTCCGACGCCGGTGGCCGGATTCCAGGTGTCGTCGTCGGTCCGTGTCATCGTCGGTTTGCGCCGTGCCGCGCGGTCAGCCCGACGGCGGCTCGCCAACCGAGCAGCAGGACCGCGGTGACCGATGCCGCGACCAGTACGAAAGTCGCCGCCACCCCGGCCGAGCTGGCCTTGCGCAGCAGCATGCCCACCGCCACCGTGCACAACCACACGACCACCCCGGTGGGAACCACGGCCGTCGGGCGCTGCCAAGCCCGGGACGCCAGCCACCCGACGACGGTTCCGGTGAGGAACGGCCACGCCGTCGTCGCGACGCCCCCGATGGTGAGCCCTTCGGCGTGGCTGCGGCGTCCGAGGGCGCAGAACACCAGCACAGCGACTACGTCGATGCCCAGCCAGGCCAGCCGTTGCATGCAGCGAGACTACCGGGCGCGGCGGTCGTCCTTGACCCCAACGCCGTGGTGAACCTAGATTTCGTCGGCAGTGATTAGCCATTCACATCCCGGCAGACTGGCGCTAGTGACCGGCGCCGGATCGGGCATCGGCAGGGCGATCGCCCTGGGATTCGCCGCCCAGGGCAACCGGGTCGTCGCTGCCGATCTCGACGAGTCGACCGCAGCGGCCACCGCGGCGGAGCAACCTGAGCTGATCACCGCGCTGCCGGTGGATGTCGCCGATCCTGCCCAAGTCGACGCCTTGCGTGACCGCACACACGACGAGGTAGGGGTGCCCAACATCGTCGTCAATGCCGCCGGTTGGGACCGCACCGACCAATTCCTCAATGCCACACCGGAATTCGCGGCCAAAGTGGTAGCGATCAACTACTTGGGTCCAGTGCATGTGTGCGGTGCGTTCCTGCCCGCGATGATCGAGACCCACGCGGGCGGACGGGTGATCAACTTGGCCAGCGATGCCGGCCGCGTCGGCAGCTCGGGTGAATCTATCTATGCCGGCGCAAAGGGCGGCGTTATCGCGCTGAGCAAGTCCCTGGCCCGGGAAATGGCCCGCCATCGGATCACCGTCAACTGCGTGTGTCCAGGCCCGACCGACACACCGCTGTTTCACGCACAGCCCGAGAAGCTGAAAGAGGCGCTGGTCAAAGCGATTCCGTTCCGCCGTCTGGCGCGTCCCGAAGAGGTCGCGGCACCGGTGCTGTTCTTTGCCTCCGACGCCGCGTCGTTCATCACCGGACAGGTGATCAGCGTCAGCGGTGGTCTCACGATGGCTGGTTAGTGGCAGGCTGGCCCCATGAGCACTGATGCGCCTCCCGCCTTCGACCGATACGACCCGCTCGGCCTCGACGCATCCCTGTCGAGCGACGAGATCGCGGTGCGCGACACCACCAGGAAGTTCTGCGCCGAACACGTCCTCCCCCACGTGGCGGAGTGGTTCGAGATCGGCGACCTGCCGGTCCGCGAGCTCGCCGAGCAGTTCGGCCAGCTCGGGCTGCTCGGCATGCACCTGCACGGCTACGGCTGTGGCGGGGCGTCGGCCGTGCACTACGGCCTGGCCTGTACCGAGCTGGAGGCCGCCGACTCTGGCATTCGGTCGATGGTCTCGGTGCAGGGATCGCTGGCGATGTTCGCGATCTGGAACTTCGGCTCGGAGGAACAAAAGCAGCAGTGGCTGCCCGGCATGGCCGCGGGCGAGTTGCTCGGCTGCTTCGGGTTGACCGAACCCGACGTCGGATCCGACCCCGCGGCGATGAAAACCACTGCGCGGCGCGATGGTGCGGACTGGGTGATCAACGGTCGCAAGCTATGGATCACCAACGGCTCGGTCGCCGACGTCGCGGTCGTGTGGGCCGCCACCGACGACGGGATCCGCGGGTTCATCGTCCCCACCAAGACACCCGGCTTCGCCGCGAACACGATTCACCACAAGCTGTCGCTCCGGGCATCGATCACCAGCGAACTGGTGCTCGACGACGTGCGACTGCCCGCCGACGCGATGCTGCCCGAGGCGAAGGGGCTGCGGGGGCCGCTGTCCTGCCTGTCCGAGGCGCGCTACGGGATCATCTGGGGATCGATGGGAGCGGCCCGAGCGGCCTGGCAATCCGCACTGGATTACGCCACGCAGCGCACCCAATTCGGCCGTCCGATCGCCGGATTCCAGTTGACCCAGGCAAAACTCGTCGACATGGCGGTCGAACTGCACAAGGGCCAGCTGCTGTCGCTGCACCTCGGCCGCCTCAAGGACAGCGTCGGGCTGCGGCCCGAACAGGTCAGCTTCGGCAAGCTCAACAACACCCGTGAGGCGCTCAAAATCTGCCGGGATGCTCGAACTATATTGGGCGGCAACGGGATATCGCTGGAGTATCCCGTGATCCGGCACATGGTCAACCTGGAGTCGGTGCTGACGTACGAGGGCACCCCAGAGATGCACCAGCTGGTGCTCGGCCAGGCGTTCACCGGCAGCGACGCCTTCCGCTGAGGGCGGCCGGTCGGTAACCTTGGGAACCATGGCGCTTCGCATTGGCGCGGCTATTGCGGCGGGTGTGCTGTCGCTGAGTGCTGTGGCTCAGATACCAACGGCGACCGCCGATGTCACGCTGCCCGCGATGACGTCCGGCGGGGGCGGAGCGATCATCGGCGGCGGCAACAATGCCGGGATCGCGCAGCAGTTGACGAGTCTCGGGAATCCGAATGTCCAAGAGGTAGACGGCTCGGACGCGGCCCAGTTCATCACGGCCGCCGCCGCGGTCAGCAATGCGCAGCTCGCCGCGCCCTTCGGGCTGCTGCGCCGCGCGCTGGCCTGCCAGACCAACAATGCCGGATTCGGGGCGCGCGCCTACCGGCGCAACGACGGCCTGTGGGGCGGCGCGATGCTGGTCGCCGCGAAGAGCACCGCCGGCAACGTCGACGCCCTTGCGAGCTGCGCCAAAACGAACTGGCGCAGGCCCACCACCGGCAACCAGACGTCGATGTGCGACAACGGCTGGACCACCCCCAACTCCTTCGAAAGTCGCGGCGGCGAAGCCTATTACATCTTGCTCGCTGGTACGTCTGACGACTTCTGCAGCCAGCTCAACGGCAAGTACAAGACGAATGCGGGCGCCTGGCCGTTCTAAACCGTTGGCGTGTCGACGATGTCGGGCTTTAGGTGTCGCCACCAGCAGGACAGGTACAGCAGCATCGAGCCGACCAATGCGACGATGACCCAAAGCACGACCGAGACATCGATCCAGGACCCCAGCGGCGGTGCGTCCGGAAGGGCATTGCGCAGCGGTATCACCGCGAAAAGCATTGCCGCATACCAGGTTGTCATCGGCGGTTGGAATAGTCGCCGATCGCGGGCCGTCTGCGCCGCGACCCAGACACCTACTCCGGCAAGCGCGATCAACACCGCGACCATCACGGCAGCGAACACCGCGGTGCTCGGCGACCGATGCAGCTCGACCCGGTAGGGTTCGGGCACACCGGCTTTACTACCAACGGGAATGTCGAGCCGCCAGCCCGGGACGCGGTCAACGAATTTGACCCAAGTCCGTTCCGGTACTTCCGCGGCGCCGCGGAACAGATCGACTGTGACTGGTCCCGAGTCGTAGCGATCGAAGGGCCAGTCCGAAGGGTCACCGACAACGGGCAGTGCAACGGAAAAGACGCCCGGCACCGTGCCCTTCGACCACTCGCGTTTGGTGGGCATTGCCGCGGAGTGGACCCGGACACCGAGGTCCTCCTTGAGGCCCCCGGTTCGCTGATCCAGCAGGTCGGGCCCGGGCGTAACCGTCACGTTGGCGTTGAGGACGCCCTTCACAGACTGCAGTTCATCGAAGTTGATGGTCACCGTGGTTCCGTCGGCAGCGGGCTGACCCTGAGTAAGTTGAATGGGACAGCCACAACCGGACCTCGCGTAGAGCGTCATCGTGGCGATATAGGCCGCAACGAACACGACCACCAGACCGACGATCCGCAATCTCATGACCAAATAGTGTAAGGGCGCGATGGTTCTGTTCGGTGCAGTACCCCTACGCCACAAGCGCTTTCGATATCCGCGCTAGAACGGCGGCGGGTCGGCCGCCATTCGGGCCTCGTTGATGCCGCGTTCCCAGCCGATGCGGGCGGCGCGTTCCTGGGCGCGGGTTCGTCGTCGCAGCGGCATCATCACTCCGCGGTTGGGCTGCGGCGCCGGCATGCAAGTCGGCGGGGTCAGCGCTCCGGTCGGGACGGCCAGCGCCGGAAACAGCAGAGCACCAAACGGTTTCGTTGTGTACGTGCGACCGGACGGAGACGTCCACACCACCGTTCCGTCGGGCAACTGGAGATCGCGCCAATCGGTATAGAAGGTCTTGAGCAGGTGGTGGTAGCGGCACACGAGTTTGAGGTTCGACGGGTGGGTGGGACCGAGCGGAAACGGCACGGTGTGGTCGATATCGCAAACCTCAGCCGGCGCATCGCAACCGGGGAATCGGCATGTCAGATCGCGGAACCGGACGAATTCGGCCAACGCCGCAGAAGGGCGGTAACCGGCTTCGGACTTCGCCCGCGCAATCGGCAGCGACTTGATCTTGGCGGAAGCAGCCAGATCGCGCAGCAGCGGCGCCGGCACGGGGCCGAACCCTGGTAGGTATGCCGGAGCTTGCGAGTCGCCTTTGACCGCCGCCTCTTCGGCTAGCACATGAATGACAACATTGGTGCCCGGCTCCCGTTGTGCGGCGGTGCAATCCGCTGTACCGCAGTGGCAACGCAGCCCGTCCAGCCCGGCGGCCAGCGCACCCAGCGCGTCGGCGCGCCGCTGCTTTTTGGTCCGCGGGTCGTCCCGGCAGACGGTAGCGGCCAGCTCGTCGAGGGCGCGATCCAACGCGGCCCCGTCGGTGGAGTGCAGCTGCGCATAGAACCCGGCGAGCCCGGGAGCCGCCGGCAGAAATTCGACATAGCGATCCTCGGTGCGAGCGCCCGGGACCCGCAGACCGGCCGGGTCGAACCGCGCAACCCACATGTCGATACGCTCAACGACTTTCGGCGCGGACATCCGCATCCAGCTCGGGGCATGCCTCGCTACCGTCGCGTCCAACCTCGCGACCAGCTCGGGATCTTCGACCAACTCGGTGCGGTATACCACGGCCGCTATCAGCCGGAAATCAATGTCGCCCCGGGCGAATACCTCTGCCACTCGGGGCAGGCGCTCGCGCAACGCAATCGCGTACCTCAACCGAGCCGCGGCCCGGCCTCGGCTGATGCGCATCGCCGCGGCCACCTCGGCCACCACGTTCTCGTGGCCGTCGATGGCCCAATTGAACCGGTCGGCGTCGTCGGCCGGCGCCCGGCGCGCGTACAGCTCGCCGATCGCCGCCAATTCACGCGCGCACTCGGCGTTCTGCGCACGGGCCGCGGCGGTGATCGCATCGACCACGGCGCCGTCGTCCATCTCTTCGAACATACGTTCGATTATAGAAGGTGCTTCCGACAACACACAGCCCGACGAATCGCACGTCGTGCTTCCTACCTTCGATCACCACCAGGATGACGACGAGCGCCTCAGGAAGTTTGCCCGCGAAGATGCGACCCGTGCCGAGGCGACACGGGATCGCTATCGGGCCTCGGGCCGCCGCAGTGTGGTCGGGCCGCGGAATGGCCGGGCAGCCGATATGGGTTCGGGCGATGGAGGGTTTGCGGCATCTGGAGTTCGACGCGGTTGGGGAGTGTTGACGAACTGGCCTCCGTCGATCCGGACGGGTCGCATACTGATGCCTGGGATGTGTTTTGGCTGCCGCGTGGCGTAGGCGGCGGGGGGTGTGGTGCCAGAGTCGATGGTTGGTGGTAGCGCCGCGGGTTGGCCGGGACGGGCTGGGTCGCGGTTTGGGCATTATCTGCTGCGCCGGTTGTTGGGCCGTGGCGGGTTCGGGGAAGTGTACGAGGCCGAAGACACCGTGATGGATCGGGTGGTGGCGTTGAAGCTGATGGCGCCTGCTTACTCGGGTAACTCGGTGTTTCGGCAGCGGTTGTACCGCGAGGCACGCACCGCCGGGCGCCTGCATGAGCCGCACGTGGTGCCCATCCACCACTGCGGGGAGATCGACGGGCAGCTGTTCATCGATATGCGTTTGATCGAGGGCACTGACCTGCAGGCCGTGCTGGCGGCTGATGGGCCGCTGGAGCCGGCGCGGGCCGTGGCGATTGTGCGCCAGATCGCCTCCGCGCTGGATGCCGCGCACGGCGCGCAGGTGATCCACCGTGACATCAAACCGGCCAACATTCTGCTAACTGGTGAGGATTTCGCCTGCCTGGTCGATTTCGGTTTGGCGAATGCGGCCACCGACGCCAAGTTGACCAGCTCGGGCACCACGATCGGAACGTTTGCCTACATGGCTCCCGAGCGGCTGGGTAACACCGAAGTGGATCACCGCGCGGACGTGTACGCGCTGACGTGTGTGCTCTATGAGTGTTTGACCGGCTTCCCGCCGTATGCCAGCGGGGACCTGCCGGCGCTGATCACCGCGCACCTCAGCGCGCCGATCCCGCGCCCCAGCGAGGCACGACCGCAGGTCCCGGCTGGGTTTGATGACGTGATTGCGCGTGGCATGGCCAAGGACCCGCAGGATCGCTATGCCAGCGCCGGTGAGCTGGCCCGCGCCGCCCACCACGCATTGACCGAAGTGGGCCAAGACCACGCCGACACCATCCTGGCCAGCACCGAGGCCGCGGCCGCCGGTGAACCCACCCAGGCCGCCCGCCCGGCCAAGCCTCCGGCCCGGCGCAAAAACCGTGTCGCCACCGCCGCAGGGGTTGTTGGGGTGGTTGTCGCGCTCCTCATCATCGGCGCGATGGCCTTGCTGGTGCACGACAACGCGGGGCCGCCCCCGACGACCACGACCCCCGCCGCCACCACTACGACCAGCATGACCGCCCCGACCACCGCGCCTCCGGTCGCCGCTGAGGCGCTGCAGGGGTTGTGGCTCAGCCCCGAACAAATCAACAGCGCGGTCGGCTCCACCAAGATGACGGTCGCGGCAACCTCCGCCGCGATGAACGACGCCAGCGCCCAAGTGGCCGACAAGGCCTGCCTACCCGCGCAGGGCCCGGCGCAAGCCACGGTTTATGAGGGCAGCGGGTGGAGCACCGTGCGCGAACAGGGCCTACACGAACCGGGCAATTTCAGTCATTTCGTCCTTCAGGCTCTGGTGTTGTTTCCTTCCGCGCACGATGCGGATGCGTTCTTCGCCTCCTCCGCCCAACGATGGCCGGCGTGCTCAGACCGTCGATACGCGGTGACCCAGCCGGGCGTACCCGATACGGAGTGGACTGTGGGGCCGGTATCTAGCAGCAACGGCACCCTGAGCGTCACCAAGACCGGCAGGGCCGCCGGGGCGACGGTGACCTGTCAGCGGGCGCTGACCGTGGCCAACAACGTCGCCATCGACGTCGGCGTGTGTAGCAACAACCTGTCTGACGCTCAGTCCAACTCCGCGGTGAACGTCGCTCGTCAAATCGCCGCCAAAGTTGCCACTTAGGAGCAACCGGGCGCACAACGTTTGCGCGCCATGTTGGTCGCCAGCGCGCAACGGAGTGAGCTGGGACCCGGCACGCGACGGAGGTTCGAACGTCGCATTTCACCAACGGTTTTCAGCGCCAGAAGCCGCCAATGCCTCAACTCCGCCTAACAGACAACCCTCGACATCAATATTGATCGCAGGTCACGTTCGTCACGTCATAGGGTGGGTATGCGCTGCGAAGGTGAAAGGGGTAGCTATGTCACGCCATCGCGTGGTCATCATCGGAAGCGGATTCGGCGGCCTGACCGCGGCCAAGGCGCTCAAACGGGCCGACGTGGACATCACGCTGATCTCCAAAACGACCACGCACCTGTTCCAGCCGCTGCTGTATCAGGTGGCGACGGGGATCCTGTCCGAGGGCGACATCGCCCCGACGACCCGGTTGATCCTGCGCAAACAACAGAATGTCCGGGTGCTGCTGGGGGAGGTCAACGCGATCGACCTCAAGGCGCAGACCGTCACGTCGAAGTTGATCGACATGGAGACCGTGACCCCGTACGACAGCCTCATCGTGGCCGCGGGCGCGCAGACCTCTTACTTCGGCAACGACCAGTTCGCCACCTTCTCGCCCGGCATGAAGACCATCGACGACGCGCTCGAGCTGCGCGGCCGCATCCTGGGCGCGTTCGAGGCGGCCGAGGTCGCCACCGACCCGGCCGAACGGGAACGGCGCCTGACCTTCGTGGTGGTCGGCGCCGGGCCGACGGGCGTCGAGGTGGCCGGACAGATCGTCGAACTCGCCGAGCGCACGCTCGCCGGGGCGTTTCGCACCATCAAACCCAGCGATTGCCGGGTGATCCTGCTCGACGCGGCCCCGGCGGTGCTGCCGCCGATGGGAAAGAAGCTGGGCCTCAAGGCGCAACGCCGGCTGGAGAAGATGGACGTCGAGATCCAGCTCAACGCGATGGTGAGCGCCGTCGACTACAAGGGCATCACCATCAGGGACAAGGACGGCGGTGAACGGCGGATCGAATGCGCCTGCAAGGTATGGGCGGCCGGGGTGCAGGCCAGCCCGCTGGGCAAGATGATCGCCGACCAGTCCGATGGAACCGAAGTCGACCGTGCCGGGCGGGTGATCGTGGAACCCGATCTCACCGTCAAGGGACACCCGAACGTCTTCGTCATCGGTGATCTGATGTCGATGCAGGGCGTGCCCGGGATGGCGCAAGGCGCGATCCAGGGGGCGCACTACGCGACGACGGCGATCAAGCACGGCCTCAAGGGCCAAGACGACCCGGCAAATCGCAAGCCGTTCAAGTACTTCGACAAGGGCAGCATGGCGACGGTGTCCCGATTCAGCGCCGTGGCACAAGTCGGCAAGCTGGAGTTCGGCGGCTTCATCGCGTGGCTGGCCTGGCTGGTGCTGCACCTGTATTACCTGATCGGCCACCGCAATCGCATCGCGGCGATGTTCGCCTGGGGCATCTCCTTCCTGGGGCGCACCCGCGGTCAGATGGCCATCACCAGCCAGATGGTCTACGCCAGGGTGGTGACGAACTGGATGCAGGCACACGCGGAGGAAGGGGCGCTGGCCGCGGCCGAGCGCGCCGATGCCGCCGAAAGGCAAGCCGGCTAGCTCAGCGACCGATCGATGTCCGCGATCAGGTCGTCGGCGCCTTCCAGCCCGACCGAGATGCGGACCACGTTGTCGCCCAGCCCGATCGCGGCGCGGCCCTCGGGGCCCATAGCCCGGTGCGTCGTCGTCGCCGGGTGGGTGACAAGCGATTTGGCATCGCCCAGGTTGTTGGAAATGTTGATCAGCTGCAGCTTGTCGAGCACGTCGAAGGCCCGTTGCTTGGCCGCGCTTTCCGCACAGTCGAGCGCGAAGGTGACCACGGTGCCGCCCCCGGTCATCTGACGTTTGGCCAGATCGTACTGAGGGTGCGACGTCAAGTAGGGATAGCGCACCCAGCTCACCGCCGGATGCGACTCCAGGAATTCCGCGATCCGCTGCGCCGACGAATTGGCATGTTCGACGCGAATCGCCAGCGTCTCAAGTCCTTTCAGCAAAACCCAGGCGTTGAAGGCGCTCATCGCCGGACCGGTGTGGCGCATCAGCTTCTGCACCGGACCGTCGATGTATTCCTTGTCGCCCAGAATGGCGCCACCCAGCACCCGGCCCTGACCGTCGATGTGTTTGGTGCCCGAGTACACCACCACGTCGACTCCCAGCGGAATGCCCTGCTGTAGCAGCGGCGTGGCAAACACGTTGTCCAGCACCACCTTTGCCCCCGCGGCATGGGCCAGTTCGGTGACGGCAGCGATGTCGACCAGCGACTGCATCGGATTCGACGGCGTCTCGAAGAACACCGCCGCGGTGGGCACCGACAGCGCCCGCTCCCACTGCGCGAGGTCGTCACCGTCGACGAACACCGTCTCCACGCCCCAACGCGGCAGGATCTCGTTGCACACCACGAAACACGATCCGAACAGGCTGCGGGAGGCGACCAACCGGTCCCCGGCGGCCAGCAGCGCGCCCAGCGAGGTGAACACCGCGGCCATGCCACTCGCGGTGGCGAATGCCGCCGGCGCGCCCTCGATCAGCCGCAACCGTTCCTCGAACATGGAGACGGTGGGGTTGCCGTATCGGGAGTACACGAAGCGGTCGATTTCGCCGGTGAACGACTTCTCCGCGTCGGCGGCCGACTCGTAGACGTAGCCGGACGTCAAATACATTGCCTCGGCGGTCTCGTCGAAGCCGGACCGCAGGATCCCGCCGCGCACCCCGGTGGTGGCCTGGCTGACGCCGTCGGGCAGCGGCTCGGGAATGCGGACCGACGGGACGTCGGTCATAGCTGCTTCCAGGGCAATCCTATTGCCCGCCAACCTGTTTCGCCGCGATGGCCGTGAGCGTTGAGATGACCTTCAAAGCCGTCCAGCACGTTGTAGGCCGGGGTGATGCCAACCTCGGTCGCGACCTCGGCGGCTCCGATGGAGCGGTTGCCCGAGCGACACAGGAAGACCACGGGCCGCTCTTCGTCGTCCGCTGCGGGCGGTATGTGTTTCCGCAGTTCGGCCGCGAAGTTCTCGTTGTACGTGCCGTCGGTCGTATTCCATTCGATGTACACCACGTCCCGGCCGAGGCTGGACAGGTCGGGCACACCGACGAACCGCCATTCGGCATCGGTGCGTACGTCGACCAGCACCGCCTGGGGGTTGTCGCTGAGCATCTTCCATGCCTCGAGCGGCGTGATATCTCCTGCGTAGCTCACCCGCGTGAGTCTCGCATATTCACCGCGGTCGCCACCTGTCGGGCGCGGTCCCGTGCGGCCGCGACGGCCGGCGCTGTGGCCAGCGCCACACCGAGTTGGCGCGACGCACCCGCGGGCGGGCCGAATACCAGGAGATCGCCTTCCGGGACCGCGAGCGCGCCGCTGAGCGCGTCGGCGCCGGGGAACCCTCCCCCGTCGGTCCGCGGTATCGGGTGGGCGGCACCCGGCGAAATCATGATCGTGTCCACCGGCAGGCCGAGAATGGCGCGCGCCTGCAGGTCGAACACCGAAAGCCGCTGGGTGCGCAGCGTCACCCAGGCACTCTGGCGCGGGAATGCGGTGACGTCGTTGAAGTACACCTCGTCGCCGTTGATCATCAATTCGACACCGAACACCCCACGCCCGCCGAGCGCCTTGACGATGCGCGCGGCGATGGATTTGGCGGCGTCCATCGCGGCGCTGCTCATTTCTTGGGGTTGCCAGGATTCCAGCAGGCCGGCCTCGGCGCGGCGATGACCGATCGGCGGGCAGAACTCGATCACCGGTCCGCGCGCGCCTTCGCTGCGCACCGCAAACAGGGTGACGTCGAATTCGATCTCGACCACCGCCTCGGCCAGCACCCGCGGTTGTGCATGACCGCCCGCGGCACGCCGCCAGGCGGGCCCGATGTCGTCGGGTCCGTCGACCATCGATCGTCCCGGGCCTACCGGCCCCCTGACGGGTTTGACCAGCAGCGGATACCCCGCGTGCGCGGCCACCGCCTCGAGCTCGCCGACCGATCCGGCGAACCAGAACGGCGCCGTGGGCAGGCCCAGCTGGTCGGCGGCCAGCCGGCGCAGGCCCTCACGGTCGGCGGCGAGCCGCACGGCGCGGGCGCTGGGCACCGCTTCGGCGAGCTCGTTGTGTGTCCCGGTCGCCAGGGCGTCGAGGGCGTCGACGGAGACCGCGTCGGCGGCGGTCACCACGAAGTCGGGTTGCAGCCGCAGGAAGGCCGCCGACAGCTCGTCGGCGTCGGTCATGGCGATGACGAGCGATTGGTCGGCGACGCGGTGGGCGGGCGCGCCCGCAGACCCGTCGACCGCGATCACCTCGGCGCCCAGCCGCCGCAACGCGATCGTCAGCTCCCGGCTGAGCTCGTCGGAACCCAGCAGCATCACGCGGGGACGCACGTCGCCGTCCCCGCCGGCGCGCGCGTCGCCGGCCTGCGGGGCCACCACGATCGCCGACGTCTTGTCGTCGTCGGCGGGTCCGTGGGTCAAGCCGTCAGTCACTGCACAAGGATAGGTCGGCGGGGCAAAAGCGCAGCTCAGGGCTGGCCCGGGAGCAATCGCACCATCAGGCCGGTGCCTTCGGCCAACACCGCTTCGTCGCCGTCGACCAATTCGGCGGACACGAACGCCTTGCGTCCCTCGGTACTGGTGACGCGACCGCGCACTACCAAGGGCGTATCGATCGGGGTGATCTTGCGGTAGTCGACGTGCAGGAAGGCCGTCCGGCTGATCGGTCGTCCCGCGGCGTGCGAGATCATCCCGAACATGTGGTCAAACAGCAGCGGAAGCACACCGCCGTGCACCGCGTGGTTGCCGCCGACGTGAAACCTGGTGAAATAGCCGGTCATTTCGACGCCGTCGGGCGCATACCGCGTCAAGGTCCACGGCGGCAGCAGCAGGCTGCCCATGCCGGGCAGGTCGGGCGTCCGCCCGGCCGGCGCCTTGCCCTCGTCGGCTTCGAACGGGCCCAGCAGCTCCACCAGCGCCGCGGCACGATCGGCCGCGTCGTCCCAGACGCCGTCGCCGGGGTCGGCGGACACGGCAAGGTCCTGCAGCCGGCGCATGGACTCCACGAAGCGGCCGAATCCGGCGCCGGGGCTGGCGGGGCCGTATTCCGGAAAGCCGCCGTGATGCTCGTATTCGGGGTCGAGTTGTTTGGGGTCCGGCTCGACTTGTTCTGGTTGCTGGGTCACGGGCGGGCCGCCAGGATGTCGCGGCGCACGATCGTCTGATCACGTCCGGGACCGACCCCGATGCACGAAACGTGTGCTCCGGCAAGCTCTTCCAGACGCAACACGTAGTCGCGGGCCTTGGCCGGAAGGTCGTCGAATTCGCGCGCTGCCGAGATGTCCTCCCACCAGCCGGGCAGCTCCTCATAGATCGGTTCGGCGCGGTGCAGATCGCTTTGCGTCATTGGCATTTCATGAGTCTCGGTGCCGTCGATCCGATAGCCGACGCACACCGGCACCGTCTCCAGGCTGGACAGCACGTCGAGTTTGGTCAGGAAGTAGTCGGTGATGCCGTTGACCCGGGTGGCGTAGCGGGCGATGACCGCGTCGAACCAGCCGCAGCGCCGGCGCCGCCCGGTGGTGACACCGAATTCGCCGCCCGTCTTCGACAGGTATTCGCCGTTCTCGTCGAACAATTCGGTGGGGAACGGGCCGGAACCCACGCGGGTGGTGTAGGCCTTGAGGATGCCGAGCACGGTGGTGATCCGGGTCGGGCCGATGCCGGATCCGACGGCCGCACCGCCCGCCGTCGGATTCGACGACGTCACATAGGGATACGTGCCGTGGTCGACATCGAGCAGCGTGCCCTGCGAGCCCTCCAGCAACACCGTTTCGCCGGCTTCCAGCGCCGCGTTGAGCAACAGCCGGGTGTCGGCGATGCGGTGCCGAAATCCGTCGGCCTGGTCCAGCAGGACCTCGACGACGTGGTCCGCCTCCAGCGCCTTGCGGTTGTAGACCTTGACCAGGATCTGGTTCTTGAGTTCCAGCGCCGCTTCGACCTTGTGCGACAACAGCTCCGGGTCGAGCACGTCGGCGACCCGGATTCCCATTCGGGCGATCTTGTCCTGATAGCACGGCCCGATGCCGCGGCCGGTGGTGCCGATCTTCTTGTTGCCCATGTAGCGCTCGGTGACCTTGTCGATGGCGACGTGGTAGGGCATCAGCAGGTGCGCGTCGGCGGAGATCAACAGCTTGGAGGTGTCGACCCCGCGGGCCTCGAGGCCCTTCAGCTCGTCGAGCAGCACGCCGGGGTCGACGACCACGCCGTTGCCGATCACGTTGGTGACGCCCGGCGTCAGCACCCCGGACGGGATCAGATGCAGCGCGAAGTTCTCGCCGGTCGGCAAGACGACGGTGTGCCCGGCATTGTTGCCACCCTGATAACGCACCACCCACTGCGCGCGCCCACCAAGCAGGTCGGTGGCCTTACCTTTGCCCTCGTCGCCCCATTGGGCGCCGATGAGGACGATTGCCGGCATGACATGCTCCCACCTGGTCTCGCCTGCTTATTGTGGTCCAGCCGGTGACCTACCCTATCCCAGCGATTTGCGAGGAGTGTCGTGAACACGGCCGATACCACGCCCGGTGTGGCGGTGTTGGTGTTCGGCGACGCGCGGGTGCCCGGGCGGCTGAACGGCCTGCCGATCCGCCGAGCCGATGGCCCAACTGACTCGGCCGCCATCGACGACGCGATCGGGCCACACCGACGGCTGGCGGTGGTCGGCGGCGACGCCGACCTGGCCGCGGTGCTCAGCCGGCTGCTGCGTGCGGAACGGCTCGACGTCGAGGTGGCGTACGTGCCGCGCCGGCGCACCGCGGCGACCCGGGTGTATCGGGTGGCCTCCGGACGCCGGGCGGCCCGGCGCGCCCGCCGCGGAAGGGCCCGGCGGGTGCCGCTGATCCGCGACGAGACGGGGTCGGTGATCGTGGGCCGGGCCAGCTGGCGACCCGCCGAGGACCGGGAGCCGCTGCACGGCGAAGCCGTCGTCGATGACACCGCGCTGTTCGACGGCGACGTCGACGGCGTGGACATCGAGCCGACGCTGGCCGTGCCGGGCCTGCGGGCCAGGACTGCGGGCGGCCGATGGATCACCGGCCGCGCCGTCCAGCTGGGCAGCACGGGCGTCGTCGTGGTGCGCGACGGTGTTCCGGCGTCCCGGTCCGCACGCCGGTCGACGTTCTACCGCCACGTCGAGGGTTGGCTGCAGGTCCGGTAGTCACATTTCGGGCTCGCGCGGTGTCGATGTTTTATGACGCGTATCAACGTCGCCTATTGGTTGACGACCGGCCCGCTCGCCGCCGAATGTTTCGTGGGTGGGGTGATGGGCGCCTTACGCCTGCAACCGTTCAAGGGCGTCGTGACACATCTGGGATATCCGCCGTACTTCATGACGATCCTCGGCGTCTGCTACGTGGCGGCCGGCATCGCACTGCTGGCGCCGCGCCTGCCCCTGGTGAAGGAATGGGCGTACGCGGGCCTGATGTTCGTCTACCTCGGCGCGACGGCCTCGCACATCTGGGCGGGCGATGACGCCAAAACGCTGGTGGGTCCCGTCATTCTCGTGGGGCTCACCGTGGCCTCCTGGGCGTTGCGCCCACAGCGGCGGCGCGTGGTGGTCCGGTAGTTTCGATCGGTGAGCTTTTCCAGGGTGCACGAATCGGTGCGCCCCAGCCCGATCTTCTTGGCCCTGCTCGGATTGACCGCGGTCGGCGGCGTGCTCGCCTGGCTGGCCGGGGCGACCGTGCGGCCGCTGGCCTACGCCGGGGTTTTCACCTTTGTGATCGCCGGCTGGCTGGTGTCGTTGTGCCTGCACGAATTCGGGCACGCGCTGACCGCCTGGCGCTTCGGCGACCACGACGCCGCCGTGCGCGGCTACCTGACACTGGATCCGCGGCGCTACAGCCATCCCGGGCTGTCGCTGCTGTTGCCGATGGTGTTCATCGCCCTGGGCGGCATCGGCCTGCCGGGCGCCGCGGTGTATTTGCGGACGGGGTTCATGACGCCCACCCGCCGTACCCTGGTCAGCCTGGCGGGCCCGGCGGCCAACCTGCTGCTGGCGATCCTGCTGCTGACGCTGACCCGCTTGTTCTTGGACCCGAACCATGTGGTGCTGTGGGCCGGCGTCGCGTTTCTGGGCTTCCTCCAGATCATGGCCGTCGTGCTGAACCTGCTGCCGATCCCGGGCCTGGACGGCTACGACGCCCTGGAGCCACACCTGAGCCCCGAGACCCAGCGCGCGGTGGCACCCGCCAAGCAGTGGGGAATCTTCATCCTGCTGTTCGTGCTCCTGGCGCCGGTGTTGAACCAATGGCTCTTCGGGATCGTGGGTTGGCTCTTCGATCTCTCGGGCGTGCCTCACATGCTGGCGGGCGCCGGCAACTCCCTCACCCGGTTCTGGAGCCGCTGGTTCTGACCCTTGCAATATATGCGCTAACGCGCATATATTGCACTCCATGGGCGCCGGCCACAACCACACCCCCGCCGAGGCCGACGCGTCCCGGATGATCCCCCGCATGATCATGGCCGCCGCGATTCTGGCGGCCTTCTTCGTCGTGGAGTTGACGACGTCGCTGCTGATCAATTCGATCGCGTTGCTGGCCGACGCCGGCCACATGCTCACCGACGTCGTGGCGGTGTTCATGGGCTTGGCCGCCGTCATGCTGGCCCGGCGCGGCAGTTCGTCGCCCGCACGCACCTACGGCTGGCATCGCGCCGAGGTGTTCACCGCGGTCGCCAACGCAGGCCTGCTGATCGGGGTCGCCCTGTTCATCCTGTGGGAGGCCATCCGGCGGCTCCGGGACGCGCCGTCGATCCCCGGCGTGCCGATGATTGTGGTCGCGCTGGCCGGCCTCGCCGCCAACTTCGTCGTGGCGCTACTGCTTCGGTCCCACTCGTCGCAGAGCCTGGCCGTGCAGGGCGCCTACATGGAGGTCGTCGCCGACACGGTCGGCAGCGTGGGCGTCCTGATCGCCGGCGTCGTCACCGTCACCACACACTGGCCGTACGCCGACGTGGTGGTCGCCGTGTTGGTCGCGCTCTGGGTGCTGCCCCGGGCCATCTCCCTGGCCCGCGACGCGCTCCGGATCCTGTCCGAATCATCGCCGGTCCACATCGACGTCGAGGAGCTGCGTTCGGCCCTGCACGCCGTCGACGGCGTGACCGAGGTGCACGACCTGCACGTGTGGACGCTTTCGCCCGGCAAGGACATGTGCACGGCGCACTTGACCAGCACCGCCGACTCCGCGCGGGTGCTGCAGGACGCGCGGGAGGTGTTGTCCGCGCGCGGGCTGCGCCACGCCACGGTTCAGATCGACTGTCCGGGCGGCAACGGCGACTGTTCGGAGGGCTGCTAGAGCCCGAGCGCCGGGCGGGCGGTGGGATCGCAGTCGTCGAGCAGATCCAGGCAACGCGCGTACTCGTCGGTCTCGCCGATCGCGTCGGCGGCCCGCGCCAGCGCCGCCACACACCGCAGGAAGCCCCGGTTGGGCTCGTGCGAATACGGCACCGGCCCGAAACCCTTCCAGCCGTTGCGGCGCAGCTGATCCAGGCCCCGGTGATAACCCGTGCGCGCATACGCGTAGGCCGTGATCGCCTTGTCGTCCGCCAGCGCCTCCTCGGCCAGCGCCGCCCAGGCCACCGACGCCGACGGATGCGCGGCGGCGACGATGCCCGGGTTCTCCTTGGCGAGCAGCGCGGCCTCGGCATCGCTGTCAGGAGGCAACAGAATTGGATCAGGTCCCAGAAGATCACCCATCGGCGTCATGTCGTCTATTCTGCCGTCATGCCCAACGCACCCGAGCCCGACCGCGGCGGCGCGCCGAACCGGCCTGGGTCCGAGCCGCCGGAATCCCGGAGCGACCCGGCCGACGAGCGGGCCGCCGAGTCCGGCGAAGAGCAACCCGAGGGCCAGCCCCTGATTCCCAACGACGCCGAGACCGAGACCGTGGTGATCAACAAACCCGAGCCGGCCGGCGATCCGGAGAATCCGGAGGGGCAGCAGCGCGAACGTCGTTTCACCGCACCGGGATTCGACGCGAAAGAGACGGCGATCATCGCCACCACCCCCGAGCCGGCCACCGAGGTCTTCGCATCGCCGCCGACCACTCCGGTGACAACGCCCCCCGCCGGCATGCCGCCGAAATCGGCTGTACCACAATCGATTCCACCTCGTGACGGGGAAAAGGTCCGGACATCAAGGCAATTCAACTGGGGATTGGTGCTGGCGCTGATCGTCGTGGTGTTGGCGCTGGCGGCGATCGCGATCCTGGGCACGGTGCTGCTGACCCGCAGCAAGCACCTGAAGGTCTCGCCGGAGGATCAGGTCCGCCACACCATCCAGGAGTTCGACGTCGCGGTGCAGCGGGGCGATCTGACGGCGCTGCGCAGCATCACGTGCGGCACCACCCGCGACGGGTATGTGGATTACGACGAGCACGCGTGGGCCGAGACCTATCAGCGCGTCTCGGCGGCCAAGCAATATCCGGTGATCGCCAGCATCGACCAGGTGGTCGTCAACGGCCAACACGCCGAGGCGAACGTCACCACGTTCATGGCCTACGACCCGCAGGTGCGCTCGACCCGCAGCCTGGACCTGCAATACCGCGACGACAAGTGGGAGATCTGCCAGTCCCCCAGCGGCTAGCGCGTGCCGAGCGTGCGGCCAGCCGCACGTTCGGTGCCGAGTGTGCGGCCAGCCGCACGTTCGCAGGCCGCGGCGGCCGGCTAGCTGACCGACTTCCCGGCGCAATGAAGGTCGTTGCAGGCCTCGATGACGCGCTCGGTCATCGCGGCTTCGGCCTTCTTGAGGTAGCTGCGCGGGTCGTAGACCTTCTTGCTGCCCACTTCGCCGTCGACCTTGAGGACGCCGTCGTAGTTGGTGAACATGTGGCCGGCGATCGGGCGGGTGAACGCGTACTGGGTGTCGGTGTCGACGTTCATCTTCACCACGCCGTAGCGCAGCGCCTCCACGATCTCCGACTTCTCCGAGCCCGAGCCGCCGTGGAACACGAAGTCGAACGGCTTGGCGTCCGCTGACAACCCGAGCTTGGCCGCCGCCACTTGCTGCCCCTGGGCCAGGATGTCGGGGCGGAGCTTGACGTTGCCGGGCTTGTACACGCCGTGCACATTGCCGAAGGTCGCGGCCAGCAGGTACTTGCCGTGCTCGCCGTGGCCCAGCGCGTCGATGGTCTTCTCGAAGTCGTCCGGGGTGGTGTAGAGCTTGTCGTTGATCTCGTTGGCCACACCGTCCTCTTCGCCGCCGACCACGCCGATCTCGATCTCGAGGATGATCTTGGCGGCCGCGGCCTCTTTGAGCAGCCCCTGCGCGATGTCCAGGTTCTCGTCGATCGGCACCGCGGAGCCGTCCCACATGTGGGACTGGAAGAGCGGGTCCTTGCCGGCGGCCACCCGCTTGGCCGAGATCGCCAGCAGCGGCCGCACGTACGTGTCCAGCTTGTCCTTCGGGCAGTGATCGGTGTGCAGCGCGACGTTGATCGGGTATTTGGCCGCGATGCTGCGGGTGAACTTGGCCAGCGCCACCGCGCCGCTGACCATGTCTTTCACCCCGAGCCCCGACGCGAACTCCGCGCCGCCGGTGGAGAACTGGATGATGCCGTCACTGCCCGCGTCGGCGAAGCCTTTGATGGCAGCGTTGACGGTCTCCGAGGAGGTGCAGTTGATGGCCGGGAAAGCGTACGAGTTCTCCTTGGCACGGCCCAGCATCTCGGCGTAGACCTCGGGCGTTGCGATAGGCATGCGGTAAGTATCGCAACCAGGCGTCGGGCGTTGTTTCCCGGCCCGCAAGGCAACGACGGTATGTTGAACCACCATGCACACCGCCGTCACGGCCCTGCCGGACATCCTCGACCCGATGTACTGGCTGGGCGCCAACGGCGTCTTCGGGTCCGCGGTGCTGCCCGGGATCCTGATCATCGTCTTCATCGAGACCGGATTGCTGTTTCCGCTGCTGCCCGGGGAATCGCTGTTGTTCACCGGCGGGCTGCTGGCCGCGCACCCGAACCCGCCCGCCAGCATCTGGGTGCTGGCGCCCGCCGTCGCGCTGGTAGCGATCCTGGGCGATCAGACCGGATACTTCATCGGGCGACGGATCGGGCCGGCGCTGTTCAAGAAGGAAGACTCCCGGTTCTTCAAGAAGCATTACGTGACGGAGTCGCACGCGTTCTTCGAGAAGTACGGGCCGTGGGCGATCATCCTGGCCCGCTTCGCGCCGTTCGTGCGGACGTTCGTGCCGGTGGTCGCCGGGGTGTCGTACATGCGCTACCCGGTGTTCCTCGGGTTCGACATCGTCGGCGGCATCGCCTGGGGCGGCGGCGCGACGCTGGCGGGCTACTTCCTGGGCACCGTGCCGTTCGTCCACCAGAACCTGGAAAAGATCATCCTGGCGATCCTGTTCGTGTCGCTGATGCCGGCGTTCATCGCCGCGTGGCGCGGCTACCGGGGGCGCCGCCGCTCGACCACGCAGCCCGCAGCCGAGCAGGAGCCCGAGTCAGACCCGACTTCGCCGGTACGCAACGAAAGCGTCTAGCAGTTCCGGCCTGTCGACCGAACTGCGTTGCACGGCCTCACCCGGTGCCGCCCCGAGCAGGATCCGTTTGATCGGGATTTCCAAGCGTTTGCCGGTCAGCGTCCGCGGGATACCCGCAACCGCGAGGACGGCATCCGGTACGTGCCGCGGCGAGGCGTGCCGACGGATTTCGGCGACGATGCGCGACTTCAGCTCCTCGTCGAGTTCGACACCGTCCGTCAGGTCCACGAACAGCGGCATCCAGTAGCCGCCGTCGTCCTGCTCGACGCCGACCACCAGGCAATCACGCACCTCGGGCAGGCCCTCCACCGCGCTGTAGATCTCGGTGCTGCCCATCCGAACACCGAGCCGATTGAGGGTGGCATCCGAACGGCCATGCACCACAACGGATCCCCGGTCGGTGATGGTGATCCAGTCGCCGTGACACCACACGCCCGGGTACTTATCGAAGTAGGCGGCGCGGTAGCGGCTGCCGTCGTCGTCGTTCCAGAAAAAGACCGGCATCGACGGCATCGGCTGCGTGAGCACGAGTTCGCCCTCTTCCCCGATGACCGGGCGTCCGTCGGCCGACCATGATTCGACGGCCGCGCCCAGGCAGATGCACGACAGCTCGCCTGCTACCACCGGCAGAATCGGGCAACCGCCGAGGAACGCCGTGCACACGTCGGTGCCACCACTCATCGAGATCACCGGAACGCACCGGCCGAGTCCCTCTTGTACCCAACGGAATCCGGTGGCGGGCAGCGGTGAACCCGTGGAACCCACCGCGCGCAGCGCGTCCAGCGGATACGACGCACCGGGTTTCAGCTTTTCCTTGGCGCAGGCCAACACGTAGCCCGCCCCGGTGCCCAGGAACGTGACACCGGCCTGGGCGGCGACCCGCCAGAGGCCGTCGGTCGTCGGGTGGGTCGGGCTGCCGTCGTAGAGCACGATGGTGGTGTCGACCAGCAGACCGGACAGCTGAATGTTCCACATCGCCCAGCTGGTCGATGAGTACCACAGGTACCGGTCGCCGGGGTGCAGGTCCAGCTGCAGGCTCAGATACTTCAGGTGCTCCAGCAGCACGCCGCCGTGGCCGTGCACGATGCCCTTCGGTTTGCCGGTTGTCCCCGACGAGAACAGCACCCACAGCGGGTGCGCGAATGGAACCGCCGTCGTCTCCAGGGCGGCCTCCGCTTGGACGGCCGCGAGCCACGGCACCACGCCGTCGGGGTCCACGTCGAGCCCGAGCCGCGGCACCACCACGGTGGCCCGCAGGGTCGGCAGCGCGCGCCGGATCATGGCCAGCTCGTCGCGGCGATCGATGCGCTTGCCGTGGTAGCGCGAGCCGTCGCTGGCGACCAGCACGGCCGGCTCCAGTTGACCGAGCCTCGCGACCACGCCTTCCACGGCCAGGTCCTGATTGCACACCGCCCAGATCGCGCCCACGCTGGCCGCGGCCAGTGCGGCGACGACGGCCTCGGCGACGTTGGGCAGGTATCCGACGACGGCGTCGCCGGGCTGGACGCCGAGGCCCTTCAGGTAGGCCGCGAACGCCGCCGTCTCCCGCTCCAGCCGCGCCCACGACCACTCGGCCGAGCCGTCCTCGCCGACGACGATCAGGGCGGGTCGCTCGTCGGTGGCGTGGCGGAAGACCTCGGCGGCGTAGTTGAGCGTGGCACCGGGAAACCACTCGGTGCCCGGCATGGCGCGGTCGCCCAGCACCGAGCGGGGCGGGCTCGCCGCCTGGACGTCGAAGTAGGTGAAGACCGCGTCCCAGAACCACTCGATGTCGGCCACCGACTTCGCCCACAGCGCGTGGTAGTCCGCGAACTCGCCGCGTCCCGTCTCGGCGAGCCAGCGCAGGAAACGGGTGATGTTGGCGCCGGAAACCGTTGCCTCGTCGGGGATCCAGTCGCCGGGTTCGGTCATGTCGCGCCGGCCGCCGTCACGGCGGTGACGTTACAGGCGGCCTCCATCAGCATCCACCCGGACAGTTGCACCGACAGATCGCGCTCGGCGACCTCGGATTCCATCACCGCGCCCGCGACGAATTGCGCCGCCTGGCCGCCGGCGGTGGGCAATTGGGCGTCGCGGTCCCAAAACGCCCCGAAGACCGGCAGTCCGTTCGCCGTTTGCCGGTTTTCCCATGCGGATTTCGCGCTGGCGAGCACCAAGGTGCGTGCGGTGTCGCGGGCCACCGCGTCGTCGGCGGAGTCGCCCGGCAGCGTGGTGGCCACCAGCGCGAGGTAGCGGGCGGTGATGCCGGCGAACAGCCCGCCGTCCCCGCCGCCGGCGCCCTTGAGCACGCCCGACGCCGCCATGTGCTCGTCGACGGCCGCGACCAGGCGATGCACGCGCGCCTGGTGCCGGGCCCTGGCTTCCGCGCCGGTGCGCGCCGCGAGCTCGGTTTCCAGCCCGAGCACCACTCCCTGGCAGTAGGTGTACTGCGCGCGTACCAGCGACCCGGCCTTGATGCCGTCGAACACCAGGTGCGTCTCCGGGTCGATCAGTGTGGCGTCGATCCAATCGCCCATCTGCTCGGCACGTTTCAGGACGTCCGGATGGCTGTCGGAGTAGCGGGCCAGGAACAGTCCCGCCGGTCCGTTGGCGGGCGCGTTGAAGAACTGGTCCTGCTTGCGCCATGGGATGCCACCGCCGTCCTCGGGCACCCACGCCTTGACGAACTGGCCGGCGAGCTTGGGCAGCGCGCGGTGGCGTTCGACGCCGGCGATCCGCGCGGCCCGTTCCAGCGCGAGTGCCAGCCACGCCATGTCGTCGTAGTAGCTGTTGGTCCAGCGAAAGTTGTTGCGCAGCCGGTGCGAGCGCACCTGGCGGTTGATCTCGGTCCGCCGCTGCGGCCGCGGATCCCGCAGCTGCGCATCGACCAGGCAATCCAGCAGATGCGCCTGCCACCAGTAGTGCCAGGTGCCGAACAAGCGGTCCTTGCGGGTCGACGGCCAGGCCACCACGCCGAGCTGGGTGCCCGGCAGCGCCCACAGCCGTTTCAGGTGTCGTTGCGTGATCGCGGCTTCGGAGCTGGCCGCCCGGTTCGCCCATAGCTGGTCCATACCGTCCGATCCTGCCTCAGCGCAGCGCCCGCCCCGTCCAGGGCGCCGACACGACGAGGAGCTCCGCCGTCAACGCACACCTACTAGCTTGCCTCCCACGAATTCGCAGTCGGGCGCGTTGGCGAGTTGGTTGAGTGAACCCGGCCGGTAATGCTCGGCTTGTGGTTTTGTGTTGGCGACGCAGTTCCAGACAATGCCGGTGTTCGATCGCGATCCTTGCAATGTCGCGGCCATCATGGCGACCGCAATCAGCGCAACGCCCAGTGCGGCTGCAAGTAGCTTGGCGTCCAACCTGATCGGATTGCGCGGCGCGGGGCGAGACACCGGCGTCCGGTCCGCGGTCAGTTGGCTCAATTGTGCTGACAGGTGGCGGTTTTCGGCTTCCAGCCGCGCGATTTTCCGCTCGAGATCGGCGATGATCCCGCCTCGGTCTGCACCGTCGCCCGCGTCGCGATGGTGGGGCTCAGTCGCGGGTTCGCGACGCAACAGCAGCGCGGTAGTCAGCGCCCCGGCCAGGAACAGCCCGCAACTGACGCCGAACGCGACGGTGTAGCCGTGTACCGCAGCGGCGGGTTGCAGGGCGGGGCTGGGGGGCCGATGACTGGCCATGTAGCGGGTGAGTGCGGACGCGAAAATGGTTGAGAGCGCGGCCGTTCCAATGGCACCGCCGATCTGCTGGCTGGTGTTCACCATCGCCGACGCGACGCCGGCATCCGGTCCGGCAACACCTGCCGTCGCCGTGGCGATCGCGGGCGCGAACGTTAGGCCCATGCCCACTCCCAGGGCCAGAAGCGGCCCAAACACGTTGCCCGCATAGGTGGAGTGAACGTCGAGCTGGGCCAGCCAGAACATGCCGCCGGCGGCGATGAGCATCCCGGGCGGAATCACCCGGCGGGGCCCCAGCCTCGGAATCAATCGCGCGTTGGCCAGACCGGCCGCTACCGCGATACCGCCGGCCAGCGGCAGGAAGGCCACGCCGGTCTTGAGCGGGCTGTAGCCGAGGTTCTGCTGGGCATAGTAGGTCAGGAACAGGAAGGCGCTGAACATGCTGCAAAAGGCGATCATGATCGCTAGGTATGCGCCAACGCGGTTGCGGTCCATGACAATCCGCAGCGGCAGCAACGGCGCGTCGGCCCGCGCCTCGATCACCGCGAAGGCGGCCAGCAGCAGGCCGCTGCCGATGAACATCACGACGGTCAGCGGCGCGCTCCAGCTGTGTGTTTCGGCGTTGGACAGGCCGTAAACCAGACAGAACAAGCCCCCGGAAGCGGTGATGACGCCGAGCCAGTCGAGCCGGGCCAGGCTGCCGCGGTGATCTTTCGCCGCCACCAACGCCAGCACCCCCGCGGCGGCGACCACCGCGAAAACCAAATTCACGTACAAACACCACCGCCACGACAGCCACTCGGTGAGCGCGCCGCCGAGCAACAGACCCACGACGGCGCCGCCGCCCGCGATCGCGCCGTACACGGCGAACGCCTTGCCGCGCTCTTTGGTGTCGGTGAAGACGACGTTGAGGGTGGACAAGGCCGCCGGGGCCAGCACCGCCGCGAAGGCGCCTTGGAATGCGCGCGCGCCGGCCAGCACCGCGAAACTGGTCGCCGCGCCGCCGACCGCAGATGCGGCGGCGAATCCGGCCAGGCCAATCAGCAACGTCCGGCGGCGCCCGAAGATGTCCGACAACCGGCCGCCCAGGAGCAACAGGCTGCCGAACGCCAGCGAATAGGCGGTGATGATCCATTGCCGGCTTTCGACGCCGAAATGCAGGGACGCCTGCGCGGAGGGCAACGCGATGTTGACGATCGTGGTGTCGAGCACCACCATCAACTGGGCGATGCCGATGACCGCCAGGACCAGCCATGGATGCGATCCGCGCGGCCGCTGCTCGGGCCCGGCAGCACCGCCGGGGATGTCGGTTTGCGTGCTCACTGCCATGAACTGTCTGGTACCCGCTGAGGTGCGTTCGCAAGCCGCGCTCGGGTCGCGGAGCGATTACCAGGCGCGGGTCAGGTCCGCGTGCTGCCGGATCCAGGCGTGCATCGCGATCCCGGCGGCGACGCCGGCGTTGATGCTGCGCGTCGAGCCGAACTGGGCGATGGACACCGTGATCGCCGCACCGGCCCGGGTCTCGCCGGTGATGCCGGGCCCCTCCTGGCCGAACACCAGCAGGCACTCGCGCGGCAGCGCCGTCTCCTCCAGACGCGCCGCCCCGGGAACGTTGTCCACGGCGACGACCGTCAGACCCGCGTCGGCGGCGAAGTCCAGCAGTTCGGCCGCGCTGTCGTGATGACACAGCCGCTGGTAACGATCGGTCACCATGGCGCCGCGGCGATTCCAGCGCCGCCGCCCGACGATGTGCACCGTGTGCACGGCGAACGCGTTGGCCGTGCGCACCACCGAGCCGATGTTCGCGTCGTGGCCGAAGTTCTCGATCGCCACATGCAGCGGCTGACGGCGCGTATCGATGTCGGCGATGATCGCTTCCCGGGTCCAGTAGCGGTAGGCATCGACGACATTGCGAGTATCGCCGTCGCGCAACAGGTTTGGGTCGTAGCGCGGGTCGTTGGGAAGGTCGCCCTCCCAGGGCCCGACGCCCCCGGCCGGTATGCCCCATTCGGTCGGTCCGGGTCCGGTCATTTCTGCGTCCACACCCCCGCATGGGTGCCGTCGACCGCCACCGTCGCGTAAAGCAGCGCCTCGTTGATCTCGCCCTGGGTGCACAGCGACGCGTTGACGTGCACCGCGTCCAGCGACGCGTCGGGAAGGATCAGCACCGACGACCCGTACGCCGCGCAGGCCGGATTCAATCCCGGCCCAGGCAGCGTCGGCGAGGAGAGCAGCATCAACGGGCCGCCGCGCTTGGCCGAGTCGTCGCGATACCGGGCGGCGACGGAGTCGGCCTCCAGCCCCAGCAGCATGTAGCCGTTGCCATTGAAAGCTCCCGCATCACCCAATTGCGCCTTGGTGACCGGGATTCCGTCCGCGCGCCAGGCCGACAGGCTGGTGGTCTTGACGACCAGGCCGGTGTCGTTGGCGTTGGTCGGCATCATCCCCAGCGGGAACGCCGCCGGATAGGCCGCCGACGTATTCGGGATCCGGTCCCGCGGCGAGTAGGTGTAGATCCCGCGGACCTGACTGTGATCCTTCAGCGGGCCGAGGCAGACCGTGCCGGTCAGCCGGTCGGGGGGCGCCGACAGCGGAGAGCCGAGGTCGTGCACGCTGGTCGCCGCGGCGTCGCAACTGCCCAGCCCGAACGACTCGATGGGATGAGCCAGCGCGCCGTAAAGCCCGAACCGGATGTCTTCGGCCTTGGCGTGCGGCGCGTGGGGATCCTTGGAGGCCACGGCGGCCGAGACGTCGACCAGCACGTAGTCGCCGTCCCAGCGCAGGTTCGACACCGACATGTTCCAGCCGAGCAGCGCCAGCGATTCGCCGAGCCGCGCGCCCTGGGCGCCGTAGGGGTTGACGGGATGGGTGGAACCCGAGCAGCCGAGCAGGCAAACCGCCAGACAGGCGAACACCGCGATGAAGCTGCGCATACCGCCGGCGGCCTACCCCAGCCCCAGATCGGCGAGGCCCAGCACGCTGCGGTACGACAGGCCCTCGGCCTCGATGGCCTCGGCGGCGCCGGTGGCGCGGTCCACCACGGTGGCCACGCCTATGACGTCGCCGCCCGCGTCCTGCACGGCACGCACGGCCGTCAGCGCCGACGCGCCCGTGGTGCTGGTGTCCTCGACCACCAGCACGCGCTGACCGACGACCTCTGACCCCTCGATAAGCCGTTGCAGGCCATGGGTTTTCGCCGACTTACGCACGACGAACGCGTCGATCGGCCGGCCCGGCGCGTGCATGATGGCCGTCGCCACCGGGTCGGCGCCCAGTGTCAGGCCGCCCACGACGGCGTAGTCCCAGTCGCGGGTGAGCTCGCGCATCAGCCTGCCGATCAGTGCGGAGGCCCGGTGGTGCAGGGTGGCGCGGCGCAGGTCGACGTAGTAGTCGGCCTCCTTGCCCGACGACAGCGTCACCCGCCCGTGCACCACCGACAGCCGTCGCACGAGCTCCGCCAGCTCCGCGCGATCAGGTTCGCCCACTGCCGCCTCCAGCTCGCTGGGCCACTAGCCGCAACAGGCCCCGCGGCATCATCCGCCCGGCGGTGACAATCCCCTTGTATTGCAGCCCCGGAATGATGAGCACCTTGCCGCGGGCGATATCGGCCAGGCTCTGACTGACCACGTCGTCGACCTCGAGCCACATGAACGAGGGCACACCCGCCATGTCCATCCCTGCCCGGGCGTGGAATTCGGTGTGCACGAAGCCGGGGCACACGGCGTGCACACCGACGCCTGTGCCCCGCAAATCGGCGGCCAGGGCCTCGCTGAACGAGACCACCCACGACTTGGATGCCGAATAGGTTGGCGCCCGGCCGGGTACCAGGCCCGCAACGCTCGCGATGTTGACGACCGTGCCCCTGCCGGCGTCGAGCATGGCCGGCAGGGCGGCGCGGGTGAGGTGCATGACGGCGGCGACGTTGACCTCGAGCTGCGCCTGCAGCACCGCGGGATCCGTTGCCCAGAATTGATCGGAGGTGCCGAATCCCGCGTTATTCACCAGGACTCGCACACCGGCGGCAAGCCGCTCGGCAACCTTGTCGCGGTCGCCGCGATCGGCGAGATCAGCGGGCAGAATCTCGACGCTGCCCGCCTCGCCCTTCAGCTCTCCCGCCAATTCGTTCAACCTATCGACGTCGCGGGCGACCAGAACCAGGTCGTAGCCGTCGCGTGCGTAGCGTCGCGCGTAGCCGGCGCCGATCCCGGACGTTGGCCCAGTGATCAGGGCGACGGGGCGTGGCATGAGCGACAGTGTACTGACCGGACCCCGACCGGCCCGGCGCGCTATCAGCGCTGGTAGTTAGTGGCCTGATGGCCGTTGCGCCCCGCCGGCGGCGGACGGCCGCCGGGGTCGCGGCGCACCGGCTCGGGTTTGCGGCGGGCGCCCTGAACGTCGGAGCCCAGCAGCCCGGCCACGTCTTGCTGCGGGCGCCGCGACGTCAGCTCCGCGCGCCCGGCCGGAGCCAACGGTCGGCTCGGCGACGCATTGCGGAGGCCGGCCGGCGCCCCCGCCTCGGCGGAGGTCTCCTCCGGCAGCGGCGGCAACACCCGCAACAGGTCGTTGAACTGGCGGACCGTGCGCAGGCCCTCGTCCCATTGGGTGCGCGTGCTCGCGATCGGCATCGCGACCAGCGTCCAGTTCTGCTCGTTCCACATGATCTCGGCGCTGTCGGGCGCGGTGTGCGCGAAGGTGACCATGCGGCGGTCGCAGGCCCGCCGCGCCGCATCCAGATTGGTGGAGTACACCATCCGGGGCCCGATGGCGCCCAGCAACCAAATGTCGCTCTCCCGTGGCTCTTTCAGCCCTTTGAGCCGCAGGTCGACGACGACGTTCGTGCCCACCTTTCGGTGCAGCGCGATCACCGTGGCGACTTCCTCGAGGTCGAAGATGTACACGGCCTCGCCGCGAATCTGACCCAGCACGACGTTGTGGGCCGGAACATCGCCGACCGTCGACATCACGCCGCGCTTCCAGCGCTTCAGGATGTCGGTGGATTCACGCTCGAAATCGAAGCCGTGCGACCGCGCCCACGATCGACGCCGCCTGCTGCGTCCCCGGCGTCGATCGATATCGACGTACAGCAACACCACCGCGCCGACAAAGCACAGCGCGGAGAGCGTGAACCAAAGGGGGACCATCCCCAACAGGGTATCTGCTATCGGCCGGGAATACAGAAACCGACCAGGTCACAACCCCATCACAGCATGCACCAGGCGTCCCAGTGTGCGCTGGCGGTTTTGACTGCGAGCCGCGCCGTTAGCCGAGAACCAGCGAGTCGCCGTCGGGGCTGACGTTGACGGGCACCACGTCGCCGTCGTGCACGTCGCCCGCCAGCAACATCTTGGCCAGCCGGTCGCCGATGGCCTGCTGCACCAACCGGCGCAGCGGCCGGGCGCCGTAGACCGGGTCGAACCCGCGGTGCGCCAGCCACTTCTTGGCCGGCAGCGACACCTCGAGCTGCAGCCGGCGTTGCGCCAGCCGCTTGCCCAGCTGGGCCAGCTGAATGTCGACGATCTGCACCAGCTCTTCGGGGTTGAGGCCGTCGAAGACCAGCACGTCGTCCAGGCGGTTGATGAACTCCGGCTTGAACGTGGCGCGCACCGCGGCCAGCACCTGCTCCTCGCTGCCGCCCGACCCGAGGTTGGACGTCAGGATCAGGATCGTGTTGCGGAAGTCGACGGTGCGGCCCTGGCCGTCGGTCAGGCGACCCTCGTCGAGCACCTGCAACAGCACGTCGAACACGTCCGGATGGGCCTTCTCGACCTCGTCGAACAGCACAACCGTGTAGGGCCGACGGCGCACCGCCTCGGTGAGCTGACCGCCCTGGTCGTAGCCGATGTATCCGGGAGGCGCGCCCACCAGGCGGGCCACCGAGTGCTTCTCGCCGTACTCGCTCATGTCGATGCGGACCATCGCCCGCTCGTCGTCGAACAGGAAGTCCGCCAACGCCTTGGCCAGCTCCGTCTTGCCGACGCCGGTGGGGCCGAGGAACAAGAACGATCCCGTCGGCCGGTTGGGGTCGGCGACCCCGGCCCGGCTGCGCCGCACCGCGTCGGACACGGCCTGCACGGCCTTCTTCTGCCCCACGACGCGCTTGCCCAGCTCGTCTTCCATCCGCAGCAGCTTGGCGGTCTCGCCCTCCAGCAGCCGCCCGGCCGGGATCCCCGTCCACGCCGACACCACGTCGGCGATGTCGTCGGGACCGACCTCTTCCTTGAGCATCACATTCTCGCGGGCCTCGGCCTGCGGCAGCGCGGCGTCGAGTTTCTTCTCCACCTCGGGGATGCGCCCGTAGCGCAGCTCGGCCGCCTTGGCGAGGTCACCGTCGCGCTCGGCGCGGTCGGATTCGCCGCGCAACGTCTCGAGCTGCTCCTTGAGTTCGCGAACGATGTCGATCGCGTTCTTCTCGTTCTGCCAGCGGGCGGTCAGCTCGGCCAGCTTCTCCTTGTGATCGGCCAGCTCGGCGCGCAGCTTCTCCAGCCGCTCCTTGGACGCCTCGTCCTCTTCCTTGGCCAGCGCCATTTCTTCGATCTCGAGCCGGCGCACCAGCCGCTCGACCTCGTCGATCTCGACGGGCCGCGAGTCGATCTCCATCCTCAATCGCGATGCCGCCTCGTCGACGAGGTCGATCGCCTTGTCCGGCAAAAAGCGCGCCGTGATGTAGCGGTCGGACAGCGTCGCCGCGGCCACCAGCGCGGAGTCGGTGATGCGCACACCGTGGTGCACCTCGTAGCGGTCCTTCAGCCCGCGCAGAATGCCGACGGTGTCCTCGACCGACGGTTCGCCGACGAAGACCTGCTGGAAGCGCCGCTCCAGCGCGGCGTCCTTTTCGATGTGCTTGCGGTATTCGTCGAGCGTGGTGGCGCCGACGAGTCGGAGCTCGCCGCGGGCCAGCATCGGCTTGATCATGTTGCCGGCGTCCATCGCGCCCTCGCCGGTCGCGCCCGCGCCGACGATGGTGTGCAGCTCGTCGATGAACGTGATGATCTGGCCCGCGGAGTTCTTGATGTCGTCGAGCACGGCCTTGAGCCGTTCCTCGAACTCGCCGCGGTACTTGGCGCCGGCCACCATCGACCCGAGGTCCAGGGCGATGACGGTCTTGTCCCGCAGGCTTTCCGGCACGTCGCCGGCGACAATGCGCTGCGCCAGGCCCTCGACGATGGCAGTCTTGCCGACGCCGGGCTCGCCGATGAGCACCGGGTTGTTCTTGGTGCGACGGGAGAGCACCTGCACGACGCGGCGAATCTCGTTGTCCCGCCCGATAACCGGGTCGAGTTTGCCCTCGCGGGCCCGCGCGGTCAGGTCGGTGGAGTACTTTTCCAGCGCCTGGTAGGTGGACTCGGGATCGGGGCTGGTGACCCGGGCGCTGCCGCGCACCTTGACGAACGCCTCGCGCAACGCTTGCGGCGAGGCGCCGTGTCCGGTCAGCAGCTTGGCGACGTCGGAGTCACCGGTGGCCAGCCCGACCATGAGGTGCTCGGTGGAGACGTATTCGTCGTCCATCTCGGTGGCCAGCTGCTGGGCGGTGGTGATCGCGGCCAGCGATTCGCGGGACAGCTGCGGTTGCGAGCTGGCGCCGCTGGCCTGGGGCAGCTGGTCCAGAAGCCGCTGCGCTTCGGCGCGGACGGTGGCGGGCTCGACGCCGACAGCCTCCAATAGCGGCGCGGCGATCCCGTCGTTCTGGGTCAGCAGCGCCAACAGCAGGTGAGCGGGCCGGATCTCGGGATTCCCGGCTTCGCTCGCCGCCTGGAGGGCCGATGTCAGGGCCGCCTGCGTCTTGGTTGTCGGGTTGAAAGAGTCCACGACACCTCCGTTCAAGTACGTAGTGAAAATGCTTGTCGCGATGTTCAACGCCGTCAAGGTTGAGTCTGTTCCGCTCAACTCTACCGGACTTAGAATCGGCGTCCGTGGGCTTAGACGACCGGGACGCGCTGCAGGTGCTGCGCGACGCCTTCGCGCCGGACGGCCCGGGCCTCGGGAACGACCTCGTCCGCCGGTTCTACACCAACTGGTTCGACCTCGACGTCTCGATCCGCGACCTGTTCCCGCCCGAGATGGAGGCCCAGCGCGCCGCTTTCGCCCACGCGCTGCACTGGGTGTACGGCGAGCTGGTCGCGCAGCGGGCGCAGGAGCCGGTGGCCTTTCTGGTCCAGCTCGGCCGCGATCACCGCAAATACGGTGTGCTGCCAACGCATTACGAGACGTTGCATCGCGCGCTGTACGCGTCGCTGCGCGGGCACATCGGTGATGGCTGGACCGACGCGGTCGACGACGCGGCCACCCAGTCGCTTCACCTCATCACCGGGGTGATGAGCGGGGCCGCCGACGCCGAAGAGGGGCCCGCCTGGTGGGACGGCACCCTGATCGAGCACCTTCGGGTATCCCGGGACCTCGCGGTCGTCCGGCTGCGGCTGGACCGGCCGATGCCCTATCACCCGGGTCAGTACGTCAACGTCCAGGTTCCGCAGTGCCCGCGCCGGTGGCGGTATCTGAGCCCCGCCATTCCCGCCGACCCGCACGGCGGCATCGAATTTCACGTCCGCCTGGTGCCCGGGGGGCTGGTCAGCACCGCAATCCTCGAGGAAGCCCGCCCCGGCGACCGCTGGCGGTTGTCCAGCCCGCATGGCGGCCTCAGCGTCGACCGGGACGGCGGCGACGTGCTGATGGTGGCGGGCAGCACCGGCCTGGCGCCGCTGCGGGCGCTGATCATGGACATGTCCCGCTACGCGCAGAACCCGCGGGTGCACCTGTTCTTCGGCGCCCGCTACTTCTGCGAGCTCTACGACCTGCCCACCCTGTGGCAGATCTCCACGCACAATCCGTGGCTGTCGGTCTCGCCGGTCACCGAGTACAACCGCGATCCACCTTGGGCCGCCGACTATCCCGACGTGACGCCGCCGCGCGGCCTGCACGTGCGCCAGAGCGGACGGTTGCCCGACGTGGTGACCAAGTACGGCGGCTGGGGCGACCGGCAGATCCTGATCTGCGGCGGTCCGGCCATGGTCCGCGCCACCAAGGCCGCTCTCGTCGCGAAAGGCGCCCCACCGGAACGCATTCAGCACGACCCGCTGTCGCGTTAAGCTGACCGCGTGCATGTCGTGACGCTGCACGATGCGTCGTCATCGGTGACCGCGCAGTGGGTGCCCGACGCGGGCATGATCGGGACGTCGCTGGCCGACTGCGGTATCGAACTGCTCGGGCAACGCCGCGGGCTGGACGCCTATGTCTCCGACGGCAAGACGATGGGGATTCCGATTCTGTATCCCTGGGCAAATCGATTGGGCGACAACACATATACGGCGGAGAAGGCGACCGTGACGCTGGTGCCGGGCGAAAACGGTGTGCGTGCCGATCCCAATGGGTTGCCCATCCACGGCGTACTGGCCGCCTACCCGGCCTGGCGGGTGACCGCGCAGTCGGCCGACGAGTTGACCGCCGAGCTTGACTTCGGCGCCGATCCCCGGTTGCTGGCCAGCTTCCCCTATCGGCATCTGCTGACGGTGGAAGTGCGGCTGGCGGATCGGAGGCTAACCGTGCGCGCCACCGTCACCGCGACCGGGGAGACGGCCGTACCGCTGTGCTTCGGCTTTCATCCGTATCTGCGCCTGCCGGACGTGGCCCGCGGGGAGTGGATCATCGAGACGCCACCGCTTCGTCATCTGAGCCTGGACGAAAAGGGTCTACCCACTGGCGAATCGGAAGAGCAGCCGGGGCGGGAAGAGCCGTTGGGCGACAAAGCCTTTGACGATGCCTACGACGAGGTGGCCGATGGGGAGGTGTTCGCCGTGTCCGGCGGCGGCCGCCGCCTCGAAGTGCACTTCGAGCGGGGGTTCCCGGCGGCGCAGATCTTCGCGCCGCTCGCCGAAGACGTGATCTGTTTCGAACCGATGGCCGCGCCGACCGACGCCCTGCGCCGCGGCGGCTACCGGTGTGCGCGACCCGGCAAGCCAGCGGTCACCCAATTCTCGATCCGGGTCTAGCGACGGAAGTCTCAGCGGCCCTTGCGCGGCTGCCACACCACCAGTGCGGTGCTCTTGGGCACCACCGCGACATCACGGCGCTGGTTGGCGCGCAATACGGCTATTTCCTCGGACATTTCCTTCAGCCGCGACTGCAGCGCCTCGACCTGATTGG
This sequence comes from Mycobacterium sp. IS-836, assembly GCF_001954275.1. GTDB lineage: Bacteria > Actinomycetota > Actinomycetes > Mycobacteriales > Mycobacteriaceae > Mycobacterium. The sequence goes on along the minus strand of NZ_MBEU01000027.1, from coordinate 34,872 downwards.
TCAGCTCGATGATCCGCTTGATGCCGGCGAGGTTGACGCCCTCGTCCTGGGACAGCCGCTGCACCTCGCGCAGCAAATCCACGTCGTGCTGCGAATAACGGCGCCCCCCACCGGAAGTCCGGCGCGGGCTGACCAGGCCGAGGCGGTCGTAGGTCCGCAGGGTCTGCGCATGCATGCCGGCCAGTTCGGCGGCCACCGAAATCAGGAAGGTCCGCGCGTCGTCTCGCTTGGGGTTCTTGGCCATCAGCGATTACCTGCCCACCCGGCCCGGGGATTGAAGCCACTGGAGCGTTCGGCCTCCGCGTACGCCTCCAGGGCCTCCTGGGCGGCGCCTTCCACGTTCGGCGGGACGGCGACCTTGACGGTGACGAGTAAGTCGCCGCTGCCGCCGCCGCGCTTGGGCACGCCGCGTCCACGCACCCGCAGGATTCGGCCGTCGGCGGTGCCCTTGGGCACCCGAACACCCACCTTGCCATCCAACGTTGGCACCGAAAGCGTTGAGCCCAAAGCCAATTCGGTGAAGCTGACCGGAACGGTCACGGTGAGGTCGTCGCCGTCACGGCCGAAGATCTTGTCGGGCCGCACATGCACGGTCACATACAGGTCGCCCGACGGGGCGCCGCGCAATCCGGCCTCACCCTGCCCGGCGAGCCGGATCCGCTGTCCGTCCTCGACACCCGGCGGTATCCGCACGTTGATGGTGCGGGTGCGGGTGGTGACGCCGGTGCCCTTGCACTCCTCGCAGGGGTGCTCGATGATCGACCCGCTCCCCCGGCAATCGGTGCACGGCTCCGAAAAGCCGAAAGCGCCCTGATTCCGGCTGATTACGCCGGAGCCATTGCACGTCGGACACACCTTCGGGCTAGTGCCCGGTCGCGCGCCACTGCCGTGGCAGTTGGTGCACGGCGCGGGGCTGGTCAGCCGCAACGGCATCGCGACACCCTTGGCGGCCTCGACGAAATCCAGCTCGGTCTCGGTCTCCAGATCGTTGCCGCGCCGCGGCCGGCTGGGACGTGCGCTGGCGCCGCGACCGAACAGGCCGCCAAAGAGGTCGCCGATGTTGGTGCCGCCGGTTCGGCCCGCGGCGTCGAACAAATCGTTGAGGTTGAACTCGGCGCCGTCACCGCCGACGTCGAAGCTGAAGCCGCCGGTGTCGAACCTGCGGCCACCGAAGCCACCGCCGGCGAACAGCCGGCGGGTTTCGTCGTATTCCTTGCGCTTAGCCGGATCCGACAAAACGTTGTGCGCCTCCGACACCGCCTTGAATCGCTCGCCGGCGGCGGGGTTGTCGGGATTCGCGTCCGGATGCAAATCGCGCGCTAGCTTGCGGTAGGCACGCTTGATCTCCTCGGGACTGGCGTCGGAGGAGACGCCCAGCTCCTTGTAGAAGTCCTTTTCGACCCATTCACGCTGGGCCATGTCGCGCCACCCCCTCCCACCTTTCTCTTCGGTTGTTGTGTTGATTCTGAGCCTTAGTCACCTGAGGTGTCGGCGTTATCGTCCGCATCGGCCGGCTCGGGTTCGGCCTCGCTTTCGACGGGTTCACCAGCGGGGGGCGAGTCTTCGCCGTCCTCGGCGACCGTGTCGACCACGCCGACGAGGGCGTGCCGCAGCACGTTCTCGCCCAGGCGGTAGCCCTGTCGCATGACGGTGCCGATGACCGGTTTGGAGCCCTCGCCGCCGTCGCCCTCGTGCTGCACCGCTTCGTGCAACACCGGATCGAAGTCTTCGCCCTCGGCTCCGAACGCCGCCAGGCCGAGCCCGGTCAGCGCGCTCATCAGCTTGTCCGCGACCGACTTCAGCGGGCCGGAGTCGAGGTCGCCGTGGGCGCGTGCCCGGTCGAGATCGTCGAGCACGCCCAACAATTGGCTGACCACGGTGGCCTTGGCCCGGTCCGCCGCCGCCTGCTGATCGCGCAGCGCCCGCTTGCGGTAGTTGGCGAAATCAGCTTGCACACGCTGCAGATCGGCGGTCAGCTCGGCGACCTTGGCACCCGCCTCGTCGGCCTTGTCACCGGCCGCCGGCGCCGCCCCTCCCGGCGCGGTGCCGGGAGGGACATGCCGTACTTCGCCGGTCTCGGGATCGATCCGCCGCTTGTCGGTAACCGTTACCTGTTCTTGCGGGTTGCCTTCGGTCACTTGGCCTCCCGGTCGTCGTCGACCACCTCCGCGTCCACGACGTCGTCAGCGGAGCCGGCTCCCGCGCCGCCGCCGGGCTCACCGCCACCGGCCTGCGCGGACTCCGCCTGGGTGGCCTCGTAGATGGCCTGTCCGAGCGCCTGAGACTCCTGACCCAGCTTCTCCATCGCCGCCTTGATCGCGGTGATGTCCGTACCACCGAGCGCCGACTTCGCCTCGGCCACAGCGGCATCCACCTTGTTCAGCGTGTCCTCGGGGACCTTCGAGCCACCCTCGGCCTCACGCTGCTCCTTGACGAACTTCTCCGTCTGGTAGACCAGCGTCTCGGCCTGGTTGCGAACGTCGGCCTCCTCGCGACGCTTGCGGTCCTCCTCGGCGTGCGCCTCGGCGTCCTTGATCATCCGGTCGATCTCCTCCTTGGAAAGGCCGGAGCCCTCCTGGATCTTGATCGTGTTCTCCTTGCCGGTGCCCTTGTCCTTGGCCGTGACGTGCACGATGCCGTTGGCGTCGATGTCGAAGGTGACCTCGATCTGCGGGACGCCGCGCGGAGCCGGCGGGATACCGGTCAGCTCGAAGCTGCCGAGCAGCTTGTTGTGCGAAGCGATTTCGCGCTCACCCTGGTAGACCTGGATCTGCACCGATGGCTGGTTGTCGTCGGCCGTGGTGAAGGTCTCCGACCGCTTGGTCGGGATCGTGGTGTTGCGCTCGATGAGCTTGGTCATCACGCCACCCTTGGTCTCGATACCGAGGCTCAGCGGCGTAACGTCAAGCAGCAGAACGTCTTTCACCTCACCCTTGAGGACACCCGCCTGCAGCGCCGCACCCACGGCGACGACTTCGTCGGGGTTGACGCCCTTGTTGGGTTCCTTGCCGCCGGTCATCTCCTTGACCAGATCCGACACCGCGGGCATCCGGGTGGAACCGCCCACCAGCACGACGTGGTCGATCTCGGACACCGAGATGCCGGCGTCCTTGATCACCGACTGGAACGGCTGACGGGTGCGGTCGAGCAGATCCTGCGTGATCTTCTGGAACTCGGCGCGGGTCAGCTGCTCGTCGAGGAACAGCGGGTTCTTGTCGGAGTCAACGGTGATGTAGGGCAGGTTGATCGAGGTGCTCTGCGAACTCGAGAGCTCGATCTTGGCCTTCTCGGCGGCCTCACGCAGCCGCTGCATCGCCATCTTGTCCTTGGTCAGGTCGATGCCGCTGGTGCCCTTGAACTTGTCGACGAGCCAGTTGACGATGCGGTCGTCCCAGTCGTCGCCACCGAGGTGGTTGTCACCGCTGGTGGCACGGACCTCGACGACGCCCTCGCCGATCTCCAGCAGCGAGACGTCGAAGGTGCCGCCGCCCAGGTCGAAGACCAGGATGCGCTGCTCCTTCTCGCCCTTGTCCAGCCCGTAGGCCAGCGCGGCCGCGGTCGGCTCGTTGACGATGCGTAGGACGTTCAGGCCGGCGATCTGGCCAGCCTCCTTCGTCGCCTGACGCTGGGCGTCGTTGAAGTAGGCGGGTGTGGTGATGACCGCGTCGGTGATGTCCTCACCGAGGTAGGCCTCGGCGTCGCGCTTCAGCTTCATCAAAACGCGGGCGCTGATTTCCTGCGCGGTGTATTTCTTGTCGTCGATCTCGATGGACCAATCCGTGCCCATGTGCCGCTTGACCGACCGCACGGTGCGGTCGACGTTGGTGACCGCCTGGTTCTTGGCGGGCTGGCCGACGAGCACTTCGCCGTTGCGCGCGAACGCGACGATCGACGGAGTGGTGCGTGAGCCCTCGGAGTTTGCGACGACGACGGGGTCGCCACCCTCGAGTACTGCGACGACGGAGTTGGTGGTCCCGAGGTCGATACCGACCGCACGAGCCATAGTGATTCCTCCTGAGTGTGTAGAGCTTTTTTGGTGGCACTATGCTGAGTGAACCCCACTCAAGCCTGCCCTCTCGGGCTTCCGGGTGTCAACCCAGAATTGAGCCTGGGTCACTCAACTTGTTGATCATCCTAACGGCAGGCGGCAGCGTCTTGTTCCCGGGGTCCCGCTCCGGATTCCGCCGAGATTGCCGTGAGGGTCGTCGCAGGCGTCCAAATCGCGACCCTCACGGCAATCTCGGCGGAGAAGGCGCGCCCGAGCTCTCAGAACCCGAAGTCGCCGCCGCCGGAGTCGGACCCGCCGCCGAAGTCCGAGCCACCGCCGAAGTCCGAGCCACCGCCGGAATCGGACCCCCCGCCGAAGTCGAAGTTGCCGCCGCCGGAGTCGTAACCGCCGCCGAATCCGACGTCGCCACCGGAACTCGAGTAGCCCCCGTCAAACCCGACGTTGGCCTGCTGGCTGTCGTAGCCGTCGGATTGACCACTGGTGAAGCCCGAATCCGCGAACGCCGAATCCCGGCCCGCTTCGAAGCCGCGCTCGTAGCCGCCGTAGCCGCCGCCCCAACGGTCGTCCAGCAGCGCGTCCAGCACCACCACATCGGCGAGACCCCAGCCCCAGCCCGGACCCCAGAACGCGTACGGGTAGTAGCCCGGATTGAAGAACATCCCGTTGTAGTAGCCACCGGCGTAGTAGTGCGGGTAGCCCGGTTGCGGCACCGCCCGGTAGTCGTTGTTGCTGATCGTGACGTACTGCCCGGTGTCCGGGTTCTTCGCCCGCACCTGCGCCTGCTTGGGGTCTTCCTCGGGATTCGCCGCATACTTCGCCGGGTTGAGCTTCCGGTCGGCCTTCTCCACCGTGGACCGCACCGCCCTGAGGTGTGCCAGCGCCGCGGTGTAGTCCCCCGCCTCGGCTGCCTTGCGGGCGTCGTGCAGGCCGGCGTTGGCCTTCACCTGCTCGGCGCTGACGTCCGGGGTGCTCTCGGCGAGCACCGCGTTATCTAGGTCGGCGACGTCGGATTCCGCCGCGATCAGTTCCTGCTTGAACCGCTCTCGCGCCTCGGAGTCCTTGCGGCGCTTACGATTCCGGCTCGCGACGAACGAGACTAAACCGATCGTCGCTAGGACGAGGGCGACGATGGCCAGCAGCACCCACAACCACGTCCAGCTGGTGTGCTTCTGGTGCACCACCGGGGAGCTCGTTGCCGGCGCGCCGGAAGCCACCTGCACGGCGGTCAGTCTGGCGACGAACTGACGGGCCGCGCCGCGGGGGTCATGGCGGTTATCCCTGGCCGCCTGGTCCATGAGTCGGTTGACGCTGTCCGCGACCTCCTTCGGCACGTTGTAGGCGCGCACCTGGTAGCCCTTGGCGTCGATGACCAGGATGACGCCACCGAAGTTGGGATTGCGGCCCACCATGACGTCGTGAATGGCGTCCGTTGTGGTGATACCGGTTTGGGCGGGTGCCACCGCCGCCACCCAGACCGGCGGTGCCGAACTCCACGTCCACCGGCCGGTGAGGATCTGCTCATTCAACGTGTCCGGGTTCTGCAACGGCGGGCTCGCCGCAGGGTCGGCCACCACATGCGTCTGGGCGTTGAACTTGGCCACCAGCGCGTCGGTGTAGTTGTCGGCGTGCGCCGGCGAAGCCAGCACCGCGGCCAGCACCCAGATAAGCGGAAGCGCCAGGAGGCCACCGAATCGTCGTGTCACAGTTCTCCCGTCGTCAGCCCGCGTTGGGTTCGCCTATTCCCGCCGATCGAACCACAACGTGCGCGTGCGGGCCTTCGTTCCCGGTGACGAGCGGGCGGCACAGCCATGGGTTAGCCTGAGCTTTCCCGAAGCCACCACGGCAGGAGCTCGATGTCAGAGCCAGACAGCGCCACCGTGCGGCTCGCGCGCGAAGACGCGGGCTATCACAAGGGCCTCAAAAATCGCCAGATACAAATGATCGCCCTCGGTGGCGCCATCGGGACGGGCCTTTTCCTCGGTGCCGGTGGACGGCTCGCGTCGGCGGGGCCCGGACTGTTTCTGGTCTACGGGATCTGCGGCATCTTCGTCTTCCTGATCCTGCGCGCGCTCGGCGAGCTGGTGCTGCACCGCCCGTCGTCGGGGTCGTTCGTGTCCTACTCCCGCGAATTCTTCGGGGAGAAGCTGGCTTTCGTCGCGGGCTGGATGTATGTCCTCAACTGGTCGATGACGGGCATCGTGGACACCACGGCGATCGCGCATTACTGCCACTACTGGAAGGCGTTGCAGGTCGTTCCGCAGTGGGCCCTCGCGTTGATCGCGCTCGTCCTGGTGTTGTCGATGAACCTGATCTCGGTCAAGGCCTTCGGTGAGCTGGAGTTCTGGGCCTCGCTGGTCAAGGTCCTGGCGTTGGTGACCTTCCTCGTCGTCGGCACGGTCTTTGTGGTCGGGCGCTTCAAGGTCGACGGGCATGACACCGGGACGGGTCTGTGGGACAGCCACGGCGGCCTATTGCCCACCGGCCTGCTGCCCTTGGTGCTGGTCACTTCGGGGGTGGTGTTCGCTTACGCCGCAATCGAATTGGTGGGCATCGCGGCCGGGGAAACGGCAAACCCGGAGAAGATCATGCCGCGCGCGATCAACTCGGTGGTGTTCCGCATCGCGGTCTTCTACATCGGGTCCACGGTCCTGCTTGGGCTGCTGCTGCCCTACACCGCATACCGGGATCACGTCAGCCCGTTCGTGACGTTCTTCTCCAAAATGGGTTACAGCGGCGCGGGCAGCGTGATGAACGTGGTGGTGCTCACGGCGGCGTTGTCGAGTTTGAACGCGGGGCTGTATTCCACGGGCCGAATCCTGCGCTCGATGGCGATCAACGGCAGCGGCCCCAAGTTCACCGCGCCGATGTCGAGGAACGGTGTGCCATACGGCGGGATCCTGCTCACCAGCGCGGTCGGTTTGTTGGGCATCGTGCTCAACGCCGTCAAGCCGAGCCAGGCGTTCGAAATCGTGTTGCACGTCGCGGCCGTGGGCATCGTGTTCGCCTGGGGGACCATCGTGGCAAGCCAGCTGCAGCTTTACCGGTGGGCGAAGGCCGGGCGGTTGCAACGGCCGAATTTCCGCATGCCCCTGTCGCCGTACAGCGGCTATCTCACGCTGGCGTTCCTGGCCGGCGTCGTGGTCCTGATGTTCTTCGACAAGGTGCAAGGGCCCTGGCTGCTCGGCGCGACGATCATCGGTGTGCCCGGGCTCATCGGCGGTTGGTTCCTGGTCCGCGGTCGGGTGCGAGCCGCCGCGCTCGACGCGATCCCGGCCCTACCGCCCACCGATCCATCCGTGGCGGCTTAGGCCGCGCACGCGTGTCACGCGGCGATAAACCTGAGCCATCGGCTCGATATCGATAACCGCCCGCCTGCAGCAACTTTCGTTATGCCGGCCGTACGCTGATTTCCTGATATCGGAGATCCTCGGGGAGTAACGCGTGCGGTTATCGCGGAAGACGCAGCGGAGTCTGGCCGGTGGCTCGCTGCTGCTCGTGGCGCTGCTGGCGAGCCTTGAGTTGGTTTCCGGCTGCAGCTCCGTCATCGAGGGCAGGCCGATCGCCAAGCCGGGTACCGGGCCGACGGAACCCACCTTCCCCACAATGACGTCGAGCCCCTCACCGTCGTCGTCGACGCCCCCCACCAGCCCGACGCCGAGCAGCCCGACCGCGCCGGCCGGAGCCATCCCGCTGCCGCCCGACAACAACGGCTACGTCTTCATCGAAACCAAGTCCGGCGTGACGCGCTGCCAGATCAACAAGGACAGCGTCGGGTGCGAGGCACCGTTCACCAACTCTCCGCTGCAAGACGGCGAGCATGCTAACGGCGTCAGCATCACCTCGGGCGGTTCCGTCGAGTGGGTGCTAGGCAACCTGGGGGCCATCCCGACCGTCACCATCGACTACAAGACGTACGCGGCCCAGGGCTGGACGATCAACGCCAGCACCGACGGAACCCGGTTCACCAACGACCACACCGGGCACGGAATGTTCGTCAGCGTCGACAAGGTGAACACGTTCTGAGCTGACCCGCCGGAGGGGTCAGTACCATCGGTGCCGTGGCACGCACTGGCCCGCCGGACGACTTCCACAACGAACCGACCCGGCATGCGGGTTTCGGCATGGGTGAGCGGCCGCCGTTCACCGAAGCGGCCCCCACCGGTCAGGCCCCCGGGGAACCTCCGCCCGGGGAGTACCAACCGGATCAATCCGTCGATCCGTTCGACGAGGAATCCGAGCCCACCGCGTGGTATCGCAGGCCGGTCATGCTGCTCGGGTGGGCCTTGCTCGTCCTGATCCTGATCGCGTTGATCGTTTTCGGCATCACGCAGCTGCTCGGCGGAGACCAGGGCACCAGCCACGTCCCGAGCACCAGCACGACGTCGCCCACCAGCACAACCACCACCACCACGACGACGTCGCCGAGCACGACGACCGAGTCACCACCGAGCAGCAGTGCGGTCGAGCCGCCGGCCCAACAGCCGACCCAGCAGCCCACGCAGCAGCCCTCACAGCAGCCATCGCATCGGCATCACATGCCGTCGCTTCCGCCGGTGATCACCATTCCGGGCGGGCCAACCATGACGGTCCCGCCCGCCCTGCGCTGAGGCGCAGGTCGCGGTGCGATCAAGGTTTGGTCGCTGATCGGTGGCGGCGCGCGTGGCAGCGGCCCGCGGGTAGCGCCCGCCGATACCGTCACGACCATGACAAGCTACGCGCCGCCACGTGCGATTGGCGTGATCGGGGGAATCCAAGAGCCTGAGCCCGCGGAGTCGGTCCCGCGCTGGCGCAAACTGATCGCGTTGGTCGGATGGGGCATCCCCATCGCGGTCCTCGTCGCACTGAACATCTGGGGCGTCCTGCAGCTGGCCCAGGGTCCCTCCATGTCAGCGCCGGTAATCGAGACCACGCCGACCACCGCCGCGCCCGTCGTTCCGCGGCCTCGACCGATGCTCGACGAGTCGGCGACGGCCGCCGGAGCAACCATCGCCTCGCCGGCGCCCGAGGCTTTCCCGGAGGTACCCTCGGTCGTCACGTCGCCGCCGCCCGAGGCTTTCCCAGAGGTGCCCACGATGATCACGTCGCCGCCACCAATGACCGAGGTCACCTTGCCGCCAGGCCGGTGATGCGGCGGCGCACCTAGACTCGCCAGCGAGACAACGGACACGGGGGTGCGCGATATGGGCGAGTCGCTCGGGTTGTCGCTGGGCGTGGCCAACCTGGTCGCGGCCCGCGAGGGCACCGCCCCGCTGGTCCGCAGATCGGTGCTGACGCTGTATAACGACCGACCATCCGAAGTTGGCCTGCCCGAAGAGAATCCGAACCCGGCCGGGCTGGTGATGCGTGGATTCGTCGAGCGGGTCGGAGACCGGGCTCCATTGGTGGCCGCCGACGGAAGCAAATACCTCGGCGAGGCCCTGACCGTCGAGGCGCTCGAGGCGATGGCGCGCGCGGCCGGCTACGGGTCGCCGATCACCGTGGCCGTCCCCGCGTATTGGTCCGAGGCACAGTACGCCGCCCTGCGTGCCGAGTTTTTCGCCCAACCGACGCTGGCCCAAGGCGGCGTGGCGCCGGCATTGATCTCCGACGCCACGGCCGCGCTGATGGCCCTGCGCACCAAGCCCGGATTCCCGACCGCCGGCACGGTCGCGCTGTGCGATTTCGGCGCGGGCGGCACCACCGTCACGCTGACCGACGCGGCGACGAACCCTCAGCAGACCGGCCCTTCGGTCCGGCACACGGAGTTCTCCGGCGACGCCATCGATCAGCTCATCCTCAACCACGTGCGGTCGGCGGCCGACGCGGATACCACCCGCGCCGTCGCCGGCGTCACCCGGCCTGGGTCGCTGACCCCTCTGCTCGTCGAATGCCAGCGCGCCAAGGAACATCTGTCGGCGGCGACGATCGCCACGATCCAGGACGGTTCCGGTAGGGGTGTCACGCTCTCGCGCAGCGAGTTCGAACAACTCATTTCCCAGCCCCTGGATCGATTCGTAGGCTCCGTCGAAGAATTGTTGCGGCGCAACGGGATTGCGCGATCCAGCCTCGCCGCCGTGGCGATTGTCGGCGGCGGCGCGAGCATCCCGCTGATCACGACGCGACTGTCGGGGCGCCTGCAGGTGCCGGTCCTCACCACGCCGCAGCCCGTCTACAGCGCCGCCATCGGCGCGGCGGCGCTCGCGGGACTGCAGTCGTCGGCGGGCGCGGCCACCGCCGCGAGTCCGCTCGTCGAAAACCCGACCGAAGCGGTTGCCACCGCCGCTGCAGCCGGTGTGCCGCCCACCCCGTTGGCGTGGTCACAGGACGCGGAGGGGGCGGAGCCGGTCCCCTATACCGGCCCCGAACACCCGGCCGGCTACGGCAGGGAACCAACGGGATTCGGCGACACCGACGAGGATCGTTATGCCGCGCCGGCCGCCGGGCTGCCCTGGTACAAGCGCACGGCGCTGGTGTTGACCGTGGCCGCGGCGCTCGCGGCAGTGCTGGTAGCCATCGTGCTGGCCCTGACCCTGCTCCGCACCAAGTCCACCCCGACGAACGCACCCGGGCCGCCGCAGACGTCGCAAACCGTCACCATCACCGGGCCGAACAACAGCCCCACTGTGACAGTGATCCCACCGCCACCGCCGTCGACGAACACCACACAGTCGCCCGCGCCTACGACGACAACCCCGGCCCCCACCACGACGACGACCACCGCGCCGCCCACGACGACGAGCCCGCCGCCGACCACCACGGCCACCACGGCCCCGCCGACCACGACGTCGCAGGTAACGACCACCGCGGCGCCGACGACCACGCGCGGGGGACTGCCGCTGCCGCAGCTTCCGTTCGGGCGCTAACCCGGGCGGGAAGTTAGGGCAGCCTCTCTCGCGTCGAAAGCGGCGAAGGTGTCACTATGAGCAAGCCTGAGCAGGCAACAAAGCACGCTAGAGCAACGATGCATGGGAGAGACCTTCTGTGACCACGCAGACCGTCATCAGACTGGTAGTGGGCCTGGGCATGACCGTGTTGGTGGGCGCATTCGCGGCCCGCCGGGTCCTATGGCTGTACAAGCTGGTGATGTCCGGCCAGCCGGCGACCGGGCGCACCGACAACGTCGGCACCCGGATCTGGACCGAGGTCGCCGAAGTCTTCGGGCAGCGCCGGCTGCTGAAATGGTCGATCCCGGGGCTGGCGCACTTCTTCACCATGTGGGGCTTCTTCATCCTGCTCACGGTCTACATCGAGGCCTACGGGTTGCTCTTCCAGCCGAACTTCCACATCCCGATCATCGGCCGATGGGACGCGCTGGGTTTTCTGCAGGACTTCTTCGCGACGGCCGTGTTCCTCGGCATCGCCACCTTCGCGGTGATCCGCATCATGCGCAGCCCGCGCGAAATAGGCCGCACCTCAAGGTTTTACGGCTCGCACACCGGTGGCGCATGGCTGATCCTGTTCATGATCTTCAACGTCATCTGGACGTACGTGTTGGTGCGCGGGTCGGCGGTCAACAACGGCACGCTGCCCTACGGTGACGGGGCGTTCCTGTCGCAGCTGTTCGGCACGATCCTGCGGCCGCTGGGCCACACCGGCAACGAGTACCTGGAAACGGTGGCGCTGCTCCTGCACATCGGCGTCATGCTGGCCTTCCTGATCATCGTGCTGCACTCCAAGCACCTGCACATCTTCCTGGCGCCGATCAACGTGGTGTTCAAGCGGCTGCCCGACGGGTTGGGCCCGCTGCTGCCGGTCGAGTCCGGCGGCGAGCCGATCGACTTCGAAAACCCGCCCGACGACGCGGAATTCGGGCGCGGCAAGATCGAGGACTTCACCTGGAAGGGCATGCTCGACTTCGCCACCTGTACCGAGTGCGGGCGCTGCCAGTCGCAGTGCCCGGCCTGGAACACCGGCAAGCCGCTGTCGCCCAAGCTCGTCATCATGGACCTGCGCGACCACTGGATGGCCAAGGCGCCGTACCTGTTGGGAGAAAAGGAACCCGCCGCCGAGGGCGGCTACGTCGAGTCGGGTCGCGGTGAGCACCATCATGTGCCGGAGTCCGGGTTCGGCCGCGTCCCCGGGTCGGGACCCGAGCAGGTGAACCGCCCGCTGGTCGGCACCGAGGAACAGGGCGGCGTGATCGATCCCGACGTGCTGTGGTCCTGCGTCACCTGCGGCGCGTGCGTCGAGCAGTGCCCGGTCGACATCGAGCACGTCGACCACATCGTCGACATGCGCCGCTACCAAGTGATGATGGAGTCGGAGTTCCCGTCCGAGCTGTCCACGTTGTTCAAGAATCTGGAAACCAAGGGCAATCCGTGGGGGCAGAACGCCGGCGACCGAACCAACTGGATCGACGAGGTGGACTTCGACGTCCCGGTCTACGGCCAGGATGTGGAGAGCTTCGACGGCTACGAATACCTGTTCTGGGTCGGCTGCGCGGGCGCCTACGACGACAAGGCCAAGAAGACCACCAAGGCTGTCGCCGAGCTGCTGTCCATCGCGGGCGTGAAGTACTTGGTGCTCGGCACCGGTGAAAGCTGCAACGGCGACTCCGCGCGCCGGTCGGGCAACGAATTCCTGTTCCAGCAGCTGGCCCAGCAGGCCGTGGAAACACTGGACGGGCTGTTCGAGGGTGTGGAGACCGTCGACCGAAAGATCGTCGTCACCTGCCCGCACTGCTTCAACACCATCGGCAAGGAATACCGGCAACTGGGCAGCAACTACACCGTGCTGCACCACACCCAGCTGCTCAACCGGCTGGTGCGCGACAAGAAGCTGGTCCCGGTCACCCCCGTGTCCCAGGACATCACCTACCACGACCCGTGCTATCTGGGCCGGCACAACAAGGTGTACGAGGCGCCGCGCGAACTGATCGGGTCCTCCGGCGCGAAGTTCACCGAAATGCCGCGCCACGCCGAGCGCAGCTTCTGCTGCGGCGCCGGCGGTGCCCGCATGTGGATGGAAGAGCACATCGGCAAGCGCATCAACCACGAACGCGTCGACGAGGCGCTGGCCACGGGGGCCAACACCATCGCCACCGCGTGCCCGTTCTGCCGGGTGATGGTCACCGACGGCGTCAACGACCGGCAGGAGGAAGCCGGTCGCAGCGGCGTCGAGGTGCTCGACGTGGCCCAGGTGCTGTTGGGGTCGCTCGAGTACGACAAGGCGACCCTGCCGGCGAAGGGCACGGCCGCCAAGGAGGCCGAGAAGCGGGCCGCCGCGGCGCCTAAGGCCGCGGCGCCGAGCGCACCCCCGCAAGCCCCCGCCGACGCACCCAAGCCCGCCGAGCAGCCCGCCAAGGCTCCCGCACCCGCCAAGGGTCTGGGCATCGCAGGCGGCGCGAAGAAACCCGGCGCCAAGAAAGCGGCCCCGGCGGCGGAGGCATCGGCAACCGCGGCGCCCGCCGCGCCGGCCGCACCCGCCAAGGGCCTGGGGTTGGCCGCCGGCGCCAAGAAACCCGGCGCCAAGAAGGCCGCGGCCCCGGCGGCCGAGCAAAGTGCGCCGGCGGCGGAAGCCGAGGCCCCGGCCACGCCCGCCGCACCCGCCGCCCCGGTGAAGGGGTTGGGTATCGCCGCGGGCGCCAAACGGCCCGGCGCGAAGAAAGCCGCGCCCGCGGCGCCCGCGCAGCCGGAGCCGTCCGAGCAGCAACCGGAAGCGAAAGCCGAACCGGAGCCGTCCGAGCAGGCCGACGGCGAGGCGGCCCCGCCGCCGGCGCCCGCCGCGCCTGTTAAAGGGCTGGGCATCGCGCGCGGCGCCCGCCCCCCGGGGAAGCGTTGATCACAGTTTGAGCTCTGTCAGCAAATTTCGGTGGACAGAGATGGCACCATAGGTGACGTGACCGCACACCAGCTACACCTGCATACCGCAGGTCACCACCGGCAGCGCGCCTTCGCGCAGTCGTCCAAGCTGCAGGACGTCCTGTACGAAATCCGCGGCCCGGTGCACCAGCACGCGGCACGGCTGGAGGCCGAAGGGCATCGGATCCTCAAGCTGAACATCGGCAACCCGGCGCCGTTCGGCTTCGAGGCGCCCGACGTGATCATGCGCGACATGATCCAGGCGCTGCCGTACGCGCAGGGCTACTCGGACTCGCAGGGCATCCTGCCGGCCCGGCGTGCGGTGGTCACCCGATACGAGCTGGTCGACGACTTCCCACGGTTCGACGTCGACGACGTCTATCTCGGCAACGGGGTCTCCGAGCTCATCACCATGACGCTGCAGGCCCTGCTGGACAACGGCGATCAGGTGTTGATCCCCTCGCCGGATTACCCGCTGTGGACGGCGTCGACCTCCCTGGCGGGCGGCACCCCGGTGCACTACCTGTGTGACGAGACCCAGGGCTGGCAGCCGGACATCGCCGACATCGAATCCAAGATCACCGAGCGCACCAAGGCGCTGGTGGTGATCAACCCGAACAACCCCACCGGCGCCGTCTACAGCCGCGAAGTCCTCACCCAGATGGTCGACCTGGCGCGCAAGCACCAGCTGTTGCTACTTGCCGACGAGATCTACGACAAGATCCTCTACGACGATGCCAAGCACATCAGCGTGGCGTCGCTCGCCCACGACATGCTGTGCCTGACCTTCAACGGCCTGTCCAAGGCTTACCGCGTCGCCGGATACCGCGCGGGCTGGCTGGCCATCACCGGACCCAAGGACCACGCCGAAAGCTTCATCGAGGGCGTCAGCCTGCTGGCCAATATGCGACTGTGCCCGAACGTTCCCGCCCAGCACGCGATCCAGGTTGCCCTCGGCGGCCACCAGAGCATCGAGGACCTCGTGCTTCCCGGCGGCCGGCTGCTCGAGCAGCGCGACGTCGCGTGGAAGAAGCTCAACGAGATTCCCGGGGTGTCCTGCGTCAAACCCGAGGGCGCCTTGTATACGTTTCCGCGGCTGGACCCCGAGGTCTACGACATCGAGGACGACGAACAGCTGGTGCTCGACCTGCTGCTGCAGGAGAAGATCCTGGTCACCCAGGGCACCGGGTTCAACTGGCCCACACCGGATCACCTACGCATCGTGACGCTGCCCTGGGCCCGGGATCTGGCGGCCGCGATCGACCGGTTGGGCAACTTCCTGGCCAGCTACCGGCCGTAGGCGGTTTCCGGCCGCCTCTACGGTGGAGCGGGTGACCCACTCACACTCGCACACCTTGTCGTCCGGCCCGGCCCCGCTGGGACCCCTGCCCGCCCGGATCGTCGTCGGGCTGCTGGCCGCGATCGGCCTGGCCGTGATCGCCGGCGCGGTGTTGTTGTGGCCCAGCCGCCAGCACGTCGCCATCCCGATGCCGTTCCAGAACGCCTCCGGCGGCGCGGTGAGCACCCAGCGCGGCCACGTGCTGTCCAGCCTGCTGAGCGACTGCGGCAGCCCGTCGACAGGCCAGGTGCTGAGCACCGCGCCCCAGCCCGGAACGCCGGGCGCCGGACGGTGCGTACTGACGTTGGTCGCAATCGATTCCGGACCGAACGCGGGCGCAAACACCTTGCTGGAGTCCTCCCCAGGCCCCGGTCAGCCCCAATTCGCGGCGGGCGACCACATCCGGCTCGTCCGGCAGGTCGACGAGCAGGGCGCTACCAGCTACGCCTTCTACGACTTCGAACGGGGCTGGGCCCTGGTCGGCCTCGCGATCGTGTTCGCGGTGGTGATCGTCGCGGTGGCGCGCTGGCGTGGGCTGCTCGCGTTGGTGGGCATCGTCGTCGCGTTCCTGGTGCTGGTGGTGTTCCTGCTGCCCGCGCTGCGAGACGGCGCGCCGGCCATCCCCGTGGCACTGGTGGCGTCGGCCGCGATCCTCTACGTGGTGATCTACCTCGCGCACGGGGTCAACCTGCGCACTAGCGCCGCGCTGCTTGGCACCTTGTCGGCATTGCTGCTGGCCGCGGGATTATCTTGGGCGGCAATCGAATTCGCTCATCTGACCGGGCTGTCGGACGACCAGAACTCCACGGTCAGCGCGTATCTGGGCAACGTCTCGATCAGCGGCCTGCTGCTAGCCGGGTTCATCATCGGATCGCTGGGTGTGCTCAACGACGTGACCGTGACCCAAGCGTCCACGGTGTTCGAGCTCGCCCACCTCGGCGGCTCGCGGCGGGCCATCTTCCTCGGCGCGATTCGGGTGGGCCGCGATCATATCGCCAGCACGGTGTACACGCTGGTGCTCGCCTACGCCGGCAGTTCGCTGCCGCTGCTGTTGCTATTCAGCGTCGCCAACCGCTCGCTCGGTGACGTGCTGACGAGCGAGAGTGTGGCGATCGAGCTGGCGCGCTCAGCGGTTGGCGGTGTGGCGCTGGCACTTTCGGTGCCGCTGACGACGGCGATCGCGGCGGTGCTGGCCAAACCGGGCGGCGTCAGTTCCGTTCCAGCAGCTCCAGCAGGTAGCGCCCATACCCGGACTTGACCAAGGTGTGCGCGCGGCGCTCCATCTGCTCCTCGTCGATCCACCCCTGGCGCCACGCCACTTCCTCGGGAACGCTGACCTTCAGGCCCTGCCGTCGTTCCAGGGTGCGGACGTAGTCGCTGGCGTCCAGCAGCGAGTCGAAGGTGCCGGTGTCCAACCACGCCGTGCCGCGGGCCATCACCTCGACCGCGAGCCGTCCCCGGTTGAGATAGATCTGGTTGACTTCGGTGATCTCGTACTCGCCGCGCGCGGATTTCTTTAAGCCCTTGGCGATTTCGACTACGTCGTTGTCGTAGAAATACAAGCCGGGCACGGCGTACTGGGACTTGGGTGTGGCCGGTTTCTCCTCGAGTGACAGGGCCATGCCGTCGGGCCCGAACTCGACGACGCCGTAGTCCGACGGGTTGGCCACCCAGTAAGCGAAAATTGCTCCGCCGCTGATCTTTTGGAAGCGACTGAGGCTGGTGCCCAGTCCCGGGCCGTAGAAGATGTTGTCCCCCAACACCAATGCCACCGAATCGCCGCCGATGTATTTTTCGCCGACGACGAAGGCTTGCGCCAGCCCGTCGGGTCGATGCTGCGTCGCGTAGCTGATATCGACGCCGAATTGCGAGCCGTCACCGAGGAGTCGCTCAAAGCCCTCCGCGTCGTGCGGGGTGGTGATCACCAGAATGTCGCGGATGCCCGCCATCATCAGGGTGGACAGCGGGTAGTAGACCATCGGTTTGTCGTAGACCGGCAGCAACTGCTTGCTGATGCCCATGGTGATCGGGTGCAGGCGCGTGCCCGAGCCGCCCGCCAAGATGATCCCGCGCATGAATGCTCCTGATGCCTTAATCGGCGGCGTCGGCTTCGGTGAGCTCGGTGGCCGCCAACGCCGATGCCAGGTCGTGATGATGGAAGACCGAGGTGACGCGGTCGTGCACCACCCGGAACGCCGACGCCGAGTTGGTGACCCCGCCGGGATCGTCGGGTGTGCTGAGCTTCTGTTCGACGACGACAACGCCGTCGTGGACGTAAATCCGGCCGATCTCCGCCGTCGCTTTGCGCGAGGCGGCCCACCTGCGCAGCGCCTCGTGGCCTTGCGCGGCCCCGTGGGCGTCGCCGATGTCGATGTCGTCGCTGGACAGGGCCACCAACGTGTCGAGGTCGGCGGCGTTGAGAGCGTCGTGCCACGCCAGAACGGTGGCGATCTCCGATGTGGTCATGGTCTGAAAGTTACCGTGTGGGCACCCGGCCGTGGCTAGAAAGCCGTGTGGTCGAGCCAGTTGCGCCAGACCGAATCGTCGCCGAACACCTCGACGCCGGTGTCGCCGACGGGAACGCGGCGCACTAGCGCCAGCAGCAGCTCGGTGGCGCCGCCGCGCAGCGCCACGGTGCCCTTGCCGTGCTCGTGCGCAAAGCCGATCCGGCCGCCGGCGGCGCTGATCGTCCATTCGCTGGTTGCACCGGAATCGGTGGCGTGCAGGTGGATGGTGTCGCCTTCCTCGAGCGGCAATGCCTCCCCGTCGCTTCCGGCCTGGATCGCTACGCGTTCAAGCCATTCGGTGATCGCATCGGCCGCGATGTCGGGTTCGAGCGTGAACTCGCGGCCCAGCGCGATGGCCGCGTCGGCCCGGTGCACCACGACTTCATGCAGCCGGCGCCGGATCCACCAATTCGCCGGACGCGTCCCGAGAAACGTCCATACCGGCGTCTCGACGCCCGACAGCTCGACGGCATCGACGAGGCGCTGGGCGCCGCCCTGCAGCCAGGAGATCGCGTCGGCGGGGTCCGGCGGCGGCTTGCCGCCCTCGACGGTGCGCGGGTCGAGGTAGCTGTCGAGCCGGTCCCGCACGATCTGGGCCGCCCAGCGATCGCCGCGGCCCACGTGGCGCAGCAACTGCTTGAGGCTCCAGCCCGGGCACGTCGGCACGGGCGTGGCGTCGTCGACGTCGCGGAAAAGCTCTGAGAACGCGCGGTTCTCCTTCAGGAACGCGGCCGCATAGTCCACGCGGTCAGGCTACCCGGGCCCGTTGGGCGCGGGTATCACGCGGGTGCGGCGGCCTCCGCGACCGTGGCCGGCTTCCGGAAGCGCGCCCGACCAGGGGTGCGGACGTAGGCGAACCAGGTGATCACGGCGCACACCACATAGAAGGCCAGGAAGACCCCGAATGCGGTCGTCGCCGATTTCGCGGGCGACAGGTACGACGCGCGCAGCACGACGTTGATGCCGACACCGCCGAGCGCGCCGATGGCCCCGGCGATCCCGATCAGCGCGCCCGACATCCGGCGCGACCAGTCGGCCTTCTCGGCCTGCCCGAGATCGTCGATGCTGTGCGCCTTGGCGTCGAAGATCGACGGGATCATCTTGTACACCGAGCCGTTGCCGATTCCAGACAGGATGAACAGCGCCACGAACCCGGCCACGTAGGCGGCCATACCGCCGCCCGACACGGCGCCGTGGGCGGCGTCGGCCATCCGGCCCAGCGCCACCAGCCAGCCGGCCACCGCGATCATCGCGGCGAAGACGTAAAGAGTGACCCGGCTGCCGCCGATGCGGTCGGACAGCGAACCGCCCAGCGGCCGCGCGATCGAACCCAGCAACGGGCCGATGAACGCGATCTGGGCGGCGTGCAGGGCCGCGTGGGCGGTCATGGCCGGGGTGACTTTCGCGCCGTGAGACAGGTTGGCCAGGAAGCTGATTTGCAGCACTTGGCCGAACGCAAAGGAGAAGCCGATGAACGAACCGAACGTCCCGATGTAGAGCAGCGCGATCAACCACGAGTCGCGGTAGCGCATCACGTCGATCATCGAGCGGCCGTTGGTGCGCTGGTTGGTCAGGTTGTCCATGAACAGTGAGGCACCGACCGCGGCGAGCGACAAGAGGACCAGATACACGGCGCACACCAGGTGCGGCGCACGGTTACCCGCGGTGGCGATCACCAGCAGCCCGACGATCTGGATCATCGCGACACCGATGTTGCCGCCGCCTGCGTTCAGCCCGAGCGCCCAGCCCTTGAGCCGCTGTGGATAGAACGCGTTGATGTTCGTCATCGACGACGCGAAGTTGCCGCCGCCCAGGCCGGCGATAGCCGCCACGATCATGAAGGTCGTGTAGGACGTGCCGGGGTGGGCCATGAAGTAGAGCGTCAACGCCGTGGGTAGCGCCAACGCCACCGCGGAGAACACCGTCCAGTTGCGCCCGCCGAATGTCGCGGTCGCGAACGTGTACGGCAGGCGCAGGATCGCGCCGACCAGTGTCGGCATCGCGACGAGGAAGAACTTTCCGGCGGCGTCGATGTGGTAGACGTTCTGCGGCATGAAAAGGACCATCACCGACCAGATGGACCAGACGGAAAACCCGACGTGCTCGGCGAAGATCGACCAGATCAGGTTGCGGCGCGCGATCTTCGCACCGCCGTTGTTCCAGGCGTTGACGTCTTCGGCGTCCCAGTCATCGATCGTGTGTCGGCGCGTCTGTAACAGCATGCAATCACCGTAGGAAAGTGTTATTGCGGCAACGCTTCCCGCGATGACCCGCGTGCTACAAGCTGCTCACATCCGGGCACGCCGGGGGCGTGAGCTATTTATGAGATCGCCGTCACACCCAGCGGCTGCGTGCGGGCGGCGCCACGGGTGCCACCCAGGCCTTCGCGTAGCGGTTGGCCGACGCCTTCTGCGGGTCGCGGCTGCGGTAGACAAGGTAAGGGCGGACCAGATATCCGGCCGGCGCGCTGAACATGTGCACCAGCCGCGTGTAAGGCCAAATACCAAGCAGTGCAAGGACTATCAGCGCATGCACCTGAAACGTCCACGGCGCGTTGGCCATCAGCTCGACCGCCGGATCCAGCGTGAAAAGGCTGCGGAACCACGGCGATACGGTCTCGCGATAGTTGTAGGTGGTGAACACGTTGTTCAGGGTGTTGAGCATCCCGCTCACCAGCGCACCTACCAGTAGCGCATACATCACCTTGTCACTGCGGGTGGTTGCCTTCCTGACCTCGGGCACCGTGACGCGCCGGTACAGCAGGATTCCCAGCCCCGTCACGACCGCGGCGCCGGCCAGCGAACCCATCGTCACGGCCATCAGGTGGTATGCCCATTCGGGGAACCCGACCGCCGACGTCCAGGATTCGGGGATCATCAGGCCGACGACGTGTCCACCGAAGACACCAAGCAGGCCGAAGTGAAACAGCGGGCTGCCCATGCGCAGCAGCCGGCTTTCGTAGATCTGCGACGACCGTGTGGTCCAGCCGAACTGATCGGTGCGGTAGCGCCAGAGGTGGCCCACGACAAACGATGTGAACGCGACATACGGCGCGGTCATCCAGAGCACGATGTTCATCGGCGACCTCCGGCGCTCAGCGGATCCATCGCGAGCGGATCCATCGCGAACGGCTCGAGTCCGACGTCTTCCTCCGGCGGTCCCTCCGCGGCCAGTTCGGCGATGCGGCGCCGGTCGGCGGTGCTGATCGGCGGCAGCGTGGCGAGGACGGCGGCGAGGATACCGGCGTAGCCAGAACCGCTGTCCCGCAGCGACAATCGGAGCAATTCCAGTACCGGCACATGTTCGGCGAGCAGCCGCTCGCCCTGCGCGGGGTCGACGGTCGCAGCGAACTCGAGCACCAGCGGCAGGTAGTCGGGCAGTTCGTCGTCGCCCAGCTGCATCCCCGCCTGGCGGTAGGCATGCTTGAAGCGCAGCAACGCCATGCCCCGCTTGCGGGTGTCGCCGTAGGCGTAGTAGGTCAGGTGCAGGCTGGCGCGCCGGCGCATGTCGAACGTCTCGACGTACCGCCCCGCCAGCTGCATCGGATCGGCGCCGCGGAACTCCTGCCGCAGAAACTCGAGTAGCGGCGCGCCCAGCGCTACGGGCAGTTGCGTTGCGGCGGCGGTCAATTCATCGGTCATCGCGAGCGTCTGGTCACTGGGGTAGTCCAGCAGCAGCGCGGCGATGCGCCACAGCAGCCGGCGGTCGCGTTCGGGAACGGCGGCGCGGGCCGGGCGCCGATTGCGGGTCAACGTTTTCACTTCGAGGGCACCAGCCCGTCGGTGCTCTTGCCGTCCCAGTTGAGTAGGTTCCTGCCGGACTTGCTGCGATCGCCGTTGTCGGTGCCGTTGCCGTTGCCGTTGGTGACATGGAATTTGTCGGCCATCGCGTCGTAGGCCGTCATTCCCGGCCCGCCGTCGCCGTCGAGGCTGCACCCGGTGGCTAGCGCGTCGAGTCGGTGCGCGTCGGACCCCGCGCCGCTGGGGATCACGTAGCGGTCGGCGTACTTGGCGATCGCCAGTAGCCGGTACATCGATTCGATCTCGTCGCCGCTTAGCCGCACCGAGTCCGGAATGGTGTCGTCGAACTCCTCGCCCAGGTTCGCCGCGCGCATGTACGATCGCATCGCCGCAAGCCGTTGCAGCGCAAGGCGAACCGGGCCGGGATCGCCGGCGGTGAACAGCTCGGCCAGGTATTCGATCGGGACGCGCAGGGCATCAATGGCGCCGAACAGGTTGTTCTTGTTCTCGCCGTCGTGGCCGGTCTTGGCCAGCACGTCGACGACCGGCGACAGCGGCGGGATGTACCAAACCATCGGCATGGTGCGGTACTCCGGGTGCAGCGGAAGCGCCAGCTGGTAGTCGACGATGAGCCGATACACCGGCGAATTCTGCGCGGCCTCAATCCACTCGCTCGATATCCCGGCGCGTTCGGCCTCCGCGACCACCCGGGGGTCGTGCGGGTTCAAGAAGACACCGAGCTGGGCCGGGTAGAGGTCCTGCTCGTCTTGGACCGACGCCGCGGCCGCGACGGCATCGGCGTCGTAGAGCAGCACCCCGATGTAGCGCAGCCGGCCGACGCAGGTTTCCGAGCACACCGTCGGGATGCCCACCTCCACGCGTGGGTAGCAGAACGTGCACTTCTCGGCCTTGCCGGTCTTGTGGTTGAAGTAGATCTTTTTGTAGGGACAGCCCGTGACGCACTGCCGCCAGCCGCGGCACTTGTCCTGATCGACCAGCACGATGCCGTCTTCGCTGCGCTTGTAGATCGCGCCGGACGGGCATGACGCGGCGCACGAGGGGTTGAGGCAGTGCTCGCAGATGCGCGGTAGGTAGAACATGAACGTCTGCTCGAATTCGAGCTTCACTTCGTCGGATAGCTTGGCCAGCAACGGGTCCCGGCCCACCTGCTCTGGCCCACCGCCGAGGTCGTCGTCCCAGTTGGCGCCCCAGGTCACCTTGGTGTCCTGGCCGGTGATCAGCGACTTGGGGCGGGCCACCGGCGTGGTGTCCATCGCGGGGGCGGACAGCAGGTTCTCGTAGTCGTAGGTCCACGGGTCGTAGTAGTCCGACACCGTGGGCAGGTCGGGGTTGGCGAAGATGTTGAGCAGCCGCTTGATCCGCGACCCCGACTTGAGCGTCAGCTTGCCGCGCTTGTTGAGCGTCCAGCCGCCCTTCCACTTTTCCTGGTCCTGGTAGCGGCGCGGGTATCCCTGTCCGGGGCGGGTTTCCACGTTGTTGAACCAGGCGTACTCCATGCCGCCGCGGTTGGTCCAGGCCTGCTTGCACGTGACGCTGCAGGTGTGGCAGCCGATGCACTTGTCGAGGTTCATCACCATCGCGAGCTGAGCCATGACTTTCATGTCAGTACTCCACTTCTTGCGAACGGCGCCTTATCGTGGTGACCTCGTCGCGCTGGTTTCCGGTGGGCCCGTGGTAGTTCAGCGCGAACGACTGCTGGGCGTAGCCGCCGATCAGGTGCGACGGCTTGATCATGATCCGGGTCAGCGCGTTGTGGATACCGCCGCGTTTTCCGGTCTTCTCGGTGCGGGGCACGTCGACCGCCTTGTCCTGCGCGTGGTACATGAACACCAGACCTTCGGGCATCCGGTGACTGACGATCGCGCGCGCATTGACCACGCCGTTGCGGTTGGTGCATTCGATCCAGTCGTTGTCCTTGACGCCGATCTTCGCCGCGTCCACGTCGGACATCCAGATCGCCTGCCCGCCACGGGAAAGCGTGAGCATGTGCAGGTTGTCCTGGTAGGCGGAGTGGATGGACCACTTGGAGTGCGGCGTCAGATACCGCACGGTGATCCCACCGCTGGTGTCGCCGACGGCCGGCTCGTCGAACAGCGCGGTCATGTCCAGGGGCGGACGGAAGATCGGCAACTGCTCGCCGAGTTCGCTCATCCAGTCGTGGTCGAGGTAGAAGTGCTGGCGACCCGTCAGGGTGTGCCACGGCTTGAGCCGTTCGGTGTTGATCGTGAACGGCGAGTACCGCCGGCCGCCCGTCTCCGAACCCGACCACTCCGGCGAGGTGTTCACCGGCACCGGCCGAGACTGCGTGTCGGCGAACGTGATTCGCCGGCCCTCGTTCTCCTTCGCGAGGTCGGCCAGCTCGGTGCCGGTGCGCCGCTGCAGCGCCTCGAACCCCTCGACCGCCAGGCGCCCGTTCGTCGTCCCGGACAGCGCCAGGATCGCCTCGGCGGCGTGGGTGTCCTTGGCCAGTGACGGCCGCCCGACGGCCATGCCGCTGACCACCGTGCCGTTGACGCCCTTGAGGTACTCGACCTCCGCGTCGGGGTGCGTCGTCACGCCCTTGGTCGTCAGCCCGACGGTTTCCACCATCGGCCCGAGCGCCGCCATCTTGTCGCCGACCGCGGGATAGTCCCGCTCGACGACGACCAGCCGCGGCATCGTCTTGCCGGGAATCGGCTCGCACTCACCGGCTTTCCAGTCCAGCACCCGTCCCCCGGGCTGCGCGGTGGCGTCGGCGCTGTCGTGCTGCAGCGGCACGGCGATGATGTCTTTGCGCTTGCCCAGGTGCTTCTCGGCCAGCCAGGAGAACCCGCGTGCGATCCGGTGGAAGGCCTCGAAGTCGGTCTTGGTCTCCCACGGCGGTGAGATCGCCGGCGAGAAGGCGTGCACGAACGGGTGCATGTCGGTGCTGGACAGGTCGTGCTTCTCATACCAGGTGGCCGCGGGCAGCACGATGTCGGAAAACAGTGTGGTGCTGGTATTGCGGAAGTCGATCGACAACAGCAGGTCCAGCTTTCCCACCGGCGCCTCGTCGCGCCAGCGCACTTCCTGCGGCCGCACCGCGTCTTCGTCTGTTGCCGCGACGTTGGAGTCGGTGCCCAGCAGGTGTTTGAGGAAGTACTCGTTGCCCTTGGCCGACGAGCCGAGCAGGTTGGACCGCCACACCGTCAGGCAGCGCGGGAAATTCTCGGGCGCGTCCGGGTCCTCGCAGGCGAACTGCAGATGGCCGGACTTCAGGCCGTCGACGACGTGCTCCGACGCGTCCTTGCCCAGCCGTGCCGCCTCGTCGGCCAGATCCAGCGGATTGCGGTTGAAGGTGGGATAACTCGGCATCCAGCCCAGCCGGCTGGCCAGGGCGATGCTGTCGGCCGCGGTCCGGCCCGCGAACCGCCCCTCGGCCAGCGGGGAGGCCATCACCTCCGAGGTGAACCGGTCGTAGCGCCACTGGTCGGTCGCCAGGTACCAGAACACCGTGCCCTGCATCTGGCGCGGCGGCCGCTGCCAGTCCAACGCGAACGCCAGCGTCGACCAGCCGGTGACCGGCCGGCATTTCTCCTGCCCGACGTAATGCGCCCAGCCGCCGCCGTTGACGCCCTGACAGCCGGTGAGCATCACCAGCGTGAGAAACGATCGGTAGATCTGGTCGGAATGGAACCAGTGATTGGTTCCCGCGCCCATCAGAATCATCGATCGGCCGCGCGAACGTTCGGCGTTGTCGGCGAATTCGCGCGCGATCCGTTCGACCGCCTTGGCGGGCACACCGGTGATCGGCTCCTGCCAGGCGGGGGTGTACGGGACGGTGGCGTCGTCGTAGTCCGCGGGCCACTCCCCCGGCAGGCCGTCGCGGTGCACGCCGTATTGGGCGAGCAGGATGTCGAAGACCGTCGTCACGCGTTGTCCGGCAACGATTTTCGTCGGTACCCCGCGGACCAGGACACCGGGCCTGTCGCCGTCGAAGCGCGGCAGTTTGACCTCGGCCATGTCGTCGCCGACGCCGTGCAGCGTCAGCAGCGGGTCCACGCCGTGCAGGTCGAGGTTCCACTTGCCCTCGCCGGACGCCGTGAACCGGTGGCCCAGCGAGCCGTTCGGCACCACCGGGTTGGCCTGCGCGTCGAGCAGCACGGTCTTGGACTCGGCCCCTTCGCTAGTGTCGCCGAGATCCGCTGCGGTGAGGAATTTTCCGGGCAGCCAGCCCCCGTCTCGCTCGGTGAGCGTCACCAGGAACGGCAGATCTGTGTAGCGCTTCACGTAGTCGGTGAAGTAGGGGGTCGTCCGGTCGACGAAGAACTCCTTGAGGATGACGTGTCCCATCGCCATCGCCAGCGCCGCGTCGGTGCCCGGTCGGGCCGGCAGCCATTCATCGGCGAACTTGGTGTTGTCCGCGTAGTCGGGCGAGACCACGACCACCTTTTGGCCGCGGTACCGGGCTTCGGTCATGTAGTGCGCGTCCGGCGTCCGGGTGACCGGAACGTTGGAGCCCCACATGATCAGGTATCCGGCGTCGAACCAGTCGGCCGACTCCGGAACGTCGGTCTGGTCGCCGAACACCTGCGGCGACGCCACCGGCAGGTCGGCGTACCAGTCGTAGAACGACAGCATCGACCCGCCGAGGAGCGAAATGAACCGCGCCCCAACGGCGTGACTGACCATCGACATCGCCGGTATCGGCGAGAAGCCGGCGACCCGGTCGGGCCCGTACTTCTTGATCGTGTGCACGTGCGCGGCCGCCGCGATCTCGGCGGCCTCCCACCACTCGGCGCGCACAAACCCGCCCTTGCCGCGCGCCGCCTTGTAGCGGGCGGACTTGACGGGATCGTCGACGATGTCGGCCCACGCCAGCACCGGGTCGTCCAGCCGCGCCTTGGCCTCGCGATAGTACTCCAGCAGGACCCCGCGGACGTACGGATAACGCACGCGCGCAGGCGAATACGTGTACCAGGAGAACGAGGCGCCGCGGGGGCAGCCGCGCGGCTCGTACTCCGGCTTGTCGGCGCCGACCGATGGGTAGTCGGTTTGCTGGGATTCCCAGGTGATGACGCCGTCCTTGACGTAGATCTTCCAGGAGCACGATCCCGTGCAGTTGACGCCGTGCGTCGAACGGACGACCTTGTCGTGTGCCCAGCGGTCCCGGTAGAAGTCGTCGGCCGACCGGCCGCCGACCTTGTGCAGCGCGCGGTGGTCCGGCGAAATCTCGCCGCGGTGAAAATATTTGCTGAAACCGAGCAACGCGTCCCCGGCGCTCTGGTAATTCGGGTTCAGATCGACCATGGCGCCTCCTCTCGAACGACGGCTATCGCGCGGTCATTTACCGAGGGTAAGGCAGGTTTTTACCCGATCAAAAATTCGCACCGACACGGTCTCACGGTTGTGCGGTTGCCGTAACACCACGGTCATATTGCGGTGTGTGAGCCGGGTCGCACTTTTGCCAGCGGCGCCGGAAAAGCACTGATGGGAGGCATGGCTGCCGGAACGTGACGGCGGCGGGCCGCGCGGCCGTCACAGCGCGGAATCAAGCATTTTTCATCTCGTTAACACATGCGTTGGGGCCCAGGGCGAGTCGCGTGTCGAGGGAGCCCGCACGGCCCGCTATGGCCCGGCTAGGGCCGTCGCGCGCCGAGCCGGAACACGCGCCAGCCCGCCCGCTGCCAGCGAGCGACGTCGAGGCAGTTACGGCCGTCGACGACGACCCGGGCGCGCACCCGGTCGGCGAGGTCGCCGGGGTCGAGGTCGACGAACTGCCGCCACTCGGTGAGTACCAGCACCGCGTCGGCGCGCTCGCAGGCCTCTTCCACCGACACCGCGTAGTTGAGCGTCGGGAAGAGTCGCTGCGCGTTGTCGAGCGCCTTCGGGTCGTACACATTGACCGCGGCGCCGTTGAGTTGCAGCTGGCCCGCGACGTTGAGCGCGGGTGAGTCGCGGACGTCATCGGACTCGGGTTTGAACGCGGCACCGAGCACGGCGATGTTGGCGCCCAGCAGCGATCCCCCGCACGCTGCGGTGGCCAGTTCGACCATCCGGGTGCGGCGGCGCATGTTGATGCTGTCCACCTCGCGCAGGAACGTCAGCGCCTGGTCGGCACCGAGCTCACCGGCGCGGGCCATGAAGGCGCGGATGTCCTTGGGCAGACAGCCGCCGCCGAAACCCAAACCCGCGTTGAGACATTGGCGCCCGATCCGCGGATCGTATCCAAGCGCATCGGCCAGCACGCTGACGTCGGCGCCAGCGGCCTCGCACACCTCGGAGATCGCGTTGATGAACGAAATCTTGGTCGCCAGAAAGGCATTGGCCGACACCTTGACCAGCTCGGCGGTCTGCAGGTCCGTCACCAGGAACGGTACCCCCGCCTGCAGCAGCGGTCCGTAGAGTTCGCGGACCGCGGCCTCGGCGTGTGTCGAATCCTGTTGAATGCCAAGCACAATGCGGTCCGGGTGCAAGGTGTCGTGCACGGCGTATCCCTCGCGCAGGAACTCCGGATTCCAGGCGACCTCGACGTCGACGCCCCGCGGCGCCAGCGTTGCGGCCCGCTGACTCAACTCGGCTGCCGTTCCCACCGGGACGGTCGACTTGCCGACGAGCACCGACGGCCGGGTCAGGCGGGGCACCAGCGTGTCGATGACGGCGTGGACGTGGCGCAGGTCGGCGCCGTACTCGCCCTTCTTCTGCGGCGTGCCGACCCCCAGGAAGTGCACGTCGGCGAATTCCGCGGCCAGGTCGTAGTCGGTGGTGAACCGCAGTCGTCCCGCCGCCAGGTTCTCGGTCAACAGCTTCTGCAGGCCAGGCTCGTAGAAAGGAATGTCGCCGCCCGCGAGCTTGGCGACTTTACCCGGATCGATATCGACCCCGATGACCTCATGTCCTAGCTCGGCCATCCCGACAGCGTGCGTGGCACCCAGATAGCCGGTGCCGAAAACGGTGCATCGCATACAACCGGTGTAGGTGGCCGCGATGAGCTAACTGCATCGTCCCGCTGAGCGACAGGCAAACGGGAGGTGACAGGTGGCCGCGGGAGCTAGTGCCCGCGGCCTCCGCCGTGGCCGCCACCGAAGCCGCCGCCGCCGCCGAAGGGGCCGCCACCGCCGAAGCCTCCGTGGCCGCCGCCGGGGAATCCACCCCCGCCGCCGCCGAACGGGCCGCCGCCGTCGTGGCCACCGCCGCCGCCGTAGTCACCGTGACCGCCGCCACCGCCGCCGGGGAATCCGCCGCCGCCGGGCCCACCGCCGATGCCGGGTATCGGCAACGGAATCGGCACCGGAATCGGCGCCACGGGCACGGGGGCCGGCGCCGGCGCGGCAGGAATCGGTGCGGGTGCCGGAGCCTCCGGGATGGGTACGGGAGCCGGGGCGGGTGCCACAACGGGCGGTGCCGGGGCCGGCGGCACCGCGACGGGAGCGGGAGCCTGCGGTGCCGGCGCCTCAGGAACTGGCGCGGGGGCGGGCGCGGGCACCGCGGCCGGGGCAGGCGCGGGAGCCGCCGGGGCCGCCGGCGCCGGCTGGGCGGGGGCGACGACGTTGTGACCGGGAACGGGCCGCACACCGGACGTCGGCCGGATGGCGATCGCAAGTGAAACGACCAGCGCCGCCACACCCACGATGAAGATGCCCGCCAGGGCGCTCCCCACCATGCCGAACGATCTCCGCTCGCCGACGTCGACAAAACCCGTCGCCGGAGCGTGCTCGCCGGTGTACGTGTCGGCAAAGTCCTCAGGGACGGCGCTGTAGGCCAGGTCCTCGCGGGCTTGTGTGCCGGGAAATTCGAAATAGCCGGGCGCGACCGCGAGCGGCTCGATGGCTCCGGTGCCGGGATCCTGAGCGTAGGCACGCGCTGCGGTGGACGAGACAAACAGCGGCGCACTCGCCGACGCCAGCGCGGCTCCGCGGGCCAGTGCCGTGTGCGGCTCCTCGGGTGCGGTCAGCGGAAGGGTGGTCGCCGCCTCCAGCGCCGGCTTGATCAACGGGATGTCGATGCCGGAGCCGACGACGAACACCGCGTCCGGGCGCGCCTGCAAGCCCTCGGCGGCGGAGACCATCGTGGCGAGCTTTGCCACCGCTGCCTCGTCGTCTTCCGGGAGGGCCTCGCGATGGACGTCGGCGATCGATCCGTCGGCGCTGTCGACGACCGCCAGGGTTGCGGTATCGGGCTCGATGTACAGCAGCGCCGTCTGGGCGTAGTTGGTCTGGTTGCCGACCGCTTGAGCCAGTGCGGCCGCGGCCAGAAAGGCCGAGACCAACATCACATTCTCGATCTTGTGCGCAGCCAGTGCATCGCGCAGGGCCGCGGCCTCGACGGGGTCGGTGAAGGTGACTCCGGTCGACGCCAGTTGGTAGCCGCCCTCGGCGGCGCCCTCGCGGGTACCCAGGATCGCCGACACCACCTGGTCGGCAGCGCTCACTGTGGCCGCGTCGTCGTCAGCGGAAACGTCGAAGTTGTCTTCGTCGACGGTGGCGCCATCCCCGTTTTCACCCTCGACCAGCACCATCCTGACTGCAGTCGGCGCCATCGACACACCAAGTACGGTGTCCAAAGCTCCTCCATGGTCGTATTGCTAGCCATCACGGCCAGGGACGTCGTCGTCGCACGCTCAACCGGCGGCGCTACGCCGCGAACTCCCCCTGGGTTCCCCAATTGCCCGATTTTACGCTCGTTCGAAGCACCGGGGTCTTGGCCGAGGCTACCCGCTACGAGCCCGGAATGCCGTGCCCGATGTGGCGGTGCAACCAGTCGTCGACGCGGTCCCTGGTGCGCGTGGAGGGGTCTTGCGGCGGCGCGTCTTTGGGGGGTGCCGCGGTTTCCGGGCCGGGGCCCGCCGACGGCGGCGGCGCGGGGGCCGGTGCGACGACGGACTTGCCGACGTCCGGCCGTGGTTCCACGTGCGGGCGGATGCCGAAGGCCAACGCGAGCGTGAGCGCGACGGTCCCGCCGACGAAGACCACCACCGCGATGGCGACCGCGACCAGAGCCTTGCGGCTGCGCCGGGCACCGGCCTCGGATTCGGGGGCGGCGCCAGTGTCGTCGTCCGCGACGTCGCTGTAGGCGAGCCCGGCTGAGCCCGAGCCGGCCGGACCCGCGTCGGGCAGCGCAGCGGTGGACGGGGCTCCCAAGTGAGCGTTCGCCGACGCCAGCGCGGCCCCGCGCGCCAATGCCATATCCGGTTCCTCGGGTGCCGTGACCGACAGCGACGTCGCCGCCGCCAGCGTCGGCTTGATCGACGGGATGTCCACGCCAGATCCCACGAGGAACACCCCGTCGGGGCGGGCTTTCATCGATTCCGCACCCGAAACCATCGCGGTCAGCTGCGCGAGCGCCGCGTCGTCGCCGTCGGGCAGGGGCCGGCGGCGCACATCGACGATCGACCCCGCGGAACTGTCGACGACGGCCAGCGTCGCGTTGGCCGGCTCGACGAACAGCAGGGCGGTGCGCGCGCAATTCGTCGCGCTTCCGACCGCCTGAGCCAGCGCCGCCGCGGCCATGAACGCCGACACCAGCATGACGTTCTCAAGCTTGTGTGCGGCCAACGCATCACGCAGCGCGTCGGCCTCGGCCGGACCAGTGAAGGCCACACCGCTGGACACCAGCTGGTTGCCGCCTTCGACGGCGCTTTCCCGAGTCCCGAGGATCGCGGCGATCACACGATCCGCCGCGGCGTCGACCGCCGCATCACCGGTGACGTCGAAGTCGTCCTGATCGACGGTCACGCCGCCGGCGCCCGCACCCTCGATGAGCACCATGCGGACTGTCTCCGGCGCCATAGAAACGCCAAGTACGATGTCCACCGTTATCTCCAAGTCCCCCAACGGATTTGCTGCGTTACACAACGCATCGCGGGGCTTGCCGATCACGGGCGCGACTAAGCCCCAGTCCGCCACCATAGCTCGACGCGGCCGTTTCGCCGCACTGACGCGCGCGGCTACCTGTGCCCGAAACCGCCGAATCCGTGGCCGCCACCGAAGCCGCCGAAGCCGTGGCCGCCGCCGAATCCGTGGCCACCGAAGGGTCCGAAGCCGTGCCCGCCGAAGGGCCCGTGTCCCCCACCGAAGGGGCCGCCGCCAAACGGACCGTGACCGCCGCCAAAGGGCCCGCGGGGACCGGGCCCACCACCGAAGGGCCCGCGGGGTGCCGGGGGTCCGATGATCGGCACGCGCGGGACGGGGACAAGCACCGGTGCCGGGATCGGCGGAGCGGCGGGCACCGCCACCGCGGCCGGCGGGGCGATGGGATGCGGCACCGCCACCGGGGCGGGCGCCTGGATTTTCGGCCTTGCAATGTCGGGTGGCGCCGGGGCGGGGGCGGGCGCAGGCGCGGGTTGGGTTGGGACGACGACGTTTTGGGCGGGGCTGGGACGTAACGCGACCGTCGGCCGGATGCTGATCGCCAGCGCAATCTCCAGCGCGACCACAGCGGTGATGAATATCACCGCGAGCGTGCTGCCCACCAGCAGGACGGACCGACGGCGTTGCGCGGCGTCATCCACACCCACGCCCGCTTCCGCGTCGTCGTCCGGTACCGCGCTGTAAGCAACGTCCGGATCGCCCGGCTCAACGGCGGCAGATGGCGCTGCGGCGCCACGGGATTCGGGCAAGTACGCGGGTAGTAGTCCAGGCGACTGCGCGGTGAGCGCCAGGGGGTCGACCTCGCCGGTGCCGGGATCCAGCGCATAACCGAGTGCGGCGGTGGACGACGAGAACAACGGCGCGTTCGCCGACGCCAGCGCCGCGCCGCGAGCCAACGCCATTTCCGGCTCGTCGGGTACCGAAAGCGCGAGTGTGGTCGCGGCCTCCAGCGCCGGCTTGATCAACGGGATATCGACGCCGGAGCCGACGACGACCAGACCGTCGGGGCGCGTTTTCAGCGATTCAGCACGGGCGGCCAGCTGGACGAGTTCGGCGACGGCCTGGTCTTCGTCGTCGGGGAGAACCCTGCGGTGCACATCGGACACCGATCCGTCGGCGGTATCGACCACGGCGAGGGTCGCGGTATACGGCTCCACGAAGAGCATCGCGGTGTTGGCGTAGTTGGTGGCGTCGCCGACTGCTTGCGTCAGCGCGGCCGCGGCCATGAACGCCGACACCAGCATGACGTTCTCGACCTTGTGCGAAATCAGCGCGTCCCGAAGCAACGCCGCCCCGACGTGATCGGTCCAGGTCACTCCGGCCGACAGCAGCTGATAACCACCCTCTTCCGCGCCTTCGCGCGTGCCGAGGATGGCCGAGACGACCTGGGTGGGCGCGGTGCGGGGCGAGTCGTCGGCGACGTCGAAGTTGTCCTGGTCGACGGCGGCCCCGTCGGCGCTTTCACCTTCGACAAGCACCATGCGGACCTTCGTCGGCGCCATCGATACGCCAAGCACGACGCCCACCACCGCTGAAAGTTCTCCCTCGACAGTCTCGTTGTTACCCAAGGATTTTGGTCCCGCAGCACCGCGCAGGACCCACGATCCGGGATTTGCTGAGCCTTATGAAGTTCTAGCGAATGGGCGGCACATCTTCTTGACCAGCCCTTATCTGTCCGAGCCTACCCCCGAGGCCGCGGGGTGGTCAGTACCCGTCGCGGTGCGTTTTCGAGTTGCACTTCGAGCCCGTCCGGACACGACGGACGGTTACTTGTGGCCGCCTCCACCGCCACTGTGGCCGCCGCCGAAGCCGCCACCTCCACCGCCGAAGCCGCCACCGCCGAGGCCGCCACCACCGCCGAGGCCGCCGCCTCCGAACGGTCCGCCGCCACCGCCGAACGGCCCACCACCACCGCCGCTGTGGCCGCCTCCGAACGGTCCTCCACCAATCGGTCCGCCGCCGGCCGGTCCGCCGCCGCCAAAGGGCCCGCCTCCGATCGGTCCGCCGCCAATCGGTCCGCCGCCAAAGGGCCCGCCGCCACTGTGACCACCTCCGCCGAGGGGCCCGCCGCCGAACGGCCCACCACCGCCAGGACTACCGGACCCCGTGCCGGGTAACGGGACGTGGACCGGAGGCGGGGCTATGACTGGCGGCTGCGGGACATGGACTGGAGGCTGGGCTACGACCGGCGGCTGCGGAATGTGGACCGGAGGTTGGGTCACCTGCGGCGGCTGCGGCACGTGGACCGGCGGAGTCACCTGCGGCGGGGTCACCTGCGGCGGCTGCGGCACGTGGACCGGCGGAGTGACCTGCGGCGGGGTCACCTGCGGCGGCTGCGGCACGTGGACCGGTGGGGTCACCTGCGGCGGGGTCACCTGCGGCGGCTGCGGCACGTGGACCGGCGGAGTCACCTGCGGCGGCGATGGCAGCTGCGGGACCTGGGCCGGCGGCTGATTCACCACCGGCGGCGATACGCGCGGCGGGAGCTGGATCACCGGCGGTCGCATCACCGTTTCGAGACCTGGCACCAGGAGCGGGGTCGCCGGAACCGGCGCCAGCGGAGGCGCCACGACAGGCACTGGAATCACCGGAGCCGCGGGAGCCGGCGGCGCCGGCATCGCGGGCGCCGCGGGCAGCGGCGCGGCTTGCGGGTGTATCGGCATAGGCGCGGCTAGGGGTATCGGGGCGTTGAGTTTCTGCGCCGGGACGGATGCCTCTAGGTGCGCGGGGGCGGGCGTTTGCTGCGTGGGGACGATTAGATTTTGGCTCGGGGTGGGTCGCAAGGCGACCGTCCCGGTCGCGCGGATGCCAATGGCCAGCGCGATTTCCAGGGCCAGCGCCGCGCTGATGCCAATGACCGCCAAACCACTACCGACCAGCAGCACCGGCCTGCGCCGG
Organism: Mycobacterium sp. IS-836; assembly: GCF_001954275.1. Lineage (GTDB taxonomy): Bacteria > Actinomycetota > Actinomycetes > Mycobacteriales > Mycobacteriaceae > Mycobacterium. The sequence continues at coordinate 752 of NZ_MBEU01000027.1, read as the reverse complement.
GGTTGGTTCTCCAGATCAGCAACGTCGGACCGGTCGATGACGACCGTCGGGACGTCGTCGTCCTCGTCGGGGACGGCGCTGTAAGCGAAGTCGTCGTCAGCGTCGAGAAGCCCTGAAACACTGAGGTATTCGGGCACTGAAACGGCGGCACCGGTGCCCGGGTCTTGTGCGTAGGCCAGTGCAGCGGTCGATGAGGCGAACGTCGGCGCGTTCGCCGCGGCCAGGGCGGCCCCGCGGGCCAGCGCGGTGCCGGGCTCCTCGGGCGCGCTCACTACGAGCGAGGTCGCCCATTCCAGCGTCGGCTTAATCGGGGCGATGTCGACACCCGAACCAATCAAGAAGAGGCCGCCCGGCCCCCATTCCAGCCCGTCCAGCCCCGAGATCATCTTGGTGAGTTGTGCGGTGGCCTCGGCGTAGGACTCCGCGTAGATCTGTTCTCGATAGAGGTCGACGATGGAACCGTCGGAGGTCTCGACGACGGCCAGCGTGGCGGCATCGGGCTCGACGAAAAGCACCGCCGTGCGCTCGTAACCCATTGCGCCGCCGACGAATTGACCGAGCGCCGCCGCGGCGAGAAACGTCGAGACCAGCATCACGTTCTCGAGCTTGTGGGCGGCGAGTGCGTCGCGCAGGGTTGCCGCTTCGAGTTGGTCGGTCCACGCCACCCCGACGGAGGACAGCTCGAGGCCCGCAGCGTCGGAGTCTTCGCGGGTAGCCAGGATGGCGGCCACCACGCGGTCGGACGCGCTGAC
>NZ_MBEU01000026.1 GCF_001954275.1 Mycobacterium sp. IS-836 | reverse complement strand
ACGTTGTGGTAGCGCAATGCGACGACCGAGCCGCCCGTCGACTCCGACCACGCCAGCGCGTAATGCTCCTGCGCGGTCTTGCTGGCCGCGTACAGGCTGCGCGGTCGCAGCGCGGCGTCCTCGTCGACCAGCCGCCACCCCAGCTCCTCGCCGCCGACCGGGCAGCGGTGCTCGAAGATCCCGGCGTCCAGGTCCGCGCGCCGCCGCGGCAGCGGGTCGACGGGCCCGTGCTCGGGGCAGTGATAGCGGCCCTGCCCGTAGACCACCATCGACGAGGCCAGCACGAGACGCCGCACGCCCCCGGCGAACATCTGAGCCAACAGCACGGTGGTGGCGAAGTCGTTGTGACCGCCGTAGGCGGGCGCGTCGGCGGCATCCACGCCCGCGCCCACCATCGCGGCCTGGTGGCAGACCAGGTCGACACCGCGCAGGAGCGGGGCCAGCGCGTCGGCATCGCGGACGTCGACCCTTCGGCATCCCGGCGGTAACACCGGGTTCGGCCCATGGGCGGCGGGCAGCAGCGCGTCGACGGCGATCACTTCGTGGCCGGCCGCGCGCAGCGCAGCGTCCACCCGCGATCCGATGAACCCGGCCGCCCCGGTGAGCAACACCCTCACGGCAGCTCCACCGGCAGCGTCACCCCGGCGTGCGCCAGGCAGTGCGTGCAGCCGCGTTCGGCAGTGACCCGGCCGATCGCCGAGGCCACCAGCTTCTTGAACGGCCCGATGTTCTTTTCGAATTGGGCGAACACATCGGTGGCCTTCACGCCCTCGCCCGTCGTGACACCGGCATCCAGATCGGTCACCAAAGCGATTGCCGCATAGCACATTTCGAGTTCCCGAGCCAGCACCGCCTCCGGATATCCGGTCATGTTGACCAGGCCGAAGCCGGCCGAGGCGAACCATCGGCTTTCCGCCCGGGTGGAAAATCGCGGCCCCTGGATCACCACCATGGTCCCGCCGTCGACCACACCGGGCAGGCCGGTGACCGCCGAGCGCAACGTCGGGCAATACGGGTCGGCGAAGTCGACATGGACGGCGCCGGAGTCGAAGTAGGTGTCGGGGCGACCGGTGGTGCGGTCCACCAGCTGGTCGGGCACCACCACGCTGCCGGGCCCGTAGTCGGGGTTCAGGCTGCCGACCGCGCATGGCGCGAAGACCCGCCGCACCCCGAGCTTGCGCAGCGCCCACATGTTGGCCCGGTAGGGGACGGTGTGCGCCGAGTATTCGTGCTTGGCGCCGTGGCGTGGCAGGAATGCGACCTCGTGTCCCGCGACCGCGCCGACCGTGACCGGGGCGCTGGGCTCGCCGTACGGGGTGTCCACGTCGATGTCGCGGACGCCGGACTCGAAGAACGTGTAGAAGCCGCTGCCGCCGATCACTCCGAGCATCCGACCATTGTGGTGCATAGGGCAGGATGCCCTGGTGGCCAGTTTCGCGCAGTGGATCTCGGGGGCTCGGCCGCGAACGCTGCCCAACGCGGTGGCACCGGTGGTCGCGGGCACCGGCGCGGCGGCGTGGCTGCACTCGGCGGTGTGGTGGAAGGCGCTGCTGGCGCTGACCGTCGCGGTCGCGCTGATCATCGGCGTCAACTACGCCAACGACTACTCCGACGGCATCCGCGGCACCGACGACGAGCGGGCCGGCCCGGTGCGGCTGGTCGGCTCGCGGCTGGCCAGCCCGCGGTCGGTGCTGACGGCGGCGGTGACGGGCCTGACCGTCGGCGCGGCGGCCGGCCTGGCGCTGGCGCTGGTGAGCTCGCCGTGGCTGATCGTGGTGGGCGCCGCCTGCATCGCCGGAGCGTGGCTGTACACCGGCGGGTCAAAACCCTACGGGTACTCCGGTTTTGGCGAGGTCGCGGTGTTCGTGTTCTTCGGCCTGGTCGCCGTGCTCGGCACGCAGTACACCCAGGCGTTGCGGGTGGACTGGGTGGGACTGGTGCTGGCGGTGTCGATCGGGGCGCTATCGTCGTCGGTGTTGGTGGCGAACAACCTGCGAGACATTCCGACCGATGCGCAGTCCGGCAAGATCACCCTGGCGGTACGGCTGGGCGATGCCCGCACCCGGCTTCTGTATCAGGCATTGCTGGCGATCGCCGGGGTTATGACCCTGGTGCTGATGCTCGCGACACCGTGGTGCGCAACGGGATTGGCGGCCACGCCGCTGGCCCTGCGCGCCGCGCGGCCGGTCCGATCCGGCCGCGGCGGGCCCGAGCTGATCCCGGTGCTGCGCGACACCGGGCTGGCGATGATCGTGTGGGCGATCGCGGTGGCGGCGTCGTTGGCTGTGCAATCAGGGCTTTGAGTGTGCGCCCAGGGCGCCGCGCGTCGGCGTGTCGCCGCCGTGGATGCACACTCGATGCGAAGCGAGCGGGCCTAGGCGGCCTTGTCGAGCAGCTCCAGGATGGCGGCGCGCAGCTGCGCGGTGTAGACGTGCTCGGTGATCAGGCCGACGGCCGGCTTGTCGCCGCTGCGCATGATGCCCAGTAGGAGATGCGCGCAAGCGATCTCGTTGTCCTTGTGGTGCAACGCTTCTCGCACGGCCAGCTCGACGCATTTCTTCGCGGCGCGGCTGAAGGGGATGTGCCCGCGACGGCGGCGCCGCCGGCCCGAGCGGGGCAGCGCGTTGTCGAACGCGTCGGCGCCGAACGTGCGCGCCACGCTGTCGCGCACCGCGCCCAGGTCGATGCCGATGGCCCGCAGTGCCTCGGCATCCTCGTCGAAGGAATCGTCGGTGCTGGGGGCGGCCTCAAGCAACCGGGCGCGAACGCCGTCGGCGGTCAGGCCGTAGCCGCTCAGCACCCCGGACAGATCGCTGCCCGCGGCCTGCAGGACGCCGAGCAGCAGGTGCTGCGGGGTGATTTCGCGGGTCCGCAGCTCACGGGCCTCCTCCTGGGCGAGCACGACGGCGACCCGGGCTTGACGGGTGAAGCGCTCGAACATGCGTCATCTCCTCCGGTTGTACTTCTGGTGCACGGCCTGCCGGCTCACCCCGAGCGCCTCGGCGATGGCCTGCCAGCTCCAGCCCCGCTCGCGGGCGTTGGCGACGTGGATCGCCTCGAGGCGCTCCTGCAAACGCTGCAGCGCGCGCACCGCGCGCAGGCCTATCGCGGGGTCGGCGTTACTCGCCGCATCGGCGGCCGGCCCCAGGTCGGGCAGGTCGGACAGTTCCGTCATAGACGTCAATGTAACTTGACACAGCGCAGACGTCAATAAAGCTTGACAAAACCGATCCCGGCGCTCATCGATTCCAGCGATCCGATAACAATGAAGGACCGGCGTTGGATCGAGGACTCCCATGAACCAGATCACCACGACCAGTGGGCCCAAGAGCATCGGCTTGCTCAGCGTCGGGGCATACCGGCCCGAGCGCGTCGTCTCCAACGACGAGCTGTGCCGCAACATCGACTCCTCCGACGAGTGGATCCAATCGCGGACGGGAATCAAGACGCGCCGATTCGCCGCCCGCGACGAATCCGCCGCGTCCATGGCGATCGAGGCGGGCCGGCTGGCGATTGCCAACGCTGGACTGGCGCCCAGCGACATCGACGGCGTGATCGTCGCGACCAGCACCCATTTCCTGCAGACCCCGCCCTGTGCCCCGGAGGTCGCGACGGGCCTGGGCGCTGCCGGTGTGCCCGCATTCGACATCGGGGCGGGGTGCGCAGGCTTCGGCTACGCGATCGGCGTTGCGGCCGACATGATTCGGGGTGGCAGCGCCGCCAAGATGCTGGTCATCGGTTCGGAGAAGCTGTCGCCGACGATCGACATGCAGGACCGCAGCAACTGCTTCATCTTCGCCGACGGCGCGGCCGGCGTCGTGGTGGGCGAGACGCCCGTCCAAGGCATCGGACCGACCATCTCGGGCAGCGACGGTGAACAGGTCAAGGCCATCCGCCAGGACATCGACTGGATCGACTACATGGACGAACCGACCGGCCCGCGCCCCTTCCTGCGGCTCGAGGGCAGCGCGGTGTTCCGCTGGGCCGCATTCGAGATGGGCAAGGTCGGCCGACAGGCGATGGACGCGGCGGGAATCCGACCCGACGAGATCGACGTGTTCATCCCGCACCAAGCCAACAGCCGAATCAACGAAGTCCTCGCCAAGAACCTGGACTTGCGCCCGGACGCGGTGATCGCCAACGACATCGAGCACACCGGGAACACGTCCGCGGCGTCCATCCCGTTGGCGATGGCCGAACTCCTGGAGACCGGGGCGGCCAAGGCCGGCGACCTCGCGCTGCTGATCGGCTACGGCGCGGGCCTGTGCTATGCCGCGCAGGTCGTCGTGATGCCCAAGGGCTAACCGCGGGCTCACTCGTCGTGGTCGGCGTCCGCCTCACCGCGCAGCCGGGCCTGCAGCTGTTCTCGCTCGCGGTGGCGGCGTTCGCCCGCGACAGCCAGCGCGGCAGTGGCGCGCCGGCGCAGCGGGGCGAACAGCCAGATGCCCAACGGCATCGCGATGATCAACGCGAACAACGCCGCAACGACGACGGGGAACTGGGTGACCCCGAGCAGACGAGCGATTCCATAGATCGCAGCCGCGACCGCGACCACCAACAGCAACCGCGCGGCCGCGTAAACCAGGACGTCGACGACGACGTGATTTCCGGTGCGCTCGCCCGCACCGGGCCTAGGGTCTTCTGACACAGTGCGAGCCTACGGCGCGGGTATATTCGCTCAAAGGAGGTGTTGAGTGCTCTACCTGCTGCTCGTCCTGGTTTTGGGGACACTGATCTACATTGGCTGGCGCGCGGCGCGGTCCCAGACCCACCGCCCGAAGAGCCGCGTCATCGGACCCGATGACGACCCAGAGTTCTTGCGGCGCTTGGGAAACGACGACAACAACCCTCTGTAGAACCCTCTGTAGCACCCTCCCTAGGCGACGCCCGGGTTGCGCTCGCCGGGGAAGCCATCGGCCACCACGGCCGCCAACTCGGTCAGCGCTTCGCGGGTGGGGCGCCGCAGCTGATCCAGAGCGATCTCCGCGCCCTCTTCCAGATGGGGGTCGAACGGTATCAGCCGCACCGCGCGGCAGCGCCGGGAGAAGTGGTCGACCACCTTGTTCATGTCGACCTTGCCGGTGCGTGACCGCACCGCGTTGATGACCGCGATCGAATTGCGCACCTTCTCCTCGTGACCGTGGGCGTCCAGCCAGTCCAGGGTCGCCGAGGCGGTGCGCGCGCCGTCGATGGATCCCGAGCTGACGACGATCAGCAGGTCGGCCTTGTCCAGCACCGACGACATCACGGAATGCAATAGGCCGGGACCGCAGTCGGTGAGCACCAGGCCGTAGAACCGATCCAGGATGTCCAGGGTGCGGGTGTAGTCGTCGGCGCTGAACGCATCGGAGATCGACGGATCGCTGTCCGACGCAACGATTTCCAGCCCGCTGGGACCCTTCGACGTGTACCGGCGGACGTCGCTGTAGCGCTCGATGGTTCCGGCGTCGTGCAGCAGCTGGCGCACCGTGGCCGACGTCTCCAGCGGGATCTTCTGGCTCAGCGTGCCGTGGTCGGGGTTGGCGTCCACAGCCACCACCCGATCGCCGCGGATCGAGGCGAAGATAGATCCCAGCGTCGCCGTGATCGTGGTTTTGCCCACCCCGCCCTTCAGCGACAGCAGCGCCACCCGATAGGAACCGCGCAACGGCCGGTTGACCTGCGCCACCAGGTTGTTATAGCGGGCGGCCCGCGGGCTCTCCCCCAGGTTGATCAGCTGACCGGACAGCACATACAGCAGCCGGCGCCAGCCCTCCGACGGCGGCGGTTTGACGGGCCGCAGCAGCATGCCGGTGGACAGTTCCGGATAGGGCGTGTGCGGGACATGCTCCGGGCGGTAAGGGGTTTCTTGGCCTGTCAACGGAGGCGCATCGGGCGCGCCGTTGTAGTAGGCACCAAAGGCGGTCGGGTCGACGCGCGGAATACCGGTGACGGGCGTGGGATCCCAGGGCGGCATGCCCGCCGGGGCCGCCGCCGTGGGCGGAGCCGTCTCCTGCCGCTCGGGCGCAGGCACCCGCCGCTCGGTGCGGAACCCGGCGAACGCCCGGGTCGGCGCTTCACCGGAATCCGCCGACGATTCGCCGGCCGGCTGCGCGGACGAGTCCGGGGACCGCAACTCGGTGGTCGGATGTTCGGGCGCCCCCACGCCTGGCTGGTCGGACACGTGCAATCCCCCTTGCTGCAGTTTTATTTGGGTCGGTCGCTAGCTGTCAGCCCACCCCGGCGTAAGAATGCAGGCCCACGGTCACCAGGTTAACGAAGAACAAATTGAAGACCATGGCGACGAAGCCCACCACGTTGATCCACGCCGCCTTTCTGTCCCGCCAGCCCGCGGTCGACCGCGCGTGCAGATACGCCGCGTAGACCACCCACGCGACGAAGGAGACCGTCTCCTTGGGGTCCCAGCCCCAATACCTGCCCCAGGCTTGTTCGGCCCAGATCGCGCCGAAGATGACCCCGAAACCGAACACCGGGAACGCGAAGATCGTTGTGCGATACGCGATGCGGTCCAGGGTCTGGGCGTCGGGGAATCGCCGCACCACGCGTGCCAGCGTGCCTTCGGCCTCGGGGTCACCCAGCCGCGAGGTTCGCAGCAGAAAGAGGATGCTGGCGATGCCGGCAACCAGGAACACGCCGGAACCCAGGCTGACCACCGACACGTGGATGGGCAGCCAGTAGGACTGCAGCGCCGGCATCACCGGGGCGGCGTTGGTGTAGAGCCAGCGCCCGGAAACGGTCAGCAGGATCAGCACCGGCAGCAGCAGGAAAACCCACAGCGGCCGGTACTGCGGGCGGCGCAGTATCACGGCGCCGGCCACCAGGCCGCAGAAGCAGGTCAGGTTGATGAACTCGTACATGTTGCCCCACGGCACCCGCACGGTGGCCAGGCCGCGCAGCACGATGCACGCGAGCAGGAGTCCGATGCCGAGATAGAGCACTGCCAACCCGGCCCGCCCGACGCGTTCGTCGAGCGGCCGCTGGGGGGCGTCGTCCACGATGCCGGGGCTCGCGCTGTCTGCGGCGACCGAACCGGCCAACACCTGCGCGCGGTGGTCCGCGCGGCGGCCGCCGGCTCGGTCGGCTCGGTAGGCCAGCTCGACGGCCAGCAGCAACAACGCGACGACCAGGGCCACCACCGCCGAGGTGAACGCCCAGTCGGAGTAGCGCGCCAGGCCGACGTTGACGTGCAGCGTGTTCATGTGACGTCCACCTGAGAACTCCTTCTGGACGCTGGCTCGCCCAGTCCGTCAAGCAACCGCTGGGTCAATCGCTCGAACTCGTCGCCCCACCCTGAGTTGTCGGTGCGCGCCAGCCCGCCCAATTCGACGTTCACGGTACCGGCCGCGTCGTCGCCGGCCTCAGTGAGCCTGACCCAGACCCGGCGCCGGCGCACCAGCAGCGACACCAACAGCCCGGCCATCATCGAGATGGCGAAAACCAGCACCCATCTCTGGCCTGGGTCGTGGGAGACCTGCAGGTTCACGAATGGCACGGCGCCGTCGAATCGGACGACGGTGCCCGCCGCCGGACCGTGGTCGATCCTGACCTCTTGCCCGGCGCGCAGGTTGACCCTGGCTTCCTTGGTCAGCCGGCCCTGCTGGATCAGCCGCGGGTCGAGGGTGAACAGCGATTGGGGCCGGCCGGTGTCCAGGCCGGTGTCGCCGCGGTAGATGTCGACGGCGACGGCGGGGGCGTTCAGCGCCGGGAACCGCGACGACAACAGCGTGCCGTCCAGCTGCTCGGTCGGCGCCAGCAGGCCCTGGATCGCGATCTCGTGTTGGCGGCGCTCGGCTGGATTGGGGTAGCTGCCGGCGGGCGGGTCGATGCGCACCACGCCCGACGAGAGCAGGGTCAGCGGGTTGTCGGGTCGCCATTGCACGGTCGACGTGCGCGTCTGCCCGTCCGGGAAGGTGACCGTGAAGGTGGGCGCGTAGCCGTGGCCCTGCAGGTACACCCGGTCACCGCCCACCCGCAGCGGGTGGTTGACCTCCAGCCGGTAGGGCCGCCAGCTGTTGGCCGCCAGGTCGCGGCCGGCCTGATAATCGATGTCGGCGGCGAACGAGGTGGCCTGCCCCGACTGCAGGTAGTGCGCCTGAAAGTCGTTGACCCGGATGCACATTGGGTGCAGCGACGTGCCGTCGACGGTGTTGCCGGCGCGGAAAGAGTCGAACGCCGCGGGCGACGCCGAGCAGAAGCCGGGGCCGCCGTCGGCGATGACGATCACGTTGCCCTCGTAGCCGAACAGCTTGCCGACGGCCACCGCGACCAGCAGGCCCAGCAGCGAGAAGTGGAAGACCAGGTTGCCGAATTCGCGCAGATACCCCTTCTCGGCCGACACCTCGACGACTTCGCCTTCATGCCGGATGGCCGTGCGCCAGCCGCGCAGCCGGCGGGCGATGGTGTTCGCCAGCCTGTTCAGCTCCGCGGGCCCGGCGACGATCCGGGTTTCGCCGTGCTTGGGCAGCCGGGCGAGGTTACGTGGGGCCGCAACGGGGGTGGCGCGCAGGCTGCGGGCGTGCTCGATCGTCCGGGGGGTGAGGCAGCCGACCAGCGACACGAACAGCAACACGTAGATGGCGGTGAACCAGAAGCTGGAGAACACGTTGAAGGCCTGCAGCCGATCGAGCCACGGACCGATCACCTTGTGGGTGGCCAGGTACTCGTCGACCTTGCTGGCGTTGAGGTTTCGTTGCGGCAGCAGCGCACCGGGTATCGCGCCGAGCGCGAGCAGGCACAGCAGCACCAGCGCGGTGCCCATCGACGTCAGCGCGCGCCAGGTGTTGCGTGTCCAGGCGAGGAGTTGCCTCAAATCGGCAGCCTCACGTCGGAGACGAACGCGTCGCGCAGCCAGGAGACGAAGTCGTTCCACACCCCGGTGACCAGTAAGGCGCCGACCGCGATCAGCAGCGCGCCGCCGAAGATCTGGATGGCCCGGGTGTGCCGGCGCAGCCAGCCCAGGCCGGCCACCGCCCCCGCCGAGCCGAACGCCAACAAGACGAACGGAATCCCCAGTCCCAGGCAGTAGGCGATCACCAACGCGATGCCGCGCGCCACGTTCGCACCCTCGGTGGCCGAGGCGACGGTGATCACGCCGGTCAGCGTCGGCCCGAGGCACGGCGTCCAGCCGAGCGCGAACACCGCGCCCAGCACCGGCGCTCCGGCCACCGTCGTGAACCGGCGCGGGCTGAACCGGGCCTCGCGCTGCAGCACCGGGACGAGGCCGACGAACACCAGCCCCATGACGATGGTCAGCACGCCCCCAACCCGTTGCAGCGCAAGCTGATTGGTGATCAGCGTGGTGGTCATGCCGAGGACCGCGACGGTGCCGAGCACGAAGACGGCGGTGAACCCGGCCACGAACAGGGCCGCCGACCCGGCGACCCGCCACCGGGCGGCCGGCGGGGCTTTGACGCCGCCGGGCCCAGGCTCTTCGTCCACCCCGACGACCGCGGCCAGGTACGACAGGTAGCCCGGCACCAGCGGGACCACGCACGGCGAGGCGAACGACACCAGCCCCGCCAGCAGGCACACCCCCAGCGCCACCAGCAGCGGCCCGGCGGCGGCGATCTGGGTGAATCCGTTCATCGTTCCTGCGCCACGCGCTGGACCACCGGCCGCAGGTCGTCGGCCAGCAGCTCACGCAGGAACACCGCCGCGACCCGGTGTTGGCGGTCCAGCACCAGAGTGGACGGGATGACGGTGGTGGGGTACTTGCCCCCGAAGGCGATCAAGGTACGCATCGCCGGGTCGTAGATCGACGGGTAGGTCACGTGCCGGTCGTCGACGAAGTCCAGGGCGGCTTGGCGATTGTTGTCGCGCGCGTCGATGCCAAGGAAGGACACCCCGGAGCCGCGGGTGGCGTCGTACACCCGCTGCAGTTGATCGACCTCGGCCCGGCACGGCCCGCACCACTGCCCCCAGACGTTGACGACGACGACGTTGCCGGCGAAGGTTTGGTCGGCCAGCGAGATCGTGTGCGCCGGATCCGCGAGGTCCGGCCCGGTCAGCGGGCCCGGGCGGCCGCGGCTTGCGGGCGGGTCGTAGAAGATGTCGGTCTTACCGCCCGGCGACACGAATTCGAAGGTGCCGCCCTGGGCTACCGCGTCGCGGCCCGAGCAGCCGGCCAGCAGCATGGCGACCAAGCCAGCCACCACCGCCCCGGCCATTGCCAGCCACCGCACGCTCAAGAGCTCTCCGGCTGGAAGTATTCGACGTCGACCAGCCGGTCGCCGTCGTAGACCAGCGTGGTCACCGACGCCAGCCCGCATTCCCGCCGGCGCGGGTCGTGCCAGAGCCGCCTGCCGGTCAGGTGCAGCCGCAGCGTCCACACGGGGAGTTGATGGCTGACGCACACCACCTCGTGGCCGGCGCCCCGGGCCCGCGCCTTGTCCACCGCGGTAGTCATCCGGGCCGCGATCTCGGTGTACGGCTCGCCCCAGGACGGGGTGAACGGGTTGCGCAGCTGCCACCAAAACCGCGGGTCGCGCCAGGCGCCGTCGCCGGGGCCGACGCGCCGTCCTTCGAAGAAGTTGGCCGATTCGATCAGGTCGGGGTCGGTGTCGACGGGCAGGTTGTGCTTCGCGGCGATGGGCGCGGCCGTTTCCTGGGCCCGCTGCAATGGGGAGGAGATCACCGCGACGACGTCGCGGTCGGCCAGCGCGTCGGCGACCGCCTGCGCCTGCGCCCGGCCCGTGTCGGACAGGTGAAATCCGGGCAGCCGGCCATAGAGGACCCCGCTGGGGTTGTACACCTCGCCGTGCCGCACCACATTGACGCGGGTCTGCTCGGCCATCAGGGTCCGTCCTTCCGGGCGGCCGCTTGGGCGGCGGTCGGCAGCGCGGCGGCGATCCGGTCGAACGCGGCGTCGTCCAGAGCCGCCGAGACGAACCACGCCTCGAAGGCACTGCACGGCGGGTAGACGCCGGCGTCCAGCAGGGAGTGGAAGAACGGCGGAAACCGCCAGGTCTGGCTGGCGCGGGCGGACGCGAAATCGGTCACCGGGGTATCGGAGAAGAACACGCTGAGCATGTTGCCGGCCCGCGGAATCTGATGCGGCACACCGGCTTCCGTCAACGCCTCGGAAAGCAGGCCGGCCAGCCGGTCGGCGTTGGCGTCCAGAGTGGCGTAGACCGCGGCGTCGGCGGTGCGCAGCGTGGCCAGCCCGGCGGCCATCGCCACCGGGTTGCCCGACAGCGTGCCGGCCTGATACACCGGTCCCAACGGCGCCAGCCGCTCCATCACCTCGGCCCGCCCGCCGAACGCGGCGGCCGGCAGCCCGCCGCTCATCACCTTGCCGAACGTGAACAGGTCGGCGTCCACGGGATCGATTCCGTACCAACCACTTCGGCTGACCCGAAACCCCGTCATCACCTCGTCGACGATCAGCAACGCACCGTTCTGGGCGGTGATCGCGCGCAGCGCCGCGTTGTAGCCCGGCGCGGGCGGCACGACCCCCATGTTGCCGGGGCTGGCCTCGGTGATCACCGCCGCGATCTGGTCGCCGTGCCGCGCGAACGTGTCGCGCACAACGTCAATGTCGTTGTAGGGCAACACGATTGTGTCGGCCGCGGCGGCGCCGGTGACCCCGGGCGAGGACGGCAGGCCCAGCGTCGCCACCCCGGAGCCAGCGTCGGCGAGCAACGCGTCGACGTGCCCGTGGTAGCAGCCGGAGAACTTGACGATCTTGGCCCTGCCGGTGAAGCCGCGGGCCAGGCGGACCGCGCTCATGGTGGCCTCGGTGCCGGAGTTCACCAGCCGGATCCGCTCGACCGGCGTCACCCGGCCGATGATTTCGGCGGCCAGCTGGGTCTCGGCCGGAGTCGGCGCCCCGAAGGACAGTCCGTTGGCGGCGGCCTTGGCGACGGCGTCGACGACGGCCGGGTGGGCGTGGCCGAGGATCATCGGACCCCACGAGCACACCAGGTCCACGTAGCGGTTGCCGTCGGCGTCGGCGAGCCAGCATCCGCGCGCCTCGGTGATGAAGCGCGGCGTGCCGCCCACCGCCGTGAACGCGCGCACCGGCGAGTTCACCCCGCCGGGAATGACCGCGCACGCATCGTCGAACAGAGCCGCCGAGGTCCTCACAGCCCCTCCAGTCTGAGGGGCGGCCTGGTCAGTGCTGCCCATGGCAACCAGTGTTCCAGCCTCCGCGCGCAGATCAACTACAGGGTGTAAGAGTTGGCTCCGCCACAATCGACTGGTGACTCGGGAGACGGCCGTCGAGATCGCCCGTGGCAGGGTTGCCGCGGTCCGCGACGACCCGGATGCGCGGCTGGCGCTGATGCGCGAGCTCTACGAAGTCCCGCGGCGGGTGGACCGGGGCCACCTGCCGTATCGGCTGGCGGCCTCGGCCTTTATGGGCTGGCAGCTGCGACGCGGGCTGCTCAACCCGCCCGACGGGTCCGCCCCGGGCAGCCCCTGGTGGCGCGCGATGAACGAACGCCTGCTGTGCGACGGCTGGGAAGCCCGCGCCCTGGCGTTCGGGCATGCCGGCGATCCCAGCTCCCCCGCGGTCGCCGCAACACTCGAGTTCATCCGGCGCCCGTCCGCGCGGCGCTGGTACCGGGCACACAACATCAGCGTCGTCAGCGCCTACCTCGACCACCGGGATCTCGCGTCGCGCGAGTCCCGCGTGGAACGCTTCTTCATCAACCTGGTGCTGATGCGGGTCCTCTACGCCCACGCGCTGGTCGCCGCGCCCCGGCTCGCGCTCGGCTGGCTGGCGTTCGCGGGTCGGCCCCTCGGGGATCCGCGATTGGGCATGACCGGCATCTTCCTGTCGCTGTCGCGGGTGCTGCCCGACCGCTACCCGCTCGGCGACGACCTGGCTCCCTATCTGCGGGCCGAACACGGAGTGGCGCATCTGCTCGACGTCGGGGTCATCCAGCCCCGCGTCGAGCCCCTCTACGACTGGTCCGCCGGCGCCCTCGCCATTCCGGGGCTGCGGCGGCTGCTGACCGACGGGACGCCGTGCTACGCCTGGCCCGCGGACGACCGGCAGCCATGGCATCCGCCGCCGTCGCGGCCGGCTCGGTTGGCGCGCACGCTGGTGCCCGCGCCGCGCCGCATGGGTTGAAGTCGGCCGTCGGGGGCGGGTTGGATGGTGGCATGCAATTGCCACAGCGGCTCGCCCGCTTCAACCGTCACGTAACCAACCCCATTCAGCGGATGTGGGCCGGCTGGCTGCCGCCGTTCGCGATCGTCGAGCATGTCGGACGGCGCTCCGGAAAGCCTTACCGCACACCGGTGAATGCGTTCTACACCAGCGTCGACGGCAAGCCCGGGGTAGCGATCGTGCTGACCTACGGCCCGGATCGCGACTGGCTGAAGAACCTCGACGCGGCCGGAGGCGGCCGGATGCGCCGCAATGCCAAGACTTTCGGCATCACCGACCCGCGAGTCGTCAGCAAGGCCGAGGCGGCCCCGCACGTGGAGGGCGCATGGCGGGCCGCTTTCGCCAGGCTGCCGTTCGAGCAGGCGGTGCTGCTCACGAAGACTGACTGACGGGACCGACTAACGGGACCGACCGAGCTATTGCGCTGCGCGCGCGGCGATTCGGCCGCGGGCCCGGGCGGCGATGTACAGGCCGATGACCACCGCCCACGACAGCAGCGACAGCCAGAGCTGACTGCGCGCCGAGCGGTCGAACGCCATCTGCACCAGCACCGCGGTGATCCCGGCGAGGGTGAAAACCGATAGCACCGGGAAGAGCCACATCTTCACCCGCAGCTTTTCCGGCGGTGTCCGGCGGCGCAGGATGATCTGTGACAGCGCGATCAGCCAGTAGACGAACAAGATGACGGCGCCCGACGAGTTGAGCAGGAACAGAAACACCGTGCCGGGCGCCAGCCACGCCATCACGACGCAGCCGAATCCGATGGCCGACGAAAACAGGATGGCGAGGTGCGGCACGCCACGCCGGCTCAGCCTGACCAGTCGAGCCGGCGCCTCATGCCGGTCGGCGAGGACGAACAGCATCCGCGACGCCGTGTAGAGGCCCGAGTTGAGGCACGACAGCACGGCGGTGAGCACCACCGCGTTCATCACCTGACCCGCGGCGGGCAGACCCATGCGTTTGAGCGCGGCGACATACGGCGAGGCGCCCACCTCGACCGAATTCCACGGCAGGATCACGACAAGAAGAAAGACCGAGCCGACGAAGAAGACCGCGATGCGCGCGACGACCGATCGCGTCGCCCGCTGGACGGCGAGCTCGGGATCGCGGCTTTCGGCGGCGGCGACGGTGACGATCTCGGCGCCGACCATCGAGAAGATCACCACCACGATGGCTGCGAAGACCGCGCCCACGCCCTTCGGGAAGAATCCGCCGCGCGACGTGAGGTTGGAGAAGTCGGCGTGGTGGCCGGGGAGGAATCCCAGCGCGAACACAGTGCCGACGACGAGGAACACCGCGATCGTCGCGACTTTGATTCCGGCGAACCAGAATTCGAATTCGCCGAAGGACGTCACCGAAAACAAGTTCGTCGCCGTCATCAGCAGCATCAGGCACAGCGACAACAGCCACAGCGGCGCGTGAAACCAGTAGCCCAGCACCTTCCCGCCGGCGACCGCCTCGAAGCCGACGACGATCACCCAGAAGTACCAATACAGCCAGGCGACCGAAAAACCCGCCCAGCCGCCCAGCGCCCGCCCCGCGTAGTCGGCGAACGATCCGGTCGACGGGTTCGCGGCGGCCATCTCCCCCAGCATGCGCATCACCAGAACGATCAGCAGACCGCACAACGCATACGTCAGGAACGCGGCGGGCCCCGTATCGCGGATCACCACGCCCGACCCGACGAACAGCCCGGCGCCGATCACCCCGCCGAGCGCGATCATGCTGAGCTGCCGTTGCGACAACCCTTGGCGCAGTTGCGTTGTGCTGGCCATGGTTAACCACAGCACATCGGTGGGCAGGGCGGCAATCGGGCCGGCCGGCGACGCGTCAATGGGGTTCGTCGTCGTCTTGGCCGCGGAGGAATCGTTCAGGGTGATGAAACGCGTTGGTTCGGGGCTGGCCACGATCGAGGTGTGCCGGCGGTAGCCATTCCGTGCAGCCCCTGGCGTTGGTGCGGGTGGTCCAGCCCTTTTCGACGAGCCGGTTATCGGGTCCGCAGGCCAAGGTGAGGTCATCGATGTCGGTGCGACGCGTTCTGGCCCAGCCGCGGACATGATGCACCTGGCTGTGGTAGGCCGGTGCGTCGCAGCCCGGCCTCGTGCACCCACGATCCCTGGCGTACAACATGATTCGCTGCGCCGGGGAGGCCAACCGCTTGGCGTGGTAAAGCGCCAGCGGTTTGGCGTTATCGAAGAGCGCCAAGTAGTGATGGGCGTGGCCGGCCCAGCGGATCACATCCGACATCGGCACCAGGGTTCCCCCACCGGTGAGCGCCTTGCCCGCGGCTGCCTCCAGTTCCTGCAGCGTGGCGGTCACGACGATCGACACCGGCAGCCCATTGTGCTGGCCCAGCTCGCCCGAGGCGAACAGGGCGCGCAGCGCGGCCAGCAAGGCGTCATGGTTGCGTTGGGCTTGGGACCGGCTCTCGCGGCGCACCGCATCCTCGTCGGGTTCCTGGTCGACGACAGGGATTTCGTCTTCGGGGTTGCAGGTGCCCGGAGCGGCCAGCTTGGCCAGCATGGCCTCGATGGCCGCCCGCAATTCCGGGGTGACCATGCCGCTGAGGCGCGACATCCCGTCGTATTCCTGCTTGCCCAAGGTGATGCCGCGCTTGCGGGCGCGTTCGGCCTCGCTGAACTCCCCGTCGGGGTGCAGCCAGTCCATGATGCGCTGGGCGTATCGGGCCAACTCATCGGGGCGATAGTCGCCGGCCTTGGCCGCCAGATCGGCATCGGCGGCCTCGCGGGTGCACACGTCCACCTCGGCGGGCAAGTGGGCGAAGAAGTCGCGGATCACCCGCACGTGTCCGTCGCCGATCAGCCCCGCCCGCTGGGCGATCGCGGTGGCATTCAATCGCGGCGCCAACGGCTCCCCGGTCAACGCCCGCCGCGGCCCGAGATCTTGGGCTTCCGCGATGCGCCGGGCCGCCTCGGCCTTGGTGATGCGCAGCCGGTCTGCCAGCGCCGAGCGCAGCGTGCCGCCCAATTCTTCCGGGCCGGCTTGGGCGCCGACTTGGTTGATCAGCGTGTGCTGCGGGGCCCGCAGCCGCCGCACCACCCGCTCCAGACGCCCGACGGCGCGCAACACCTCCGGGCTGGTGAACGCGTCAAAGGATAACTCGCACAAGCGATCCAGGTCGGCATCAAGCGCGTCGAAGACCTCGACGATCTCCTCACGCGTGCTCGAACCCATACCGGCATCCTAGGAACGCCCACCGACAAGAAACGCCGTCCTGGGACCACTGAAACCAAAGTGACACAAGGGATTACAACAATATCTACGGCGAACCGAAATCCCGGCGATGCGCCCCCGCCCTGTGGACAAACCCGCGACTGTGGATTGTTCGTCGCCGCACAGACGGGCCGACGGTCCCTTGTCCGCCACCGCGAAACCCGCGCGGCGCGAGGCGGGCTCAGAAATGCAAGTCGCGCTCGCGGATCAGCGCGGTGGCGAGCACGCTGATCGCCGCCGTCGCAACGAGATACCCGCATGCCAACCACGGCTTGCCACCGGCCGCCGCGATCAGCGCGGTGAGGATCATCGGGGTGACCCCGGAGGCGTAGATGCCGGACACCTGGTAGACGAACGACAAACCGGTGTAGCGAGTGCGCGTCGGATACAGCGCGGAGTACAGCGTGCCCTGCGCGCCGTAGAGCAGCGCGTGCACCACACCGAAAACCACGACCATCGCCAGCCCGAACCAGAGCAGGTTCTTGGTGCCGAACAAGGCGAACGCGGGAAAGGCCGCCAGGCCGTAGCAGATCACGCCGGCGAGATACACCCGCCGCGCGCCGTAGCGGTCGGTCAGAACCCCCGATACGGGTAGCAGCACCGCCATCAGCAGGGCCGCGATGGTCACCACGACCAGGACCGACACCCGGTGCAACCCCAACGCGCCGGTGGCGTAGCTGATCGCGAATACGCCCCAGGTGTTGAACGCCGAACCCTCCGCCCAGCGCGACAACAACCCGAGCACGGTGTTGCGCCGAGACCGCGGTTCGCGGACGATCTCGCGGATCGGCACGCTGGATGCGGCCTCGGCCTCGGCCAGCTCGCGGAAAGCCGGGGTTTCCTCGACGCGCAACCGCACCACGATCCCGATCACGACCAGCACCAAGCTCAGCAGGAACCCGATCCGCCAGCCGTAGGCGAGGAACCGGGCCGAACCCAACACGATCTGCAGGTACGCGAATATGCCTGTGCCCAAAGCCAATCCGAGCGCCAGGCCGACCTGGGGAACCGCGCCGAAGCGGCCGCGCCGGTGCCCCGGGCTGTGTTCGACGGCCAGCAGCACCGCGCCGGCCCACTCGCCGCCGAGCGCGAAGCCCTGCAGGATGCGCAGCACCAACAGCAGGATCGGTGCCCAGGCGCCGATCTGCGCCGCGGTGGGCAGCACCCCGATCAACGCCGTCGCGCCGCCCATGATCAGCATGGTCAACGCCAGGCTGCGCTTCCGGCCGATCCGGTCGCCGATGTGGCCGAACACCAGCCCGCCGATCGGGCGCATGACGAACCCGACGGCGAACGTCGCGAACGCCAGCAGGGTGCCGACCAGGGAGCTGGCGTCGGGAAAGAAGACCTTGTTGAAGACCAGGCCGGCCGCGGTGGCGTAGAGGAAGAAGTCGTACCACTCGACGGTGGTGCCCAGCAGGCTTGCCGCGATGACCATGCGCAGCCGCCGTCGTCGCTGGACGTCGGATTCGTCGTGACTTACCGGCGCGGCGATCCCCGCGTCGGGCAACGTGGTTGCCATCGCTAGTGCGCCGATGCGATCGCGAACGGCGTCGTCGCGGCCGGCCGTGACTGTCGGCTGGGATGCTTCCACATGCCCATCCGCTCCAGCAGCGGCAGCACGCCCTCGCCGAACCAGTAGGCCTCTTCCAGGTGCGGATAGCCCGACAGGATGAAGTGGCTGATGCCCAGCTGCGCGTACTCGGCCAGCCGTTCGGCGACCTCGGCGTGCGACCCGACCAGGGCGGTGCCCGCTCCGCCGCGGACCAGCCCCACCCCGGCCCACAGGTTGGGCCCGACTAACAGCCGGTTGGTGCTGCCGCCGTGCAAGTCCAGCATCCGGCGCTGACCCTCGGATTCGCTGCGCGCCAGGCTGGCCTGCACCCGTTCGACGTCCGCCGGGTCGACGGCCGCCAACAGCCGGTCGGCCTCAGCCCACGCTTGCTCGGAGGTGGGACGGCTGATCACGTGAATTCGCAAGCCGTACCGCAGAACCCGGCCGGCATCGACGGCCAGCCCCCGAATCCAGTCCAGCTTCTGCGCGACCGCCGCGGGCGGCTCACCCCAGGTGAGATAGACGTCGGAGTACTTGGCCGCCACCGGCCCGGCGGATCCCGACGATCCGCCGAAGAACACCGCGGGTATCGGGTTGGGTGGGTTGTTCAGCTGCGCGCCCTCGACGCGGATGTGGTCGCCGGCGAAGCTCACCGGCTCGGTCGAGGTCCACAGCTGGCGCACCACATGCAGGAACTCGGCGGTGCGGGCATACCGCGACTGCTTGTCCAGGAAATCCCCGTACGCGCGCTGCTCGTGCGGTTCGCCACCGGTGACGACGTTGAGCAGCAGCCGTCCATCCGAGTGCCGCTGGAAGGTCCCGGCCATCTGCGCGGCCAGGGTCGGGCTGAGCAGCCCGGGACGGAACGCCACCAGGAACTTCAGCGCGTCGGTGCCCTCGATCAACGTCGCCGTCGTCAACCACGCGTCCTCACACCACAATCCGGTGGGCGTAAGCACCGCCTCGAAGCCGTTGTCCTCGGCGGCCGCGCAAATCTGGTGCAGGTAACGCAGCGTCGCAGGCCTGTCGCCGTGCATCGCGGTGCCGTGCCCGCCCGCGACCAGATTTCGGGAATCGCCGTAGGTCGGCAGAAACCAGTGAAATGCCAGGCTCATTCAATCCTCTTTCGGTCAGCCGTCGGCCCATGCACGAAAGCTTCATCGTGTAAAACCTCGGCGGGCCATGCGAGGGTTGAAACCGCGGAGATCGCAAGTGGCGGTGGCGCAAGTCGGCACAAAGTCAGCAGGGAAGGTAACCGCTTCGTGTCCGAGTGATCACACGAGATCACACAATGCTTCCAATACGGCGTGGCTCGGCCGGTAATACCCGCTCAGCGCGGCATCATTGCGACCATGCCTCACCTGACCCGTCGCGCCATCTTGCGAATGGGCGTCGGAGCCAGCGCGGGAGCCGCCGGAGTGTGGGCTTTGAGCGCCCTGCTGGATCCGCTCGAGCCGCAAGCCGCGATGTTGCCGCAAGCTCCCGCGCCGTTCGAGCCGTCGGCGGCGGGCAGCACCCTGTCAAACAAGCTCACCGGCTCGTTCATCTCTGCGGCCCGCGGCGGCGTCAAGACGAATTGGGTGATCGCCCTGCCGCCCGGCCAGAACTCCCAGACCGGATCCCTGCGCCCGGTGATCGCCCTGCACGGCAAGGACGGCAACGCGAACATGGTGCTGGACTGCGGGGCCGAGAAAGCGCTCGCGCAATTGGTCAAGGAGGGCAAGCCGCCGTTCGCCGTGGTGGGTGTCGACGGCGGCAGCAACAGCTATTGGCACCGCAGGGCCGACGGCACCGACGCCGGCGCGATGGTGCTCGACGAGCTGCTGCCGATGCTGTCCTCGATGGGTTTCGACACCTCCCGGGTGGGCTTCATGGGCTGGTCGATGGGCGGCTACGGCGCGCTGCACCTGGGCGCCAAGCTGGGGCCGTCGCGGACCGCCGGGATCTGCGCGATCAGCCCCGCGCTGTACACCTCGTACACCGGAAGCGCTCCCGGGGCGTTCGACAGTTACGACGACTGGGTGCAAAACAACGTGGTGGGGCTGCCGGCGCTGTCGCAGATCCCGCTGCGCGTCGACTGCGGCACCGGCGACCGCTTCTACTTCGCCACTCGTCAATTCGTCAACCAGCTGAAAAAGCCTCCCGCGGGCGGCTTTTCGGACGGGGGGCACGACATGGACTACTGGCGCGCGCAATTGCCTGGCGAACTAGCCTGGATGGCGACCTAGCCGAGACCGATGACGACCCCGCGGAACTCACCCCCACCCCGCCAAGTGGAGCGGGCGGTGAAGCGGACCGGATTTCGCCCGGACATCGAGGGTCTGCGCGCCGTCGCGGTGCTAGCCGTCGTGCTGTACCACGCCGACATACCCGGTGTCACCGGCGGCTACATCGGCGTGGACGTTTTCTTCGTCATCTCCGGATTCCTCATCACCGGGATCCTGTGGCGCGAGGTAACGACCGAAAACACCATCCGGCTCGGCCGCTTCTACGGTGCACGCGCGCGGCGGCTGCTGCCCGCCGCGGCCACCGCCGGCATCGCCACCGCCATCGGCGCGGCCATCGTATTGCCGCCATTGCAGGCGCGAAGCGTCTTCGTCGACGGCGTCGCGAGCGCCCTCTACGTCGGCAACTACCGGTTCGCCCGGCAGGGCACCGACTACCTGGCCTCGAACCTGCCGCCCTCGCCGTTCGAGCACTACTGGTCACTGGGCGTCGAGGAGCAGTTCTACCTGGTGTGGCCGATGCTGCTCATCGGCACCGCGTGGCTCGTCCGGCGGGCACCACTGTTGCGCCGCCGCGCCTCCGAAGCCACGCCCTACGGGCTGGTGCTCGCGGTGGTGGCCGCGGCGTCGCTGGCGGCGGCCGTGCTGTGGACCCGCACGTCACCCGCGTGGGCGTTCTTCTCGCTGCCCACCCGAGCCTGGGAGCTGGCCGTCGGCGGGCTGGTGGCGTTGACGGTCGGGCAATGGCGCCGGCTGCCGCTGCTGCCCGCGACGATCGTCGGATGCGGCGGCCTGGCCCTGATCGTGCTGACCTGCACCCAACTGGGCCCACATACCCCGTACCCGGGCACCGCGGCGCTGCTGCCCGTCCTGGGCACCGCGCTGGTGATCGGCGGCGGCTGCGTCACCGGCAGCCTGGGGGCCGGCCGTGTGCTGTGCCGGCCCGCGATGCGGGCGATCGGCCGGATTTCGTACTCGTGGTACCTGTGGCACTGGCCGGTGCTGCTGCTGATGCCGCCGCTGCTGGGCATGCCCGCGGGACTGCCGGCCAGGCTGAGCGCGACCGTCGTCTCGGCCGGGCTCGCCGTGATCACCCTGCACCTGGTCGAAAATCCCGGCCGGTTCGCGGCCGCCCTGCGCCGATCGGCGAGGAAGAGCCTGCTGGTGGCGGGCGGCGCCAGCGCCGTCACGGCGTGCGCGTGCCTGCTGCTACTGAACGTCATCCCGGTGCCGGTGGGTCACGGCACGGCCGCCCCGAAAGCGAACATCGTCGCGCTGCCCCCGGCGCCGGCGCCCGACGTCAGCCCGCAGGAAGCCGCGGTGCGCCAGGCCTTCGCGCAGGCGCGCGACGCGGTCGCCGCGTCCGCGGACCTGCGCGCCGTCCCGTCCAACCTGGACCCGTCGCTTGCCGACGCCCCGGCCGACAAGGCGGCGGTGTTCGTCAACGGCTGCACGCGATCCTGGCGTGACGTCGGGCAAGCCGAGTGCGCGGGCGGCGACGCGGCCGCGCCGACGACGGTGGCGCTGGTCGGGGATTCGCACGCCGCCATGTGGTACCCGGCGTTCCAACAGGTCGCCGAGCAACGGCACTGGCGGCTCGAGACGCTCGCCAAGGTGACCTGCCCGCTGCAGGATCTGCGCATCGTCAGCCCATATCTGGGCCGCGAGTACACCGAGTGCGAGCAGTGGCGCGGCGAGATCATGGCACGGTTGCAGGCCGAACGCCCGCGCCTGGTGGTGCTGAGCATGAGCCGGCGCTATGGCGCGGACTTCGGTTTCACGTCGTATGACGCGGGGTGGGTCGACACGTTGGGCCGCACCGTCAACCAGTTGCGCAACGCCGGCTCGACCGTCCTGGTCCTGGGGCCGGTCGCGGACCCGCGTTCCTCGGCGCCCGCCTGCCTGTCCGCGCATCTCGACGACGCCAGCGCGTGCGCGCCACCGCGTTTGGTCGCGGTCAACGGCGACGGCATCGCCGCCGAGCAAAAGGCGACGACCGGCGCCGGTGGCCATTACGCCGACCTGAGCGACCTGTTCTGCACCCCGGCCCGCTGCCCGATGATCGTCGGCAACACGTTGGTGTTCCGCGACGACAACCACGTGACGACCGAATACGCGCAGCTGTTGACACCTTTGATGGGCGCGCTGGCCGACCGGGCGGTGGCCAATGGATGAGCCGCCAATGAACTTCTCATCGCAGTCGAACGTCGTATCAGTGAAGGGTTTTGGAGGTTTGGGGAGATGACTCCGCTGCTGCTGGTTTGCATAGCCGTTGCCACACCGGTCGTGGGAATCGGCCTGACGCACCTGCAATCGCGTCTGGAGCAATGGGACTACGACCGGCACGCAGAGGACTGAAGTCCGCGCCGCCGTATCCCGAACACCTTGTGCGGCAGGCGGTTTCGGCCGCCAGCCCGTCAATCACCTCGACAACTGCATGCGAATGAGCGGTGCGATCTTGTCCGCCAGGTACTGGTGCCCCGCGTCGTTGGGGTGCACGCCGTCGGGCCCGATCAGGTCGGGCCGGTCGACGAACCAGCGGTCACCGAGCGGATCGACGAACGCCGCACCCGCCGCGCGTGCCACGCCGTTGAGCACGTCGCGGATCATCAGCACGGAGCCCGGCACGTCGGCGGTCGGCCACGGCGGCCCGATCACCAGTAACCGCGCGTGCGGCGCAAAGCGGCGCGCCAGGACGAAGGCGTTGCGGGCCCGCTCGGTCAGCAGGCCGGGATCGACGTCCTGGTCGTTGCGCGAGCCGAAGAACACGACCAGCGTGTCGTCGGGCTTGACCGCCCTGGCGGTCAGGTCCTCGAAGACACTGCCATGGTCGCCGGGGACGGCGTAGCCGGCTTTGCCCTCGGCCGCGACGTCGGGGGCGATCCGCAGTCCGCGCGCGCCAAGCGCCTGCCACGCGTGAGCGGTCCATGAATTCGGGCCCAGGCCGCCCTCGTCGGTGCCGGTGGTATAGGAGTCGCCGATCACCGCGACGCGGTTGAGTCGTGAATCAACGCTCAGCACGCCGTAGGCGCGTACGCGTGGCGGGCACGCCACGTCCGCGAAGCCCACGCCGGCCAGCAGAGCCAGACTAATGACGAACGTCGTCAGACGACTCACCACTACCTCCCCTTGAACGGCGTCCTCGTGCGCCGCATCCAGCAACGGAATCGTACGAGGAAACCGACGCGAAGCGGCGTCAACCCGCTGGTTAGCGGTCGCGATTCGAGCTGAGGCCCCTAGAATCCCGGCTGGCCGCTACCGTGGCCGTATTCGAGAGCGTATGGGGCACAGCACCATTGGCGCATCGTGGCAATTGTCACACGGCGCGGGCCGGCACCGCTTCCAGCCCACCGTCGATCTGGTGGAGTTTGGCGGTTGGTTGCTCGGCGGGCTCGGGTTTGGTGTCCACGGCCCGGACGTCGACCATCTTGCGCATCCATCGGCGGGCGGGTTCTTCGACGAAGTGATACATCAGGGCCGAAATGCCCACGGCTATCGCGAACAGGCCGATGACGTTCCATTTCCACGGATTGTCCTGCGGCACGAGAGCGAATTGCTCGACCGTCCACCCCCACGACGTGTGCACCAGCTCATGCACCATGTACAGGCAGAACGAGATCTGCCCGCCGTACACCATCACCCGCGTCGACAGCAGCTTCGGCAGGCTGCCCAGGCCGATCGCCAGCGTGATCACCAGCGGCACGAACAGCACGTCGACCACCCCGCCGCTGTCGTTCTCCACGATCCCGCTGATCGGGTGTGCGGAAAACCAGTACAGGACGCCCACCATGGCGGCCAGGAGAAGCAGGGAGACATACCCAGCGATGCGCCGACCACGGTCGGTCAGCCGCAACCGGCGCACGGCGGCGCACGCCAGCGCGCCGGCGGTGAACTGAGTCACGATGCGCGGCAACCAGCTCCACGGCGTGTAGAAGTGGCCGCTGGTCAGCAACATCACCACCGGCGGCAACGACGCCGCGAACGCCAGCAGCATCAGGCTGCGCGCCCTCGTCGCCTGCTTCATCCGCAAGATCACCAGCACGAGGACACCGAACAGCAGGTAGGCCAGCCATTCCGCGCTGATCGACCAGGCCGGACCGTCCCAGCTGGAGTCGTCGAAGAACGGCACGAACCACAGCTGCACCAGCAGAACCTGGCGCACGTAGCTGATCGCGGTGAGCTGAGCCGCGTCCGGCGACGGGACGTGCCCGACGTGCAAGGTGAAGATCACCCACAGCGCGGCCAGGTGCAGGGTGACCAGATACACCGGCCAAACCCTGGCCAGCCGCAGCCACAGGAAGTGCAGGGTGGCGCGCGGCGAAAACGAGCGGCCCATGCGGTCGAGGTAATTCCAGGTCAGGACGAAGCCGCTGAGGATGAAGAAGAGGTCGACGCCCTGCGCGCCGCAGTTGAGCACCGGGGCGAGAGCGTCGCGGAAATCTTGCGAGGCGTCGCTGAGCATCGGGCGAAAGTGAAACAGCACCACCCATACCGCTGCGACGATGCGGAGTCCCGTCAGGGCCCTGATCTCGCCCCTGATCTCTGCGCCGCGCACGATGCTCTTTCCGTTGCGAGTCTGCTGTTTCGTTCGCCTGCTACTGCGGCTGACCGGGCGATTTCGCCCTTTTATTAGCCCCCCGACTGGCAACCGGCAGCTATGGCAGCGTAGCAGCGGGATCGCCGCGATGGCGGGACAGGACGTGGTGTGGCTGGCGGCGGAACGGTATCGAATTGGGGCCGCGCCGGGTGCCAATTGCCGGAAATCGCCGTTTTCGGCGTTGCCAGGTTCTCCGAAACCGCCCGCCGGGCCCGTTATTTAGCAAAGAGTTAGACGCGGCTTTCGGTCTCCTTAGATTCTGCTGGTTTGGTTGGGGAACAGGGATAGTCGCGCTGCGTCCTTCGCAACGCCACGGGGAATGGGGCCGCTCATGACTCCACAGGGAAGCTGCACCTTTGACTGCGGTGGCGCCCAGATTCGGGCCCACTGCCGCTCCCTGGCGACGGTGGTGACCATCCGGGGGGAAATCGACGCCGTCAATGCCGATCGGGCGAGCAAGTACATCCGACGTTTCGTCGTCGGGCAAAATCCCGTGGTGCTAGATCTCAGTGACGTGACGCATTTTGCTCCGGCCGGCATCACGCTCTTGCAGATGCTCGACGAGGATTGCGACGCGGCCGGGACGGAGTGGACGTTGGTCGCGAGCCCGGCGGTAATCGACCTGCTGGGCGACGGCTGGGATGTGACGCGCTCGCTGCACGAGGCGCTGCACAATTTGGCCGATGCGATCGTCAACCGGCGTCAGCTAGTGCTGCCGCTGATCAAGAAGACGGCCTAGCGCCCCGCTCACGCCGCAGCCTGGCCAGTCCTATCACCGCCAGCACGCCGGCGGTGGTCAGCAGGACCAGGGTCAGCAGCAGCGCCTGAGGGTCGTAAACCAACGACGTGGTGAACGGCTGCCCCTCCGCGATGGGCGCGACGGCCACGGTGTGGCGCGCGTGCGACCAGCTCACCGCCGCGCCCGCGAGCGCGGCCACGGCCAGGACCAGTTCAAGCGGGGCCCGGTAGCGGGCGATCACAGCGCTGAGCCGGGTTCGTCGTCGCGATCGATGTCGCTGATGTCCGATCGGGCAGGCTCGACGCGCTCCTGGACCAGCGGGGTGAGGGCGGCCCGGAGGTGACGATGACGCCGCGCCCACGCCTGTGCGGTGCGCCCCCCGGTGAGCTTGAGGCCGATGCCCACCCGGCGCCGCGGCACGCCGACCAACTCGCCGAGCGCTCGCGACGACTGCCACTTCGCCAGCTCCTTGCCGGACGCTTCGTGATGCTCGGGTTCGGGATACACCTTGACGATTTCGCGGACCAGGATGGTTTCGGTGCCCTGGCGCAGGGCGTCTTCGGTCAGTTCGACCGAGACATGGATGCGCGCCGCCTTCACCTGCAACGCGACGAATGCCGACACCAGCACCAAGAAGATCGCCGGGACGACAAAGGACACCGGGGCACCGCTCCAGAGTTCGATCAGGAGCATGGCGCCCGCCGCCGCCGGGCCCCACGCCACCCACCACCAGCTGGCACCGGGTTCGTAGAACAACGGCTTCGGGTCGCTACCCCTCGCTGGTGTCTGTGATGTCAAAGCAAACCCATCCCGTTCCCACTTACGAAAGCCAACCGGCGGCGTCCGCGGCCCAGTACGTCAGCACGATATCCGCTCCCGCGCGCCGGATGCTGGTCAGTGACTCCAGGGCCGCGGCGCGCTCGTCGATCCAGTTGTTGGCGGCCGCAGCGCAAATCATCGCGTACTCCCCCGACACTTGATACGCGGCCACCGGCACCGGCGAGACGTCGGCCGCGGCGGCCAGCACGTCGAGATAGCCCATCGCGGGCTTGACCATCACGATGTCGGCGCCCTCGTCGAGGTCCAGCTCGATCTCGCGCAGCGCCTCGCGCAGGTTGCCCGGCTCCTGCTGGTAGGTGCGCCGGTCCCCGGACAGGCTGGAACTCACCGCCTCGCGGAACGGCCCGTAGAACGCCGAGGCGAACTTCGCGGCGTAGGCCAGGATCACCACGTCAGTGTGGCCCGCGGCGTCCAGGCCGTCGCGGATGGCGCCTACCTGTCCGTCCATCATTCCGCTCGGACCCACGACGTGGGCACCCGATTCCGCTTGTGCCACAGCCAGTTCGACGTAGCGGGCCAGGGTGGCGTCGTTGTCGACCCGGCCGCGCTCGTCGAGGACACCGCAGTGCCCGTGGTCGGTGAACTCGTCCAGGCAGGTGTCGGCCATCAACACGGTGGCGTCACCGAGATCTTTGGCGAGGTCGCGCAGCGCGACGTTGAGGATGCCGTCGGGGTCGGTGCCGGCCGAGCCGGCCGCGTCCTTGTCCTGTTCGCGGGGAACCCCGAACAGCATCAGTCCGCCCACCCCGGCCGCGACGGCATCTTGTGCGGCCCTGCGCAGCGAATCCCGGCTATGCTGAACAACTTTCGGCATGGACGCGATGCCGTGCGGTTCGTCGATACCGTCGGCGACGAACATCGGCAGCACCAAATGCCTTGGCTCCAAGGATGTTTGCGCCACCAAGCGTCGCAACGCGGGGGTGGAGCGGAGC
The DNA here is from genome assembly GCF_001954275.1 of Mycobacterium sp. IS-836. Classification (GTDB taxonomy): domain Bacteria; phylum Actinomycetota; class Actinomycetes; order Mycobacteriales; family Mycobacteriaceae; genus Mycobacterium. The sequence goes on along the minus strand of NZ_MBEU01000026.1, from coordinate 26,997 downwards.
CGGCGCGGGCGCTGCCGCGGGAAGGCCATTGGCTAGCGCCTGCGGCTCTTCTTGCGCGGCGGTGGCAGCGCGCCCTCGGCACGCAACCGCGCGGCGTGTTCGGCCAGCGCGTCGACCAATGGGCCGATCGCGGCGGTGTCGGGCTGGACATCCACCCGCAAGCCGAATTCGGCGGCGGTCTCGGCGGTTTTGGGGCCGATGCAGGCGATGATGGTGCGCGCGTGCGGCTTACCCGCGATGCCGACCAGGTTTCGCACGGTGGAGCTGGACGTGAAGCACACCGCGTCGAAGCCGCCGGTCTTGATCATCTCGCGGGTGGCCGCCGGCGGCGGCGCGGCGCGCACCGTCCGGTAGGCGGTGACGTCCTCGATCTCCCAGCCGCGCTCCCGCAGTCCCTCGGCCAGCGTCTCGGTGGCGATGTCGGCACGCGGCAGCAGGACACGGTTCACCGGGTCGAAAACGCTGTCGTAGGGCGGGAAGTCGTCCAACAGGCCGAGCGACGATTGCTCCCCGGCCGGCACCAGTTCGGGGCTGATCCCGAAGGCCCGGACACGGTCGGCCGTCGACTCGCCGACGCAGGCGATCTTGACCCCGGAGAACGCTCGGGCGTCCAGACCGAACTCACCGAACTTCTCCCACACCGCGCGCACCGCGTTGGTGGAGGTGAAAACGACCCACTGGAAGCGGCCGTCGACCAGACCCTTGACGGCGCGCTCCATCTGCGCGGGGCTGCGGGGCGGCTCCACGGCGATCGTCGGCACCTCGATCGGCAGCGCGCCGTACGAGGTCAGCCGCTCGCTCATCTCGCCCGCCTGGTCCTTGGTGCGCGGCACCAGGACGGTCCAGCCGTACAGTGCGCGGCTCTCCCACCAGTTCAGCTTGGCCCGGCTGCTCACCGTCTTGCCGATGGTCACCACCAGCGGTCCGGTCAGCGGACCCGCGGGGTCGGTGGCGCCCAGCACGGCCGAGTCGGTCAACCCGTGCAGCGTCGTTTCCACCGAGCGCTGCTGGCAGGTCGTGCCCTGGGCGGTGACCACGCACGGCGTGGTCTCGGCGAGCTCGTGCTCGATCAGGGTGCGCGCCGCATCGGCCAGATGTGAGGCGGTGGCCTGCAGGATCAGTGGCCCGGGAGCCGCGGCCAGCGCCTCCCAGTCGACGTCGCCACGGACGTCGGCCACGGTGTGCGCCGAGCCGAGCGGCAGTCCGGCGTACGTCGGGACCGCGCTGGTGGCGGCCAGGCCCGGCACGATCTCGAGGTGCAGGTGGCTGCGCGCGACGGCGTTCACCTCCGTGATGACCGCGTCGACGGTCAGCGGGTCGCCCGCCACCAGCCGCACCACGTCGACGCCCGAACGGGCCTCGGCGGTAAGCATCTTGGCGACTTCGGCGGGCTCGCCCAGCGCCGGGCGGACGTCGGGACCACCCGGCAGCACCGTTGGCGCGCCCTGCCCCGGGTCCGCGCCGGCGGCCTCGTCGGCCTTGCCGGGTGCCGGATCGGCGGGCGCCGGGCCGGACACCGGCGGCAGGTCCTGGCCAATCAGCGCCAGCACCGCCTCGGGCACGTCGGGATCGGTGAACACCAGTGCCGCGTTCGCCAGTACCGTGGCGGCCCGCGTGGTCAGCAGTCCGGGGTCGCCTGGACCGGAGCCCACGAACGTGATGCGGCCCGGCCTCGGCTTACGCCCTCGCGTCGTCATTGTCGCTCCCACTCAAATTCCTCGCGCGGGGTCTTGCCGCGCTCCCCTCATCAGCTCTCGGGCGCCCAGCTCGAACAGCTCCGCGGCCACCGAGAGCCCCAGCTCCCGTGCCCGACCGGAGGTGCCGATGCCGGACGCGCGGATCACGTCGGATCCGTCCAGCGCCGCCACACAGCCACGCAGCGACAGCTCTTCGAAGACGCGGTTTTCGTCGTCGATGGACTCGACCACTTCCGCGATCGCTCCCACCGGCGCCGAGCACCCGGCTTCCAGTTCGGCCAGCAGGGCTCGCTCCGCGGTGACCGCCGCGCGTGTGTCGGCATCGTCCAATTCCGCCAGCACCGCCGCTAACTCGTCATCGGCGCGGCACTCCACGGCGAGCGCGCCCTGAGCCGGTGCTGGCAACATTTGCACCGGCTCTAGCGTCTCGGTGACATCGCCGAGGCGGCCCAACCGGGCCAGACCGGCCCGGGCCACGACGACGGCGTCAAGATCACCACTACTTACCCTGTTCAACCTGGTATCTAGGTTGCCTCGTAGGGGGCGGATTTCCAAACCGAGACCCAATGCTCTAAGCTGTGCGGCCCGCCGCGGGGAGGACGTGCCCACCAGCGAACCGGTCGGCAACTCGGCGAGCACCAGTCCGTCGCGTGCCACCACCGCGTCGCGGGGGTCGTTCCGTGGGGGTATCGCGGCCACCACGAACCTGGGATCCTCGGCCGTCGGCAAATCCTTGTGCGAGTGCACGGCAGCGTCGACGCGCCCGTCGTCGATGGCCTCACGCAGCGCGGTGGTGAAGGCGCCGACGCCGAGACTTTCGATGGGCGCCGAGGACCGGTCGCCCGCGGTGCTGATCGTCACCAACTCCGCGGGGTGGCCCTTGGCGATCAGGGCGTCCCTGATGCCGGCGGCCTGAGTGGTGGCCAGCAGACTGCCCCGCGTGCCGATCCGGATCACGTGTGCCAATCGGCTACTCGGCAGGCTGCTGCGGGGTGCCGGCATCGAATCCGGTTGACACCACTGGCAATTCGCCCGCTGCGACGGCGTCGACAGCGGTCTGGTCGAGTTCGAACAGCTCTCGCAGCGCCTCGGCGTAGCTGTCACCGCCGGGGGCGCTGGCGAGTTGTTTGATGCGCACAGTCGGCGCATGCAGCAGCTTGTCGACCACCCGGCGCACCGTGCGGGCGACTTCTTCGCGCTGGGCGCTTTCCAGGCCGGGCAGCCGGTTTTCCAGCCGCAGCAGCTCGGCCTCGACGACGTCGGCGGCTCGCTGGCGCAGCGCCGTCACCGTCGGGGTGACCTCCGCCATCCGCTGCCCCGCCAGGTAGGCGGCGACTTCGGCCGCCACGATGTGCCGGGCCGCGTCGACGTCGGCCGCCGCCGCGTGGGCGGAAGGTTCGTGCTGGACGCGCTCGACGTCGACGACCCAGACGCCGGGCAGTCCGGCTACCGCGGGATCGACGTCACGCGGCATACCGAGGTCGCAGATCACCAGCGGGTGGGTTGTCTCATCGACAATCGAGCGGCGGGCGGCGGCAAGCGCGTGGTGCACGTCGGCCAGCGAAACCACCGGGCTGACCGCCCCGGTACAGCTGACGACGACGTCGGCCTCCGCCAGGGCGCCGGGCAGCCGGTCGAGGGGTAGCGCCTCGGCCTTGGCGCCGGATTCGCGGATCTTGCGCACCAACCGCTGCGCCCGCGACAACGACCTGTTCACCACCAGGATGTGCCCGATGCCGGCGCGGGCCAGGTGGGCCGACGACAGGGCGCCCATCGCCCCCGCGCCGATCACGACGGCGGTCTTGCCGGTCAGTCCGCCCAGGTTGCGTTCGGCCATGCCCAGCGCGACCGAGACCACCGAGGCGCCGGCCGCGTCGATGGCGGTTTCGGAATGCACCCGCTTGCCGACCGACAGGGCCCGCTGCGCCAGCTCGTGCAGCACCCGCCCGACGGTGCGGTTGGTCTCGGCGGTGGCGTAGGCGCGGCGGACCTGGCCGAGCACCTGTTGCTCGCCGACGACGGCGGAATCCAGGCCGCTGGCAACGGCGAACAGGTGCTCTACGGCGGCCTCGCTGTAGCGCACGTAGGCGTACTTGGTCAGGTCGCCCATCGACATGCCGGAGTATTCGGACAGCACCTGCCCGATGACCGCCAACCCGCCGTGGAAAGCGTCCACCACCGCGTAGACCTCGACCCGGTTGCATGTCGACAGCACCATGGCCTCGGTCACCAGGGGGGACTGCAACACCCGATCGACGATCTTGATCTGGTCGGCATCGTCGATGCTGAGTTGTTCCAGGACGGAAACCGGCGCACTGCGGTGCGAAACTCCGAAAAGCAGGATGCTCACGGCAGCATCACCTGGCCAGCTCCCTTGCTTCCTCCAGTAACTGAACTGGTGTCCACGGTAAACGTTTATCAGGTGGGCTACCAAATAATCGCCCGGCGCCTAAGGCCGGGCGGCCCGCATCCTCACCGGGCTAGATCGGCACGAAGTCTGGGCTCATCGATCTCCCAGTAGCTGTGTTCGCTGCCGTCCAGCAAGATCACCGGCAAACGATCGCCGAACTCGGCGCGCAGCTCGGGCCTCCCGGCCGACGCCGCGGCGTCGACGTCGGTCGTCGAAAGGTCGAAGCCCAGCTCACCAGCCAGTTCCGCGAGCCTGGCGTGTACCCGCGCGCAGATGCTGCACCCGTGGCGGGTCAGCAGTTCCACCTGCGGCCGAGGTGCGGGCTCGGACATGGACACCAGTGTGGCACCGGCCCCGGCGGTGAATTGTGGAGGCGCCCGCAGATGATTAGGTTTCGGCTGTGGCCGCTGACGACAATCTGCGTGTAGATCCCCAGGTGATGCGGGGATTCGCGCAAAGCCTGAGCGGCGCCGCCGAGGATCTGCGGAGCCGGCTGGCCGAACTCGACGGTCAGGTCGGCGAGATGCTCGGGGGCTGGCGCGGCGCGTCCGGCGACGCCTACGGCTCGGCTTGGCAGATGTGGCACCGCGGCGCCACCGAGGTGGAGCTGGGCTTGTCGATGCTGGCAAAGGCGGTTGCCCAGGCCGGCGCGGGTTATCAGCAGAACGAGGTCGGCTCGGCGCAGGCGTTGCGGGCGGTGCGCAATGGCTGACGCGTTTCAGGTGGATCCCGACGCGCTGGCCGACGCGGTCGAGCGGATGTCTGAGTTTCAGCGCTACGCCGAAAGCATGCTGTCCGAAATCGATTCTCTGGTAGGCAATTTGCACGCGACCTGGACGGGTGAAGGCGCGACGGCTCACGCCGAGGCGCACCGGCACTGGGCGCATGGCGAGGCGGTGATGCGCGAGGCGCTGGCTCAACTGCGAGCGGCCGCGCATACCGCGCACGGCAACTACACCGGCGCCATGGCCAAGAATTTGAGCATGTGGTCGTGAGCTAATGGCGCCGCTGGCGGTTGACACCGCGGCCCTCGATAACGCAGGTGCCGAGGTGGTGACGGCAGGCGAGGGTCTGGGCTCGGTGATCTCGACGTTGACGGCGGTGCTGTCCGGGTGCGCAGGGATGGCCGGCGACGATCCCGCCGGCGCGGCGCTCGGCCGCAGCTACGACAGTTCGGCGGCCAAGCTCGTCCAGGCCATGGTGGTCACGCGAAACGGCTTGTGCGGTCTGGGTGTTGGCGTGCGGATGTCGGCGCACAATTACTCGCTGGCCGAAGCGCAGTCGGACGTTTCCGGCCATGGCAGCCCGCTTCCGGCGCCGCGACCGACGGGGCCGATCTCGGCGGGCTCCCCGCCCTCGTCGGTCGGAACCGGCGACGGCCCCCCGGCGGGCTGGGGATGGGTGGCCCCGTTCATCGGGATGATCTGGCCGAGCGCGGATTCGGGGAAGTTGCGCGCCGCGGCCGCAGCGTGGAGTGCGGCGGGCACGCAGTTCGCGGTCGCCGAAATCCTCGGGACCGGCGGGCCCATGGGAGCCATTCGCGGCCAACAGATCCCGGAGGGCGCGGCCATTGATCGCGCGTTCACCGAGGCCTACAGCAGCACCACCGGCATCGTGCAGCAGTCCCAGAAGATCGCCGCCCAACTCAGCGATTATGCGGCGAAGGTCGATCAGGTGCACGCGGCGATCCTGGATCTGCTGGCCCGCATCTGTGATCCGATGACCGGGATCAAAGAGGTCTGGGACATTCTCACCGACGAAGACGAAGACGAGATCAAAAAGATCGCCGACGACATTCGCACGGTGGTGGACCGGTTCACCGCGGAGGTCGATGCGCTGCGCGCCGAGATCGCGGCCACCGTGCGTGAGGCGGAAACGATCCTTACGACGATGGGCGACTACGCCTCGCGGGAGTGGGATCAGTTCCTGCACGGCACCGACGTCGGCCGAGCCATCAACCAAGTGGGGCAGTACGCCAAAGGCGTGTATTCGGAGGCCGGCGGATTCGTCAAGGGGCTCTACGACATCAGTCAACTGCGACTGCTGTTCGACCCGGTGGGCTATGCCAGAGACATGGGCGGGATGGTCCAGGGCTCTCTGCCGCTCGTCGGATTGGGCCCTGACCGTGGGCCTGGCGTCGTGGAGTCGTGGAAGCAGCTCGGTAAGGGCCTTGCGCATTGGGACGAATGGAAAACCAATCCCGCGGAAGCGGCCGGCAAATCCGTGTTCGACCTCGTGACGTTGGCCCTCCCGGGGGGGCCGCTCTCGAAGATTGGCAAGGTGGGCCACGGCGCTCTTGATGCGCTAGGACGCTTAAAACCGGGAGAGCTTCCGAAACCCCCGTCCATCAAGCCGCCCACGGTTGAGCCGCCACGGGTTGAGCCGCCAACCCCCAAGCCGCCAGAGCCGGGCCCGAAGCCGCCGGAACCTGGTCGCCCCGCCCCCGCTCCGCCGGGCAAGCCGACACCGCCGCCTCCCGGATCTCCGCTACCGCACGGCCCGACGGAATCCCGCCCGCCTGTCGAGCCGCCGCATGGGGGTGAGCCGCCGAAACCGACTTCGCCGCCGCACGAGTCCCCCACGCAGGTGTCGGCACCCGCAGAGGGCAAGCCACCGCCCCACGGGTCCGGCGCGGCGCCGGCGGCCGCGCCGGCAGAACGCACGCCGCCCCACCCACCGCCGCACGAGCGCGTCCCTGCCGCAGTGTCAGCCCCGGCAGCCGGAGCTCCGGCCGAATCGGTTCCGAGCGCGGCGTCGGCGTCCGCGCCCGCGACTTCTGCGCCTTCGCTGCCCGAGCCGCATCTGTCGTCGCCATCTTCTGCCCCGGCGGGGGGCCTTCCCGCCGAAGCGCCACCGCCATTTGGAGGGACACCCCACGGCGGAGAACCGGGCGCGACGCCGGGCGGTGGAACACCGGGCGGCGGGGAACCTGGCGGTCACCCGGGCGGCGCGAAACCCGGCGACGGCACGCCCCACGGTCCGCACGGGTCCGGGGACGGCGACGGCAAAGGACCGCACGGGCCCGGTGGTGGCGAAAGCCCGCCTGGCGATGATCACCCGCCCGCGGGAGATGACAGCCCCACGCCGGGTGACGCGGCCCCAGACCGGCCTGAATTCAATTTGGAGAACCCGCTCGACCACATGAGCGATCGGCTCCGAGCGCTATCCGAACAACACCTGACGGGAAGCGGCGAAACCGTCCTCGGACCATTTACACCCCCAGGGGGCGGCCTGTCCTACACCGACTTCGCAAAACTACATCGGGCCAGCTACTTCGATATCGGTGACGCATGGTATGCGGCAACCCCCACAGAACGGCTCGCTGCGAACCAGCATGTACTTGACGTGGCCATCGCGAACGGGGACAAGATCACCCTGTCAGTACCGTTCGATATGGTGAATCCAAACTCGTTTACTGGCGCCGAGATTAGGTACCTCGAGTTGCACGGGTATCGCCAAATAAATGACACTACATGGGTTCCACCTGGCGGGAAGATTGGAAAATGAAAACGCTCTTAGAGTACTTTCTGAAATACTTTGATGCGCTATATCTCGATCCCCGCTATCGTATTACCGATTCGGTTACGAGCGGTGTGGCAACGATCAATGCATCGCTGACCATCACAGGCCCGATCCTCAGTTGGCAGCTGTCCAACGATAAAGGCCAGTTTCTACTTGCTGTAGCACCTACAGCGCTGGCAACGCCAGATAACTGGTTCACCGTATCGCTTATCAGACAGTACTTAAATGGGCAGGACGAGATCGAGTATTCGTCCGCAGCCGACGAGATCACGTGGTTCCACCAGAAAGCTGAACGCGTCGAGGAACTATTTTCAGACGCCTCCAACATCGAAGCCATTTGCGAGACGCTTAGAACGCTCCGCCGCTCCAATGCCGATAGGTACTGGACACGCTGGCGCGAGGAGCAAGGGCTTTCTTAGCTCCCGTTCTGATTGGAATCAGAGGTCATCCGCAGCCGTGCGCGATGAACGTTTCACCGCCCGTTCAACGGGGATGCGCAATGGAACTTTGGCTGCGAATAAGCTGCGTATCTATCCATCACGCAGAGCTAATTGACGGGCCGTGCACAAACCACTTCCCTTCAAACACCAACGATGCCATCACCCCACAGCCGAACGCGGCTGCCGACGGTGACGAACGTGACGGTGGCGTCACGCTGGAGCCCGAACGTGACGCTAGCGTCACGTTCGGCGACGCAACCCACACAACCTCCACACATCTGCCGGATAGGGTTGAGATCTGCCAGCGATGTAGGAGGGTTGGCGATGACTTCCCCTGAGTCCGGCGGCGCGGAACCAACCGCTCCCGTCGACTTGCAGACGCTGGCCGCCAACGCCAGCGCCGCGCGTGCGCTCGAGGGCCTGGAGGAGGCCGCCGAGGACGGGCACCCGCAGCCGCCGATCGACCTGACCGCCGCCGCATTTTTCGACGTCGACAACACGTTGGTACAGGGTTCGTCGGCCGTGCACTTCGGTCGCGGGCTGGCCGCTCGCAACTATTTCACTTATCGCGATGTGCTCGGATTCATCTACGCCCAGGCCAAGTTTCAGTTGCTCGGCAAGGAGAACAGCGACGACGTCGCCGCGGGACGCCGGAAGGCGCTCGCCTTCATCGAGGGCCGGTCGGTTTCGGAGCTGGAGCGTCTCGGCGAGGAGATCTACGACGAGATCATCGCCGACAAGATCTGGGCCGGCACCCGTGAGCTCACCCAAATGCATCTCGATGCTGGCCAGCAGGTCTGGCTGATCACCGCCACGCCCTACGAACTCGCCGCGACCATCGCGCGGCGGCTCGGCTTGACCGGCGCCCTGGGGACCGTCGCCGAGTCGGTCGACGGGGTGTTCACCGGGCGGCTGGTCGGCGAGATCCTGCACGGTACGGGTAAGGCGCACGCGGTCCGGTCGCTGGCGATCCGGGAGGGGCTCAACCTCAAACGCTGCACCGCCTATTCCGACAGCTACAACGACGTCCCCATGCTGTCGTTGGTTGGTACGGCGGTGGCCATCAACCCCGATGCCCGGCTGCGTGCGCTGGCGCGCGAGCGGGGCTGGGAGATTCGCGACTTCCGCACCGCACGCAAGGCGGCCCGGATCGGGGTGCCGTCGGCCTTGGCGCTGGGTGCGGCCGGCGGTGCGCTGGCCGCGTTGGCGTCGCGACGCCAATCACGCTGATAAGCTGCGCCGCTGAGCAGCTATTCGAACAGAGAGCAAAGGGCATGACAGTCCCCAAAGAGGCCGAAGGCATCATCGGCAGCCACTACCGGGCACCGGACTACTTCCAGGTCGGACGCGAGAAGATCCGCGAGTTCGCCCTCGCGGTGAAAGACGACCACCCCGCGCACTTCAACGAGTCCGACGCCGCCGAGGCCGGCTATCCCGAGTTGGTCGCGCCCCTGACGTTCCTGGCGATCGCGGGACGGCGTGTACAGCTGGAGATCTTCACCAAGTTCAGCATCCCGATCAACATCGCCCGGGTCCTGCACCGCGACCAGAAGTTCATTTTCCACCGGCCGATCCTGGCCCAGGACAAGCTGTACTTCGACACCTATCTAGACTCGGTAATCGAGTCCCACGGCGCGGTGATCAGTGAAATCCGCAGCGAAGTCACAGACGCCGAGGGCAAACCGGTGGTCACCAGCGTTGTCACAATGTTGGGAGAAGCCGCACACCAAGATGCCGACGCCGCGACGACCGCCGCAGCAATTGCATCCATATCTGCTGGAAAGTAGGGTCAATTCAATGACGTCACAGGGTGAAACGGGTGGCACCCAGCTGAAGCCCCCGGTCGAAGATGTCCGATCCCATTACGACAAATCGAACGAGTTCTTCAAGCTTTGGCTCGACCCGTCGATGACTTACAGCTGCGCCTACTTCGATGAGCGCCCGAACATGACGTTGGAAGAGGCTCAGTACGCCAAGCGCAAACTCTCGCTGGACAAGCTCAACCTCGAGCCCGGCATGACGCTCCTCGACATCGGGTGCGGCTGGGGCTCCACCATGCGGCACGCGCTGCAGGAGTACGACGTCAACGTGATCGGCCTAACGCTGAGCGAGAACCAGTACGCCCACGACAAGGCGAAGTTCGACGAGATCGACACCCCCCGCCGCAAAGAGGTGCGGATCCAGGGCTGGGAAGAGTTCGACGAGCCGATCGACCGGATCGTGTCACTCGGTGCGTTCGAGCATTTCGCCGACGGCGCCGGCGACGCCGGCTTCGAGCGCTACGACGCCTTCTTCAAGAAGTTCTACAGTCTGACGCCCGACGACGGCCGAATGCTGTTGCACTCGATCATCATTCCGGACAAAGACGAAGCCGAGGAGCGCGGCCTGGAAACGCCGATGAGCCTGCTGCGCTTCATCAAATTCATCCTGACCGAGATCTTCCCGGGCGGCAGGCTGCCCCGGATCTCGCAGGTCGACCACTACTCGTCCAACGCCGGCTGGAAGGTCGAGCGCTACCACCGGATCGGCCACAACTACGTGCCGACCCTGAACGCCTGGGCCGACGCGCTCGAAGCGAACAAGGACAAGGCGATCGAGCTCAAGGGGCAGGAGACCTACGACATCTACATGCACTACCTGCGTGGGTGCTCGGACCTCTTCCGCGACCACTACACCGACGTCTGCCAGTTCACTCTGGTCAAGTAGCCGTCGAGCGCAAAGCGCCCCGGTGCCCTTGGCGCCGGGGCGCTTTCGCGTAAGCGGGCCGAAACTCAGCCCAAGAAGATGTTGCGACGGCCGGCGAGCAGCCGGTACAGCGTCTGTTGGATCGTCTCGCGCACCTGATCGGTCAGCTCGAAGGTGACCATCGGGTCCTCGGCGTCGGACGCGGCGTAGTCGTTGGTGTAGATCGGCTCGCCGAACGCGATTCGCCACTTGGACGGCAGTGGCACCAGGCCCGCAGGCCCGGCCAACGGAAACAGCGGAGTGATCGGGAAGTAGGGCAGGCCGAACAGCCGCGCCAGCAGCTTGACGTCGGTCAGCATCGGGTAGATCTCTTCGGAACCGATGATCGAGCAGGGAATGATCGGCGCCTTGGTGCGCAGCGCGGCCGTAACGAAGCCGCCGCGCCCGAAACGCTGCAACCGGTAGCGGTCCTCGAATCGCTTGCCGAGGCCCTTGTAGCCCTCCGGGAACACGGCGGTGAGCTCGCCCGCGGCGAGCAACCGGTGCGCATCGCTCGCGCAGGCCATGGTGTGGCCCGCCTTGCGGGCGGTTTCGCCGATCACCGGCAGATCGAAGACCATGTCGGCGGCCAGCAGCCGCAGGTCCCGCTCCGCCGGGTGCTCGTCATGAACGGCCACCGACAGCATCAGCCCGTCGAACGGCAGCACCCCGGCGTGATTGGCCACCACCAGCGCCGCGCCCTCGCTGGGCAGGTTTTCGATGCCGCTGACTTCGACCCGGAACCAGGACCTGAAGAAGAACCTCAGCAAAGGCCGGACGACCGCGCTGTTGAAGTGGGGATCGAAGCCGAATTCGTCGACCGTGTAGTCACCCGTCAACCGTTGCCGGAGGAATCCGGCGACGGCGGCGACGCGCTGCGCGAGCTCGTTGAGCGGTGCCTCCGCTGCCGATGGCGCGCCGGCGACACGGCGGTGCTCATCGATTTCCCGGACGACGGCGGCGATCTGCTCGGCCGACGCCCGACCCCGCGGATCGGTAAGCAATGAGGGATGCTGTCGAGACGACTCCGCCCGCTGATCGGCTCTGCGCCGCGCCGCTACCCGACCCCGATTGGTGTGCAGTGGAATGACATTCGCTCTGGTTTCACCCGCCACGATATCTACCTGACCCCACCCCATGGAATTGGATTTCGGCTACCCCAGCGCTGCGCTAAGGCAATGGCGCGACCCTCCAAGGAGCGTACCCGATCTGGATCGATTATGGGAGTGAGCGCGCGGCCGCGAACGTAGTCGTCGAACGCCTCGGCCGTCGACCATTTGGGCTGGTAACCGAGCTCGGTACGCATCCTGGTGGTGTCCATGACGCGCCCGTAGCTCAGGTAGTTGAATTGCTCACGGCTGATCTCCGTATAGCGATTAGCCCGTCTCAGCGAATCCAGCGCCCAGACGCCGAAGCCGGGTACGGGGAAGGGAATTCGGCCGGCCCGCCGGATCGCCTGCGACAGCATGAGGATGCCGTCGGCACCGACGTTGAACGTGCCGGCCTTGCCGGCCATCGCCGCGCGCTCCAGCGCGCCCAGGGCGTCCTGCTCGTGCAGCAACTGCAATCGCGCGTCGCGGCCGAACATCGTCGGCACCAAAGGCCCAGCTAGATAGCGCGACAGCGTGGTGTCCATCGCGGGGCCGATCATGTTGGCCAGCCGCAGGATGGTCACCGCGATATCGGGGCGGCGGCGGCCCAAGCCGCGCGCGTACCCCTCGATGTCGAGGCTGTCCTTCGCGAAACCGCCGCGGATGGGTCGACGGCTGCCGCTGTCCTCGGTGAACATCACCGGATCGTGCGCGCTCGACCCGTACACCTCCGACGTCGACTTCAGCACGACGCGACGCACCGAGGGAGCTTTCTGGCAGGCCGCGAACAGTTGCATCGCGCCCATCACGTTGAGTTCCTTGAGGGCCGCGCTACCGCCGGATCGGGGCGCATACGACGCGGCTGCGGCGTGCACCACCGTATCGACGTCGCCGTTTCGAATCACCTTGGCGATAAACGGATTACGAATATCTGCGCGGACGAACTCGGCGCGGCCCATCCGGCGCAGCATGTCCTTGCTCGGCGCGATCGCGTCCACCGCGATCACCCCATTGATCAGCGGGTTCTGCGCCAGGCGAGCGGTCAGGTAGCCGCCCAGAAACCGGCATGCACCGGTAACCAGCACAACCTTGGGGTAGTGCATGGTGTCGGTCGCGGTGCCGCCCGTCGCGCCACCATCTCCGCTCGGCGAATCCACCCGAACAGCCTAACGGCCAAGAGAGACAGCGGCGTTACGGCCGCATGACGGTCGGCGCGGGTGGGATGGAACCGGGCGGGGCTTACTTGCCAAGTTTTCTGCGCTGCACCCGGGTGCGGCGCAGCAGCTTGCGGTGCTTTTTCTTCGACATGCGCTTGCGCCGCTTCTTGATTACTGAACCCATGAACTCCGCTATCTGACCCGTGACCGGCTTGGAAAGGACCCGGCCACTTTACCCGGCCGCCGGTATGGAACACCAAACCGGCGACCGCGTGACCGCACGCCAAATCACGCCCCTCGCCATGGTGCGGATCCGACCGCGCGCCGAAAACCTCGGTCTTGCGGCGGGTTTCAGCTCAGCCCGCGTCGAAGTACGAAGTCTCCAACATGTCGTGGACAGCCTTCGCATGCACCCGGAAGGACCGCCCAACCCGAACCGCTGGCAGCTCGCCGTTGTGCACCAGCCGGTAAACCGTCATTTTGGATACCCGCATCAGGGCAGCCACCTCGGCGACGGTCAGAAATTGTGTTCTGGCCTGCTGGCCATCGACTGCACCGGTGTCCCGCTTGCCAGCGGAATCTCGCGCCGATGGCCCGTTCGTAGACGTCATCGCAACCCAATCGTGTCAGGCCCGCGCAATGCCAGCGGCTTCCCCTCCGCTGGCACCCACACGTGCATACAGAAAGGAGAATAGCGGGACTAGTGGGGTTACTGGTACTGGTGGGGGACAATCAGTTCAAAATTCTTGAATTATTCTGATGTAATTCTTAGCTGCTCAGAGCGCTTTTTGGCGGCCTGAACGGCCGCGTCGACCGCCGCCCGCAATCCGCCTCGCTCGAGTTCGCGCAGCGCAGCGGCGGTCGTCCCGCCGGGCGAGGTGATGGTCGCGCGTAGTTGCGCCGCGGTGGCGTCCGAGCCGGCCCCCAGGGCCTCGCCTTCGCCGGGCCGGCGGTCTTGATCCATCCGTTCCAGCAGCATCGCCGCCGACCCCGCCATGGTCTGGGCGGTCAGATCGGTGGCCACCTGGCGGCTCAGCCCCGCCGCGACCCCGGCGTCGACCAGGGCCTCGACCATCAAGAAGAAGTAGGCCGGGCCGGATCCGGACAGGGCGGTGACCGCGTCCATCTGCGACTCGGGAACGGTCAGCACACCGCCGACCGCGTCGAACAGAGCCGAAACCTCCTCGAGCTGCGGCGCCGTGACGAAACGACCGGTGGCCAGCGCGGTCACGCCGGCACCCACCAGGGCCGCCGCGTTCGGCATCGCCCGCACCACCGGCGTTCCCGCCGGCAGCTTCGACTCGAAGTAACCGATCGTGATCCCCGCCGCAACGGTGACGAACACCTGCTCGGCTGTGTCGTTTTCCGCGGCGGCGGCCGCCCGGCCCAGCTCCCCCATCACCGACTCGACGTCGGCGGGCTTCACCGCGACGACGACGAATGTCGCGTTCTCGACCGCCTCGGTCGGCGAGGTCACCAGTACCGAATAGGTGTCCGCGAGGTACTTGGCGCGTTCGGGCACTCGCTCGGCGACCACCAGGTCTTTGACCCGGCGCCCCGCGCGCAGCAGACCCGACAGCAAGGCCTCGCCGATACTGCCGCCACCGATGATCGCGATTCTTGCCATGCCGGAAAGCATCGCAGACACCGGCTACCCAGCGGCGGGCACCATCGCGAGTTGGCGCGCTTGCACGACGATCCGACCCAAGCTGTCGACGACGGTGTGGTCCTCGTCGAACCAGTCATGCCCGATCTCCGTGCACGTCGCGATGATTCGCAGCCAGCCGTCGGCGGGCAGGCTCCGCAGAAACGCGGTGAGCTGAACCGTGGGGGCCCAGCCGGTGCGTTCCACGGCGAAGGTCACCGGCGCCGACAGGTCCCCACACATGAGCGCAAACAGCGCGTCGGGTGCCACACCGCGGGGGCGCGCCCACATCTGAATCACCGGAGGGCGGCCGTCGGTGCTCGGCGCCAGCGTCGACAGCACCGGCCGCACGTCGCAGCCCTCGCCGAGATGGACCAGGCCGGCCAGCGGGTGTCCGGGTCCGATCGGCGCGACGTCGTCGGGCGGCTCCGGCGCCATCAGATCGACCACCGGATTCGCCGACAGCAGCGGGGCGGCCTGGCCGCCGGGCGGGAAATGCTCCGGCTCCCCCAGGTTGACCACCGCGTGCACCGCGGTCCGGCTGCCCTGAACCAGCTCCACGTCGACCACGCTGATCCGGCGGCCGCGCTTGCGGATCGACGTCACCAGCTGCATCACCCCGGGATCGGGGGCCGACAGGAAGCTCGCCGCCACGGCGACCGGTTGTAAGACCGGTCCATCCGGTCGGCCGCCGCAGACTGTGCGGGCGGCGTTGGCGCACAGCGCCAGCATGGCGCCGCCGTGGACCTTGGGCCCGATGGTCCAGTGCTTGTTGAGCTCGCCTTCGTACACACCCGGGTCGATCTCCCGCAGCGTCATGGCGTCGGTGAACAGCGCGTTCATGGTCTCCTGAGAACTCTCGTCGGTCACCGCATCAGATGCGTGCGCGCGAACTGCAGCGATTCGGTCAGCATGGCCTCGCGCTCGTAGGCCGAACGCGCCCCGGACGTGGACACCTCGAGGATGACATGGCCCGCGAAACGCCCGCCGGCCAGCGTCTGGCAGACCTCGGCGGTGGGTTGCGTTCCGCGCCCCGGCACCAGATGTTCGTCGGCGGGCAGGCCGCTGCCGTCGCACAGGTGCAGGTGCACCAGCCCCGCACCCATGCGCCGCGCCATCTCCAGCGAGTCGGTGCCCGCGGTCGAGGTATGCGACAGATCCAGCGTGTAGTGCGCGTGGTCGCCGTCCAGCGGGTCGTAGGACGGAGCGAACGCCGAAATCGCCGGGCCCGGGCCACCTCCGCGCCTGCGCATCCGCTCGCGCGACTGGTCGGCCCCGAAGAACCGGTCCGCCCGGAACGGGAACATGTTTTCCACGGCGACCATCACGTCGCTGGCCGCCTCCAGTTCCGCGACCTGGTCGCTGAAACCCTCGGCGTAGCGCCGTTGCCAGCGAAACGGCGGATGCACGACAACGGTCTGTGCGCCCAACTGCTCGGCGGCCTTCACGCTGCGTTCCAGCTTGTGAATCGGGTTGGCCCCCCACACCCGCTGCGAGATCAGCAAGCAGGGCGCGTGCACCGACAGCACCGGGACGCGATACCGCTTGGAAAGCTTCTTGACGGCATCGATGTCCTGGCTGACCGATTCGCTCCACACCATCAGCTCGACGCCGTCGTAACCGAGCCTGGCCGCATACTCGAACGCGGCCTCGGCCCTCAATGGATAGACCGAGGCCGTGGACAGGCCGACTTTGATTGCTGGGCGCACTATCTGGGGATGGCGCCTAGCCCGATTGCAGGGAAAGTGCCAACGGTCCCAGGGTGATCAGCGCTCCCACCGCGACCGCGATCAGCGTGCTGCCGATGTCCTCGGTTTTGCGCACCACCCGCACCCCGGCCACCAAGCCCAGGATGACCAGCACCGACAGCACCAGCGCGACCAGGCTGTTCCACCGCCAGAGTTGGTCGAAGGCGATGAACAGCAGGCCACCGAACGCCACGGCGAAGATGCACTGCAAAACGATCAGGCCACCGCGCCAGAGGTTCGCGAGCCTCTCGTGCGCGGGGTGAGCGCCCTCGTCGGCATGGTCGATGTCGAGGTGGTCCTCTTCGTCGGCCAGCGAGTCCGCCGACGCCCGCTCGCCGCTGCGCCGCCGCGCCAGCTCGTCGGCGAGGGTCTGCCCGCCGAACAGCGTCGAGTCCGAAGCCTGCAGGTAGGACCGCACGTAGGCGGAGTCCTCGGTCGCGAGCTCGGCTTCGCGCACTTCGGAATCCATCACGTCGACCGGAATGTCGGCGTATTGGTCCAGCGGATCCGGGCTCATGTCCTCGGCACCGGATTGCTCGGCCTCGCCTGCGTCGACGTGGCGCACTGGCCGCGGATACTCGCTGCGCTCGGGCCCGGCCGCGCGTTGCGGCTGCGGTGGGGACTTGGGCCAGCGCGGCTCGGGTTCGGACCAGTACGCGGTTGTGGGCCGCTCGTCGGTGACCTCGTGAGCGGCGGCCGCGTCCGCCACCGGTTCGGCGCGGTCGGCGACCTGGGTCGTCCCGTTGGTCCCGTGGTCGATCTCGTCGTCGTCCTGGATGACGGGGATCTCGCCGGTCAGCTCGGCGACGGTGACGGCATCGCTATCGCCGCGCCGACGGCGGCGCCGGCGGGTGAGCTCCGGGGCGCCAATGGTTCCGTTCCTGGCCAGCAGTTCGGCCACCGAGATGGGCCGAGTGCCGGGGCTCTCGGTGTCTGGGTGTGGTCCGGTCATGGTTTGTCGCCTCTCGATCGGTTCGCATTCCGATCAACCTTCTTGCCTCCAGCATCGCGCACGGAGGTCTCGACGAGGGCCGTTCCGTCGGCTTCGCTGTCGAGTTTGCGCAAGATGAGACCCTCCCGTAATGCCCACGGGCAGATATCCACCGTTTCGATCGACAGCGCTCGCATGCTCGCCTCCGCCACCAGGGCGCCCGCCACGATCTGCGGGGCCCGCTCGGCGCTGACTCCTTCCAGTTCAGCTCGGTCAGCGGTGGTCATCCTAGAGATGAAAGATATGAGTTGCCTGAGGCCGTTGGACGTCAGCGTCCGCTTCACCCGGGGTCCGGCCGCCGACGGGGCCGCGCCGGTCAGCCGCGCCAGCGAGCGGAACGTCTTCGAGGTTGCGACGGCCAGGTCCGGGGCGCCGGCGTCGAGAACGGTGGCACTGGCGTCGGCCAGCTCGGCATCCAGCCAATCGCGCAGCATCGCCACCCGGCGCCGGCCGGGCGGGTCCTCGGCCAGCCACTCGCGGGTCAGCCGACCGGCGCCCAGCGGCAGGGACAACGCGATCTCGGGCTCCTCGTCGACGCCGCTGGACAGTTCCAGCGAGCCGCCGCCGATGTCGAGGTTGACGATCCGCCCCGCGCTCCACCCGTACCACCGCCGCACCGCCAGGAAGGTCAGCCGCGACTCGTCGACGCCGCGTAGCACCTCCAGCTCGACTCCGGTCTCCTTGCGCACCCGGGCCAGCACGTCGTCGGAATTCTCGGCGTCGCGCACCGCGGAAGTGGCAAAGGCCATCAGCTCCTCGCAGCCGGAGCTGTCGGCGATCTTGGCGAATTCGTCGATGGTGGAAATCAGTTTTTCGGCGCCGCGTTTGGTGATCTTGCCGGAACTGTCGAGGGATTCCGAAAGCCGCAGCGTTGCCTTCGTTGAACTCATGGGCGTGGGATGTCCACCGCGGTGGGCATCGACCACCAGCAGATGGACCGTGTTGCTACCCACGTCGAGCACGCCCAATCGCACATGAACAACCTAATCGGTGCGGCGGCGTGGGGCCTCTCGCGCCCCGCTGTGTCCGGGGCCGCGAGCCGCCCGAGTGTCGGCGGGTCAGCGAACACGAATTGTGGTCTAACGTTGAGTGCGTGGCGAATTCGCATCTCGAGCCGGGGCAAGAAGTCGAATTGGATTTCGCCCGCGAATGGGTGGAGTTCTATGACCCGGATAACCCCGAGCACCTGATTGCGGCCGATCTCACATGGCTGCTGTCCCGCTGGACGTGTGTATTCGGCACGCCGGCCTGCCGCGGCACCGTCGAAGGCCGTCCCGACGACGGGTGCTGTTCGCACGGTGCGTTCCTGTGCGATGACGACGACCGCGCCCGCTTGGACGACGCGGTGAAAAAGCTCACGGCCGACGACTGGCAATTCCGCGAAAAGGGGTTGGGCCGCAAGGGCTACCTGGAGCTCGACGAGCATGAGGGCCAACCGCAATACCGCACCCGCAAACACAAGGACGCGTGCATTTTCTTGAACCGGCCCGGCTTCGCCGGCGGCCCCGGCTGCGCGCTGCACAGCAAGGCCCTCAAGCTGGGCGTGCCGCCGCTGACGATGAAGCCCGACGTGTGCTGGCAGCTGCCGATCCGGCGCAGCCAGGAGTGGGTTACCCGGCCCGACGGCAGCGAGATCCTCAAGACCACCGTCACCGAGTTCGATCGGCGCGGCTGGGGATCCGGTGGCGCCGACTTGCATTGGTACTGCACGGGCGACCCGGCCACCCACATCGGCGCCAAACAGGTCTGGGAAAGCCTCGCCGACGAGCTCACCGAACTGCTCGGCGCCAAGGCCTATGCGGAACTGGCGGCGATGTGCAAGCGCCGCAGCAAGTTAGGCCTCATCGCGGTGCACCCGGCGACCCGGCTCGCCGAGTAGCGTTCACGTCGCTCGTTTCTTGTTGTAGGACAACACCATTCGCATCGCGCTGGCTTGCAGGTACGTCTCGACGGCTGTGGCGCCGGCCGCCGCGTCGCGCGCCAGCACCGCCTCGGTGATCGCCCGCAGGTCGGCCACCACCGGGCCGGCGTCGTCGTAGGCCCCGGTCAGCTCGTGCTCGCGGCCGCCGAAGGCGTGCTCGACCCAGCGGTACATCAACCCCAGGGCGCGGTTGCCGGTGCTGTGGATGAGCACCCGGAAGTAGGCGAGGTCGGCGGCCTGGCGCGTTGCGGCGCTATCGGCCTCGGCCACCGCGGCCAGCGCGGCACGTAACGCGTCGGCGTCCTCGGGCGCGTGCCGTTGCGCCGCCAGGCGTCCGATCAACGGGCCCAGCGCCGCGCGGATCTCCAGCAGCTCGACCAGGAACTCCGGGCCCAGTTTGCGGACCAGCGCCTCGACGACGGCGGGATGGGTCAGCCCCTCGGGGTCGCGCACCACGTTGCCGCTGCCGTGCCGAGCCTCGATCAGCCCCATCTGCTGCAGCCGGGCCAGGCCCTGGCGCAGCGAGGTGCGGTTGACGTCGAGCTGCTCGGCCAGCTCCCGTTCCGGCGGCAGCGTCGAACCGGGCGGGAAGACGCCGTCGAGGATCGCGTCGGCGATCGACGCCGCGATCTGTTCGTCCACCCGCTGGCGGTCGGGAGGCTGCAACGCACTAGACTGGTTCATTGGCTCAACCAATATACAACCGACGGGCAGGTGAAGCGGTGAACGACGACTGGCGATCCGCCGCGTTCCCGCGCTGGCGCGGCAAGCCCGGGCGCCTCGAAGTCTGGTACGCCACGTTGTCGGATCCGCTGACGCGCGCGGCCCTGTGGATCCACTGCGAGACGGTCGCGCCCCTGCCGGGCCCCCGGGCGCCCTACGCGCACGGCTGGGCGACCTGGTTCCCGCCCGACGGCCCGCCGCGCACCGAGCGGTTCGGTCCCGAGCCCGCCCGGCCTGGGACCGACACGGCCTGGTTCACCGCTGCCGGCGCGCGGGTGGGGCCCGACGAGCTGACCGGGCACGCGGGATCGCTCGGATGGGACCTGCGCTGGCGCGACGACGGCGCGCCGCTGTGGACGTTTCCCCGCGCGGCGTGGGAGCGCGAGCTGCTGCCGGGCGCCCAGGTGGTCCTCGCCCCGACCGCCGACTTCACCGGCTCGCTCAGTGTCGGCGATGCCGCCCACCGCGTCGACGGCTGGCGCGGCGGCGTCGCCCACATCTACGGGCACGGCAACGCCAAACGCTGGGGATGGATCCACGCCGATCTCGGGGGCGGCGACATCCTCGAGGCGGTCACCGCGGTCTCGCACAAGCCGGGATTGCGCAGGCTCGCACCGATGGCGTTCGTCCGCTTCCGCATTGACGGAAAGGATTGGCCCGCAAGCCCTTTGCCGTCGTTACGGATGCGGACCACGCTCGGCTTGCGGCACTGGCAGTTGGAGGGACGCATCGGCGGCCGCCGGGTGCTGATCCGCGTCGACCAGCCGCCGGAGAAGTGCGTGAGTCTGCACTACACCGACCCCGACGGCGGCACCGCGGTGTGCACCAACACCGAGCAGGCCGACGTCCACGTCGAGATCGACGACCGGCACTGGTCGGTGCTCGCAACCGGACATGCCGAAGTCGGCCTGCGCGGCGCCGAGGCGCCCGTCGTCAATGAAAGGACACCACAATGAGTTTCGTGCTTGACCCGCCGCTGCTGGTCGCCGCCGGAGTGCTGATCGAACGCAACGTGCCCAGCGATCGCCGCGACGTCGCCGAGGCCGGCGTGCTCGGCGTCTTCTTCGGCGGCTCGTTCGGGCTCTACAACAACGTGCCTGGACTCGGCATCCTGTGGCGACCGTTCCGCGCCCGCAATGGCCGCGACTTCATGTGGAACAGCGGGGTTTTCGGCGTGAATACCGCCGAGGCACGCTGGCCGCTGCACGCGGCGGCCGGGGCGATCTTCGCCACATACCCGTTCTTCATCAAGCTCGGCCGACGGCTCGGCCGTCTGATATGAACCGTCTTGCCGCGTCGTTCGGCACCGCGTTGCTCCCCGAAGAGCACGGCGGGCCGCCACCGGCGCAGCTGGCCGATCGCGTCGCCCGCTACCTCGCGCGGCTGCCGGCGACGTCACGGCTGGCGCTGCGCGCCGGGCTGGCGTCCGTGGGGGCGGCGAGCTACCTGACCACCGGCCGATCGCTGGCGCGGCTTGGTCCCGACCAACGGGATCGGGTGCTGCGCCGGGTCGCCGCCCTCAACCCCGATGCGACCGTGGCCGTCGAGGCCATGAAGGCAATCGTGTTGCTGGCCAACGGCGCCGACACCTATGCGCCGGAATTGCTCGCCCGCGCCCAGCGGCACGACGTGGCGCGCCCCGATGCGCCGTTGACGGTCATCCCATCCACCGAGAGCCCCTCCGTCGTCACCACCGGCGCCGTGGTCATCGGGTCCGGCGCCGGCGGCGCGATGGTGGCCCGCACGCTGGCCCGCGCCGGCATCGACACCGTGGTGCTCGAAGAGGGACGCCGCTGGACGGTCGAGGAGTTCCGTTCCACTCACCCGATCGATCGCTACGCCGGGCTGTACCGCGGCGCCGGGGCCACCGTCGCGCTGGGACGCCCGTCCGTGGTGCTGCCGATCGGGCGGGCGGTCGGCGGCACCACCGTCGTGAATTCCGGCACCTGCTACCGGCCGCCGTTGACCGTGCAGCGGCGCTGGCGCGACGAATTCGGGCTGGGCCTGGCCGACCCCGACCGGCTGGGCGCCCACCTCGACGACGTCGAGCACACGCTGCGGGTCGCGCCGGTACCGCTACAGATCATGGGCCGCAATGGGCGCCTGCTGCTCGATGCCGCTTCGTCGCTGGGCTGGCGGGCGGCGCCCATTCCGCGCAACGCGCCGGGGTGCGAGGGCTGTTGCCAGTGCGCGATCGGTTGTCCGCGCAACGCCAAGTTCGGTGTACACCTCAACGCGCTGCCCCAGGCCTGCGCGGCGGGCGCGCGGATCATCTCGCACGCGCGCGCCGAGCGCGTGCTGCACGAGGGCGGGCGCGCCCGCGGGGTGCGCGCCCGTCGTCCCGACGGAACCGCGGTTGACATCCTTGCGGACACCGTCATTGTCGCCGCCGGGGCCACCGAGACACCAATGTTGTTGCGGCGCAGCGGTCTTGGCGCGCATCCGCGCCTCGGCCGTAACCTTGCGCTGCATCCGGCGACGATGCTCGCCGGGCGCTTCGACGACGACGTGGTCGCGTGGCACGGCGTGCTGCAGAGCGCCGCCGTCCACGAGTTCCACGAGTCGGATGGCGTGCTGATTGAAGCGACGTCCACGCCGCCCGGCATGGGCTCGATGGTCTTTCCGGGATATGGCGCCGAGCTGCTCGGGTGGCTCGACCGGGCGCCCCAGGTCGCCACGTTCGGCGCCATGATCGCCGATCGCGGTGTCGGCTCGGTGCATTCGCCGCGGGGCGAAACGCTGGTGCGCTACAACATCACCCGGGACGACATCGCCAAGGTGGTGGTCGCGGTCGAGGCCATGGGGCGGCTGCTGTTCGCCGCCGGCGCCGTCGAGGTGCTGACGGGTTTGCCCGGCGCGACGACGGTCACGTCGCTGCCCGCGCTGCAGGACGCGCTGCGGCGCAGCAACCCCCGGAGCCTGCACCTTGCCGCGTTCCATCCGACGGGCACCGCCGCCGCGGGCGCCGATTCGCAACGGTGTCCGGTCGACGAGACCGGACGGCTGCGCGGAGTCGACGGCGTCTGGGTGGCCGATGCGTCGATCCTGCCCAGCTGCCCGGAGGTGAACCCGCAGGTGTCGATCATGGCGCTGGCGCTGGCCGTCGCCGACGAGGTCGTCGGTAATCGAGTGTGCGCCTAGGGCTAGCCCTCGAGCTTGTAGCCCAATCCCCGCACCGTCACCAGGTGCACCGGGTTGGCCGGGTCGGCCTCGATCTTCGACCGCAGCCGCTTGACGTGGACGTCGAGCGTCTTGGTGTCGCCGACGTAGTCCGCGCCCCACACACGATCGATGAGCTGCCCGCGGGTCAGCACCCGGCCGCTGTTGCGCATCAGGTATTCCAGCAAGTCGAATTCCTTGAGCGGCAACGTGATTGTGTCACCGTTGACGGACACGACATGCCGCTCGACATCCATGCGCACCGGGCCGGATTCCAGCACGCCGTCGCTGATTTCGGAGTCGTCGTCACCGCCGCGGCGCAGCACCGCACGGATCCGGGCGATCAACTCGCGGGCCGAGTACGGCTTTGTCACATAGTCGTCCGCGCCCAGTTCCAGCCCGACAACCTTGTCGATCTCGCTGTCGCGAGCGGTCACCATGATCACGGGCACGCTGGAACGGGCACGCAGCTGCTTGCACACATCGGTGCCGGAAATCCCCGGCAGCATCAAATCGAGCAGCACGATGTCGGCGCCGGCCCGCTCGAACTCGGCGAGCGCCGCCTGCCCGTCGGTCACTACCGTGGCCTCGAAGCCCTCCTTACGCAGGAGAAATGCCAGCGGATCGGCAAGTGACTCCTCGTCTTCGACGATCAGCACACTGGTCATCTACTTAGCTCTTCCTCTCGTTGGGACCGATGGGGCCGCACCTCACGGCCCCTCGGTTGCTCTGGTGGGTCGTCGTCGTCCCGATAGGCCGGGATGGACAAGGTGAACGTCGAGCCGGTGCCCGGCTTGCTCCACACGCCGATGCTGCCGTTGTGATTGGCCGCGACGTGTTTGACGATGGCCAGCCCCAGCCCGCTGCCGCCGGTGGCCCGCGAACGCGCCTTGTCGCCCCGGAAGAAGCGCTCGAAGACTCGTTCCTGGTCTTCGAGCGCGATGCCGATGCCCCGGTCGGTAACGGCGATCTCGATGTTGTCCCCGCGGCGGCGGCGACTGATCGACACCGGCGAGCCCGGCGCGGAATACGCGATCGCATTGGAGACCAGGTTGGCCAGCGCGGTCACCAGCAGGGTTTCATCGCCCAGCACGCGCAACCCGCTGGGCGCGTCGGTGCGGACCTGGATCTGCGCATTGTCGGCGGCCACCTTGTGGCGTGAAATCGCTTCGGACACAACGGTATCGACGTCAACTTCGGTGACGTTGGGCAACCGCTCGGCGCCCTGCAGCCGGGACAGCTCGATCAGCTCGGCGACCATGTCGCCCAGCCGGTTGGCCTCGATCAGCACCTTCTCGGCAAACCGGCGAACGGTGTCGGAGTCATCCGACGAAGCCAGCAAGGCCTCCGCAAGCACGGCCATGGCGCCGACCGGGGTCTTGAGCTCGTGGCTGACGTTGGCGACGAAGTCGCGCCGCGTGGCCTCCATGCGGGCGTAGTCCGACTGGTCGTGAACGAAGACCACGGCGAACCGGCGGTCCTCGTCGCTGAGCAGCCGGGCCTGCCCGTGCACCGCGAGCCCGGAGCGGCCATTGTTCTGGCGTTTGGCGGGCTGCATGTCGAACTCGGCGTCGAGACCACTCAGCGCCTGCTGCGCCGCCTGCCAGGCCTGGTCGTCGAGCTGACGATCCCGCACCAGACCCAATTCCGTGGCGCGCTCGTTGAGATAGACGACGTCGCGATGGGAATCCACCACCGCCACGCCCAGCGGCATCAGCGTCACGATCCGCTGCAGCATCTGCGCGACGGTGATTCCTGTCCATTCTGTGGCCACCCGCTGGCGGCGTTGCACCATCCGAGGCGACAGCCGGGTGCCGACCGCAACACCTGCGGCCAGCGCCAGCACGGACAAGACCCCGGCCAGCAACAGCGCCGAGAACACAGTCACATAGAAAATCCTACAAATCTTCCTTAACGCCGCCCTAGCGGAGCGAGGCCAAAATCGGACAAGTCACATCCTGAGCTACAGGTGTTCGGCTCCCGTTTACGCCCTGTTTGGCAAACGGGGCCGTAAAGCACACTATCGGCACGTCAGCCGCGGGCAACGAAGAAACGGGCAAAAACTAGCGACGGCCTTGGCTGGCTACCGCGGCGGCACCGGCGGCCGCTGCCTCGGGGTCCAGATACGTACCGCCGGGCACCGTCGGGCGCAGCGCGTCATCCAGGTCGTAGCGCAGCGGAATGCCGGTCGGGATGTTCAGCCCGACGATCTCCTCGTCGGACATCCCATCGAGGTGTTTGACCAGGGCGCGCAGCGAGTTGCCGTGCGCGACGATCAGCACGGTCTTGCCGGTCCGCAGATCCGGGACGATCACGTCGGTGAAATACGGCAGAAACCGCGCCACGACGTCGGCCAGGCACTCGGTCAGCGGACCGCCGCCGATGTCGGCGTAGCGGGGGTCGGTGTCCTGGCTGAACTCGCTGCCCCGTTCGATCGGCGGCGGCGGCGTGTCGTAGCTGCGCCGCCAGGCCATGAACTGTTCTTCGCCGTAGCGGGCCTGGGTCTCGGCCTTGTTCAGACCTTGCAGCGCGCCGTAGTGGCGCTCGTTGAGCCGCCAGCTGCGCCGCACTGGAATCCAGAGCCGGTCGGCGGTGTCCAGCGCGAGATGCGCGGTGGTGATCGCGCGACGCAGCAGCGAGGTGTAGAGCACATCGGGCAACAGGTTGTGCTCGGCCAGCAGCTCGCCGCTCCGGATCGCCTCGGTCCGGCCTTTGGCGGTCAGGTCGACGTCGACCCAACCGGTGAACTGATTGCTCGCGTTCCATTCGCTTTCGCCGTGGCGCAACAGCACCAAGGTCGCGGTGTCACCCATGGGCGCTAGTCTCTCACGCGGCTTTTAGTCGTCTTCGTCGTCGATCAGGTGGGCGAAGGCCTGCAGGTTCTTCAGCGACTCACCGCGCGACACTCGCCACTCCCACTCCTTTTGGATCGACGAGCGAAAACCCAACTCCAGCAACGTATTAAAGTCCGAATCCACCGCCTCGAGTACCTGTCCGAGCACCCGGTCGATCTCGTCGGCATCCACCGAGGCCAACGACATCCGGCCCACCAGGTAGATGTCGCCGACGTTGTCCAGCGTGTAGGCCACCCCGTAGAGCCGCCGGTTGCGCTTGAGCAAAAACCGGTAGACGCCCTCGTGGTTCTCGTCGGGCTTGCGGCACACGAACGCCTCGACGCGCACCGAGTGCTCGCCGATGCTCAGGATGGTGTTGGTCTTGAGCTTGCGCTCGCCGGGCAGCTCGACCACCAGGCCCGGCAATCCGCCATGTGCCCCAGGGAATTCCGAGTAGGTCAATCCACTGGCCTGGAGGGCGTGCTCGATCACCGCCTGCACAGTGGAGTTCACGCGCCCACCCCGCGCCGCGAGGTCCAGCGGCGCGGCTTGCGCGCCGCCACCCGGTCCCGCACCCGGCGCTGGCGCCCCGCGGCGAAGTCGCCGATCGCGCGCCGGTAGCTGTCCAGCAGCGCGTCGGTGGTGTTCTCCCACGAGAACGTCGCCGCGTGGGCCGCGGCGGCGCGGCTCATCGCGCGCCCGGCCGGCTCGTCGCGCAGGCGCAGCAGGCCGTCGATGGCCGCCGCCCAGCGGTCGACGTCGTGGCCGGACACCAGGGCGCCGGTGACCCCGTCGCGCACCGCCACCGGCAATCCGCCGACCGCTGCCGCCACGACCGGCGTCTCGCAGGCCTGCGCTTCGACGGCGACCAAGCCGAACGACTCCGAATAGCTCGGCACCGCAACGAGATCGGCAGCCTGGAACAGGGTGGCCAG
>NZ_MBEU01000025.1 GCF_001954275.1 Mycobacterium sp. IS-836 | reverse complement strand
GTCGGCCGTGAACTGCTGCGCCGCGGGCACGACGTACACGTGGCCGTCGCGCCCGACCTGGTTGAATTCGTCGAGTCGGCCGGGCTCAGGGCGACCGAGTTTGGGCCGGACGCGCGACTGTGGCAGGACGTGCACCGCGACCTTTTGACCCGTTTGTTCCGGAGCTTTTGGAAGGTCCGGGAACTGAGCGCGTTGGTGCGCGAAGATCAGCGGCTGTTCAACCAGCTCTGGGAGGAGATCGGCAAGACGCTGATGTCGCTGGCCGAGGGGGCCGACCTGGTGCTCACCAGCGCCATCGGCGAACAGTCCGCGGCCAACATCGCGGAGTACTATGGCATTCCGCTGGCCACGCTGCATACCTTCCCGATACGGGCCAACGGCCAGCTCATTCCGGGGCTGCCCGCACCGGTGGGCCGTTCCGCGATGACGGTGTCCGAGTGGATGTCTTGGCCGATGCTCAAGAAACGCGACGATGCGCAGCGCCGCGAACTCGGGCTACCGAAGGCGGCGGGCCTGTGGTCGCGACGGATCGCCGAGCGCGCATCGCTGGAAATTCAAGCCTACGAAGAAGTTTGCTTCCCGGGGCTGGCCGCCGAATGGGCGAACTGCAACGGCCAACGACCGTTCGTCGGCGCGCTGACGATGGAGTTGGCCACGGACGCCGACGAGGAGGTCGCGTCGTGGATCGCCGCGGGAACACCGCCGATTTTCTTCGGCTTCGGCAGCACGCCGGTCAAGTCTCCCGCCGACACCGTCGCCATGATCGGCGCGGCCTGCGCGCAACTGGGCGAACGGGCGCTGATCTGCTCCGGCTGGAGTGACTTCGGCAATGTCCCCCATTCCGACCACGTCAAGGTGGTGGAAGCGGTGAATTACGCTGCGGTCTTCCCGGCCTGCCGCGCGGTCGTGCACCACGGCGGCATGGGCACCATTGCCGCGGGCCTGCGCGCCGGGGTGCCCATGCTGATCCTCTGGACGGCACCCGATCAGGCGATCTGGGCCTCTCACGTCAAACGTCTGAAAGTTGGTTCTGGGCGGCGTTTTACGAGCACCAGCCGTGAATCGCT
>NZ_MBEU01000024.1 GCF_001954275.1 Mycobacterium sp. IS-836 | reverse complement strand
TGATCGAGGCGGGGGTCGGTCCCGAGCGCGCGGTGGGCGTCGCGATGGATCGGTGTGCGGAGTTGGTGGTGGCCTGGTGGGCCGTGGCCAAGGCCGGCGGGGTCTACGTTCCGGTGGATCGGAGCCATCCCGTCGAGCGCATCGCCGCGGTGCTCGATGCCGCGGGGGCGGTGTGCGTGCTGACCTGTGGCGCCGACCCGATGGCCGGGGCCGGGGCCCGACCGCTGCTGCACGTCGACGATCTCGACGTCTCCGGCCAGTCCGCGAATCCGATCACCCATCGGCTGGCGCCGCTGGGGCCCGACAACGGCGCGTATGTGATCTTCACGTCCGGGTCTACCGGGGCGCCCAAAGGGGTGGCGGTCAGCCACGCCGGTCTGCTAGCGGTGACCGCGGTGCAACGCGAACTGCTCGGCTTGGGCGCGGACGCGCGGGTGTTGATGGTGGCCGCACCGACCTTCGACGCGTCGGTGTTCGAAATGTTATGGGCGGCAGGATCGTCGGCGGCGGTGGTGGTCGCGCCACCGGACGTGTATGCCGGGCCTGCGTTGACCGAGTTGCTGCAAGGCCAGCGGGTCAACGCCTCCATTTTGACCCCGACGGTGCTGTCGTCGCTGGATCGCAACCGCCTCGACAACCTGACAACGCTCGTCACCGGAGGCGAGGCCTGCCCGGGAGGTTTGGTGGCGGCCT
>NZ_MBEU01000023.1 GCF_001954275.1 Mycobacterium sp. IS-836 | reverse complement strand
GCGCGCCGTCGTCGAGGAGGCCCTCAAACGCGGGCTGCTCAAGGCGGTGGTCGCGACGTCGAGCCTGGAACTGGGCATCGACATGGGCGCCGTCGACCTGGTGATCCAGGTGGAGGCGCCGCCGTCGGTGGCCAGCGGCCTGCAGCGCATCGGACGGGCCGGCCATCAGGTCGGCGAAGTCTCGCGGGGGGCGCTGTTCCCCAAGCACCGCACCGACCTGATCGGCTGCGCGGTGACCGTGCAGCGGATGCTCGCCGGGCAGATCGAGACCATGCGGGTGCCCGCCAACCCGCTCGACATCCTGGCGCAGCACACCGTGGCCGCGGCCGCGCTGGAGCCACTCGACGCCGACCGCTGGTTCGACACCGTACGGCGAGCCGCGCCGTTCGCGACACTGCCACGCAGCGTCTTCGAGGCCACGCTGGACCTGCTGTCCGGGAAGTATCCGTCCACCGAATTCGCCGAGCTGCGACCGCGATTGGTCTACGACCGCGACGCTGGCACACTGACCGCGCGGCCCGGGGCGCAGCGCCTCGCCGTCACCTCCGGTGGCGCCATCCCCGATCGCGGGCTGTTCACCGTCTACCTCGCCACCGAGTCCGAAAAGCCTTCGCGGGTGGGCGAACTCGACGAGGAAATGGTTTACGAGTCACGGCCGGGCGATGTCATCTCGCTGGGCGCGACCAGCTGGCGGATCACCGAGATCACCCACGACCGGGTGCTGGTGATCCCGGCGCCCGGCCAGCCGGCGCGGCTGCCGTTCTGGCGGGGTGACGACGTCGGCCGGCCCGCCGAACTCGGAGCCGCGCTGGGCGCGTTCACCGGCGAGCTGGCCGGCCTGGACCGCGATGCATTCGACAAACGTTGCGCGAGTTTGGGTTTCGATGCCTACGCGACCGAAAACCTGTGGAAGCTGCTGGACGACCAGAAAACGGCCACAAACGTCGTCCCCACCGACACCACGCTGCTGGTGGAGCGGTTCCGCGACGAACTCGGCGACTGGCGGGTGATCCTGCACTCGCCGTACGGGCTGCGGGTGCACGGGCCGCTCGCGCTGGCCGTGGGCCGCCGCCTCTACGAACGCTACGGGATCGACGAGAAACCGACCGCCTCCGACGACGGCATCGTGGTGCACCTGCCCGACACCCTGTCCGACACCGCGGAAACACCGCCGGGTGCGGAGCTTTTCGTCTTCGACGCCGACGAGATCGATCCGATCGTCACCGCCGAAGTGGGCGGGTCGGCGTTGTTCGCGTCGCGGTTCCGGGAGTGCGCGGCCCGCGCCCTGCTGCTCCCCCGCCGCCACCCGGGCCGCCGCTCACCGCTGTGGCACCAGCGCCAGCGCGCGGCCCAACTTCTGGACGTCGCACGGAAATACCCCGACTTCCCCGTCGTGCTGGAGACCATCCGGGAGTGCCTGCAGGACGTCTACGACGTCCCTGCGCTGGTCGAGTTGATGGCCGGCATCGCCGCCCGCCGGGTGCGGGTGGTCGAAACCGAGACGGCCACGCCCTCGCCGTTCGCGGCCTCGCTGTTGTTCGGCTATGTCGGCGCGTTCATGTACGAGGGCGATTCCCCGCTGGCCGAGCGCCGCGCCGCGGCGCTGTCGCTGGACAGCACGCTGCTGGCCGAGCTGCTCGGCCGCGTGGAGCTGCGCGAGCTGCTCGATCCGGAGGTCATCGCCGCGACCGGCCGCCAATTGCAGCACCTGTCGGCCGATCGGGCCGCCCGCGATGCCGAGGCGGTCGCGGACCTGCTGCGACTGCTCGGCCCGCTGACCGAAGACGAGGTCGCGGCGCGTGCCGGTGGCGCCGATGTGGGCGGCTGGCTGGAAGGCCTGCACGCGGCCCGGCGCGCGTTGACGGTGTCATTCGCCGGCCGCAGCTGGTGGGTGGCGGTCGAAGACATCGGCCGGCTGCGCGACGGGGTCGGGGCGGCGGTCCCGCCGGGCGTCCCGATCGCCTTCACCGAGGAGGTGGCCGACCCGCTGGGCGAGCTGCTGGGCCGCTACGCGCGCACCCATACCCCGTTCACCACCGCGGAAGTCGCCGCCCGCTTCGGCCTGGGACTGCGGGTGACCGCCGACGTGCTGGGCCGGCTGGCGGCCGACGGGCGGCTGGTGCGTGGCGACTTCGTGGCACCCGCCGAGATGTCGGGCGCGGGCGCCGAACAGTGGTGCGACGCCGACGTGTTGCGCATCCTGCGGCGGCGCTCGCTGGCCGCCCTGCGTGCTCAGGTCGAGCCGGTGAGCACCGCCGCCTACGGCCGGTTCCTGCCGGCCTGGCACCGGGTGTCGTCGCCACAGTCGGGTATCGACGGGCTGATGTCCGTGGTCGATCAGCTGGCCGGTGTCCGGATGCCGGCCTCGGCGATCGAACCGCTGGTGCTGGCCCCCCGGATCCGCGACTACTCGCCCGCGATGCTCGACGAACTGCTCGCGACGGGCGAAGTCACCTGGTCGGGCGCCGGGGCGATCTCGGGCAGCGACGGCTGGATCGCGTTCCACACCAGCGAATCCGCACCCCTGACCCTGGCGGCGCCGGCCGAGATCGACTTCACCGACACCCACCGCGCGATCTTGGACACGCTGGCGGGCGGCGGCGCGTACTTCTTCCGCCAGCTCGCGCAGCACGGTGTCGGCGAGGCGGCGCTGAAAGCCGCGCTGTGGGAACTGATTTGGGCCGGCTGGGTCACCGGCGACACGTTCGCCCCGGTGCGCGCAGTCCTGGGCGGCACGGGCTCCCGCAAGCGTTCCGCACCCGCACACCGAGCGCATCGTCCGCCCCGGCTGAGCCGCTACAGCGTCGCGCACGCCCAGCACCGCCCGACCGACCCGACCGTCGCCGGGCGGTGGTCGGCGCTGCCCGCTCCCGAGCCGGACTCCACGGTGCGAGCCCACTACCAGGCCGAGCTGCTGCTGAACCGGCACGGCGTGCTGACCAGAGGAGCGGTGGCCGCCGAGGGCGTCCCCGGCGGATTCGCCACCCTCTACAAGGTGTTGAGCACGTTCGAGGAAGCCGGCAGGTGCCAGCGGGGCTATTTCGTCGAGTCGCTGGGCGGGGCGCAGTTCGCCGTCGCCTCGACCGTGGACCGGCTGCGCAGCTATCTCGACGGGATCGACCCCGAGCGACCGGAGTACCGGGCGGTCGTGCTGGCCGCCGCCGACCCGGCGAATCCCTACGGCGCCGCGCTGCCCTGGCCGACGTCGAGCGAGGACGGGCCCGGCCCCGGGGCGCGGCCGGGCCGCAAGGCCGGGGCGCTGGTCGTGCTGGTGGACGGCGAGCTCGTGTGGTTCCTCGAGCGCGGCGGACGCTCCCTGCTCACCTTCACCGACGATCCGGCCGCCGACCACGCGGCGGCCCTGGCGTTGGCCGATTTGGTCTCCACCCGCCGCGTCGCGTCGATTCTCGTCGAACGCATCGACGGAGTGCCCGCCCTGCAACCGCGCGCCGGCGGGCCCGGTCCCGTCGACGCCCTGTCCGACGCCGGCTTCGTGCGCACCCCGCGCGGGATGCGGCTGCGGTGAGGCGATGCCGGAAGGCGACACCGTTTGGCATACGGCGGCCACCCTGCGCCAACATCTGGCCGGGCAGACGCTGACCCGCTGCGATATCCGGGTGCCGCAGTTCGCCACCGTTGACCTCACCGGGCGAGTGGTGGACGACGTGTTCAGCCGCGGGAAGCATTTGTTCGTCCGCGTCGGGCGGGCCAGCATTCACTCGCACCTGAAGATGGACGGCAGCTGGCGGGTCGGCGACCGCCCGATGCGGGTGGATCACCGGACGCGAATCATCCTGGAAGCCGGTCCCGTTCGGGCCGTCGGCATCGACCTCGGCGTGCTGGAGGTCCTCGACCGCGACCACGACACCGACGTAGTCGCCCACCTGGGACCCGATCTGCTGGGCCAAGATTGGGATCCACAGGTCGCCGCCGCCAACCTCGCAGCGCGCCCGGACCGACCGATCGCCGAGGCGCTGCTGGATCAGCGGGTGCTGGCGGGCATCGGCAATGTGTATTGCAACGAACTGTGTTTCGTCAGCGGACACCTGCCCACCGCGCCCGTGAGCGCGGTCACCGACGCGCGCCGCCTGGTCTCCCGCGCACGGGATATGTTGTGGGCCAACCGGTTACGCTGGAATCGCTGCACCACCGGCGACACCCGGCCGGGGCGCCAGCTGTGGGTCTACGGCCGGGCCGGGCAGGGTTGCCGGCGCTGCGGCACGCGCATCGAATCCGACGACACCGGTGAGCGGGTGACCTACTGGTGCCCCAGCTGCCAGCGCTGAACCCGGCTAGTCGCGCGCGTGCGCCAGGAAAAACTGCGCGATCGCTTCCGATGCGTCCAGCGCGCGCGTGGTGGATCCGATGACCGCCTTGGGCAGGTATTGCTTGCCGCCCGGCCACGTGTGTCCGCCGTTGTCGATCTGGTAGAAGACCACCTCGGTTGACTGCGCGCACGCCGTGGAGTCGAAGCGGTGAACGACGGTGCCGTCACCGACGCTGGGTAGCGCGTCCGCCGTCGGATCGCCTTGGCACCCATCCACAATGCGCCACTTGCTCACCATGGCGGCGGCGGATATCGAGTGGCTGACACCGCCGCGACCCCGCACGTCGCCGCCGTTGAAACGCACCAGCGGGTCGGCGGTTCCGTGCGCCTCCCACACCGAGACCGGGCGCGACGGATTGCAGGCAACACCCGTGCCTAGCGTGCCCGCCACCGGCGCGATCGCCGCGAACACGTCGGCGCGATCGCACGCCAGCCGGTTGGACATGAAGCCCCCGTTGGACATGCCGGTGGCGAACACGTGCCCCGCGGCGACGCCGTAGTCGTTGCGCAGCTTGCCCACCAAGCCGACCAGGAACCCGACGTCGTCGACATGGCGGCGGTCCGCCGGCGACGCCCCGCGCCCGTCGGCCCAGCTCTTGTCGTAACCATCGGGATAGACCACGAGCAGGCCATGGGCATCGGCGACGGTGTCGAAGTCGGTGAGGCCCTGCTGCCCGATCCCGGTACCGCCGCCGCCGTGCAGGCTGAGCACCAGCGCGACGGGATCGCCGGGCGGCACGTGCAGCGTGTAGGTGCGGTCCATGCCGCCGGAACGGAACGTCCCCGCGAGATCTCGAGCGCTGGCCGCCGACACGTGGCGCTCGCCGCATCCAACGAGGCAAAGTGCGAGGACGCTGACCGACAGCAATCGCGCCCATGGCATGTCGTCAAATTACCTATCGCCCGGCGGTTCGGCAGCGCCGCCCTATGAGCTTCGTCACGCCCGCGGCGACCACCGCTTCGATCACCGTGATTTTGATTTCGCGCCAGCTCGCGACGGGAGCGGCGCCGCGGTGACCTGGCCGTGCTTGCCGTGCTCTTGCTCTGTCGAAAACCTGACCGGCGGGTGAACAAAATATGTACAACTACCCTTTGACCTGGGCGTGCGGTTGTCAGAAATCGATGTACCCCGGAGAATGTTGCCCGTAGAAGCTGAAACACCCACGTTGGCGGACCAACTTGGCTTCAGCAAACCATCTCACTTAGGGGAGATCCGAAATGGTTTACCGCCTTCTTCTGGCCGTGGCGGTCGCTTTGCTTGGCCCGCTGGCAGTAGTCCCGAGCGCGCACGCCAACACCCAAGACGACAAATTCCTGGCGATCCTCAAGCAAGAGGGCATCACCGACCACGTATCTCCCGCACACGCGATCGAGGCGGGCCACACGGTCTGCCAGAAACTGGACGACGGCGCGAAGCCCAGCGACGTGGCCACCGACGTGGTGAACAGCAGCAGCATGCCCGCTTACCACTGCGGCTACTTCGTCGGGGCGGCCATCAAGGTGTACTGCCCGCAGTACATGCCGGAGGAAGGCCCCGGCAACAACCCGCCGGCGAGCTGACCTAGGCCGACTTCGATTGGCTCACGGCCCTTCTCGGCGGCTGACGAATTCGCGGTGTGATCCGGTCACCGGATCGTCGAACTCGATGCGCTGGGCCAGCAATCGAAGCGGTGTGCCGAAGTCGCCGGGCGGCACGTCAATGACGTTGGGGTACAACGGATCACCCGCGATCGGTATCCCGAGTGAGGCCATGTGCACCCGCAGCTGATGGGTGCGTCCCGTGCGCGGCGTCAACCGATACAGACCGTCCGGCGACTGGGGGCACCTCCCGCTTGCGGGGGAGAGTTCCACCAGCGTCTCCGCGTTGGGCGTGCCGGGCTCGCAGACCGCCTGTAAGTGTCCGCGCCGCTTGACGATGCGGCTGCGGACCACCCGCGGCAGCGCCAGGGCGGGATCGACGGCCGCGCGCGCCAGGTACGTCTTGTGCACCAACCCGCGGGCGAACAGTGACTGGTAGGCACCGCGCAGCTCGCGCCGGACAGTGAACAGCAGCACCCCGGCCGTCAGCCGGTCCAGCCGGTGCGCCGGGCTCAGCTCGGGCAGCCCCAGTTGCCGTCGCAACCGCACCAGCGCGGTCTGCGCGACGTGCTGCCCGCGCGGCATGGTGGCCAGGAAGTGCGGCTTGTCGACGACGACGATGTCGGCATCGCGATACAGCACCGGCATGTCGAAGGGCACCGGAACCTCGTGCGGCAGTTCGCGATACAGGTAGACGGCCGCGCCCGCGGGCAGCACGGTGGCGTGGTCGACCACCACGCCGTCGGCGTCGACGACTTCCCCGGCCAGCACCTTCGCGCGGGCGGATTCGCCGAATCGCGCGGTCAGTTCGGCCAGCACCGGTCCCCCGCGCAACCGCACCCGCGCGGGGCCCAGCCCGTCGCGGACCGGCAGTGGCGCGGCCCTCACCGCGGCCTCAATCGGGACTCAATTGAGCGGCACCGGCTCGAGGATCTCGGCGCGGGCCTCGGGCGCGCTGGCGCGCAACTCATCGGCCGACACGTCGTCGGGCTGCGCCTGCGACAGGATCTCGGCCTCCACCCGGGCGGTGTAGTTCGCGACCTCACGGTCGACGTCCGCGGCGCTCCACCCCAGTACCGGGGCCACGAGATCGGCCACCTCCCTGGCGCAGTCGACGCCGCGGTGCGAATACTCGATTGAGATGCGCATGCGGCGGGCCAGGATGTCCTCCAGATGCAGCGCACCCTCGGCGGCCGCCGCATACACGGCTTCGACCCGCAGGTAGCCGGGCGCTTCCTTGATCGGGCTGAGCAGGCCGGGGGTTTCGGCCGCCATCTCCAGCACGTCGCCGATCAGCGAGCCGTAGCGATCGAGCAGATGGCGCACCCGGTAGGGATGCAGGCCCTGCAACGCGCCGACGTGTTCGGCCTGATTGATCAGCGCGAAGTAGCCGTCGGCGCCCAGCAGGCTCACCTTCTCCGTGATCGACGGCGCGACCCGGGCCGGAACGTATTGGGCCGCAGCGTCGATCGCGTCGGCCGCCATCACGCGGTAGGTCGTGTACTTGCCGCCGGCGATGGCCACCAGGCCCGCCGCGGGCACCGCCACCGCGTGTTCCCGGGACAGCTTGGAGGTGTCGTCGCTCTCCCCCGCGAGCAACGGGCGCAGCCCCGCGTACACGCCGTCGATGTCGGCGTGGGTCAACGGCGTGGCCAGCACGCTGTTGACGGTGCCCAGGATGTAGTCGATGTCGGCCTTGGTGGCCGCGGGGTGGGCCAGGTCGAGATTCCAGTCGGTGTCCGTGGTTCCGATGATCCAGTGGTTGCCCCACGGGATGATGAACATCACCGACTTCTCGGTGCGCAGGATCATCGCGACGTCGCTGACGATCCGGTCGCGCGGCACCACCACGTGTACGCCCTTGGACGCACGCACCTGGAATCGCCCGCGCTGCTTGGACAATGCCTGAATCTCGTCGGTCCACACGCCGGTCGCGTTGACCACGACGTGGCCGCGGACCTCGGTGATCGCGCCGTCCTCGGAGTCGCGGACGCGCACGCCGATCACCCGGTCGCCGTCGCGCAGCAATCCGACCGCCTGGGTCGACGATCGCACCACCGCGCCGTAATGCGCCGCGGTGCGCGCGACCGTCATGGTGTGCCGGGCGTCGTCGACGACGGTGTCGTAGTAGCGGATGCCGCCGATAAGCGAGCTGCGTTTTAGGCCGGGGCTTAGCCGCAGCGCCCCGGCGCGGGTCAAATGTTTTTGCGCCGGAACCGATTTCGCGCCACCGAGCCGGTCGTAGAGGAAGATGCCCGCCGCGATGTACGGCCGCTCCCAGACCCGCTTGGTGAGCGGAAACAGGAACGGTAGTGGCTTGACCAAATGGGGCGCCAGCGTCGTCAGCGACAGCTCGCGCTCGTAGAGCGCCTCGCGGACCAGCCCGAATTCCAGCTGCTCGAGGTAGCGCAGCCCACCGTGGAACATCTTCGACGAGCGGCTCGACGTGCCGGACGCCAGGTCGCGCGCCTCGACCAGCGCCACCTTGAGCCCACGGGTGGCGGCGTCCAGCGCGCACCCGGCGCCCACCACGCCGCCGCCGATGACCACCACATCGAACTGCTCGGTGCCTAGCCGCTCCCACGCCACCTCGCGCTGCTGCGGTCCAAGCACGGACGCCGGCCAGGTCTGTTCGGTCGGCGCATGGATCGGGTCACTCACGGCAAAAGACTCCTCATCGGGGGTTCCCGTCAGTTACTCGTCGGTAGGACTGCTCCCAGGCTAGTTCGTCGGGCGCCTTTGAGTGGCGTTCAGTCGAGATCGTCGTGCGCCATCAGCCGCCGGGCCGCCTCGGTGATCGACCCCGACAACGACGGGTAAACGGCCAGCGTCTGCGCCAACTCGTTGACGGTGATGCGGTTTTGCACAGCCACGGCGATCGGCAGGATCAGCTCGGAGGCGATCGGGGCCACCACCACGCCGCCGATCACCACGCCGGTGGAGCGCCGGCAGAAAACCTTGACGAAGCCCTGCCGCAGGCCCGACATCTTGGCCCGCGCGTTGGTCCGCAGCGGCAGCATGATGGTCCGCGCGGGCACCGAACCGTCGTCGATCATCGACTGCGGCACCCCGACGGCGGCGATCTCCGGGCGGGTGAACACCGTCGCGGCGACGGTGCGCAGCCGGATCGGGCTCACGCCCTCCCCCAGCGCGTGATACATCGCGATCCGGCCCTGCATCGCCGCGACCGACGCCAACAGCAACAGACCCGTGCAGTCCCCCGCCGCATAGATCCCGGGCACCGAGGTGCGCGAAACCCGGTCCACGGTCAGGTAATTGCCGCGGCCCAGCTCGATGCCGACCCTGTCCAGACCCAGTCCGCCGGTGTTGGGAACGGATCCGATGGTCATCAGCGCGTGGCTGCCCTCGACGGTGCGGCCATCCGTCATGGTGACCAACACCCCGGCGTCGGTGCGGGTGACCGATTCGGCGCGCGCGTTCTTGAAGAGCTGCACCCCGCGTTCGGCGAACGACTCTTCCAGGACGAGCGCGGCGTCGGCGTCTTCGTACGGCAGCACCCGGTCCCGGCTGGCCGCGACCGATACGCGCACGCCCAACTCGGTGTAGGCGTGCACGAATTCGGCGCCGGTCACCCCGGAGCCCACCACGATCAGGTGCTCGGGCAGCGCTTCCAGGTCATAGAGCTGCCGCCACGTCAGGATCCGCTCGCCATCGGGCTGGGCCGTCGGCAGGATCCGCGGGCTGGCGCCGGTGGCGATGAGCACGACGTCGGCTTCGTGCTCGCTGGTGGTGCCATCGGCGGCGGTGGCCTTGATGCGGTGCTTGGCCAGGCCGGGCGCGGGGTCGACGAGCTCGCCCCGGCCCGCGACCACCTGGACGCCTACGGCGAGCAGCTGGGCGGCGATGTCCGCGGATTGCTCGGCCGCCAGCGTCTTGACCCGGGCGTGGATCTGCGGCAGCGAGATCTTGGCGTCTTCGAAGTCGATGTCGAAACCCAGCCGAGGCGCCCGGCGCAGTTCGGTGCGCAGGCCGGTGGACGCGATGAATGTCTTGGACGGCACGCAGTCGTCCAGCACGGCCGCGCCACCGATGCCCTCGGAGTCGATCACGGTGACGTGCGTCGTGTCGGGATGGGAGGTGGCAGCGACCAGCGCGGCTTCGTAACCGGCCGGGCCTCCGCCCAGGATCACGATGCGCGTTACCACGGTCCTTAACCTATCGGGACGAGGGCGCTCGCCGCAGCGCGGAGCCGTTGGATGAATACCGCCCGCGGGTGCGCCGTTTAAGCTTTTTCCCGTGCCGCTCTACGCCGCCTACGGGTCGAACATGCATCCCGAGCAGATGCTGCAGCGTGCACCGCACTCGCCGATGGCCGGAACCGGCTGGCTGCCGGGCTGGCGGTTGACGTTCGGCGGCGAGGACATCGGCTGGGAAGGCGCCCTGGCCACGATCGTGGAGGACCCGAATTCGAAGGTGTTCGTCGTCCTCTACGACATGACGCCGGCGGACGAGCGGAACCTCGACCGCTGGGAGGGCTCGGAGTTCGGTGTGCACAAGAAAATTCGCTGCCGCGTCGAACGCCTGTCCTCCGACACCACCACCGATCCCGTGCTGGCGTGGCTGTATGTGCTGGACGCGTGGGAGGGTGGCCTGCCGTCGGCGCGATATCTGGGCGTCATGGCCGACGCCGCCGAAATCGCTGGCGCCCCAAGCGATTACGTCCACGATCTGAGGACCCGTCCGGCCCGCAACATCGGCCCGGGAACCTCCGCTTAGAACAGCGCCGACTCGACGACGGCGGTCTGCTCGATGATGTTGACCATCACCCGCAGCCCGATCGCCAGGGACCGTTCGTCGAGGTCGAACGTCGGCTGGTGCAGGTCCAGCTGCGGTCCCTCGCCGGACCACACGCCCAATCGTGCCATCGCGCCGGGGATTTCCTCCAGATACCAGGAGAAATCCTCGCCGCCGCCGGACTGCCGGGTGTCGGACAGCACGTCGGGGCCGACGGCTTCGATCGCATGCATGAGGATGCGGGTCGAGACTTCCTCATTGACCACGGGCGGAACCCCGCGCCGGTATTGCAGCGTGTGTTCGATCGCCAGCGGCGACAGCAGCGCGCTCACGGCCTCGCGGATGAACTCTTCCAGCCCTACCCATGTCTGCCTGCTGGCGGTGCGCACGGTGCCGGCCAGCACGCCGGATTGCGGAATGGCGTTGGCCGCGACGCCGGCATTGACCGCGCCCCACACCAACACGGTGCCGTTGCGCGGGTCGATGCGGCGCGACAGCACCCCGGGCAGCCCGGTGATCAGCGTGCCCAGCCCGTAGACCAGGTCGGCGGTCAGGTGCGGCCGCGAGGTATGGCCGCCCGGCGAGTACAGCGTGATCTCGATCTGGTCGGCGGCCGACGTGATGGGGCCCTGCCGCACCGCGACCTTGCCGACTTCCAGCCGGGGGTCGCAGTGCAGCGCGAAGATCCGCGATACCCCGGTCAGCGCCCCGGCGGCGATGGCGTCGATCGCGCCGCCGGGCATCAACTCCTCGGCGGCCTGAAAGATCAGCCGCACCCCGACCGGCAGCTCGGGCACCGACGCCAGCGCCAGCGCGGTGCCCAGCAGGATGGCGGTGTGCGCGTCGTGCCCGCAGGCGTGCGCGACGTTGGGCATCGTCGAGGTGTACGGCGCGCCGGTCAGCTCGGCCATCGGCAGCGCGTCCATGTCGGCCCGCAGCGCGATTCTCGGCTCGTGGTCGGGACCGAAATCACAGGTCAGTCCCGTACCGCCGGGCAGCACCTTGGGGTTGAGCCCGGCGTCGGCTAACCGCTCGGCGACGAACTGCGTGGTGGCGTACTCCTGTCGGCCCAGCTCGGGATAGCGGTGGATGTGACGGCGCCACTCGATCAGGTCTTCGTGGTGGGCGGCCAGCCACGACTCGGCGGTGTCGACCAGGCTCATGCGTCGGCCCCGCTGTTTCTGCGCTGCCGCGCGGTCAGCACCCGGTCGCGTTCATCGGGCGACTCGGCGAGGTGAACGACCGTGCGCGCCAACATGATTGCGCCCTCGACGACCGCGCGATCGGCACTGGGA
Source organism: Mycobacterium sp. IS-836 (assembly GCF_001954275.1). Classification (GTDB taxonomy): domain Bacteria; phylum Actinomycetota; class Actinomycetes; order Mycobacteriales; family Mycobacteriaceae; genus Mycobacterium. The sequence goes on along the minus strand of NZ_MBEU01000023.1, from coordinate 9,962 downwards.
CCGGCGGCCGCGGCGGCAAAGGCGCGCTGGTGAACCGTGGCGCCACCGGCGTCGACGCCGATGATCGGGTGGATCCCGGGCAGAACCTGCGTCACGTTGCCCATGTCGGTGCTGCCCATCGGCAGCGCGTCCTCGATCTCGGGGCCGACCGGGTTGCGCCCCAGCCGGCGCATCTCGTCGCGGAAGACGCCGGCCAGCCATCGGTCGGGTTTGAGCTCGGCGTATGGCGGTGCGGGCTGGTTGATTTCGTATTCGCAGCCGGTGGCCAGCGCGCCCGCGGAAAAGCACGCGAACATCCGGCCCTCCAGCTCTCGCAGCGAATCCGATTCGACCGCGCGCATCGCGTACTGCAATGTCGCGTGGCCGGGGATGACGTTGACGGCCTGTCCGCCGTTGGTGACGATCCCGTGCACCAGCTGCCCCGGTGCCAGTTGCTGGCGCAGCAGCCCGATCGCGACCTGCGCGACGGTGACGGCGTCGGCCGCGTTGATCCCCAGGTGCGGCGCGACGGCGGCATGGGATTCCTTGCCGCGGTAGTCGACGACCGCTTCGGACAGCGCCAACGAGCGGGCCCCGGCGATGTCGGCCGGCCCCGGATGCACCATCACCGCGACCGCGACGTCGTCGAATACCCCGGCTTGCAGCAGCAGTTCCTTGCCGCCGCCGGCCTCCTCGGCGGGAGTTCCCAGCAGCGACACCGTCAGGCCCAGGTCGTCGGCCACCTCGGCCAGCGCCAGCGCGGTCCCGACCGCCGAGGCCGCGATGATGTTGTGTCCGCACGCGTGCCCGATCTCCGGCAGCGCGTCGTACTCGGCGCAGATCCCGACCACCAGCGGTCCGCTGCCGAAGTCGGCGCGAAAGGCCGTCTCCAAGCCTCCGGGTCGCGCGGTGATCTGGAAACCCCGCTCGGCGACCAGCGCCTGCGTCTTGGCGCAGCTGCGATGCTCGGCGAACGCGAGCTCAGGCTCGGCGTGGATGGCGTGGGACAGCTCGACCAGGTCGGATCCGCGACGCCGCACCACGTCCTCGACGTTGGCCAGTGCGGGTGCTGCGGGCATCCTCGCAGTATCTCACCCGGCCACGACGGCCCGAGGGTCGAAGGCCTACACCAGTCCGGCGATGAACCCCGCCGCCTGGCCGGGATAAGGCGGCACCTCGTAGACGTGGTGCGCGTCCCGGTCGCGACCGCCGACGACGCAGACGGGATCGCCATCGCTGCACAGGTCGATCGCCCGGCCGGCGAACGCACCCGTCGTCGAAAGGGGCGTGTTGAAGCGGTTGCCCGGATTGCCGAACACCGCGACCGCCCGCACCTTGCTGGCGAGACCGGGATCCAACGCGGGAGCCGACCCGAAGTTGCCGATCCGCTGGCCGACGGGCGGCACCCCCGCCAGCATCGACACCGCGGCCGCGCCCTGCGAGAAGCCGCCGAGCACCAGCCGCGTGGCCGGGCATTGGTCGACCATCGCCGCGATGTGATCGCGCGCGTCGTTCGCGCCGTCGGCGGTGGTCAGAAAGTTGTAGCTGGCCGGGTAGTTGACCGCATACGAGTCGACGGTGCGTGAACCGAGGGCGGGCTGCAGTGCCGCGAAGAGCGCATCGCCCACCGCCCCCAGGCCGGGCGGTTCGGCGGTACCCCTGACGAAGATGAGTTGGACGTCGGGACACCCGGCGCGCGCAGTCGGCGCCGGGCCGCACGCGAGCGTGGCCACCGACAGACCAAGAGCGACAACCAGGCCGACAACCTGCCAGCTACGAAGACGCATACGGCAGATCCTGACATATGCCGGTGACAACCGCCGGGTGAGGCGTCACCGGGTTAAGCTGCCCGACTGTGGCCGAATCCCCGCCCGCGCCCGACGAACTCGCGCGACTAGCCGCACGGGCCATCGCCGAGCGCACGGGGATCGGCGAGCACGACGTCGCCGTGGTCCTGGGCTCCGGATGGGCGCCGGCGGTCGCCGCGCTGGGCTCCCCAACCGTCGTGCTGCCCCAGGCCGAGCTGCCGGGGTTCGCGCCGCCACGCGCGGTCGGACACACCGGCGAGCTCATGTCGGTGCGCATCGGCGAGCACCGGGTGCTGGTACTGGCCGGCCGGGTGCACGCCTACGAAGGGCATGACCTAGCCCACGTCGTGCACGCGGTGCGGGCCGCCTGTGCGGCCGGGGCGCGGATCGTCGTACTGACCAACGCAGCCGGCGCCCTGCGCCCGGACATGCGGATCGGCGAGCCGGTGCTGATCAGCGACCACCTCAACCTGACCGGGCGTTCGCCGCTCGTCGGTGCGCAGTTCGTGGACCTGACCGACGCCTATGCGCCGCGGCTGCGCAAGCTCGCCCGCGACAGCAACCCGCAGCTGACCGAAGGCGTGTACGCGGGCCTGCCGGGGCCGCACTACGAGACACCGGCGGAGATCCGAATGCTGCGCACCCTCGGCGCCGACCTGGTGGGCATGTCGACGGTGCACGAGACCATCGCGGCGCGGGCCGCCGGCGCGGAGGTGCTCGGCATCTCCCTGGTGACAAACCTGGCCGCGGGTCTCACGGCCGCGCCGCTGCGGCACGCCGACGTGGTCGCCGCGGGGGACGCGTCGGCGGGCCGGATCGGCGCCCTGCTGGCGGACGTCATAGCCCGGTTTTAGAGCGCATGACGCCCGAGGAGTGGATCGCGCACGACCCGGACCCGACGACGGCCGCCGAGCTCGGCGCCTGCGGTCCCGACGAGCGTGCGGCGCGCTTCGCCCGACCGCTGACCTTCGGCACCGCGGGATTGCGCGGTCCGGTGCGCGCGGGCCCCGACGCGATGAACGTGGCGGTGGTCTCGCGTGCCACGTGGGCGGTGGCGCGGGTGCTCACGGATCGTGGCCTGGCCGGTTCCCTGGTGGTGGTCGGGCGCGACGCCCGGCACGGCTCGGCGATTTTCGCCACCGTGACCGCCGAAGTGCTTGCCGCCGAGGGATTTTCGGTCCTGCTGCTACCGGGCCCGGTGCCGACGCCGGTGGTCGCCTTCGCGGTGCGCCACGCCGCGGCCGCCGCCGGGATACAAATCACCGCATCGCACAATCCGCGCACCGACAACGGCTACAAGGTGTACTTCGACGGCGGCATCCAGATCGTCTCGCCGACCGACCGCCAGATCGAAACCGCAATGGCCGCAGCCCCTTTCGCCGACCGGATCGGCCGCCGGCCCGTCGAATTCGCCGATACCGACCTCGTCGAGCGCTACATCGAGCGCGCGGCCGGCGTGCGGCGATCGACCGGCCCGCTGCGCGTCGCCCTCACCCCGCTGCACGGCGTCGGCGGCGCCACCGCCGTTGACGCACTGCGTCGCGCCGGCTTCGAGCATGTGCACACCGTCGGCGCCCAGTTCGCACCCGACCCCGACTTCCCCACCGTCGCGTTCCCGAACCCCGAGGAGCCCGGCGCCGCCGACGCGCTGCTCGCGCTGGCCGCGGACACGCGTGCCGACATCGCGATCGCGCTGGATCCCGACGCCGACCGGTGCGCGGTCGGCATCCCGACGGCAGCGGGATGGCGGATGCTGTCCGGGGACGAAACCGGTTGGCTGTTGGGCGATTACATCCTGTCGCATGAGCGGCCCGCGGCCGCCGTGGTGGCCAGCACCGTGGTGTCGTCGCGGATGCTGGCGGCCATCGCCGCGCATTACGGCGCGGTCCACGTCGAAACCCTCACCGGCTTCAAATGGTTGGCGCGCGCCGACGCGGACCTGCCCGGCACCCTGGTGTACGCCTACGAGGAGGCGATCGGCCACTGCGTCGACCCCGCCGCGGTGCGTGACAAGGACGGGATCAGCGCCGCGGTGCTGGCGTGCGATCTGGTGGCCTCGCTCAAAGCGCGGGGCCGCTCGGTGTCCGATCGGCTCGACGAGCTGGCCCTCCGCCACGGCGTACACGACGTCGCCGCGGTGTCGCGCCGGGTCGCCGACGCCGACGAGGCCGCCGCCTTGATGCGGGCGCTGCGGGCCGCCCCGCCGCAACGGCTGGCGCGCTTCCCGGCGACCATGACCGACATCCGCGACGCGCTGATCTTCACCGGCGGGGACGACGAGGCGTCGGCGCGGGTGGTGGTGCGGCCCTCCGGAACCGAACCGAAACTGAAGTGCTACTTGGAGATTCGTTGTCCGGTGACCGACGGCCTGCATCGTGCCCGCGAACGGGCGGCCGGGTTACGCGACGAGCTGGTGTCCGCGGTGCAAGCCTGGTGAGCTAGGTCCGATGGCCCGGCTCCTCCTCCCGCCGCTACGCGGCGCGCATCGTCGCCGAGCTAGCGCGGACCGTATTGCCGGTCCCCCGCGTCGCCGAGACCCGGGACGATATAGGCGATCTCGTTGAGCCCATCGTCGACGGCCACGGTGAACAGCCGCGCGTCCGGCGCCGCTTTGCCCAGCGCCGCAATGCCTTCCGGTGCGGCCACTACGCACAACACCGTGATGTCCGCAGCGCCGCGGCGCTGCAACAGGTCGACGGTGTGTTTCAGCGATCCGCCGGTGGCCAGCATCGGGTCCAGCACCAGCACCGGCAGCGCGCTTAGGTCGTCGGGCAGCGACTCCATGTACCCGCTCGCCTGGTGGGTTTCCTCGTCGCGGGCGACGCCGACGAAACCCACCCGGGCCTCCGGCAGCAGCTCCAGCGCCTGGTCGACCATGCCCAGCCCGGCGCGCAGGACGGGCACCAGCAGCGGCGGGTTGGCCAGCCGCACACCGAGCGTTTCGGCCAGCGGGGTGCGGATCGGGAATGTCTCGCGGCCCGCGTCCCGGGTGGCCTCGTAGACCAGCATCGCCGTCAGATCGCGCAGCGCGGCCCGGAACCCCGCGGTGTCGGTGCGTTCGTCGCGCAGCGTGCTCAGCCTGGCGGCGGCCAGGGGGTGGTCGATGACGCGGACATCCATGGAATTCGAGCGTATATACCTCTTTTGTGCAAAGGCCCGTTGACACGCGTGCGTGCGTCCCGTCAATGTCGATGACCCGTTCATATACTCCCGGGGTGTCGCGCGAAATTCGAAGTCCGAGAACGCTGATCGACTGGACATATCGCAGCCTCGGAATGGCCGGCGCGGTCATGCTGACGGGTCTGGCGGCCATTCCGTCGAGTCCCCGCGTGGGCCTGGCCGCCGCCGAGCTGCCCCGGCCCGCGCACGTGGTAATCGTGGTGGAAGAGAACCGTTCTCAAGCACACATCATCGGCAGCCCGCAGACGCCCTTCATCACCGCGCTGGCCACTCACGGCGCGAACATGACACAGTCATTCGCCGAAACACATCCCAGCCAGCCGAACTACTTGGCCCTCTTCGCCGGAAGCACTCTCGGAGTGACCAGCAACGCGTGCCCGGTCAACGGAGGCAATGCCCCTAACCTCGGCTCCGAATTGCTCGCCGCCGGATACACATTCGTCGGTTTCGCCGAGGACCTGCCCGCCGTCGGTTCGCCCGCGTGCAGCGCCGGCAAGTACGCACGCAAGCATGTGCCGTGGGCCGATTTCACGAATGTGCCGCCGCAGAATTCGGTGCCGTTCTCCGCGTTCCCGATGGGCAATTACGCCAGCCTGCCGACCGTGTCGTTCGTCATCCCCAACAACGACAACAACATGCACGACGGCTCGATCGGGCAGGCCGACACCTGGCTGAACCGCCAGCTGTCCGGCTACGCCAACTGGGCGCTGGCCAACAACAGCCTGCTGATCGTGACGTGGGACGAGGACGACGGCGGCCCGCGCAACCAGATCCCGACGGTGATCTACGGCGCGCATGTGCAGCCCGGCAACTACACCGAGCAGATCAGTCACTACAACGTGCTTTCCACCCTGGAACAGATGTACGGCCTGCCGAAGACGGGTAACGCGGCCAACGCTCCCCCGATCGCGACCATCTGGGCACCCTAAAGGCGCATCCGCCGCCACCGGGGCCCGGCACCGGCCCCGGCACGCGCGCCGGCCGTCGCTATTCTGTGCCGCATGGCTGCTGACCTCGTGCCCATCCGCCTGAGCCTGTCCGCCGGTGACCGCTACACCGTGTGGGCACCCCGCTGGCGCGATGCCGGCGACGAGTGGGAGGCCTTCCTGGGCAAAGACGACGACCTGTATGCCTTCGAGACGGTTCCCGACCTGGTCGCGTTCGTGCGTTCGGACTCCGACAACGATCTGGCCGACCATCCCGCGTGGAAGGAGCTGACCACCGCCCACGCGCGCAGCCTCGACCCCGCCAAGGACAGGCAATTCGATCTGGTCGCCGTCGAGGAGCTGGTGTCGGAGAAACCGACCGAGGAATCGGTGGCCGCGCTGGCGGGCACGCTGGCCATCGTGTCGTCCATCGGGTCGGTGTGCGAGCTGCCGGCGGTGGCGAAGTTCTTCAACGGCAATCCCAGCCTCGGCACGGTCTCAGGCGGGATCGAGAACTTCACCGGCAAGGCCGGCGTCAAACGCTGGGATGCGATCGCCGAGGTCATCGGGCGCAGCTGGGACGACGTGCTCAGCGCGATAGACGACGTCGTCAGCACGCCTGAGGTCGACGAGAAGCTGTCGGCGAAGGCCGCCGACGAATTGGCCGAGGAGCTCGAAGAAGACGGCGAGGACGAAGACGCCGAGGCCTCCGACGAGGACGCCGCCGAGGAGTCCGAAGTCAACGAAGAGCCCGACACCGGCGACGAGACCGACGAAGACGAGGACGAGGACGAGGACCGCGCGGCCGGCGACACCGTCGTGCTGGGCAGCGACAAGGACTTCTGGGCGCAGGTGGGTATCGACCCGATTCGGATCATGACGAGTTCCGGGACGTTCTACACGCTGCGCTGCTACCTCGACGATCGCCCGATCTTCCTGGGCCGCAACGGGCGCATCAGTGTGTTCGGCTCCGAGCGGGCGCTGGCGCGCTACCTCGCCGACGAGCACGACCACGACTTGTCCGACCTGAGCACCTACGACGACATCCGCACCGCCGCGACCGACGGCTCGCTGGCGGTCGACATCACCGACGAGAACATCTATGTGCTCAGCGGCCTGGCCGACGACTTCGCCGACGGGCCCGACGCCGTCGATCGCGACCAGCTGGAGCTGGCCGTCGAGTTGCTCCGCGACATCGGCGACTACTCCGAGGAGGGCACGGTCGACAAGGCCCTCGCAACCGGCCGACCCCTGGGCAAACTGGTCGCCTACGTGCTGGAGCCCGGCTCGGTCGGCAAGCCCGCGGGCCCGTATTCCGCCGCGGTGCGAGAGTGGGAGAAGCTCGAGCAATTCGTGGAGGGGCGGCTCCGCCGGGAATAACGGCGCGAACCGCGGTGAATTCGGCCGTCGAGCCGAGTCTTCCCTACATGACCACCCCCTCGATGACCACCCACTCGCTCGTCGTACCCGGCGCTCGGCTGCACTATGAGGTGCGCGGCGCAGGCCCGCTGCTGGTGATACTCGGCTCGCCGATGCCCGCCGCGGACTTCGCACCACTCGCCGAGGCGCTGGCCGGCGACCACACCGTCGTCACCACCGACCCGCGTGGAATCTCCGGCAGCCCCGTCGATGACCCGACCCAAGATTCCACGCCCGACCTGCGCGCGGACGACGTCGCCGCGATTCTCGACGATCTCGGCGCGGATCGGGCGGACGTGGTGGGCTCGTCGGGCGGCGCGGTCACCGGGCTGGCACTCGTGACTCGCCACCCGGCCCGGGTCGGCACGCTCGTCGCGCACGAGCCACCGTTGCTGGAGCTGCTGCCCGACGCCGCGCAGCAGCGCGCCAACACCGAAGACATCATCGACACCTTCCGCCGCGAAGGGTTGGCCGCCGCGATGACGAAGTTCATGGTCAACGCGGGCTTCCAGCCGGCCGGTGGCGACGGCCAGGGCGCCCCGGTCGCGCCCCAACCTTCACCGCAGCAACTCGCCGATGGCACCCGGTTCATCACCCACGAACTGCGGGGCACCGCCGCCTACCGGCCCGACATCGCTGCCCTCACCGGCGGCCCCGCGCGGATAGTGGTCGGGATCGGCGCCGAGTCCGGCGGCCTGATCACGTACCGGACCAGTGTTGCCCTGGCCGAGCTCCTCGGAGTACGGCCGATCGAGTTTCCCGGCGATCACGGCGGATTCATCTCGGTACCAGACGAGTTCGCCGATGTCCTGCGTGCCACGCTGTCCACCAGCGTTTGACGGGTAGTCAAGTCTCCTCTTTACTGGCGGCAGCGTCCGCCGGTGATTCAGTGGCGGCCCCGACGGGAAGGTGTGAGCCGAGTGTCGCTTCCCGGAATCGGCCCGCTACCGCTGTATGGGTTCCAGCGCCCGGCGATGTTGTTGTTCGCTCTGATCCCGCTGGCCCTGCTCGCGCTCTACGTCGTTGTCCAGGCCCGTCGCCGGCACCGGCTACGCCGGTACACCGAGGCGGAGGTGCCGCAGTCGATCTGGCGGCATCTGCCGATCGCGGTGTCGCTGCTGTGCCTGTTCCTGCTGACGATCGCGCTGGCCACCCCCACCCACGACATGCGCATACCGCGCAACCGCGCGGTGATCATGCTGGTGATCGACATGTCGCAGTCCATGCGGGCAACCGACGTCGAGCCCAACCGCCTCAAGGCCGCCGAGCAGGCGGCCAGCCAATTCGCGAGCCAGCTGACGCCGGGCATCAATCTCGGGCTCGTCGGTTTCGCGGGCGTCCCGTACCTGCTGGTGCCGCCGACCCCGCAACATCAGGCGACCATCGAGGCCCTGAAGAAGCTCGAGTTCGCCGATAGCACGGCGACGGGCCAGGCGATCTTCACCGCACTGCACGCGATCAGCGCGTCGGCCGTTCAGGGTGGGGATAAGCCGCCGCCCGCCCGCATCGTGCTGCTGTCGGACGGCGGGGAGAACAAGCCGCAAAATCCCAGCGATCCACGCGACGGCGTCTACACCGCGGCGCGCCTGGCCAAGGATCAGGGGGTGCCCGTGTCGACCATCACGTTCGGCACCAAGACGGGCAGCATCGAGATGGACGGCCAGCGGGTCAATGTGCCCGTCTCCACCGACCAGATGAAAAAGATCGCCCAGCTTTCCGGCGGGCAGTCCTATACCGCCACGAATCTCGAACAGCTCAACAAGGACTACGACGCCATCGAGAACGAGATCGGATATCGCACGGTGCCGGGGCCGGGCAGTTCAGGCTGGCTGCGGCTCGGGGTCATCGTCGCGCTGGTGGCGACGGCCTTGGCGCTGTTGATCAACCGAAGACTTCCCACCTAAAAGCTCAGGCTGGCAGCCGGCGATTCAGGAACAGGCCCGCCAATACCGCGCCGGCCATCACGAACGCGCCGAGCAGCATCCACGCCAGACTCGCATCACCCTTCACGGTTTCGTAGCCGATCTGGTGCTGCAGCGTCGTGTAGACATCCTTGAGCGATTCCAGGCTGTCGGCATGGAACGCCTGGCCGTCGGTGATCTCGCAGATTTTCTGCAGCGTCCGATCGTCGACCGGAACGGGAATGCTGGCGCCCTCGAACTCGACGGTGCCGTACGGCGTGCCAAACGAGATCGTCGATATCTGCACGCCTTGGTCCTTGGCCGCCCGTGCGGCGGTGAACGCGCCCTGTGGCGCGTTGGGGTCCAACGGCACGTTTTCGGCGCCGTCCGATTCCAGCACGATCCGCGCCGGCGGCGGACCTTCGCCGCCTCCCATCACCGAGCCGACCGTGGCGATCGCCTGCAGCGCGGTGAAAAGGCCTTCTCCCGTCGCGGTTTTCGGCGCCGGCTTCAGGCTGTCGATCGCCGCCTTCACCGCGTCGCGGTTCGTCGTCGGCGCGACCAACAGGCTGGCGTTCGCCGCGAATTCCACCAACCCGAGGTTGATGGCCGGCGTTAGCTGGTCGGCGAACTGCTTGCCGGCCTCCTGCGCGGCGGCCAGCCGGTTCGGAGCGACGTCGGTGGAAGCCATGGATTCCGAGACGTCGATCACCAGCATGACGACGGCGCGGTTGAGCGGGATCCGGACA
>NZ_MBEU01000022.1 GCF_001954275.1 Mycobacterium sp. IS-836 | reverse complement strand
GACCTGCACCGGATCCTCGGTCCCGACTATGTCTCCCGGGCCCGCGAGCTAGCCACCCAGACTTCCAAACCCGCCGAAAGCGTGGCCAACACCGCCGATCTCCTGGAGAACTTCGCGCGCTCAAGACGGGTTGACTGACGTGCGCTGGCTACTGAAACGCATGTCCGCCGCGACAAGGTAGTGTCTTCGGGCTGTGTGGGGTTCCGTGCTGGGGCTGGCGCTTCTGTTGGCGCTCAACCCTGTGCTTCTCGGCCTCGTCCTGCTCCTGATCTCCCGGCCGCGACCGGTGCAAAACTTGGTCGCCTGCTGGGTGGGCTGCCTGATAACGAATGTGCCCGCCCTGCTGATTCCGCTGCTGCTGCTGCACGTCATGCCGGCGTTCCGAACGACCGCGCACAGTTTGGCGACCGCGGGGCCCAACTCCACCGCCCGGCATATTCAACTCGCCCTGGGTGCACTCGCGCTGTCGGTCTCGGCGCTTATCGCGGTGCGCTCCCGGGCGCGTCAGCGGGAACGGGTGCCGGCGCCGGTCGGCAATTCCCCGACCGCGGTGCTGGACTCCGATGCGCCGGAGCGCGGATCGGCGATCCGGCGTCTGACCGACCGCGCCAACAAGGCGTGGGAAAACGGGGCGCTGTGGGTGGCGCTGGTGACCGGCATGACGTTCTTGCCGGGCCCCGCCGTGGTTCTGCTCGTCGACACCACCGTCGTCGCCTCGGGTGCCTCGATCGGCACGCAGATCGTCGCGGCCATAGCCTTCGTCGTCGGGATGCTCGGGGTTTTCGAGATCACCCTCGTCACCTATCTGCTCGCACCCGCGAAAACCCAAGCGGCGCTTCAACCTCTGCACGAATGGGCGCTGGCCCACCGCCCTCAGGTGCTGGCGGCCATCTTCGCGGTGGTCGGGCTCTCGCTGGTGGCCAGGGGCGCCGGCATCATCTGACGGGCTCACTTCGCCCGCAAGACAAAGCCCTTCTGGTCCCCGCGGCCCTGCCTATTGAGTCGAGCCGCGCGTTTTTCCCACTCCCACAGTTGCCTGGCACCAAACATCCGAAGAATTTTCGGGTCGGTCACCGGAACGCCCCGCCGATAGGCTTCGCTGCCCATGAACTGGCCCAGGTTCGAATCATCAAATGTCTGTTCCACTTGCAGGCCGGCCTTCTCGGCGGCCAGTGTCATCGCATGTCGCGAGGGTATGACGAAATGCCGGGGCGCGTCGATCTGCACCCAATCCGCGCCATAGGTTGTCCAGGCTTCGGATGAGGTCGTCGGCACGCGGGCCAGGCAGATGCCTCCGGCGGCGAGCTTCTCGCGGGCGACCTCGAGCATCGCGATCGGGTCCGGAACATGTTCGAGCGAGTGATTGAACATGATGAGATCGAATTCGCCCGTCACGTCGCTCAAGTCGCTCTTCATCAGGGGCACGCCCCGCGGTGTCTCGCGATCGGCCGCGATGAACGGATCTGCACCGGACAAGTTGGTGAATCCCGCTCTGGCCAACCGATCGAGCAGCAAACCGCTGCCGCAGCCCACGTCCAGAATTCGCGCGTCCCGTCCGAGCGGCAGCCTAGCGAGCATTCCGATGACATCCCCTCCGAGGAGAAGGCGAAGTATGCCGTCGGGCAAGCGCCTCGTCAAAAGCGGACCGACCAGCCGGCCGCCGGTATGCAATTTGTAGCGGTCGTGCCGCGTGATGAGCCATCCGAGAATCCGAGGCTCGTTGTACGAGTGATAGTTTCGCGGATAGTGCCGCATCAGCTCTTCGCCCTCGAGCACATCGACGATCTGCAACGTCTCGCACGCGGTGCAGAAATAGTATTCGAACCGCTCCTGGGTCCCGTACATCATCTCGCGTACCGCAAGAGTTCGATGGGGGCCGGTCGAGCCGCATAGCCGGCACTCTTTGGTGATCTCGTTCAGTCGGTCCTCCTGGCGAATCCTTTGAGGTAGCACGACGATCAGCCCACGGTCCGGGCCTGGGCGACGTTCTCCATGAGATCGGCGGCTACCGCGACGCTCTCAACGGGTTTGGTCATCCGGGTAGAGATTTCACGGGCCCGGG
>NZ_MBEU01000021.1 GCF_001954275.1 Mycobacterium sp. IS-836 | reverse complement strand
ACCTCAAGCAGGTTCGGAACTCTTCCGTTTTGGGCGGTTGCCGTTTCAGCGCAATTCCTGTATGCGGATCATGTTGCCCGCGGGATCGCGCACCGCGCAGTCGCGAACCCCGTACGGCTGCTCCGTCGGCTCCTGGATAATCTCGGCGTCGCCGGCCTGTAGCTGCTCGAAGGTGCTGTCGAGGTTTTTGGTGGCCAGCAGGAGCATTGCGTAGGTGCCCTTCGCCATCATTTCGGCAATGGTGCGGCGCTCGTCGTCGGTAATGCCGGGGTTGGCGCCCGGCGGGTTCAGCACGATCGATGTGGCGGGCTGGGCGGGAGGGCCAACGGTGATCCAGCGCATCTTTCCCTTTCCGACATCGAGGCGGACCTCGAAGCCGAGGGTGTCGCGATAGAAGGCGAGCGATGCTTCGGGGTCGTCGTGCGGAAGGAAGCTCGAATGAATGGTGACGTCCATGACCGTCAGGCTAGGTGGGCGTCTGCGGCGGGCGCTTCTCGATTCCTGATCGGTCTGGTCACCTGTTTTTCCACGCATGGCGGCAGGCTGGCCGTCCCGCCCGTCGTGTGTTCCCGATAAGCGCTGGGCGGCATGCCGACAAGCTCAGTGAACCGGGTGCTGAAGGTCCCGAGCGAGGAGCAGCCGACCGCGTAACACACCTCGGTGACGCTGAGGTCGCCGCGGCGCAGCAACGCCATGGCGCGTTCGATGCGCCGCGTCATCAGATACGAGTACGGCGACTCCCCGTAGGCGCGCCGGAACTCGCGGCTGAGGTGCCCGGCGGACATGTGTACCCCTCTTGCGAGCGCCTCGACGTTGAGGGGCTGCGCGTAGTCACGGTCGATGCGGTCGCGGACGCGACGCAGCCGCGCGAGGTCGCGCAGGCGCTGCTCGGCCGAGCTGTCGGTCACCTGGGCGATGCTGCCACGTCCGGCCGCGTCGGCGCTCGGCGAGTGTCTACGCCACGAGCTCCGGGTGGAACTTGGTCGCCATCCGGCGAAGCCCGTCGCGCCAGTCCACCGTTGTGCCCCCGATCAATTCGTGCATCTGCGTCACGTCGGTGGGATTGCCGCGCAGCGCCTGGGCGCTCTCGTCGAAAACCGGCTCCTTGCCAACGAGCGAGCCGAGGTACCCACACCACTCCTGGAGGCTGACGGCTTGATCGCCACACCAGTTGACGGTGGTCGCCGGAACCGACGCCGCTTCGAGCAGCTTCGGAATGGTCGCGATGATGTCGTCCTCGTGGATCGGGTTGTAGCGGGCGGGACCGCCGGGCGGGACGGGGATCGGGATTCCGGCCAGAATCATCTCCATGTGGTAGAACGGCCACCCGCCGTTGTCGCCGTATGGGACGTTGAGCCGGGCGATGGTGGTGGGAATGCCCAGCGCGCGCGCCATCGTCCGCGCGACGACCTCGCCGGCGATCTTGGAAATGGAATAGGTCGGGAACAACGGTTTGTGGTTGTCGCCCAGGGCGGCGCGCTCGGTCCGCGGTTCGTCGTCGGGCGGGTCGTAGACGGCCGCCGACGAGCAGTGCAGAAATCCTTTCGCGTTGCGGCAGTGGGCCATCAGCAGGCCGACGGACTCCGCGTTGGCACCCAGATCCTTGTCCCAGTCGCCGCTTTTGGCGACGGCCAAATTGAGGACGTAATCGAAGTCGGACGGGATCGCGGCGAAGTCTCCAGCCGCCAGGTTGACGGTCTCGCACCGCACGCCGGATTTCTCGAGTGCTTCACGAGCCGCGGCATTGGTGAACCGCGCGATGCCCCAGACCTCGTTGTCGACCGCCAGGGCCTGGGCAATGGGACTGGCCACCTGCCCGGTGGGACCGGTGATGAGTATTTTCTCGCCGCGCATGCGCTGATGGTAGGCGACCATCGGGTGGCGAGACGCCAGAGTCAATGCCTACTATTTGCGTATGCATGCAGATAGCTGTATTGCCCATGCCAACCCCCATGACCATGACCATGACCATCCGCAAGGTCTGCGCGGGGCGATCAGGGAGATCTTCGCCCCGCACTCCCACGGTGCCGCCGACAGCATCGACGACGCCCTGGAATCCAGTGTCGCGGGGATCCGAGCCGTCAAGATCAGCCTGGTGGTACTCGGGCTGACCGCGACTGCCCAGCTCGCCGTCGTCATGATGTCCGGATCCGTTGCGCTGGCGGCCGATACCATCCACAACTTCTCCGACGCCCTGACCGCGGTGCCGTTGTGGATGGCGTTCGCGTTGGGTACCAAGGCCGCCACGCGCCGCTACACCTACGGGTTCGGTCGCGCGGAGGATCTGGCCGGTTTGTTCGTGGTCGCGACGATAACGCTGTCGGCGATCGTCGCCGGATACCAAGCCATCGTGCGGCTGACCCATCCCGAACCGATCGGGCACATCGGATGGGTTGCGCTGGCCGGGCTGATCGGGTTCGTCGGAAACGAATCGGTGGCCCTCTACCGGATGAGGGTCGGACGGCGGCTGGGCTCCGCCGCCTTGGTCGCTGACGGCTTGCATGCACGCACCGACGGCCTGACTTCCCTGGCGGTGCTGTGCTCGGCCGGCGGTGTCGCGCTTGGGTTCCCGCTGGCGGACCCGATCACGGGCCTGGTCATCACCGCGGCAATCCTGGCCGTTCTGCGGACGGCCGCGCGCGACGTGTTCCGTCGCTTACTTGACGGTGTGGACCCCGAGATGGTCGACGCCGCCGAACGCGCGTTGGCGGCCCGTCCCGGGGTGCGCGCTGTGCGCAGTGTGCGGATGCGCTGGATCGGGCACCGCCTGCACGCCGATGCCGAATTGGACGTCGATCCCACTCTCGATCTGGCGCAGGCGCACCGCATCGCCCACGACGCTGAACACGAACTGACGCATGCCGTCCCGAAACTCACCAGCGCGTTGATCCACGCCTATCCCGCCGAGCACTAACCGGCCACTAAACGGCGTAGTGTCCGGAGGCCATGGCCACAACGATCCGTTTCGTCGAGGCGAATGGGCTGAAATTCGCCTATCTCGAGGAGGGTTCCGGGCCTCTCGTGCTGATGCTGCACGGGTTTCCGGACACTGCGCACACGTGGGACGATCTTCGCCCGCGCATCGCCGCCGGCGGATACCGCGCGGTCAGCCCGTTCCTGCGTGGCTATCACCCCAGCGCGATCCCGGATCGCGACACCGACCAAGAGACCCTGGCGCGTGATCCGCTTGCGCTGATCGAGGCGCTCGGCGCGCGCGACGCGGTCGTCATCGGGCACGACTGGGGCGCCTCGGCCGCATACGGCGCGGCGGCGCTGGGCCCAGAGCGGGTGACGAAGCTAATCGTCATGGCCATTCCCCATCCGGCGACGCTCAAGCCGTCACCGAAGAAGCTTTGGGGCGCTCGTCATTTCGTGGCGTACAAGCTGCCGGGAGCGTCGAACCGCTTCGCGCGCAATGACTTTGCGGCCCTTCCCGCCATCTATCGGCGTTGGTCCCCCGCCTGGAATCCCGATCCCGAAGAGTTCGACGCCGTGCGCGCGTGCTTTTCCAACCGGGCGAGCTTGAATGCGGCGCTCGGCTATTACCGCAAGCTGTCCCCCATCCCCAGCGCGTCGCTGCGGGCGCGAATCACGGTGCCAACGGTTGTCTTTGCGGGGCTCGACGATCCAGTCCTCGAGCCCTCCGACTATCGATCCGCGGCCCAGATGTTCGACAACGAGTACGTCGTCGAGGAGGTACCAGGCGGGCACTTCATGCACCGGGAGCATCCCGAGGTGTTCGCCGAGCGGCTTTTGGCGCATCTGTAATCGAGCTGCCGCGACGCGCGCGACTTTTGCGCATTCTGCTCAGCTCGGTGGTACGGTCCCCTCATGGCCGCCAAGGGTCGCATCGACTTGCGACTCGCCACCCAGGTATTGGTGTTGCAGCTCGTCGTGGTGACGCTGGCGTTAATCATCGCGTTCGTGCTCTTTGCCCTATTCAACCGCCAGCGCCTGGACAGCCAATACCATGTCCATGCCACCGATATCGCCCGCGTCGTCGCCTCATCGCCAACGGTGGTCACGAACATCGCGCGCTACGACGCAGCACCGTTGACCCCCAGCCCGGAATTGATCGGCGAACTGGCAGCGGGTCCGATCCAAGGTGTTGCTTCACGGGTTGAACAGCGCACCCACGTTTTGTTCGTCGTGGTGGCCAACGCAGCCGGCATCAGGGTCGCGTCTCCGCAGCGCGACAGGTTGGCCCATCATGTCCTCGCCGACATCGCGGCACCGTTGGCCGGGCAGGAGATAACGTCGCATGACGACACCGTTTTCGGACGCGCAATCGTTGCGAAAGTCCCAGTGTTCGAGCCGGGTTCCAATCGGGTGTTGGGTGTGGTCATCGTCGGCATCTCCACGAAGGCCTTCGACGATCAATTTTCGAAAAATCTGCAGGTGCTGGGCGCGATGGGAGGCGTTCTCCTGCTGATCGGCGCCGGCGCTTCGTTGGCCCTTGCCCGGCGGTGGCGAGGGCTGACGCTGGGTTTGCGGCCGGCCGAGATCACCGAACTGGTACGCAGTCAGGCGGCGGTGCTGCAGGGCATCGGCGAGGGTGTGCTAGCGGTGGACACATCCCGACAAACCACGTTCATCAACGACGAGGCGTGCCGGCTGCTCGAGATCGGCAACGAAACGGGCCGACCCATTGACCAGATCGGCCTGACCCCGCGAGTGCTCGACGTGTTGAATTCCGCCGATTCGGCACCCACGTTGGCCACCGTCGGCGAACGCATCGTCGTGGTCTCGGCTCGGCCGGTATGGCGCGAAGGACGCGAGCTGGGAACGGTTCTGGTGGTGCGGGACCGAACCGACGTCGAATCGCTGACCCGGCAACTCGACGCCGTGCAGCTCATGAGCACGGTGTTACGCGCACAACGCCACGAGTTCGCCAACCGTCTGCACTTACTGAACGGCTTGTTGCATGGCGGGCACGTCGACGAGGGACTGCAATACCTGGAAGAACTGCTCGGATCGGGACCGCTTGGGTCCGCGCTACCCGGTATCGACTCCATCCGCGATGCCTACCTGCAGGCATTCTTGGCCGCCAAGGCCGCAGCCGCCCGCGAGGCGGGCGTGACGCTGACGATCGGCGAGAACACCTGGGTGCCCGGCCGGCTCGTGCTGCCAGTCGACGTCACCACCGTCGTGGGAAATCTGCTGGACAACGCGATCGACGCGGTTCGGTTGAGCGACAACGAGACCAACGAGGTGGAAGTCGAGCTGCTGCAAGATGGTTCGACGCTGCACATCACGGTGGCCGACAGCGGCGACGGCGTGGCGCCAGACTTCGTCGAGGATCTGTTCACCGAGGGCCGGACCACGAAGCCGGATTCCGGTATACCGGGCGGCCGCGGTATCGGCCTTGCGTTGTCGCGGCAGATCAGCCGCGCCCTCGGTGGCGACCTGTGGTTGGCCAGTGCGGGCAATCCGGAGGTGCCGCTGCGCGGCGCGGAGTTCATGGCCCGGCTCCCGGGCGTGATGGTTGAGGAGGCGCAATGGGTGACGCAGAGCTGACCGTCCTGGTGGTCGATGACGACTTCCGCGTCGCCAACCTGCACGCCGAGGTGGTCAACACGCTGCCGGGCTTCACCGTCGCCGCGACAGTGAACACGCTCTCGGCCGCTCGCGAGGCCGTGCGGGAGGCGCCCGCCGTCGACCTCGCGCTGGTCGACGTCTACCTGCCCGATGGGTCCGGCATCGACTTCATCCGCGAATTGCAGTGCGACAGCATCGTTTTGACGGCGGCAACCGAGGCGGCCACGATCCGCGCCGCGATGTCGGCGGGCGCGGTGAACTACCTCGTCAAGCCGTTCGCAACGACCGAGTTGGCCGCGCGCCTGGCGGGCTACGCGCGCTACCGCAAGATCCTGGCCGCCCAAAACCTCACCGCGAACGATGTGGACGCGGCGCTGGACGCCCTGCGCCCCAGGATCGCTCCCCCTGCGCAGGCCACCATCGCGGCTTCATCCACCAAACAGCTTGTGCTGCAAGCGTTGCGCGCATCAGAAAGGCCCAAGTCGGCGGCGGAGGTTTCCGCGGCCATCGGGATTTCGCGGGCGACCGCCCAGCGGTATCTGGCGGCGCTGGCCGGTGACGGTGACGTCACCGTCGGGTTGCGCTACGGCACGACGGGCCGCCCGGAGCAGGAATTCGCGGCCAACGCCAAGTCGGCGCGTCCCCTGCGCTGAGCGGCGATTCGCGCGCAGGCTCGATGCCCCCGGCGCAGGCTCGCCGGGCGAGTGGCCCGGTGCCCGCTATCGACGCGCGACGAGCCCGTGCGTCCTGCCGGGCCAGCGCCCGCCGGCGCCGGGCCGCCGAGCGGCGAATATTGGTGGCCACCAAGGCATGCGACACGTCGCCGTGGATGCAGGTGAGCGTCGCGGGGGCCCGCCCGGTAGCAGCGGGGACGGCCTTCGCCGGCTTGGCGACCTTGGCCGGCCTGCCGGGCCACCAGTTGGCGTTCCCTACCAGAGCGGCCAGGGCCGGCACCGTGACCGTGCGGACCACGAAGGTGTCGATCAACAAGCCCATGCCGATGATGAACCCCGTTTGCACCATGGTCGACAGGCTGCCGGTCAGCATGCCGAACATCGAGGCGGCGAAGATGATGCCGGCAGACGTGATGACACCACCCGTCGAACGGACGGCGCGGATGATGCCGGATCGGATGCCGAAGCGTGACTCTTCGCGAATGCGTGTGATCAACAACAGGTTGTAGTCGGCGCCGACGGCCACCAGCACGATGAACGCGGTCGCCTGCACGTTCCAGCTGATCGCCTGGTGGAGCACGAACTGGAAGAAGACGACACCCAGCCCCACCGCCGACAGGTACGAGATCACTACGGAGGCAATCAGATACAGCGGAGCCACGAGCGCCCGCAGCAAGATCACCAGGATGACGAACACGACGAGCAGCGTCATCATGACGATCAACCGGAAGTCGTTGTTGTAGTAGCTGCGCAGCGTGGTGTACATCGGCGTCATGCCGACCATCGAGATTGTCGCGTCCGACAGCGTGGTGTTCGGTTGCGCACCGCGCGCGGTGTCCAGGATCGACTCGACCTGGTTCATCGCGGCGGTGCTGAAGGGGTCAAACTTCGTTTCGACCATGTAGCGCACCGCGTGGCCGTCGGGTGAGATGAACATCTTGGCCGCGTTTTTGAAGTCGTCCGAGGTGATCACCTGCGGCGGGATGTACAGGCCGGCCATGGAAGGCGTCGTGGCGTCGCGCTTCATCGACAGCAGGAAGTCGGCCGCCTGGCTCATGCCCAAGCCCATCTTCTTGGTCTGCTCGACGAGGGTACGCACGCCAACGGCCAGCCGCCGGCTCCCGTCGGCTAGTTGGTCGGCGGCCGCCTGCATGGCCCCGATCTTCTGCGACATGCCGGCGGTGCTGCCGCCCGCCGCCCGCAGGCTGTTCGATGTCGTGGCCAAGAGTCCGGTCAGGTTCTGCACCGCCGCCTGGACGGCGTCAACCGAGGGGCGCGGGATCGAACCACCGAGCATCGGGGCCGCGGCCGCGGCAACGCTGTTTGCGAGCGTCGCAACGGACCCGCTAGCCAGCTGACGTACGGTGTCGAGCACGGTGGCCGCCGCGCCGAGCTGCTGCTGCGCCTGGCCCACCGTCGCGGCGAGCTGGGTCATCGGCCCGCTGGCGGCGCGGACCTGGTCGCGGACTTGGGCAAGGCTGGCCGCTAGTTGGTCGGCGCCGTTGGTGAGCGCGTCGAGGTCGCTGGTCCGGTCGCTGATCTGGGTCGACGCGTCCTGGAGCTTGGAGCCGACCGTGCCGGCCTCGTTGCTGAGCTTCGCCTGATCCAGCGGCTGCCCGGTAGGCCGCGTGATGCCGCGCACCGCCGCGATGTCGGGCAGCTGCGAAACGCGTTGCGCCATCTGGTCCAGATCGGCCAGGGCCCGCGACGTCCGCAGGTCGTGCGGCGACCGGACGTAGATGTACTCCGGCAGCAGGGTGCTCGTCGAAAAGTGAGCTGCCATCGTCGAGTAGCCCACGTTGCTGGGCGCCGACTGCGGCAACTGCAGGCGGTCGTTGAAGCTCGGCCGCAGGAACGCCGCGCAGCTTGCCAGCACGATGAGTACCGACACGCTGACCAGCAGGTGCGCCTTCGGCCGGCGCACCAGCTGAACGGCTGAGCGCTGCCACATGCGGCCAGTGAGCGGCGGTCGTGGCTTCACCCAACCGCGCCGGCCGGCGAGCACGAGCATGGCGGGCAACAGCGTGACGGCGGCGACAAACGCCATCCCGACCGAAACGGCAAGCGCCGGACCAATACTCGTGAACGCGGGCAGTCGGGTGAACACCATGCCCAGGAACGTGACGGCGACGGTGGCCGCTGACGCCGCGATGACCTCACCGATCGAACTCAGCGCCTTCTGAACGGCCACATCGGAGTTCATCCCCGACCGGATGTACTCGTGGTAACGGCTGATCAGGAACACGGCATAGTCGGTGCCAGCGCCGAAGATCATGGCCGTCATCAACGCGATCGTCAGCGAGGACACCCCGAGCCCGGCCTGCACTAGCGCCGACACCGCTCCCTGCGCCGACGTGACCGAAATACCGAGGACTATCAGCACCACCGCCACCATGACCGGCCGCCGGTAGATCACCAGCAGGATGGCCAGCACCAGCAACGCGGTGACCATTTCGATCATGTGCATGTCCCGGGTGCTGACGATGGTCAGGTCGCCGGCCATGGCGCCCTGGCCGGTCAGCTCCGCGGTCAGCGTCGACCCCGCGGTAGAACGCTTGGCGATCTCCATGATCCGCTGGTATGCCCGCGTGGACTCCGGAGTCCCGGCCGGCGCCCGCAGGCTCACCGCCATGTAGAACGCCTGGTTGTCCGCGCTGACCATCAATGGACGCAGCGCGGGGGTGGTCACGACGTCGTGTACGCCGCTCACGTCGCGGGCGTCGCCGCGCAATGTGGCCGCCAGCTTGGCGTAGGTCTGCTCGTCGGCGGGCTGCAGACCCCGGTTGTCGGTCAGCACCACGACCAGGATGTTCTGTGCGGACTCACCGAAATCCTTGGCCATCTGGTCGGCGGCCGCCATCGCCTGGGGCGGAAACGGCTGTAGGGGCTTGCTTTCCACGACCTTGGTCAGGGGAGGGAACGCCACCGCCAACACGGCAACCACCGCGGCCCAGGCGGCGATGATGAGCCAGGGCACGCGCACGACGAGGCCCCCTAGTCCCCCGAACACGCCCGTCGCGGGGGCCGAAGCGCCGGCGGCGCTGGGTACGGCGGCAGGCTTGAACATTCTGAAACCCCTCTATGGTGTGTCGAACCGTCTTCGATAGATCGAACTTATGGCGGCGTCAGCGCGGGGTCTCGCTTGTCGGCGATAGTCGCCATTAGCCGCGATTCCCCGGTTTTGCGCGTTGTGCTCAGGGTGTGTCGGCAACCGGCTCGGGGCACGGCCAGCCGATGGTGGCCGACAGGGACAGTTCGTTCAGGACGCTCGAAAGTTGCTCGCGCAACTGGTCATTCGAGTTCGGCCGCCCGGGCTGATACGCGCAGATCGAGACGAAGACCTGTCCGTGCACCCGTCCCGAGAGCAACCCGAGCAGGCCCCCGGTTGGCTGTACCGTCGCCGTGGTGGCACCCGGGCACAGCGACTTCATGGCGAAGTGGTCCGCGGCCGACCCGTCGGGCCGGTTGGCGGCGGCGTTCACCACACCCAGGTTGGACGATCCGCTGGTCGTCGCGCCGCCGAGAGCAACGATGACCATCCGCCTGATCAGCCACCGCGGCAACAGCGGAGCCAGGGGCAGCAGTGCCAGCCGCTCGTCGGGCGCCTCCCGGTGGCGGATCAGCGCTCGCCTGATCGAGGAACGGATCTCGGTGAGGTCCGTCGCGGCCGCCGCAGGGTCGACCGTGATGTCGGTGCTTGTGATGGCGTTGGCGCGAGTGTCGCCGTCGACGCGCTCGTTGACGGGTATCGCCAACGTGACCATGCCGTTTCGGGCGACTCGCCCCGCTCGCTGGGCGAGGCGCGCCGCTAGTCCCCCTAGCAAGGCGTTGCTGGTTCCGCCGAGAGCGCGGGCCCGGCTGGCACCTTGCGGTGCTCCCGTTCACCGACGGCGGAGCGGGCGTGAGTTTCGTTATCTCACATACCCTTATCGACGGCGTCGGGCTGTGCGAGGCGTTGGCGGACGCGGCCGCCGGTTACCGCGACCCGATCAACTGGCCCGCCGCCGGGTCGCGGCAACGACGGCGCGCGCCATCGCCGGGACGTCCCGCGCGGTCTGGCGGGCATCTTCCCGCAGCGCCCGCCAGCGCTGCCGCGACCCGGCGGCGGGCCAGTTGATCGGGTCGCGGTAACCGGCGGCCGCGTCCGCCAACGCCTCGCACAGCCCGACGCCGTCGATAAGGGTATGTGAGATAACGAAACTCACGCCCGCTCCGCCGTCGGTGAACGGGAGCACCGCAAGGTGCCAGCCGGGCCCGCGCTCGGCATCGAGACGCGTGTCGGCCTGCTCCTCCAGCCAGGCGTCGAATTCGTCCCGTGGGCGCGGCGCCGGCACGATCTCCAGCTCGGACTGGCCGCGCGGTGAGACCCAGCGGTGCCGGCCGAACGGCAGGGTGGAGCGTTCGATGCGGCGCGACAACCGTCCCCGCTGCAGATTGCGGTGAAACCTGCGCAAGCCGTCGATGTCGGGCGCGCGGTTGTACACCCAGATGCACTGCAGCAGGTTGGTGGTCCCGGTCGCTCGCTCGCCGGCGAACGCGGTCTGGTCCATCAAATCCAGTACGTTGCTCATCTTCCTGGGTCCTCTCCGGGTGTAGTCGCTACGCGGGCAGGCCGTACATGTCGGGCGGCGTGGCTGTCCAATCGGACGTCGCAGAGAGCGAGAAGTCGGCCAGAACGCTCGAAATGTCCTGCCGCAGAATCTCGTTCGAGTTCATGCGATTCGGCTGATATGCCAGGACCGAGACGAAGACCCGTCCCCGCGCTGTTCCCGACAGCAACGCCAGGATGCCCCCGGTGCGGTCCATGATCGACGTGGTCGTCCCCACGTTGTAGCCCTTGATGGCGAAATGGTTCGCGTCGGTGCCGTCCGGCCGGTTGGCGGCGGGGTCGATCCCGCCGAGGTTGGAGGAAACGACCCCGGCGCCGCTGGCGGCGGCCATCCCGATCATCTGCCGGACCAGCCACCGGGGCACGAAGGGGGTCAGCGGCAGCAGCGCCGTCCTCTCGTCGGGCACCTCCCGATGGCGGATCAGCGCTTGCTTTGTCACGGCTCGGATCTCACGCAGATCGGTCGCCGCGGATGTGGGATCGACCGCGAAGTCAGCGCTCGTGACGGCGTTGGCGCGGGTGTCGCCGGCGGTGCGCTCGTTGACCGGCATGCCCACCGTGACCGAGCCGTCGCTCGCGACGCGGCCCATCCGCTGGGCAAGCCGCGCCGCGAACGCGGCGAGCAGCGTGTTGCTGGTTCCGCCGAGGGCGGCCGCACGCGCGTCCCACTCGCAGGCGTCGACGAAGATGGTCGCCATCGGCAGCGCGATGCGCTCGTCGGCTCTAGCCTTCGAAGCGCGTTGTCCGGCATGGCGAGCCGCGGCACCGCCGCGGTTGCGCCGAGCGAATCGGACGGTGGCGACGCCGGCGCGGCCGACCGCGGGCAGGTCGCGCGCCGTTTGCCGGGCGTCTTGCCACCAGGCCCGCCACCGCCGGCGTGACCCGGCGGACGACCACCTGACCGGGTTCTCGCGGTCGGCCGCCGCGTCCGCCAGCGCCTCGCAGAGCCCGACGCCGTCGGTCAGGCAGTGGGTGATGACCAGGCTGATCCCGGCGCCGCCGTCGGTGAACGGCAGGGCCGCTAGGCGCCATCCGGGTCCGTGCTCGGCGTCGATGGGCGCGTTGGCTTGTTCGACGAGCCAGGCATCGAATTGCTCACGCGGCCGCGGTGTTCCGGCGACCTCGACGTCGGACTGACTCGGAGGCGAAACCCAGCGATGGCGGCCGAACGGCAGGGGTGAACGTTCGATGCGCCGCGACAACCGGCCCCGTTGCAGGCACTGGTTGAACTTGCGCAGGCCGTCGAAGTCGACCCCGCGGTCGTACACCCAGACGCACTGCAGGACCGACGTGACGCCGGTCGCCCGCTCGCCGAGGAAGAATGTCTGGTCGACGAAATCTAATACGTTACTCATTGTCCTGCAGAACCTTTCGCTCAGACTGTCAGCTTGTGAAGTCGGGAAGTCGACCAGCCGGTGGTGGCGGTGAGCGAAAAGTCACCGAGCGCGCCCGACAGGTTGCGCCGCAGCTCGTCGTCGGAGTTCGGCTGGCCGGGCTCATAGGCGAGGACGGAGACGAACACCCGGCCCTGCGCCCGCCCCGACAGCAACACCAGCAGTCCGCCCAGCCGGTGCATGACCGCCTTGGTCACGCCCGGGCCGAGGGACCTCACGGCGAATTGGTCGGCCTGCCTGCCGTCCGGCCGGTTGGCGTCCGGGTTGACGACACCGAGGTTGGACGAAACGACGCTGGTGGCGCTGCCCGCGGAGACGCTGACCAATCGCCGGACCAGCCAGTGCGGCAGCAGCGGCGCCAGGGGCAGCAGGGTGAACCGCTCGTTGGGCTCGGAGTTAGAGCGGACCAGCGCGCGCTTGACCGCGGCGCGGATCCCGCGCAGGTCCGTCGACGGGGGCGCAGGATCGACGGTGAAGTCGACGTTCGTGATGGCGTTGGCGCGGGTGTCGCCCGCCGTGCGCTCATTGACCGGCAGCGTCAGGGCGACGGAGCCGTCCGCGGCCAGCCGTCCCACCCGCTGGGCAAGCCGGGTCGCCAATCCGGCGAGCAGGGTGTTGCTGGTACCACCGAGGGCATGTGCGTGGGCGTCCCATTCGTCGGCATCGACGAAGACGGTGTGCGACCATAGCGTCGCCGGTTCGTCCACCCCCTCGGGCAGTGCCGGCGTCGCCGGCGACGCGGCGCTGCCACCGCGGTCACGTCGCGCAAAGCGGGCCGCGGCGACGGCGGCCCGGCCCATCGCGGGGATGTCGCTCGCGGTCTGGCGGGCGTCCTGCCACAACGCCTGCCAGCGTCGGCGCGACCCCGCGGCCGGCCAGCTGACCGGGTCGCGCCGGCCGGTGGCCGCGTCCGCCAACGCCTCGCACAGTCCGACACCGTCAGTGAGGCAGTGGGTGACCACGAAGCTCACCCCGGCGCCGCCATCGGTGAACGGAAGCACCGCGAGGTGCCAGCCGGGCCCGTGCTCGGCGTCCAGTGGGGTGTTGGCCTGCTCTGCCAGCCAGGCGTCGAATTCCTCGCGCGGCCACGGCATTTCGACGATCTCGAGGTCGGACTGCCGGCTCGACGACACCCAGCGGTGCCGACCGAACGGAAGGGGTGAGGTTTCGATGCGGCGGGACAACCGCCCGCGCAGCAGGTTGCGATGGAAGCGGCGCAGGCCTTCGATGTCGATCCCGCGGTTGTACACCCAGATGCACTGCAGCAGGTTGGTGGTCGCGGTCGCTCGCTCGCCGAGAAATACGGTCTGGTCGTAGAGGTCGAGTACGTTGTTCATTTCGATAGGGTCCTTCCGTCGTTTCATCCGGAGTCCGGTCAGGCGATTTCGCCGAAAAGGCTTGGGCGGCGGGAGTATTTGCGTGGCCAGCCGATCGTCGCGCTGAGCGCGAATTCATCCACAACGCTCGTAACGTGTTGTTTCAAAACGTCATTGGAGTCCACGACGCCCGGCTGATATGCGGCGACAGAGACGACGAGCTGTTGGTGGAGTCGGCCGGAGTGCAACGACAGCATCCCACCGAGCTGGTGCATCAGCGACTTGGTCACGCCCGGGTACAGAGACCGGACGGCGACGTAGTCGGCGTCGGTGCCGTCGGGCCGGTTGACTTCCGGGGGCGCCGCGCCAAGGTTCGAGGTGACGACGACGTTGCTCACGCCGCCGGTGGCCACGCCGACCATCCGCTTGATGAGCCGCTTGGGCAGCAGGGGAACCAGGGGCAGCAGCGTCTGGCGCTCGTCGTCCTCCTGATCCGATCGGATCAGCGCGTGCCTGATCGCGGTCCGGATCTCGCGCTGATCGGTTGTCACCAGTGCCGGGTCCACCGTGATGTTGACCATCGCGACGGCGTTGGCGCGGGTGTCGTCGGCGGTGCGCTTGTTGACCGGTATCGCCAGGGTGACCGAGCCGTCCTCGGCGACTCGCCCGATCCGCTGCGCGAGGCGGGCCGCCAGCGCGGCGAACAGGGTGTTGCTGGTCCCGCCGAGCGCCCACGCGCGGGCGTCCCACTCGTCGGCGTCGAGGAAGATTGTCGCGGTCGGCACCGCGATGCGTTCGTCGGACCCGGCGGCCCGCGGGGGTACCGGGGCCGCGGATTCCGCGCCTCTGCGGTCGCGCCGGGCCAGCCGTGCCGCCGCGGCGACGGCGCGGCCGATCGCGGGCAGGTCACGCATCGTTTGGCGGGCGTCCTCGCGCAGGGCCCGACACCGCTTGCGCGACCCAGCGGCGGGCCAGTCGACCCCGCCGTCGTAGCCGCAAGCCGCCTCCACGATCGCCAGGCACCCCCCGATGCCGTCGGTCACACAATGTGACAGGA
Organism: Mycobacterium sp. IS-836; assembly: GCF_001954275.1. GTDB lineage: Bacteria > Actinomycetota > Actinomycetes > Mycobacteriales > Mycobacteriaceae > Mycobacterium. Next base: position 159,574 of record NZ_MBEU01000021.1, on the reverse strand, counting down.
CCAGGCTCACGCCCGCGCCGCCGTCGGTGAACGGGAGCACCGCCAGGTGCCAGCCGGGCCCGCGCTCGGCGTCCAACGGGGTGTTGACCTGCTCGCCCAGCCAGGCGTCGAACTCCGCACGCCGGCGCGGTGCGGCGATCTCGAGCTCGTGTCGGTCGTTGGCCGAGACCCACCGGTCGCGACCGAACGGCAATGGTGAGCGCTCGATGCGACGCGATAGCCGTCCCTGCTCAAGATGCCGATGAAACTGGCGCAGACCGTCGATGTCGACCGGCCTGTCGTACACCCAGACGGCCTGCCCCACGCCGGCGGCCCCATCGAGACGAAAGAAAGTCTGGTCGACCAGGTCGATTACGTTGTCCATTTGGCATGTCCTTTTCGGCATCCACCGAATATCGTTGCGGTGGACAAGATTTCGATCGAGAGAATCGCGGTGTTACTTGCTTCAGATCGAACGTACGGCCGCGGGTCCTTGCGTGTCGCGCTTGTGAGCGATAGTCGCCGATAGCGGCGATTCCGCGATTGTGCGCATTGTGCTCATCGGGCGGGCACCGGCTCGTCGCAGCGCCAGCCTGCGGTCGAGCTCAGCGAGAACTCACCCAGGATTTCCGAGATGTGCCTTTGCAGTTCGGCTTCCGAATTCACGCCGTCCGGCTGGTACGCCACGACGGACGCGAAGACCCGGCCGTTGGCCCTTCCGGAGAGCAGGGACAGCAGCCCCCCGAGCTGGTGCAGCATGCCCGCGGTAATGCCTACGCTGAGCGACCTGATGGCGAAGTGGTCGGCGTCGGTGCCGTCGGGTCGATTGACGACCGGCTGTACCACACCGACGTTGGACGAGCCCACGCTGGCCGCGCTGTTGGTGACGGCGCCGACCCATCGCTTGCCGAGCCGCTCGGGCACCAGCAGAACCAGGGGAAGCAGCGTCCAGCGCTCGTCCGGCTCGGTCTGCGAACGGATCAGCGTCTGCTTGGTAATGGCCCGGATAGGCCGCAGGTCGCTGGTGGCCGGCGCGGGGTCCACGGTGAAGTCGACGTTGGTGATCGCGTTGGCGCGGGTGTCGCCGGCGGTGCGCTCGTTGACGGCCATCGTCAAGGCAACCGAGCCGTCGGCGCCGATGCGCCCCATGCGCTGGCCGAGGCGGGCCGCCAACGCCAGGAACAGCGTGTTGCTGGTCCCGCCGAGCGCTCGCGCGCGGGCGTCCCAGTCGTCGGCGTCGACGAAGACGGTCGCCGTGGGCGGCGTGGCTTTTTCGTCGGTGCCCGCGGTGGGCTCCGACCCGGATGCGGCGGCCACGGCGGCGTCGCCGCGATGACGCCGGACAAATCGTGAGGCGGCGACCGCGGCGCGGGCGATGCCGGGAATGTCACGTGCGGCCTGGCGCGCGTCCTCATGCAGGGCCCGCCACCAGGGGCGCGAGCCGGCCGCCGGCCAGTTGATCGCGCCGTCGTCGCCGCGAGCCGCGTCCGCCAGCGCCTCGCACAACCCCACGGCATCGGTCAGGCAATGAGATGCCACCAGGCTGACCCCGGTGCCGCCGTCGGTGAACGGCAGCACCGCCAGGTGCCATCCGGGCCCGTGCTCGGCGTCGAGGCGGGTCTCGGCCTGCTCAGCCAGCCAGGCATCGAATTCCTCACGGGGCCGGGGCGATTCGACGATCTCGAGGTCGGGATTGTCGGTGGGCGCCACCCACCGATGGCGGCCGAACGGCAGCGGCGAGCGCTCGATGCGGCGGGATAGCCGTCCCGACCGAAGGTGCCGATGGAACCGGCGCAGCCCCTCGACGTCGGCGCCGCGGTCGTACACCCACGAACACTGGATGAGATTGGTGACTCCGGCCGCCCGCTCGACGCGGAAAAAGGTCTGGTCGACCAGATCGAGTGCGTTGCTCATTTTCGTCGTCCTTTCGCTGTCACACGTCGCTGTCACACGCTGATGACCGGCACACCGTGGTTCGAGTTGGCGTGATGCGCAACGGCATCCACCCAATCGGGGGTCGTCTTGACGGCGTAGGAGAACGCCTGGGTCAGCGCCGCCAGGTAGCGGTGCACCGACTTGCGGGCCTCCGCGTTGTCCGGGAAGGAGATCGTCGCGGTGGTCTTGTGCGCCTGGCGATTGATCCACAAGTTGATCCCGCCGTGTGACAGGTTGTCGGCGTAGGTGCCCCAGTTGGCCTCCTCGAAGAGGCCGGCGGCAGGGATCTTGCGAAAGTCGATGAACGACACCATCATCGCCCGGGAATCGGGCGGCTCGACGCCCAGCTCAAGTGGCGCCGCCAGCTCGAGCGCACGCTCGACGGGCACGTCGGCCAGGGCCTTGGCGGCGTTGAACGACTCCTGAGCCGCCCGTGCCGCCTCGGCGAAGGTGGCGGTGCAGATCGGCACGCTGACCGGGACCAGGTTGGCGAACCAGCCCACGGTCATCGAGTCGAGGCCAGGAGTCCGGGTGTCGTACGGCGTGAAGCCGTGATACGTTGCGGCGCCGGTGAACTCGTGGTCGGCAAACGCCGCGCAGGCCAGCACTCCCCCGCTGAACCGGGCGCCGGCGGCGTGGCAGGCGATCTCGAAGGACTCCGTGTCGGCGGCGTCGAGCAGGTCGACCGTCACGAAGGTGCCCTCGGTGCCGGTCCCACCGTCACCGACCGGCAGCGGGAAGGTTGGCCACTGGCCGCCGGTGTCGCGCGCGAAGTCGATCCACGCCATGATCTCCGGCGAGGACAGGGTCAGCTCCGCGAGTCCGTCACGCTGGCGCGCGGCATAGCTGCGGTAACTCGCCACCTGCGGGAGGGCGACGGCCGCGGCCCCGGTCTGCGACAGGTGCTGGTACGTCGTGTGGACGTCGAAGAAGATCAGGCCCGCCGACATCCCGTCGATGTGCAGGTGGTCGACGCTGGCGTAGAAGGTGAAGTAGTCGGCGTGCTGAACGATGCCGAACGTGAAGCAGTCCCACTCGAGCGTCCCCGGGGTTGTCGTCAGGGCGTGCGTGCGGACCTGATCGGCATCCATGTAGCCGAACTCGATCGGCGCCAGGTCGATGTCCATGGGGTCCTCGATCCTGCGACGGACGATGACGCCGTCCTCGAGCTCGAACCAGTCGTGGTAGGCGTCGTGGCGGCGGACATGCGCGTTGAGCGTCGCCGTCATCACCGGGATGTCACAAACGCCCGGAACGTCCCACGCCACGACCATCAGCCTGGGCAGCTGCGCGGCCCGCCCCGCGGCGTCGTAGGCGGACCGCAGGTGCCGAGCCCTTTGGTAGCTGGGCGCCAAGTCGCTGCGCGGCGCGGTGAGAGCCGCCGCGCGCGCGGCAGCTGAGGCCCGCCACGTGACGACCGGCCCCTCGCCCGGCTGCCACGCGTTGATGCTTCCCAGTGCGACCATTCTCCCGACCCCTTTTCTGTGTAATGCCGCAACGCCGTGCCACGATGCGGAAGCGCATCGCGAAAGTCATTCGTGCGGAGGGTGTTTCGGCTCGCCGTACTGATCGTGCGGCGCGTTCGGTTATCTGCTGAAACCGAAATTACGGCGCGACGGCCGGGATGTCTCTCTTGTGGGCGATAGTCGAAATAAGCGACGATTACCCGGTTTTGCGCATTGTGCTCGCATTAAGCGCCGCGGCCGGGCGAGCCAACGGTCGATGCGCCATTCGAGTTGCGCGGCCCAAATTAGTGAACGACGCAGTCCGCTACCTCGGTAGAATTGCCTAGTGCGCCTAGCTGGCGTCGGCGCATCAATTCGCAGGAACAGGACGTATATGACATCCATGTCGCAAGACCCGGCCACTGCTGCCATCGGTGGGCAGGTCATCGAGATGGGGACCCGAGGCCTGGCCGCGGGCGCCGCGGCGGCGCCCACGGTGACCGCGCTCGCGCCCGCGGGCGCCGAAGAGGTGTCCATGCTGGCGGCCGCGGCGTTCGGGGTGGACGCCGCGGCGTTCCTGGCTGCACAGACAGCGGCTCAACAAGAACTTCTGCGCACGGGCGCGGCGCTGATCGACATCGTCCGCATGTATACGCAAACCGATGCCACCGCTGCCGGCACCCTGCACGCCAACGCGATGCAGCTCGGGGCTATCGGTACCGCTGCGGTGTCCCGCGGCCCTGGGCGAGACGCCGCGCTGCTTGGCGCCGAAACACTGGCGGCCCCAGCACCGCCGGCCGCAGCACCGCCGGCCGCAGCACCGCCGGCCGCAGCACCGCCGGCCGCAGCACCGCCTGCCGCAGCACCGCCGGCCGCCAGCCCCGTCGTTTCAGCGCCGGCCGCGAGCCCCGCTGCTTCGGTGCCGGCCGCCGGTTACGCCGCGGCCACATCGCTGGGTGGCGTCGCTGCCCCAGCGAGCCCGGTCAGCGGCGTCGGTGCCGGCGCCGGGGCGGCACCCGGCCTCGTCGGTGCCGCATCGTCCGCGCTGGGCGCCGCGGCCGCTCCGCTGAGTTCGATCGGCTCACTCGCCCAGGGAGCGGCGGCCGGCGGCGGTGCCGGGCCGGGCCTGGCGTCCGTTGATCAGGCTCAGGACAACAGCGACAGCGATAATTCCGGTGAGCCGCGACGAGGCGAGCGCCTGCTATAGCCCCGGCTGGTCGTCGATGATGCCCAGCCATATCTGTGCCACGTCGATGGCCACCTTTTCACTGATGAAGGCGTGTTGCGTCCCGGTGTACATGTCGCGGAAAGCCCGCTCGAGGCGACTGCCCTCGCGGATCGAGCTGGTGCCGGCGACCAGATGGGCCCATTCGGCGCAGGCTCGGGCCGTGTCGGTGGCATAGACCGCGGCCACTCGCATGTCCGCGCGCAGGGCCGGGGTCAGATCTTCTCCGGCGGCAACCGCCGCCTCGGCAGTGGTGAACGAGTCGAGCACCAGTAGGCGGGCTGCCCGCCAGGCCGCCCGGTGGTGCGCCAGTCCCTTCTGGAACGTAGGCCGGCTGGCCAGGGACGCCATGTCGCTCATCCGGAACTTCGTTGCGGCCAGTTCCTGGACATCGTCGAGCATGCTCTTGGCCACACCAAGCGCCCACGATGCGTGGCCGGCGGCGGTGACGGGCATCAGCCCCATGCGGGTGGCCGGTGACTCGCCGCGATATGGCTGCCTGACAAACAGTTCGAAGGTGCGGCTCGCTGGCACGAACACGCCCTCGGCGCTGTAGTCATAGGATCCCGTCCCCTTGAGCCCCTGCACGAACCAGCCGTCGTCGAAGCTGATCTCGTCGCGCGGAATAACCGCGACCCGCATCTCGGGGAAACCTTCACTGATCCAGCGCATTTCGCCGTTTTCCATCGGCAAAAATCCCGCCGCGATGTATTGCGAATGACCGATGCCCGAGCCGAAGTTCCACGACCCGTTCAACAGATAACCGCCGTCGGCGACGGTCCCCTGGCCGTTGGGAAAGAACTGGCCGCCCAGGGTGACGCGGTTGTCGTGCACGGTAAAAACCTCGGCGAAGCCCTCGTCGGGCAGGTACGCGGCGGCGGCGAACGAGGACGGCAGATTGGCGATGCCGATCCAGCCGAATGAACCGTCCTGCCAAGCCATTTCGATCCACGTCTCGATCATCTCGGTGAAAGACGGCTCAACACCGCCGGCCACAACGGGATTGAACGCGGACATCAGTCCGCTGCCCCACATTTCGTCGACGATGGCCGGGGTCAGCGTGCGCATCCGCTCGGATTCGGCGGCTTGCGCCCGCACGAGATCCCGCATACCGCGAGCCAGCGAAACGACCCGGTCACCGGTGTCGGCTATCGACGTCATAGGGGTGACCGTACCGGCCCGTCCGGCCGCACCGGCAAAGCGGCCCTACCGTGTCTTTGTGCGATGGATCGTGGACGGCATGAACGTGATCGGGAGTCGCCACGACGGCTGGTGGAAGGACCGCGGCCGCGCGATGGCCACGCTGGTGGAGAGGCTGGACCGATGGGCCTGCGATGGAGGCGAGACGGTGACGGTGGTGTTCGAGCGGCCGCCGACGACCGTCATTACGTCATCGGTCGTCGAAATAGCGCATGCACCTAGAGCGGCCGCGAATTCCGCCGACGACGAAATAGTCCGGCTGGTTCGGGCCGACTCCAGCCCACACGACATTCGCGTGGTGACGTCGGATAGGGCGCTGCAGGACCGGGTACGCACGTTGGGTGCATCCGTCTACCCGGCGGAGCGATTCCGTGAACTCATCGATCCGCGCGGCCGATGACGGCTAACTCGGGTGGGTCTTGACGTCGAACTCGACCCGCTCGCCCTCAACCTTGGTGATGCGCATGTTCGCGACGTACGGCGTGCCCTCGGGCCCGGTGAAGTGACAGTCGAACTGTCCACCCACCTTCGCCTCCACCCCGGATGGGCAATGCACGTCGGTTGGATGGAAGCCGGTCTGCTTGGACACGACATCGACGACGGATTGCGCGGCGCCGTCGGGTTTGATGGTCGACTTCGAACTGCAGCCGGCCAGCTGCACAGCCACAAGGCCGACGAGCATCCCCGTGAGGACGCGGACGCCGGCACTTCGGATGAGGGGTCGCATCGCTGGGCTCCTTTGCCGCACCCGCGCTCGGAGAAATCTGCGCGGAACCGCAGGCTAACACGCTTTCGTTGCGATACAACAGGTTACGAAGACAAATGATCATCGGCTGCAAAGGTGAGCGGTAATGGCACTTCGACACGTCGTGATAGCTGCAACCTTCGCAGCAGTCACCCTCGGTGTGGGGGCACCGCTAGCGGGCGCCGACCGGCCCGAACCCGTCCCGCTCTACGGCTCGTACAACACGTTCCTCGACCATTCAAAGCAGACCTTCAACGGCCAACCACGGGCATCGGAACCGTCGACGCAAGCCGCCAGCTTCACCACCAACTGCGACGCCTCCGGCTGCGTCGCGCACTGGCTATTGGTGGATCAGTTGCGGGACAACCCCAATGCCCCAGCGTTGTTCGACTACCGGTGGGCGGGCGACCGGTGGGTGTCAAGCTCGGATTACCCGTTCCACTGCGACGACGGCGGCACGGTCGCGACGACCAGATCCGACTTCCTGGTGCCCAACGGTGACGGAAGCTTCCGCGGCGAGCGGACTTTCGCGGTCGGCGCACCCGGATGTCCCGGCGATGGTCCGGGGATGTACTGGCTGCCGTTTACCCTGACGCCTACCTGAGCGCCGCCACCGCCCGACTGGCCGTAGGTTCTAGCCGACCGCCGCCAGCGCCGCGTCGTAGTCCGGCTCCTGGGCGATCTCTGGCACCAACTCCGTGTACGCGACGTTGCCGTCGGCGCCGATCACGACCACCGCGCGCGCGAGCAGCCCGGCCATGGGTCCGTCGATGATGCCGACGCCGTAGTCGTCGGCGAAGCCGCCGCGGAACGCCGACCCCGTCTTGACATTCTCGATGCCCTCCGCCCCGCAGAACCGCGCCTGCGCAAACGGCAGATCTTTCGACACGCACAACACCGACGCCCCGGTGGCGGCCGCACGTTCGTTGAAAGTCCGCACGCTCGTGGCGCACACCGGTGTGTCGATCGAGGGAAAGATGTTCAGCACCACGGGCTTACCACTGAACTGGTCGTTGCTGACCGCGCTCAAATCCGTACCGGTCAGGGTGAAGGCCGGGGCTTGAGATCCGACGGCGGGCAGCTCGCCGACAGTGTTGATCGGGTTTCCACGCAAGGTTATCTGTGCCATGGCCACAGTCTGCCAAGCCCGGGACGGCCGCCCGGGGCCAGGTCCGCATGTCCTAATTCGTGGGCTACGCGGCGTAGACGCCATGCCCCTACGTGGCCAACACTGGGTCCATGGCTCGCAAAGTGGTGATCGTCGGCTTTCCCGGCGTGCAGGCACTCGATGTGGTGGGGCCGCATGACGTCTTCAGCACCGCGTCACTACTGACCGACGGCGGATACGACGTCGTCGTCGCCTCCGCCGGTGGTCAACCCGTCGGCACCCCCACCGGCCTGTCCTTCCAGGCGGCGCCGCTGCCGGATCCGGACGACCCGCTGGACACCGTGGTGTTGCCCGGCGGGGGTGGCATCGACGACGCGCGAACCGACAGTGAGCTCGTGACGTGGATCAAAGCCGTCGCCGGCACCGCTCGCCGCATCGTCACGGTCTGCACCGGCGCGTTCCTTGCGGCCGAGGCGGGGCTGCTGGACGGCTGCCGCGTGACCACGCACTGGGCGTTCGCCGGGCGGCTGGCACGCGAATTCCCGGCCGTCGACGTCGACCCCGACCCGATCTTCGTCCGTAGCTCCGACACCGTATGGACCGCCGCGGGCGTCACAGCGGGCATCGACCTCGCGCTCTCGCTGGTCGAGGACGACCACGGTACCGAGCTGGCGCAGACAGTGGCCCGCTATTTGGTGCTTTATTTGCGGCGCCCGGGCGGTCAGACGCAATTCGCGGCGCCGGTATGGATGCCGCGGGCGAAACGGCCTTCGATCCGGGAGGTGCAGGAGGCCATCGAGTCCGAACCGGGCGGCTCGCACAGCATCGGCGAACTCGCCCGCCGGGCGACCATGAGCCCCCGCCACTTCACTCGCGTTTTCACCGACGAGGTCGGCGAGGCGCCCGGTCACTACGTCGAACGCATCCGCACCGAAGCCGCTCGCCGGCAGTTGGAGGAGACCGACGACACCGTGGTGGCGATCGCTTCGCGATGCGGCTTCGGAACCGCAGAAACCATGCGGCGCAACTTCATTCGCCGCGTCGGTGTCTCGCCGGATCAGTACCGCAAGGCCTTCGCCTGAGAGGACGACAGCATGACCCAGATTGCCTTCGTGGCCTACCCCGGATTCACCGCCCTGGACATGATTGGACCCTACGAGGTGCTGCGAAACCTCCCGGGCGCCGAGGTGCGATTCGTCTGGCACGATTCCGGGCCGATCACCGCCGATTCGGGCGTCCTGGTCATCGGCGCGACGCATTCGCTGGCCGAAACACCTTCGCCCGACGTGATTCTGGTGCCCGGCGGTCCGTCGACGCCTGTGCACGCGCGCGACGCGCGGCTGCTGGACTGGCTGCGTCAGGCCCACCGGACCGCCAGCTGGACGACGTCGGTGTGTTCGGGCTCTGTGATCCTGGCGGCGGCCGGCCTGCTCAAGGACCGGCGCGCGACCTCGCACTGGATTGCGCTTCCGCTGCTGAAGGGTTTCGGCGCGACCCCCGTCGCCGATGAGCGGATCGTGCACCAGGGCGACGTTGTCACGAGCGCGGGCGTCTCCGCCGGACTCGACCTTGCGCTGTGGCTGGCCGGCGAGATCGGCGGCGAAGGCCGCGCGAAGGCCATCCAGCTCGCTATCGAATACGACCCGCAGCCACCGTTCGACAGCGGCCATATGTCCAAGGCCTCGGCGACCACGAAAGCCGCTGCGACGGCGCTGCTTTCCCGCGACAGCGTCAAACCGGCCAACCTCAAGGCCGCCACGCTGCTGGCCTGGGAGCAGGCGCTGACGGCAGTCCGTTCACGCCGGCGCAGTCGCCAGCCGGATCGCTCGCCGGCCTAGCTAGGCGTTGGGCTGCAGGATTTCGTCGGAGGCGAGCTGGCCGCCGGCCTGCATCCACGCCGCGACGACCCCCGGCGCATCACGGTTGGGGTTGTAGATGTCTTCCTCGCTGGAAAACAGGCCGTCGCCGCCATAGACCAGCCGCGTCCAGTTCGGGAACCAGAACGGCTCGCCGTCGGGGTCCGTGGGGTGGTCGAGCAGGTTCTTGATCATCATGACGATCGCGTCATTGTCGTCGTCGTAGGCAATCCAGTCGTTGGGAAAACGCATGTGTGGGAATGGGGCCATCACCGCGACGATCCAGTCCCGGACCGCCTCCCGGCCGTGAAAGACGCCATAGTGGTGCTCGGTGTAGACGACGTCCTCGGTGAACAAATCCGCGAACGGTCGCCAGTCACCCGAAGCGCTGCACCCCTCGACGACGGTGGTGTAGTTCGCGAAAGCTTGCTCGATTTCGGCCCTGGTGAACTTGCCCATGACGGACACACTAGAACGTGTTCCGGTTTTGGGTGGCTCGGATGGATGGGGATCTCGGATGAACGTGTTGGACTTCTTCAACTTGGACGGCAAGCGGGCCCTGGTAACCGGGGCGTCCAGCGGCATCGGCAAGGAAGTCGCGCGGGCGTACCTGCAAGCGGGCGCGGAAGTGGCCATCGCGGCACGGCACCCGGACACCCTGGAGCAGGTCGCCGCAGAGCTCGCGAGCACCGGCAAGGTCGTGCCAGTGTGTTGCGACGTGACCCGGCCGGACCAGGTAAACGCGATGTTGGACCGGGTGACCGCCGAGCTGGGCGGCATCGACATCGCGGTCTGCAACGCCGGGATCGTCGCCGTCACTCCGATGCTGCAGATGTCCCCGGAGGAATTCCAGCGCATTCAGGACACCAACGTGACGGGTGTGTTTCTCACCGCCCAGGCGGCGGCCCGGGCAATGGTCCGGCAGGGACAAGGCGGAGTCATCATCAACACCGCCTCGATGTCCGGACACATCATCAACATCCCGCAGCAGGTCGGCCACTACTGCGCTTCGAAGGCGGCGGTCATCCACCTGACCAAGGCCATGGCCGTCGAATTCGCGCCGCACAAGATCCGGGTCAACAGCGTCAGTCCGGGCTATATCCTCACAGAGCTCGTCATGCCCATGGCCGAGCTACACGCGCTGTGGGAGCCCAAGATACCGCTGGGCCGCCTGGGCCGGCCGGACGAGCTCAGCGGCCTCTACCTGTACCTGGCCAGCGAGGCATCGAGCTACATGACCGGTTCCGACGTCGTGATCGACGGCGGCTACTGCTGCCCCTGACCGCGCGGGTTATTCGACGACGCGGGCGCGGCCGAACCGGGTTCGCAAGCCGGGCGAAAACAGCGCACGCAACGGATCTCCGGCTGGTCGCACGGCGCCTGCGCCCACCAATTCGTCGCTCAGTTCGACGATCTCGGCCGCGCGCAACGGCCACGGCTCGTGCTCGATCGGCACCCACCACGTACGGCCGCTCCTGCGGGTGTGCGCGCCCCACCGGGCGGTAAGCCACACCTCGAGCGGTGTCGGCTGGATCGGGTCGCCAACGCTAACCGTGACCCGGCTGCGCAGGCCGCGCCGGGGCCAGCGGCGCACGCTGTCATACGTCACCTGGTCGCCGTATCGCGTCACCCGCATCCGCGACCAGGTGTAGGGGACGCCGAGGCCGATCCGGATCGCGGGCACGGCCGCCAGGCGAGCCGTTTCCGCCGACCGGAACACGATGCCGTGTCGCCCGGCGTCGTCGACCGTGTAGAGCCGGACGTTGGTCTCGGCGAAGCTGCCGAAATACGGCAGTGGCAGCGCGGTGCCGACCCTGGTGCCGCTCAACATGAACGGGACCAGCGCCACGTACGTCAACCCATCGGCAAAGACGTCGGGGCGGGTTGCGGGCGGGCACAGCCCTTCGACGCTCTCGGGGCGCACCGGCCAATGGATGAAGGTCAGATCGTCCCAGCGCTGCTCGAAGGTGACTCGGCCGGGAAGCGGTGGCGCGACGATCGGGAATCCGGCGAGATTCGGGCTCTCATCCGACTCTGCGGCGGGCGGGCCGGGCGTGGCGGTCATTCGATCATCGTGGCACGGCGACTGCCGTCGCCGGCGCGATCTAGGGCTCTATCTGACCGGAGATTCCGCGCTCAATGCTGGCCTGCGTCGTGGATGGCACGACGACGAGTCCCTCGAGTTCCTTACGGGCTCGGTCGTAGGCGTTCTGGCGTTCCTGCGGGGCCGCGGCGGGGTCCGAGGCCACCCGCAACAGGTTCTGGGCGCGCGCGATGCGCTGCTGGTCTTCTCGGGAGAAGTCGCTGCGGCGCCTGCGCATCGCCTCTGCCTCCGCGACGTTGAAGGCGCTCACGTACTCCTCGACCGCGGACAGATACAGCGCGGCGGTCTCCCGGTCGTCGAGCAGATCTTCGGCTTTGACGGGGCGGAGGAAATCCGCCCGGAGCTTGGCTTTGTGGAACCCGACCGTCAGCGGATTACGCATGTCGGTCATGAGCGGGAAGTCGAGCAGCTTGGCGAAGTCGAGCTCGTAGTCGAGCCAGCGTTTGTCGGTGCGGCTGTGCTCCTCCAGGACCCGTTTCAGCGACTGCCATTGGGCCACCTGATTGTTGGCGGTGCGTTCGGGCGGCTCGGCCGCGGGCTCGGGCGATTCCGCGGTGCGCGGCCGGTTGCCGCGAAAGGCCCGCAGCGCGCCGATGACCAGGCCTACCAGCGGCAGCAGCAGAATCAGGAACTCCGCCAACCGGATTACCAATCCCACATCGCCAGGATGCCACCGAGCGGCCAGCGGTTGCGTAAGGCAAGGTTTAGACCACCGAACGAAACGACCCGCGAGCGAACCATCACGGTAAGGGAAGCCGATGACGACGGAAGAGGACCGACACGTCGAACGAGGCGGATTTGTTCAGCGCCTCACCGGGCTTTGCGTCCGGTACGTCGAACGGCTGATGCCCGACCCGTATTTGTTCGCGGTCATCCTGACCCTGATCGTCGTCGGGTTGGTTGCGCTACTGGTCCGGGGCGCCACCGCCTCCGGCATTCTGAAGGCATGGTACGGCGGCGTGTGGGGGCCGCAGAACATCTTCACCTTCGCATTCCAGATGGTGCTCGTCCTGGTGACGGGTTACACACTGGCCGAGGCGCCGGTCCTGAAGCGGGCCATCGTCCGTCTCGCGAGCAAGCCGACCAACCAGGTTCAGGGAGCCCTGCTGTGCTTCTGCGTCAGTACCGTCTTCTCGCTGCTGAACTGGGGGCTCGGCCTGGTGGCGGGGGCGTTGGTCGCGCGCCAGGTCGCAAAGCGACTCACCGGTGCGCATTTCGGCTATCTGATCGCCGCTGGGTTCATGGGCTTCATCGTTTGGACGCAGGGTCTGTCGTCGTCGATCGCGCTCGCCAACACCGACACTTCCAGCCCAATCAACGTGATTCACAAGATGACCGGCACGGTCGTGCCGCTAAGGCTGACGATTTTCCAGCCGTACAACGTGGTCGCGGTGCTCGTCGTGTTCGCCCTACTCGGCACCGCGATCTGGCGCATGGCACCGGCGCAGAGCCTCGAGCCCGACCCCGCGGTGTTCGAGGAGGAACCCGAGCAGGACCCGCCCGAGGGCAAGCGGACCTTTGCTGAGTGGCTGGAAAACCTGTGGATCCTCAACGTCATTGTCTTCGCGGCGGGCGTAACGTACTTCGTGCTGAGCGGCTTTGCGCTGAACATTTCGTCAATAATCATGCTGTTCACCGTGACGAGCGCTTTGCTGCACCGCACGCCGATTCGCTTCATCCGCGCATTTTCCGCCGCGGCAAAGGTATCCGGCCCGCTGCTGCTGCAGTATCCGTTATACGGCGGGATCGTGGGGCTGCTGGGTTATTTGCCAACGGGGTCGAGCAAGGCGCTGCAGACGGTGCTCGCCGAAGCGCTGGTGCGCGGCGCGGATCAGTACTCGCTTCCGTTTCTGACGTTCGTCGGTTCCGTCCTCATCTCGCTATTCGTGCCGTCGGGCGGCGGGCACTGGGCGGTGCAGGGGCCAATAGCGGTTGGTTCGGCCGTGGCCGTTGGCCAGCACTCGCCGGCTTACCTCGGGTTGATGTCGATGTCGGTCGCGGTCGGCGAGGGCGTCGCGAACATGATTCAGCCGTTCTGGCTGCTGCCGGTAATCGCGATCGCGAAGCTCAATGTGCGCCAGGTAATGGGCTTTACGGTGATCGCGTTCCTGATCGGGTTCGCCGTGGCGAGCGCCGCGGTTCTCGTTGCGCCCCATGTGCTTTGACGCGGGCTACATCCAGACTTTCGCCAGCGAGTCGGCGAGGGCTTCCGGGTCTTGCTTATCGGTGTTGCAACTGATGGCCACCGACGTTGCTCGGTCCTTGCTGATGCGGAATGCCGTGACGAATCCGCCCCAGGCGCCGTCGTGATCGAGCATGCCGTTGGCCAGCGCGTAAATCCCGGCGCCATACTTGTCACCGCCCGTCGGCTCGGTTGGCACCGCGCCGGCCAGTTGCGCCTCCCTCAGCTTGGGTCCGCCCAGGCGCCCGGTTCGGTAGTTGTCCGCCCAGTAGACCAGTTGGCTTGGCGTGGTCTGGATGCCGCCGTCACCGACCTGCTCCCAGCCTGATCGGGTGGCCCGGTACCCCTCGCTGCCCTTTTCATACGCGATGGCTTTGCCGGGAACCTCTCCGGTCGGATCCAAGACCATTGCCAGACTCAACGGACGGAAGATTTCCTCGGCTAGCAACTGCGCCAGCGGTTTCCGCGTGATCCGGCGGACAATCTCGCCCAACAGTAGGTAGTTGGAATTCGAATATTCGAACCGCGACCCGGGTGGAAACTCCAGGTTCGGCACGCTGACCAGCGTCTGCAAGGCTTGGTCCTCTGTCGTGCGGTCGCTCAACTGGAACCCCTGCGCCTCGAGCAGCCCGACGTACTCGGGGACGCCGCTCGTCTGGTGCATCAGCTGTCCGACGCTGATGGAGCCGGACCATGTTGGAAGTTCGGGCATGTATCGGGACAACGGGTCGTCGAGCGTCGCCTGCCCCGCGTCAACCAACAGCAGCAGCGCGGTGGCAGTGAATTGCTTGGATACCGAGGCGATGTCGAACACGGTTTGCGCGGTGATCGCGGTGCCGTTTGACACGTCGGCGACGCCGCGGACTCCTGTCCAGACGACTTTGCCCTTGATGCCTACCGCCGCCGAGCATCCGGGTCCGTCGGCCTCGATAGCGGCGTCGAGTATGTTCTGGCTGCGGGTTGTTGAGGCGTCGTGATTTGTTGTAGTGCTGGCGGGTGTGGCGTTTCGACCCTCGGAGCACCCGCCGAGCGACAACATCGCTGCGAGGGCTAGTACCGACAGTCGCGTTACCATGTTTATTCACAACGTCTTTCGTGCCCGCGGCCGTTGCGAAGCGGGCCGACCGGTCCCCGTTGGTGCGGGCAGGCTGAAACGCGATCGGCTTGACTCACTGGGTGAGTATGCGCCTGGCCTGGCGTGGACGGTAAGGTACCCGGCAATCCCACTCGGGGTCGTTTGGTTGTCAGGGAGTCGGGCATGGTGGGTCGGAAGTTTTCGTTCGAGATCGACAAGACCAGTAGCGCGCCCGCCGCAACGTTGTTCCGGCTCGTGGCGGATGGGGCGAACTGGTCGAAATGGGCCAAGCCGATCGTGTTGCACTCGAGCTGGGCGCGGCAAGGTACTCCTGCGCCCGGCGGTGTCGGGGCTATCCGCAAGGTCGGGATGTGGCCCGTGCTGGTGCAGGAGGAGACGGTCGAGTACGAGCAGGACCGCCGGCACGCCTACAAACTGGTCGGACCCGCCTCTCCGGCCAAGGACTACTTCGGCGAAGTCGTGTTCACGCCGAATGCGGCCGGCGGCACCGACATTCACTGGACGGGCTCGTTTACCGAGGGAGTTCGCGGGACCGGTCCGCTGATGCGGGCCGCGATGGGCGGTGCCGTGCGGTTTTTCGCGGGCCGCCTGGTGAAGGCGGCCGAGCGCGAGTCGGCCGGCGGACGGTAGCGATTATTCCTGCGGCTCAAGGGTTTTCGAGCAGCTATTTCGAACTGACTTCGTCCTGGTACTTCTTGGCCATGTGCTCGACGGCCTGCAGCTGTGATTGCGCGAGCCCGTCGCGCACCTGGCCGGCGCGCGCCGCGGCATCGAGCGTCGGCTGCGCCTGACCCTGAAAGTGCGGTATGACTTCGGCGGCGAACAATTCGGCCGAGCGTTTGGTGGCCGCCGGGTTGGCCCATTCGTGGCCCATCTGCAGAAAGCAGCCGAAGCCGCCGGACTGATCCCACACCCGCTGCACCTGTTCGCGCGCCCGCTCGGGCGTTCCGATGACACCGGCCCCGTTGTCGTTGATGACGTCGATCATCTCGTCCAGCTGCTCCCCCGGCATCGTCATCTGCGGGAAGGCGGCCACCTTCTGGAAGTAGTTGAACCACGACTCGATGCCGAATTTCACGTCGGCGCGGGCCCGTTCGTCGGTCTCGGCGATGTGCATCGGCCCGACCAGGCTCCAGTCCTTGCGGTCGACTTGGGTGCCGAAGGCTTCCGCGCGTTCCTCGACGATGCCCCAGTGATACGACAGCGCGTTGAAGCCCTCGACGGTCAGCGTCGCACCGATGGAGAGCAGGCCGATGCCGTGCTTGCCGGCCAGCCTCGCGCCGGTGGGCGAGGCAACCGCGGCCACCGCCAGCGGGATCCCGCCGTCCGAATACGGGGCGAGCTGCAACTTGGCGTCGAACAGCTGGTGCGTGGCGGTTTTGGCGCTCACCGTTTCGCCCGCCAGCAACCGGACGACAATGTCGAGGTTGGTTTCGAGAAGCTCGCGAGTGTCGGTGGGGTTGAGTCCGATCATCGCCGAGTCGGTGGGCAACGAGCCCGGTCCCATCCCGCCGATCACGCGACCATGGGTGAGGTGATCGAGCAGCATCAGGCGGTCGGCGACCCAAAGGGGGTTGTGGTACGCGAGGGAGATGACCCCGGTCCCGAACCGAATCCGCTTGGCGCGCTCGGCGGCCGCGGCGATGAAGATCTCCGGTGAGCTGATGATCTCGCTGCCGGCCGAATGGTGCTCGCCCAACCACACCTCGTCGAAGCCGAGGGCGTCGAGGTGCTCGATGAATTCCAGGTCGCGTTGTAGCGCAAGCGTCGGGTTGGTGCCCGCGCGATGGAATGGGGCGATGAAATAACCGAACCTGAGCTTTGCCATTGAGGTCCCTTTGCAATCGAGTTGTCCGAAACCATAACCCGAATGCGCGGTCCGCCCTAGACCTCCGGAGATAGCTCAGCCGGTGGGGCCAGCTTTGCATGGCCCCACCGGCTTGGGAGCAAGTCTTCGTTTCTGAAGTGCTTTAGCGCACGCTCGATACCGGCATGCTCAACGGCGGGATGCGATCACGGATATCCGCCGCAGACGTTGCCGACGCAACCGCCGCCACCGCCCGGTCCACCGCCGCCTCCGCCGACGCCGGGAACGCTGCCGCCGCCGCCACCGGGACCGCCGCCACCCGTGGGGCCACCCGGGACGCTGCCACCGCCGCCGCCGGGTCCGCCACCGCCAGTGGGGCCACCGGGGACGGTGCCGCCGCCCGTCGGAGCGCCACCGCCGGTGCCCGGCGCCGTGGTTGGCGCCACGCTGGTCGAGGAAGTGGTGGTTGGTGTCGTCGTCGTGGTACTGCTGGGTCCTTTATTGCCACCGCCCCCACATCCGACCGCTGCGACGAGCATGGCCGCGCCGCCGAAAAGCGCGACAGCAGTTCTGGCTTCGGATCTCATCAGATTCCCCACTCTCCACTCGCGCCACATTTACCCAGTCAACCTGTCGTACCCCGCCGTCGCGGGGTGCAAACAGGAATGAAGGTGAATTGGGCACGCGGAGTGAATCCGCGGGCAAATCCGGGCCCTCGCAGGTAGGACGGGAGCTTGGCCGCTACCCCTCCTTGGTGATCAGCTTCCGCAGTGCGACGCGGTCGGGCGTGAGCAGCTCGGCGATGCGCGGCTTGTTCACCTCGGCGACGATGATCTCGCCGACCTCTTGGTAGACCTCGCTGAAGATGCCGTGCGACTTCATCTTCGAGGTCTGATACTGGTTGTCCTCGGTCGGCGTGACGTAGTAGACCGCATCGGCCTTGAAGCGGTGCACGAGCCAGAGGTGGATCAAGGTCATCAGCCGCTTCTTGCGCAGCTTTTCGGCGAAGGTGTTCTGGTCGCGCACCGTGAGGATGCTGCGGCCGTGGCGATCCTTGATGGGATCGACGACGACATTGGCCAGCTGCTCGTCCCCGTCGCCATAGATCCCGAGTTCGAGCACGTCCGACCCGGGGCGGCGGGGCCGCAGCTGGACGCGGAGCTTCTCGCCCAGCTGGTAGTGCTCGCTCCACAGCGCCAGCCACTCCTCCAGCAGCTTCTTCGGCACCTCGGTCTGTACGAGATGCTGGTGCTGGGTCGAGCCCTTACCCATGGCCTTGGTGGTCGCCGTGCGGCCCGAGGATGCGGCCAGAGCCGCGTCGCTGCGCGGGCCGCCGACCAGGGTTTGCGGCGTGCGGTAGGGAGATTCGACGAGGCGCATCTTGCGCTGCAAGCGAGCCAGCGCCAGCATGCCGTCCTGCCGCAGCGCGCCGGCGAATTCCTCTGCCGCAACGCCGTCGATCTGGTGTCCGCCATAGGTGATGAAGTTGAAGACGAAGCCCATCTTGCCCAGCTCTTCGGGGAAGCGCTTCATCTCGTCATCGGTCATGCCGGTGGTGTCCCAGTTGAACGAAGGCGAGAGGTTGTAGGCCAGCATCTGGTCGGGGAATTCGGCATGGATCGCCTCGGCGAACTGCCGGGCATCGGCCAGATCGGCGGTCTTTGTTTCCATCCAAAGGATGTCGGCGAACGGCGCCGCTGCCAGCGACTTGGCGATCGCGTAGGGAATACCACCGCGGATCTGGTAGTAGCCCTCGGGTGTCTTGGCCAATTCGCAGTCCCACGGCGGGTCCAGGCGCAGCTCCTTGGCCTTTTCCCGGGCGGCGAACAGCGATGCACGCTCGGCGAACCGGCGCCAGTCCTCGGGGCTCATGTCGGCGGGTTCGTCCTCGCTCTCGCCGAATTCGAGCACCTCGGCCACGGCCTCGCCGTAGGTCATCAGCCCGGCGTCGTCCTCCCAGGCGGCCACGAACCGCGACTCGACCTGATCGAAGAGATCGTCGATCGAGTGTTGCCCGTTCTCCCGCCACGCGTTGACGGCGTCGGAGACGAGCCCCTGGATGCCTTGGCGCTCAAGCCACGCCGTGGCGTTGGCGTACTCGGCGTCGGACATCGCATAGAGCAGGTGGCCGTTGAGTTCCTTGACTCCCAGCTCGTAGAAGCGCCGAACGAGTGCCAGGAAGCAGGCCTTGTAGGACGGGATATTGAGGTTGGTGGCACCGAGCAGGAACGGCTGGTCGCGCTCGTCGGCGCGGCTGTCGAGCAGGTTGGCCGCTTCCGCGTCGGTGCGCGCCACGATGATGCCGGGCACCCGCATGACGTCGAGCTGGAACCGGGCCGCGTTGAGACGCTTGATCTGTTCGTCTGACGGGACCAGAACCTTGCCGCCCTGGTGGCCGCACTTTTTGGTGCCCGGACGCTGGTCTTCGATGTGATAGCCCGGGACACCGACCTCGACGAACCGGCGGATCAAGTTGCGCACGTGCGGATCGCCGCCGTGTCCGGTGTCCGCGTCGGCGATGATGAACGGCCGGAAGTCGTATTCCTTGGCCGCCTCGCGCTGCTGCTCGGTCATGTGCAGCCGTTGGTACTGCTGGTTGCGGTCGGCGGTGAGAAGCGCGCGCACGAGGACCGCGGCGTCGTCGGGAACCTGGCTCAGCGGGTAGCTGGCCAGGTCGGGCCCCGGGTCTTCGGTAGTCGAACCCTTGGCGGAGGTGGCCCAGCCGCCGAGGTAGATCCCCTCGATGCCCATCCGCTTCATGCTCACCGCCTGCCCCGGCGAGTAGGGCCCGAACGTCGTGATGCTCTTCTTGGCGGCGAAGAGCTCGCGCAGGCGCTTGTAGAACGCCCCGGCCGCGTCCCGCGCCACGGTGTAGTCGGTGGGGATCGTGCCGCGCTGCTCCACTACTTGCCGGGCCGTGTAGAGGCGGATAATTCCGGCGAACCGCGGGTCGTCGAAGTATCGCTGCGTGGCGGCGACCTCTTGGTCGAACGGTGCGGGAACTTCGGTGTCCGCGTCGATGATGGCCATGAAATTACGCTCCTCTTCAGCACGATTCCGCTGAATGTGAGTCTATCCCCGGGCAACACGGTTCAATCACCGGCGGACGGCGCGCTTTCGCGAGCGGGGTTTGCCGCCCGCGGTGAGAATCGGCTCAGCCCTGAAACAGGGTGGCGCCGAACATGATGGACATCGTGGCGGCCATCGTTGCCTGAGCCGGCGCGGTGAGCGAACGCCACGAACCGGGATCCGATTCATCCGCCCGCTTCAGCCCGAAACCGGACGCCCAGATGGCCGCGGCGAGCCCGAAACCGACGAACCAGAACCAGTTGGTCGCCGCGATCCACCCCGGCGACCCGACCGTGGTCGGCACCACCACCGTGCCGGCCATATCCATGTCCATGTGGTGGTGGTGCTTCAAAGAGTGGCCCGGCAGCAGGAGCCCGTGAATGAACGCATACATCCACGCCATCGCCAACATCATCAGGGCGTGATACCCGTACACCGTCCGCAGCGGGAGGGTTTCGGCTGAAGCAACGGCCGAAATGACGAACCAGAGGGCGGCGAACAGGAAGAACACCGCGGGCCCCGCCGCCGGTAGCTGCGCGCCCCAGGGCCAGACCATTACCGCCATCGCGATCGCCATCACGAGGTGCAACACACACCGCACAACCTCCACCCACGAGCGATGACGGTGCAGGAGTACGAAACCCCATGCCACGGCGCTGAGCGCGGACAGGCCGGTGACGACCCAACGGAGCACTATGTCATCGATCATGCGAAGCGACGCCAGCTAGTTCTTTCAGCCAATTCCGCTGCCGGGGAATGGACTCCGCGCCGACCGCGGGTTGAGCGGACTCGTCCTCAAGGTCACCCGTGCACACTACGGCCTGGCTTGCGTCGTCTGAGAGGGCCGGCACCCGGACCGCCCTGTCGCGCAATCGCCAGCAAACAGTGTCGGCGATGAGTATGGTCACCTCCATGGAGGCGAAATTGCGCTTTGAGCGTTGGTATTTGCCCCTGGCGGTTGCCGTCGGGATGGGACCTGAGCGCAGCGAGCTGCGGGTGGCCGGCGATACCTTGCACGTGAAGATGGGCTGGGCGTTCGACGCCCATATCCCGTTGGCGTCCATCGTCACTGCCGAGGCTAAGGACGAGCGGGTGTTCGCCTGGGGCGTGCACTACTCGCGCGGGCGCTGGCTGGTCAATGGGTCTGGGCGGGGCCTCGTGGCGTTGACGATTGAGCCACCGGTGGATGCGAGGGTCGTCTTCAGGTCGGTGCGGCTGCGCTCGCTGTGGGTGAGCGCCACCGACCCGGATGCCCTCATAGCCGCGTGCTCCGCGGCCCGCGCCTAGCCGCTCTGCAGGTTCGCGCGTTCTCTCAACCAATTCCGCTGGCGACGAATGAACTCCGGGTCGACGATTTTTCCGTGGCCGGGGACGTAGATCGCGTCGGGTCCACCGAGCGCGAGCAGCCGATCAAGGGTTGCCGGCCAGGCCGTCACATCGGAATCGGCGTCGATCGCCGGGTCAGCGGACTCCTCCACGAGGTCACCCGTGAACACCACGGCCCGGTCGTTGTCGTTCCCGGGCGCCATCACGACCAAGTCCGAAGCGGTATGGCCGCGGCCCAGGTAGGCGATCGTGACGGTGCGATCGCCTAAGCCGATGACGGTGTCGTAGACCGCATGGTCTGGCGTCCGCAATGCCGCGATGGCGCGGTCGATTTCCGCGGCATCCGCGCCATGGTCCAGAGCATCGGCGCGAATCAGGTCGGTGGACGACGACAGATACTCGACAACCTCTGGTGCGCAGTAGATCTCGGCTCCGGCAAACATCGCGGAACCCAAGACATGGTCGAAGTGCTTGTGCGTCAACACGATATGCGTGACGGGACACCGGGCAAGCTGCCGAACGTCGGCGTCGATCGCGGCGGCTTCGGTGAGCGAAGTGCCGGTGTCGACAAGCAGCGCTCCCGAACGGCCACACACCAGCCCGACCGTGACGTCGCAGAACGGCAGCCGGCAGCGATACGCATTGTCGGTCAGCGGTTCCCACGCGAAATGCACAGACAGGACGGTAACGCCCCGAGACGGGGCCGAAAAGTGGCTCAGCCGCGCAGCAGCACGGCCGCGCCGTACCACTCGCACGCAAGCAGCGCGAGTTCGACATCGACCCGGTCGTCGATCGGCCGTCCGCGCCTGGCCACCGCCCTCTCGACGCCGGACTTCACGATGCTGGGATCCGCGCTGAGTTCTTCTGTCTGGGCGTTGTAGCCGGAGCCGGAGCGCAGGAATTCCCGCAGGGTGTTCCGCAGGCCGGCGTCGTCATCGGTGTCGGACGCCAACGGACCGAGGATGTCGGCCACCCATTCGCGGATCTCGTCGATGCCCGCGCCGAGCAGCGCGGGCGTGATGATGCCGGGGTCGGTCGCGGCGACCACCACCCGTTCGAGCCTTTCGAGGCGGCTGCGGGCGCGGCCGGCCGCCCGCGCGCGTTGCGCCTGGCGGTGGGAGCGCCGAAATCCTTTGACGCCGGAACCCATAGCTCCGATCGCGACGCTGGGTGCATCGGGTCGCGAGCTTACGAACTGGCGGATTTTCGCGACCACGTCACCCGGCGGCGACCTGTACGGCAACCAGACCCACGCGCTTGCCGGTTCGGCAGCGGCTAGCAGTGGGCTCGCCGAGCTGTCGACGATATTCGCCAGGTCGCGTATGAACCGTTGCAGCCGCGTGAACCCGTCGCCCGTCCCATCGCCGTTGGGATGCCACACGATGAGCGCCAGGTGCTGCCAGCCAAGCGGATAGCCGATCGCCATGGACGCGGCATCGACGTCGACCGGTGTGTCGTCCAGGAGGACGTCTCGGACCTGCGTCTCGCGGGCGGTACTCCGACTCTCCAGCAGCAACTGGCGCTCGCCCTGATACGCCGCGAGGGCCTGCAGCTCCACCGAGTCGACGTACTTCAACAGCGCCTTGGTGATCACCTGGATCACCGCAACCCTCGCCGCCGGCTCGAGGCCCAACGCTTGCAACTCGGTGAACACCAGCTCGGTCATCCGGCGTTGCCCCAGCCGGTGCGCACGCATCATCGCATGGGGCGAAACATCGTGCTGCGCAAGGCGCCTCGCGTACTCGATCGCCGCCGGCGGCGCTTTGACCTTGTCCACGCCGACGCTGTGCAGCAGCGCATGCAGGATGGTCTGGAGGTGATCCCGTATCCCCCGGTGCATCAACTCGATCATTCGCTCGTCGCGGGGAAGTTCGGCGATGTTGTCTTCGACCGTGGTGGATATCGCGGCGCCGATCTCGGTGATCCTCTCGCTGAGCCGAGTGGCGATTGCCGCGATGTCGCTGTCCACATCAACCTCGTCGTCGCTGTCTGATTAGTTCCACTAACGGTAGATCTCCAGCAGTCCGATCCGAAGCAACGCGGCCGCTCCAGTTGTTCGGTACTCGATTGTTCACCCAATTGACATGTCGGGAATTTCCGACATATGGTGTCGACCATGGCCGCTCCCGACCGCATCTTTCTCGCTCTCGCCAACCCGGTGCGGCGCGAACTGCTGGAAATCCTTACCCGGCAGCAATTATCCGCGGGGGAACTCAGCGACCGGTTCGAGCTGAGCCGCCCCGCCGTCGCCGAGCACCTCAGGGTGTTGCGCGAAGCTGGGCTAGTCGCGGACGAACCGCGGGGCCGGCATCGCATCTACCGCCTGACCGCGGAGCCATTAGCGGAACTCGGTGAGTGGCTGCATCCATTCGAGAAGTTCTGGCGCGGACGGCTGGCCGCGCTCGCCGAGGCAGCAGAGGAGCTGGAATGACGGAGATTTCAACGCCCGCGACCATCCGTGTCGACCAATTCGTGGCCGCTCCGCCGGACAGGGTGTGGCGGTTGCTGACCGAACCCGAGCTGATGCGGCTCTGGTGGGCGGAGGGCCAGGTCGCCGCGGTGGTCGGCCACCAATTCACTCTCGACATGCCGGGCTATGGGAAGCAACCCTGCAAGGTGCTCGAGGTCGATCCACCGCACCGCTTCGTGTACACGTTCACGCCGGCCTGGACGCTGACCTGGCGTCTCGAGGAGGAAGGCTCCGGTACCCGAGTGTTCTTGGAGCACAGCGGCTTTGATCTGGACGACAAGCGGATGGCCGATGCCTTCCATCGCATGGGATCCGGGTGGCGTGACGTCGTTCTCCCCCGCCTTGCGGCCACCGCCGCGGAGGCCTGACGCGATGCGCGCCGTCGTCATTACCAAACACGGCGACCCTTCGGTGCTGCGGGTCGAGCAGCGGCCGGACCCCGCTCCGCCCGGCCCGGGTCAACTCCGGGTCGCCGTGCGCGCGGCGGGGGTGAACTTCGCCGACCACATGGCCCGCGTCGGGCTCTATCCGGACGCGCCCAAACTTCCGGCGGTCGTCGGCTACGAGGTTGCCGGGATCGTCGACGCCGGCGGCGACGGCGTCGACCCGGGACGCGTCGGTGAACGGGTGCTCGCCGGAACGCGATTTGGGGGCTACGCCGAGATCGTCAACGTCGCGGCCACCGACTCCGTCGCGATCCCCGACGCACTGAGCTTCGAGCAGGGCGCCGGGGTGCCCGTCAACTACGCGACGGCGTGGGCGGCCCTGCATGGCTACGGGTCCCTGCGCGCCGGGGAGCGGGTCCTGGTCCACGCCGCCGCGGGCGGGGTCGGCATCGCGGCCATCCAATTCGCGAAGGCCGCCGGGGCCGAAGTGCACGGCACGGCGTCACCCGGCAAACACCAGAAGCTCGCCGAGCTGGGCATCGACCACGCGATCGACTACCGTCGCGACGGCTGGTGGCAGGGGCTTGGCCCTTACGATCTGGTCCTCGACGCCCTCGGCGGAACGTCGCTGCGGCGGTCGTACGACCTGCTGCGCCCCGGCGGAAGGCTTGTCGGATACGGCGTTTCGGCGCTGCAGCAGGGTGAGAAACGCTCGCTGCGCCGGGCGGCTCCACAGGCGCTGTCGATGTTGCGCGGCTTCAACCTGCTCCGCCAGCTGGAGGACTCGAAAGCCGTGATCGGCCTGAACATGCTGCGGTTGTGGGACGACCGCGGCACGCTGGAGCCCTGGATCACGCCGCTGACCCGGGGGCTGCAGGACGGGACGATCTCGCCGATCGTGCATGCGGCCGTTCCGTTCGCCGAAGCGCCCGAGGCGCATCGCATCCTGGCCGCGCGGGAGAACGTCGGCAAGGTCGTGTTGGTGCCCTAGGGTTCGCTGGAGTTTTGCGGAGGCCGGGTTTCAACGTCGCGACAGTGGCTATGCGTCCTAGCATGGCTGTCTCCGATTCACGCGAAGTTGTCATCGAGGCGACGCCCGACGAGATCCTGGACGTCCTGTTCGATATCGAATCGCTGCCCGAGTGGTCGTCGACCCATCAAAAGGTCGAAGTCCTGGAGCGCGACGACCAAGGCCGACCAAGCAAATCGCGGCAGGTCGTCAAGATCGTGGGCGTCAGCGACGAACAGGTACTGGCCTACTCCGTGCACGACGACGGGGTGAGCTGGTCATTGGTCAGCGCCAAACAACAACGCGCGCAGGACGGCCGCTACACGTTGACGCCCGAAGGCGATTCGACCCGGCTCCGCTTCGAGCTCACGGTCGACCCCACCGTGCCGATCCCCGGGTTTCTGGTCAAGAAGGGGGCGAAGGGATTGATGGAAACCGCGACCGAGGGCCTGCGGAAGCGAGTGCTCAAGGTCAAGGGGGACGGTAAGTAGCCGCGGCCCCTGTTTTCTGCGACCCCTGTTTTCTGGGATGACGGTTGACGACACTGGGTTATATGGAAACCTCGGGTCGCACACGTCACCCAATCGCATCGGCCTGCCTGGGCCTGGCAGTGCTGGTGGTGCTGGCCGCCTGCGGTGGCAGCGATAATGCTCGAACGAATGCCCGAACGACGTCGCCACCGGCGCCGCAAGCGACGACGGCCGGTCAGTCCACGCCCCAGGCGCCGCCGACCGGGCCCCTGACCATTACGAGCCCCGCGTTCGCCGACGGCGCGCCGATCCCGGTGCAGTACACCTGCAAGGGCGCCAGCACGGCGCCACCGTTGGCCTGGTCGGCCCCGTCGGGAGCCACGCTCGTCGTCGACGATCCCGACGCCCCTAGCGGACCCTACGTGCACTGGATCGTGGCCGGAATCCCCTCCGGGTCCGGCAGCACAGCCGACGGTCAGACACCTGCCGGCGCAACCACTCTGGCGAATTCGAGCGGTGAATCCGGCTACGCGGCGCCGTGCCCGCCGTCGGGCACCGGGACACATCATTACCGGTTCACTCTCTACCAGCTGCCGCCCACCTTCCAACTGCCGGCGGGAGCGACCGGACCGCATGCGGCGCAAGCGATAGCGCAAGCCGCGACGGCACACGCCGTCCTCACCGGGACATTCGGAGCCTGACGGGGTGCGCCATGCCGATGCCGCCGACGTTAGACGTAATGAAGGCAATACAATTCGGCCAACTGGTGAACGCAACCTACGCGTCACCGCCCGGCGATTTGGCGAACGCGGCCGGCCGGGCGTTGAGCGCCGGCGGCGTCGACTACACCATCGTCACGACGATCTACGCCAACGATCTGTCGACCGACATTAACCCGATCCGGGCCGCCGACGAGGTTTCCATCGGCCTGATCTGTCAGGTCAATCAAGCCGGTGATGCGGTGATCGCGATTCGGGGCACCGAGGGAATCCTGGAGTGGATTCACGACGCCGAGTTCGATCTGGTGCCGTGCCCATTCCTGGCCGGCGCCGGCCACACGGAAGACGGCTTCACCGACATGTACGAGTCGCTGACGACGGGGACCGCGTCGGATTCGCCGGCGGTGGTCAATGCTCTTGCGACGCTTGCGTTCCCGCGACCCGTCACCTCCGTGACGATCTGCGGGCACAGCCTGGGCGGAGCGCTGGCCACCTTGCTTGCCCTCGACGTCGCGGCGAACACGGTTTTCAAGGCGCCGGCCGTCTACACGTATGGCAGCCCGCGCACCGGGGATTCGCTGTTCGCCAGCACCTACGACCAGGTGGTGCTCAACTCGTATCGGATCGCCAATCGCCTCGACATCGTCCCGGCCTTGCCCCCGCCGATCAACTACGAGCACGTGCTCAACCCGTATGAGCTGAACCCGATCCGATTGACACCTCTTCCGCCGAAGCCCCTGGTCAAATCCACTGTGGCGTGCGAACATTCGCTCCCAACCTACCTGTATCTGCTCTCCCTGCAGTCAGGTGGTCCTGTACTTTCCCTCGAGCCCGCCTGCAAACCCTGAACGACGCGCCTAACCCGTTCGGGCTGCCAGCCGAAGCAACGCGCGGCGTAACTGCTTGTCGGGCTTGCCGTTGGCGAGCTCGATAAGGGCGATCTCCGCGACCGCCGCCACGAGGAGCACGGCGATCGGTTCGGGTGGCGTCCAGCCAAGCGCTGCCAAGTCGGGCGCTATCAGCCTGGCCGCGCTCTCATTCCGGGCCGCGACCAAATCGCTCAGTCCGGCCTCAGTTCGCGACTGCACGAGCAACGCTTTCGTGGCCGGGTCGGCCAAACATCCGTCAAGATAGGTGTTCATCCCCGCCTCGAGCCGGTCGCGTCCGGGCGGTCGGTCGGCCATGGCAGCGGCGATCGATTCTTCCAACTGGTCGTGGAACCGAGCGTGCAGCGCCCGCACGTATTCGGCGCGGCTGGGCCAGTGCTG
The DNA here is from genome assembly GCF_001954275.1 of Mycobacterium sp. IS-836. Classification (GTDB taxonomy): domain Bacteria; phylum Actinomycetota; class Actinomycetes; order Mycobacteriales; family Mycobacteriaceae; genus Mycobacterium. The sequence continues at coordinate 132,175 of NZ_MBEU01000021.1, read as the reverse complement.
ATAGAAGCTACCCTTCGCCATCCCGGCCTCGGCGACGATCGAGTTGACTGAGATCCGGGCCAGGTCGGCGGTTCCCAATAGCCGCCGTCCCGCATCCAGCAGCGCATTACGGCCCGGCTCAGGCGATCTCACCGCAATCCCGCCTTGCGCTGGCTGCGGTGAGCCAGCATTTCGCCGTACTGCTCGCACACGTGAATGACGCCGGTCAGTTGATACGTGATCCACCCCTTGTGCGTGGACGGGAGGTTCTTCTCGAACAGCCGATGGCCGACTATCTGCATGGCCCATCCCCCGACGAACATCGGGCCACCGACCTTCGGCTTGACGAACATCAGCGGCAGGCCCGCCGCGATGATCGGCGTCCCGACCAGGTGGGTGGCCCGAACCCCCTTCGATGTGTGTTGGGTGCGGTAGTAGGCCATCTTGTCCGCGAACGGTGCTTCGGGAGGTGGGGCTTGCCGCATCTCGACTTCCTCCTTGTCAGGGTGTGCCTGGGGTTGTACTGTAGCAATGACCGACCAGTCGGTCAATTCCGTCGAGAGGAACTCCCATGCCGACGATCCAAACCCGGGCGGGCCGGGTAGCCTACAGCGAATTAGGCAGTGGGCCAACGGTTTTGCTCCTGCATGCGATACTGCACGACAGGCATGACTTCGACCCGATCATCGACACGCTTGCCCGCCGCTTCCGCACCGTCGCGGTGGACTGGCCCGGCCACGGCGACTCGGATCCCGTCGACTCCGCCCTCGAGCCCAGCGCGTCGCTCTTCGCCGACGCGCTCGAAGATCTCGTCGACGGTCTCGGCCTGACGAAGGTGACGTTGATCGGAAATTCGGTCGGCGGGTTCGCGGCCGCGCGGCTGGCAATTACCCGTCCCGAGTTCGTCGCCGGCCTGGTTCTGGTCAACACCGGCGGCTTCGTGCCGATGAACGCACTCGCCCGCGCCTTTTGCCGGGCGCTCGGCACGCCTGCCGTGTTTCGCCGGGCCGCTCCCCCGTTTGTCCGCGGCTACATGAAGTCCAGGACCGACAACGACCGCCAGATCGTCGAGCGCGCGATCGCCGCGGCGAAAACGGCCGAGGGCGTTCGCCTCGCCACAGGGCTCTGGCGCAGCTTCCCGGCTCCGGCACACGATTTGCGAAGTCGTGCCGCTGATTTGACCGCGCCCACGCTCATCGTGTGGGGCAAGAGAGACATCGCGATACCGCTGCGCGCCGCACACACGACTCATGACGCCATTGGAGGTTCCCGGCTCGAGATCCTCGACACGGGGCACGTGGTCTTCTCGTCGGATCCGGACGGTTTTCTCGCCGTGGCCGAATCGTTCTTGGAGTCCGTCACCCCAACAAGCGATCCGGGAGCGAGGCGTTCAATACAGGGGTGACCAGGCCGACGTCCGCAGCAACCGGCTCTCCCACTGATCCCGATACTTCAAGGCCTCATACATGTAGCTGCCGGGTGCCCGGTGCTCGGGCGGCGTCTCGGTGGTCAGCAGGTGCACGAGCGCCGCATAGTTGTTGGCGTCCTCAATCTTCTGCCACAGCATCGCTTCTCGTCGTCGATGACTGCCGTGCGCGATCTGGAAGCACGCCTGGATATCCAGGATCCGCATCCCCGGCGGCGCCTTGGAGAGCAGCCGGTAATAGATTTCGTCCCACGAGCGGATGTAGTCGTCCAGCGGCGCGTCGGGCCAGCCGGTGTCCTCCATGAACAGGCTCAGCTGATGGGTCGCGCCGTCGGTGGGCACGGTCGTCAGGTCCACCGACTGAAGCGGTGACCACGCGACGGGCAACATGAGCTTGCCCGTCACCTCGTGGCGCAGGTTGTCCAGTTCGCGCATCCACGGCCGAAGGTCCCCGGTCTGGGCGCGGTGCGCCAGTCGCTCCCACGCGGTGCCATCGGTGATGCCCGTGATGGTGACCACGTTGTAGGAGACGCCACTGCCATGAGCGTGGTTGGTGTACCAGAGCAGCCGGGCGTCGTCTTCTTTGGCCAGCGTGGGCATCCAGCCCTCGCGGTAGGCGGCCTCGAATTCTTCCTCCCGGGCACCGACCACTTTGTGGGTCTCATGCAGAAACAACATGTGGACTCCCTGGGTTCAACCATCGTCCGCGATGAGCGCGGCGAGCTGGCGGCGGTTGACTTTGCCGGTCGAGTTGTAGGGAATGTGGTCGACGATCGCGAGTCGCTCGGGCAGCTTGAAGTAGGCGATCACCTGTCGGCAATGCGATCGAAGTTCCTCGAGTGTGACTGGGGCGCAAGCCACTACCGCGGCCCCCACCCGCTGGCCGAGCTCGTCGTCGGCGATCCCGGCGACGGCGGCGTCACTGACCGCCGGATGAGAACGCAGCGCCTCTTCGACTTCGATCGGCCCAAATTTCTCACCCCCGCGGTTGATGGTGTCACTGAGCCGGCCGCTCGGGAAGATGTAACCGTCGGCATCCTGGCGTGCCAGGTCACCAGTGTGTAACCAGCCCTCGGTGACGTTCTGCGTGGTGTTGACCCACAGCTCGCCGATGGCTCCCGCTTCGACATCGCGGCCCGTGTCGGGGTCCACCACGCGCACCTCGACTCCCGGCAGCGGTCGGCCGACGGATCCGGCACGGGCCGGGTCGCGGTGATCGTCGGGCATCAGGGTCGTGTAAGCCCCGAGGGTCTCGGTCTGGCCGAATACGTTGGCGAAAGCCACATGCGGCAGCGCCGCCATTGCCCTGCGCACCAAATTGATCGGCGCCGCCGCGGCCCCATAGGCGATGGCGACCAGGGACGTCAGATCGGCGTTCGCGAAGTCGGGATGGTCGAGGATCCGCTGCAGCATGGTCGGCACCAGGAATGTGGTGGTGACGCGATGCCGCGAGACCAGACGAAGCCACTCGCCGGCATCGAACCGCGTTTGCACCACCGAGGTGTTGCCCGAATACAAACTCCCGAGCGTGCCCAGCGCGCCGCCGACATGAAAGAAGGGGACGCACATCATCCCCACCGAGGGCGGGGCGTCCGCATGGAATGGTGCCGCCATCCCCCTGATTCGCATGGCGAGCCGGCGGGCGCTGATGGCGACGGCCTTCGGGAGTCCGGTTGTCCCGCTGGTGAATAGGATCAACGCGTCGCGGTCGGCGGGGGCGTCGGTGTCGGCGACGGTGTCGGCCTCGGCGGCCGGCTCGACCGCGTTGCCGTCCAGCAGGTCGGTGCCCGTCAACACCGTGGGTGCGCCGGCTTCGCGCAGCCGGTCGGCGTACTGCTCCCCCGCGACCGCCACGTCGGCGCAGCCGGCGTTCTTCAGCAGGCCCTGCAGCTCGGGCGGAGTCAGCGCCGGGTTCATCAGCGCGGCCGCCGCGCCGAGGCGCGCCGCCGCGAGCAACGTCGCGATGGACAGCAGGCTTCCGCCGTCGACCACCGCGACGCGCTGCCCGGCCACCACGCCGTGGGCGGCCAGCCCGGCGGCGCATTGCCGCACCGCCGCCGCCAGCGCGCGGTAGCTGATCGCGCGCCCGTCGACGATGAGCGCGGTGCGGTGGGGATCGCCGCTCGCCGTCGCGTCGAGGATCGTCCCGATGTTCATGTGCGGCTCGGTAATCAATAAAGGGGCGACCACTCGGACGTGCGCAGCAGCCGGCTGGTCCACTGGTCGCGCAGGTCCAAGGCGTCATGCATCCATGTGCCCGGGGCGCGGTACTCGGCGGGGATATGGCTGCGCAGCAGGTCAAGCAGCGCCTCGGGTCGGCTGATTCGCTGCATCAGGATCACCTCGCGGCGCAGGTGGCTGCCGAGCGCGGGCTGAAATGCCGCATGCATCTTCAGCATTGACGACGGCTGCTCAAGACTCCTGGCGTAGACCTCGCCGCAGCGGACAATGTATTCCTCGAACTTGTCCTCGTAGGGCCACATGGTGTCTTCCATGTAGAGGGTCATCTCGTGCTCCCGGCCGTCCGCGGGGACCGCGTCGAAGTCGACCTCCCGAAGCGGCGACCATGGCAGCGGCATCAGCAGCTTCGCGTCGACCTCGTGGCGCAGCTCGTCGAGGTTGCGCATCCACTCCTGCAGGTCGCCTTTCTGGACCCGCAGCGTCAGTCGCTCCCACGCCGCTCCGTCGCGAACCGCGGTCACCGTGACGACGGTGTAGGCGGGTCCACTGCCGTGTGCCTGGTTGGCGTACCACAGCAACCGGGCATCGTCACCCGCGGCGAGTATCCGCATCCAGCCGTCGCGGAACGCCCCCTCGAAGTCGTCTTCGGCGCGGCCGCGCACCTTGTGTAATTCGTGCATGAAAAGCACGCGGAGACCTCCCATTCGCGGCGCTGTGGGCTCAACGCCGCTCAACGGACGTTAGCCCCCGGCCGTTTTCCACGTCCAGGGTTGGTTTGGCATATGCCCAATTACACGACGCGAGTGGCCTAGACAGTTCAGTTGAGAATCTGGTTTGCTCAACTCGGTACCGTCCTTACCGGGCAGGAGTTCGCGGATGGCCCGAGTCAATGTGCCGGATGGCCCCGGCGGCGAGGCCGCGATGATCTGGACGCTACGACCGCAACTCGGCGGCATGGTCGAGCGGATGATCCGCGGGGCATACCAGCAGAGCATCCTGCCGGCCGACGAGCGCGAGCTCGCCAGGATGCGGATCGCGCAGATCAACGATTGTGTGGCGTGCTCGGATTTTCGCGCGCAATCCATATTGGACGCCGGCCCGGACGCTGGTGTCGCGCCGGAGCTCTACGACCATGTCGCCGCGTACGCCAGCTATCCGGGCTATACGCCGCGCCAGCGTCTTGCCATCGAATTCGCCGAGCGTTTCGCCACCGCGCACACGTCGATAGACGATGCCTTTTTCGAGCGCCTGCGGGAGTTGTTCTCCGACGAAGAGATCCTCGATCTCACGCTGTGCGTCGCCGTATTCCTCGGACTGGGACGTTCCTTGACCGTGCTCGGTGTCGACCAGTCCTGCGCAATCGATCTTTGAACCAGCACTGAACCAGCACTGAACCAGCATCGGACCAGCATCGGGAAGGAACCAATGGAGATCGCGACGGTCGACGAATTGCTGAGCACCACGCGTGCGGTGCGCAGGCGGCTCGACCTGAACCGGCCGGTCGGCCGCGATGTGATCCTCGAGTGCATACGGCTGGCGATGCAGGCCCCCACCGCGAGCAACGCGCAGGACTGGCGATGGCTGGTGATCACCGATCCCGCTAAGCGCGCCGCCATCGGCGAGATCTATCGCAGCGTTGGCGCCGACTATCTTGCGTACGCGGCCAAGGAGGCCTCCGATCCGCAGACCCAGCGCGTGTACGCCGGCGCGCTGGCCCTGACCGAGACGCTGGCCAGGGTGCCCGTGCACGTCATCCCCTGCCTGAACAACCGCATCGACAACTCCACCCTGCTGACCGCCGCGTCGGCGTGGGCATCGATCATCCCGGCGGGCTGGAGCTTCCTGCTCGCATTGCGGTCCCGCGGGTTGGGCTCGGTGTGGACGACGATGCATCTGGCCAAGGAGCAAGAGGTGGCCGAGGTGCTCGGAATTCCGCCAACGGCGACGCAGGCCGCGCTGTTCCCGGTCGCCTACACGATCGGCACTGACTTCCGTCCCGCCTCGCGGCCGCCCCCGGAGACGGTCACCTATTGGGACACCTGGGGAGAAAGCTGATGCAGTCCTACACCGTGCGATTCCATGTCGACGCGCCGCCGAGGAAGGTCTGGCGGGTGTTGCACCCGCCCGCACCGCCGGACGCGCCGCGCCCGCGGGTCCTCAAATGGCCCACCGGCAGCATGGAAATTCTGAACGAAGGCAACGAGGCCGGCGAGGGTCTGGTCCGCACCTGCATCTTCCCGGTGCCCAAGTACCTGTTGTCGGGCGGCAAAGGGCGGTCGTGGGAGAGCGTCACCGAGGCGGAGATCTACAAGCTGTCGCGCTACGTGGCGGTCGGCGCGCCGCTGTGGTCGCGCGCGGAGGGTTATCACCAACTCGAGGAACAGCCCGACGGCACCACGGTGCTGACCTTCCACGAGACCTACCACGCCTACAACCCGGTGCTGCGTTTCTTCCTCGAACGTCCCGTGCACGCGAAGATTTCCCGAGACAACCTCGACACCTACGAGCACGCGCTCGGCTACGCCGGCAAGGTCCGCAGGCTGACCTAGCTACATCCGCCGAGCGCCCACATCAACCCAACGGGTTCGCCGAGACATAAGGCGGAGCGAACTTCGTCGGCGTGTCGTCGCAAAGGTTTATGTGTCGCGGAACAGGGCGCTACCGGCGCAGCCACATGAAATAGGCTGCCGGCCCCGGTACGCTGCTGTTCTATGTGGTTTAACGCGCCAGCATCCGTTGCGGCACGGTTCGGCGCCGCGGCGCTGGTCATCGCGGGCTGGGCGGTGTCCGCCGGTGTTGCCTACGGCGATCCCGAGCCGTCACCCGAGCCGTCACCGGCGGAGCCGCCGGCGGCAGCACCCGCGGCCGGGCCGAAGACGAGCATCGATCACGACGGCACGTTCGCGGTGGGGACCGACATCGCGCCGGGCACCTACAGCTCGGCGGGACCCGTCGCCAACGGCGTGTGCTACTGGAAGCGGATGGGCAACCCCGACGGCAACCTCATCGACAATTCGATGAGCAAGAAGCCGCAGGTGGTTCGCATCGAGCCGACCGACAAGGCGTTCAAGACGGACGGCTGCCAGCCCTGGCAGCAGACGGATGGTGCGCCGCCCCCCGATGCTTCCGGGCCGGCCGCGGGGGCCCAACTTCAAGGTATTCTCGGCATCCTCAACGGGATGCTCCCTAACGGCCAGCAAGCGCCTCATTCCTGATCCGTGACGCCGTGGCCAGCGCCCAGCGGATCGTCGTCATTGGTGCCGGCGTCAGCGGATTGACGTCGGCGATCTGTCTCGCCGAAGCCGGGTGGCCGGTGCGGGTGTGGGCGGCGGCAATGCCTCACCAGACAACCTCGATCGTCGCGGGCGCGGTATGGGCGCCGCCGCGGCCGGCCGAGCGGGCCAGCGAAACCCTGGCCTGGACCGAGCATTCCCTCGGCGTCTTCCGGAAATTGGCCGACACCCCCGGCACCGGCGTGCGCATGGCGCCGGCGATCGCCGTCGGCGAATTGACCGGGGCCGAGGCGATGTCGTCGGCGGCCGCGCTGATCCCCGACCTGCGCCCGGCCGATGCGGCCGATCTCCCCCAGGGCTTCGGCACCGGGTTTCGTGCCACCTTGCCGATGATCGACATGCCGCAATACCTCGACTACCTGACCGATCGACTCACCGCGGCCGGCGGCGAAATCGAAACCCGCACGGTGCGATCGCTGGCCGAGGGCGCCGACGCCGCGCCGATAGTGGTCAACTGTGCGGGCCTCGGGGCCGCAGCGCTGGCGGGCGACGACACGATGCGCCCGCTGTTCGGCCAGCACGTCGTGCTCACCAATCCCGGTTTGCGGCAACTGTTTCTGGAAATCAACGCCGGCCCGGAATGGACCTGCTATTTCCCCCACCCCCAGCGTGTGGTGTGCGGCGGAATCAGCGTTCCCGGGCGGTGGGACCTCACCCCCGACCCAGAGGTGAGCGAACGAATCCTGCGGCGCTGCCGCAAGATCGAGCCGCGGCTTGGCGAGGCCGAAGTGATCGAGACCATCACCGGCCTGCGTCCCGACCGTCCATCGGTGCGAGTCGAGGCCGAGCCACTTGGCACATCGCGATGCGTCCACAATTACGGGCACGGCGGCAATGGCGTGACCTTGTCATGGGGATGCGCGCGCGACGTCGTGCGTCTGGTCATCGAGCGGGAGACGTTGTGAGCATCGATTACGCCCTGCGCGCGCACATCGCCACCATCACGATCAACCGTCCCGAGACCCGCAACTCGCTGGACATGGAACATTTCCGCGATTTGGCCCACGCCTGGGCCGCCTTTCGCGATGACGCCAGCGCCTGGGTTGCCGTGGTCACGGGCGTCGGGCGGGATTTCTGCACCGGTGCCGACTTGAAGAAATTCATCCCGGAACTCACCGGCGACCTGCCCCAGCCCGAAGGCTGGAACAAGGACGACGCCATCCACGCCGTCTTGCATCGCTTCCCGGTGTACAAGCCGATCATCGCCGCGGTGAACGGTACCTGCGTGGCGGGCGGCTTCGAGATGTTGGGCTGCACCGACATTCGAGTGGCCGTGCCCGACGCGCGATTCGCGGTGATGGAGCCCAAGCGCGGCCTGTTCGCCGGCGGTGGAAGCACGGTCCGCCTGCCGCGCCAGCTGCCGTACGCGCTGGCGATGGAACTGCTGCTGACCGCCGACATGGTCGACGCGGAGCGAGCCCTGGCCATGGGACTGCTCAATCGCGTGGTGCCGGCGGATCAGCTGATGGAGACGGCGTATGACTACGCCGAGCGCATCGCGGCCAACGCGCCGCTGGCGGTGTTTGCGACGAAGCAGTCGGCGCTCGAGGGCCTGGCGCTCGACCTCGAATCGGCATACGAGAACGAGACCCGGCACAGCGACCGCGTTTTCGCGACGGAAGACGCGAAGGAAGGGCCGCGTGCCTTCGCCGAGAAGCGGCCGCCGAGCTGGCGGGCCCGCTGACGACTACCGGTTCGTGACCCGTCGGACGTCGCGGCTCAGCAGCGATAGCAGCCAGCTCACGATCGACAGCGCGATCGCCGCCCAGATCGCGGTCCACCAGAAGTGATCGATCTGCAGTCCCCAGTGGGTGGTGTGTTCGGTGATCCGCGCGGTGATCCACAGCATCAACGCATTGACGACGATGTGGAAAAGGCCAAGCGTCAGGATGTACAGCGGGATCGAGAGGATCTGCACGATCGGCTTGATGATCGCGTTGACCAGACCGAAGATGACGGCGACGACGAAGATGATGCCGATCTTCTGCAGCGTCGTATTGCCGCCCACGAACGTCAGCCCATGGACCAGCTGGGTGACTACCCACAACGCAAACCCTGTCAGCGCGGCGCGAATGAGGAAGGGGCCCATGGACGTCAGTTCAGCCCGTAGAAGCGCTGCGCGTTAAGCCCGCCGATCTTTTCGCGGGCCTCCTCGCTGATGTCGGCGCGGGTCCGCAAATGCTTGGTGCTCTCCGGCCATTCGCCGTCCCAATGCGGGTAATCGCTGGCGAACATGATGAAGTCGGAGCCGAGCACGTCGATCACGCCGGGCAGGATCGGCTCCTCCGGCTCACAGGTCACGAAGATGTTGCCCGCGGCCAGATACTCGTGCGGGTCGCGGCGCCAACCGCGTTCCACCCAATCGCCCCGCTTCTCGTAATGCTCGTGCAGCCGGTCCATGAAGAACGGCACCCAGCCCGCCCCCGCTTCGAGAAAGGCGACCCGCAACTGCGGATGCCGCTCGAAGACGCCGCCGGACACCATCGCCGTCATCGCGGTCATCTGGTCGAACGGAAAGCTGATGCAGTGCACCTGAATGTAATTGGTGAAGCGGTCCACGCCGATCTTCGGCAGGTGAATGCCGGGGGCGCCGTGAATGCCCAGCGGCATCCCGAGCTCCACGGCGGCGGCGTAGAACGGGTCGAGGTCAGGGTGGTCTAGGTTGCGGGTCTTCAGCGCGGGCGGGACCAGGGTCGCCACCAGCCCGAGCTCCTTGGCCTCGGTCATGACGTCGATGGCGGCCTGGCCGTGCTCGATCGGGGTGACGGCGACGCCGCGCAACCGGCCGCCCGACGAGGCGCAAAAATCGGCGATCCACTGGTTGTAGAGCCGCGAGAATCCCGCGGCGAACTCCGGATCCTCGAGGCTCGGCGCGCACAGCCCAAGGCTGGGATAGAGCACCATCGTGTCGATGTGATCGCGGTCGGCGTCGCCCAGCACGCCCTCGGGCGAGCGGCAATTGAGGTCGGCCGCCTTGCTGATTCCGTGCTCGGGCGGGCACCCCGCGCCGGGGCCCCGGTCCTCCGGATAGTTGCGGCCCTCGAATGTCAGGCTCGGCCGCCCGTCGGTGCTGGGTTTGATGTATTCCGGCCAGCGTTTGATCGCCTCGATCGCCAGCGAGGGGTTCTCGGCAACGTGTCCATCGGCGTCGATGATTCGCATGTTCGGTCAACTTACTCTCGCGCGGCGCCGCCTGGTACTGCACGATGCTCAAGTGACCACACGCAGTCGTCAAAATAATCCCCGGCAGAAGATGACCGCCGACCAGCGAAATTCATTCGTCGCCGCGTTGTTGGGCTGGACGATGGATGCCTTCGACTACTTCATCGTGGTGTTCGTCTATGCCGACATCGCAAAGACTTTCCACCAGAGCAAGACCGAGGTCGCGTTCATCACCACGGCGACACTGGTGATGCGCCCGGTCGGCGCGCTGTTGTTCGGGCTGTGGGCCGACCGCGTCGGCCGGCGGCTCCCGCTGATGGTCGACGTGATGTTCTACTCCGTGGTGGGATTCCTGTGCGCGTTCGCGCCCAACTTCACCGTGCTGGTGATCCTGCGCGTGCTCTACGGCATCGGCATGGGCGGCGAATGGGGGCTGGGCGCCGCGCTGGCCATGGAAAAGGTGCCCGTCGAGCGGCGCGGATTTTTCTCCGGGCTGTTGCAGGAGGGCTACGCCTTCGGCTACCTGCTGGCCAGCGTGGCCTCGCTGGTGGTGATGAATTGGCTTGGCCTGTCGTGGCGCTGGTTGTTCGCCTTGAGCATCGTCCCGGCCCTGATCAGCCTGATCATCCGCTATCGCGTCGAGGAGTCCGAGGTTTGGGAGGCGGCGCAGGATCGAATGCGGCTCACCAGCACCAGGATTCGCGACGTGCTGCGCGAGGGCGCGATCATCCGCCGGTTCGTCTACCTGGTGCTGCTGATGACCGCGTTCAACTGGATGAGCCACGGAACGCAGGACGTCTACCCGACCTTCCTGGGCGCGACGGCGAACCAGGGCGCGGGTCTGTCCAGCGTGACCGTCAAATGGATCGCCGTGGTGTACAACATCGGCGCGATCATCGGCGGGCTATTCTTCGGCACGCTGTCGCAACGGTTCAGCCGCCGCTATACCGTCGTCTTCTGTGCGGTGCTCGGCCTGCCGATCGTGCCGTTGTTCGCCTATTCGCGCACCGCGGCGATGCTGTGTCTCGGCTCGTTCCTGATGCAGCTCTGCGTGCAGGGCGCGTGGGGTGTGATCCCGGCGCACCTGACCGAGCTGTCGCCGGACGCCATCCGTGGCCTCTACCCCGGGGTCACCTACCAGCTCGGAAACCTGTTGGCGGCGTTCAACTTACCCATCCAGGAACGCCTTGCCGAGTCGCACGGCTATCCGTTCGCGCTGGCGGCGACGATCGTGCCGGTGCTGATCGCGGTGGCTTTCCTCACGCTGATCGGCAAGGACGCCACCGGGATTCGCTTCGGCACCGCCGAAAGCGCTTTCCTGCCGAGTGAAGTGACGTGAGCTAGCCGCTGAGCAGGCGCCGCAACAGGTGCATCGCCACCGTCGTCGATCGCTCCCGGATGTCGGAGCGGTTCCCGGGCAAGCGCAGCGTCCGGGTATCGGTGCGGCCGTCCCCCAGCATCACCGTGAAACATACTGTGCCGACGGGCTTTTCCGGCGTTCCCCCGCCCGGCCCGGCGATGCCCGTCGTCGCGACGGCGGTGTCGGCGCCGAAGCGCCGCAACGCGCCCGCCGCCATCGCCTCGGCCACCGGCTCGGACACCGCACCGTGCTCCTGGATCAGCGCCGGGTCGACGCCGAGTAGCTCCGCCTTGGCCTCGTTCGAGTAGGCCACCACGCCGCCGGCCACGTAGTCCGACGACCCCGCCCGGTCGGTCAGCCGCGCCGCCACCATCCCCGCGGTGCAGGATTCCGCCGTCGCGATCCGGCGGCCGGCCAGCAACCGGGCGACCAGATCGTCGACCTGGGAGCCGTCCTCGGAAAAGAGCTGCTGTCCGTGCCGGTCCCGCAGCAGCTTTGTCAGCTGCGCATAGGCGTCCGCGGCGTCGGGTTCGTAGCGGGTGACCATTTCGATCTCGCCCCGGCGCAAGCACGTGGTGATTTCCAGCGCGTCAAAACCGGAAATGGACGCCTCGGCGCTGCGCAGGGTTTCGGCCAGCCCCGACTCGGGCAGACCGAACATCCGAATCGTCTCCTGCCGGTATATCGTTCGGCCCGCGATCGCCTGCTGCGCCGCGGGGGTCTCGATGGCCCTGCGCCACATCGGCTGAAGCTCCCGCGGCGGTCCGGGCAGCACGATCACGGCCGGCTTTCCGGGGACCACGACACCCGGCGCGGTGCCCACCGGATCGAGCACCTGCGAACCCGCGGGAACCATGGCCTGCTTGCGGTTCGCGGCGCGCACCGCATCGAAGCTTTCCGTATCGAAGTGCGCCATCAGCCGCTTGAGGATATCGGCGATCTTGCCCTCGACAACTTCGTCGAGCACCAACTCCCGTTCGCAGAACCGCGCCACCACCTCGACCGTCATATCGTCGGCGGTCGGTCCAAGGCCGCCGCTGGTGATGATCAGATCCACGCCCTGGCCCGCCATGAAGCGCAGCTGCGCCTCGATGTCGGCGGGGCGGTCACCGCAGATCGTGATGTGTGCCAGCTCCACGCCCAGTTCCAGGAGGCGGTCGGCGATCCACGGCCCGTTTCGGTCCTGGATCCGGCCGGTGAGGACCTCGGTCCCGGTGACCACGATGCCTGCGCGTGCGCTCACCGGCATGAGCCTACTGGCGCGCCCGCGGGACGGCTGCGAGAGGATGAACCGATGATCGAGTTAGAGGTATTGCAGGCCGACGTCACCAAGCTCGAACTCGACGCGATCACCAACGCCGCCAACACCGAGCTGCGGCACGGAGGCGGCGTCGCCGCGGCGATCGCCCGCGCCGGTGGACCCGACGTGCAACGCGAATCGACCGAGAAGGCGCCGATCGGCCTCGGGGATGCCGTCGAGACCACCGCCGGCGACATGCCGGCTCGCTACGTGATCCACGCGGCGACGATGGAGCTGGGCGGCCCCACCTCGGCCGAGATCATCGCGCGGGCCACGAGTTCGACGCTGCGCAAGGCCGACGAGCTGGGTTGCCGCTCGCTGGCACTGGTCGCGTTCGGCACGGGGGTGGGTGGCTTCCCGCTCGAAGACGCCGCGCGCCTGATGGTCGACGCCGTGCGGCAGCACCAGCCGAGTTCGCTCGAGCGGGTGGTGTTCGCGGTCCACGGTGACCCGGCCGAGCGAGCGTTCCGGGACGCCGTCGAGCGCTAGCCGTGGGACAGATGGCGCTCGACTGACGCGACCTTCTCCGTCATCGCGTCGGTGGCGCCCTTGCGCCAGTCCACCTTGATCACGGTGCTGACCCGCGGGGCGCGGGCGGCGACGGCCTCCACCGCGCGCTGCACCACCAGCATCACTTCTTCCCAGGTCTCGCCTTCGACGACGGTGAACATCGAGTCCGTCTTGTTGGGCAGGCCGGAATCGCGAACCACCCGAACGGCTTCGGCAACCATCTCGCCGACGCCCTCGCCGACCCCGAGCGGGGTGACCGAAAATGCGACGAGCACGGACACCCGACGAGCGTACCTGGCAGCATCGAGGCCCATGCGGGTTCTTGTGCAAAGGGTCTCGAGGGCAGCGGTGTCGGTGGATGGCCGTGTGGTGGGCGCCATTCGGCCGGATAACCAGGGACTGCTCGCGTTCGTCGGCGTCACCCACAGCGATGACGCGGACAAGGCGCGGCGGCTCGCCGAAAAGCTATGGAATCTGCGCATTCTCACCGACGAACGCTCGGCCGCCGACGTGAACGCGCCCATCTTGGTGGTCAGCCAGTTCACCCTCTACGCCGACACGGCGAAGGGACGCCGACCGTCGTGGAACGCGGCCGCCCCGGGGCCGGTCGCGGAACCGCTCGTGACGGAGTTCGCCGAGGCGCTGCGTGAACTCGGAGCGCACGTGGAAACGGGCGTGTTCGGTGCGATGATGCAGGTCGAATTGACGAACGACGGCCCCGTGACGGTCCTTCTCGAGCTCTGAGGCCGCCGGTAGTTTGGTTACCGTGAGCAGGACACCCGAATTCGGGTCACTTCGTTCCGAGGACGACGACTGGGACATCGTCAGCGGCGTGGGTTATACCGCGCTGCTGGTGGCGGGGTGGCGCGCCGTGCACGCCGCGAGCGCGCAACCGCTGGTCCGCGACGACTACGCGAAGCTCTTCATCGCCGCCGCACAGGACCCATATCTCACGGGTGTACTGGCCAACCCGGGCACCACCGAGGACGAGACCGCATTTCCCCGCCTTTACGGCGTGCAGACGCGCTTCTTCGACGACTTCTTCACCTCGGCCGGCGAAATCGGCATCCGGCAGGCGGTGATCGTCGCCGCCGGATTGGATTCCCGGGCGTATCGCCTCGAATGGCCGGAAGGCGCAACGGTTTTCGAGGTTGATCTACCGAAAGTCCTGGAATTCAAGGCGCGCGTGTTGGGTGAGCACGGCGCGAAGTCGAAGGCCCACAGGATCGAGGTCGCGGCCGATCTACGCACGGATTGGCCGACCCCATTGAGGGCGGCGGGTTTCGACCCGCAAAGCCCGAGCGCCTGGTCGGTCGAGGGGGTGTTGCCCTACTTGACCGACGACGCGCAAACCGCTTTGTTCACTCGAATCACCGAGCTGTGTGCGCCGGGTAGCCGAGTTGCGTTGGGCGCGTTGGGCTCGCGGCTGGACCGCGAACAGCTCGAGGCCCTGGAGTCGACGCATCCGGGCGTGAACATGTCGGGTGACGTGGACTTCTCCGCGCTCACCTACGAGACGAGGGCGGAGCCCGCCGAATGGCTGGCCAGCCATGGCTGGGCGGTCGAGCCCGTCCGCAACAACCCTGAGTTGCAGGCCGGTTACGGCATGACGCCACCGGACGTGGACGTCAAGATCGACAGCTTCATGCGCTCGCAGTACGTCACCGCGACACGAGCTACGGCGTGAGCAGAATTTTCACGTCCTCGCCGGATCGCGACTCCGCGGTCGCGTAGCCCTTGGCCGCTTCCTCCAAAGGCAGCCTCGTGGTGAAGATGCCGTCGACGTCGAGCCGGCCCGACTGAAGCAGCGGGATCAATTCTGGCCAGGTTCGCTGCACCGGCGCCGTGGTCATCCGCAGCGTGATGCTGCGGATCAGGCAGCCCAGGGCGTTGAGCGGAAACGGATTCATGTCGTGCACACCGACAACGGAGACCGTGCCGCCCGTCCGCACCGCGTTGAGCGCGTCGGTCAGGGATGCGTCCGTGGCGACGGCATCGATCACTGCGTCGGCGCCGCGACCTCCGGTGGCGGTCAGGATGGCCTCGACCGCCGGAGCCTTGATCGGCGTCGCCCCCCACCGGGCCGCCCGGTCGAGGCGGCCATCGATCCGATCGACGGCGAAAACCGTTGCCGCGCCCTGGAAAAGCGCGCTGCGCAGCGAGCACAGGCCGACCGCGCCCAGACCGATGACCGCAACGGTGCCGCCGTAGGGAATGTCGGCGCGCTGCGCCGCCGCCCAGCCGGTGGCGAGGTTGTCGGTGAGCAGCAGCGCCTGTTCGGTGCTGATCGCCTCCGGAATCTTGAGCAGCTGGAAGTCGGCGGCGGGCACGGCGAGAAGATCCGCCTGCGCGCCGGCGAGCACGCCGCCGCCGAAGATCTGAAATCCGGAGTAGCACATGACCGGATCGCGGGTGGCGCAGCCGGGGCACGCACCGCAGCCCGTGACCGACGACACCATGACCTGATCGCCAACCTTGACGGTGCGCACCTCGGGTCCGATTTCGACGACGGTGCCCACTGCCTCGTGGCCCAGCGTCATCGGCTCGGTGAGGGGGAAATCGGCCTCGTAGAAGTGCAGGTCCGATCCGCAGATGCCCGCGGCGGTGACCTCGACGATCGCCCCGTCGAGTCCGGAAAGCGCCGGATCGGGACGCGTATCGACCCTGATGCTCCGGGGCCCGTCGACGACTACTGTGCGCATGGTTGACGCTTCACTTTCGCTCTCGTACGACGAATTGTGACCAGTCCGGTTCGCGGACGGCAGCCCAGTACTCGTTGAGGCGCCACGGGCTGACGGTGTGGATCTCCCCGTCGGCGTTCTTGAAGTACGAGTGCTTGACGGCGGGATGTGACCACACCATCTTCTTGATCTGGGTCTGAGTGCGCCGGTGCCAATCGGTGGCCGCCTCCGGACGCGGTTCCACGGAATGCACGTTCGGCTCCGCCAGCCGCTTCAGGCACTGATCGATGTAGCGCATCTGCAGTTCGGACTGGAAGATCAGGCTGCCACCATGCGCGAGGTGCGTGCCGGGTCCGTAGATGATGAAGAAGTTGGGAAATTGCGGAACTGTGACGCCCAGGTAGGCGTAGGGCCGGCTCCCCCACATGTCGTGCAGGTCGATCCCGTCACCGCCGGTGATTTCCAGCGGCCACAGCACATCGGTGTGCCGGAATCCGGTGGCGTACACGATGACGTCGGCCTCGTGGGTCTCGCCGTCGTCGGTGATGACACCGCGTGGCACGATCTTGCGGATCGGCGTCCGCACCAGCTCGACGTTGTCCCGTTGCAGTGTCTGCAGCCAGCTGCCGTTGTCCTGCAACGTGCGCTTGCCGGTGGCGGGATAGTCGGGCATGACCTTCGTCAGCAGTTCTTGGGAGTCTGGGCCGTCGCCGACTTGGCTGGTGATCCATTGGGTGAACATCATCCGCGCGGCGGCGTTGATGTCGCTGACGGCATAGTCCTGATCGGCATAGTTCGGGTCGCCCTGTGCGGCGTCGAGACCCTTGTCGGAGCCGGGCCACAGCACCAGGAACCGGTACCACCTGCCGTAGAACGGCAGGTGACGCATCGCCCAGCGCACGCCGTCACCGACTTCGTCGTGGTACATCGCATTCGGGAACATCCACTGCGCGGTGCGCTGAAAGACGGTGAGCCGCTCGACTTCTCCGGCGATCGCCGGTGCGATCTGGAAGCCGCTGGCGCCGGCGCCGACGAGCGCGACGCGCTTGCCGGTCAGGTCGACCGAGTGATCCCAGGCCGCGGAGTGAAACGACGGCCCCTCGAAGGTGTCGGCACCGTCGAATTCGGGGATGTGGGGGCGATTCAGCTGACCGACCGCGGTGATGAGCGCCCGCGCGTGCACTGTGCTCGTCTGCCCGTCGGCCGAGCGCAGCGTGACGGCCCACATGCCGGCGTCGTCCTGCCATTCGGCCGCGAGAACCTCGGTGTTCCACCGCACGTGCTCGGTCAGCTCGTGCTTGTTCATCACCCGGGTGAAATAGTCCTGCAGCTCGTACTGCTCGGCGAAGAAGTGTGTCCAGTCGTTGTTGGGTTCGAAGCTGTAGCAATAGAAATGATTCGCCACGTCGACGCGAGCACCGGGATAGCTGTTCTCCCACCATGTTCCGCCGGGACCGGCGTTCTTCTCCACGATGGTGAAGGGGATGCCGGCCTGTCGCAGGCGCACCCCGGCCAGGATGCCGGACTCGCCGCAGCCGACGACGAGCACCGGAAGCGCGGCCGCGCGCTCGGGCGGCAGGGGCGCCGGGCGGCGGGGGTCGGCCCCGTCGAGGTCGAGCTCCTCGGAGACGAGGGCAAGGTAGTCGTCGGGAACGTGCTCGCAGGCCGCCCAGTCCATCATTTCCCGGATGAGCTCGGGGCTCAGCGGCTCCGGTTCGGGGCAGCCGCGGTCTCGATACTCGGTGATCACCGGCAGTGCCGCCGCGCGTGCTCGTGCCTTGTCCTCCTCCGACATGAATCCCTGGACTTCGTTGAGGAAGATGCCCATCTGTTTGAACTCGCGGATGAATCGCGGGTCGCCGGTGATATGCACGAGCGAAAGCAGCAGCGTCGGAATGCTGACATCCTCCAGCGCGGCCGCGATTTCCGGCGTCGACGTCGTGAAGGGATGGCCGGCATAACGGCTGCGCATCAAGCCGATCCTTTCGGCAGCGTGGAATTACGCTACGAGGAGTTTCGTAATTGGCAGCACTACGCTACCCGTTGCCGACGGAGCGGATCAAGGGTCGTCGTCGGCGTCTTCCGCGCGCAGCGCCTCCTCGGGGTGATGGAAAGTGTTGGTGCGCGGTTGGACGCCTCGAACTGTTGCTATGGAGATGCGATGAAGTCACCGAAACCGCTGCGGCAAGTGTCAGCTACCAGCTATACGAATATGGAGTCGCAGTCCGCGCCGCTGTCTACCACGCGGCAAACCACTAAATCTGTCCTGGAGCGTAAACGTGACAGTCAGCATCGAGAACGACGGCAAGCTAACGCCAGCCATCATCGACGATCTGAAGCGTAAGGGCTTTAATCAATCGCAGATCGGACAAATGTACGGCGTTACGCGCCAGCATGTTTCATGGGTCAAGCGCACCTACGGTGGTCAGCTGACCCCGCGCGAGCAGATTATGCGAGAGTGGCCGTTCAAGGTACCTGTGGCAATGGGCAATACGTCACCGTTCAAGCGGCTGCGCGACCACGGGGAATATATCGCCACCAATGGAGTCGGGATGTCGGCAGACAAGGTACAACGGCTGCGGTCCTTCTACCGGAAGCTGCGAGACGAGCACCTGGTGCTCGAGTTCGATCCCTGTATTCCGCCCATCCCGGGTGTGAGTAGTCGAGGCGGATGGGCATACCGGCCGCGAATCAAGGAAGACGGCGATCTGCTGATCCGGGTGAATGAGCACACCACGCTCACTGATGCCGGACGCAGGATATGGCGTTTACCATCCGACTGATCAGACTCTGGTAACGCGAAGGCGGTCCATGACAAACAACGACGTAGAGGACAGTGCGACCGTCATCCAGCCGCCGGAGCGCGTCGTGCTCGATCACCCTGGTGTGGTTCGGTTTGCGGCGGGCCGTCAAAACGGGCCGCGGTCGCACACGTGGCGAGTCGCGGGTGTCACCAATGCCTCCGGACACGATGACATCTATGTGGGCACGCGTCGAGGTATGCATGCCGTCAAGATCAGCCTGCATGACGCCAAACCACCGAAATATCCCGAGCCCGCGACCGTCTTTGCGTGGGACGAGCGAGGCCCCGACGGCGATCAGTTGACACGCAAAATGAGTCTGTGTCTGGGTCGGACGGTCCCGGTAATTCCTGGATGGCGTCACGAACTCGAAATCCTGACACCTACCACTACTTTCGGCAGTTTTTCTGAGACGCCGCCGCTAGGGCCGGGCGAAGTCATCCAATGGTGGACGCCGCCGCCATACCCCGAGCAGCTGTCTTTCCACCTCTACGTAGGCGACGCCAATTCCCTCATTCCCACGGTGGGCAACCACATCGGTGACGTGTGCCAGATGCAGCTCAGCAGCGGGCGACGCCTATGGATAGTCGCTCAATCGACGCCGATGGCCGATTCGGTTGCTCAGGCGATCCAGCAGCATGTCGCCAGCCTGCCGACGGATCCGAAATTCATGCACCCCTTTACGCTGTACAAGGAGGGCAGCGGCGCGCCGGTTCTACTTGATCTCGCAGCCACCTATCGTCCGCAGTAACTCCGACTTTGCGGCGTCACGACGTCACCGCATTCACGCTGGCCGGTCGCCCGGCGCACCTCGGCCAGCAGCAAGGGGTGGGTCGCGCAAGCGCGCCGCGGCTAAGCTTCGTCGGCGTCTTCGTCATCGCAGAGTGCCTCCTCGGGGTGATGGAAAGTGTTGGTGCGCGGTTGGCCGCGGTCGAGATGTGGCGGCGGAATCCAGTCGGTGTCGCCGTTGGCGCGTTTTCGGGTGGTCCACCCGCCGGGGCGCAACAGTCGATGGTGGGGGCCGCAGACAAACGTGAGGTTGTCCATGTCCGTCGCCTGGCGCGCGGCATACTCGTCGACGTGGTGGACTTCGCAGAGATAGCCGGGTACATCGCAGCCGGGTGCCGTACACCCACGGTCCTTGGCGTAGAGCACTATTCGCTGTCCCGGCGAAGCCAGCCGCTTCGTGTGAAATAACGCCAGGGCTTGACCCTTGTCGAAGATGGCCAGGTAGTGGTGCGCGTGGCGGGCCAGGCGGATCACGTCGTTCATCGGTAGCAGGGCGCCTCCCCCGGTGACCGCCCTGCCAGTACCCGCTTCGAGTTCCTTGAGCGTCGTGGTCACGATGATGGTCGCCGGTAATCCATTGTGCTGCCCCAGTTTCCCGCTTGCGAGCACAGCGCGTAATGCGGCCTGCAATCCGTCATGGTTGCGTTGGCCCGCCGAACGGGTGTCGCGCTGGACTGCCGCTTCGTCCGGCACGCCGTCGACTACCGGGATGGCGTCCGCGGGATTGCACATTCCCGGTGCCGCCAGTTTTGCCAGCACTGCCTCGACGGTGGCACGCAGTTCCGGCGTGAGCCAGCCGCTGAGCCGCGACATCCCGTCGATGTCCTGCTTGCCCAGGATCAGCCCACGGCGGCGGGCGCGGTCAATATCGGTGAAATTCCCGTCCGGGTTGAGGCAGTAGGCGAGCCGATCCGCCAGCTTGCGCAGTTGCTCGGGGCGAAACCGGATGGCATGCTGCGCGAGCTGTTGCTCGGCGCGTTCTTGGGTCTCGACATCCACCCAATGCGGCAATTGATTGAAGAAGTCGCGAATCAAGGCAACGTGCGCAGTCCCAATCGCGCCGTCGCGCTGGGCCGCGGCCGTCGCGGTGAGCCGCGGCTCTAGCGATTCACCGGTCAACGCGCGGCGCGGCCCCAAGTCGGCGGCGTCGGCTATCCGCCGGTTCGCGTCGCTGCGCGTGATGTGCAGCCGGTCGGCAAGTGCATGGACCAATTTGCCGCCCAGCTCTTCAGGCGTCGCCTGCTCGGCAAGCTGGTTGATCAGTTCATGGCCCGGCGTTCGCAGCCGCCGCGTTTCACGCTCGAGTTGCTCAAGCAATGCCAGCCGTTCCGAGGTGGTCAGCGCGTCGAACGAGTGGCCCACCACCCGGGATACCGCCTCACGCAGCTCCTGGAAGTCCTCCCTGATCTCCTCACGGCTACTCGAAAGCATGTTCGAATAGTACGACCGGCCACTGACAGAAAATCCTCCGCCGAAACCATTGAAACCCAAGTGGCGCAAGTGAAGTAGCGAAGCAACCGACTATGAAGCGCTCGACACTGACTGTCGAGGCGGCGGTTCTCACGGCGGAATCAATGTGGCGTGCTGACACGGGAAGGGCATCGGTTAGCTCGTACACGACGGATCTGTACAAGCAGAAACGATCCGGTCGGTGGAAGCTGGTGGTTGGCGACGGTTCCAACGCAGAGCGCGTCGTGACCGAGGAGGCCGAATGGCAGACGACGCACCGCACGAACTACCGGCCGGCAGCGTGCTTGATCATGTGGTCAGTGTCGACGGCCGCGATCTCCATGTCGTCGAGAACGGACCGCATAGCGAGCCGGCACTGCTGCTGATCCACGGCTATGCAGGATCGACGACCTGGTGGGATCGTCTGGTCCCGCGACTGGCGGAGAATCATCGCGTCATCCGCGTGGACCTGCTTGGGCACGGACGATCGGCGAAGCCGGCCGACGGCTATACCGTTGCGGCGCAAGCGAACATGATCGCCTCCGTTCTATCGGAGCTGGGTGTACGCACGGTGATCGTCGTCGGTCACTCCACCGGCGGTGTGATCGCGACCGCCCTCGCAGAGCATCCCTGCGGCGCAGTCGTTGCGCTTGCGCTCATCGACAGTGGGCCGAGCGTCGATGCTTATCTTCGGCCACGCGGCCTTGGCCAGTTGATATCGATACCGGTGATCGGGCGCATTCTATGGAACTTGCGAAGCGAGTCCACGATCCGCAAGGGATTGAGTTCGGCGTTCACCCGAGAGGTCGATATCGTCCCACAGATCGTCGCCGATGTCCGAGGCATGAATCATCCGGCTTTCACCTCGACACCTAAGGAGACCATGAAATACCTCGCCCGACGCAGTCTGCCGGACCGTCTAGGTGAGTTGACGCTGCCAGTGTTGGTGATTTTCGGGGTCGAGGACCGACGCTGGCGATCGTCGTCAACCGCTGGATACGCCACGGTGCCGAATGTGGCCGTCGAGTTGCTGCCCGGTGTCGGACACACCCCGATGCTGGAAGAACCCGACCTCACCGCTGATTTGTTGGCAGGCTTTATCGCGAAACATTGCACTGGAGCGCACGGTGTCCGCGACTGATAGCCGTGTCGAGGAGCATCGCGATGAGGCGTTGCGATTACTGGCCACCGCACTCGAACTGGACCCGTCCGCATCGAACACGGCGCAGCGCAATCTGATCGCGGCCGCTCAAGTGCACGCTGCGCTCGCCCAAGCCGTCGCACAGGACCGCACGCGTAGCGCGATCGACGACCGATCCACAAACCATGCATCCATTCGCTGAAGCACTTGCGAACAAGAACCTCCACAACTTACTTGCCTGTCTGTCGTCGGAGGTCACGTACCACTCGCCGGTGATGCGTAACCCGGTAGGCGGACCAGTGGTGGCGGACATCCTGGCGATTTTGCTATATGCGGTCGACGATCTCACGATTCACGAGGAATTCGGCGACTCCAGCACCACGGTGCTGATCGGCGGATTCACGGTGCAAGGTGTAAGTGGCGAAGCGACCTGGGTGCTGCGGCTTGACAACACAGGAAAGGTCCGGACATTGGCGTGGCAGGCGCGACCATTTGCGGTGGCGGTCAGATTGTCGGAGGCCTTCGGTCACGGACTTGCGCGGCGGCGCGGCGGCGTTTTCCCGGCGATCGTATCGGCCGGTCGCCCGCTCGCGCGTCTCGTCGCATGGATGGTCGATCTGCTCGCGCCGCACCTAGTGCACTAGCAACTCCTCGGGGCTTAACAATCATCCCGAAGTCGTCGTCCTCCGATGCAGTGCACGTGAAAGTGGGACACAGTCTGGTTCGCATCCGGTCCCGTGTTGGCGACTAGGCGAAATCCGCTGTCGGCGATGTTCTTATCGCGCGAGAGGTTGGCTGCAACGGTGAGTAAGCGGCTGCAAAGGGCGCCATCGTCGTCCGTGACGTGCACCACGCTTGGAAAGTGATCGGTCGGTATGACCAAGAAGTGCACAGGCCCGATGTATGACTGCGAGTCCGGCGGGACGTCAATCGCAAACACCAAGTCGTGCTTGTAGATTAGCGCGGCGGGTACGGCACCGTCGCGGGCATCGCACAGGATGCAGCGTGCGCTTGTCGACACGTTCTGCGCTAACGACGACGACGTTGTGAGGGTTTCATCGCACGGTCGGCTGCGACGTATGTGAGGGCGAGTCCGAGAACCGCAAATTTGACCAGTGCCGCAACCTGCGCGCGCCGCGCGTGGACTGCGATGTCTGCGCGCTTGAGGACCTTAAGCAACGAAACTCCCTCGACCGCATCGGCTGCAATGGCCACGATCACTGCGGCGGGCAGGACAGGCGGATGGCCACGACGCCGACGTGCGCGGTCGACGAGCAGCGCGGTGAACGTGCCGTAGGTCGCCATGTATCCGAAGTCGAACCACAGGGATACTCGCGCGGCTAGCTGACCGTCCGTGCCCCAGCGCGTCATGATGCGCTCGGCTTGCGCGCCGCTGCCGGCCAGCTCAAATGGAATGATCCCCGGTCCCCCGGTTGCGCGCATACGTCGCTCCAACAACAGCATTAGTGCCGTGTAACCGACAAAAGCGCCGCCCGCTGCCGCGAGTCGTTGGTCACCGATGCGAAATACCCAGCGGCGCAGAATCATTTGCACACTGTCTGGTGTGTGGTGTTCGCGCGCGGGGTGATCACCACAAGGTCGCCCGGATCTTCGATGGTAAGTCGGTGCCATTGGCCGGCCGGCACAACCCAGCACATTCCGGCACGTAGTGCCCGTGTCGCAACCTCTTTGCCGGCCTGATCTCGTAGGTGGACGGTGATCGCGCCGGAAAGCGGAAACAGCATCTCGTCGCCACCCGGGTGCCGCTCCCAGACGTCGGAATGTATAGAGCCGTTGTCCGTCACGTGGAACGCGGCCAGGGTCCATAGGCCCCACTCACCGGGCGCATCCCGCGACCGCACTTTGACGGCGCCGCCCTCACGGAGCTCGAGCCAGCTGGAGAAAATGTCGATTGGCGGGGTCAGAAAAGACGGATCCACGACGTCGAGTATGAAGTGATCAAGTCGCCGTCGCTTGGACAGATCCGTCGTATTAGCTAGTGCGACGCTTCGCCTGCCGGAGGTACCCTCCGGTATGCACGTGTGGAACCTGGGTCTGGATCGACTGATGGTATCCGGCACGTTCAGCGACCTCGCAATTCACCACCATCCAGCGGTTCAGGTTGCGGTTGGCACCAAGGGTCCGTTAACCCTGATCGACGCCCACGGTAAGCGCACCGAGTGCCGACTCGTCGTGGTGGCCAGTGGCGCACGACACTCGGTGCGGTCGGAACCAGAGACGGCGGCGTTATCGATCTACCTTGGGCCGACAACGCGCGAGGGTATCGCCCTGAATGCGTTGACCCGCAATGTCACCCAAGACGGCGGTACTTGGACTGTTGCAGCCGGTGAACGCCTGGCCGACGCGATAGCGGAAGCGGTGACGACCGGTGGTCCGCGCGTTGCGGCCGATCTCCTCGTCAATGAACTATGCAAGTTGTCGGACGCCCACCACGGGTGCGGACCGCCCCTTCACCCGCAGGTGCATGAAGCAATCGGCCTGATTGCCAGCAGGGTACCGGCCGCCATCGATCTCGCATCAATCGCCGATGCGGTGGCGATCTCGCCCGATTACCTGGGCCGACTCTTCAAACGGCATACCGGGGCGTCCTTCTCAGCCACGACGCGGTGGGCGCGGCTGTTGACCGCTATGCGTTATCTCATCGACGGTATGCCACTCACCGACGCCGCCCACCTCGCTGGATTTGCCGACGGTTCGCACGCCAACCGGGTGTGCTGGGAGATGGTCGGAGCGGCTCCAAGGGACCTGCTGCCTGCAATCGCACCTTCGCCAGGCCAGTGAGGTCATGGAACATCAGACCGGCCGAAGACGACCGATCGGTACAACTAAAGGCAAAGCGGCCCAACCTAGTTTGAGACCATGACGACTGAGCATTCGCCCTCACGTTGGTTCGGCCATCTGGTGGCACCAGGTGCGCACGAAAGGCGAGATGGTTCGCGGGTGTTCCACCAGCGACCGTTACTCGGCCTTGTGTGAAACGTCGGCGATCAAGCCGCCGTCCATGACGAACTCGGCCGCGGTCGCGTACGAGGATTCGTCGCTGGCGAGGAAGAGCACGAACATCGACACCTCCTGCGCCTCCCCCGGCCGTCCGAGCGGGATGTTGAGCAGATCCTGCGGAAGTTTGGCGGTCATCGGGGTGCGGATGAAACCGGGGTGAATGGAGTTGACGCGGATGTGCTGCGGCGCCAATTCCAGTGCGGCGGACTTGGTTAGGCCGCGGACCGCCCACTTGGAGGTCACGTACCCGTGCACCCACGCCGCACCGCGCAGGCCCTCGATGGACGACACGTTGACGATCGAGCCCCCGCCGGCGGCGGTCATCGGATCGATCACCGCTTGGATGCCCAACAGCGTTCCGGTGACGTTGACGTCGAGGATCTGCCGCCACTTGGTCAGGTCGAAGGTCTTGAGCGGGCCGTAGTTCATGATTCCGGCGTTGTTGACCAAGACATTGAGCTTGCCGAACTCTTCCTCAGCCGTGGCAGCAGCCGCCGCCCATTGCTCGGGATTCGTCACATCGAGATGGACGTAGCGCGCCGCGGCGCCGAGCTCGTCGGCCAGCGCCTTGCCCTCGTCGTCGAGGATGTCGCCGATCACCACCTTGGCGCCCTCGGCCACGAGCAGCCGGGCGTGCGAGGCGCCCATCCCCCTCGCCGCGCCGCTGATCAGTGCAACCTTGTCATCCACTCGTCCCATGACGGGTCAGGCTAACAATTGAGGCGGAGCGCCTGGGCGAAGCGGAGGTGGATGACCGGTGGCCCCCTTACTTGCGGCGTGCGGCGGGTTCCTTTTCGCCGTCTTATGGATGGATCTGATTTTCGATGCCCAGGTTCTCCGGCACCGCGGCGGTGGCGAACTGCCCGAGGCGGTGCTCGCGTCCATCGCCGCGTATTACCACCGGGCGACGACCACGTCGCGACCGATGAACCGGCTGATCGCCCTGGTGATGCTTATCCTGTTGGGCGCGTTGGGGTTTCAGGCCACGCGCGGGCACGACCCCGCCTGGCTGCTGGTGACGTCGGCGTTGCTCGCGGGCATCCCGATCATGCTGGCACTGACCCAGACCGTTCCCGATGCCGTTCGGCTCGGGCGCCGCACCGACAGCCCGCCCGGGCAGACCCGCCTGGCGCGCTCCATCTGCCGCGATCATCTGGTCTGCGTCGGTTGCATCCTCGCGTTCCTGATCTTGTGGGTGGCCCACACCGTGGTGTTCTGACATCGGCGACGCGTCGTAGTTCCGGGACGCTGGCGAGGGGCGGCTGGCCTCGTCAAGGGGGTGCGTACTAAACTAGAACACGTTTCAGTTCCATAGCGTCGATCAAGCTTTCCAGGAGTTGGTATGCACACCCCTATCTGCGATGAACTCGGCATCGAGTTCCCGATCTTCGCCTTCACCCACTGCCGCGACGTCGTGGTGGCTGTCAGCAAGGCCGGGGGGTTCGGCGTGCTCGGCGCCGTGGGCTTCACACCCGAGCAGCTCGAGATCGAGCTCAACTGGATCGACGAGAACATCGGCGACCACCCCTACGGCGTCGACATCGTGATCCCGAATAAGTACGAGGGCATGGACTCGCACCTGTCCGCCGAGGAGCTGGCCGACACGCTGCGCAAGATGGTGCCACAGGAGCACCTCGACTTCGCGAAGAAGATCCTCGCCGATCACGGCGTGCCAGTGGAGAACGCCGACGAGGACACCCTGCAGTTGCTGGGCTGGACCGAGGCGACGGCCACCCCGCAGGTCGAATTGGCGCTGAAGCACCCGAAAGTCAAGATGATCGCCAACGCGCTCGGCACCCCGCCGGCCGACATGATCAAGCACATCCACGACGCCGGGCTCAAGGTCGCCGCGCTGTGCGGCTCGCCGTCGCAGGCCCGCAAGCACGCCGATGCGGGCGTCGACATCATCATCGCGCAGGGCGGCGAGGCCGGCGGTCACTGCGGCGAGGTGGGCTCAATTGTGTTGTGGCCGCAGGTCATCAAGGAGGTCGCCCCGGTGCCGGTGCTGGCGGCGGGCGGCATCGGCAGTGGCCAGCAGATCGCGGCGGCACTGGCGCTGGGCGCCCAGGGTGCGTGGACCGGATCGCAGTGGCTGATGGTCGAGGAAGCCTCGAACACGCCGGTTCAGCAGGCGGCGTACGCCAAGGCCAGCAGCCGGGACACCGTCCGCAGCCGTTCGTTCACCGGTAAGCCCGCCCGGATGCTACGCAACGACTGGACCGAGGCGTGGGAGCAGGCCGACAACCCGAAGCCACTGGGAATGCCGTTGCAGTACATGGTTTCCGGCATGGCGGTGCGGGCCACGAACAAGTACCCGAACGAGACCGTCGACGTCGCGTTCAATCCCGTTGGCCAGGTGGTCGGCCAGTTCAGCAAGGTGGAAAAGACCTCGACGGTCATCGAACGCTGGGTGCAGGAGTACCTGGAGGCGACGAACAGGCTCGACGAGCTCAACGAGGCCGCCACCGTCTAGCGGCGGCTACTCGTCGTCGTCGACGTCGACCGCGCCCTTGCCGGTGAACACCTCTTTCGCCCGGTCGACCGCGTGTGTCGCGATGTCGATCGAATTGTGAACGATGCCGCTGGCACCCCCGGCGATGTCGCCGCGGAGGATGTCGCTGGCGTGTTCGACGATGTCCGAAGTCTTTTCGACGGCATTGGTCGCGATGTCCCTGGCGGCGTCGACCACATCTTTGGCGGTGATGGCCATCGGAGTCTCCCTTGGTTGCAGGACGTGTTGCAGGATGCGTTGCAGGACGTTGGGTACGACTCTAGACGGGGCGCCTGGCGACCCGCTCGCTCAGTAGTTGACCAGGCTCCGCCAGTAGTCTTCCGGAATCTCGGCGCCGGACCGCAATATTCGCGCCAGGCCGATGGCCATCGCCACGCCGAGCAGGCCCAGCCATAACCCTGCGACGCCGATGATCCCCCACAGTACGGCGGTGACTGCGGGCCACGGCGACAGCACCGCGAGCAATGGGGCGAAGAAGAAGCCGGCCCCGATGTACCACGCCGAGCCCGTGCGATCGGACGCGAGAACAAAGCGCAGCCACCGCGGGATCGATGCTTGGACGGGGCGGACGTCATTCATCGGCCGACCCGCTACGAAGAGGGCGGGAAGAACCCTGCCCCGGTGAACCATCCCTCTTGCCAGCCCTGATCTCCCAGGCACAGCATCGGAAGCCCGCGGTCCGACTGTGCCGCCGCTTGCGGGCCCGGGCACTTCGCGCCGGCTTGCTGCACCCCATACAGGGGGTAGGAGATGACCCAGTAGCCGGTGGTGGCCGCGGGGAACTGGTTCGGGGGCGGGAAATGACAGGCCTCGGCCTGGCCGCTTGGTCCTCGCCCGAAGATGAAGCGCTCGTAGTTATCGCAGGGCGCCCCCAGCGAAGCCTGATAGTTCATCCCAGGCACGTCGCCGTCGTAACCGGCGGCCGCGCACGGTGCCATGCCGATCGTGATGCCCGCTATCGAAGCGGCGCTGAGCAGTGCCCGAATCATGTTCCACCCCACTTGTCGCCGGTGACCTGCACCAAAGCATATCCATTGAGCCGCGGGCCACAAGGTCGTATTGCTTCCGGGGGCCCTACTCCGAATGGTTGGCCGGACGGTAGGTGCAGATTAGAACGCCGGTGCCGGTCGTGGTGACGGAAACCAGCTCGAGTGCGCGGGCCCGGCCGTCGCTGGGAAACACCCGCTTGCCCCCACCGAGCAGGATCGGCTCGATCATCAGCCGGTACTCGTCGACCAGGTCGTGGTCGATCAGCTGCGCGGCCAACGACGCGCTGCCCATGACCTGAATCGCGCCGCCGCTCTGCGCTCGCAGCCGGCGGATGGCGCCGATCGCGTCGCCGGCGGGTAACAGATGCGAGGCAGGCCAGGTGAGGTCGTCCGGTGTGAGCGTGCGGGACGCAACGTATTTGGGAATCTCGTTCATTCGGTCGGCGAACGGATCACCGGCGCGGTCCGGCCAGGCCGCGGCCATGGTCTGCCAGGTGCGCCGGCCGAACAGCAGCGCATCCGTGATGGCCATGGTCTCGGTGACGGCCGCGCCCATCGTTTCGGGGTCGAAGTAGGGCATCGACCAGCCGCCGTGCGCGAATCCGCCGTCGGTGTCTTCGCCCTGTCCGCCCGGTGCTTGGACGACGCCGTCGAGGCTCATGAAGTCGCTCAGCACGATGCGCATCGGTCACGCCCTTTCGTTTGCTCGGTCCTGTTGGTCGGTGCTCACTGGTGCAGACCGCCGGCGTCACGAAAATTCATCGCCGCTGAACATGTTGCAGTTCGTGGTGTCGATCTTGCTTCGGTGCTTCCCAACCGGGGTGTTGCAATGGTTTATTGGCACTAGAACACGTCGTATCGAGGAGTGGTTCATGCCAACCCCCAATCTGCCTCCAGGGTTCGATTTCACCGACCCGGACGTTCACGCCGAGCGGCTGCCGGTGGAAGAGCTGGCCGAGCTCCGCAGGACTGCGCCGATCTGGTGGAACGAGCAACCCCTCGGGGCCGGCGGTTTCGACGACGGCGGTTTCTGGGTGGTGTCCAAGCACAAGGACGTCAAGGAGATCTCGCTGCGCAGCGACATCTTCTCCAGCCTGCAAAAGACCGCGATACCGCGCTATCGGGACGGCACCGTCGGTGAGCAGGTCGAGCGTGGCAAGTTCGTCCTACTCAATATGGATGCGCCGCAGCACACGCGCTTACGCAAGATCATTTCGCGTGCCTTCACTCCCCGAGCAATCGAACGGCTGCGCGAAGACCTCGCCGAGCGCGCCCGGCGCATCGTCGAGACCGCGGCGGCCGAAGGCTCCGGTGACTTCGTCGAACAGGTGTCGTGCGAGCTGCCGTTGCAGGCCATCGCCGGCCTGATGGGTGTGCCGCAGGAAGACCGCAAGAAACTCTTCCACTGGTCCAACGAGATGGTCGGCGACCAAGACCCCGAGTTCGCCAACAACGACGCCATCACCGCCTCCGTCGAACTCATCATGTACGGCATGCAGATGGCCGCCGACAGGGCGAAGAACCCGGGCGATGACCTCGTCACCAAGCTGATCGAGGCCGACATCGACGGTCACAAGTTGTCCGACGACGAGTTCGGCTTCTTCGTCATTCTGCTGGCGGTCGCCGGAAACGAGACGACCCGCAACTCCATCACCCAGGGCATGATGGCCTTCACCGACTTCCCCGATCAGTGGGAACTGTTCAAGAGGGAGCGTCCCGCCACCGCGGCCGACGAGATCGTCCGGTGGGCCACCCCGGTCACGTCGTTCCAGCGCACTGCGCTGGAGGACTACGAACTGTCCGGCGTGCAGATCAAGAAGGGCCAGCGGGTCGTGATGGTGTACCGCTCCGCCAATTTCGACGAGGAGGTGTTCGATGACCCGTTCACCTTCAACATCTTGCGCGATCCCAACCCCCACGTGGGTTTCGGCGGCACCGGCGCGCACTACTGCATCGGCGCCAACCTGGCGCGAATGACGATCGACCTGATTTTCAACGCGATCGCCGACGGCATACCCAACCTGGAATCGATCGGCAAACCCGAGCGGCTTCGCTCGGGGTGGCTCAACGGCATCAAGCATTGGCAGGTGGACTACCACACCAACGGGGCGGCGAAATCCCCTGTCGCGCACTAGCATCAATCGCATGCCCACGCATCGAGCCGTTCACGTAAAGTCCGCTGGAGCAGCGTTAGAACTGGTCGATGTCGAAACCAAGCCGCCGGGCCCCGACGAGGTTCGTCTGACGGTTACCGCGTGTGGCATTTGCGGCACCGACGCACATTTTGTCGCGGGTGGCTTTCCG
The DNA here is from genome assembly GCF_001954275.1 of Mycobacterium sp. IS-836. Taxonomy (GTDB): domain Bacteria; phylum Actinomycetota; class Actinomycetes; order Mycobacteriales; family Mycobacteriaceae; genus Mycobacterium. The sequence continues at coordinate 101,277 of NZ_MBEU01000021.1, read as the reverse complement.
GGCATGTCGTGGCCGCTGACGCCCGGGCATGAAATCGCCGGCAAAATCGCTGAAATCGGCGACGGCGTCCAGGATTTCGCGATCGGCGATCGCGTCGCGGTGGGATGGTTCGGTGGATGCTGCTACCACTGCGATCAATGCCGAAAGGGCCAGTTCATTCACTGCGAGAACGGCAAGGTGCCGAGTTGGCAGTATCCCGGCGGCTACGCCGAGTCGGTGACCGTGCCGGTCAGCGCTCTGGCCCGAATACCGGCAGAGCTCTCCGACGCCGAAGCCGCCCCATTGGGTTGTGCCGGCGTGACCACCTACAACGCCTTACGCCACACCAAGGCGCTGCCGGGCGATCGGGTGGCAATACTCGGTGTCGGCGGCCTGGGCCACCTAGGGGTCCAGTTCGCCCGGGCAATGGGATTCGAGACCATCGCGATCAACCGCGGTACCGGCAAAGCCGATGATGCCCGGGAACTTGGCGCCCATCACTACATCGACTCCACGGCCAGCGACCCCGCCGAGGCGCTGAAGGCCTTGGGCGGGGCGACGGTGGTGCTGGCCACGGCGGGCAATTCGAAGGCCATGGCCGCCACGGTTGGCGGCATACTCCCCCAAGGTGAACTGGTCACGATCGGCGTCACGCCCGAACCGCTGCCCATCAGTCCGGTGCAGCTGATAACGCCGGGCGTCAGCATTGTCGGCCATCCCTCCGGGACCGCCAAGGACGTCGAGGACACGATGCATTTCGCGGTCTTGTCCGGCGTGCGGGCGTGGATCGAGGAATTACCGCTGTCGCAAGCCGCGGAGGGCTATGCGGCGCTGGAAGGCGGCCGGGCGCACTACCGCACCGTTTTGACCATGTGAACAAGGCCCCGAATAGGGTCGGTGTGTGACCGACCGGTGGGACCTGGACGCATCCGACGGTGAGCTGTTACTTCGGACCGGCGTCAAGGGCAGGGCCGCGCGGATGGGTCATCGGCTCACCATCGCGATGACGCGGTGGCGGGCCACGGTGAGTTGGGCCGGCGCCGAACCCGTCGCCGTCGAGCTCGCGGTCGAGACTGACTCGTTCGAGGTGCTACGCGGCGACGGCGGCGTCAAAGGCCTGTCCGGTCCCGAGAAGGCCTTGATCCGGTCCAACGCGTTGAAGTCGTTGGACGCCGGGCGATTTCCGGAGATCCGGTTCGCCGCCGATGCTGATGCTGATGCCATCGACAAGACCGGCGACGGGTACCGCCTCGCCGGCAAGCTGCACATCAAAGGAAAGTCGCGAGAACACGTAATCGACTTGCGCACAGAGGACCTCGGTGATTCGTGGCGAATGTCTGCCGAATCCCTGGTTCGCCAAAGCGATTACGGCGTCAAGCCCTATTCGTTGTTGATGGGCTCGGTGCAGGTTGCCGACGAGGTGACGGTGTCCTTCACGGCGGTGCACCCGAAAGGCAAGCGCCGCGGGGATTAAGGCTGGGTCGGCGTGTGCGGCCCGGAATCGCCGGTACCGCCGGGGATGTGCTCGAGCATCCTGGTCAGATACGGCTGCCCATTCGGCTCGGGCTGCGGCTCCGCCGGTACGCCTTGCTGTTCGTCCGGCGCTCCCGGCTCCGCAACCGGCTCACCGGCCGGCGCCTTGGAATGCGGGGCAGCCTGCTCGGTTTCGCGGGGCGGTGCGACCGCGGGAGCGACGGCCTCGGCGACTTGCGGCGTGGGTGGGTGCACCGAGTGCTTAGGTCCCGCGGGCTGGGCGCCCGGCGCCAGCTGAATGCCCAGAGCGAGGGAGACCGACGCGACGAAGGTAACCGTGCCGGCGGCCAACGCGGTCATGGCCCCCGCGTAGGACAACCGCCGACTCCGCTCGGGCGCGGCGGCGGGTTCGCTGATGTGCGCTACCAGTTGCTCGTCGGTGAAGTCGGTGCTGGATGCGGCGGCCAGAGCCGCGCCCCGCGCCACCGTCACTTGCGCCATAGTTTGCGCGAAAACCGGTACTGGTAAAGCCTTTTCGAGTTGCCAGGATAGTCCGCCGGTATCGGCGTCCGCCCCGACGACGACGACTCCGCCCGGACGCCACCCGTTGCGTTCGAACATTCCGGTCAGCCACTGGGTCAGCCCGTCGAAGCCGCCGCGCACATGCTTGACGACTGTTTGCGTCTCGTCGTCATGGGTGTCGACCATGACGACCGTCGCCCACTCATGCTCGAGGATGCAGACCGCGGTCTGGTCGTAACCGATCACGGGTGCGATGGCGCGCGCCAGGGTCTCGACCGCATCGAGCAATCGAACCGGCACGACGTTGTGGAAACCCGCGTCGGTCAGCGCTTCCACGAGCAGGGCGGCCTGCGCGGATGCTTGGTCGTTCCAGGTGACTCCGATGACGCGCAGGTGACGCTCGGCCGCGGCCGCCAGCGCGTTCACCCGCAATACCTCTTCTGCCACCTGCTCCGCGGTGCTCACCGCGCGCACACCACGCCCCGCTTGCAGTGCCAATTCCCGATGGTCCGCGATGGTGCCGTCTGCGCCGTGCCCCTCCGCGAGGACCCACCCGACGGTGGTTGGCGTCAGTGATAGCCCTAGTACCGCGTCCAAATTTGCACCTCGATCGTTCCCGGGCCTCCAACGCCCTCGACCAAACCACCGCGCGCACCAGGAAGTCCGCTGGTGCGGTGATTCGTGAGAGCCGGAACGGACCAGGAGGGGTTGGTCTCCATCGGCTTGCTCCGACAGAGCCTACGCGGTCGATTCAAGTTCGGCCGCGCCAGTGTGGGATCCCGGCCAAACTCGCAGATTGAGCCAGCGTGTCGACCCGGGCGACCGAAATCGCGCCGACGCAGCGGCGTCGCCGCAGGATTGCCTGGCCCGATCGAACTCCGCGAAATCGGGTTCGCCATTTTGATTAGACAGCCTTTATGTATTACCCGCGGGGCTGACCGCGATGCCGCCTCGGAAGCTCCATACCGGCCTTGTTGCCCGGCGTTCCGGGCGGTCAGCGAGGTCGAAGGCCCACGGAGCAGCGGTGGTTAATTGACGGGCGCTAACCGATATCAAACCGAGATTGCTTCGCGTCCTAATCGACATTTGACCTATTCACACGGTAAATTCTGCCGAGGGCACCCGACGAACACACTACTAAGGGGCAGGTATGACAGACGTGAGCGAAAAGATTCGGGCCTGGAGACGGCGGCTATTGGTCGGTGCAGCAGCGGCCGTCACACTGCCGGGCCTGATCAGTCTTGCGGGGGGGACGGCGACCGCTGGCGCGTTTTCGCGCCCGGGCCTGCCGGTCGAGTACCTGCAAGTTCCGTCCGGGGCGATGGGCCGCGACATCAAGGTCCAATTCCAGAGCGGCGGAAGCGGCTCGCCGGCGGTGTACCTGCTCGACGGCCTGCGCGCTCAGGACGACTACAACGGCTGGGACATCAACACGCCCGCGTTCGAGTGGTACTACAAGTCGGGCCTATCCATCGTCATGCCGGTCGGTGGGCAGTCCAGCTTCTACACCGACTGGTATCGCCCGGCGTGCGGAAAGGCCGGCTGCTCGACCTATAAGTGGGAGACGTTCCTGACCAGCGAGCTGCCGGGGTATCTGTCTTCGCAGAAGGGCGTCAAGCCGAACGGCAGTGCCGCGGTGGGCATCTCGATGGCCGGTGCGTCGGCGATGAACCTGGCCAATTACCACCCGGGCCAGTTCGTCTACGCCGGCTCGCTGTCCGGCTACCTCAGCCCGTCCACCGGGCAGGGCTGGATCGGTTTGGCAATGGGCGACGCCGGCGGCTACAAGAAGGAAGACATGTGGGGGCCGGACAACGACCCGGCGTGGCAACGCAACGACCCGTTGGTCAACGTCAACCTGCTCGTCGAGCACAACACCCGGCTCTGGGTGTACTGCGGCAACGGGACTCCGAACGAGCTGGGCGGTGCCAACCTGCCGGCGACGTTCCTGGAGAGCAACTTCATGATCGGCGTCAACAAGAAGTTCCAGGACGCCTACAACGCCGCGGGTGGCCACAACGCCGTGTTCAACTTCCCCGCGTACGGAACCCACAGCTGGGAGTACTGGGGAGCGCAGCTCAACGCCATGAAGGGTGACCTGCAGAGCAGCTTGGGTGCCACCCCCGGAGGCGGCGGATAACCCGTCGTAGTCCGACCATCGCTACTGCGCTTGACGCCATCGTCAGGCGCAGTAGCGCGTTAAGGGTCGTGATCGCGGCGCCGGCGGTTCTGGTCGCCGCCCTGGCGCCGCAGGCGCGCGCCGACAGCGGACTGACCGAGTTGGTCGACGCGGCCGCGCAGCGGTTGCAGCTCGCCGAGCCGGTGGCCGCCGTCAAGTGGCGCACGCACGGCGCCATCGAGGACCCAGACCGCGTGGAACGAGAACTCGCCAAGGTGGGCGCCGAGGCCACCGCCCGGCACGTCGACCCGGCCTACGTCACCCAGGTCTTCCGCGACCAGATCCACGCGACCGAGGCGATCGAATACAGCCGGTTCGCGGCGTGGAAGCTCGACCCGGCCAGCGTGCCGGCCGATCCGCCCGACCTGCCCACGTTGCGGAGCGCGATCGACGCCCTCAACCAGACGATGCTGACCCAGATCGCGGCCAACTGGGGCCTGCTGCATTCGCCGGCATGCGCCCCGCAGCTCGACGCTGCCAGCGGCGGCGTCATCTGGGCACGCCAGCTCGACGGCGTCGACCGGCAGGCGCTCTCGTTGGCAACGAGCTCGTATTGCCAGGGCTGATTTAGTCATTTCTTACGAATCTCTAAAGCTGTCTTTCCGCTGGTGAGAACCAATTTCGGCTGATAGACGGCCTATCTCGGCCAATTTTCGAATTGGTAACGCTTCGGACACAGCTGCCGAATTGTTTGACATGAGTAAACTCTGCAAGCCTCTCGTCAAGTCCCTGATGGCCGGCGGGTTCGTTGCAGCGTCGCTGACTACTTCAACCGTCGAAGCCAACGCCACCCCCGTCACCCCCAACTGGGATGCGGTGGCGCAGTGCGAATCCGGCGGGAACTGGCAGGCCAACACCGGCAACGGCGAATACGGCGGGCTGCAGTTCAAACCAGCCACCTGGACCAGATACGGCGGCGTCGGTAACCCCGCGGCCGCATCCAGGGAGGAACAGATCGCGGTGGCAAACCGGGTCTTTGCCGACCAGGGGGTCGAGGCATGGCCGAAGTGCGGCGCCGCTTCGGGCCTTCCGATCGGGCTGTATTCGCACCCCGCACAGGGCATCAAACAAATCATCAACGGGATCATTCAGGCGAGCATCCCGCACTGATGGTCGATGACCGCCCATGGTCTATGACCGCGCACAAAGCTGTGTTTGGATCAGGCCATGGAAGGTTCGGCGACAGTACATATGGCGGCGCCCGCGGACAAGATCTGGGAGCTGATCGCGGACGTCCGCAACACCGGGCGGTTCTCCCCGGAAGTCATTGAGGCAGAGTGGCTCGGCGATGCCGCCGGCCCGACGCTGGGCGCCAAATTCCGCGGCCACGTCCGGCGCAACGAGATAGGCCCGGTGTACTGGACGACCTGCAAGGTGACCGCGTGCGAACCCGGCCGTGAGTTCGGCTTCGCGGTCATGCTCGGCGACCGCCCAGTGAACAATTGGCACTACCGATTGGCGCCTTCCGGCGGTGGCACGGACGTCACCGAATCGTTTCGCCTCAACCCGGCGCCATGGCTCGGTGTGTATTGGTTGCTGGGCGGCTTTCTGCGTAAGCGCCGCAACATCCGCGACATGACCAAAACGCTGAACCGCATCAAAGATGTGGTCGAGGCGGGCTAGAGGCGGCCTGGGTGAAATCCATCTTCATCACCGGCGCGGGCAGCGGCATGGGCCGCGAGGGCGCAAAGCTCTTCCACGCCAATGGATGGCGAGTGGCCGCGGTGGACCGCAACGGCGACGGTCTGGCGGGCTTGAGCCGGGAGCTGGGCGCCGAGCGGCTGTGGACCCGGGTCGTCGACGTGACGGACAAGGACGCACTCGACGGCGCACTGGCCGACTTCTGCGCGGGGAATACCGGCGGCGGACTCGACATGATGTGGAACAACGCCGGCATCGGTGAATCGGGCTGGTTCGAGGACGTACCGTACGACGCCGCCATGCGCGTGGTGGAGGTCAACTACAAAGCGGTGCTGACCGGGGCCTACGGCGCGCTGCCCTACCTCAAGCGGGCTCCGGGCAGCCTGATGTTCTCGACGTCGTCGTCGGCGGGCACCTACGGGATGCCGCGCATCGCCGTGTACTCGTCGACCAAGCATGCGGTCAAGGGCCTGACCGAGGCGCTCAGCGTCGAGTGGCAGCGACACGGGGTGCGCGTCGCCGACGTCCTTCCCGGTCTGATCGACACCGCGATCCTGACCACGACGACCAACCACTCCGACGACGGCGGGTCGACGATGTCCGGCGAGGAACTGCGCGCCACCTCGCCAAAAAAGGGCTTGTTCCGGCTGATGCCGGCGACCAGTGTCGCGGAGGCCGCGTGGCAGGCTTACCACCACCCGAGGCGGCTGCATTGGTATGTGCCCAAGGGCATTCGCTTGATCGACCTGTTCAAGGGCCTCAGCCCGGAGCTCGTGCGAGGCCGCATCGTCAAATCTCTACCCGCGCTGATGCCGAAAACCCCAGGGGAAAAGACCCCAGTGAAGGAGTGAATCCGTGCAGAAACGGGTGATCGCGATCGGTCTGGCCGTTGTCGCCAGCGTCGCCGGGTGCGCGCAGTCGCAGACGACGCCACTGCGGTCCGCCCGCCTGACCATCGACGGGACCACGCACAGCGCCCGACCTCCCGCGTGCAGCCAACTGCAGTCGTACCGGACCATCGAGATCCCCGACCGCGACGGCCAGGTGGAAGCGGTGGTGCTGCTCAGCGGCTACCGCGTGGTCCCCCAGTGGGTGAAGATCCGCAATATCGACGGGTTCACCGGCAGCTTCTGGCAGGGCGGCGTCGGAAGCGCGCACGTCGAACTCGCGGGCAGGGCGTACACCATCTCCGGCAGCGCCTACGGGATCAACAGCCGCAATCCCAACAAGGTCGTCACGACGGACTTCAAGATCAGCGCCGAGTGCTGAAGCCATGAAGCAGAGATTGCACTGGCTTGCGATGCACGGGTTGATCAGGACTCTCGCGACGATCGGGGCCCGGCGAGGAGATTTGCAGGGCAGGCTGATCATCGATCCGAAGGTGGCCGCCGACCCGGTGTCGTTCTACGACGAAGTACGCGCGCACGGCCCGCTGGTGAGGTGCCGGGCGAGCCTCATCACTGCCGACCACGCGGTCGCCCATGAATTGCTGCGATCCGACGACTTCCGCGTGCTGATATTCGGGTCGAATCTGCCGGCGCCGATGCGATGGCTGGAGCGGCACGCCCGCGACGACCTTCTGCATCCGTTGCGTGCGCCGTCGTTGCTCGCCGTCGAGCCGCCGGACCACACGCGCTATCGCAAGACGGTGTCGGCCGTGTTCACCCCGCGGGCCGTCAGCGCATTGCGGGATCGCGTCGAGCAGACCGCGGCCGATCTCCTGGACGAGTTGGCCGAAGAGCCCGGTGTCGTGGACATTGTTGGACGGTATTGCTCGCGGCTCCCGGTCGCGATCATCAGCGACATCCTGGGCGTACCCGAGCGGGACCGGGGGCGCATCCTGGAATTCGGTGAGTTGGCCGCGCCTAGCCTGGACATCGCATTGCCGTGGCGGCAGTACCGGACCGTGCAGCAGGGAATCGCCGGATTCAACGCCTGGCTCGCGGAGCATCTGCGGCAATTGCGGCGATCCCCGGGCGACAATTTGATGAGCCAGTTGATCCAAACTGCCGAAAGCGGCTCTGCCGAAACATATCTGGATGAGACTGAGCTTCAGGCGATCGCCGGGCTGGTGCTGGCCGCCGGGTTCGAAACCACGGTGAACCTGTTGGGCAACGGGATTCGCATGTTGCTGGACACACCCCAGCACCTCGAGACGCTGCGGCAGCGTCCGGAGTTGTGGCCCAACGCCGTTGAAGAGATCCTGCGGCTGGAATCGCCGGTGCAGCTCACCGCGCGAGTGGCCCGCAACGATGTCGAGGTGGCGGGCCAGCGGGTCGAGCGTGGGGAATTGACGGTGGTCTACCTCGCCGCGGCCAACCGGGACCCGTCGGTATTCCCCGATCCACACCGCTTCGACATCGAACGGCCCAATGCCGGCAAACATCTCGCGTTCTCCGGGGGCCGGCACTTCTGCCTGGGCGCCGCCCTTGCCCGCGCCGAGGGCGAAGTGGGCCTGCGAACGTTTTTCGACCGCTTTCCCGGCGTGCGCGCGGCGGGCGCCGGCAGCAGGCGTGACACGCGCGTGCTGCGGGGATGGTCGACGCTGCCGGTGATCCTGGGCCCAGCGCGGTCGATGGCGCGGGTCGACACGTAAGCGCGTCCGGTGCGCCGGGTGGGCAACGACGTCATTGGGTTGACATCCGCCCGGCGACCGAGTTTATTTGCCGCTATGACAGAGGCTTCTATGATCGCGGTCGAGGACGTCGTAAGCGGGCTTTGGCAGGCACTTTCGCGGCGCGATTGGGACGCGGTGAAGACGTTCCTGGCAGACGACTGCCTCTACGCGGACATGCCGGTCCCCGCGCTGGCGGCACGGGGTCCCGACAACATCGTGAAACGGCTGAAAATGGGGCTGGAGCCGCTCGCGGGCTACGAGAACCACGACGGTCTGCTGGTCTCCAACGGTCCCGATGTCATGTACGAGCATTCGGAGACTTGGACTTTCGCGACCGGCGAGCAGGGCGTGTTGAGGTTCGTCACGGTGCACAAAGTCATCGACGGGAAAATCACTGTCTGGAAAGACTATTGGGACATGAACAGCCTGGTCAGCTTCGCGCCGCCCAACCACTTCGAGGGCCTTGCCGGAGACACCAGCTGGGTGTTCGACGCGACCGGCCTCGTCTGAGCGGTTACCGGTTAGTGCATACCGCGTGAACTCTGTCGATCGCGGGTGTGGCCGGCGGCGATAGGGGTTATCAGTCGTCGGGAGTCGTTAAGGGGATAGCGGCTTTCGAAAGAGGTTCGGCCGCAGCCACTGCCAGCGAATGCTGCCAGCAATGCCTGCGGCGACAATGGGGGTGAATCCATGGCTATCCGCTTGTTCGTGGCTGCGATGGTCGCGCTGCTGGGCCCGTTCGCGGCGGTGTCGACCGCTCATGCCGACACCAACGACGACAAATTCCTCAAAGCGCTCAAGTCCGAGGGCATCACCGACCACGTATCGGCCAGCCACGCGATCGAGGCCGGTCACATGGTCTGCCAGAAACTCGACCAGGGCATGACACCCAACCAGGTGGCGGCCGACGTGCTGAACAGCAGCAGCATGCCCGCCTACCATTCCGGCTACTTCGTGGGCGTGAGCATCAAGGAGTATTGCCCGCAGTACGCCCCCAAAGGCAGCTAAGAAGGCAGCTAACCCTCGACGAGGCCCTTGAGGCATTTCAGCGTGGCGGACAGGTTGCGACCGACCTGGCGTACCGCGATCCGGTCGGCGATGTAGCCCAAGATGCCGCCGGGCGCCTGATACGAAAGCCGGAACGTCACCCTGGTTTTGCCGTCCCCGCAGTCACGCAACCGGATGCGGCCACGCAGGTTCACCCCGGTGATCCCGACCCAGGCCAAGTCTCGACGGTCGTCGAATTCGACAACCTCGATCAGGCCGCCGACGGGAACCGAGCCGATCTTCCAGTGCACGGTGTAGCGCGCGCCGACGCCGCTGCGCTGCTCACCGGCCGTCTCCCAGCGTTCGAGGCTCGTCATGAACGACGGGTAGCAGTCCGGGTCGCTGACGATCTTCCAGACCGCGTCGCGGTCCGCGTTGATCACGCATCGGCGTTCGACGCGCATCAGCCGATCACCGGAAATCGGCGTTTGGCGGCCAGCCGATCGACGCCGCCCTGCAGGCTAGCCATCACCTTGTCGTGCACCGCCTGGTCGTCGCCGTCGACCTCGATCGGTTCCTGCACCTCGATCGCGATCTTGGTGGGCAGCGGGATGTGGCCGGCCAGGTCGCTGATGTTCAGACCCCACGGCAGCGCTAGCGATATCGGAATGCTCTTGAGCCGCAACAACTTATCCGTCATCAAGAGCTTGGCAAGCCACTGTCCCCTATCGAGGAACAGCGCGCTCTCCTGGCCGCCGACGCTGGCGACGGGAACGATCGGCACGCCCGCCTCGCGGGCCAGCCGCACGTAACCCATGCGCCCGCCGAAGTCGACCGTGTGGCGCTCCCACGACGGCCGGAACACCTCGTAGTCGCCGCCGGGATAGACCAGCAGCGCCGCCCCGGACTCCAGCGCCAACCGGGCGTTCTCGTGGTTTGCGGCGACGGTGCCGAACTTGCGCAACCAGCCCAGTGGCGGTGCGGAGACGACGAGGTTGTGGGCCAGCTGGTAGAAGGGTCGTTCGACCCCGAAGTACGAGCAGAACGCGAGCGTGAAGACGAACGTGTCAGGGGGCACGTTGCCGCCACTGTGGTTGCCGACCAGCAGCACCGGGCCCTCCGGCGGAATGCGGTCCAGGCCCCGCACGTCGGCCCTGAAGTACAGCGACGCCAGCAGCCAGGTGCCGGGAAGCTGGTCCCGGATGTAGTCGGGATCGCGCTGGTCGAGGTCGGCTTTGGGCACCCGCGATACCACTTGATCGCGGGCCCACTGCAAGACATCCCCCACGGACGGCATATCCGCAGGGGTACCCCCGTGTCACCGGGGGTCAAACGCGGTAGATGCGGGCGGCGTTCTCGCGGGCGATCAAGTCGACCACCCGGATCGCGTCGCCCTCGCTCCAGTCCCCGTCTGCGACGAATTCGCTCAGCACGCGATGAATGCCCTTGCGCCACAAGGCTGCACCGAGAAAGTGCAATTCCGCGGGGCCAAACCCGTCCGAGGAATACAGAATTCTGCGGAATGGCGCCATCTCCAGCGTTCGCCCGATGAACGCCGGCGACCGTGCGCCCAGGTGGTTCACGCTCAGCCCGCCGTCCAGGTAGACGTTGTTGAACGCCTGGGCGAGGTAGCCGGCCTCGCGCTCGTACGGGTAGCAGTGCAGCAACACGATCGGGGTGTCGCCGGCCTGCCGGAGGAAGTCGAGCAGATACAGCGGATTGGCCTTATGCAGGTCGCAGTCCCGGTCGCCGAAACCGACATGGAATTGCAGCGGCTTGCCGACCCGCAGCGCCTGATGTAACCCGAAGCGCAGCAGGACGCGGTCTCGCAGCCGGACGCCGCCGCCATCTCGCCACCGCCCGGCGGCCTCGGCCACCTCCGCCTGCGAAGGCTCGCTCAGGTCGCCGTCGAACCCGCCCCGGTAGGCCAGGATGGACTTGGTGCCGACGGCCGTGGTCATTCGCCGCTGCAGGATCTCCTCGAACGCCGAGGCGTAGTCGCCGGGTGCTTGCGCGGCCTGCTCGGCCACTTGCTCGAGCCGAACGATATCGTGAGCGCGGTCGCCGGACAGCGCGCTCAGCTTCTCGACATCCGCGACGTCGGCGCCGATCCCGGTGTCCACCAGCCAGTCGCTCACCCCGGCGGCGGGCAGGAACAGCCGGGCCAGCTCGTCCTCGGTGAACTGGCCGCGCCGCTCCCAATAGGCCTGGGGTTCGGCGTGTTTGGGCAACTCCAGGATCGGGGCGCAGTGGGCACGGACGGCGAAGCCGAGTTGCGAGTCGAAGCCCGGGTACGTCAGCGCGTCGGTGTTGGCCTCGTTGAGCGCATTCTCGAAGCGTGCCCGGTCCCCCGGCGCCAACCAACACCCGTGGACGTGCTGATCGATCAACGGCACTTGGCCGATGCGCTGCGCCAGGTCCGAAGGGTCCGGCATGCTCACAGGCTCCAGGCCATCCGAAACTTGTCCGCCAGCCGCTCGTCGTCCAGGGTGCCGTACTGCTCATGCTCCAGGCGGCGGACCGCGATGACCATGTCGACGGCGGCATCGCCCAGGATGCCGCGCATCAGCTCCGAATTATCCAGTGCGGCAATCGCTTCCACCTGATTCTCCGCAAGTCGCAGCACGCCGATGCGCTTTCGCTCCGAGGCGGACAGTTTTGCCGGATCTATCGTCGCTTCCGGTGGTAGTGGCGCGTCGCGCCGAATCCCATCGAGGGCCAGCCCGAGAATCGCCGCCGACGCCAGGTACGGATTCGCCGAGGGGTCGACGATTTTCACCTCGACATTGCCGCCGTGCGCGCTGCCCGGGCCGCCCTTGATGAATCGCACTGCGGCCTCGCGGTTCTCGGTGCCCCAGCACACATGGGCGCCGGCCCAGTTACCGGGCCTCATCCGAAGGCCGGACACGATCGAACCGCATAGCACCCCCTGCGCCTCCGGCAGCCCGCGAATCACCCCGGCCACCGCGCTCTCCCCGGCCGCTGTCATGCCGGCGGCGCCGGTTCCGTCGGAGAACAGCGGTCCGTCGGGAGTGCTCAGCGAGAAGTGCTGGTGTGCACCGGATCCGACGCTGCCGGCAAACGGGGCCGGCGACAGGCTGATGCGCAGCCCATGGCGCCGGGCGGCCCGGCCGATGATGATCCGGGCCACCACCAGCTGATCGGCCGCGGCCACCGGCGGTAGCGGGGACAACGAAATCTCGAATTGGTTGGCCCCCGATTCGGGGTGGAACTGCTCGATCCCGACGCCGGCGGTGCTGGCGGTCGCGATGACATCACGGACGAAGGCCTCGTGTTCGAGCACGCCGGCGAGGCCGTACTGCGCCCACAACACCGACGGGAGCCGCGCACCGTCGGGCTCCACTAGGAGGAATTCGATTTCGTGACCGATGGCCGCCTCGATGCCCGCGTCGGCAAGTGCGGCCTCGATTCGCGTCAGCGTTCCGCGGCTGCATCCGGGGACCGGTGTGCCGTCCTGTTCGAAGAACGCGGCCGGCGCCCACGCCAACCCGTCGCCGATGATGCGCAGCGCCGACAGGTCGATGCGCAGACGCTGATCGCCCACCACGCCGACGTCGTCGGTGAAGGCGATGCCGGTCTGGTCGATGGCGAACGCGTGCCACGTGGGACTGGCACCCAGGCCGGGGTCGGCGAACGTGTTGGTCCGCCGGATCGGCACCGTTTTGGCCTGGGTGAGCCCGGCCGGGTTCACCACGGTGCCGATGACGGTGTCGACGCCTTCGCCCTCGAGCTGGGCGATCGCCGCGGCGGCGAGCGGTGTGGCTGTCATGGCAGCCCGAAACGTCGCGTGCTGGTCAGGCGCGGCTGGGCAAGGTCAGCTTGCAGGCCTGGCCGATATCCAGGGTGCGCAGCATCCGGCCCATGCCGACCCACAGGGCGCAGGACATCGCGAGGTCGGCGAGTAGCTCCTCGGAGAAGTGCTCGTTGCAGCGGCTCCAGAAGTCTTCGTCGTCACGCAGCTTGGTGTGCTCGGTGCCAAAGCGGTGGGCGAACTCGGCGGCCAGGCGCTCCTGTTCGCTGTAGCCGGGCCAGGTGCGCCATTCCAGCGCGTGCTCGTAGAGCTCTTCGTCGACGCCTGCCGCGGGCCCGTCGGCATCGCGGGTATTCATGCACACGGTGCACTCGTTGTCATGTGCGATCACCGTCCGGGCCAGCTCGCGGGTGCGCATCGGCAACCGGTTCTTCGTGTAGACCGCCTGGCTGAAGTTGGCGATCGCGCCGCCAAGGTCAGGCGATTTCGTGGCCCAGCTGTAGACGTCGTCGTCCGCGAAGGTTCCGATTCGGCTCATGGCGTGATGGTACGCCCTAGCCCGTTTGCGGTAGGGCGATCGTCGGCTGTTCGTCGTGCCACTCGCGTTGTGCCAGAACCCGATGCGCGATGCGTTGCAGGGCGGCCTCCACCTGGCGGCGGTCCGGCCGGCCCTCGAAACTCGGTGAACGGGCCAGCTTGTCGAGGATCCAGGCCACCAGCAGCGAGTACACGTAATCGACCTGCTGGACGCCGGATTGCGTCAACCACATTTGGTCGCCGTCGCCCTGCACGAAACCGGCGCCGACCAGGCGGCGGAAGGTGGGCTCTAGTACCTCGAAAGGTATCCGCAGCGTGTCGCCGATATCGGTGAGCCGGGCCGCCCCATACATCTGCTGATAGCGGTAGATCCGCAGGACGCCCCACAGCCCGGCGACGTCGAGCTGGCAGTCGGGCCGCATGGCGATGCTGCGCAGCCGCATGCCGGGAGCGCCCCGCAGCAGCCGGCCGATCGCGGTCTCCAGCATCTCGTCGGGTGATTGGCTCGTGGGCATGGCGAACGCCTCGCCGATGTCGCCGCGGTTATTGCCGATCCCCCGCAACGGCACTTCGCGCAAAAACAGCGCCAGCACAAACCCGACCAGCGCGACCGGCACCGCCCAGAGGAACACCAGGGTGAGCGAGTCGGCATAGGCGGCCACGATCGGGGCAGCCACGGTATGCGGCAGGCGGTGCAGGGCCGCCGGCGAAGCGGCGGCGGCGGCGGGCGCGTGGCTGGCGGCCAGCGCCGGCCCGATCCGGCTGTGCAGGAAGTTGTTGAACAGCGAGCCGAAGATGGCCGTGCCGAACGAACTGCCGATCGTGCGGAAGAAGGTCACCCCGGAGGTGGCGACGCCGAGGTCGTCGAAGCTCGAGGTGTTCTGGACGATGAGGACCAGCGTCTGCATGCACATCCCGATCCCCGCGCCCAGGATGACCAGGAACACCGATTGCAGCAGGGTCGATGTCGACGGGTCCATCCGCGACATCAGGAAAAACGCCACGGCCATCACGGCGGTGCCCGCGACCGGGAAGACCTTGTATCTGCCCGTGCGGCCGACCAGGGCGCCGCTGCCCATCGAGGTGGTCAGCATGCCCACCACCATCGGCAGCGTGCGCAGGCCCGACGTGGTCGCCGAGACGCCGTCGACGAACTGCATGTAGGTCGGCAGGAACGTCAGCGCGCCCAACATCGCGAACCCGACCACGAAGGACAGCACGCAGCACACCGTGAATACCGGGCTGCCGAACAGCCGGGTCGGCAGAATCGGCGCGGCGACACGGCTTTCCACCCAGACGAAGATTCCCAGGGTCACAGCCGAACCCGCGAACAACCCGACGATCGTCGCCGAGCCCCACGGATAGGTGGTGCCGCCCCAGCTGGTGGCCAACGTCAGCCCCGAGGCGCCCAGGCCGACCAACAGGATCCCGGTGTAGTCGATTACCGGTTTGGTGCGCTCGGACAGCGCCGGGATGGCCGCCGCGGCCACGAAGAAAACCACGACCGAAATCGGGACGTTGATCCAGAACGCCCAGCGCCACGTCAAGTGATCGGTGAAGTACCCGCCGAGCAACGGCCCGATCACCGTGGTGACGCCGAACACCGCGCCCATCGCTCCCTGGTAGCGGCCGCGATCCCGCAGCGGAATGACCTCGCCGATCAACGCCATGGCGGTCACCATGAGCCCGCCACCGCCGATGCCCTGCAGCGCGCGCGACGCGACCAGCATGCCCATCGAACTCGAAAGCCCACAGAGCACCGACCCGGCGACGAAGAACACGACGGCCGCCTGGAACACCCGCTTTCGGCCGAACAGGTCACCGAACTTGCCGACCAGGGCGGTCATGATGGTCGACGCGAGCAGGTAGCTGGTGACAACCCACGACTGATGGCCCGCCCCACCGAGATTGGCGACGATGGTCGGCAGCGCGGTCGCCACGATCGTCTGATCCAGCGCGGCCATCAACATGCCGAGCAAGACCGCCACGAAGATGAAATTCCGTCGCTGCGGATCGACCGCAACGTCGCCGGGCGCGTGCTCGGCAGCCGGGCTGGCCGGGATCGCTGATGGTGTCGTCCTCGTCATGCCTGCCTTCCCGTCGGCGTCCGATGCTTACCGGATGCCCAGGGTCAGTTAGCGGCAATCAGAGCGTCAGCTCGGGGGCCGCGAGACGCATTGCGCCGAGTACAGCTCCTCGCCCAGCTTCTCCATCAACTCCAGCTGCGTCTCCAGGTAGTCGATGTGTTTTTCCTCGTCCGCCACGATCTCCTCGAGGAGGTTGGCGCTGGTGCTGTCCTGTTTTTCGCGGCACATGATGATGCCGGGCTTGAGCCGGTCCATCACCTCGTATTCGATGGCCAAGTCGGCCTCGAACTGCTCGCGCAGCGTTTGGCCGATGCGTAGCGAGAACAGGCGTTGATAGTTCGGCAACCCGTCGAGCAGCAAAATGCGGTCGGTGATCGCCTCGGCGTGGCGCATTTCGTCGAAGGACTCGGCGCGGGTGTGCTCGGCGAGCTCCGTGAAGCCCCAGTTGTCCTGCATCTTGGAATGCAGGAAGTATTGGTTGATTGCGGTGAGCTCGCTTGTCAATTGCTCGTTGAGCAGGCGCAAAACGTCCGGATCACCTTGCACGATCGCTCCTTAGGGGTATGAAGGCCGTCATGTCTGAGCGCGGACGGCGGGCTGGGCTGAAGCACACCGTTTCGGGCTTGTAGCAGCACTTTGCCACGCCGATTTCGAATCTTCCAGCAAGGTATGGCTGCGCTCAGCAAGGTATGGCTGGGCTCATCGGCATGACTTAGGTCACCCATCGTTAGGTTAGACTCCGCTAATCTAGTTAGGTTAGACTCCACTAATATGAGGCTGGTTCGCACGGCTTACGCGCGCACGCGGGGGACCCGCTGATGTACGTATGCCTGTGCGTGGGGGCCACCAATCAAACGGTGTGCGACGCGGTAGCGCGGGGTGCCTGCACGTCGAAGGAGATTGCCGCCGCGTGCGGGGCCGGCGCCGACTGCGGGCGCTGCCGGCGCACGCTGCGCGCGATCATCGAATCCGCGCGCCAACTCGAGCCCGCTCGCTCGCGATAACTCCGGTCAGCGTTTGTTGAAGTCCGCCAGCGCGGCGGCGTTGGCCTGAGCGCCCATCAACTCGGCGAAATGAGCGTTTTCCCGCGCGCTGGCCGCCGCGATCTCCGGACGGATCGGTTCGACCATCGTGTGCTTGACGGCCATCAGGCTCGAAATCGGCTGCGCCGCAAGGATTTCGGCGTGCCGACGGGCCTCGGGCAACAACTCGTCCGGATTGCAGACCCGCCACACCAGGCCCATCCGCAGCGCCTCTTCGGCATCGATCCATTCCGAGGACATGAGCAACCAGGCGGCGTTCTGCCGGCCTACCAGCTGCGGCAGCAGATACGAGGAGGCGGCCTCGGGCGCGACACCCAGGCTGGTGAAGGGGCACTTCAGGCGCGCCGTCGCGGACATGAACGCCAGGTCGGCGTAGCCGAGAATCGTGGCGCCGATGCCCACCCCGACGCCGTTCACCGCGCAGATCAGTGGCTTCGGAAACGCGCTGAGCGCGTCGATCAAGCCGACGAAGCCGTGCTTTCCCGGCGTGGAATCGGGGTCGGTGATCCGCGCCTGCATCTCGGCGAGGTCGGTACCGGCGCTAAAGCCGCGCCCGGCGCCGGTCAGTAGCACGACGGCGACCTCGGGGTCCTCGGCCGCGGCCCACAGCGCCTCGGCCGTCGCGTCATAGAGGGCTTCGTTGAAGGCATTCAGCGCGTCGGGCCGGTTGAGCGTAAGCGTGCGTACCCGCTTTTCGTCGTCGATCTGCAGCGTCACGGCTGCAGCCTAACGGTTGGTGAATTCAGCCGTTGCTGTAGACGCGGGTCGGCGCGATCAACACCACGGCACGCCGCTCGGCGGCCATCACCCGGTCGTACTCGTCCCAGTCGTCGTGCGTGCCGCCCGCCGCCGTGAAGACGTCACGGAGCAGGAGCCGCAACTGATCGCCGCCCGTCAGCCAGGGCTGCGCGTCGTCCGGGCCGGCCAGCTCGGCGCGGCCCTCGACAGTGGCCCACTGCCAACCGTTCTTGAACGTGACGGCCAACTGTGGCCGCGCCCGCAGGTTGGCGAGCTTGACTTTGCCGTACGTGGTAAACGCAAGGGACGGTTGGCCCGCGGCCGGATGCGGCAACAGGCCGACGTTGACCAGCGATGCCTGCACGCTGCCATCGGCACGAACGGTGGATATCACCGCCAGACCGCTTTCCCCTGCCGCCAGCGCTACCGCGTCGTCGAGTGTCGTCATCCGGTGTCCTCACTTCCAAAGGGCGCCTTGAACACGTACCGGCTGGTCGGCACGGTGTCGATGTTCTCGTTGGCGCCAAATGCAGTTGTGCTGGCGACCATCCGGCCCACCCGGTGCTGCAGGTCCGCGTCGTCTGCGGCACCGAAGAATGCCTTCAAGTCGGTGATTGCCTCCGCGGGGAACAACTCTTCGACGATGCCCGAGATTCCCGGCGCGCCTTCGGTGAGCGTCCGGACCACCCAGTTCTGGGTGTAACCGAATGTCGACTGGGTTTCGATGGCGACCGAGGTGTGCTCGCGCTGCCAGCGCGTGAGCCAGGACTCCTGATCGAGGGCCGCGGGCCGGCGCAGCAGGGCGATGTTGGCCAAACCCGGTGTGCGAGTGCCGGATTCGACGGCCGGCGCGGCCAGCGGGACCGACTCCGTCACCAGGTACGCGCCCAGTAGTTCGCATTCCTTGGCGAGCAGGTCCAGCGCCGCCGCCGTCTGGTCGCCGTAGCACTGCTGGGTCCACAGGCTGACCACCGCGGCGACCGGCGGGTCCAGGGTCGTCAACGTCATCAGCGAGTGGCGCACCGCGGCGTCCCGGACATTGACCGACAACCCGGGCAGGCCCAGCCCCAACAGCGCGTCGGCGACGGGGCCCCGTTGGCGGGCGCACCAATCGTCGTCGGCTTCGGTGCGCATCAGTACGGCGATTACCTTCTCCATGGGCTGAACCTACCGTCGGAGGCCCCGGGTCCACAGGGCCGCTATTTGATCAGCCGGACCTTGTGCTCGGCCTTGATCGACGCGCCGATGATCCCGGCAAGCCGCCGATAGGATTCGTCGCGGCCGCTCGAGGAGCGGAACACCAGGCCGATTCGTCGACCGGGGCGGGGAGTCGCAAACTGCGCGAGTCCGAGTTGGCTGCGCGCGGCCTCGACCGGCGCCGCGCTTTGCGGGATCAGCGTGACGCCCAGCCCGCCCGTCACGCATTGCACGGCGGTGGCCAGCGACGCGGCCCGCGTATCGGCGAGGTCGGCCCGCACGCCCGCCTTCTGGCAGACGTCCAGGGCCTGATCGCGCAGGCAGTGACCCTCGTCCAGCAAGAGCAGCGGCAGCTCCGCCAGCGCGCCGGTGGGCACGCGCTGCTTGCCCGAAAGCGGATGCCCGGGCGGCACCGCAAGCAGGAAATCCTCGTCGTAGATGGCGATCTCGGTGACGCCGGCCGCATCGGAGGGCAACGCGATCAGGGCCGCGTCCAACGCGCCGTCGCGCAGCGCCGCCAGGAGCCGCTCGGTCTGGTCTTCGATCACCCGCAGCGTGAGCGCGGGCAGGCGGCTCGCCAGCCCCGCCAACACCGACGGCAACACGTAGGGCGCCACCGTCGGGATCAATCCCAACCGCATGGTGCCCTGCAGCGGGTCGGATGCCCCCGCGGCCGCCGCGCTGAACGCCCCCATCGCCTCGACGACGGCCTGCGCGAACGGCAACAGCCGCATCCCCTCGGTCGTCACGCGCACCCGCCGCGTCGATCGCTCCACGAGACGGGTGCCGACGCCGCCTTCCAACGCCGCTAAGGCCTGTGAGAGGGTCGACTGACTGACGCCGAGAGTGGTTGCCGCACTGCCGAAATGCTGCTTTTCGGCCACCGCGACGAAGGCGCGCAGCCCGGCGACGGTGGGCTGAAAACTCTTATCGGTCATACCTATTAGTGTAGTGGGATATATCACCTTTACTTTAGACCGAGCTCACGGCAACATTGGGGAAGACAGCTAATCTTGATTAAGTCCAGATAAGGAGCGGACATGGCATTGCTGACGATCGGCGACCAATTCCCCGCCTACCAGCTCACCGCGCTGATCGGTGGCGACCTGTCGAAGGTCGACGCCCAGCAACCAGGCGACTACTTCACCACGATCACCAATGAGGACCACCCCGGCAAGTGGCGTGTGGTGTTCTTCTGGCCGAAGGACTTCACCTTCGTGTGCCCGACCGAGATCGCGGCGTTCGGCAAGCTGAACGACGAGTTCTCCGACCGCGACGCGCAAATCCTGGGCGTCTCGATCGACAGCGAATTCGTGCACTTCCAGTGGCGCGCGCAGCACGAAGACCTCAAGCGGCTGCCGTTCCCGATGCTGTCCGACATCAAGCGGGAACTCGTCGAAGCCACCGGGGTGCTCAACGCCGACGGCGTCGCGGACCGGGTGACCTTCCTCGTCGACCCCAACAACGAGATCCAATTCGTGTCGGCGACCGCGGGATCCGTGGGGCGTAACGTGGACGAGGTGCTGCGCGTGCTGGACGCCCTGCAGTCCGACGAGCTGTGTGCGTGCAACTGGCGCAAGGGCGACCCGACGCTGGACGCCGGCGAGTTGCTCAAGGCCTCCGCCTGATCCCAGGCCTGATCACGATTGGAAGACGCGACATGACCGTAGAGACGCTCAAGGCCGCCCTGCCCGAGTACGCCAAGGATCTCAAGCTCAACCTGGGCTCGATCACCCGCAGCACCGTCCTGGACTCCGAGCAGCTGTGGGGCACCTTGTTGGCCAGTGCCGTGGCCACCCGAAACACCCAGGTGCTGAACGAGATTGGCACGGATGCCGCCGACAACCTGTCCGCCGAGGCATACCAGGCCGCATTGGCCGCCGCGTCCATCATGGGCATGAACAACGTCTTCTACCGCGGCCGCGGCTTCCTCGAAGGCGCCTACGACGACCTGCGGCCGGGACTGCGAATGAATGTGATCGGCAATCCGGGTGTGGACAAGGCGAACTTCGAACTCTGGTGTTTCGCGGTGTCGTCGATCAACGGTTGCTCACACTGTATGGTCGCCCACGAGCACGCGCTGCGCGAGGCGGGGATCAGCCGCGAGGCCATCCTGGAGGCGTTGAAGGCCGCCGCCATCATTGCCGGTGTGGCACAGGCGATTACCGCCTCGCAGACACTGGCGGCTGTCGGCTGATCGCCGCGACGTGACCCCGTCCTGGGTTCCCCACGCGATCTGGTGGCAGGTCTATCCGCTGGGGTTCGTCGGCGCGTTTCCGGCGACCGAGCCGCCGGATCCCGAGGAACACCGGCTGCGGCGGCTGGTGAATTGGTTCGACCACGCCATCGCGTTGGGAGCGTCGGGGATCGCGCTGGGGCCGATCTTTGCCTCGCGCACACACGGTTACGACACCACCGATCACTACCGCATCGACCCGCGCCTCGGTGACGACACCGACTTCGACTACCTCGTCGCCGAGGCGCACCGCCGCGGGCTGCGCATCCTGCTCGACGGCGTGTTCAACCACGTCGGCGTCGACTTCCCGCGGTATCGCGAGGCGCCGCACAACGACGCGGCGGCAAGCTGGTTTCGCGGGCGCCCGGGCCGATTCCACACCTTCGAGGGCCATTCCGAACTCATCACCCTCAACCACGACAATCCCGAGGTCGTCGCGTACACGGCTGACGTGATGGCGCACTGGCTGCGCCGCGGCGCGGACGGCTGGCGCCTGGATGCCGCTTACATTGTGCCACAACACTTCTGGGCCTCTACCCTGCCTAAGGTCCGCGAACTACATCCGGACGCCTGGTTCGTCGGCGAGCTCATCCACGGCGACTATGCCGCGGTCGTGGATGCGGCCAAGTTCGACTCCGCCACCCAATACGAGCTGTGGAAGGCGATCTGGAGCGCGCTCAACGACGCCAACTTTTTCGAGCTGGACTGGGCGCTGCAGCGACACAACACTTTCCTCGCCAGCTTCGCCCCGCTGACATTCGTCGGCAACCACGACGTCACCCGCATCGCCAGCCGGCTGGAAAACTCCGCACATCTGGCTCATGCGCTGGTGATTCTGCTGACGGTGGGCGGCGTGCCCAGCGTGTACGCCGGCGACGAGTTCGCCCTTCGCGGGGTGAAGGAAGAGCGCTACGGCGGAGACGACGCGGTCCGCCCGGAGTTCGCCTCTCCCCCAGTGCAATTGGATGCGTTCGGCACCGAGGTGTGGGCGCTGCACCAATACCTCGTCGGGCTGCGGCGCCGCCACGCCTGGCTGCATTCGGCGTCCACCACCGCGCTTCGGCTGACCAACCGGCACTACGTCTACGAGACGCGCAGCGGCGAGAACGCACTGCTGGTGGCGCTCAACATCGACGACGAGCCCCTCCAGCTGGTCCTCTCCGAACTCGGCGCGGCACGAGCTCAGATTGTCGCCGGATCGGCGGCCCCGCCCCAGGACGTCGTGCAGACGCTGGCCGTCGAGCCCCATGGCTGGCGCATCCTGAGCCCCGTTTAGGAACGCCGCAGCCGCGCCACTGTCAGCTGGTCTTCCTCGCCGTCGTAGTACCGGTCGAGCAGCGCCACGAAGTCCGCGTTGTCCTCGGCTGCGCGGGCGAACAGCGTCATCGACGAACGCAGCTTGAGGTCGTCGGGAGAACCGAATATCTGCGCGATCGAACGCCCCTGCACCTCGTTCACCAGCTGGGCGCATTCATGCAATCGCGGCCCGAGCGGGTCGTGCCGCAGATAGGCGCGGGCTTCCTCGAGGGAGGCGATGCCGTAGTGGTCCGCCATCGGGCTGCTGCCCAGCCCACGAAGTTGCGGAAACACGAACCACATCCAGTGACCGCGCTTGCGCCCGTCGCGTAACTCGTCGACGACGCTGCGGTAGACGGGGGCCTGGGCGTCAACGAAACGCTTCAGGTCGAAGGGGTCGGCTGCCGACGCCATACGACTACGGTTGCACACATGGCGGTCAAACGGCGAGTGCCCAAAGTGCGCGATCTGGCACCGCTGATCCAATTCAGAAGACCCCGGTTCAACGCTACGACGCGGCGCCTCGACGCCGCCTTCACCATCGACGATCTGCGGCGAATCGCCAAGCGGCGCACCCCCAAGGCGGCGTTCGACTATGCCGACGGCGCCGCCGAAGACGAGTTGTCCCTGCAGCGAGCCCGACAAGCGTTCCGCGACATCGAATTTCATCCGACGATCCTGCGCGACGTCAGCAACGTGACCGCCGGCTGGAACGTGCTCGGCCAACCGGTTGTGCTGCCATTCGGGATCGCGCCGACCGGGTTCACCCGCCTGATGCACACCGAGGGCGAGATCGCGGGCGCACGGGCGGCGGCCAGCGCCGGTATTCCGTTCTCGCTGTCCACACTCGGTACCTGTGCGATCGAAGACCTCGTGACCGCTGTGCCCCAGGGGCGGAAGTGGTTTCAGCTCTACATGTGGCGCGACCGCGAGCGCTCGATGGCGCTGGTGCAACGCGCGGCCGACGCCGGCTTCGACACCCTGCTGGTCACCGTCGACGTGCCGGTCGCCGGTGCGCGATTTCGCGACAACCGCAACGGGATGACGATCCCACCGGCGCTGACGCTGCGAACCGTCCTTGACGCCGTGCCGCACCCGAAGTGGTGGTTCGATCTCTTGACTACCGAGCCGCTGGCATTCGCGTCGCTGGACCGCTGGCCCGGGACCGTCGGTGAGTATCTGAGCACGATGTTCGATCCCAGCCTCACCTTCGCGGATCTGGAGTGGATCAAGTCCCGATGGCCGGGAAAGCTCGTCGTGAAAGGTATCCAGACCCTCGACGATGCCCGCGCCGTCGTCGACCGCGGAGTCGACGGCATCGTGTTGTCCAATCACGGTGGCCGCCAACTGGATCGGGCCCCGGTGCCCTTCCATCTATTGCCCACAGTCGCCCGTGAGCTCGGCCACGACACCGAGATCCTGGTGGACACCGGAATCATGTCCGGCGCGGACATCGTCGCGGCGATTGCGTTGGGGGCGCGGTGCGCGCTCGTCGGGCGGGCTTATCTCTATGGGCTGATGGCCGGCGGTGAGGCGGGCGTCAACCGCGCCATCGAGATCCTGCAGACCGGTCTGATCAGGACGATGGGCCTGCTGGGTGTCACCTGTCTGGAGGAGCTTTCGCCCAAGCACGTGACGCAGCTGCGGCGGCTGGGCCCCGTCGATCCCCCTGCGCGCTCGGACTGACGCGAGCGTGCGGCCAGCCGCACGTTCGATGTCGAACGTGAAGCCAGCCGCACGTTGGGCGCCCTAGCTGGCTAGCCGGGAGCGAGACCCGCCCAGATTCCGCGATCAATCTCGTCGTTCTGGACCGCGCCGCCGGCTGGGGGTGTCTGCTGGCAGTCGCACGTCAGGCCGCCGAAGATGTTTTGGTCCGACTGGCCCGGGTCGGCGCCGGCCGGCGCCGCTCCCGCAATAACAGAGCCGAAGATCGCTGCGCTGACAAGCATTTTCGTGATCATGTCGAAGGCTCCTAACCGTTTCGCTTACTAGCCATGTAACCGTCTTAGATAGTTACATCTTGCTCCGCGACGTGAAACCTGTCAAGGTGGTTACATGAAATTCGTCTACGTGAGCGGTCGGCGATGCCTCGACTTCGCGAGCACGCTGAAACGCCGCATGTCGGAGCGCGAGGAACTGCTGACCGATCCTCGGCTGCTGTCGGATTGGGCGGTCCAGGCGGGACTGCTGGACGACGCGATCGACGTCACCGACGACGAGCTCGTCGCGGCCATCGAGCTGCGCGAGGCCAGCTACCGCACCGTCATCGCGCGACTCGAGGGGCGCCGGCCCCAGGTCGCCGACGTCGACCTGCTCAACGAGTGGGCGTCGCAACCCCAGCTCGCGCCGCGATTGCTGCGCACCGGCGCCACCCGCCGCGAGGGCACCGCGCCGCGACTGCTCGCCAGCCTCGCCGCGGATCTACTCGACCTCATCGCCGGACCCGACCTCGACAACGTCAAACGTTGCGCACATCCCGGATGCACGCGCCTCTACGTCGATTCGTCCAGAGCGAAAAACCGGCACTGGTGCGGGATGAGCACCTGCGGAAACAAGGTGAAGGTCCAGGCTTTTCGGGCGCGCCAGCGCGCGGCGGCCCACTGACGCGACGATTTACCCGGGAACAAACCACGTCCAACCAGGGTTGAGCGCAACAGACTAAACCTTTGGAGGACGAGTGTCTCAAGCCACATCAGTGCCGGTGCTGTTCGTCACCGACACCATCGTGTTGCCCGGAATGGTCGTGCCGATCGCACTGGACGACGCCGCGCGGGCGGCCATCGACGCGGCCCGGGCCAGCGAATCGGGGCAGCTGCTGATCGCTCCGCGGCTCGAGGACCGCTACCCGTCGCACGGCGTGATCGCGAAGATCCTGCAAGTCGGCCGCATCGCCGGTGGCGGCACCGCCGCCGTCGTGCGCGGTGAGCGCAGGGCGCAGATCGGCGCCGGGGCGAGCGGGCCGGGCGCGGCGCTATGGGTCGAGGTGACCGAGGTCACCGAGGCCGAGCCGACCGAGGACATCAAGGCGCTGGCCGCGGAGTACAGGAAGCTGCTGCTGGCCATGCTGCAGCGGCGCGACGCCTGGCAGATCATCGACTACGTCAACAGCCTGACCGATCCGTCGGCGCTGGCGGACACGTCCGGCTACGCGTCCTACCTGACCGATGTGCAGAAGCGCCAGCTGCTGGAGACGGTCGACGTCGCCGAGCGGCTGCGCGTGCTGATCGACTGGACCGGCGAGCACCTGGCCGAGGTCGAGGTCAACGACAAGATCGCCGAGGACGTGCGCGAGGGCATGGAGAAGACGCAGAAGGAGTTCCTGCTGCGCCAACAGCTGGCTGCCATCCGCAAGGAATTGGGCGAGGGCGAGCCCGACGGATCCGACGACTACCGGGCCCGCGTCGAGGCCGCCGACCTGCCCGAGAAGGTGCGCGAGGCCGCGCTGCGCGAGGTCGGCAAGCTGGAACGCGCCAGCGACCAAAGCCCGGAAAGCGGCTGGATTCGCACCTGGCTGGACACCGTGCTCGACCTGCCCTGGAACGTCAAGACCGAGGATTCGACGGACCTGGCGGCCGCGCGGGCGATCCTGGACGCCGACCACCACGGGCTGGACGACGTGAAGGACCGCATCGTCGAATACCTGGCCGTGCGCACCCGGCGCGCGCAGCGTGGGCTGCAGGTCGTCGGCGGCCGCGGCTCGGGTGCGGTCATGGTGCTGGCCGGTCCGCCCGGCGTCGGCAAGACGTCGCTGGGCGAGAGCGTCGCGCGGGCGCTGGGCCGCAAGTTCGTGCGCGTCGCTTTGGGCGGCGTGCGCGACGAGGCCGAGATCCGCGGGCACCGGCGCACCTACGTGGGCGCGCTGCCCGGCCGGATCGTGCGTGCGATCGGCGAGGCGGGATCGATGAATCCCGTTGTGCTGCTTGACGAAATCGACAAGGTCGGATCCGACTACCGCGGCGACCCGAGCGCGGCGCTGCTCGAGGTGCTCGACCCGGCGCAGAACCACACGTTCCGCGACCACTACCTGGATCTGGACCTGGACCTGTCCGATGTGGTGTTCCTGGCTACCGCCAACGTGATCGAGACCATTCCGTCGGCCCTGCTGGACAGGATGGAGCTCGTGGCTATCGACGGCTACACCGAGGACGACAAGGTCGCCATCGCCCGCGACTACCTGCTGCCCCGCCAGCGCGAGCGGGCGGCGCTGAACGACGACGAGGTCACCGTCACCGATGCCGCGCTGCGGAAGATTGCCGCGGACTACACCCGCGAACCGGGGGTGCGCCAGTTCGAACGCCTGCTGGCCAAGGCGCTGCGCAAGGTCACGACGAAGATCGCCGAGGAACCGGTGACGCCGAAAGTCATCGACGAGCCCGATCTGGTGGATTACCTTGGCCGGCCGCGGTTTACGCCGGAGTCGGCCGAACGCACCGCGGTGCCCGGCGTCGCCACCGGCCTGGCCGTGACCGGCCTGGGCGGCGATGTGCTCTACATCGAAGCGGGCGCGACCGATGGCGAGCCCGGTTTGCAGCTGACCGGTCAGCTGGGCGACGTGATGAAGGAATCGGCGCAGATCGCGCTGTCCTACGTGCGTTCCCACGCCGCTGAGCTGGGGGTTGACCCCAAGGCGCTGGACCGCCGCATCCACGTGCACGTGCCCGCCGGGGCGGTGCCCAAGGACGGTCCGTCGGCCGGTGTCACGATGGTGACCGCGCTGGTCTCGATGGCCACCGGACGTCAGGTCCGCTCCGACGTCGGCATGACCGGCGAGGTCACGCTGAACGGGCGGGTGCTGCCGATCGGCGGGGTGAAGCAGAAGCTGCTGGCCGCCCAACGTGCCGGGCTGTCAACGGTTTTCATCCCGTCGCGCAACGAGCCGGATCTGGACGACGTGCCCGCCGAGGTACTCGAGGCGCTGACCGTCACGCCGATGACCGACGTCGCCGAGATCGTCGCACGGGCCCTGGAGCCGGTGACCGAGAAGGCGACCGCCGCGGCCTAATGCGGCTGTTGAGGTTTTGACCTCCCCCGGTCCTGGGTAGGCCTCAGGGCAGAGGGAGGACCGGCCGGGGGGTTCACCTCTATCCCGACGTTTAGCAACTGCGCGGGTGACGAACAACAAATCGCTGCTGTGAGGCTGCTGGATGCGGCCAATCGGCTGGATAAGGAGTTCACCATGAGGTTGAACAGAATCGCTGCTGGCGCCGCAATTGCAGGTGCTTTGACGTCCGGCGCGCTCGGATTGGGTGCCGGGTTGGCGCAAGCCGATCCGAACGGCCCGAATGTGCCTGGCCCGAACATTCCGGGACCGAACGTGCCGGGGCCGAATGTGCCGGGACCGAACGTGCCGGGTCAGGGACCGATCATCCCGGGACAGCCGATTTGTAACGGCGGCCCGGGCGTCAACTGCAACGGTCCGGGCACGCCGCTCCCACCGGGACAGGGCGGATTCCCGCCACCGGGGCACTACAACGACCCGATTGGCTACGGGCTTCCGGCGCGCTGGATGCCGCCGGGTCAACCGGTCGACTACCCCGTCGTGTTTAACCCGGCCGTAAACCAGTGGGGCGTCTTCCTGCCTGGCGGCCAGTTCGTTGCGTACGCGACGACCTAGCAGGCAGAACGAGACAGCCGCCGCCATCGTGCGGCGGCTGTTTTCGTCTGTGGCAAAACGGCGCAGGCGCTAGCCGGGGCCGTTACTGTGCGGGGATGGCCGTGATCCTGCGCAGGATGCTCCGCATTGGCAAACTGCCCGCCGACATGCGGGCCGAAGTCGAATCGGAGGGAATACTCCATCTCGCCGAGTTCGTCCCGGTCACGTTCCGATTCAACGGCTCTGTACCGGGTTTCGTGGTCAAGGGCAACAACACCCGCAGCTATGCCGGTTCCCTGGCCCTTACCCCCCAGCGGGTTCTCGGGACATTGTCGACCGTGCCGAAATTGGCGGGTCGAGCCATCGACCGGCGCTGGGACGCGGCCCAGAGCGGACCGGTCAGGGCGGAATTCTCCGAGAGCGGTCTCGCGCTCGACGTCGACGTCAGCCAGGTCGACCCGGCGTTCTCCGGTCACCTGTCGCTGCGATACAAAACGGCCATCCCCGAAGCGGTGCTGACCACCATCCCGCGCCGGTCGCTGGCATTCGACGTGCCCCGCGAGTGGGTCCTGCGCGCCGTCGGCGTCCCGGCTCGCCGGCCCGCGTAGACCCCGCCGGATGCTGCCACAATCGGGGACGTGACCGACCTGAGGGATTTGAAGCGGCGAGTCGTCCACCGCGTCCAGCGTCTGGTGGTGAACCCGGTGGGGCGGCAACTGCCCGTGACCATGCTCGAGACCGTCGGCCGCAAATCGGGGCAGCCGCGGCGCACCGCGGTCGGCGGTCGCGTGGTGGACAACCAGTTCTGGATGGTCTCCGAGCACGGTGAGCGTTCCGACTACGTCCGAAACATCAAGGCCAACTCGGCCGTTCGGGTGCGCGTTGGCGGTCGGTGGCGAAACGGAACGGCTCACCTCATGCCCGACGACGACGCGTTGCGGCGGCTGGGCAACCTCCCCCGGCTCAACAGCGCCGTGGTGCGCCTGATGGGCAGCGACCTGCTCACCATTCGGGTGGACTTGGACTGACACCGCGTTCGGCATATTCGCCGAGCCTGTAAATCTGCAGCAGAAGTACGAGTAGAGGCCTGCGAAATTACAGGCTCGGCGCGTGTCGGTCGCCGGCGTTAAGGTCGGCGCATGGCCTACGACGAAGACCTGGCCAACCGGATCCGGGAACTGCTCGGATCCGAGCGTGGCGTCGAGGAAAAGCGCATGTTCGGTGGCCTCGCGTTCCTGGTGAACGGCAACATGTCCGTCGCCGCTAGCGGGCAGGGCGGATTGCTGGTGCGGGTACCGCCGGACGACACCGACAAGCTGCTGGAACGCGACCACGTCAGCGCCATGGTGATGGCGGGCCGGGAAGCCCGGGGCTGGTTGCGCGTTGACGCCGAGGGTGTGAAAACCAAGCGCCAGCTTCAGGGTTGGGTGACGCGAGGCGTCGGCTACGCGCGCAGCCTGCCAGCCAAATAGCCGGCCCCCGGTCCGGTTTGCCGCGGAATGGCGCGGGTACGCGGTGCGGTATGAGCGGGCGCGAGCAACTGGTGGGGCGACTGCTGAAGGTCGCCGGCACCACGTACGCCGCCGAGGCGGGCATTCGGGTCAACGACAAACCGATGCCGCTGTTTCAGCTGCTGGTGCTGAGCATGCTGGCCAGCAAGCCGATCGATGCCACCACCGCCACGCGCGCGGCCCGCGAGATCTTCAAGACGGGCCTGCGGACGCCGAAGGCAGTCCTGGCCTCCGACAGGCGGACCATGATCAGCGCGTTCGGCCGGGCTCACTATGTGCGCTACGACGAAAGCTCGGCCACCCGCCTCACCGACATGGCCAGGCGGGTTTGCGACGAGTATTCGGGCGACCTTCGCGAACTCGATGGTCGCAGCCATCGAGACATCGGCGAGGCCAAGCGAATGCTCAAGACGTTCAAGGGAATCGGTGAAACCGGCGCCGACATCTACCTACGCGAGGTGCAGGACGTATGGACCTGGGTTCGCCCGTATTTCGACGACCGCGCCACCACCGCGGCTAAGCGGTTGGGCCTGCCGGCCGATGCGGCGAAGCTGGCCTCGCTGGCTCCGCGTGCCAACGCCCGGCTGGCCGCCGCGTTGGTGCGGGTCGCACTCGACGACGATCTGCGCCGGCGGGTGACCGGTTGAGCTCCCTGTGACGGTGCGAGTCGGCACGTCGGGCTGGTCGTATCAGCACTGGACCGACGTGCTCTACCGGCCCGGCCTGCCGGCCGGCAAGCGGTTGGCGCGCTACGTCGAGGTGTTCGACACCGTCGAGCTGAACGCGAGCTTCTACCGCTGGCCCAAGGATTCGACGTTCGCGGGGTGGCGCGACCAACTGCCGGCCGGCTTCACCATGTCGGTCAAGGCCCATCGCGGACTGACCCACTACCGCCGACTGGCCTCCCCGGAGCCCTGGATCGAACGGTTCGAGCGCTGTTGGCAGCTGCTGGGTGATCGACGCGGTGTGCTGCTCGTTCAGTTGCACCCCGAGCAGCAGCGCGACGACGCGCGGCTGGACTCGTTCCTGCGGCAGGTCCCGGCGTCGATCCGGGTGGCCGTGGAGTTGCGGAATCCATCCTGGAACGATCCCGCGGTCTACGAAGTGCTGGAACGCCGCCGCGCGGCCTATGTGGTGATGAGCGGCGCCGGATTGGCGTGCGTGCCCCGCGCCACCACCGATCTGGTGTACGTGCGGCTGCACGGCCCGGATCAGGATTCGATCTACGCCGGCTGCTATTCCGGCGACGACCTGCGGCGCTGGGCCGATCAGATCGCTCAATGGGACCGCGACGGCAGGGACGTGTGGGTGTATTTCAACAACGACCTCGGCGGCCACGCCGTCCGCAATGCCCTGACCTTGCAAGAACTCTTGGCCTGAGCCGGCCCGCGTAGGCTGGGAATGTCGAGGAAAGAACGGAGCAGCAATCATGGCCAGCTCGACCACATTCGTCATCATCGGCGGCGGACTTGCTGGAGCCAAGGCGGCAGAAGCGGTGCGCGACAGCGGCTTTGACGGACAGGTCATCCTCTTCGCCGAAGAGGAACACCTGCCTTACGAGCGACCACCGCTCTCCAAGGAGTATCTTGCCGGCAAGAAATCGCTGACCGATTTCACCGTGCAGAATTCCGAGTGGTACCGCGACCACCACGTCGACTTGAGGCTCGGCTCGCGCGTGTCGGCCCTGACCCCCGCCGAACACACCGTCACACTCCCCGACGGCACCGCGGTGCGGTACGACAAGCTGTTGCTGGCGACCGGATCGGCGTCCCGACGTCCGCCGATACCCGGATCCGACGCCGGCGCGGTCCACTATCTGCGCACCTACGACGACGCCGTGGCGCTGAATTCTGTTCTCGCCGAGGGGTCTTCGCTGGCCGTTCTCGGAGCCGGATGGATCGGACTGGAGGTGGCCGCCGGCGCCCGACAGCGTGGCGTCGCCGTGACCGTCGTCGAGACGGCCAAACAGCCGCTGCTGGCCGCGCTCGGCGAATCGGTGGGCGAAGTGTTCGCCGACCTCCATCGCGATCACGGGGTGGACTTGCGGCTGGAGGCGCAGGTCGACGAGATCACGACGGCGGGCGGCAAGGCCACCGGACTGAAAATGCGCGACGGGTCGACGGTCGCCGCTGATGCGGTGCTGGTGGCCGTGGGCGCCAAGCCGAACGTCGAACTCGCCGAACGGGCCGGGCTCGCGATGGGCGACGGCGGTGTGCTGGTCGACGCGTCGCTGCGCACGAGCGATCCTGACATCTACGCGGTCGGCGACATCGCCGCGGCCGAGCACCCGTTGTTCGGCTGCCGGATTCGCACCGAACACTGGGCCAATGCGCTCAAGCAACCCGCGGTGGCGGCCGCCGGAATGCTCGGCGAGCCAGGCGAATACGCGGAGCTGCCCTACTTCTTCACCGATCAGTACGACCTCGGGATGGAGTACGTCGGGCACGCACCCAGCTTCGAGCGGGTGGTGTTCCGCGGCGACGTCGCCGGACGCGAATTCGTCGCTTTTTGGCTCGACGGCGACAACCGGGTGCTGGCCGGGATGAACGTCAACATCTGGGACGTGCTCGATGACGTCAAAGCGCTGATCAGGTCCGGGACTTCCGTCGACCCCGGCGCGCTGGCCGATCCGCAGTCCCCGCTTGCCGACCTAGTGGGCTGACGCGTCGGCGGGCACCCACGTCCCGTCGATGACGTCGGGTGGGCGTTGCGCCTGCAGGCGCTCCCGCTCGGCGCGCCGGCGCTTAATCCGCAACCGGGCATCGGCCGGCATCGTGACCAGCTCGTCGCAGGTCAGGTAGTACACGTCGGCCACAACGTCGATCAGGTCCGCCGCGAGCCGTCGAGAACCCAACTCGCGCAACGTCGTTCGAAGCTCATGGGTGAATCGGATGGTGGCGTCGTGGGCCAGCTCGCGCGACACGCGGGCATTGTCGGCGAAGCGCCGGGCCAGGGTCGCGGGCGGAGGCGGCTCGGCGGGGGCGTCGGCGGCGTCGGCGGCCGCCACGAGCAGCATCGCCGGGTCGTCGAAGAACACCGTGCTGTCCAGCTCGGCTTCCGCTGGCCCGCGGTGTCCGATGCGGGCGACCGCGGAGTCGAGCGCGGCGGCGGTACCGGGAGACAACGCGCGGATGCTGTCGAGATTGCCGTCGCGGGCCAGGGCGGCCAGCGGCGGGTCGGCGCGCAATATCGTTGCCAGCTCGGCGATCTCGGCCGTTACGCGGCCACCTTCCAAGATCATGCCCAGTCCCGGCACCCTGGTTCCCGCGCCGGTGCGTTCCAGCGCGGCCGCGGTGACGCCGGTGTCGATCAACGACAACGCCGTCAGGATCCAGCCCTGGTGAATCCGGTCCCGCAACAGCCGGAGCCGTGCCCCGAGGCTGGCATCGGGCAGCAGACCCAGCTGCGCGTCATCGAGGTGTTCGGTGGTGGCGGCGGCGGCGTAGGCGCGCGTGTCGGTCCGCAGATGACGCAATGTGGCGAGCGATCTCGCCGTGGCGACCGCCTTGGCGACCGACCCCACCGCCCCGCCGGCTAGCTGTGGTGGACCGAACGGTAGTAGGTCACCGACCTGTGGCTGGTCGATCAGGGCGTTCCGGACGACGGCGTCGGCGTCCCAGCCCGGGAGCTGGGCGGCGGCAACGACATTGGACGACACTCCGACGTACGGGCGGTGACCGAACACCGCGATGGCCCTGCTTCCCCATTCGTCACCTACGACGCCACCGAGCGCGAGCACCTGACCCAGCACCCGGCCGGCCGTCCGCAGCCCGCTCAACTGGACGTCCAGGGTTATCGGGGTCAGCGGTCCGGGCAGCGCCTCGGCGAGGCCGGTCGCACTGAAAACCGGGAAGCGTGGATCGATCAGGTCGTCGAATTCGCCCTCCATGCCCTCCGGTGCCGCGTTGCGCAGCGAACCGGGCGGCGCGTGCCGCGGGAGGACCTCCACCGGCAGCGCCAGTCGCCCCCCATGGCGGACCGCGCCGGCGGGACCGAGTCTGCGGCCGACGAGTCCGCGCGCGGTGTCGGCGACCGCCTCGATTGCCTGCCAGCCAAACTCGAATCCCCAATCCTCTTGCGCTGCAGTGATATCCATCTCCGGCATCAACTGTGGCCAGCTGCGAACGCCATACGGCCGGGAACGCGGATCGGCGGATCGCAGCACCCGCCATGCCGTGATCACGTTGGTGGCGTCCGGTGTGGCGAGGTCCACGACGCCGGTGCGGTCGGTGTCGAGCGCCAAAACGAGGAACCGCACCAGATCGTCGAGGTGCAGCACCCGCATGGTCTGTGCGGAAACCTTGCTGCGCAACAGTGTGGCCACGGTGCGGCAGACCATCCAGTCGAGCTGACGGCCGACCGGCGGCGCGATCCGGACGACCACGCTCGGCGCCCAACTGGTGGACACCAGCTCCTCGGCGGGTCGGTACAGGTCGGGCCGGCCCGCGGCCTGGGAAACGAACAGCAAGCGCGCGCCGGCGCGGGCGGCCGCATGGGTCACCCGCGCGACGCCGTCGATGTCCGCGCTGCCGGGGGCGGTCGTGTCGACCGGGGCCAGATGAATAACAGCGTCGGCCTCGTTGGCCAGCTGTTGCAAGACGGGGTGGCTCAACGGCGCGCAAACAAACTCGACGTTTGGGTCCAGGCACGGGTGGGGGCGCGCAGCAATGCCGCTGACGGCGTGGCCGGCGGCGATGAGCTGGCGTGCGACCAGCCGCCCGACGGTGCCGGTGGCGTCGGTAACCAGGATCTGCACCTGGGCTCACCTCCCCGAACGTCACCTCGACAATAGGCAAGTCGCTGTCAATTGCGCGACTGTTACTCCCCAAACGGGGCTCTGGCCTGGCGGTATTCCCGCGACGGGCTACCGCAGCGTGGCGCTGCCGTCCGCGGCGACGGCAACTTTGGCGCCACCGATGTCGTCATGCACGGTTTCCTGCGCCGCGGCGCCGTCGGTGATCACCGCCAGCGTTCGCGACCCGTCGGGCGTGCGCACTGCAACGAATGCCTTTTCCGGCCGCCCATCCCGGTCGAACGGAGTCGTCCAGGCTTCGACGGTGCCGACGCCCTCCCACTCGACCAATCCGTCGCGGATGGGTTCCCGATCCACCGCGGATTGCACGTCCTCCCAACGGAATTCGGTAGGAGGTTCGGTGCCGTAGACCCCGAAGCTGTGCTTGGTCAGGTAGCCGCCGTTGGCGGTGATCAGGGCGCGCCGCCCCGGATTGGCCACCAACAGGTCGGCGACGGTGGCGATCGAGTGCATAACGTAGTTGCTCCACGGGCCGCCCGCGAACGTCAGCCCACCGGTGACGGTCAGCGGACGCGCCGGATCGTCGACGGCCAGCCCAAGTTCGGCCGCGGCCACCTGAACGGCGGACGGAAAGCACGAGTACACGTCGACGTAGTCGACGCCGTCGATGCCCAGGCCGGCGAGCTCCAGCGCCCGGGCGCCCGCGATCCGGATGGCGGTGGACCGGTGCAGCTCGTCACGTTCGGCGATGGCCGGGGTGTCGTGCGCGTCGGTGCCCGCATGCGGGTAGACCCAACGGTCGGCCGGGATCCGCAGGCGTTGCGCCTGCTCGGCCGACGCCAGGATCAGCGCGGCGCCCTGGTCCACCATGTTGTTGGAGTTCATCAACTTGGTGTACGGCCAGCTGATCATCCGGTTCTGCGGTCCGGGCCGCCGAATCTCCTCCGCGGTCACCGGCTTGCGGATCCAGGCGTTGGGATTGCCGACCGCGACGGCGTTGAAGCGCGCCCACAATTCGGCGACGCGGTCGAGGTGGTCCTCGACTGATTCGCCGCGGGCGATGCGAAGCGCCTGCTCGAACAGCGGATAGACGTAGGCGGGGCGGTCCAGGCCGATCCTGATCTCCGCGTCGCCGGCCATCGGGACGTCGTCGCCGCTGACCTCCGCCAGCGGGACGGATTCGTCCTGAGCGGTCCACTCGAGTTTGCCGCCCTTGGCCTTCAGCCCCCGCCGGGTCCGCCACGTTTCGGCACCGGCCAGCAGCACGACGCCGGCCCGGCCCGCCTGGATGTCCAGGCACGCCTGGTTGACCAGCGACTGCGGCACGTTGCCGCCGACCGGGCTGTACAGCGTGCGGAAGCCGGAGGCGCCGATCCGCTCGCCGAGCAGCAGCGCGGGATCGCGGTAGTGCGCGGACAGCACGTTGACCACCCGGATGGAATCGAGGGCCTCGATCACCCGGGCATCCCCGGCCTGCCGGGCCGCGGCGGCCATCAGGTCGACCGGTTCGACGGACCGCGTTGCCGGGTCGATGTCGTCGCGATGGTTGACCTGACCCCAGCCGATCAGCACCGGTGTGCGGGGGTCGACGGTCACCCGACGAACCTATCGCGGGGTCGACGCCGCCCGGCCGCGGGCATGGGCCATGGGGAAGCCACGAGCCTTTGGCTATCGTCACAGGCCGACCCACGATCGGATGGAGACCGCCGACCAATGAGCGCGCACTTGAGCTATGTCGAAGCCGTGATCGTCGGCGCCGCCCAGGGCATCACCGAACTGTTCCCGGTCTCGAGCCTCGGGCACTCGGTGTTGGTGCCGGCACTGGTCGGCGGGCAATGGGCCCGAGACCTCAACGTGTCCGCGCCCCAATCGCCCTACCTGGCCTTCATCGTCGGTCTCCATGTCGCGACGGCCGCGGCGCTGCTGGTGTTCTTCTGGCGCGACTGGGTGCGCATCCTGGCGGGATTCCTGTCCTCGGTGCGGTACCGCCGGATCCGCACTCCCGATGAGCGGTTGGCCTGGCTGATCGTGCTGGCCACCATCCCGGTGGGCCTGGCCGGGCTGGCGCTGGAACAGTTGTTCCGAACGACGCTGGGCAAACCCATTCCGGCGGCGGCGTTCCTGCTCCTCAACGGCGTCGCCCTGTATGCGGGCGAGGTCCTGCGCCGCCGCGTGGCGTCCGCTCACGAGGACCCGCCGGCCGATGAGGCCGCGCACACGGAAGAGGCCGCGCACAGCGGCGAGGCCGTCGACAATCGGCTGGCCGAACTGCCCCTGGGCCGCGGTGTGCTGATCGGCTCGGCCCAAATCCTGGCCCTGCTGCCGGGCATCAGCCGCTCCGGCATCGCGATCGTGGCCGGCCTCTGGCGCGGGCTGTCCCACGAAGACGCCGCCCGGTTCTCCTTCCTGCTGGCAACGCCCATCATCCTGGCGGCCGGGGTCTACAAAATCCCGGAACTGTTCGGGCCCCTGGGAAGCGGCATCGGTGGGCAGGTCCTGGCCGGCAGCATCGCGTCATTCGTCTGCGCCTACCTCGCCGTGCGCTATCTCACCCGGTACTTCCAAACGCGCACGCTGACACCGTTCGCCGTCTACTGCGCACTGGTCGGCGCCGCGAGCCTGGCGTGGCTGACCCTGCGCTGAGCGAGCGGACTTATTGCGCACCCCGACGTCGAGTGCTGTGCTTACCGGATCGCATAGTTGACACCTGTTAAGACCGGAAGGGATCAACATGGCAGACACCGCAGTAGGCCTGAAGGTCCGCGACAAGGTCATCGTGATCACCGGCGGCGCGCGGGGCATCGGATTGGCCACCGCGACCGCGCTGCACAACCTGGGCGCCAAGGTCGCGATCGGCGACATCGACGAGGTGTGCGTGAAGGAGTCGGGCGCCGCGCTCGGCCTCGATGTCCACGGCAAGCTCGATGTCACCGACCCGCACTCGTTTTCGGAGTTCCTCGACGACGTCGAGCGTCAGCTCGGACCGATCGATGTGCTGGTCAACAACGCCGGCATCATGCCCGTCGGCCGGATCATCGACGAGCCCGACGCGGTCACCCGGCGCATTCTGGACATCAACGTGTACGGCGTGATGCTGGGCAGCAAGCTGGCGGTGCAGCGCATGGTCCCACGCGGATCCGGCCACGTCATCAACGTCGCCTCACTCGCCGGCGAGATCTACGCCGTCGGGCTGGCCACCTACTGCGCGAGCAAGCACGCGGTGGTCGCGTTCACCGACTCCGCGAGGCTCGAATACCGCTCGGCCGGCGTGCACTTCTCGATGGTGTTGCCGTCGTTCGTCAACACCGAGCTGACCGCGGGCACCAAGGGCGCCAAGGGACTCCGTAACGCCGAGCCCTCCGAAATCGCTGACGCGATCGTCGGGTTGGTCGTCCGCCCGAGGCCGCGGGTGCGCGTCACCAGGGCGGCGGGCGCGATGGTCGCGTCGCAGAAGTTCATGCCGCGCAGGCTGGGCGAGGGTCTCAACCGCCTGCTGGGCGGCGAGCACGTCTTCACCGACGAGGTCGACGTCGAACAGCGCCGCGCCTATGAGGCCCGCGCCCGCGGCGAAGAATGAGCGCCGCCTAGCGCCGGTTCATCGGAAGCGCGGACAATCGGGCGGGTGAGCCTAGAAACCGAAACGACCGCGACCACGAAACTCTCCGACAACGAACTGGGCCTCATCGACAAGTACTGGCGCGCCGCCAACTACCTGTCGGTCGGGCAGATCTATCTGCTGGACAACCCGCTGCTGACCGCGCCGCTGTCGGCCGAGCACGTGAAACCGCGACTGTTGGGCCACTGGGGCACCACGCCGGGACTCAACCTCATCTACGCGCACCTGAACCGGATCATCCGCAACCGCGACGCCAACGTCATCTACGTCACCGGGCCCGGTCACGGCGGGCCCGGGCTGGTGGCGAACGCCTACCTCGAGGGCACTTACAGCGAGGTGTACAGCGGCGTCGGCGAGGACACCGAAGGGCTGCGCCGGCTGTTCCGCCAGTTCTCCTTCCCCGGCGGCATCCCCAGCCATGTCGCCGCCCAGACCCCCGGGTCCATCCACGAGGGCGGTGAACTCGGCTACGCGCTGGTGCACGCCTATGGCGCGGCGTTCGACAACCCGGACCTGGTGGTCGCGTGCGTGATCGGCGACGGCGAGGCCGAGACCGGGCCGCTGGCAACCAGTTGGCACTCGAACAAATTCCTCAACCCGGCCGTCGACGGCGCGGTGTTGCCGATCCTGCACCTCAACGGGTACAAGATCGCCAACCCGACGGTGCTGGCGCGAATCCCGCAGACCGAGCTCGAATCCCTGTTGCGCGGTTACGGATACCGGCCGATCACGGTTTCCGGCGACCAACCGGCGTCGGTGCACCAGCAGCTGGCCGCCGCCCTCGACGACGCGTTCGACGACATCGCGGCCATTCAGCGCGCGGCGCGTTCCGGTGGAGCGACCGACCGGCCGGTGTGGCCGATGATCGTGCTGCGCACGCCCAAAGGCTGGACCGGACCCAAGGAGGTGGACGGAAAGCGGGTCGAGGGCACCTGGCGGGCGCACCAGGTGCCGCTGGCCGCGACGCGCGAAAACCCCGAGCACCGCGCGCAGCTCGAGGAGTGGCTGCGCAGCTACCGGCCTGAGGAGTTGTTCGGCGAGAGCGGCGCGCTGCGCGCCGAGCTGCGGGCGATCGCACCGCGCGGTGACCGTCGGATGAGCGCCAACCCGCACGCCAACGGCGGGCTGTTGCTGCGCGAGTTGGACCTCCCGGACTTTCGCGACTACGCGGTGGAGGTCGAACAACCCGCCGCGACGATGCACGAGGCCACCCGGGTGCTGGGCACGTTCCTGCGCGACGTCATCGCCCGCAACCCGGACCGCTTCCGGCTCATGGGGCCCGACGAGACGGCATCGAATCGGCTGGACGCCGTGTACGAATCCACCGACAAGGTGTGGCTTTCGGAGACCGGGCCCGATGACGAAAACCTCGCACCGGACGGCCGCGTGATGGAGGTGCTGTCCGAGCACCTGTGCCAGGGCTGGCTGGAAGGCTATCTGCTGACCGGCCGGCACGGGCTGTTCAACTGCTACGAGGCGTTCGTGCACATCGTCGACTCGATGCTGAACCAGCACGCCAAATGGCTGTCCACCAGTCGCGACTTGCCCTGGCGCCAGCCGATCGCGTCGTTGAATTACCTGCTGAGCTCGCACGTGTGGCGCCAGGACCACAACGGCGCGTCCCATCAGGACCCCGGGTTCATCGACCTGGTCGCCAACAAGCGCGCCGAGATCGTCCGGGTCTACCTGCCGCCGGACGCCAACACGCTCCTCTCGGTGGCCGACCACTGCCTGCGCAGCCGCGACTACATCAACGTCATCGTCGCCGGCAAGCAGCCGGCGCTGAGCTACCTTTCGATGGACGATGCGATCGCGCACTGCACCCGCGGGCTGGGGATCTGGCGTTGGGCGAGCACGGCCACCGCCGAGCCCGACGTGGTGCTCGCCTGCGCCGGCGACATCCCGACGCAGGAGACGCTGGCCGCCGCCGACATCCTGCGCCGCGAACTGCCCGACCTGGCCGTGCGGGTGGTCAACGTCGTCGACCTGATGCGCCTGCTGCCCGACTCCGAGCACCCACATGGCTTGCCCGACAACGAATTCGACGCGCTGTTCACCCGCGACAAGCCGGTGATCTTCGCCTACCACGGTTACCCGTGGCTGATCCACCGGCTCAGTTACCGCCGCATCAACCACCACCACATCCACGTGCGCGGGTTCAAGGAGCGGGGCACCACCACGACACCGTTCGACATGGTGATGCTCAACGACCTCGACCGCTTCCACCTGGTCATGGATGTCATCGACCGCGTGGACGGGCTGGCCAACCGCTCCGCGGTCCTTCGTCAGCGCATGGTGGACGCGCGCATCGCCGCCCGCCGCTACACCCGCGAGCACGGCGAGGACGATCCGGCGATCGCCGACTGGAGCTGGGAGTCGCCGCAGTCGAAGTGAGCTGGGCCGACGCGGGCCGCGGGTAAACTTGCCCGATGCCCGACGCGACGACGGCCGCCCACACCCATCCGGTGGTGTCGCAGCTTTCGGCGCTGCACCGCTTCCGGGTTCACCTCGACATCGCCGTGGTGGTCGTGGTGCTGGTGCTCACCAACCTGATCGCGCACTTCACCACTCCCTGGGCGAGCGTCGCGACCGTCCCCGCCGCCGCGGTCGGGCTGGCGTTGTTGATGCGCGCCAACGGTCTGGACTGGGCCGACCTCGGCCTGGGCCGTGAGCATTGGAAGTCTGGGTTCGGCTATGCGCTGGCCGCGGTGGGGGTGGTCGCGTCGGTGATCGCAGTGGGTGTGCTGCTGCCGATGACCCGGCCGATGTTCATGAATAATCACTACGCGACGATCTCGGGCGCGCTGATCGCCTCGATGGTCATCATTCCGCTGCAAACCGTGATCCCCGAGGAGTTGGCGTTTCGGGGTGTGCTGCACGGCGCGTTGAGCCGGGCCTGGGGATTTCGCGGGGTCGCGCTGGCGGGTTCCCTGCTGTTCGGCCTGTGGCACGTCGCCACGTCGCTGGGGCTGACGAGCAGCAACGTCGGTTTCACCCGCGTGTTCGGCGGGGGTTTCGTCGGGATGCTGGCCGGCGTGACGTTGGCCGTATTGGCCACCGCGACAGCCGGATTCGTCTTCAGCTGGTTACGCCGGCGCAGCGGCAGCCTGATCGCGCCGATCGCGTTGCATTGGTCGCTGAACGGGCTGGGGGCCCTGGCCGCCGCGCTCGTCTGGCATCTGTCGACCTGAGGCCGCGTCATACCAGCAGCACGGCGGCGCCGGCGATGTGTCCGCCGGCCAAATCGGCCAGCGCCCGATCCGCTTGTGCCAGCGGGTATTCCGGCGTGGTCACCTCGATGTGATGCCCGGCGGCGAAGTCGAGGAACGCCCGCGCGTCGGCCCGGGTATTCGACGTGACCGACCGGATTTCGCGCTCCTGAAACAAGTGTCGTTGATAGTTCAGGCTCGGAACGTCGGACAGGTGGATCCCGGCGATCGACAACGTCCCGCCCCGGTCGAGCGCCTCCATCGCGGGCGGTACCAGATCGCCGACCGGGGCGAACAGGATCGCAGCGTCCAGCGGCACCGGCGGCGGATCGGCCGCGCCTTGGGCCGACGCCGCCCCGAGCTTGCGCGCCAGCTGCTGCGCCTCGGCTCCGCGCGTCATCACGTGCACCTCGGCGCCTTGGGCCAACGCGACCTGCGCGGTGATGTGGGCGCTGCCGCCGAAGCCATAGATGCCCAGCCGGCCGCCGGGCGGTAGCTCGGCGCGCAGCAGGGAGCGATATCCGATGATGCCGGCGCACAGCAACGGGGCGAGCTCGCTGTCGCTGTAGCCGCTCGGCAGGTGGTGTGCGAAAGCCGCAGGGACCGTGGCGAATTCGGCGTAGCCCCCGTCGGCATCCCAGCCGGTATAGCGCGACTCCGGACACAGGTTCTCGGCGCCCCGACGGCAGTACTTGCAGACGCCGCAGGTGTGGCGCAGCCAGGCAATCCCTACCCGGTCGCCCACCTCGAAGCCGTCACCGACCGCCTCTGAGCCGACTTCCATCACCTCCCCCACCACCTCGTGGCCAGGTGTCACGTGCTCGCGGTGAACCGGAAGATCACCCTCGGCGACGTGTAGATCGGTGCGACACACCCCGCATGCGCGCACGGCCACCAGCAACTCGGAGGGCTCGGGGCGTGGCACGTCGGCGGTGACCTGCTCGAGCGGACCGGTTTCCATCGGTCCGGGCCGACGCACTCGCCACGCGCGCATCGTCGTGGTTGCCGCCGCGGCCATCAGTTCATCTTGCTGCCTCGTGCCGCCGATTAGGAAACGCTAAAAATGACAGGTTTGGCGCGCCTACAAAGTTTTCGTGCGTGACGTCGCGAATTTGTAGATCAACAACAAGATCACCGCGCCGACTATCGCGCCCAAAAACGAGTGGTGGATCGGGGGGGTAATCGTAAACTTGTGCGGTGGGAAAACCACGCTTCCCAGCGTCCCGCCGACATACGATCCAACGATGCCGAGAAGCGCAGTCGCTATTATGCCCAACGGCTGCCTGCCAGGCACGATTAGTCGCGCAATTGCGCCGACAACGAGACCAATGACGATCATCCAAATGATGTGCAGGATCACGCCGGCTCCTTCAGGTATTGATTAGCGGGGACGCTCGACGGGTACCCCGGTGCGGCTCCAGCCAACCCCAGGGCTGTAGCGATTGCCGAGTTGACTTGGGTAATCCTCCAGGCGAAAAACGAGAGATGCCACGGCCCCACGACTACCGGCTACGACCAATGCGCAGCGCGACGTTAACCGGGTCAGGCGGATTCGGTCTGCTGCGGCGCCGGCGTGGGAGTGGCCTCTCCCGCGGGCGCCTGGGCCGGCGGCGCGGCCGGCGCGGGTGCGCCTGGAGCCGGCGCGGGTGCGCCTGGAGCCGGCGCGGGGGCCGGTGCTCCGGGTGCGGGCGCGGGCGCTCCCGGCGCGGGCGCGGCCGGCGGTGGCGTCCAGGGCTGTATCGACTGCGCGAGCGCCGTCGCCGCGTTCGTGTCCACCGGGTCATTCGAGGTGCCGAGCCACACCACGAACCAGCGTTGCGGCGGGCTCGCGGTAGCTGACCCCATGACCCCGGTCCAGATCTGGCCGTTCGGCTTGCTCGGATCGCTGAACTTCACTTCGTAGTACGACGCGCTTCCGGTGAGCCCGTTGGCGCCGGTCAGCGGCGCCGTCGCCTGGTTGATCCGCGTGCCCGGATACGGCATGAAGAACTCACCCATGTCGGAGCCCAGCCGGACGGCGGCCTTGGCATTGTTGGGTTCGGCGCTGGCGTAAAGCTTTTGGTCCAGCCGGCCCATGACGATGCGGGTGTCGTTGGCGACCGGTGGCGCCTGGTTCGGCGCCGGCGGGTTGCCGATCGTCTTGCTCAGCAACTCCGAGCCGTAGTCGAGGTGCGACGCGTCCGACTCCACCCAGCCGGGGGGCAGCACGAAGCTGAATCCGCCGACGGCATTGCCGAGGCGCCCGGCGTTCGGGTCCGGGGGTGGCGGGGCGTTCGGATCGACGGGCGGCGGCGGCACGGCGTTGGGATCGCCCGGCGCGGGTTGGGCATTCGGCGCCGGTTGCGCGTTCGGAGCCGGAGCTCCCGCCGGCGGCGGTGCGGCGGTCGTGGTTGCCGGGACCGGCGTCGGGGTCTCGGGATCGGCGTGTGACGACGCCGGTAACGCGATGGTGACGGCGCTGGCACTGGTCACCGTGGCGATCGCCAGCGTCGCCCACAGTGCTTTGCGACGTGTCGAGTTCGGGTCCACCTGATCCATGGCCACGAAACTACCGTGTTACGGCTGTGACGCAAGGGTGCCTTGCGGACGATGCGATCCGGTGCTCCCGATGTTGCCGATGTGCAACCGGTTTCGCATCCGTGGAGTTCGCCCGCCTGTCACGAATCAGCGTGGCGTTGCGCCGCCGGATACAGCGCCACTTCATGCGCCTTGACCGAAAACCACACCCGCTGGCCCGGCGCCAGCCGCAGCTCCGACGCGGCGTCGACGGTGATCTCCGCGGCCAGGCCCGGCGCGCCGTCGGCCTGCTCACCGGCGCGCACCAAGACCGCGGAACCGCGGACTCCCAGCTCCGCGACGGTCAGCTCGATGCAGTTGCGCGGGCTGCCGTGCGGCCGGTCGCGATAGACGGCCACCGCCGTCGGCGGGAACACCGCGATGGCGTCCCGCCCGACGCCGAGGGCGTGGGCGGGAATCCCGTGCCAGTGGTCGCCGGAGCGAGCACGCAGCGCGCCGTCTTCTTCGATCGTCCCGTTGACCAGATTGATCCCCGCGATGCGGGCGCCGAAATTGCTGCGCGGCGCGGCCAGCACCTCGGCCACCGGGCCGATCTCGGCGATCTTCCCGGACTCCAGCACCAGCACCCGATCGGCCAGGGTCAGCACGTCGAGCAGGTCATGCGTTATCAGGACCACGGCGCAGGCGCCGCGGGTGACGACGTTGCGCAGCACCGCGCGGATGGCCGCGGCCGCGCCGACGTCCAGCCCGGTGAGCGGCTCGTCCAACAGCAGCACGTCCGGCTCGGCTGCCAACGCCCGGGCGATCGCGACCCGCTGGGCCTGGCCGCCGGACAGTTGCCGCGGTTTCCGGTCGGCGAGCCCCTCGGCGTCCACCTCGCGCAGCCAGCGCAGCGCGGTCTCGCGCCGTCCGGCGCGAACGGAACGCGACATGCCACGAATGCTGCGACGGCTGTGCGGTCCGAAGGCGACGTTGGCGGCGACGCTCATGTGCGGGAACAGCAACGGGTCCTGCAGCAACAGCCCAACCCGGCGATCGTGGGTCGCCACGTTGACACCGGACGACGTGTCGGTCAATACCCGATCCCCCAGGCGCACCACGCCCTCGTCGGGTCGCACCAGCCCGGCGATGACGTGCAGAGCCGTCGACTTCCCGGCGCCGTTCGGCCCCAGCACCGCGAGCACCTCGCCCGCGGACACCGAAAACTCCACGCCCAGCAGCCGATTGGCCACAACCGCGCGAAGCTGCAACTCGCTCATCGCCGGCTACCTCGCCCCAA
Source organism: Mycobacterium sp. IS-836 (assembly GCF_001954275.1). Lineage (GTDB taxonomy): Bacteria > Actinomycetota > Actinomycetes > Mycobacteriales > Mycobacteriaceae > Mycobacterium. The sequence continues at coordinate 56,495 of NZ_MBEU01000021.1, read as the reverse complement.
TCCCAATCGGGTTCCCGGTCAGCCTGCGCGCCCCCAGGCCGAGCACCACCAGCGAGGCCACCACCACGAGCAGGATCGACAACGCCACCGCCGCGTTGGCGTCGCTGACCCGCTGCAGGTAAATCTCAAGCGGCAGTGTGCGAGTCACCCCCTGCCGCGACCCGGCGAAAGTCAGCGTCGCGCCGAACTCCCCCAGCGAGCGGGCGAACGCCAGCACCGCGCCCGACACCATGCCCGGCAGCAGCAGCGGCAAGGTGACCCGCCACCAGACGGTGCTGGGCCGCGCCCCCAGCGTCGCCGCGACCACCTCGTAGTCGGCTCCCGCGGTGCGCGCGGCGCCCTCGAGCGAGATCACCAGAAACGGCAGCGAGACGAAGGTCTGCGCCAGCACCACGGCGGTGGTGCTGAACGCGATGCTGACGCCGGCCGCCTCCAAGTACCGCCCGACCAACCCGAGCCTGCCGAACGCATACAGCAATGCGATGCCACCAACCACCGGCGGCAACACCAGCGGGACCAGGATCAGCGGCCGCAGCAGCCGCACGAGCCGCCCGGTGCCGCGCGCCAGCACCAGCGCCATGGGCACTCCGAGCAGCACGCACAGCGCGGTGCTGGCGGAGGCGGTCTCCAGGCTCAGCAGTAGCGCGGTCCGCGACGACGGGCTGGTGATCAGCGACCAGAAATTCGGCCAGTCGACCTCGATCGCGATCGACACCAGCGGCAATGCTACGAAGACGATCCCCGCGGCGGCGGGGATGTACACCCAGCGGGGCAGATCCGTCGGACGGTGCATGAGCGGCTGTCAGGGCTTGGCGAAGCCCGACTGGGCCAGGATCTGCTGACCCGCGCCGGAGGTCACCAAAGTCACGAACTTCTGCGCCAGGACCGGCTTTGGCGCCTTCTTCAGCACCCCGATCGGATAGACGTTGACGGCGCCCGCGGCCTCGGGAAAGTTGACGGTCGTCACCTTGTTTCCGGCGCTGTGCGCGTCGGTGACGTAGACCAGCCCCGCGTCGGCCTGCCCGCTGGTGACCTTGTTGAGGACGTCGGTCACGCTGAGCTCCTCGCTGACCGGGTTCAGGCGCACCCGGGTGGTGTCCTCGACGCGCTGGGTCGCCGATCCGCAGGGCACCGGCTGTTGGCAGATCACCACGCTGAGGCCGGGTTTGGCAAGGTCGGCGAAGGCGACGATGTTTTTCGGGTTGCCCGGCGCGGTGACGATCACCAGTGTGTTGGAGGCGAAGTTCGTCGCGCTGGTGGCCAACAGCCCGGCCCTGGAGACGACGTCCATCTGCGCGGTGTCGGCGGACGCGAAGACGTCGCCGGTCGCGCCCTGAGTCAGCTGGGTCGCGAGCTCCGAGGAGCCGCCGAATTCGAACTCGACGCCGCCGCCCGGATTCTCGGTCTTGAACCGCTCTCCGAGTTGGGTGAACGCGGATTTCAGCGAGGCCGCCGCGAAGACCACGATCGATCCGGAGGTCTGCGGCGGCCCGGACGGTGACGACGAGGGTGGCTTGGAGCCGCAGGACACGAGGGCGGTCAGCAGCATCGCGGATAGCCCAACGGCCAGGACCCGGCGCATGGATGAACCCTAACCCGCCGTGGATGCGGCCTGATTGGGGCCTAAATCGTCGCAAAAACGTGGCGACCGAATAGTTATTCAAATGATTCGCGCGGCGCGCCGCCTGGAATTTCGCCGTATAGCTACTGTCCAGTAACATCGATGGAAATCGACGCCGCAACGTCGGGGTTCAACGTTGAACATGAGGAGGTCATGGCTGTGGAAGTGCTGGTCACCGGCGGGGACACGGAGCTGGGGCGCACAGTGGCCGAGGGCTTCCGCGATGACGGTCACAAGGTGACCCTCGTGGGCGCGCGGCGCAGCGACCTCGAAATCGCCGCCAAAGAGCTCGACGTGGACGCGATCGTCTGCGACACCACCGACCCGGCCAGTCTCGAAGAGGCGCGTGGCCTGTTCCCCCATCATCTCGACACCATCGTCCACGTGCCGGCTCCCGGCTGGGACGGCGGCGACCCGCGCACCTATTCGATGTCCGACACGGCCCGGGCGTGGCGCAGCGCGCTTGACGCGACGGTGCTTTCGGCGGTGCTGACCGTGCAAGCCGTGGGCGATCACCTGCGCTCCGGTGGCTCCATCATCGGCGTGGTGGCGGAAAACCCGCCCGCGGGCAGCGTCGACTCCGGAATCAAAGCGGCCCTTTCGAATTGGGCTGCCGGCCAGGCCGAGATCTTCGGCACTCGCGGGATCACCATCAACGTGGTGGCCAGCGGACGCAGTGTCCAGGCCGGCTACGACGGCCTTTCGCGCACCCCGCCGTCGGTCGCGACGGAGGTCGCCCGCTTGGCGCTGTTCCTCACCACCTCGGCGGCTCGCCACATCACCGGCCAGACGCTGCACGTCAGCCACGGGGCGCTGGCCAGTTTCGCCTGAGGCTGAATAAGAGCCGTATCCCGTCACGCGGCGCCGCACTACGGTAGAGCGCGTGGCTATTCGACTCGGTCTGCAGATTCCCAATTTCTCTTACGGCACCGGGGTAGACAAACTCTTCCCCACTGTTCTGGCTCAGGCCCGCGAGGCCGAATCGGCTGGTTTCGACTCGGTTTTCGTGATGGACCACTTCTACCAACTGCCCATGCTGGGCGATCCCGACCAGCCGATGCTGGAGGCGTACACCGCGCTGGGTGCCCTCGCCACCGCGACCGAACGGGTGCAACTGGGCACCTTGGTAACCGGCAACACGTATCGCAATCCGACGCTGCTGGCCAAAATCATCACCACGCTCGACGTGGTGAGCCAGGGCCGGGCGATCCTGGGCATCGGGACCGGTTGGTTCGAGCTCGAGCACAATCAGCTGGGTTTCGAATTCGGCAACTTCACCGACCGGTTCAACCGGCTCGACGAGGCGCTGCAGATCATCCTGCCGATGATCAAGGGCGAACGGCCGACCTTTTCCGGCAAGTGGTATCACACCGACCAGGCGATGGCCAATCCTCGCTTCCGCGAACACATTCCGCTGATGATCGGCGGCAGCGGCGAGAAGAAGACGATCCCGCTCGCGGCTCGGCACTTCGACCACCTCAACATCATCGCCGGGTTCGACGAGCTGCCGGCCAAGGTGCGGGTGGTTCGGGAGCGCTGCGAGGAGATCGGCCGCGATCCGGCCACGCTGGAAACCAGCACCCTCACCACGGCGGTCGTCGACGAGAATTTCAAGGCCGACCAGATCCCCGCGGAGATGACCCAGCGCATGGTCGTCGGCAGCGCCGACTCGGTCGCCGACCAAATCAAGACCAAGATCTTGGACGCCGGTGTCGACGGGGTGATCATCAACATGCCCTTCTACACACCCGGCATCATCGCCGCGGCCGGCGAGGCGCTGCGGCCATTGGTCGGCCTGTAGCCGGGACCGCCGCGAGCGGCGGGGCATGACGCGGATCACGTTCGGCGACCAGCGGTAATACCGCCGGTGTGGTTCATTACACAGGCTTACGATCTGGGTTTCCGGGTGGCGGCTTGACTAGCGTGGTAGCTAACTGAATTCGCGCATCAAGGAGCCCCGGCAGGAGCAACGGATACATGAGCCCGCAGCCAGAAGGTACAGCTGAACCGAAGCGTCGGCATCGCGTCGTCATCATCGGATCAGGTTTCGGCGGACTCAATGCGGCAAAGAAGCTCAAGCGGGCCGACGTCGACATCAAACTGATCGCCCGCACCACCCACCACCTGTTCCAGCCGTTGCTGTACCAAGTCGCCACCGGGATCATTTCCGAGGGGGAAATCGCCCCGCCGACTCGGGTGGTGTTGCGCAACCAGCGCAACGTCCAGGTCCTGCTCGGCAACGTCACCCACATCGACCTGGCCAACCAGTGCGTCGTGTCGGAGTTGCTGGGCCACACCTACGAAACCCCCTACGACAGCCTGATCGTGGCAGCCGGGGCCGGTCAGTCCTACTTCGGCAACGACCACTTCGCCGAGTTCGCGCCCGGCATGAAGTCGATCGACGACGCGCTGGAGCTGCGCGGCCGCATCCTCAGCGCGTTCGAACAGGCGGAACGGTCGAGCGATCCCGAGCGCCGCAGGAAGCTGCTGACGTTCACCGTCGTCGGGGCCGGGCCCACGGGCGTCGAAATGGCCGGGCAGATCGCCGAATTGGCGCAACACACCATGCGAGGATCGTTCCGGCACATCGATTCGACGCGGGCGCGGGTGATCCTGCTCGACGCCGCCCCCGCGGTGTTGCCGCCGATGGGCGAAAAGCTGGGCGAGCGTGCGGCCGCGCGACTGGAGAAGATGGGCGTCGAAATCCAGCTGGGCGCCATGGTCACCGACGTGGACCGCAACGGCATCACGGTCAAGGACTCCGATGGCACCGTGCGGCGCATCGAGTCGGCCTGCAAGGTCTGGTCCGCGGGCGTGCAGGCCAGCCGCCTGGGCAGGGATCTCGCCGAGCAGTCGCCGGCAGAACTGGACCGGGCCGGACGGGTGAAAGTGCTGCCCGACCTGTCCATCCCCGGCTACCCGAACGTGTTCGTCGTCGGCGATATGGCCGCCGTCGAGGGCGTGCCAGGCGTGGCCCAGGGCGCCATCCAGGGCGCCAAGTACGTCGCCAACACGATCAAGGCCGAGCTCGCCGGCGCCGACCCGGCGGAGCGGGAGCCGTTCCAATACTTCGACAAGGGCTCGATGGCGACGGTGTCGCGGTTCTCCGCGGTCGCCAAGATCGGCCCGCTGGAGTTCAGTGGTTTCATCGCCTGGCTGATCTGGTTGGTGCTGCACCTGGTGTACCTGATCGGGTTCAAGACGAAGATCACCACGCTGCTGTCGTGGACGGTGACCTTCCTGAGCACCCGGCGCGGCCAGCTGACGATCACCGACCAGCAGGCGTTCGCGCGAACGCGGCTCGAACAGCTCGCCGAATTGGCGGCCGAGGCCCGCGGCCCGGCCGAGGCCGCGCGGAGGGCTAGTTAGCCCGCTCGCACCACCCGGAATCCGTTGTAGCGCAAGGTATTACGTGTCCACAAGGTTTTGCAGCCGCACCTGACCCCGGGCGACCACCCGGCCGTCCGCGTCGGTGATGGTGACCAGCCACAGCTGCTGACGCCGGCCGCGGTGGATCGGGTCCGCGGCGCCGTAGACCATCCCCGAGCCGATGGACCGCAAGAAATCGGTGTTGTTGTTGACCCCGACGACATTCCCGCCGCCGCGCGTGGCGAGCCAGGTGTACGCCGCGACGCTGGCCATGCTCTCGACCATCGAGCAGTACACACCGCCGTGCACGAGGCCCATCGGCTGCAGCAGCTTCGGCGTGACCTCAAGCTGCGCCCGGGCCCCGTCGGGGCTGAGTTCGGTGAATTGCAGCCCTATTTCGCTGTCGAACGGGGCCGTGAAATCGGGCGGGACGCTCGCGTCGGGCGGCGGTGGCACGCTCATGTGTCTACACCATGGCCAACCCGGCCGGCGCGAGGCCGCGGCGGCGACCGCCGAAACAGGCGAGCCCCGTGCGCTAAAGGCACGGGGCTCGCCTATCGAGTTGGACGGACCGGGGGTCACTGCAGCCCTCAGGACTCTGCCGCGGTCCGTTGTCTCTCGACCGGACTCAGCATAGGCAAGGCTGCCCTAATATTGCAAGGGTGGTTTGTAGCGTCCGCGCCCGCGCCGGCGGAGCCCGGAGGTGGTCACAGACATTGCCCAGCATTCGATACGACAGTCGGTAGTAAACAAGGAGTACGCTTGGTGCGACGCTCAGGAGATGACGAACTATGGCCAAACTGACACGGCTCGGGGATCTGGAACGCGCCGTCATGGACCATCTGTGGTCCACGGCGGAACCCCAGACCGTTCGGCAGGTCCACGAAGCGTTGTCGGCGCGACGCGACCTCGCTTACACAACGATCATGACCGTGCTGCAACGGCTGGCTAAAAAGAATCTGGTGTCGCAGATCCGCGACGACCGGGCGCACCGGTACGCGCCCGTGCACGGCCGCGACGAGCTGGTCGCGGGGCTGATGGTCGATGCCCTGGCCCAGGCTGAGGACTCCGGCGACCGACACGCCGCGCTGGTGCACTTCGTCGAACGCGTCGGCGCCGACGAGGCGGACGCGCTGCGGCGGGCGCTCGCCGAATTGGAAGCAAGCCAACGCAAAACGCCAGCGGCTGGCGCTACCGCTGAGGAGTAAGGGAGACTAGCAGCGTGTCCGCGGCGGCCTTCACCCTCCTCGCGGTGCTGCTGGTCGGCCCGGCGCCGGCATTGTTGGCACGCGCGACGTGGCCGCTGCGCGCTCCCCGGGCCGCGATGGTGCTGTGGCAGGCCATCGCGCTGGCCGCGGTGCTCTCGGCTTTCAGCGCCGGCATCGCGATCGCCACGCGGGTGCTCATGCCCGGCCCCGACGGGCGGCCCACGGCCAGCGTCATCGGTGCCGAGGGCCGGCTTGGCTGGCCGCTGTGGACTGCATACATCGCCGTCTTCGCGTTGACCGTGCTGGTCGGTGTGCGACTGATGATCTCGATGGCACGGGTGGCCATCGCCAACCGGCGACGGCGTGCGCACCACCGCATGGTGGTCGACCTGGTCGGCGTGGGACACGATGCGGCGCTGGCCGAGGCGTGCGCGTGGGCCCGTGACCTTCGCGTCTTGGACGTGCCCCAGCCGCTCGCCTACTGCCTGCCGGGCGTGCGCAGCCGCGTGGTGGTGAGCGAAGGAACGCTGAACACGCTCGCCGACACCGAAGTCGCCGCCATCCTCACCCACGAACGGGCCCATCTGCGGGCCCGGCACGACCTCGTCCTGGAAGCCTTCACCGCGGTGCACGCCGCCTTCCCGCGGCTGGTCCGCAGCGCCAACGCGCTTCGGGCCGTGCAACTGCTCGTTGAGCTCCTGGCCGACGACGCCGCGGTGCGCGCCACCGGGCGCACTCCCCTGGCCCGCGCGCTGGTCGCCTGCGCGTCCGGCCTAGCGCCGTCGGGCGCGCTGGCCGCGAGCGGTCCCAGCACGGTGGTGCGGGTCCGCCGGCTCGCCGGGCGCGGCAACAGCCTCGCGCTGTCGGCGGCCGCATACCTGACCGCGGCGGCCATTCTGGTGGTGCCCACCATCGCGCTGGCCGTACCGTGGCTCACCGAGCTGCAGCGGCTGTTCAACCTCTAGCGCACCGCGAAGCGAAACCCCTTGGAGGACGACCACTCCGCTGTGCCACAGTGTTCTCCAACCGGAGCGGCCTAACTGAAAGGCAAGACATGAGTTCGTCGGATTCCCAGCCGAATTCCAAGACCGGCACCGCGCAGATCGGCGTCACCGGCCTGGCCGTCATGGGCTCGAACATCGCCCGCAATTTCGCCCGGCACGGCTATACGGTGGCACTGCACAACCGATCCGTCGCCAAGACCGACGCGCTGCTCTCCGAGCACGGCGACGAGGGCAAGTTCGTGCGATCGGAGACCATCGAGGAATTCCTTGACGCGCTCGAGAAGCCGCGCCGCGTGCTGATCATGGTCAAGGCGGGCGACCCCACCGACGCCGTCATCGATCAGCTCGCCGACGCCATGGAACAGGGCGACATCATCATCGACGGCGGCAATGCGCTCTACACCGACACCATTCGCCGGGAGAAGGCGATGCGCGAACGCGGGCTGCACTTCGTCGGCGCCGGCATTTCCGGCGGCGAAGAGGGCGCGCTGAACGGGCCGTCGATCATGCCGGGCGGGCCGGCTGAGTCCTACACATCGCTGGGACCCCTGCTCGAGGAGATCTCCGCGCACGTCGACGGCGTGCCGTGCTGCACCCACATCGGGCCCGACGGCGCCGGGCACTTCGTGAAGATGGTGCACAACGGCATCGAGTACTCCGACATGCAATTGATCGGCGAGGCCTACCAGCTGCTGCGCGACGGGCTCGGCAAGACCGCCGACGAGATCGCCGACGTGTTCGACGAGTGGAACTCCGGCGACCTGGACAGCTTCCTGGTCGAGATCACCGCGAAGGTGCTGCGCCAAAACGACGCCAAGACGGGCAAGCCGCTCGTCGACGTGATCCTCGACGAGGCCGAGCAGAAGGGCACCGGACGCTGGACGGTGAAGTCGGCGCTGGATCTCGGTGTGCCGGTCACCGGGATCGCCGAGGCGGTGTTTGCCCGCGCGCTGTCGGGTTCGGTGACCCAGCGCAAGGCCACCACCGGGCTGGCGTCGGGCCAGCTCGGCGAAAAACCAAGCGATGCAAAGCAATTCGTCGAGGACGTCCGCCAGGCGTTGTACGCGTCGAAGATCATCGCTTATGCCCAGGGCTTCAACCAGATTCAGGCCGGCAGCGCCGAATACGACTGGGGCATCACGCCCGGCGATCTCGCGACCATCTGGCGCGGCGGCTGCATCATCCGGGCCAAGTTCCTCAACCGGATCAAGGAGGCGTACGACTCCGATCCCGAACTGCCCACCCTGATCGTGGCGCCGTATTTCCGCAGCGCCATCGAGGCCGCGATCGACGGCTGGCGCCGCGTGGTGGCTACCGCCACGCAGTTGGGCATCCCGATCCCGGGGTTCTCCTCGGCGCTGTCGTATTACGACGCGCTACGCACCGAGCGGCTGCCGGCCGCGCTGACCCAGGGCCTGCGCGATTTCTTCGGAGCGCACACCTACGGCCGCATCGACGAGGACCCCGGCAAGAAGTTCCACACCCTGTGGAGCGGTGACCGCAGCGAAGTACCCGCCTAGCCCGCGCCAACTAACATGGCCTAGCGGGGGCTGCAGACGGTGGGGCGAGAGCGATGAGATTTCTGGACGGGCACCGACCCGGGTACGACCTGACCTACAACGACGTCTTCATCGTGCCGAACAGTTCCGACGTGGCGTCGCGGTTCGACGTCGATCTGTCCACCGGCGACGGCTCCGGCACCACCATCCCGGTGGTGGTCTCCAACATGACCGCCGTCGCCGGGCGGCGGATGGCCGAGACGGTGGCCCGGCGCGGCGGCATTGTGATTCTGCCGCAAGACCTTCCGATCACCGCGGTGCAACAGACGGTGGAATTCGTCAAGAGCCGCGACCTCGTCCTGGACACCCCGGTGATGCTGGCGCCCGACGATTCGGTGTCCGACGCGGTCGCGCTGATCCACAAGCGCGCGCACGGCGTGGCCGTGGTGGTCTTCGAGGGGCGGCCCATCGGTCTGGTGACCGAATCGTCATGCCACGGCATCGACCGCTTCACCCGGGTGCGCGACGTCGCCACCCGTGACTTCGTCAGCGCCCCGATCGGAACCGACCCGCGCAAAATCTTCGATCTGCTCGAGCATGCCCCGATCGAGGTCGCGCTGGTGACCAACCCGGACGACACGCTGGCGGGGGTGCTCACCCGCACCGGGGCGCTGCGAACCGGCCTGTACACCCCAGCCACCGACGCAGCCGGGCGGCTGCGCATCGGCGCGGCCGTGGGCATCAGCGGCGATGTGGGGGCCAAGGCCCGCTCCCTCGTCGAGGCCGGCGTCGACGTGCTGGTCATCGATACCGCGCACGGGCATCAGGTCAAGACGCTGGAGGCGATCAAGCTGGTGGCATCGCTGGACTTGGGTGTTCCGCTGGCCGCGGGCAACGTCGTGTCGGCGGAGGGCACCCGGGATCTGCTGAGCGCGGGAGCGAACATCGTCAAGGTCGGTGTCGGCCCGGGGGCGATGTGCACCACCCGGATGATGACCGGGGTCGGCCGGCCGCAGTTCTCCGCGGTGCTCGAATGCGCCGCTGCGGCAAGGCAACTCGGTGGGCACGTGTGGGCTGACGGCGGGATCCGGCATCCGCGGGACGTGGCGCTGGCGCTGGCCGCCGGGGCGTCGAACGTCATGATCGGCTCGTGGTTCGCCGGAACCTACGAGTCGCCCGGCGACCTGATGCGCGATCGCGACGAGCAGCCGTACAAGGAGAGCTACGGGATGGCGTCCAAGCGGGCGGTGGTGGCCCGCGCCGCCGCCGACACCGAGTTCGATCGCGCCCGCAAGGCGTTGTTCGAGGAAGGCATCTCGACGTCGCGAATGGGCCTGGACCCCGACCGCGGCGGTGTCGAGGACCTGATCGACCACATCACCTCGGGCGTGCGCAGCACCTGCACGTACGTCGGCGCCTCGAACCTGGCGGAGCTGCACGAACGGGCCGTCGTCGGCGTGCAATCCGCCGCCGGATTCGCCGAGGGACACCCGCTGCCGCTGGGCTGGTGACGCCGCCGCCTTCGCTACCATGTGAATCCTGGAACTTTGCGGGCCGCAGCAAAGCGAAGCGCGGCCCGGAACCGTACTAGAGCGAGAGGGATGACGTGCCGCAGGCACCCGTCGAGGCCCCGTTGGAGCCGGGGGCCTTCCGGGCGGGGCGGCGACTCCCTACCGCTGCCCGGGCCAGACCGGCGACGTCATCCCGATAACCGAGCCCCGCCATGAACCTCACCGTCACCGTCGTCAGCGTGCTGGCCATCGCGGTGCTCATCTTCGGCAACGGCGTGTTTGTCGCCGCCGAATTCTCGCTGACCGCGCTGGACCGCGCGACCGTGGAGGCCAACGCGCGCCGCGGTGGCCGCCGCGACCGCCTGATACAACGCGCCCAGAACAGGCTGTCGTTCCAGCTCTCGGGTGCTCAGATCGGCATTTCGATCACCACGCTGGTGACCGGCTACCTGACCGAACCCATGGTGGCCGATCTGCCGCATCCGTGGTTCGACGCGATGGGGATTGCCGACCGGGTGGGCGACGCGATCATGGCGTTTCTGGTGTTGGTGGTCGTGACGTCGGTGTCGATGGTGTTCGGCGAGCTGGTCCCCAAATACCTCGCGGTGGCGCGGCCCCTGACGACCGCGCGCGCCGTCGTCGCCGTCCAGCTGCTGTTCTCGCTGCTGCTCACCCCGGCGATCCGGCTGATGAACGGCGCGGCGAACTGGATCGTGCGCGAGCTGGGCATCGAACCGGCCGAGGAGCTGCGCTCCGCCCGCTCGCCGCAGGAGCTGGTGTCGCTGGTGCGCAGCTCGGCCCGCAGCGGCTCGCTGGACCCGGCCACCGCCGCGCTGGTACGCCGCTCGCTGCAGTTCGGCGCGCTCACCGCCGAGGAGCTGATGACGCCGCGGTCCAAGATCGTGGCGCTGCAGACCGACGACACGCTCAGCGACCTGGTCGCCGCGGCCGCGGAGTCGGGGTTCTCCCGCTTCCCGATCGTCGCCGGCGATCTCGACGAGACCGTCGGGATCGTGCACGTCAAGCAGGTCTTCAAGATTCCGCGGGCCCATCGGGCGAGCACGCCGCTGGCGACGGTCGCGCAGCCGGTCCCGGTGGTCCCGTCGACGCTGGACGGCGACGCGGTGATGGCCGAGATCCGCGCCAATCCCCTGCAGACCGCGATGGTCGTCGACGAATACGGCGGCACCGCGGGCATGGTGACCGTCGAGGACCTGATCGAGGAGATCGTCGGCGACGTCCGCGACGAACACGACGACGCCACGCCCGACGTGTACGCCGCCGGTGGCGGTTGGCGGGTGTCGGGTTTGCTGCGCATCGACGAAGTGGCCGCCGCGATCGGGTATCGCGCACCCGAGGGGCCATACGAGACCATCGGCGGTTTGGTGCTTCGCGAAATCGGCCATATCCCGGTGGCCGGGGAAACGGTCGAGCTGACCGCGTTGGACCCGGACGGCCTGCCTGACGCGTCGATGCCCTGGCGCGCGACCGTGGTGCGGATGGACGGCCGCCGCATCGATCTGCTCGAGCTGACCGAACTGCGCGGCCGCGCCGAACCGGCGATGGGGCGTGGCCACTGATGAACGACACACTCGGAGTGGTGCTCGCGATCCTGCTGATCGGGGCGAACGGGTTCTTTGTGGGCGCGGAATTCTCGCTGATCTCGGCGCGGCGGGACCGCCTCGAAGCGCTGGCCGAACAGGGCAAGGCGCGCGCGGTCACCGTGATCCGGGCCGGTGAACAGCTGTCGTCGATGCTGGCCGGCGCCCAGTTGGGTGTCACCGTGGCGTCGCTGCTGCTGGGCCGGATCGGTGAGTCGGCGGTCGCGAACCTGCTGCGGCGGGGGCTCGGCCTCGCCGACATGAACGCGACGCTGCTGCACACGCTTTCGTTCGCGATCGCGCTGGCGATGGTGGTGACGCTGCACGTGCTGCTCGGCGAGATGGTGCCCAAAAACATCGCACTGGCCGGTCCGGAACGCACCGCCATGCTGCTGGTCCCGCCCTACCTGGCCTACGTGCGCGCCGCCCGGCCGTTCATCGTGTTCTACAACAAATGCGCCAACGCGATACTGCGCGCGCTGGGCGTGGAGCCCAAGGACGAGCTGCACATCGCGGTCTCCCCCGTCGTGCTCAGCGAGATGATCGCCGAATCGGTGTCCGAGGGCCTGCTGGATCCCGAGGAGCACAGCAGGCTGACCCGCGCGCTGCAGATCGGCAGCCGGGTGGTCGGCGACGTGGCCGTACCCCTGGACGACGTGCGGGCGCTATCGGTGGCCGCTTCGGGCTCGGGGCCGAAGGTCGCCGACGTCGAGCGAGCTTTGGCGCAGACCGGCTACTCCCGCTTTCCGGTCACGGCGCGCGACGGAAAATTCATCGGCTACCTCCACATCAAGGATGTGTTGACGCTCAATGACGATCCGGAGACCGTGATCGATCTGGCGTTGGTGCGCCCGCTGCCGCGGGTACCCACGTCGTTGCCGCTCGCCGACGCGCTGTCGCGGATGCGGCGCAGCAACAGCCATCTGGCGCTGGTGACCAACGGCAGCGGTGACGTGGTCGCCATGGTGGCGATGGAGGATCTGGTCGAGGACCTGGTCGGCAGTATGCGCGACGCGTCATGAACGACGCGCAGTGACACCGTTCGCGGGCCGCCTGGCGAAGGGCGCGGCCCATGGCCCGTATGATTGAACGGCCGCCGGCGCACTAACGTGCTGGCGGGCTCACGGTCTTGGCCGGCAGTACATGCGTTGCCAGAAAGCGGTTCTCAAGGTCCGCCCCGGCGCCATGGGCGGAGCTGTTCGCGCGCCTGACCTGCGATTGCGGGTAAGGCGGTTACGCTCGCTCGGGCTGCCGGCCGGTAGGCTGACGAAGTAGCCACTGGCGTCCAATGAGGCCATTTTGGAGGAGAAACATGACTGATCGCGTGTCGGTGGGGAACTTGCGCGTCGCCCGAGTGCTCTACGACTTCGTGAACAACGAGGCCCTTCCCGGCACCGATATCGACCCCGACAGCTTCTGGGCCGGCGTGGACAAGGTCGTCACCGACCTCACCCCGCAGAATCAGGATTTGTTGCGGCGGCGCGACGAGCTGCAGGCCCAGATCGACAAGTGGCACCGGCACCGCGTCATCGAGCCGATCGACGTCGAGGCGTACCGCGAGTTCCTCGCCGAAATCGGTTATCTGCAGCCCGAACCCGCCGATTTCAGCATCACCACCTCCGGTGTCGACGACGAGATCACCACGACCGCGGGCCCGCAGCTGGTGGTGCCGGTGACCAATGCGCGGTTTGCGCTCAACGCGGCCAACGCCCGCTGGGGTTCCCTCTACGACGCCCTCTACGGCACCGACGTCATCCCCGAAACCGACGGCGCCGAGCAGGGCACGAGCTACAACAGGATCCGCGGCGACAAGGTGATCGCCTACGCGCGCAGGTTCCTCGACGAGGCGGTCCCGCTGTCGTCGGGTTCGTGGGCGGAAGCGACGGGCGTGAGCATCGACGACGGCCAGCTGAAGATCACTAGCGGGCCGGATTCGACCGGGCTGGCCCGGCCGGAGCAATTCGTGGGATACAGCGGCGAACTGGGTTCCCCCGATTGGTCGGTGTTGCTGGTGAACCACGGGCTGCACATCGAGATCCTGATCGACCCAGAGTCGCCGATCGGCAAGACCGACGCGGCCGGGATCAAGGATGTGGTCCTCGAGTCGGCGGTGACGACCATCATCGACTTCGAGGACGCCGTCTCCGCCGTCGACGCGGACGACAAGGTCGCCGCGTACCGCAACTGGCTGGGCCTGAACAAGGGCGACCTGTCCGCGCAGGTCGACAAGGACGGCGAGGCGTTCACCCGGGTCCTCAACCAGGATCGCCACTACACCACCCCCGACGGCGGCGAGCTCGTATTGCCCGGGCGCGCACTGCTGTTCGTCCGCAACGTCGGGCACCTGATGACCAACGACGCGATCGTCTTCGACAACGACGGGGCCGACGGCAACGAGGTGTACGAGGGCATCATGGACGCGCTGTTCACCGGTGTGAGCGCGATACACGGCCTCAAGGCCAGCGACGCCAATGGCCCGCTGACGAACAGCCGCACCGGGTCCATCTACATCGTCAAGCCGAAGATGCACGGCCCCGACGAGGTCGCGTTCACCGCCGAGCTGTTCAGCCGCGTCGAAGACGTCCTGGGTTTGCCGCAGACCACGCTGAAGGTCGGCGTCATGGACGAGGAGCGGCGCACCACCCTCAACCTGAAGGCCTGCATCAAGGCGGTAGCGGATCGTGTCGTTTTTATTAACACTGGCTTCCTGGACCGCACCGGCGACGAGATCCACACCTCGATGGAGGCCGGGCCCATGGTGCGCAAGGGCACCATGAAGAGCCAGCCGTGGATCCTGGGCTACGAGGACAACAACGTCGACACCGGCCTGGCGGCCGGGTTCGCCGGCCACGCCCAGATCGGCAAGGGCATGTGGACCATGACGGAGCTGATGGCCGACATGGTCGAGCAGAAAATCGGCCAGCCGCGCGCCGGGGCCAGCACGGCCTGGGTGCCCTCGCCCACCGCGGCCACGCTGCACGCGCTGCACTACCACAAGGTCGACGTCATCGAGGTGCAGAAGGAGCTGGCCGGCAAGAAGCGCACCGACATCGACCAGTTGCTGACTATTCCGCTGGCCAAGGAACTGGCGTGGGCGCCCGAGGAGATCCGCGAGGAGGTCGACAACAACTGCCAGTCCATCCTGGGCTACGTGGTGCGCTGGATCGACCAGGGCGTCGGGTCGTCCAAGGTTCCCGACATCCACAACGTGGCGCTCATGGAGGATCGCGCCACGCTGCGCATCTCCAGCCAGCTGCTGGCGAACTGGCTGCGCCACGGCGTGATCACCGAAGAGGATGTCCGCGCCGGCCTGGAACGCATGGCCCCGATGGTGGATCAGCAGAACGCCGGGGACGCGGCCTATCAGCCGATGGCACCGAACTTCGACGACAACATCGCCTTCCAGGCCGCGCAAGAGCTGATCCTGGCTGGCGGGCAGCAGCCCAACGGTTACACCGAGCCGATCCTGCATCGCCGTCGACGGGAATTCAAAGCCCGCGCGGCAGGCGGCTGAGTCCCACAACAAGGTCATGTGATGGTTCGACGGAAAGGCGGCGCGCACCGGCATGGGTAGGCACAGTTTGCCCGACCCCGAAGACTCCGGCGACGAGCCCGTTGACGATTACGTTGCCGACGATCCGTACGCCGATGATCTATACGCCGGCGAGGACAGCGGCCGTCATCTGAGCGCCGGTCAGGAAACCGACACGCCGGGCAGCTTCAGCGACTACCGCCGCTACCGGGACGCGGGTCACTACGCCGACGAGGAGTACTTCGGCGCCGCCGAGGACGACTACGCCGACGAGGAATTCGCGGACGACGCGGATGCCTACCCGGCGGACGACGCGGATGCCTACCCGGCGGACGACGCCTTCGCGGTCGATGCCGCCGGCGAGTATCCGGAATTTCCGCCCCGAACGGCGAGCACGGCGAGCGCGGAGCGATCGGACCCGCCGACCGGCGGCCATCGGGGACTCGGCGACTGGCGGGGCGGTCACCGCAGCGCCGGCGGACGGCGTGGGGTCAGCATCGGCGTCATCGTCGCCCTCGTCGCCGTCGTGGTGGTGGTGGGCACCGTGATCCTGTGGAGCTTCTTCGGCGACGTGTTGTCCAACCGCTCGCACACGGCCGCCGCACGCTGCGTCGGAGGCAAAGAGACGGTCCCGGTCGTCGTCGACCCGTCGCTGGCCGATCCGGTGCAGCAGTTCGCGGAAAGCTACAACTCGACGGCGGGTCCGGTCGGCGACCACTGCATGCAGGTCAGTGTCAAACCGGCCGGCACCGACGCCGTCGTCGCCGGTTTCATCGGCAAGTGGCCCGCCGAACTGGGCGGCCAGCCGGCGTTGTGGATTCCGGCCAGCTCCGTGTCGGCGGCGCGGCTCTCCGCGGCCGCGGGCCAGAAAACGATCAGCGACAGCCGGTCGCTGGTCAGCTCGCCGGTGATGCTCGCCGTGCGGCCCGAGCTCCAGCCGGCTCTGGCCAATCAGAGCTGGGCGACGCTGCCCGGCCTGCAAACCAACCCGAACGCATTGGCCGGCTTGAACCTGCCCGCGTGGGGATCGCTACGGCTGGCACTGCCGACCAACGGCAACAGCGACGCCGCCTACCTTGCCGGCGAGGCGGTGGCGGCCGCGTCGGCGCCGGCCGGCGCGCCCGCGACCCAGGGCACTGCCGCCCTGCGCAGCTTGACCAGCGCCCAACCGAAATTGGCGGACAATTCGCTGACGGAGGCGATGAACACGCTCCTCAAGCCCGGTGACGCGGCATCCGCGCCGGTGCACGCCGTCGTCACCACCGAGCAGCAGCTGTTCCAGCGTGGCCAATCGCTGCCGGACGCCAAGAACACGCTGGGTTCCTGGCTACCGCCCGGGCCCGCGGCCGTCGCCGACTACCCCACCGTGTTGCTCGGCGGCTCATGGCTCACGCACGAACAGAGCTCGGCGGCCAGCGAGTTCACCCACTTCATGCGCAGGCCCGAGCAGCTCGCGAAGCTGGCCAAGGCCGGCTTCCGGGTCAACGGTGTCAAGCCGCCGGCCAGCGCGGTGACCGGTTTTCCCGCGCTGCCCTCCACGCTGTCGGTCGGCGATGACGCGATGCGCGCGACACTCGCCGACGCCATGTCCGCGCCGTCAAGCGGGTTGGCCGCGACGATCATGCTCGACCAGTCGATGCCCAGCGAGGAGGGCGGAAAGTCGCGGCTGGCCAACGTGGTTGGTGCGCTGAGCGACCGGATCAAGGCGCTGCCGCCCACCGCCGTCGTGGGGTTGTGGACGTTCGACGGGCGCGAGGGCCGATCGGAGGTTGCCGCGGGTCCGCTGTCCGACCCCGTCAACGGCCAGCCCCGCTCGGCGGCGCTGACCGCGGCGCTGGACAAGCAATCCGCATCGGCCGGGGGTGCGGTGTCGTTCACCACGCTGCGCATGCTCTACCAGGAGATGCAGGCCAAATATGTTGCCGGACAACCTAATTCGATACTAGTGATCACGGCGGGGCCGCACACCGACCAAACCCTGGACGGCGCGGGGTTGCAGAATTTCATCCGCACCGGCGCCGACCCGGCCAAACCGATCGTGGTCAACGTCATCGACTTCGGCGCGGACCCCGACCGTGCGACGTGGGAAGCCGTCGCCCAGCTCAGCGGCGGCAGCTACCAGAACCTTTCGACGTCGACCTCCCCCGACCTCGGCACGGCGATCGCTCAATATCTGGGCTAGCGCTCGGCGAATCTCCGACTCGGAGATGTCACACCGTGGGCATACCATCGGGAGCGCCATCCGAGGAGGGGTAATGCGCATCGATTTCACTCCCGACCCACAGCTGTACCCGTTCGAGTCGCGCTGGTTCGACAGCTCGCGCGGCCGCATGCACTACGTGGACGAGGGGGCCGGGCCACCGATCCTGTTCTGCCACGGCAACCCGACCTGGAGCTTTTTGTACCGCGACATCATCGTCGCGCTGCGCGACCGCTTCCGTTGCATCGCACCGGATTACCTCGGTTTCGGGCTCTCGGATCGGCCGGAGGGATTCGGCTACAAAATCGACGAGCACGCAAGGGTCGTCGGCGAGTTCCTCGACCACCTCGGCCTGGACGGTTACGTGAGCATGGGCCAGGACTGGGGCGGGCCGATCAGCATGGCCGTCGCGGTCGAGCGCGCCGACCGGGTGCGCGGAGTCGTGCTGGGCAACACCTGGTTCTGGCCGGCGGACACTTTCGCGACGAAGGCGTTCAGCCGGGTCATGGGCAGTCCACCGATGCAGTACGCGATCCTGCGGCACAACTTCTTCGTCGAACGGCTGATCCCGGCGGGAACGGCGCGACGGCCCAGCGCCGCGGTGATGGCGCACTACCGCGGTGTGCAGCCCAGCTCCGAGGCGCGAAAAGGCGTGGCCGAGATGCCCAAGCAGATCCTGGCCGCCCACCCGCTGCTTGGACGGCTTGCCGCGGAGGTGCCGGCCAAGCTGGGCGCTAAGCCCGCGCTGCTGGTGTGGGGCATGAAGGACGTCGCCTTTCCGCCGGGCCCGAACCTTCCGCGGATGCGCGCGACGTTCCCCGACCATGTCGTCGTCGAGCTGCCCGAGGCCAAGCATTACATCCAGGAGGACGCCCCCGAGCAGATCGCCGCGGCGATCGCCGACCGCTTCGGTTAGACGAAGGCCTCCACCGGCGGGCAGGAGCAGACCAGGTTGCGGTCCCCGTAGGCGCCGTCGATGCGACGCACCGGCGGCCACACCTTGGGACGGAACGCCTTGCCGAGCGGGTAGGCGGCCTGTTCGCGGGTATACGGATGATCCCAGTCCGAGACCACCAGGCACTCGGCGGTATGGGGGGCGCCCCGCAACGGGTTGTCGTCGACGGGCCACTCCCCCTTGCCGACCCGGTCGATCTCGCGGCGGATGGCGATCATGGCCTCGCAGAAGGCGTCGACTTCGGTCAGGCTCTCACTCTCGGTGGGCTCCACCATCAGCGTCCCGGCCACCGGGAAGCTCATGGTCGGCGCGTGGAAACCGTAGTCCGCCAACCGTTTTGCGACATCGTCGACGGTGACGCCGGTCGACTTGGTGATGCCGCGCAGGTCCAGGATGCATTCGTGGGCGACCATGCCGTTCTCGCCGGTGTAGAGCACCGGGAAGTATTCGTCGAGGCGCCGGGCGATGTAGTTGGCCGAGGCGATCGCCGTCAGTGATGCCGCCCGCAATCCGTCGGCGCCCATCATCCGGATGTAGGCCCACGTGATCGGCAGGATCGAGGCCGACCCGTAGGGCGCCGACGACACCGGCCGACCGCCGGGCAACTCGGGCGCGTAGGGGTGACCCGGCAGGTATTTGGCCAGGTGCGAGCGCGCCGCCACCGGCCCGACGCCGGGTCCGCCGCCGCCGTGCGGGATGCAGAACGTCTTGTGCAGGTTCAGGTGGCTGATGTCGCCGCCGAATTTGCCCGGCCGCGCCAGGCCGACCAGCGCGTTGAGGTTGGCGCCGTCGATGTAGACCTGGCCGCCGGCGTCGTGCACGGCCGCGCAGATGTCCGCGATGTCGTGCTCGTACACGCCGTGGGTCGACGGGTAGGTGATCATCAGCGCCGCCAGCCGGTCCGCGTGCTCGGCGACCTTGGCGCGCAGGTCGTCGAGGTCGACGTCGCCGTTGTCGCGGCAGGCCACCACCGCCACCCGCAGCCCGGCCAACGCCGCCGATGCGGCGTTGGTGCCGTGGGCACTGGACGGGATCAGGCAGATGTCGCGGTGCGGCTCGCCGCGGTCGGCGTGGTAGTCGTGAATCGCCAACAGGCCCGCGTACTCGCCCTGCGAGCCGGCGTTGGGCTGCAGCGAGACCGCGTCGTAACCGGTGATCTGGACCAGCCAACTCTCCAGGTCGGCGATGAGCCGCCGCAATCCCGCGCTGTCGGATGCCGGGGCGAACGGATGCAGGCGAGCGAATTCCGGCCAGGTGACCGGCTCCATCTCGGCGGCGGCGTTGAGTTTCATCGTGCAGGATCCGAGCGGAATCATGCTGCGGTCCAACGCAATATCCTTGTCGGCCAGAGTGCGCAAATAGCGCATCATGGCGGTCTCGGTGCGGTATTGCGTGAACGCGGGATGCGTCAGGAACTCCGATGTGCGGGTCGCGATGTCGGCGCGGGCAGGTTCGGCGGCCTGAACTTCGAACGCGCCCAGCACAATCGCGACGTGCTCTGCGGTCGTGGCCTCGTCGCAGGCCACCGACACGTGGTCGGCGTCGACGCGCCACAGGTTGATGCCCTTGGCTTTGGCCGCGGCGATCACCGCGTCGGCGCGCCCCGGGACGCGCGCCAGCACGGTGTCGAAGTACTTGTCGTGCACCAGCGCTGCGTCGGCCGCCGAGCCCAACCCGGCGGCGATCGCCTCGGCGTGGCCATGCACCCGCCGCGCGATCTCGGTCAGGCCGTCGGCGCCGTGGTAGCTGGCGTACATGGCGGCCATCACCGCCAGCAGCACCTGCGCGGTGCAGATGTTGCTGGTCGCCTTGTCGCGGCGGATGTGCTGCTCGCGGGTCTGCAGCGCGAGCCGGTAGGCCGGGGATCCGTCGGCGTCCACGGACACCCCGACGAGCCGGCCCGGCAGCTGACGGGCGTGCTTGGCGTGCACAGCCAGGTATCCGGCGTGCGGGCCGCCGAATCCCATTGGTACACCGAATCTTTGGGTGGTGCCGAACGCGACGTCGGCACCGATCTCGCCGGGCGGCTTGATCAACGTGAGGGCCAACAGGTCGGCGCCAACGGCGACCAGCGCGCCGCGGTCGTGCGCCTCCTGGACCAAGGCCGACCAGTCCGTGATCCGGCCGCTGGCACCGGGCAGCTGGGCGATCACACCGAAGAATTCGCCGTCGGGCAGGCCATCGCGCAGGTCGGCGGTCACGATGTCGATGCCCAGCGGCTTGGCTCGGGTGCTCAGCACCGCGGCGGTCTGCGCGAAGACGTCGACGTCGACGGCCAGCCGGTTGGCCGCGCCACGAGCGGCCCGGTGCATCAACGTCATCGCCTCGGCGGCCGCGGTGCCCTCGTCGAGCATCGACGCGTTGGCAACCTCGAGGCCGGTGAGGTCGGCGACCATGGTCTGGAAGTTCAGCAGCGCTTCGAGCCGGCCCTGGCTGATCTCGGGCTGATACGGCGTGTAGGCCGTATACCAGGCCGGGTTTTCCATGATGTTGCGCAACAGCACCGGCGGCGTGAGCGTGTCGTAGTAGCCCTGCCCGATCATCGACACCGCGATGGTGTTGGCGTCGGCCAGCGCCCGCAGCTCGCTCAGCGCCTCGGCCTCGCTCGCGGCCGACGGCAACGCGTCCAGACCCGGCGCGGCGCCGTCGGCGAGCTTGTCGAGAATGCCGGTCGGGACCGCCTTGGCCGCCAGCGCGTCGAGCGAGTCGACGCCGATGACGGCGAGCATGGCCGCGACAGCCGGGCTATCGGGGCCGATGTGCCGGGCGGCGAAAGTTGACTGGTCGGACACTGGCGAACTCCTGACAGGGCAGAGGGACGAGCGGCCCTCTCCCTCTGTCTTCACCCGGTCGCCGGGTGCCTGAGAGATTCGGCGCCGCTGAACTCGGCGGCGCCTTTCCCCATCGGCGGGTGCGACCGCTGCCGGTCACACCGCTTTCCAGAGGCATCGTTGTCTTGCGCGGTCCGGGTGCCTGAGAGGTTGACGGAGAGGTGTTGCTCCTTCGGCGTCCGTGACTGGCAATCACGGAACTCTCCCGCGCGAGGGCGATGCGTGCCCCAGCTTACTCGGCCGCCCCCAGATGTCCGCGATCGCGCGGGGTTAGCCGATCTTGCGGTCGCGGTGCTTGCGCCGGGACGCCAGCTCGTCTTCCGGGGCGTCGATCGATTCGCCGCCGTCGGCACGCTCGCCGGGGAAGTCCGCGATGACGCCGGTCAGCTCGCGCATCGCGCCGGACACCGCGATGCCGAACACGCCCTGGCCGCCCTGCAGCAGGTCGACGACCTCTTCGGCCGAGGTGCACTCGTAAACCGTGGTGCCGTCGGAGAACAGGGTGATGTTGGCCAGATCCTGGACGCCGCGCTGGCGCAGATGGTCGACCGCGACGCGGATGTTGTGCAGCGAGATCCCGGTGTCGAGCAAGCGCTTGACGATCTTGAGAACCAGGATGTCCTTGAAGGAGTAGAGCCGCTGGCTGCCGGACCCCGCCGCGCTGCGGATCGACGGAACGACCAGCGAGGTGCGCGCCCAGTAGTCCAGCTGGCGGTAGGTGATTCCGGCGATCTGGCATGCGCTCGGCCCCCGGTAGCCGACCAGCTCGTCGGGCACGGAATCGTCGGGGAACAGTCCGGGCTGCACGGCCACGCTCGGCGCGGTGGCGCTGCGGTCGGTCGTGGCGTCCGCGTGGTCGGCTAGGTCCAGCTGCTCTTGACGTGGCTGCTCGCTCACGGTTCGTTCCTCTCGCCGATCGCGCTCGTTAACTAGCTGCGTTCGCAGGCTGCCTCGGCAGCCATGTTTGCTCAGGCCCGAGTGCTAGAGAGCTTACGCTTTCCGACAGCCGCCGCGCCTTAGTCGTCATCAAAGTATGGCCGCCGCAGGGGTGAGTCGGCGCGCTATCCGCCAGGCGTGTCGACATCGCGGGCCCAGATGAGATGCATCCGTGATGTCGCTGTCCACCTTAGTGGCCGCCCGCGCCGATTGCCCGGGCCACCGGCGGGACGCCGCTACCTGCGGCTTCCCAAACCCGATGGGATAGCCAGGTTATGTGGCCTTGAAATCGTCGGGCGACACGCTGTCGAGGAACTCCTTGAATTTCTCCACCTCGTCTTCGCGGACGGCGGTGTTGGATTCCTCGTCGCTCTCGTCGGGGATCAGCAGACCGGCCTGGGCGAGTACCGCCTCCTCGACGTAGATCGGGACGCCGACCCGCAGCGCGATGGCCACCGAATCCGAGGGGCGCGCCGACACCGTGATGTTGCGGTCGAAGACCAGGTCAGCGTAGAAAGTGCCCTCCTGCAGATCGACGATCCGCACCTCTTTCAGCGAATGCCCAAGCGCTGCAATGAGATCCCTGATGAGATCGTGCGTCAGCGGCCGGGGTGGTTCCACGCCTTGTTGCTCGAGCGCAATGGCGGCCGCCTCGGACTGGCCGATCCAGATCGGCAGATAGCGGTCACCGTTGGCCTCGCGCAGCAAGAGCACCGGCTGGTTCTGCGGCTGCTCCACGCGAATGCCGACAACACGAACTTCGCCCATCTGTGTCTGCCCTCCGCACATGCACCCGAACGCCAAGCTATCGAACGAAAGTCTAGTCCTCAGCGATGCAGAACGTCGCGAACGGCAGACTTGATCAGCGAGGTATGCAAAGTGATAGCGAGTGCCGCGACCTCACGCGCCAGGTCGTCCGCGCGATCGAGAGCGCCGGCCTTGCCGGCTTTGACTACCGGCCCGGCGATTTGGGCGATCAGATCGGACTGCCGGTCGGCCGCCGACCGGAAGGCGCGCAGATGCCGCGGCTCGACGCCGTAGTCGGCCAGGGCGCGTGCGCACTGCAGGATCACCACAGCGTGTTCGTCGAACAGCCCGCCCGGACCGGTGGTGATCACCCCGGCCTTGAGCAGCGCGGTCAGCAGCCCCTCGTCCACACCGGAGCGCTCCAGCAGCTCTTCGCGACTCAACCGGATGCGCGTGGGCGCCACCGCGGCCGGATCGGAGCCGGCCTCGCCGCCGGCGGATGCGGCATCGCTGCCGGCGACCGACACCAATCGCGGTACACCGTAAGGCGATCCGAACGGCGGCAGCTCGCCGTCGGGCTGCGCGTCCAGCTGTGACCGGATCACCTTCAGCGGCAGGTAATGATCGCGCTGAGCGGTAAGGATGAAGCGCAGCCGGGCGCAGTCGTACGCGGTGAACCTGCGGTATCCGGAGGCAGCACGTTGCGGCGTCACCAGTCCCTCGGCCTCCAAGAAGCGAATCTTGGAGATCGTGACATCGGGGAAATCCGGCCTCAACAGTTCGAGGACCGCCCCGATCGACATCCCGGCCAGCGCCGGGCTATCGGGCGCGCTCACTAGCCTGAAGATCCTCCCTCGTCGTCACCCTGCTTGGGTCCGGTCAAAAACACCAGACGAAACTTTCCGATCTGCACCTCGTCACCGTTCGCCAGCACCGCCGAATCCACCGGCTCGCGGTTGACGTAGGTGCCGTTGAGGCTACCAACATCGACGACCTGGAAGTCGTTGCCTTCCAACCTGAATTCGGCGTGGCGGCGGCTCACGGTGACGTCATCGAGGAAGATGTCGCTGTCAGGGTGCCGGCCGGCTGACGTGATGGCCTGGTCGAGCAGGAAGCGTGAGCCGGCGTTCGGTCCCCGTTTGACGACCAGCAGAGCCGAACCCGCGGGCAGGCCTTCGACGCCGGATACCGCGCTCTCGGTTCCCGCTTGCGCGGGAGCGTCCAGTTCGTTGAGGAAGTCGGCACGGAAAACGGAAGTCGTCTCCACGGTGACTTCGTCAGCGTTCTGGTCCTGCTCTTTCCCTGAGTCCATGTCCGTCACGCGCTGCTCCTCACTGGCCGCTGTGGCGTTGTCTGACCGGGCCGCTCGGCCGGCTCCCCACTAGGCGCTTTGCCTCGTACTGCCGATAACTGCGTTCTCATTGTGATCCGTTTGACCGTACCGCGCACCGGTCGGCGATGTCCCCACCACTGCGCGATCGACAGGCTGCAGGGACATTAGCAATCGTCATTCGGTTAGTGTCCCGCGGTAGGCCTCGGCGTCAAGCAGTGTGGCGATGGCCGACTCGAGCCCGGCGGCGTCGGAAACCTGCACATCCACCAGCCAGCCGGCGCCATACGGGTCGGAGTTGACCAGTTGCGGACTGCCGTCCAGATCGGAGTTGACGGCGGTGACCGTCCCCGACACCGGCGCGTAGAGGTCCGACACCGATTTCGTCGATTCCACCTCGCCGAACGATTCGCCGGCGACCAGCTCGGTGCCGACGTCGGGCAGCTGAACGAAGACGACGTCGCCGAGTGCCGACTGGGCGAAGTCGGTGATCCCGATCCGCGCGGTGTCGTCCGCGCTGCGGCGAACCCACTCGTGTTCGGCGGTGTAGTGCAGCTCGGCCGGGATATCGCTCACGGTGTTCCTGTTCTGGTCGGGGTGCTCACTTGACGGGCTGAGCGTATTGGTGCGGTTTTGGTTGTCGCAAGGTTGTCACGTCGACCCGGTCGGCCTGCTGCACCGACATCCGCGCACCGACGCGCTTGATGCTGTCCTCCGCGCCGCCCGGAATGTTCATCGCGGCGGCCAGCGTCGGCGGATCGCCAATCGCCAGAATCGAATACGGCGGCGACAGTGTCTTGCCGTCGATCATCAACGAGCCGGGCGTGCCCACCACCCAGGTGTCGACGCCCACCCGTACCGACTGATGGGCATCGTTGGTCTCGACCGCCTCGGCGCCGGCGGCCCGCAACTCGTTGATCACGTCGAGCATGGCCTCGGGTGACACCCCGGGGCCGGGGTCGTCGATCGTGACGGTGACGCCAGGCCCGGTGGCGCCGACGGAGCCGACCAGAATGGACAGCGCGGCCAGCCGGGCCTGAGCGCTTTGGATGGCGGCCTGGTCGGTGTTGCCCGACGCCTGCAGTTGATTCAGTGTGTTCTGCAGTTCGGCAACTTCGGTGTTCAGCGTGGCCTCGCGCTGCCGCAACGAATCCAGCAGCACCAACAGGTCCGCGGGGCGCGCCGTGTCCAGCGAGTCACCCGATTTCGTCTGGCGGACCTGGGTGATGATGGCGAGCCCCAGAACAAGGCACAGCAGGGCCGCCAGTATTCCGAACAAGAGCCGGGAGCGCCCGGCCCGCAGCAGCCCGGACCATCCGGTCCGCTGCACCGACCCGATCTCGGGGCGCGGGCGATCCGACGGCAATTCGTGGCGGCCGCGCTGGGCGTCGTCGGCCTTGTGCTCACCTTCGGAGAGGCCGTGCCGGGTTGGCGCGTCACGACTTTCGTCGCGGGCGTCCTCTGGCGGCTCCTGGCTCACGCTGACCTCACAGTCGTCACGCCCCGAACAGCCGTCGCCGCAGCGCGGCCGCGTTGCCGAAAATGCGGATACCCAACACGACGATGATGGCCGTGGACAACTGCGTGCCGACACCCAGTTGATCGCCGACGTAGACGATCAGCGCCGCCACGAAGACGTTGAAGACGAACGACACCACGAAAACCTTCGGGTCGAAGATCCGCTCGAGGTAGGCGCGCAGCCCGCCGAACACCGCGTCGAGCGCGGCGACCACCGCGATGGGCAGATACGGTTGGACGACCTCGGGCACGGCGGGATGGAAGACCAAACCCAGCACGATGCCGAGCGCCAGCGCCGCGATACCGATCATGCGAGGACTTTTCTCACTAGGGCCCAATCTGTTTGGCGAACTTGACTTCCCGGACCGACCCGGCAGGCAGCGACAGACCGTCGGAGACGTTCACGGTGACGCCGACGCCGTAGGAGATCTCCAGCAGCCTAAGACGCTGTCGGCCCGGACTGCCGTCGAAGACGTCGCGCATCGAGCGCGGCGGCCCGACCGCGAGGATGGTGTACGGGCTGCCGGTGGGGTTGTTGTCGACGAGGATCGCTCCCCCGGCCTGCCGGATCGTTACGTTCGGCCCGATCCGAACCCCGCCGACCGAAATGGCTTCGGCGCCGCTGGCCCACAACGAGTTGACGACGAGCTGGAGGTCGCGGTCGAGGATGATCTGCCGGCTGCCGGTCACTCGCTGCTTGGACACGTCGGAAAGATTCGGGCTGGCACCGGGCTCGGTCACGGTGATGGTCAGGCCGGGGCCGATGATCGGCGTGCTGGCCGCGGCCAGGCTGAGCGCGTCCAGACGGGTGAGCAGCCGCTGTCCCTCGGCGTTGTCGGCCAGCGCGTGTCGCTGCACATCGTCGACCTGAGCCGAGAGCGCGGTGCGCCGCTTGGACAGCCGGGCCGCGGTGTCTTCGGTCGAGCGGACGCTGCGCACCAGCAGCTGTTGGGCGGAGCGCACACCGGGTTCGACCGAGCGGGCCTGCGCGACCGCCGCGGCGAACACGGTGGCGACCAGCATCGCCGCGAGCGCCTGCCAGAGCCAACCGAAGACGCGCGCCCGCGCGGTCCGGGGTGTGGCAGTGCGACTACATTTTTCGGCCGCGGCGGCATACCCGGGATCCAGATGTTCCGACAGCAGGGCGCGCAGCAGCGACGGCACCGGGATCAGCGTCGGGCGGGCCGCCTCGTGGGCGCTGCGGCCGGCGTTGGGGTCGTAGCCGCCGAGCAGGCGGTCGGGTTCAGCCATGCGCACCCGCTTTGAGCGTGGGCATCCGGCGCACGACCAACGTCAGCTGCACCACGTACAGCACGAACGCCCACAGGTAGGTGTAGATGCCCCAGATCAAAAAGGCCCATCCGATGGCGCCGATCACGCGGCTCCACAACGCGTCCCAGGTGCCCAGCAGGACGAGCGGGAAACCGGACATGAGGGCGAAGGTGGCGGCCTTGCCGACGTACGTCACCGGCAGCGCCGACAGCCCGCGGCTTCGCAGCAGCGGCAGGCTCGCGGCCAGCAGCCCGTCGCGCACCAGCAGCGTGACGACGAACCACCACGGCAGGACTCCGCCGATCGCCATGACGACGGGCACGGTCACCATGTAGAGACGATCGACCGCCGGGTCCAGCAGGACACCCAGCCGCGACGACTGGTTCAGCGCCCGCGCGATCTTGCCGTCGGCCCAGTCGGAGGCGCCGCTGAACATCAGGATGGCCACCGCCCAACCGTCGGCATGCGCGAACACCAGCGCGTAGACGAACACCGGGATGAGCGCCAGGCGGATGGCGCTGAGCAAGTTGGGCACGGTCAGTACCCGGTCGGGCGGAGGCACGTGCTCCATGAGCCGTGACCTTAGCCGGGAGACGATGTGGTCCGCAGCGCGGACCACGCCTGGCGAGCGTGCGGCTGGCCGCACACACGGGCACCAGCGTGCGGCTGGACGCACGTTGGGGGCCTGGGCCGTCGGCCTAGCGGAATACCCCGGGCAGGCTCAGGGTCGCGAGCGTGTCATCCGAGAGCGGGTTGTCGTTGACCATGTAGGTCCACGTCGACGTCGGCCGGGCCAGCTTCGACAGATCCAGCCCGGGCTCCTCTTCGAGCACGTTTGCCGTTTCGAACGTCTGCTGCGCCGCTTCGATCGCATCCGCGGCCAGCGAGGCGAACGCGTCGACGGCCAACCGGTGAAACTCGTCCAGCGGATTTTGCCGGCCCAACGCGCGCAGGTGAATGCTCTCGCGGATGTCGGCCAGGTACGCCAGATGGTCGGCCCAGCCGCGGTCGAGGTGATACAGCATGATCAGCCGGCAGATCGTCTCGAGGCGTTCGTCGGCCTCGTCCTCGGGCATCGCCTTGGCGAGCTCTTCATACCGTTTGGGCGCGAGCTCGGCGAGCTCGTCGCGCGCGGTTGTGGTGCGCAGCAACGTGTTTCGCCGGTCGACGATGATGGCGCGCTGTTGGGCGATCAGCTGGTTGTAGCGCCAGGTGTTGGCGTGCACGTCGAGCATCCGGCCCTCCGCGACGCGCTGGGCGTGATCGAGCAGCCCGGCCGCCTTGGGGCTGACGATCCGGCCGTCCTCGTCGGTTTCCATGGGCAGCTTGTTCTGGTCGAGGTTGGCCACCACGACGTCGTCTTCCCAACTGGAGAAGAACACCGACGAGCCGGGGTCGCCCTGCCGTCCGGCACGCCCGCGCAGCTGGTTGTCCAGCCGCTCGGTGTGATGCCGGCCGGTGCCGACGACGTGCAGCCCGCCCAGGTCGGCGACCCTGTCGTGGTCGGCTTCGTCGGATCCGCCCAGCCGGATATCGGTACCGCGCCCCGCCATCTGCGTGGAGACCGTGACCGACTCGAATTTGCCGGCCTCGGCGATAACCTGCGCTTCCTCGGCGTCGTTCTTGGCGTTGAGCACCACCGCGGGCACGCCGCGGCGCAGCAGCCGCTCGTGCAGGTCCTCGGATTCGGCGACATCGCGGGTGCCGACCAGCATCGGCTGGCCGGTTTCGTGCACCTCGGCGATGTGCGCGACGATCGCGTCGTTCTTGGCGGCGGCGGTGATGTAGACCCGGTCGGACTCGTCTTCGCGAATGTTGGGCTCATTGGGCGGAATCGGTGACACTCCGAGCTTGTAGAACTGGCGCAGCTGCTCACCGGCGGCCAGCGCGGTGCCGGTCATGCCGCACACCGTGGTGTAGCGGTTGATCAGCGCCTGCACCGTGATGGTGTCGAGCACCTCGCCGGTCTCGGTGGTCTCGATGCCCTCCTTCGCCTCGACGGCGGCCTGCAGGCCGTCGGGCCAGCGCTGCAGCTGCGCGATGCGGCCGCGCGCGGCGTTGATCAGGTGCACGGCGTCGTCTCGAACGATGTAGTGCACGTCGCGCTGCAGCAACACATGGGCGTGCAGCGCCACGTTGACCTCGGTGAGCGTGGTGCCGACGTGTTCCTCGGAGTAGAGGTCGATGCCGCCGAGCGCCTTCTCCACTTTGCGCGCGCCGACCTCGGTCAGGTGCACGTTGCGGCTGTCGGCGTCGGTGTCGTAGTCGGTTTCGGCGACGAGCTCGCCGACCAATTTGATGATCTCCAGCCGCGGGGTCTCCCGGTGCGTCGTGCCGGCCAGCACCAGCGGCACCAGCGCCTCGTCGACCAGAACCGAGTCGGCCTCATCGATAAGGGCCACATCGGGATTCGGCGACACCAGGTCGGCAACGTCGGTCACCAGCTGGTCCCGCAGCACGTCGAAGCCGATCTCATTGACCGAGGCATAGGTGACATCGCAGTCGTAGGCGGCCCTGCGTTGCTCGCTGGTCGACTCCGCGGTGATCCAGCCGACCGTCAGGCCCATCGCCTCCAGCAGCGGCCCCATCCACTCGGCGTCGCGGCGCGCCAGGTAGTCGTTGATGGTCACCACGTGCACGTGCCGGCCCGCGATCGCGTACCCGGCCGCCGCGATGGCCCCGGCCAGCGTCTTACCCTCACCGGTGGCCATCTCGATCACGTCGCCGTCAAGCATGCGCAGCGCGCCAAGCAGCTGAACATCGAACGGGCGCAACGTCGTTGACCGTTCGGCGGCTTCCCGGGCGATCGCGAGGAACTGCGCGATGTCGTCGGAGTCGGCGAGGTCGTCGAGGTTGAGCAGCCCCGCCGCCTTGCGCAGCTGCTCGTCGGTGAGGCCGGCGGCCTCCTCGTCGTACTCCGACGAGGCGGTCACCTGAGCCAGCGAACGGCTTCGGTCCTTTTCAGTGCTGGCGCCCAGCAGCCGCCAAAATCGGCTGCTCAGCCGGCCAGGTTCAGCGCGGGTGGTCTTTGGCACAGGTCAACGGTACGCGGTGGGCGAGCTATGCCAGGTTGGACCGGCGTGGGTAGGCGATGCTCGGATCGGTAAGCACGTTGACGACGGCGGGCATGCCACTGCCGAAGGCACGCTCCAGCGCGGGCCGCAGCTCGGCGGGCGCGGACACCAGCTCACCATGGCCGCCCAGCGCGCGGACGACCTCGTCGTAGCGCGTGCCCGGACGCAACTCCGCCACCACCGAATAGCCGTAAATCGCCTCCATCGGGTGCTTTTCGAGGGCCCAGATCCCGTTGTTGCCGATCACCGACACGACGGGCACGTGGTGCCGGACCAGGGTGTCCCACTCCATGCCGCTGAACCCGAAAGCGCCGTCACCCTGCAGCAGGACGACCTGGCGGTCGGGGTGGGCCAGCTTGGCGGCCAGGGCGTAGCCGGGGCCGGAACCCAGGCAGCCGAAGGGTCCGCTGTCCAGCCAGCACCCCGGCAGGTAGCTGTCGATCACGCGGCCCGCATAGGACCCGAAATCGCCGGCGTCGATGACCACGATGGCGTCGCGGTCCAGCAGGGGGGCCAGCTCGGCGTACACCCGCATCGGGTGCAGCGGCGTGCGGTCGTCGCCCCGTTCGGCTGTTTCGGAGCGTCGCGCCGCGGTTTCGGCCGTGCGCAGCTCGGCGATCCAGTCCCGATGCTCCCCCGGTCCGGCCAGCGCCGAGAGGATCGACGTGAGGTCGCCGTAGAGACCGGCCGCGACGGGCCGCGGATGGTCGCGGGCCGGTTCGGCACGATCCG
Organism: Mycobacterium sp. IS-836; assembly: GCF_001954275.1. Taxonomy (GTDB): domain Bacteria; phylum Actinomycetota; class Actinomycetes; order Mycobacteriales; family Mycobacteriaceae; genus Mycobacterium. The sequence continues at coordinate 25,555 of NZ_MBEU01000021.1, read as the reverse complement.
CCACGACGAGCTGGGTCTGCGGCCCGAACACCTTGCCGAATCCCAGCCGGAAATCCATGGGCACGCCGACGACCAGCGCCACGTCCGCCTCGCCAAGCGCTTTGGCCCGGGCCCGCGAGAACGCCAACGGGTGGTCGGCCGGCACCACGCCGCGGGCCATCCCGTTCATCAGCACCGGGATCTGCCGCTCTTCGGCGAGACGCAGCAGCGCCGCCTCCGCGTGCCCCCACCACACGTTGGTGCCGGCCATGATCACCGGCCGGTGTGCCGTGGCGAGCAGGTCCGCGGCGCGTTCGAGCGCCGCGCCGTCGGGAGCCGGGCCCGGCGGCGCATCGGCCAGAGCGCCGGGTCGGCCGGCGTCCTGGGATACGGCAAACACGTGGTCCATCGGGAAGTCGACGAATCCCACGCCCGAGGGGGCACCGACGGCCGCGCGCAACGCTTGGTCGACGAGCAGGCCCGCAGCCTCGGCGGATTGCGCGGTGGCCGCGAAACGAGCCAGCGGCGCCACGAACGGCACGTGGTCGATCTCCTGCAGCGAACCCATGCCCCAGCGTCCGGCGGGGGCGCGGCCGCCGAGCACCACCAGCGGTGACTGGTTCTGCTGCGCGGCTGCCATCGCGCTCATGCCGTTGGTGACGCCCGGACCGGCGGTGAGCGCGGCCACGCCGGGGACCCTGGTCACCTTCGACCAGCCCTCAGCGGCAAATGTCGCCGTCTGCTCGTGCCGGGTGTCGATCAGCCGGATACCCTCGTCACGGCAGCCGTCGTAGATGGAAAACAGGTGGCCGCCGGACAACGTGAAAATGGTATCGATTCCGCTGGCTTTGAGCCGGCGTGCGATGAGCCGGCCGGCATGCACGGTCTGGCTGGACGGAGCGTCGATGCTCATCCAGGCAGCCTATCCACACCGCCTCGGGTAATTTCGCGGGGAAGTGTCCACCATGAGGCTCCGCCGGATGCCTCGGTAGCAAGGAGACGTCGAAGTTGGACCCCAAGCCGTTCAAGGAATCCATCAACTGGTCGGCTGCGCTCCATGACTCCCTGCGATGGCTGGGCGAAGCCTGGGCGATCAGTGCCGTGTGCCTGATCGTCGTGCTGGTCGTGATCAGGTATGTGACCGTCTGGGGCCGCCAGTATTGGCGGATCACCAGGGGTTACTTCGTCGGTCCGCAGGCCGTCAAGGTCTGGCTGATGCTGGGCGTGCTGCTGCTGTTGGTCCTGCTGTCCGTGCGCCTCGCCGTGCTGCTGAGTTACCAGAGCAACGATCTGTTCACATCCCTGCAGACCGCGTTCGAAGGCATCGCGGCGGGCGACGCCAGGGTGAAAAACTCTGGCATTCACGGCTTTTGGATGTCGCTGTGGCATTTCAGTGTGTTGGCAACCATCTTCATCGCCCGCATCCTGGTCGACATCTATCTGACGCAGCGCTTCATTATCGCGTGGCGTGTCTGGCTGACCGCCCACCTCACCGACGACTGGCTCGACGGCAGGGCCTACTACCGGGATCTGTTCATCGACAACACCATCGACAACCCGGATCAGCGGATCCAACAAGACGTCGACATCTTCACGGCCGGGGTCGGTCCGACCCCCAACATCCCGTCCAACGAGACGCAGAACACCTTGTTGTTCGGCGCCGTGCGTGCGGTGGCTTCGGTGATTTCGTTCGCGGCGATCCTCTGGAACCTCTCGGGCGGCCTGAACATTTTCGGCTTCACGCTGCCGCGCGCGATGTTCTGGGTCGTCGTGGTCTACGTCTTCATCGCGACCGTCGTCGCGTTCTGGCTGGGGCGTCCGCTGATCTGGCTCAGCTTCAACAACGAGAAGCTCAACGCGGCATTCCGGTACGCGCTGGTGCGGTTGCGCGATGCCGCCGAGGCGGTGGGCTTCTATCGCGGCGAGCGAGTGGAGCGAACGCAACTGATGGGGCGCTTTACCCCGGTCATCACCAACTACCGCAGGTTCGTCCGCCGGACCATCATTTTCAACGGATGGAACTGGTCGATGTCGCAGGCAATCGTGCCGCTGCCGTGGATAATTCAGGCGCCGCGACTGTTCGCCGGCCAGATCGCCTTCGGCGACGTCGGCCAGACGGCGACCTCATTCGGCGAGATTCACGACTCGCTGTCGTTCTTCCGCAACAACTACGACGCGTTCGCGGCGTTCCGGGCGGCGATCATCCGGTTGCACGGGCTCGTCGACGCCAACGCGCAAGGGCGCGAACTGCCGGCGGTGCTAGTCAAGCCGAGTCAAGAGGTCGCCGTCGAGCTCGCCGGCGTCGAAGTGCGCACACCGGCCGGCGATCAGTTGATCGATTCGCTTGACGTGCAACTGGATAGCGGGGAGGCGCTGGTGATCACCGGCCGTTCCGGCGCCGGCAAGACCACGCTGCTGCGCAGCCTGGCCGAGCTGTGGCCGTACGCCTCCGGGACGCTGTGCCGCCCGGAGGGTGACAACGCGACGATGTTCTTGTCGCAGTTGCCGTATGTGCCCCTGGGCTCGCTGCGCACCGTCGTGTGCTATCCGAATTCTCCCGACGACATCGCGGACGGCGTCCTGCGCGATGTGCTGAACAAGGTCGCGTTGGCCCCGCTCTATGACCGGCTCGACGAGGAGCAGGATTGGGCGAAGGTGCTCTCCCCCGGCGAGCAGCAGCGCGTCGCGTTCGCGCGCATCTTGCTCACCAGGCCGCGGGCGGTATTTCTCGACGAGGCCACCTCGGCGCTGGACGAGGGCCTGGAATTCGCGCTCTACCAGTTACTTCGAAGCGAGCTGCCGGACTGCGTCGTGGTCAGCGTCAGCCACCGGCACACCGTGGAGCAGCACCACGAAAAACAGCTCCAGCTGCTCGGCGATGGGCAGTGGCGACTCGGGCCGGTGGAAAAGGAGCCGGCGCCGGTCTAGCGCGTCGCCGCGTGGGCTCCGGCCCGGCGAGGCCGTCTCGCGCCGAGGCTGTAATTCTGGAGGGGTTCACTCGCACTTTTCCTGCGAAATTACAGTCTCGACGCTTGTCTAGCGGCTCTGCGCCGCGTGGGCTCCCGCCCGGCGGCCGAAGAACGAGCCTTCGCCCAGCTGCGTGCCGCTCGCGTAGCCCTTGCCGTCCTGGGCGATGTTCGACGCACACGCGCCCACCGCATACAGGCCCGGCACCACGGTGCCGTCGTCGCGCAGTACCTGCCCGTCCACGGACACGGCCAGCCCGCCCACGGTGAATCCGGCGTACATGGCCTTGCCCAGCGACATGTCGAACGCGCCCCACGGCCCTTTGTCTTGTGGCGCAAGGAATTCCGGCTGCTTGTGAAAGTCGGGATCCTCGCCGCGCGCGGCGTGGGTGTTGTAGCGGTCCAGCGTCGCGACCAGGTTGCCCTCGGGGATCCCGAGCGCGGCTTCCATCTCCGCGACGCTCTCCCACCCGTCGATGAGCGGGACCAGCGGCATCTTGGGGTGTTCCAGGTGTGCCTCGTCGACGATCAGGTACGCCGCGCTGTCGGGCTGATCCATGATGAAACCCGAAGTCCTGGAATGGTAGGAATCCTCGGCGACGAACCGCTGCCCCAGCTTGTTGACGATGATCCCGGTAAGCAGGATCGACGGCGGGTACGGCGGCGCGGTGATGAAGATCTGATCCATGTGTTGGGTGGCCCCGCCGGCCGATACGCCCAGCCGGATGCCCAGGCCGTCGTCATAGGTGTTGCCCAGCACGAACGGTTTCTCGGCCAGTTTCGGCGTGTACTTGGCTACCATGTCGGGGTTCATCACGAAGCCCCCGGCAGCGATGATGACCGACTTTGCCTTGATCGCACCGGTTTCGGTGAACCGCTTCCACGTCACGCCGGTCACCGCACCCGAGCCGTCGACGATGAGATCTGTGGCGCCCGTCTCGTACCGGACTTGCACGCCCAGGCTCGCGGCCCGTTTGAGCAGCAGGTCGATCACCATGCTCGCGCCCCCGGTGTCGCCGGGCACGGGCACCTTGTGGCCGCGCGGCGCCGGCACCGCCTGCTCGAGGAACGGCCACACCTTCTCGTTGCCGGTGAACATCAACCCCTCGGTGTTGGGCTGGATCACCGCCTTCCCCGGAAAGTAGCTGCGCTCGAACTGGAAGCCCAGGTCTTCTAGCCAATTGAAATGCTCGACGCTGCCTTCGCAGTACGCACGGATCTTGTCGTGGTCGGGTTGCCGGGACACCGCGACGAGGTATTTGTACATCTCCTCGGGCGAGTCGGGATTGCCGGTCGCCTGCTGGACCGCGGTTCCGCCGCCGAGGTAAAAGTGGCCCCCCGCAAGCGAAGTGGTGCCGCCCGCCACGGCGGCCCGTTCGAGCACCAGCACCCGCGCGCCGGCAGCCGCCGCGCTCACCGCGGCGCACCCACCGCCGATACCGAAACCGATCACGACCACGTCGACGTCATCCGACCACGACGTGACCGTGCCCGCGTCGACGGTTGCTGGTATCTCGGTGCTCACCGTTGCTCCTGTTTGATGTAGTCGTAAAACGCCCGCATTTCGGGCGACACGTAAGCGATCTCCACGAACGGCACACCCGCCTGCGGAGCCGACACGTAGGCGAACTGGATTCCGCCCGGCATCACGCCCTGCTGCACGACGGGCGCGCCGTGGTCGGCGGCGTCGGCCAGCGCCGTGTCGAATTTCTCGGGGCTCTCGGCCTCGACGCAGATGTGATGCAAACCCGGGCCCGAGTCACGCAAAAAGTCACTATAGATACTCTGCCCGCGGACCGGGCAGATCAGCTCCAACTGCATGTCACCGAGATAGCTCAGCGAGATGCCGGCGACGAAGTCGGCGGGCTTGCCAAGATAGCTGCACGCATCGGGAGCAAAGTGCACGTCGGGTATCCGCACCCACTTGCGGACGCCTAAAAGGCCGGTGAGGGCCTTTTCAGTGGCGTCGAGGTCTCGGGTAACCCATGCGATCTGCGTCGGCGGTTGAGTGGGAGGGGTCATCGTTTGGCAGGATAGCCCAGTCTGCCGGCCGGCAGAAAGGGCCGGAAAGACTTTGCCGTGCTCGGGCGGCCGCCGCCCGGAAACGCCGGGTGAACACGTTCTAATTCATGCGCTGTGTCGGTGTCGGCTCAATGCTGGGCCAATAGGTCCACCAGCAGCCGAAGCTGGGTGTCGAAGATCGCCTCGGGATCGGTCAGGGTGTCCGCGCCGTACTGCCCGAATACCTCGAGGTTGATCGCACCCAGCACGCCGGCCCAGAACAAGAAGCACTTGGCGATGACGGAATCGTCGCCGGGAAAGCCGAATTCGTGACGGATCCGCTCGAAGTCCGACGACATCGGTTGCGGCGCAACGGTATCGGTCAATCTGATGTCTCCGGTCGCGATCCCCGCCGCGATGGCGTCGAAGATGGCGCCCACCACGCGGGTGCCGACTCCGACGGTGCGCTCCGGGGGCGCGTGATATCCGGGCACGGGGCTGCCGTAGAGCAGGGCCCACTGAGCGGGATGCGCCACGGCCCAGCGCCGCGCCGCCCGCGCGATCGCGATGACGTCGTCGCTCCACACCTCGTCCGCGGTGTCGCGGGCCCGGTCCACCGCGTCGGCCAGGTCGGAATAGGCGTCGATCAGCAGCAGGGTCAGCAGCTCGTCGCGGCTGGACACGTAGCGGTAGACCGCCGAGGACACCATGCCCAGGTCGCGGGCGATCGCACGCAGCGACAACCCGGCCGCGCCCCGGTCGACCAGGTGGACGCGGCCCAGCTCGACGATGCGTGCCTCGATCTGCTCCCGCGATTCCTGGCGTTTGCCCACGTGACCAGTCTGACACAAACGAGATCACCGCTCTTGCTTTTCGCTAGGCGCTGTGTCACCGTGTCTATTACCGAGAGCACCGCTCTCATTCCGCTCACCGGATACGACCACCCGAGAGGACGCACGATGCCCACCCGATACGAAGAACCGAACCGGGCCGCGCGGGCCGCGAACAGGGCGATCCGCTGGCTCGCCGAGTTGGGTATCAGCATCGCCGGAACACGGGCCCTGCGTGTGCGTGGCCGCAAGAGCGGAAAACAGCGCGCAGTGGTGATCAACCTGCTGACCGTTGACGGAGTGGACTATCTGGTCTCACCGCGCGGCGACACCCAGTGGGCGCGCAACGTGCGCGCGGCGGGCGTCGTCGAGGTGGGGCCGCGCTGGCGCAGGAGACGCCTGCTGGCCACCGAGCTGGGCGATGGGGACAAAGCAGAGGTGTTGCAACGCTATTTGGCCCGGTGGTACTGGCAGGTCAAGGGATATGTCGCCGGGCTGACCCCGGAATCCAGCGATGAGGAGCTGCGCGCCGCGGCGCCATCCATCCCGGTCTTCGTGCTGGCCGCGGGCGGCTAACTCGCGCTGGTGCGCATCCCCAGGTCCTCGCGGACCTGTTCGGAGGTGGACCGCCAGGACACCGCCGCCGGGAAATCGCCCCACATGCTGTTGAAGATGCCCACGATCTGCCCCGGTCCCCCGTCGGGGGCGAGGTACACGGGCCCACCCGAATCCCCCTGGTGGCTCTGGACGCCGTGGGACATGGTGAACCACCCGTTGTTGACGGCTTCCACCGTCCCGCACGTCTCGCCGGTGGCGACACCGAAATGGCAGACCGCCTGCCCCGGCTGGACGGTCAGACCCGGGGTCGAGACCAGTGCGCGCCCGCCCGGCAGGATGTTGTTCGCCGGCACGTTGTCGAGCACGATCGCCTCGTAGTCGTTAATCACCTGGTCGGTGGCCACGGTCGAGCCGCTGGGAGTGTTATCCCGGAACGTCGCCAGATGCCCGATGACGTGGCGGTCCTTGTCGGTGACGACCCCCCCGCCCCGGCAGTGCCCGGCGGTGAACGCGATCTTCAGGCCCGGGTCGACGTAACCCAGGGTGCACAGGTGGCTGTCCTGGTGGATCTCCATGCCGGGGAAGACCACGATGGGGTCCGCCGCGGCCGGCGCGGCCCGCAGCCCGGGCACCAGCGCCGCGACGGTGACGGAGGCGACAAGAGCGCGAATTGCCAGGCAGCGCACCATGGACTCCGTTCCGTCGGGGCCGGCGTGCGCACCGGCCACGGGTTGAGATTACGGCGCACATCTCGCCGACGTTGAGTCTTTCGCGTGACCTGGTCTTGACGTTACCGTGACGTGGCCAGCGGCACCGCGCCGTCGCTTTGACCTGCCCCGCGCGGCACCCAGCCCGGCGGGCCGAACACGTAGCCAAGGCGATCGCGTAGGCGGCTCGCCGATCGCCAATCGCGGGCGATTGCGACGTATTCGCGGATCTGCAGGTTCCAGATGTTGAACGTGTCCACCTGCTTGGTCAGGCCGTAGTGCGGGCGGAACATCTCCGCCTGGAAGCTGCCGAACAACCGGTCCCAGATGATGAAGATGCCGCCGTAGTTCTTGTCGAGATACATCTTGTCCATGCCGTGATGCACCCGGTGGTGCGACGGTGTGTTGAAGACGAATTCGAACGGCCGCGGCAGTTTGTCGATCCGTTCCGTGTGCACCCAGAACTGGTAGATGAGGTTCAGCGACCAGCTGAAGAAGACCATCCACGGGGGAAGTCCCAACAGCGGCAACGGAATCCACATCAGGATCTCGCCGCTGTTGTTCCACTTCTGGCGCAGCGCGGTGGCGAAGTTGAAGTACTCGCTGGAGTGATGGGCCTGATGGGTGGCCCAGATCAGCCGGACCCGGTGCGCGATGCGGTGATAGGCGTAGTACAGCAGGTCCACGCCGAGGATCGCGATCACCCACGTGTACCACTTGGTCACCGACAGGTGCCACGGTGCGACATAGGCGTAGATCGCCGCGTAGCCGAGCAGCGCCAGGGTCTTCCAGGCGGCGGTGGTGGCTATCGACACCAGCCCCATCGAAATGCTCGCCATCGAGTCGCGGGTCAGGTACGCGCCGGAGGCCGGTCGTGGTGTCTCGGCGCCGGCCGCCTCGAGGGACTCCAGCTTGCGGGCCGCCGTCCATTCGAGAATCAACAGCAGCAAAAAGAAGGGGATGGCGAACAGCACCGGGTCCCGCATCTGCGAGGGCAGCGCGAACCAGAACCCGGTCAAGGCGTGCACACCGATAGATTACGACCATCGGCGCGGGCCGGATGGAGGAGATGGTGAGCGCGTGACCGCAGTGATCGTCATCGGCTCGGGGTTCGCGGGGCTATGGGCGGCGCTCGGTGCGGCCCGGCGACTCGACGAACTCGCCGTTGCGCCGGGCACCGTTGACATCACCGTGTTGAGCGCCAAACCGTTTCACGACATCCGCGTCCGCAACTATGAGGCCGATCTGAGCGGCTGCCGCATCCCGCTCGCCGATCTGCTCGACCCCGCGGGGGTCACGCACGTCGCCGCGGAGGTAACCGCGATCGACGCCGCCGCCCGCGTCATCACGACATCCGGCGGCGCGACGTACGGCTACGACCGGCTGGTGTTGGCGTCGGGCAGTCAGGTGGTCAAACCCGCCATACCGGGGCTGCGGGAGTTCGGTTTTGACGTCGACACTCATGACGACGCGCTTGCGCTGCAGCGCCACCTGCGCGGTCTTGCCGACCATCCGCGGACTGCAGGAGCCGCGACCGTCGTCGTGGTCGGTGCCGGGCTGACCGGTATCGAGACGGCCTGCGAGCTGCCGAAGCGGCTGCGCGTGTTGTTCCGCCAGGGTTCGGTCACGCCTCGGGTGATCCTGGTCGACCACAACGCCGTCGGCTCCGATATGGGCTCCTCGGCACTGCCGGTGATCGAACAGGCCCTGTCGGACAACGGCATCGAGACCAGAACCGGGGTCAGGGTCGCGGCGGTGGACAAGGATGGCGTGTCGCTGTCGACGGGCGAGCGACTCGAGGCGGCCACGGTGGTGTGGTGCGCGGGCATGCGAGCGAGCCCACTGACCGAGCAGCTGGGCGTGGCCCCGGACCGGCTGGGCCGGGTGCCCGTCGACGATTACCTGCGCGTGATCGGGGTGCCGGGGGTGTTCGCGGCGGGTGATGTCGCGGCGGCTCGGATGGACGACGAGCACTTGTCGGTGATGTCGTGTCAGCACGGCCGGCCGATGGGACGGTACGCCGGCTTCAACGTGATCAGCGACCTGTTCGGTGAGCCCATGCTTCCCCTTCGGATCCCTTGGTACGTAACGGTTCTCGATCTCGGACCGGCCGGCGCCGTCTACACCGAGGGATGGGATCGCGTGGTGGTTTCGAATGGCGCGCAGGCGAAGGCCACCAAGCGGACGATCAATACCCGGCGGATCTATCCGCCGCTGACCCGAGCCCGCGCCGACCTGCTGGCCGCGGCCGCACCGGAATTGCAGACGAGACCGTAGTCGCGCGGCGCTAGTCCGATTGCTGGGCTTTGTCGCCCGCGTACCACTGCACCGCGCGAACCCCGGGTTGCAGCGACAGTTCGGCCACCAGCCGCTCGAGCCTCGTCGGCGTATGGCCGTCCATGAGTACGTGTGCGCTCAAGGTGATTTCGTCGTCGTCGGCGTGGCCGGTGTGGATGCCACGCAGCGTGATGTCGTGGCTGCTCGCGTGTTGCACGATCTGGGCGCGGGCGTACTTCTCGGATTTGGGCCGGCATACCACCTGCACCAGATAGGGCTGCAGGCTTTCGTCTTCCTCGACACCGTTGTCGTGGTCGATCAGCCGGCCCAGCGGGCGCCCAAACAGGTGGATGGCGACGACGGTTCCGGTGCCGATCGCCGTGAAGGCCAGATGACCGGACGCGGCCAGCACGCCCACCGCCGCGGAGCACCACAGGGTGGCCGCGGTGTTGAGGCCCCTGACGTTGAATCCCTCGCGCAGGATCACCCCTCCGCCGAGAAAGCCGATGCCCGACACCACATATGACGCGACACGGGTGGGGCTGCTGTCCTCGGTGGCGACCGCGTACAGCACGAACAAAGTTGCGCCGCCGGCGACAAGCGCGTTGGTGCGCAGACCGGCCAACCGTGCACGCCATTGCCGCTCCAGGCCGATGAGGGCGCCGCACCCCACCCCGACCGCAAGCCGGAGCGCGAAATCGGCGACGCTCAGCGTCTGCATGCCGCACTCCTTACCCCGGATCAATCCCCTGCCGCGTTGGCCGGCGGCTCACCCATCTAGCCACATCCAGGTGAACGGCAGGTGGCTACGGGTGTGCTGCAACTACGGCGTGGCGGCCCGCTGACTGAGTTGTTGGGGGCAGTAATACTTCGCGGCGATGGCCAGGAACGCCGTTGCGTGGGCGGTGGTCAACGCGGGATTGCTTCTCTGCAGGTCGCCGACCAGCTCAGGGCCGGATTTGCCGGTGCCTATCCACGCACATGCCGCTTTGGCGGAAGCGATCGCTTGTTCCGGGCTGGTGTAGTTGATGCCCGCGCCACGCACCGTCGCCAGGAAGGAGACGTCGTCGACCCCGCCCGGATCACCTGAAGCGGGCGCCGCAAGCCCGATCACGGTGGTGACGCCCAGCAGTGCCAGGAGCAGTCTCATGACGCCGCGCCGGTGGTCAGGCCTTGGATAGCTGATGGGGGCAGTAGTACTTGGCGGAGAGCAAGGCGAAATTGGATGCCATCTCCATGTCCATTCCCGGGTTGTGCATTTTCACGTCGTGGACCAGCTCCAGGCCCGACTCGCCGTTGTTCAAGCACGAACACACCGCTCGGCCGGCGCCAACGGCCGCGCTCGGGCTCGAAAAGCTGAAGCCGGCCTGGTGCAGTGCGGCGATGAAGCCCGCGTCGTCCCCGTCGGGCTCCGGAGGCGGAGCGGCATGGGCCGGCGCGGCGAAACCGATCATCGCGGAAACGCCGAGCAATGTCAGTAGCGTTCTCATGACTCACCAACTTTCCAATTATGTTGTGCGCTAGCCCAATTGGGCTTCCGACGGCACGACCTTGGGCTTGTCTCCCTTGGAGAGGTGCACCGCGTGGATGCCTGGTTTCTTCGAGAGTTGCTCGAGCAGGGCGTCCAGGCCTTCTTGGTCGACGTTGTGGTGCTGCACGCTTTCGGGCTTTTCCGATATCTGCGCGACCAGACGCTTGAGCTGCTCCGGCGATTGCTTGTCTTTGAGGTCTTTGATCTTGTTGAGACGGCCGCGGACACCGGCGTTCACGACGGTGGGGCCCCCGGCGCCCATCGCGCTGCCGAGCATTCCCGCCATCGACATCGAGCTGAGCAGACCCTCGCCCAGGGAGGCCGCGGGCACCGCATCCGGCCCGGCGGCCGACAGGGCGGCGGCGACCGTCCTGATCGCCGGGGTGGCCGTGGCCCAGCTCGGCGGAATCGACAGCTTTCCGACTAACGTGCCGGCATTTCCCATGCTCGCCGATACCGCGCTGTACAGGGTGCCCCGGCCGAAGCCCAACGCCCCGAGCCCGGCGCCCAGCGCGTCTTTCGGCAGCGCGCCATAGCCCGCGGGTGGGGCGAACTTCAGCCACTGCGACAGGGGAAAGTTGATCAGCAACCCGATGTCGTTGAACCCGGTGGTGAAGCCGAGCGGAACCTTGACGGCGTTGTATAGGGCTGTGTACCAGGCGCTGCCGTTGGGCACCGTGTTGAGCAGGCCCGCCATCGTCGAGTTGTAGTTGGTGGCGAGCCCCGCGAGAAACGACAGTATGGGGTTGTTCGTAATGAACGAGCTGGCCGAGCCGGCGGCTGACGCCGCATTGCCCGCCGGGGTGGCGGCGGCCGCGGTCACCGCAGCCGCTTGCGTCGCCGTGCCCGACGCGCTGGTGGTCTGTGGCGGCTCGGTAAAGGGCGTCAGCCGGGATGCGGCGGCCGACGAGGTGAAGTAGGTCTCCATCGCCAGCGCGTCCTGGGCCCACATTTCGGAGTACTCGGTCTCGGTGGCCGCGATCGCTGCGGTGTTCTGCCCGAACACGTTGGTCGCCACCAGCTGCGCGAGCAGGGTGCGGTTTTCCGCGATCACTGGCGGGGGCACATGTGCGGCGAACGCCGTCTCGTAGGCGCTTGCGGCCGCGGTCGCCTGGGAGGCAGCTTCGTGGGCCTGGACCGCGGTGCTTTGCATCCAGGCGATATAGGGGGCGGCCGCGGCCGCCATGGACAGCGACGACGGCCCTGTCCAGGGTCCGCCGGTCAGGCTGGCGACCACCGACGAGTAGGAGGACGCGGTGGACTGCAGTTCGGTGGCCAGGTCATCCCACGCCACCGCGGCGGCCAGCAGCGACTCGGCTCCCGGGCCGGCATACATCCGGCCCGAGTTGAACTCCGGCGGAAAGGCTCCGTAGAACATGGCTAAACCCCTTTTCAGTCCTCGAGCGCCGGGATCACGATGATGGTGGCCGCGGCGGGGTCGGCCTCGGCGACCACGCCGCCCAGCGCCTTGGCCGCCGCCCCACCGCCGGAGTACGTGGCGCTGGCGGCCAGGGCTCGTCCCGCGAGGCTCGAGAGGGCCATCTGGCTGAAGGCTCCGCCCTCGCCGGCGAGTGCGGCCTCCGGCGCGGCCGCGAGATTCGCCGGCAGCACCGAGGCGAGCGTCCGGATTGCCGGGGCGGCTTCGGTCCACCCCTGCGGCACCGACATGCTTCCCACCAGAGGCGCTTTGCCCATCGACCCCGATACCGGGCCGGCAGCGGAGCTCAGCATGGGCTTGACGGCGCTGGCGCCCCCGGTCAGCGGCGCCAACGCACCGTTGATGGCTTTCGGGCCCGACAACATGGCGGCGGCGCCCTGCCCGTTTTGGCCCCACGCGTACGCCTGCCCGAACGAGAGGAACGGACCGCCGGGTATGGCGGTCAACCCTTGCAGCGAGTACGGCCCGGTCAGGGTCGACCAGATGGTGTTCCAGTCCGTCAGGCTCTGCGGGACCGGCGGCAAACCGACTCCCGTCGCGGCCGCGGTCGACGTCGCGTTGGTCGTTGCGTTACCCGTTGCCAGGCTCTGTAGCGCACTCGGTGTCGCGGTGACCAGTTGGGACAGCTGCGACGCCGTGTTCGAGCCGGACACGGTGCTGGACTGCGCGACCGCGGCCGCTTGCGTTGCTCCGCCCGTGTCATTGGTGGTCTTCGGCGGCTGGACGAACGGGGTCAGCTGCGACGCCGCCGCCGACGCACCCGCATAGGCATACATGGCGGCGGCATCCTGTGCCCACATCTCCATGTAGTGCGCCTCGGTCGCGGCGATGGCGGGGGTGTTCTGGCCCAAGAAGTTCGTGGCGATCAGCGCCGCGAGCAGCGCGCGGTTGGCCGCGATCACCGGCGGTGGCACCGTGGCCGCAAACGCGGTCTCGTAGGCGCCCGCGGCCAGTTTGGCCTGTGTGGCCGCCTGCTCGGCCTGAGCCCCGGTGGCATTCATCCACGCCACATACGGGGCCGCGGCCGCCGCCATCGCGATCGAGGATGGACCCGTCCACGGCCCGACGGTCAGGCCCTCAATGGTCGACCCGTAGGACGCCGCGGTGGACTGCAACTCGGCGGCCAGCTCATCCCATGCCGCGGCGGCGGCCAGCAACGGCCCCGCCCCTGCCCCGACGTACATCCGGCCGGAGTTGACCTCCGGCGGCAGCGCCCCGAAATCCAACATCTATTACCTCCCGTCCCCTATTCGGCCGCCATGGTAGGCGTCATTAACCGTCGAGCCAGCAAACGCGTGTGGCTCTAATGGAATCCATTGATTTCGCCGCGGAGTGCATGAGTTTGATTTGCACTCGCCGGAGACAGTCGGACCCCTACCCTCCCTTAGCTGTGAATTTCACAGGATGCATCGGGCCGCTCTGCCCGTGCACCGCCTGAGCTAGGAATCATGCTGATCGAAACGTATTCACTATGCGTTCCCGATGAGTAATCAGAATGTAAAAGATTAATGTCACGTTTCCCGGGTACGGTTGTGAGAACTCTGTTTCACAGTTAACGCAGTGCAACGCTGAAAGGCCTGCTCAGCACGCATATTTGCACGTCAAACAGCAGGCCCGATGCCCGCGCAGCGAGTCTGCTATTTGGTGTCACCGATCACATTTCAGCCGCGCCGGTGATCGCGTTAACTGCGATTAACGTTAGTAATTAGTTCTTTGTTCGCAAATTTTACACCGCCCTATTGCATCATGGGCAGCGAATGATATTGGCGAAAGCCCTTTATCGCGATGGAATGCAAAGCGCATTGTAATTGCACATCGATCGCACATGTGTTGAGCGAAACATGAGCATCGATGATGAACGTATGTCCCTCGGACGTGCGCAAATTCTACGATTCGCCAGCTTATGTACCACCTGGTAGCCGCAGTCTGGCACGGTAGTCCCCACCTCGCGGCGCCGCGCCGTGGGGATCGCGGCGGTGCCGCGCATCGGCAGCGCCGAATTGATGGTTGATTGTCATGCCTCCCTCCCCTGAATTTCACCAAGAGTAAACCTGGCTCACTGCCACAACGCTGATTAGCTGCTGCCGGTTGCCTGTGAGGTCGAAAGCCGCCATCGGCGGTGCTAAATGGCATAGTTCAACTCGCCCCAGGTGCCCGGGAATGCGCCCATTCAGTTGCCGAACGCTCACGTGAATGATGTGGCGCTTGTGAGATAGTGCGGGACGGCCTACTATCCCGCGGCCGGCGGGCGAGCCACAAAGGCCACACGGAAGCCATATTGAGGCACCGCGCGCCCCTCACCCCTGGCGCCCGTATGTCCCCCCACCGGTACTGAGGGCGTGCTCGCCGAGACGGGCGGGGCCGGTCCCTCCTCCGTGGCGCTGACGAGCGTCGAGGCCAGCGGACTGTGCGCGGGTGCGGGCGTCGCCCAGCCTTGTGGCACTGACAGTGGGCCGACGAGACCTCCCCTGCCCATGGAGGCCGTGACCGAGTTCACCAGCGTCGCGCCGCCGGGCGGACTCTCCAGCGCGCCGGCCGCTGTTGCGCTGGCCGCGCCCTCCGCTGCGTCGGCAGCGCCGCCGGCGGCTTGATTCATCGACATGAAGTCGGAGGCAACGCCAAGGTATCTGGCCGGCATGTAGAAGCCGGACGCAAAGATGGTGTTCCAGATATTGGCGTTGGGTCCAAAGTTGTTCCAGATCGCGGAATTCAGGAGATCGTCCAGGCTTGCGGGGGCAGACGCTGTCGTAGTGGCCGGGGAGGCCAGACTCTGCAAGCTGCCGGGCACCGCGGACATCAGCTGGGAAACCGTGCTTTGCCCGGTGCCCGCGGACGTGGCCGCAGCCTGGCCTACCGCGGCCGACTGCGCCGGCAACGCGGCAGAGTCGGTGGTCTCCGTGGGCGGGTCGAACGGGGTCAGCTGGCTGGCGACGGCCGAGGCGCCCGCATAGCTGTACATGGCCGCGGCGTCCTGGGCCCACATTTCGATGTACTGAGCCTCGGTGGCCGCGATCGCGGGGGTGTTCTGGCCGAAGAAGTTGGTGGCGATCAGTGCCGCGAGCAGGCTGCGGTTGGCCGCGATCACGGGCGGCGGCACCGTGGCGGCAAACGCGGCCTCGTAGGCCGCGACGGCTGCCTCGGCCTGGACGGCGGTTTCCTCCGCCTGCGCCGCGGTGGTGTTCATCCATGCCACATACGGCGCGGCCGCGGCCGCCATCGACGCCGACGCCGGGCCGTACCACGCCTGGCTGGTCAACTCCGAAAGCACGGAGTCGTAGCCTTGCGCGGTGGCCCGCAGCTCCGCGGCCAGTCCAGACCAGGCCGAAGCGGCGGCCAACAGCGGGCCGGCACCGACCCCCGAATACATACGGCCCGAGTTGATTTCGGGAGGAAGCATGGCGAAATCCACTACCGCGAACATTCGTTAGCCTCCTCCCCTTTTTGCCAAGCGGTCTCAGATGGCCCCGTGGGCGCTGGCGCGCAAAAGGGGCAATTGTGTGAAGTTCCGCCGTGAGTTATCCCGCAGAGGGCGGGCGTGTGACGAACGAAGGTTTGAAGCCGTATTGCGGGGGCATGTGGCGGCCGAAGCCCCGGCTGCCACCGAGTGGCACTCCGGGCATGCCTGCTGCCACCGCCGGCGGTGGCGCCACCATCGGTGTGGCATTGATTGCGGAAGACAGCTGGGGCGCGGCCCCCGTCCAGCTCGCAGGTACCGTCAGCCCTCCGACCTGGGGTGCCGCGCCCAGCCCCGCCGACACGGTGTTGCCCACGGCGCCGAGGCCGCCCGCCGGAGCGACCGCCTGCGCTAGGCCGAAGGCTGCCGTTCCGTCCGCCGCGGCGCCGGCCGCGCCGGCGGCCGCGTCGCCCGCGCCTTGGGTCATGAAGTTGGACGCGGTGCCCAGGTAGTTGCCCGGCATATAGAACCCGGACGAGAAGATGGTGTTCCAGATATTGGCGTTGGGTCCAAAGTTGTTCCAGATCGAGGAATTCAGCAGATCGTCCAGGCTGGCCGGGGCGGACGCCGTCGAGGCCGCTGGGGAGGCCATGCTCTGCAGAGTGCCCGGGACCGACGTCATCAGCTTTGACAGCGTGCTTTGCCCGGTGCCCGCCGAGGTGGCCGCGGCCTGGGTCACCGCTGCCGACTGAGCCGGGGTCGCGGCGGGGTTGACGATCGGTTGGGGTGGGTCAAACTCGGTCAGCCTGCTCGCCGCGGCCGACGACCCGGCATAGCCGTACATCGCGGCGGCGTCTTGGCCCCACATCTCCCCGTATTGGGCCTCGGTGGCCGCGATCGCGGGGGTGTTGAGGCCCAGGAAGTTGGTCGAGACCAGCGACGCCAGCTGGGCGCGGTTGGCCGCGATCTCTGCCGGGGGAACCGTGGCCGCGAAAGCGGTCTCGTAGGCAGCCGCGGCGGCCTCAGCCTGGGCGGCGGTCTCCTCGGCTTGCACCGCGGTGGTGTTCATCCACTCCACGTAGGGTGCGGCCGCGGACGCCATCGCCGCCGATGCCGGGCCATGCCATTCCTCGTCGGTCAGCGCCGAAAGCACCGCACCATACGACAGCGCCGTGGATCGTAATTCCGCGGCCAGGCCCTTCCACGCCGACGCAGCCGCCAGCATCGAGGCCGAACCCGCGCCCGTATACATCCGAGCCGAGTTGACCTCCGGGGAAAGCATCGCAAAATCCAGCGTCACCGTTCGCGCCCCTCTCTTACTAGTTGCGACCGCGTGGTTGGAAAGGCCTGGTCCTGTTTAGGCAAGGCTAAGCTAAATAGATCTAATCACGCCACGAGTCCCGCATCCCGCGCGTCGTGCCGGGCACTGCCATCGCTTGGACGCTCACTGCTGCCCCACCGGCTGCCATCTGGCGTGAATTGTGTTGCGGTCAAGGCGAATCCAACACCATTCAGGTGACCGCCAGCCGTCGTCACCGCTTCCGGATGCCGAATTGCAAGCGACATCAGCCCCTCCTCGCATGACTTGCAGGTGGATTGCTGGCGCCGTCGCGCACGCCGCGGCGAGGCCGAGCAAGACACTACACCGAAACGATAATCGTTTTCATTATGGGCCGACCAGGCAGCCCGGGTTTACCGGGCCAAGCACGATCAGGACCGAACAAGTGAGGCCGGGGTCGGTCGTAACGAAATGATCGTCGTTCTGGAAGACGGAATATCGTCGGGACTCATTTCGCTCTCACCTCCTCACGGCCAGGGCACACGGGGGTGCCGACTGCATCGCACGTCGGGGAGGAGCGCCCGAGAAACGACCCGGACGCAGCACCCCTCTCGTCAGAGCTTTGGCACCACACGGCGTATCCGGATCGAACCGGAAGCCACTTGGGCTCAACCCTTAAGCCGGGAAGAGCTGTCCTGACCCTGGGCGTCTCTCGACGTTCGAGGTCAGTGGCCTATATCCGTGTAGACGCCTCACCTAGCGAGGTGCATACGAAAGCCATGGTGGCATTTGGACCGGCACGAGTCAACTTGCTGCCGGCCGATTTGCGGTGCCGCGAGAAGGCGCGCTAGGTCGACTTCTTCTCGGCCACCGCCGCGCTCAGCCCCTCGGCCAGGTCGTCGCTGGTGAGCTCCTTGAACCGCAGCAGGTCGCGCTCGCTGAATTCGGTTGTGTCGCTAGACAGTACGGCGTCGAGGTCCTCATCGTCCAGGCGGAAGCTTCGGTGGTCGCGGGCCTTTTCCACCACATTGCGCACGAAGCCGGCGTTGCCGAGCGTATCGATGCCGCGGATCAGATCCCCGTCTTCGGAGTAGCTTTCGTCGAGGTAGAACTTCGTGTACGACGGCAGTAACGCCTGGGCCGATTCGTCGGTGATCACGTCCTCGTTTTCCCGCCCCATCAGTTGGGTCAGCGCGACAAGTTCGTCCGGGGTATAGCTGAAGAACTCGATCACGGTCGAAAAGCGCCGTCGCAGACCCTGATTCACCTCGAGCATCTTGTCCATCGCCTTGGCGTAGCCCGCACCGAAGACAACGAGCTCGTCGCGATGATTCTCCATGTACAGCAGCAGCGTATTGATGATCGCGTTGCCGTAGGGGTCACCCTGGTGATAGCCGCGCTCGTGCAGGGTATGCATCTCGTCGAAGAAGACGGCCCCGCCCAAGGCGCCCTCGAGCATCTCCTCGGTGTTCTTCTCCGCGTCGGCCATGTAACGGCCCAGTAGCTTCGTGCGGCTGGTCTCCACCACGAGCGGCTTGCGCAGCACGGTGAGCCCGCACAGTTGCTTGGTGAAAGCCCGCGCCACCGACGTCTTCCCGGTTCCCGGCGGCCCGAGCAACAAGGTGTGGCGCGACGTCACCGGCACCGGCAGCCCCATCTTGGCTCGGGCCAGGTTCACCTTGGTCGTCGATTTGATGAGTTTGATTTCGCGTTTGGCTTTTTCCATGCCGAGCATCGCGTTGAGCTCGGCGTCGCCTTCGGCCAGATATTTGGCGGCTTCCTCGGCGTGGCGGGCGGCCTCCGTCTGCGCGCGGGTCGGCGCACTGTCCGGGTCCCACGGGTCCGTGCGGGCCTCGATCGTCTCGGGGTCGGTCAATATCAGCCGATAATCGTTGTTGTCCAACGCTTCCCGGGCCGGGGTGAATTTGGGATCGCGCGAATACACCCGGCGTAACAGCTCGGCGGCCTCCTCCTCGCGTCCAAGGTGGCGCAAGCACATGCCTTGGGTATAGAGCGCGACGTTGGCCGCGCCCGGCACCCGGTCCGCCTCGATGGCCGCCTGGCCGCGCCGGACGGCCTCCTCGAACACCCCGAGCGACGCCAGGGCCGTGGTGGCCATCGCCGCACCCGCGGCTTTGAGCTCGGGGTTGCGCCAGACCTTCCCCTCGGGGAACTGCAAGAGCACGTCCGGCCACCGCCCGGTGCGGAAGTACAGCACGCCGCGCACGTAGGTGACCAGCTCTTCGTCGAATGGATGCCGGGGCTCGACGCCGTCGAGCAGTTTCGCGGCTTCCTCATAGTGTTTCGCCTCGGCGAGCGCCGCGGCGTACGCGCAGGCGAGCGACTCCCCACTGGTGACCGCCAGCCGCAGGAACAACCCGTCGGACACTTCGGGCCGGAACTGCAATTCGGTGACCCCGAGACGGCGGATCTCCCACCCGAACGTCCTGATCGATGCCCACGCGCCGGCGAGCACCTCGAGGCTCTGGTCACCGGCGAGCACCCGCGCCAGCCATGCGTCGCACATGTCGGGGTCGATGGTCGACGCCATGGTGAACATCTGCGATGCCACCTGCGGGTTGTGGCTGGGCTGCAGCCCGTTGACCGAGATGCCGGACGCCAACAGGCCGGCGACCATCGCGTTACGGGCGTCCTCGGGGGTTGATTGCGGACGACTCATTGCGCTGCTGGCAAGGCCGCAGCGTTATCCCGCACCTGAGCGACCGGCAGCACCAACTCATCGCCCTCCAGCAGGTCCCGGGTGGGCACCACCAGTAAGGGCCGAGTGGTCGGGGCGGGCAGGCTCGCGCGCACCGCTGCTAGTTGGCGGCCGGTGAGCCGGTTGAGTCCGTGCGGCAACCCCTTGGGGGTCCGCTTGTCGCTGTGGTAGCGCACCCAGGCGGAGACCAGCGGCCGGCCTCCCGACGTGGTGAGGCGGATGGTCACCACGGTCGCCTCGGTGTCGGGCTGCCACAGGTCGTCGACCGCCTCCGTGGTGATGTCCGACGGCGTCAACCAAAAACTGGTCGCAAAGCCGTTGAAATGCTTGAGGTAGCGCCAGCCGGGGCGGCTCCAGGTCGGTTCGAGGTCGGCCAGCACGGCCTTGTCGACCTCGGCGAGTTCGTCGGCCGTCAGCGGCCGGGCCGCGCAGCCGTGGCCATCGAGGTCTTGGGCGAGGCGTTCGGTGGCCGCGACCAACGTCGACGCCAGCGAATCGCGGGCCGCGACGGCGGCGACGTTGCGCTGGGGATTCATCCGCAGCACCAGCCAGGTGCGGCGCACATACGAGGCGGGCTGGTCGCCGACCACCTCCCACTCCTCGGGCCCCCAGTCGTCGAGCTTGGACAGCTCGGCGGCGTTGCCGCCGCGGCGGATCTTCACCGAGACAACGTCTATTCCGTCGAGGTGGATGTCGAATTGGTGCAGCCCCTCAGCGACCGCCTGCACCAGCAGGGTGGGGGCCGACGCCGTCGTGCGATGGTGGCGGTGGCGCCCGGGAGCGTCCTCCTCACCGCCGTCGACCGCGATCACTGAAACCAGACGGCCCGCGTACTCGCGTACCCCGACCGTGTCGCGTCCGTATTTACGCTGGTAATCGACGGCGGGCGTGCAGCCGGCGGCCAGCGCGGTGCCCGGATCGGCGGACCAATCCCACAGCCACGTGGCCAACCCCGAGGTGAGCGTGAGGCCGTGGTGGGTGACCAACGACAGCAGCGTGACGATCACCGCCAGGCCGACCCCGACCCAAAAGGCGATGCGGTGCTCCCCCTGCCACGAGTCTGGGCAGTGGCTGGCCACCAGCAAGATCACGACGTCGACCAAGAACACCGCGGTGACTCGCAGCCATGACAACGACAACCCGAATCTGCGTTGAGGATTCATTACTATCGTCGCTCCGCCCTCATTGCTGCTTCCGTCGCTTCATCATTGTTGCCACACCGAATATTGCGCCGCCGATGAGTAATGCCCCGGTCAGTCCGCCGGCGGCCACCCACACTGGCACCATATCGCGGCGCGGGGCCGGTTTAGGCACTGTCAGCGGCGCCGACAATTGCTGCGGCGGCTTCGCCGGGCCTTCGGGCACATCCCACGTCAGCGCCGCCACGGGGTCGACGACGCCGTACCCGATCTGGTTATCCACGCCGCGCGCGGGTGCCCTGGCCGTGCGGGTCAACCGGTTGATGACCTGGTAAGCGGACAGCTGGGGGAACTTGGCGCGCACGAGCGCGGCCACCCCGGACACGATCGCCGCCGAGAAGCTGGTGCCGGCCGGGACCAGCAGCGTGTTGTCCGGTCCGTCGATCGCGTTGATCAGGCCGTCGTCGCGGGGCGAGAGCCCGATGACGTCGGTTCCGGGTGCGGCGATGCCCACCCACGGTCCGGCGATGCTCGATGCGCCCTGGCCCTGACCCCCTTGGGTAAGCGGACGACCGTCCGGGTCCACCGCGCCGACCGTCAGCACGTAGTCGCTGAACCACGACGGCGTGACGACGGTGGTGACCGCGTTCCAGTTGCGGGGATCTTTGGGCTGCAACGGATCGAAGATCGGGTTTTGCTTGCAGTCTTTCTTGCTGCTGTCCCCGGCCGCGGCGACGATGACGGCGTTCTTGTCGACCGCCGCGTAGCGGACCGCCGCACCCAGCGAGCGCTGGTCGATGATGTTGCGCGCACTCATGCATGTCACGTCGGAGATGTTGATGATCTGGGCACCGAGGTTGGCGGCATGCACGATCGCCCGTGCCATCGTCTCGACGTTGTCGACCTTCGCCCGGGTCTGCGGATCCTCGTCACCGGTGTAGGCATCCTTGAGGCCGAACGCCTGGCTGGACTGGCGGATCGCAATGATGTCGACTTCGGGGGCGACCCCGCTGAAGGCGTCGGGCGCCTGCCCCGCGGGTGGCGGGGGCGGCGGTGGCGGCTTCGGCGGGTCGAGCGGGCGCGGGTCGACCGGGTTGTCGACGCCGACGATGCGCTTGCCACCGGAGTAGCTGGGGATGGTCACCGTGCCGGACCCGCCGCGATTGCCCGACGGGGCCTGGCCCGGTCCCGCGGCCGGGCCCCCCTGAGCCGGTGCCGGCGGTGCCGCCGGCTGCGGCGCTGCCGGGAACCCCGGTATCTGGAAGGGTCCCGGCGCGGCGGGGGGAGCTTCCGACTGCGGCGGCGGCGGAACCATCGTCACCGTCTGCGGCAGCGGCGACAACGTAACCGTCTGCGGCGGCGGCGCTTTCGGGGGCGGTTCGGTGGTCGGAATGGTGACGGGCTTGCGCGGTCCCGCGGGCGGCGGTGTTGCGCCGCTGGCGGGGGCCGCGCCGATCATCGACGCCACGATCGTTCCGTGGGCGTCGCAGTCGGACAATCCGTCGCCGCCCATGACGTAGTCGCCGCCGGGGATGAGGTGCTGGAAACGGGGGTGTGGGGTCACGCCCGTGTCGATGACGGCGACTTTCACCCCCGCACCACGGCCGAACTGCCAGGCCTCCTGCAAGTTCAGCATGTCCATGTACTTGGGCTGCAACCGAAAATCGGTGCCCGGCAGCACGCCGACCTCGGTGCAGTACGAATTCTGCTTCATCGGCGCCGGCGGTCCGGGCGGACCGTCGGGCGGAACGGCGGCGGGGTCGACCGTCGGAGGCGAGATCGCGTACGCCGGCGGCAAGCCGGCTAACGCGCCCGACGTGAGCAGAAGGGCAGCGACGGTCGCGCGGGACGCGCGCCCACGCCACACCTTGTTGCTAGCGGTACCGAATCGCCGCATAGACATTCATCAACCACAATGCCAACGGGAAGATCGGCATCAGGCAGAGGTATTCGATCCATTCCACGAACTTGCGGAACAGCGGACTGTAGATCGTGTTGGGCACAACCGCCGCGGCCGTCAGACCCGCCGCCGGCAGCAGAACCAGGATCCCCGTGCAGATCGCGACCGAGAGCGGCGAGTGCAGCACCAGCGCGTAGCGCACTACCACCGTGCCGACGATCAGCACCGACGTCGCGGCCAGGGTGATCGCCTGCCAGCGGTCGACGTAGGAACGCCCGCGCAGCATCAGGAATCCGGCGCTGAAACCGGCGAGCAGCAGGGGCAGCCACCGTTGGCCGGTGTGCGGATCGGCCAGTGCGGCCAGCGACACCACCATCAGCACGCCCAGCCCGATCAGCAGCCCGGTCAGGAACGACCGGGCCCGTTCCGCCTGCAGCAGCACGTCGCGCACCGACGCGGGCCCTTCCAACACCGGCGGGCCGCCGTCGGAACGCACAACGGTGGTCGGCAGGTCGGGTCGAGCCTCGAACACCCAGCGGCTGGTGGCCGACGGGAACACCGGCAGCCGGATGCCGGCCAGCCGACGGGACATCGCCGGGGCGGCGTGGTAGGCCAGCACGCAGGCCAGGACCACGCAGCTGAGCAGCGTCACGGCACTGCTATTCGCGACCATCCGCGCCAGGGCGGCAAGCGCCGCGACCGCGCCGACGGTGATGATCGCGGTGTAGGTGCCGAGCCGGCGGCCGGTGAAACGCAGGGCCAACATGGTCTCGATGGTCAGCACCCCGAAGCCCAACACCGCATGGGGGGAACCCACCCCGCCGGGCGGTGCGGCTGCCGCGGCGACTGCCAGGGGTGCCAGGCCACTCAACAGCATGATGTCGCCGACGCGCCGATCCGCGTCGGTTTGGGCCCGTGCCAGCAGCAGCATCGACACGCCCAGGACGACCACGGCGATCACCGCGGAGTAGATGGTGGTCAGCCACGAGTTGTGGTGGAAGCGCCACCAGCCCAGCAGGGCCGTCGCGGCGATTACGCCGGTGGCCACCATCGAGGCACCGACCTGGACGGCGATGACCGGATCGATCGCCGCGAACCTCTTGCTGAGGTTCTGCGAAACGGCAGTGGAGATGTGTTCGACGACTTGCGATCGCTTCTCGGTGTCGACGATGAACCGGATCCAGAGGCGGTCGCCGTCGTAGATGTCTTGCTCGGTGAGCGATTGCGTGGCCCGCAGCGGCGTGCCGTCGACCAGGCACAGCGCCCATTTGCCGCGGCCCTTGGCTTCCAACGGTGTCTCGCCGAGTTCGCGCAGGCGGCTGTTGACCACCTTCAGCAGCGGGTCGGTCATCACCGAGACGGGGGCATTGGCATCGAGCAGGACGCCGATCTGGACGCCCTCGCCGGCCATGATGCCGACCACGACGGCCCGGGGCTGCGAGATTCCCTCGATGTCGGGCTGTGGCGCTTCAACTACCGAAGTTATCGCAGTCATCGCTGCGCACCCCCTAGCGTGGTGTGTGAGTTAACCCGTGCATGTGGCCGCGCGGGGGCTGCTGCCGACCTGCTCACCGCGGCGCCGTGGCGCCGGAGGATGTGCAGCCCGAACAATTCGGATTTCATCTGTCTCGCCCTCGCGATATTAGTTGTTGTGGCTTTGCTGGCGAATCATCGTTAATGATTCTAGAGAAGTATGCCGTGTTTGCCTCTCGGCCGCACGTTCTGGGCAAAGCCGTTGGTAAACACTATGTTTCGCAAGCGGGTTCACACCCTGCGGTGGGTTTTCCACTCGCCGTACGGCAACGTATCCAGGACGGTTTTTATACCGACCTGGACCAATTGCGGGGTCGCTGGGCAGATGGCCAACCACGCCTCCCCCGAACCCGCGGTTCGGGCCTGTTGATAAAGCGCGATCCGGCCGCCCGAACCGTCTTTGAGCGAAAGCACCGAGGCGCTCGGGCCCTTGGCGTCGTCCCGGTATTGGCGGGCGTAGACCGCGACCTCGGCCGCCGGGTCCGACAGCGCCTGCCCCAGCGCGGCCACCGTGGCGGCGCTGATGCCCATTCGCCGGAGATCTCCGCCGGAGAACACGTTGAAGCCCGACTCCTGCCATGACTTCGTTACTTCCAGCATCTCCTCCAGCGGCACGTTGACCGCGTTGATCGCCGCGGGCTCCGCATGATGAATCGACTCGAGGCCGTCCAGGACGAGTGACGCGATCGAGGCGCTGTCCGCGACGGCGACGTCGTCGACCGTGATGTCGTTGCCCACCCGAACCGCCGATACCCAGTGCTGACCGCGCCGGGCCAGCACCACGCGGAACTCGTTGTCGGGGATATCGCGGGAGCCGGGCGCTTGGTTCTCGTCGTCGACCACGCCGTAGAGCAGCTTGCCCCGCGACAGCAGGGCGATGACCTCGAGGTCGGGTGCGGCCAGCACCCGCATCCGGGCGGCCACCTGCTCCTGCACCTCGTTCAGTTCGCCGACGACGATGCCCTGCTCGCGCATCACCGCCATGCCGGGGTGTTCGTTGAGCCAGTCGTTCGAGTCGGTGGAGACGTACGGCCGGCACCGCAGTTCCGGCGCGACATGCCGAATGTCCAGCAGCGCCTGCAGCATCCAGAAGCCGTCGACGTTGACGGTGATGTCAGTGCGCGTGGTCTGTGAGTCCATCAATACCTCGAAAGTCGACGTGCTCGGATAACCGCAGGACGCGGCAGCACACCACATAATCGGTGTGCTGCCGCGCCTGAAGTTGGGGTTAGGCCCAGCTGGACCCAACGGCGCTGTCGGTGCTGGCCATGTTGCTGCCGGCGGTCTGCACCTTCTGGCCGTGG
>NZ_MBEU01000020.1 GCF_001954275.1 Mycobacterium sp. IS-836 | reverse complement strand
CGGATCGGGTTGAGCCGCTCCACAAGCACCTCAAACGGCACGTCCTGATGCTCATAAGCGGCCAGGCTGCGCCGGCGCACCTGGGCGAGCAACTCCGCCACACTGGGATCACCGGCCAGATCCACGCGCAACACCAACGTGTTGACGAAGAGTCCGATCAGCCCGTCGAGCGCCGGGTCACGCCGTCCCGCGATCGGGAAGCCCACCGCCACATCGTTACTGGCGCTGAGCTTGCCCAACAACACCGCCAGTGCCGCCTGCACGACCATGAAACTGGTCGCATTGTGCTCGCTGGCGAGTCGCGCACTCGCTGCTGCAGCTGCGCGGGCCACTCCACCTCGACGCGGGCGCCGCGCTGATCGGCGATCCGCGGGTAGGGCCGATCGGTGGGCAAGGCCAGGCGCTCAGGCATCCCGGCCAAAGCCTGCTCCCAATAGGCCAGCTGCGCACCGATACGGCTGTCATGGTCGTCGAGATCACCGAATTGGGCCCGCTGCCACAGCGTGTAGTCGACATACTGCACCGGCAACGGCACCCAGTCGGGGGCTTGACCCGCACAGCGACTGGCATACGCCATCCCGAGATCGGTCACCAGCGGGGTGATCGACCAGCCATCGGCCGCGATATGGTGCACCACCGCCACCAACACATGCTCATCCGCGCCGACCCGGAAAAGCCGTGCCCGCAACGGAATCTCACCCGCCAAATCGAAACTGTGACCCGCCACCTCCCCGATCGCATGACGAATCCGGTCCGCCGGCCAACCCGTGGCATCGACGACCTGCCATCCGAAGTCAGCCCCCTCGGCGGGCATCACCACCTGCCGCGGCACCCCATCGGAGGCCACAAACAGCGTGCGCAGGCTCTCATGGCGACCCACCACATCAGCCAACGCCGACCCCAACGCGCCGGCATCCAAGTCCCCACTCAGCCGCAACGCCA
Source organism: Mycobacterium sp. IS-836 (assembly GCF_001954275.1). GTDB lineage: Bacteria > Actinomycetota > Actinomycetes > Mycobacteriales > Mycobacteriaceae > Mycobacterium. The sequence continues at coordinate 61 of NZ_MBEU01000020.1, read as the reverse complement.
CGGCCATGTTGTAAACCGGTGACGGGCCCTGCAACTGATCGATAAACCACAACCGGTTCTG
>NZ_MBEU01000019.1 GCF_001954275.1 Mycobacterium sp. IS-836 | reverse complement strand
ACCACCAGCGCGATCGCCGCGACGATGGCGGCAACGCCCACGATCCACGGCCAGCGCGGGGCGGCGTGCTCGTCGCCGTGGTCGGCTGACCCGTCGTACCCGTCGTAGTCGTAGAGCGCCATGTCGGCCGGCACATAGGGGCCGGTCATGAAATGCTCGGACTCCGGCGCGGAGTACGCCCGCGAATACGCGTCCGTCTGGCCCGTGTCGTCTGCCGCCACCAGTTCGGCGCTGTCGTCGAACCGACGCTCTTCGGGTTCAGCGAGGGGCGCCGCTTCGTCGCCGGGCGCTGCGCCGGAATCGGGTTCCTGGCTGAGCTCGCTGGCGGATTCGGGTTCCTCAGGTTCCCGTCCCGGGGGTTTCGGCCCGTTCATGTCTGTCTGCCCTGTCCAACTGCCTCACCAGCGCGCGGGGCTCTACGGTCGAGCCGTTGTGCGCGCGCTCGGGAAATTGTCATTGTGCCTGGGCAAACCCTACCGAACCGAGTGGGGCAATTGACTTTAGCGGGAGGGCCGCCGGTCAACTGATGCCCGGATTGTGACCTTCGAGTCGCAAATCAGTGCTTCTCCGGACCCAGGTAGTACTCGAACACCAGACCCGCCGCCGTCGCAAGGACGAACACCACGCCGGCGACGATCAGCCATGGCAGCCACAGCGCGATACCGACGGCGGCCACCGAGCCGGACAACGCGACCAGGATCGGCCACCAACTGTGCGGGGCGAAGAAGCCCAGTTCCCCTGCACCGTCGCTGATCTCGGCGCCCTCGTAGTCCTCGGGCCGGGTGTCGAGCCGGCGGGCGACGAAGCGGAAGAACGTTGCCACGATCAGCGCGAGACCGCCCGTCAGCGCCAGCGCGGTGGTCCCCGCCCACTCCTCGCCGCCGGTGGCGAACATCGCGGTCAGCACCCCATACAGCACCGCCGTGACCAAGAAGAACGCGGCGACGAACTCGAACAGCCTCGCTTCGATGTGCATTGAGTGTCCTAACCTACTGGCTTGGGGTCATTTCGCCGCGGCGGGTTTCGAACGGGTGGGTGGTCACCGCTACCGGGGACTGGTTGATCGCCTGCAACGCCTGGGCGTTGGTTTTCCCGTCAATCCGTTGCTGCAGGTAAGCCTTGAAATCGTTGGGTTGGACCACGCGAACCTCGAAGTTCATCATCGAGTGATACGTGCCGCACATCTCGGCGCAGTGCCCGACGAATGCCCCGGTCTTGGTGATCTCTTCGACCTGGAAGACGTTGACGGAGTTGTTCGCGACGGGGTTGGGCATCACATCGCGCTTGAACAGGAATTCGGGCACCCAGAACGCGTGCACGACGTCGGCCGACGCCATCTGGAATTCGATGCGTTTGCCGGCCGGCAACACCAGCACCGGAATTTCAGTGCTGGTCCCCAAGGTCTCGACCTTGTCGAAGTTCAGGTAGGTCCGGTCCTCGGTGTTGAGGCCTCGCACGGGGCCGACGAGCTCCTCGCCGTGCTTGTCCTTGCCCTCGGGCTTGGACACCATGGCCTTCTTGCGGGCCTCATCGGCGCCCTCGTAGGTCAAGGTGCCGTCTTTGAAGTTGATGCGCTGGTAGCCGAACTTCCAGTTCCACTGGAAGGAGGTGATGTCGATCACGACCTCGGGGTCCTTGGCCAGGTGCAGCATCTTCTCCTGAACCACGACCGTGAAATAGAACAGCACCGAGATGATCAGGAACGGCGTGACGGTGAGCACCAGCTCCAGCGGCATGTTGTAGCCGAATTGGCGGGGCAGCTCGGTGTCGGTCGCCTTCTTGCGGTGGAAGGCTGACGACCAGAAGATCAGGCCCCACACGATGACGCCGACGACCAGCGAGGCGATCACCGCGCCGATCCACAGCTCGCGGTTGAGGTGGGCCTCCGGGGTGATGCCCTCCGGCCAGCCCATGGCCAGCGCCTCCGACCAGCTGCATCCGCTCAGGCTCGCCGCCAGCACGCCCAGCATCAGGGCCAGCGCCAGCGGCCGAAGTCCCTTGAACCTGCGCTGCGACAAACGTTGCGAACGGGCCTGCTCGCGAGGTGTCACGTTGGCGCCTCCTGCTTGAAAAATCGAATACTACGCAGCGTAGACCACGCCACTCAGCGCGGCGACGAAACCCCGGCTGGTCGCGGCCGCGCGGCGTCGCGCCCCGCAAAAGTGCGGCATACTGGGGCGCCGTGTGTGGTCTGCTGGCGTTCGTCGCGGCCCCGGAGGGCGCCGACGCGACCCGAGCCGATGCCGAGATCGCCCGCGCCTTGCACCTGATGCGGCATCGCGGGCCCGACGAGCCGGACACGTGGACCGACCCGGGCGCCGACGGCTCCGTCGTGTTCGGCTTCAACCGGCTGTCCATCATCGACATCGCCCATTCCCATCAGCCGCTGCGCTGGGGACCGCCGGAGGCGCCCGGCCGCTACGTGCTGGTTTTCAACGGCGAGATCTACAACTACCTGGAGTTGCGCGACGAGCTGGCCACCGCGCACGGCGCCGTGTTCGCCACCGAGGGGGACGGTGAGGCGATCGTCGCGGGTTTCCACCATTGGGGCACCGGCGTCGTGACACGGCTGCGCGGCATGTTCGCCTTCGCGTTGTGGGACACCGTCAACCGCGAATTGTTCTGCGCGCGTGACCCTTTCGGCATCAAACCGCTTTTCATGGCCAGCGGCCCCGGCGGTACCGCCGTGGCCAGTGAGAAGAAATGCCTGCTGGATCTGGCCGAGTTGATCGGCTTCGACACGGACATCGACGAGCGGGCGGTGCAGCACTACACGGTGCTGCAGTACGTGCCGGAGCCCGAGACGCTGCATCGCGGGGTGCGGCGCCTGGAATCGGGCTGCTACGCCATGATCCGTCCCGGGCAGCTCGAGCCCGAGGTCACCCGCTACTTCGTGCCGCGGTTTGCGGCCACGCCGATCACCCGCGATACCGAACAGGCCCGCTACGACGAAATCACCGCGGTGCTCGAGGATTCGGTGGCCAAGCACATGCGCGCCGACGTGACCGTCGGCGCGTTCCTGTCGGGCGGGATCGACTCCACCGCGATCGCGGCGCTGGCAATTCGGCACAATCCCCGGCTGATCACGTTCACCACCGGCTTCGAGCGCGAGGGGTTCTCCGAAATCGACGTCGCGGTCGCCTCGGCCGAGGCGATCGGTGCCCGCCACATCGCCAAGGTCGTGGCCCCCGACGAGTTCGTCGCCGCCCTACCCGAGATCGTGTGGTACCTCGACGAACCCGTCGCCGACCCCGCCTTGGTTCCGCTGTTCTTCGTAGCCCGCGAGGCCCGCAAGCACGTAAAGGTGGTGCTGTCGGGCGAGGGAGCCGACGAGCTATTCGGCGGCTACACGATCTATCGGGAACCGCTGTCGCTCAAGCCGTTCGAGTATCTGCCGCGGCCGCTGCGCCGTTCAATGGGCAAGGTGTCCAAGCCGCTGCCGGAGGGCATGCGCGGCAAAAGCCTGCTGCACCGCGGATCGCTGACCCTCGAGGAGCGCTACTACGGCAACGCCCGCAGCTTCTCCGACGCGCAGCTGCGCGACGTGCTGCCGGGATTCCGCGACGAGTGGACCCATACGGATGTGACCGCGTCGATCTACGCCGAATCTAGGGGCTGGGACCCGGTGGCCCGCATGCAGCACATCGACCTGTTCACGTGGCTGCGCGGCGACATCCTGGTCAAGGCCGACAAGATGACGATGGCCAACTCCCTGGAGCTCCGGGTGCCGTTCCTGGATCCCGAGGTGTTCGCGGTGGCCTCCCGGCTGCCGGTGGAGGCGAAAATCACACGAACGACTACCAAGTACGCGCTGCGGCGCGCCCTGGAGCCCATCGTCCCGGCGCACGTGCTGCACCGGCCCAAGCTCGGGTTCCCGGTCCCGATCCGGCATTGGCTGCGCGCGGGCGAGCTCGTGGAATGGGCCTACTCGATGGTCGAGTTGTCGCAGGCCGATCACCTGGTCGACACCGCCGCCGTGCGCCGGATGCTCGACGAACACCGAAGCGGCAGTAGCGATCACAGCCGCCGGCTATGGACGGTGCTGATCTTCATGCTCTGGCACGCGATCTTCGTCGAGCACAGCGTGGTACCCGAGATCCGCGAGCCGGTCTACCCCGTGCAGCTCTGACGGCGTCCTAGCGATCAGGCCAGGACGGCGGCGATCTCGTCGGCCGCGTCGTCGCCGTACGCGCCGGCGAGCCGGCTCTTCGCGACCTCATGGTCCCAGGTCCACTCCTGGGTTCCGGTCGACTCCAGCACCAGCACGGCGACTAGCGAGCCCAGCTGCGCCGAGCGCTCCACGGTCAGGCCCGCGCTGCGCCCGGTGAGGAACCCGGCCCGGAACGCGTCGCCGACGCCGGTGGGGTCGACCTGGCTGGTTTCGGGCACCACGTCGACGTGGACGGTGCTGCCGTCGCGGTCGACCACGTCCACGCCCTTGGCGCCCAGCGTGGTCACCCGCAGGCCGACCTGCGCCATCACGTCTTCCTCCGACCAACCGGTCTTGGACCGCATCAGGTCCCACTCGTAGTCGTTGGTGAACAGGTAGGTGGCGCCGTCGATGAGCTTGCTGATCTCGGCGCCGGACAGCCGGGCCAGCTGCTGGGACGGGTCGGCGGCGAAGGGCAGCCCGAGCTCGCGGCACTCCTCGGTGTGCACCACCATTGCCTCCGGGTCGTTGGCACCGATGATCACCAAGTCGGGGGCGCCGATGCCCGAGACGACGTCGGAGAGCTTGATGTTGCGGGCCTCCGACATCGCGCCGGGATAGAAAGAGGCGATCTGGGCCATGTCGATGTCGGTGGTGCATACGAAACGTGCCGTGTGCGTGGTCTCGGAGATCAGCACGTGGTCGCAGTTGACACCGTGGCCCTGCAGCCAGTCGCGGTAGTCGCCGAAATCGTCGCCCGCCGCGCCGACCAGCGCGACGTCACCGCCCAGCACGCCGATGGCGTAGGCGATGTTTCCGGCCACCCCGCCGCGGTGAATAACCAGGTCGTCGACGAGAAAGCTGAGCGATACCTTCTGCAGGTGCTCGGGCAGGAGCTGTTCGGAAAATCGGCCCGGAAACCGCATCAAGTTGTCGGTCGCAATCGAGCCAGTCACCGCGATCGTCACGAAATCTCCATCCTTCGTTAGTAAGGTTATCTAGCTTACTCAGGCGTATCCACTGTCGTTGCGCCCGCGGTCGGCGCGCGCGGCCGTGCGCTAGCCTGCCAAGGGAACTCACTCAAGTCGCCGGGACCCGAACACTCGGGCGCTATCGGTTCGTATCCCGTCTACCACCGTAGGAGAACCACATGGGCGGTCCGCACCCGCCGAACCACGCTGTCGGCGCCGACGGACCCGCGCCCTACTCGCAGTCGGTCGAGTTCCCGCGGGAGCCCATCGCCGGCGACCCCACCTTCGCGCCGCCGTCCCCGCCCCCGGGATATCCCAAACGGAGGTCCAAGCGGCGCTTGATCATCGGGGTTTTGCTGGCCGTTCTGCTGGTCGCCGCGACGACGGTGGCGATCGTCTTCGGGGTCCGCACGAACGGGGCCAGTACCGGCGCCGCGTTCTCCGAGGCATCGGCCAAGTCGGCGATTCAGGGTTACCTCGATGCGCTCGAGCGCCGGGATACCGACAACATCGTCCGCAACGCGCTGTGCGGCCTGTACGACGCCGTGCGCGACAAGCGGTCCGACCAGGCGTTGGCCAAGCTGAGCAGCGACGCGTTCCGCAAGCAGTTCTCCGAGGTCGAGGTGACCTCGGTTGACAAGATCGTGTTTCTGTCGCAGTACCAGGCCCAGGCGCTGTTCACGATGAAGGTGTCACCCGCGGCCGGCGGCCCGATGCGCGGCGACGTGCAGGGCGTCGCGCAGCTGCTATTCCAGCGCGGTGAGACGCTGGTGTGCTCGTACGTGTTACGTACCGGGGGCTCGTACTAGCCCGGCCGGACGGTCAGTTGAACGAGTCCCCGCACGCGCACGAACCGGTGGCGTTGGGGTTGTCGATCGTGAAGCCCTGCTTCTCGATGGTGTCCACGAAGTCGATGGAGGCGCCTTGCACGTACGGCGCGCTCATCCGGTCCACGGTCAACGTCACGCCACCGAAGTCGGCGGTCAGATCGCCGTCCAGGGTGCGGTCGTCAAAGAAGAGGTTGTAGCGCAGGCCGGCGCATCCGCCCGGCTGAACCGCGATACGCAGCGCCAGGTCGTCACGTCCCTCCTGGTCGAGCAGGGACTTCGCCTTGGTGGCGGCGGCCTCGGTCAGGATCACGCCGTGGGTCTTGGCGCTCGACTCGTTCTGCACCGTCATTGCTTCTCCTACATGCCTCATTGTTTGGGTGGGTCAGCCGCGATCGGAGACCACGCGGGGAAACTCACTCCCTCAACGGTACCTTGCGGGACCGCTATTCCCGAGTCGCTCGGCCACCTCGGACGCCAACCCCATGAGCTGATTGGCCGCATCGGCGAGCGCCAGCCGCACCGATCCGGCATGGTCGGCGATCGACAAGGCGGCCATGATCCCCGCCGATCGCACCGTCGATTTTTCCAAATCGACCTGACCGGCGAGCACGATCACCGGGATACCCAGCGGGCGGGCCCTACCGGCGAGCCAGCCGACCACCTTTCCGTGCAGGGATTGCTCGTCGAACCGGCCTTCACCGGTGACGATCAGCTCGGCGGTCTCGAGATCGTCGGCCAGGTTGGTGTGCTCGGCGATGATGTCCGCGCCGGACTCGCTGCGGCCGCCTAGCGCCAACAGCGCGGCGCCGATGCCGCCGGCCGCGCCCGCGCCCGGCTCAGAGCTCACATCGCGGCCGGCCACCGCTTCGAGTTCCAGCGCCCACGCCTCGAGGCGGACTTCGAGCGCCGCGACGGTCGCGGTGTCCGCGCCCTTCTGCGGCCCGAACATTCTGGCGGCTCCCCACGGCCCCAACAGCGGATATTCGGTGTCCGAGGCGGCGATCAGCTCCACGTCGGCCAGTTGCTGGCGAGCGACTTCCAGGCCGCCGAGCTCGGCGACGAGGCCCTGCCCGCCGTCGGTGGAGGCGCTGCCACCCAGTCCGACCACGATCCGCTTGGGCGCGGCGCCCAGCGCCTCGGCGATGAGCTGTCCGACTCCCCTGCTGTGGGCGGCCATCGCGGTCTCCGGGGAAGGCGGTGTGCCCAGCAACGCCAGACCACACGCCTGCGCGCACTCCAGATAAGCCGTTGCCGCGCCTCGATCGAACACCCACTCGGCGTCGACAGGGGCGTTCAGCGGCCCGGATACCCGCGTTCGCCGCTTCTCGCCGAGCCGGCTGGCCAGCACGTCGATGAAGCCCGGTCCGCCGTCGGACTGCGGGGCGACGATGAAGCGGTCCCCCGGACGCGACCGAGTCCAGCCGGTGGCGATGGCGGCGGCCGCCTCGACGGCCGTGAGGCTGTCGCCGTAGCAATCCGGGGCCACCAGGACCTGCATGGCCGGCAGCTGGAGGCGACCGGGCGCGAGGCCAGCGGCGGCATCATCCGAGGCCATCGAGCCGTCGTCCATCACAGGCAGCCATTCATCAGAGGTAAGCGTAGGTGCATCGACGTGCTGGAGCACCACTAATGGCGACGCCGTCCGGGGCCATTTCGGCGCGGACGGCCCGCGAAGTAACCTGGCGACTGTGAAGTTGCTGGGCCGCAAGAAAACCCATGAAGAGGACCTCGACGGCGGTTCGGCGGAGCTGGTCGCGCCCGAGCCGGCCGATGCCGCCGCAACGGCGGCCCGGGGGTCGCGCAAGACCGATCCCAAGGGCCGGCCGACGCCCAAGCGCGACGATGCCCGGCGCGGCGGCCGCAAGGGTCCGGTCGCGCCGGCGCCGATGACCACCGCCGAGGCGCGGGCCCGGCGCAAATCGCTGGCCGGCCCGAAACTGTCCCGCGAGGAACGCAGGGCCGAACGAGCCGTGAGCCGGGCGCGGATGACGGAACGCCGGGAGCGCATGATGGCCGGCGAAGAGGCCTACCTGCTGCCGCGCGATCAGGGACCGGTGCGCCGGTACGTGCGCGATGTGGTGGATTCCCGGCGCAACTTTCTGGGGCTGTTCATGCCGTCCACGCTGGCATTGCTGTTCATCATGTTCGGCGTTCCGCAGCTGCAGCTCTACATCTCTCCGGCGATGCTGGTCCTGATGGCCGTGATGAGTGTCGACGGGCTCATTCTGGGCCGCAAGGTCAACAAGCTCGTCGACGCGAAGTTCCCGAACAACACCGAAAGCCGTTGGAAGCTAGGGCTTTACGCCGCCAGCCGGGCCTCTCAAATGCGCCGGATGCGGACGCCGCGGCCTCAAGTCAAGCACGGCAACAGTGTCGATTGACCCTCGCCCGAAAGCCGTCTGACCCCGGTGCGCACCCTGGTGCTCGGCGGGATCAGGTCGGGCAAATCCCGGTGGGCCGAGGAGGCCATCGCGTCGTCGCTGGCGCCCGATCAGCCGGTGCGCTACCTGGCCCCCGGGCCGTCCGGGCACGCCGACGAGGCATGGGCAGACCGCGTCGCGCGGCACCGTGACCGTCGGCCCGCGCAGTGGTCGACGATCGAAACCGATGACATCGCAACCCAATTGCGGCGGTCACCGGGTACCCCGACGCTCGTCGACGACCTCGGCGCCTGGCTGACCGGCACGCTGGACCGCCACCACGCGTGGGAGAACGGGTCGGCGGCGGCCGCGGTCGCGGAGACGATCGACGACATGGTCGCCGCGGTCGGCGCGTTCGGATCCACGCTGGTACTCGTCAGCCCGGAAGTCGGGCTGACCGTGGTGCCGGCCACCGTGTCGGGCCGCCGGTTCGCCGACGAACTGGGCAACCTCAACCAGCGCGTCGCGGCGTTGTGCGATCGCGTCGTGCTGGTGATCGCCGGCCAGGCGGTACCGATCAAACCGCCGGGAGCGTGATGGAATTCACTCCGATTTCGCCGCCCGACGCCGCCGCCGCGGCCGCCGCCCGTGCACGGCAGGACACACTGACCAAGCCGCGGGGCGCGCTGGGCCGGCTCGAGGACCTGTCGGTCTGGGTCTGCTCGTGCCAGGGGCAGTGCCCGCCGCGCCAGTTCGAGCGCGCGCGGGTGGTGGTGTTCGCCGGCGACCATGGTGTCGCGCGCTCCGGGGTGTCGGCCTACCCGCCGGAAGTCACCGCGCAGATGGTCGCCAACATCGACGTGGGCGGGGCGGCGATCAACGTGCTGGCCGATATCGCCGGGGCGAGCGTGCGCGTCGCCGATCTGGCGGTGGACGCCGACCCGCTCTCGGAACGCATCGGTGCCCACAAGGTGCGGCGCGGCAGCGGCGATATCGCCGTCGAGGACGCGCTGACGGACGAGGAGACCGCCCGAGCAATCGCGGCCGGGCGGTCTATCGCCGACGAGGAGGTCGACGCCGGGGCCGACTTGCTGATCGCCGGTGACATGGGAATCGGAAACACCACTGCGGCGGCGGTTTTGGTGGCGGCGCTGACGAACGCCGAGCCGGTTGCGGTGGTCGGCTTCGGCACCGGGGTCGACGACGCGGGCTGGTCGCGCAAGACCGCCGCGGTCCGCGACGCCCTGTTTCGGGCTCAGCGGGTGCTGCCCGACCCGGTCGGACTGCTGCGCTGCTGCGGCGGCGCGGACCTGGCCGCGATGGCGGGCTTTTGCGCGCAGGCCGCGGTGCGGCGCACGCCGCTGCTGCTGGACGGGATGGCGGTAACGGCCGCCGCGTTGGTCGCCGAGCGCCTGGCGCCGGGCGCCAGGCAGTGGTGGCAGGCTGGTCACCGCTCCACCGAGCCGGGACACGCGCTGGCCTTGGCGGCTCTCGAGCTGGACCCGATTCTGGATCTGCGCATGCGGCTCGGCGAGGGCACCGGCGCCACCGCGGCGCTGCCGCTGCTGCGCTGCGCGGTGGCCGCGCTGTCGTCGATGGCGACGTTCACCGACGCCGGTGTGTCCACGCGCTCCGACGGTGCTCCCCCGCCGTGATGCGTTCACTGGCAACGGCTTTCGCGTTTGGCACGGTGGCGCCCCGTCTCGGGACGGCGCCGATGGGTCGGGGCGCCATGACCGCGCTGCCGGTGGTGGGCGTCGCACTCGGGTCACTGGCCGCGGCGGTCACGTGGGGCGGCGCGCACGCGTTCGGCGCGTCCAGCCCGCTGCCCGGGCTGCTCGCGGTGGCGGCGCTGCTGCTCGCCACCCGCGGCCTGCACATCGACGGCGTGGCCGACACGGCCGACGGGCTGGGCTGCTACGGGCCGGCGCCGCGCGCACTGGAGGTGATGCGCGACGGCTCGACCGGACCCTTCGGCGTCGCGGCCGTCGCGCTCGTGATCACGTTGCAGGGGTTGGCCTTTTCCTCGCTCGGTGCCGCCGCGATCGTGATAGCCGTAACGGCGGGCCGCGTCACCGCGGTGCTGGCCTGCCGGCGGTCCGTGCCCGCCGCCGACGGCAGCACGCTGGGAGCGCGGGTTGCGGGAACGCAGCCCGCGCCGGTGGTCGCGGCCTGGCTCGCGGTCCTGCTGGTCGCTTCGCTGGCGGCGGGCCCGCGGCCGTGGCAGGGCCCGGTCGCGGTCCTGCTGGCGGTGTGCTGCGGCGCGGCGCTGGTGGCGCACTGCGTGCGCCGCTTCGGCGGCATCAGCGGCGACGTCTTGGGGGCGGCCATCGAATTGACGACGACGGTCGGCGCCGTGGCGCTGGCGGCATTGGTGCGGTTCTAGCGGGCCATCTAGGCGGCCGAACGCCCGGCGAGCCGGGCGCGAACGCCTCGATGCCCGGCTGGCCGGGCGTTCGCGCCAAGGAAGTCAGCCCAGCCGCGACATCCAGCCGTGGGTGTCGGCGAAAGTGCCACGCTGTATCCCGGTCAGCGTGTCGCGCAGCGCCATCGTCACTTCACCGGGCTGGCCGTCGGCGATGCTGAACTCCGCATCGCCGTACTTCACCTGCGAGACCGGGGTGATGACCGCCGCAGTGCCGCAGGCGAACACCTCGGTGATCTCCCCCGCGGCGGCCTTCTTCTGCCACTCATCGATATCGATCTTGCGTTCCTCGACCGCGAATCCGGCGTCAATGGCCAACTGCAGCAACGAATCCCGCGTGATCCCGGGCAGCAGCGAGCCGGACAGCTCCGGGGTGACCAGCCGCGCCGATCCGCCGCTGCCGAGCACGAAGAACAGGTTCATGCCGCCCATCTCTTCGACGAAGCGACGCTCCACGGCGTCCAGCCAGACGACTTGGTCGCAGGCGTTCTCCGCGGCCTGGGCCTGAGCCAGCAGCGACGCGGCGTAGTTGCCGCCGAACTTCGCCGCTCCGGTGCCGCCGGGGCAGGCCCGCACGTATTCCGTCGACACCCAGACGCTGACCGGGCTAATACCGCCCTTGAAGTAGGCGCCGGCCGGCGACGCGATCAGCAGGTAGCGGTAGAGCTTGGCCGGCCGCACCCCCAGCCCCGACTCCGTCGCGAAGATGAACGGCCGCAGATACAGGGCCTCTTCGCCGCCGGCCCGGGGCACCCATGCAGTGTCGACGGCGACGAGTTGGCGCAGGGATTCGAGGAACAGCTCGTCGGGCAGCTCGGGAATGGCGAGCCGCCGCGCCGACGAGCGCATCCTGGCCGCGTTGGCGTCGGGCCGAAACGACACGATCGAACCGTCCGCCCAGCGATAGGCCTTGAGTCCCTCGAATACTTCTTGCGCGTAGTGCAGCACGATCGCGGACGGGTCCAGCTCGATCGGGCCGTACGGGATGACCCGCGCGTTGTGCCAGCCTTGGTCCTCGGCGTAGTCGATCGAGACCATGTGGTCGGTGAAGTATTTGCCGAAACCGGGGTCGGCCAGAATCGCCGCACGTTCGGCGTCGCTCGCCGGATTCGACGTGCGCATCACCGTGAACTCACGCGAGCCGCTGGTCATGGCGCCGATTGTATCCCTGCGCGCGAACGGGTTTTTGCCACGGGAACCCCTGGCGGCTAACGAGTTTTGACGGCGACAAAGGGCGGGCGCACGACTTCGCACTCGGCCGCGCGGCCGCGGATGTCGACGGTGATTTGCTGGCCGTCTTCGATTCCCGCGTCGGTGTCGATCAGCGCGAGCGCGATGCCGGCCTGCAGCGTCGGGGAGAACGTGCCCGACGTCGTGACCCCGACCGGCCTCTCGCCAGCGAGCACCGTCAGCCCGGGACGCAACACCCCGCGCCCCACCATCCGCAGCCCGCGCAGCAGCCGCCGCGGCCCGGCGTCCTTTTCGGCCAGCAGCGCGTCGCGGCCGAAGAACGCGTCCTTCTTCCATCCGATCGCCCAGCCGCATCGGGCCTGCAGCGGCGAGATGTCGAGCGAAAGTTCGTGTCCGTGCAGCGGGTAGCCCATCTCGGTGCGCAGCGTGTCGCGGGCGCCCAGCCCGGCGGGCTCGCCGCCGGCGGACTTGACCGCCACCACTAGCGCGTCGAACACCACGCCCGCGGAATCCCAGGCCGGCAGCAGTTCGTAGCCGTGCTCACCCGTGTATCCCGTACGGCAGACGCGCACCGGCACACCGGAGAAATCGGCATCGGCGTAGCCCATGTAGTCCATGTCGGTCGGCAGCCCCAGCTCGCCGAGCACGTCCGCCGACCGCGGGCCCTGCACGGCCAGCACCGCATACGAGCGATGCTCGTTGCTGATCGCCACCCGGTCGGGTGCGGCCGCCCGCAGCGCGTCGACCACCGCGGCGGTGTTGGCGGCGTTGGGCACCAGGAAGATCTCGTCGTCGTCGACGTAGTAGGCGATCAGGTCGTCGATGACGCCACCGGATTCGGTGCAGCACAACGTGTATTGGGCCTTGCCCGGGCCGATGCGGCCCAGGTCGTTGGTCAGCGCGGAATTGACGAACTCGGCGGCGCCCGGGCCGCGCACCAGCGCCTTGCCGAGGTGACTGACGTCGAACAGGCCGACGGAGTTGCGGGTGGCGTTGTGTTCGCTGACGGTGCCGGCATACGCCACCGGCATGAGCCAGCCGCTGAACTCGGCGAAGCTGGCACCCAATTCGCGATGGCGGTCTTCCAGCGGTCCGTGCTGCGGGTCGTCGCTCACGGCGTCTCACCCTAATCGAGCGGTATTGCTGGCACACTTGGGTAGGTGTCCGATCACCTGGACTTCGACGCGCTCGAGGCCGCCGGAATCGCGAACCCGCGCGAGCGAACCGACCTGATCAAGTACCTCGACGGACTGGGCTTCAGCGTCGAGGAGATGGTCGAGGCCGAGCGCCGCGGCAGGCTGTTCGGGCTCGCCGGTGATGCCCTGTCGTGGTCGGGACGCCCCATCTACACCGTGCAGGCCGCGGCCGAGAAGCTCGGTTTGTCGGCCGACGACGTGGCGCAGGCTTGGGGTTTGCTCGGTTTGACCATCGCCGGTCCCGACGTTCCGGTGCTGAGCGAGGCTGACGTCGACGCCCTGTCGACGTGGGTCGGGCTGAAGGCGGTGGTGGGCGAGGACGGGGCATTCGGCCTGCTGCGGGTGCTCGGCGCCGCGATGGCCCGCCTCGCGGAGGCCGAGGGGACGATGATCCGCGCCGGGACGCCGGACATCCAGATGAACTACACCCACGACGAGCTCGCCACGGCGCAGGCCTACCGCGCGGTCGCCGAGTTCATCCCTCGCATCGGCGCCCTGATCGACGTCGTGCACCGTCACCACTTGATCAGTGCCCGAACGTATTTCGAGGGCGTCCTGCTCGGCACGTCGGCGAGCGTGATCTGCGGCGTCGGTTTTGCCGATCTGTCCGGTTTCACCGCGTTGACCCAAGCGCTCACGCCGGCGCAATTGTCGCTGCTACTCACCGAATTCGGCGGCACCGTCGCCGACGTGGTGCACGCCGACGGCGGGCGGCTGGTGAAGTTCATCGGCGACGAGGTGATGTGGGTGAGCGCGTCGCCCGAACAGCTGGTCACCGCGGCGGTCGATCTTGTCGAGCATCCGCGGGCGCGCGAAGAAGGCCTAGACGTCCGCGCCGGCCTTGCCTACGGCAGCGTGCTCGCCACCAACGGGGACTACTTCGGCAACCCGGTCAACCTTGCCGCGCGCTTGGTCGCCGCCGCGGCACCCAGGCAGATACTCGCCGATTCGGCGCTGCACGACGAGTTGCTGGACTGGCCCGCGGTCGCCCACCCTCCGCTGACGCTCAAGGGTTTTGACGAGCCGGTCACCGCGTTCGAGTTGCGCGGTAAGGGCGGTGCCGGGCCCCGGCCCGGTCCCGGTGACTAGGGTGATTGCCCGTGACCACCGAACCGAGTTACCAATCCCCGTCCGTCCAGGTCGCCACATCGCTGCCGAAACGTGGCGCGGGTTCGTCGGTATTGGTCGTGCCGGTCGTCTCGACCGGCGACGAAGACCGGCCCGGCGCCGTCGTTACCGCCGCCGACCCTTTCCTGTCCAGCGCCGCCGTCGCCGAGATCGAGGCCGGCCTGCGGGCATTGGAGGCCACCGGCGGCAGTGAACAGGTGCACCGGCTGGTGGTGCCGTCGCTGCCGGTGGCCAGCGTGCTCACGATCGGCCTGGGCAAACCGCGATCGGAGTGGCCCGCGGACACGATCCGTCGCGCGGCCGGCGCGGCGGCGCGCGCGCTGAACAGCACCGAGGCCGCAATCACCACACTGACGGAACTGGATCTGGCGGCGGCCGTCGAGGGGCTGATCCTCGGCAGCTACCGGTTCACCGCTTTCCGCAGCGACAAGACAGCACCGAAGGACCAAGGTCTGCGCAAGATCACCGTGCTGTCCAGCGCCAAGGGCGCCAAATCCCAGGCGGCCCATGCCGCGACCGTCGCGACCGCCGTCGCCACCGCCCGCGACCTGGTCAACACCCCGCCGAGTCACCTCTTCCCCGCCGAATTCGCCAAGCGCGCAAGGGCTTTGGGTGAGTCCGCGGGCCTGGAGGTCGAGGTGCTCGACGACAAGGCGCTGCAGAAGGGCGGCTACGGCGGGGTGATTGGCGTCGGCCAGGATGAGCCGGCCCTCGGCGTCGGTGTTGAGCACCTCGACCGTCGTACCGCCGTATTGGGTCAACACGTCGCCGGGGCGCTGCGCGGTCGCCGACGGCATGTTCTCGGCCATCGGCACCGTCGCGATCACGTCGATCGGCAATTCGAGCTGCGCGGCCAGCGTGACGGTCGCGATGACCGCGGCCGCCCCGCCCATATCCGACGTCATGTAATGCATCGACGCGGCAGGCTTTATCGAAATGCCGCCGGTGTCGAAGGTGACGCCCTTGCCCACCAGCGCCACCTTCTTGGCCTGCTTCGGCTTCTTGGCCAGCCGCGAACCCCGGTGGATCAGCCGCACCAGCCGCGGCGGACGCGACGAGCCCTGGCCGACGCCAATCACCCCGCCGTAGCCGCCCTTCTGCAGCGCCTTGTCGTCGAGCACCTCGACCTCCAGGCCC
>NZ_MBEU01000018.1 GCF_001954275.1 Mycobacterium sp. IS-836 | reverse complement strand
ATCGGGAAGCCCACCGCCACATCGTTACTGGCGCTGAGCTTGCCCAACAACACCGCCAGTGCCGCCTGCACGACCATAAAACTGGTCGCATTGTGCTCGCTGGCGAGTTCACGCACTCGCTGCTGCAACTCGGCGGGCCACTCCACCTCAACGCGGGCGCCGCGCTGATCGGCGATCCGCGGGTAGGGCCGATCGGTGGGCAAGGCCAGGCGCTCGGGCATCCCGGCCAAAGCCTGCTCCCAATAGGCCAGCTGCTCGGTAATCAGACTGTCACGATCGTCGAGATCACCGAATTGGTCCCGCTGCCACAGCGTGTAGTCGACATACTGCACCGGCAACGGCGCCCAGTCGGGGATACGGTCCTGCTGTCGCGCCCGATATGCCTCCCCGAGATCAGCCACCAGTGGGGTGATCGACCAGCCATCGGCCGCGATATGGTGCACCACCGCCACCAACACATGCTCATCCGCGCCGACCCGGAAAAGCCGTGCCCGCAACGG
>NZ_MBEU01000017.1 GCF_001954275.1 Mycobacterium sp. IS-836 | reverse complement strand
ATCGCCAGGTTGCCTTCCGGCCCAGCTCCACGGCCCTTGCCTTCACCCTCGGGGCGGTGGCGATCAGCCTGCTCGGCTCGGCACCGCCCGCGCGGCGCGCCGCGCGGCTCAACATCATCGACGCAGTAAGTGTCGAGTAGCTGGTTAGTCCGCCAACGTGGCGAATCCCTGCAGATGCGGTTTGCATGGGAACGGAACCGGGGTCCGGACGGCGCGCAGTCCCGCGATATCGAACCCGGCCGCGGCAATAGCCTCGCCGGTCCGGCGATTCGGCTTGCACCCCCCGGCCACCCAGGACCACGGCGTTGCGATCAGGTCCTGCAACCTGCCCGTGGCACCGTCCCCGCGGACATGCTCGAGGACGACCAACCGGCCGCCCGGCACCAGCACCCGCCGGATCTCGCTCAGTGTCGCGGCCACATTGTCCACCGAGCACAGCACCAGCCCGAGGTGAACCGAGTCAAAACTGTTGTCCGCGAAAGGGATCGACTCGCCGGCTCCGTCGACGATGTCGGCCGCAACGCCCCGGCGAACGGCGAGCCGCGACGCCATCCGCCGGAACGCGGCCACCGGCTCCACCGCCGCGACTGAGGTCACCGCGGGCGGCAGGAACTTCAGGTCGGCCCCGGGCCCGAGACCGACCAAGAGCAGCCGGCCGGTCGCGTGGGCGATCGCTGCTCGACGATATCGGTTGTAGAAAAGCCGGTCGAAGATTGGCTGACCAAACCGATATACGTAGGGGAACAACGGATTAGCGCGCGTTATCGACTACCTAGATCCATTCGGAACGGCGGATATTGGTCGCTCATCAACGAAACATACACCGCCACCCGGTAGCGCCACCGAACGATGCCCATGAGGAGATCGAACATTCCCGACGGGATCGTCCCGGTGCACAAGAGCGTCACCGCGGCGATGACGGTGAGCACCTGCAGCAGGGGTTCCATCGCCCAGCACAGCAGTATCTGCGGGAGCGCCAGCAGCCACGACTTGACCAGGACCGCCCATCGGGTCAGCCGCTGCGGATAGTCGACTTCGAGGTCGCCCGGGTAGTCCGGCCGGGACTTGAGGGTGAAGGGCGGGTATTTGTCGGTGCTGTTCATCGGGAATCGGTAATTCATGACGCGCCACGACCAGCGCAGCACTCCCACGTTGAAGTCGAAGATGGGCCGCGGATACCGTCCGGTGCACAGGATCGCGATGCCGGCAACGAGCGTGAGCGGTGGATACACCAGGTACAGAACGATCAATATGGGGTAATGCGGGACGGCCAGCACGCACCACTTGACGAGCCAGAGCCAGCGCGACGGTGCGTCGAAATCGCCCCGAACGGTGAGGGGCTCGTTCACGGATGGCATGCCGCGACCGGGTAAGGGGCGCCGAGGCGGCGATCGATTTCCGCCGACATCCGGCGATGACTGGTCAAGCGCAAGAACGTCGTCAGGGTCCAGGTATGCAACCGATCGGATATCCAGGTCGCCGGTCGCAGCACGGACTCGCCGTGGGCGACCTGCAGCGAAGCCACGCGGGATACGGCCCGTACTCGGCGTCGCCTGGTGTGCTCGTAGCTGCGCAGCGCCGCGGACAGGTCGCGGCCGCCGTTCGCCCGGAAATCCCACAGCGCCTTGCACAACACCATGGTGTCGAGCAGGGCCTGGTTGGTTCCCTGAGCGAGCGTGGGCGGCATGGTGTGTGCGGCATCGCCGAGCAACGTCACCGCACCGGCGTGCAACGGACCGGGAATCGGATGCCGAAAATGCGGGTACGGCGAGCCGGCCAGGTCTTCGTCGGTCAACTTCGCCAGCACCAGGTCGACCGCATCGGACCAGCCGGTGAAGTTGGAGCGGATCACCTCGATCGGACGGTGCGGCCGCACGAAGCCGTCCGACCACGGCAGATCGAACCACCACTGCACCGCGGAGCCGCCCGCCGGCCACACGCCGGTGTTCCCTTGTGCGCCGATCACGATGAGCGCGACGCCCTTGTCGGGTAGCTCCGGAACCGTGACGAGTCCCTGCCAGCTGCACCACCCCGTGGGCCGCGCGGTCTGCGCTCCGACCACATCGCGAACCATCGAATGCAGGCCGTCGGCGCCGATCAGCAAGTCGCCCTCGACCGCCGTGCGGTCCTCGAATTCGACCCGCACGGCGGTCGATGTGGTGGCGATCCCCGCCGCGCGGGAGCCGCATCGAATGCGATGGGTCGGGAAGTCGGCCAGCAGCCTTTCCAGGAGGACCTGGCGTGGCACCATCCGGACGGGCGCGCCTAGCCGTTTCACCATCGTGGTCACGTCGAGGTTGGCGATGCGGTGCCCGCGTGAGGTCATTACCTGAACGCTGGACAGCAGCTGACCGGCGCCGTCCATGTCGACGCCGAGCTGTCGCAGCACGGTCTCGCCGTTGGACCAGATGGTCACGGCGCCGCCGCCCGCCCGTGTGTCGGTGCGCTGATCGAAAACCGTGACATCGTGGCCGTCGCGCAGCAATCCCCTGGCGACCGAGATCCCGCTGACGCCGGCGCCGACGACAAGGACCCGAAGCGGCCGTCTCGGTGGTGGTAGACAGCTCGTATGTCTGCTGGGGCCTCCGCGATCACGATCTTCCATCCGCCCTCCAACCCTGAGCGGTTCAGCCGGTGGGTAGCCGCGTACGAAGCGTGCGCCCGTCACTCCCTTGGATACGTAAGCGCGCGCGAATCGGTTCAAGGAAACCGGCTCGATTGGGCCGTCGAGGTCTCGTTCGACAGTGCGGATCGGCTCGACGCATGGCTGGACGGCCCTGAACGCCGAGCGGTACTCAGCGACGGCGAGGCCCAGGGCTGCTGGCGGTGCACCTCCGACCTGATCCTTGTCGAGGGTGAACCACCGCCCGGCAACGTCGGTATCTTTCTGCACAGCGTGGCCGCCGGAAGCGAATCCGAATTCACTGCCGCGCAGGGCGATCTGACTCGCAGCAGCTCCGTCTTTCCGGGATACCAAGGCACCGCCGTCTTTCCGGCGGATTCCGCGGGGCAGTGGATGTCGGTGCTGCGGTTCCGTACAGCACAACAGTTGGCGGCGTGGGTCGCCTCGCCGGAACGGCGGGAAGCCTTGCCCCGCCTGCGGAGGAAACTGACCCGAGACTTCGCCGAGCTTCCGCACAACGCCCCATTCGGGTCGACGATCCGAATTGACCAGGGGCACACCAGGATTACGCCGGGATGGAAGACCGCGATGCTGGTGCTGCTGTGCCTCTACCCGACCGTCATGGTGCTCGCCACGTGGCTGTCGCCGGTGCTGAGCCGTCTGGGCGTCGGCCAGTCGCTGTCGATGTTCGTCGGCAACGTGATCAGCATCGCGTTGCTGCAGTGGGTGCTCGTCCCGGCCGCTTCTCGGCCCTTCCGGCGCTGGCTTGACCCCATCGACGGGGCATCGGGCCGGATCAGCCTGGCAGGTGCGACGGTGATCGCCGTCGCCTACGGGGCGCTACTCGTGGTCTTCCCGCTGATCGCCTAGTCGCCGCCGATCATCTTGTGCAGCTGCGCAATCGACCACGGTTCGGCGTCGTGATGGCCACGATAACCCAACACGCGCGGCGCCGGGCGATCGAACCGGCCGACGAATCCGCCTGCGGCAACGAAGATCTGGCCCGTCACGTCCCGGGCCAGGTCGCTGGCGAGGTAGGCGTAGAGCGGGGCCACAAACGCCGGCGCAGCGCTGTCCAGCGACGCCCGCATGGTTATCTCGTCGAGCAACCCGCGCCGGTGCAGGTCCTCGATGTGCGCTTCGTAGTCGGCGCCGGTCGATAACCGTGTCCTCGCGCCGGGGCACACCACGTTGGCCCGCACGCCATGGGCTTTGAGTTCCGCGGCGATGGCCATGGTCAGGGCGTTCACGGCGCCCTTGCCCGCCGGGTAACCGGTGCCGCCGTAGTCACCGAGGAAAGCCACCGAACTGGTGTTGACGATCGTCCCGTGGCCCTGGGCCGCCATGACACGCGCCGCGATTCGGCAGGTGTGAAACGCCGTGCCGAGGTGGGCGCTGATCAGCCGATCGAACTCCTCGGGCGCGATAGTCAGGATCGAGGAACCGGTCGGCTCGGCAATGCCGGCGCAGTTGATCAGGATGTCGAGTCGCCCGAATGTCCTCGTGCATGCGTCGACGAGGTCCTCCGCGATGCGCTCGTCGTCGGCCGCTCCGACCACCGGCGTGGCCCGTCCTCCCGATGCGGTGATCGCCGCGACGGTCTCGCGCACCGGCCCGGCGTCGCGCCCGTTGACCACCACGCCGGCGCCGAGGTTGCCGAGCAGTTCGGCGACCGCGCGCCCGATGCCGCGGCTGCCGCCGGAGACCACCGCGCCACGCCCGGTCAGCAGGTCGCGATCACTCATGGCACCCATTCCACAATCAGCACAAAGATGCGTTCCGACGCACCGTTGTGGGTGCTTACCGCATGATTTACGCGTGCGCAAGATCTACTGGTATTCAAGATCGACCCGGGTGCCCGATCGCCGGTTCATGCCATGAGAGGTACTATCAAAGGCGACGTCCGTTCTGGACACGTCGCCGTTTAGCTCAAAGCGGCCAATCAGCCCACACGGCTGCTGGGCATGCGTGGCTACGGCGATATCGCTTTCGCCACCTTCCCCTCAGTACCGGGTGCGCTGTTGACAACCGACCCGTCGTTGAAACGGGTGTAGTGGTGGACGACTGCGCGCACAGTCTCGCCGCGCACGCTCAGAGGGAGTGTGTGCGGTGCAAACCTGTCCGCGCGTCTGCGTCTTCACCACAAGCTGAGTCTGCAGGAGGCGGTTCAGCAGATGATCGACGTAATTGCTCCACCCCGCCCTAACCGATCGACGACCACACAATCCGACGATTCATACGACGACGTCGTCGGCATGTTCCTGGATCTGAGCGAGCTGCCCGCCGAGTCGCACGAATACCGGCAGCAGCGCGAACGCATCGTCGCCCGATGCCTACCCCTGGCCGACCACGTGGCCCGGCACTTCGGGCGCCGCGGCGAAAGCCTCGACGACTTGACCCAGGTTGCACGCCTGGGGCTGATGAACGCCATCAACCGGTTCGACCCGGCCAAGGGACCCAGCTTCATCGGCTTCGCGATCCCCACCATGATGGGCGAGGTCCGGCGCTATTTCCGCGACTACAGCTGGGGCATGCGGGTGCCGCGCCGGCTGCGCGAGCTACACATCCAGATCAGCAGGACGACTGCTGACCTGGTCCAAACGCTCGGGCGAGCGCCCACCGCCTCCGAGCTGTCGCACGCGCTGGGAGTCCCCCGCGAGGAGGTCATCGAATGCCTCGTTGCCGGCGACGCCTACCAGCTGGAGTCCCTGGACGCCCCGGTGGGTGATGGCTCGGGCAAGCCACGTCTGGTTGCCGACGCGATCGGCGCCATCGACCCCCAGATCGACCACATCACCAACCGGGAAGCCGTGCGCGTGCTGGTGTCCGCCCTGCCGCAGCGCGAGCGGGAGGTTTTGCATATGCGGTTCTTCGAATCGATGACCCAAAGCCAGATCGCGGAGCGAATCGGCGTCTCACAAATGCAGGTTTCGCGCATCCTGGCCAATACCCTGCGATCCCTGCGGGATCAGCTGGAGTAACCGGCTCACCGGGACCCCGATCGACGCGCGCACTGTACTGTGCGTTTCGGGCGGACGAAGTCGAGTGCGTCGCCCCAGGCAACCCGGAAGGAGCATGGTGCGATGAGGATTTCCCGGACGGTGGTCGCGACCGTAGCCGCGGCAACGGCGCTGACGGTGTCGGTGGCCGGATGCGGCGGAAACAAGACGTCGTCGCCCACGTCGACGACGAAGTCGGGGTCGGCCACGTCTGCCACCTCGACCAGCAGCTCTGCGCCGGCTTCGTCGGCGCCGGCGCAGCCCAGCGACTACACCGGGCTGTTGATCCAGGCGACCGACATCAACGCGCCGGTGCAGTTCAACGGCAGCCCGCCGGTGAGCAACCCGAACGGTCAACCCGGGGTCGCCACGACATTTAGCACCCAAGACAACAGCCACGTCATCAAAGACACCATCCAGGTGCTGAGCGACGCCGCAGCGGCTACCGATGCGCTGAACGCGGCGAAGCCGGGCCTGGCCGCCAACATCAAAGACCCGCAGACGGGGACCGTCAACGTCGGGAACGGCGCAACCACGCTGTCGGGGAACGCCCCGGACAAGTCGAAGGGCGTGTTGATCCTGCTGTTCACCGAGGGCAAGGCGTTCGTCACGCTCGAGTTCTATGGGCCGACCGACTCACTGCCGCCCGACGACTTCGTCAACGATGTCGCCCAGAAGCAGGATGCAGCCGTCAAGAAGGGGCTAGGCGGCTAAGCCGGCGTCGCCGTCCGTCACGCGACTGACACGGGGACTGCGGCCCAGGCATTGTTGCCGTATCCCCGCGGATTCCACAGCGACGCCACCGATTCCGGCTGCAACGCACCGGTGTCGTCCCAGGCGCGCGCGGCGATGCGCAAGGGCCCCGGTTCGACGTCGACGCTCAGCGACCACGGCCGCCACGACCATTTGCTGGGCGCCGGGTGCAGATCGGCCTGCCGCCACGTGATCCCGTTGTCGATCGACACGTCGACGCGCTCGACGCTGCGGCCGTCGCCGGCGATCCCGTAGCCGCGGATGGTCAGCTCACCCGCCGGTACCTGGTCGCCGTCGGTGGGTTCGAGGATGTCGCAGTTGAGCGCGAGCGACGACAGCGGGATGCCCTCACCCGGCCCGACGGTATCCGCATCGGCTTCCGGCGGCAGGATGCGGTAATCGAGGGCCTGGAAGTAGTTGTCGGACGGGCCGGATTGCACCCGGATGCCCGTGACCCATTTGACGCTGCGCGCGCCGACATACCCGGGCACCACGACGCGAACCGGACCGCCGTGGGCGCGCGGAAGCGGTTCGGAGTTCATTTCAAACGCCAGCAGCACTTCCCCTGACAGCGCCTTGCTCAGCGGGATCGAGCTGCCGTAGGACTGGATCGGCCGGGCCTCCTCGGCGACGTCCGGGGCTTCGAATGCGACGTGCAGGTTCTCACCGTGGTGGTATCGCGCGGCCGCGAGGACATCCGCTAGGCGTACCCCGCCCCACCGCGCGGTCGAGATCGCCCCGTGCGCCCATGGGTCCTTGCCCGGGATCGGTCGCACCCGCAGCATCTCGGCACGCCGATTGCCGGCGCACGCGAGCGTCGCCACCACGCTGTGCCGGTCGAAATCCGTCGTCAGCCGGTCGTACGTCAGGGTGAGCGGCTCGTCCACGCACCCGCCCACCCTCAGTCGCCATTGCAGTGGCGAGATGTCGGGGACCGGGCCGTGGTTGCGCGCGTAGAACGCGTCGATCGGGGTGACGTCGCTGCGCGCCAACACCGCGGCCGGTGGTTCGGCGTTGTACGGCAGACGCCCGCGCACGATCATGTCGTCGCGCTTGCCCCACAGCGCCGCGGACTCCGTCATGGCGACCATTGTCGCCCGGACGGGGCAAGCCTGCGCCGGATTAACTTCGCCGCGATCTGAACGGCGCAAGCGGGTTACGGTAACAGCCATGGACGCGATTCACGGACACTGCGACGAGCGGTTCGAGAAAGTCCTGGTCGCTCTGGCCGACAACATCGTCTCCGGTGAAGAGGTCGGCGCCTGCATCGCCGTCGACATCGACGGCGAATCCGTCGTCGACATCTGGGGCGGCTTCACCGATGCGGCACGGACAACCGCCTGGGCCAAGGACACGATCGTCAACGTGTGGTCCTCCACGAAGACCGTCACCAGCCTGGCCGCACTGATGCTCATCGACCGCGGCCTGATCGAACCGGCCGCGCCGGTCTGCGCGTACTGGCCGGAGTTCGCCGCAAATGGCAAGCAGGACATCGAGATTCGTCACATCCTGTCGCACACGTCGGGGGTATCCGGCTGGGACCTACCGTTCACCACCGAGGACATGTACGACTGGGACAAGTCGACCGCGGCCCTCGCCCGGCAGGCGCCCTGGTGGGAACCGGGCACGGCCTCGGGATACCACGCGCACAATCAAGGCCATCTCATCGGCGAGGTAATCCGGCGGGTCACCGGGAGCACGCTCAAGGAGTTCGTCCGCGACGAGATCGCCCGCCCGCTTGGCGCCGACTTCCAGATCGGGGCCGCGCCCGCCGATTACGACCGCATCGCCGAGGTCATCGCGCCGCCCCCCCTCGAGCTGCCACTCGACCTATTGCCCGAAGAGAGCCCGATGCGCAAGACGTTCAGCGGCCCACCGCCCAACGCCGACGCCGCGAACACACCGGCCTGGCGCGACGCCGACATGGGCGCCCTCAACGGCCACGGGAATGCGCGTTCGCTGGCCGCGATCCTGTCGGCGATCTCGTTGGGAGGCACGGCCCGTGGCGCGCGACTGCTGCGGCCGGAGACCATCGAGATGATTTTCGACGAGCAGGCCAACGGGACCGACCTCGTCATACCGGCGACGCTGCGCTGGGGCCTCGGATATGGACTGGCCGGGACCGAGGCCCTCCCCTATGTTCCGGACGAGAAGATCTGCTTCTGGGGTGGATGGGGCGGCTCGATGGTGTTGATGTGTCCCGATCGGCGGGCCACCGTCGCGTACGTCATGAACAAGATGGGACCCGGAATCCTCGGTTCGGAGCGCACGGCGACTTACGCCAAGCTGATCTTCGACGCGCTCGCTTCAGCCTGAATCACGGCGCCGGCGTGAGACGAAACAGCCTGAACTGGCGCGGCTCGGCGTGATCTTGCGCGATCTGGTAGTTGGGCCAGTGCGCCACGACCGTGGCCCAGGCCCTATCGCGTTCGATCCCGCTGAGCAGCCGCACCTTCGCGACGAACCGATGGCCGCGCCGGCGCACGATGACACGTTCTGTCGCTTTGAGATTCGCCGACCACGACGGGTGGCACTCCCGGCCCCAGTTGGAGCCGACCAGGACCATGCCGTCCCCGTCGGGGACGTACTGGACCGTCGCCGTCCGGGCGAGGCCCGTTTTGCGGCCTGAGGTCGTGATCTGCACGTTGGGCAGCCCGGCGAGGTCCAGGACCCCGACCCGGCCACCGCTGGCGAAGCGCAGCAGCGATTCGAGCGTCTCGGCGATGGCCCGTCCCGGCAACAACAGCCGCCGGTACGCCGCTGGATTTCGCGCCACCCGCTGCAGCGGATTCACGCGCTTCACCTTATTACCCGGCGGTCCGGTCTGCTTATCCTATTGACCGATGGCAAACTCTCTCGCCGCCCGCGGCTCGGTCATCGACATTCCTGATGAGCCGGACTGGGCCCGCATGCGCGCGGAGACCGGCACGCGGCTGCGGTCGGCGATGGCCGACCACGGGATCGACGCACTGATCCTCCTGATGAACGGCTACGTCACGTATGCGACCGGTGTCAGCTGGCCGCTTTTGGATGCGGGCCTGTCGCACGTAGAGCGCCCGGTGGCGGTCGTGCTGGCCGATGACGAACATCCGCACCTGTTTATGCCGTTCCGCAGCGGTGGGTACGCGGAAGCACCGGTGCCCGAGGACCATCTGCACGGCCCCGCCTACCTCGAATTCGACCAGGGCGTCGAGCATTTCGCTGCCGAGTTGGCCGAACTGGTCCCCGCGGGAGCGAGCATCGCCGTCGACGAACTGACCGGCGCCATGCGCCGCGCGTCACGAAAACTCTTCCCTGCGGGCGCGCCGACGGATGCGGCGATCGTGGTCGGTGCGGCGCAGTTGGTCAAGACGCGCGATGAGCTTTCCTGTCTGCGCAGGGCGTCCCGCATCACCGAAGAAGCGATCGTGGATGTGCAGCGGGCGTTGGCGCCGGGAGTGCGGCAGATCGAGCTGTCCGCCACACTGGTACGGCGCGCTTTCGAGCTGGGCGCCACCACCAACATGCTGGAGGCGATCTGGCAGGTGATGCCGAGTTCGCGGGAAGCCGGAGTATGGACGACCCACGGCGATCTCGCGCTGCCGCTGCTGCCCACCGATCGCGAACTGGCCGCCGGCGATGTGCTGTGGACCGACATCAGCATCACCTATGCCGGGTATTGCTCGGACTTCGGCCGCACCTGGATCGTCGGCGAGCAACCCACAGCGAAGCAACAAGATCAATTCCGTCAGTGGCGACACATTTTGGACGCCGTGCTCGCGGTGACCAAAGCGGGTGCGACGTCGGGCGATCTCGCGCGGGCGGCGATCGCCGCCAACGGTGGCCGCAAGCCGTGGCTGCCGCACTTCTACCTGGCCCACGGCATCGGTACCTACCCCGCCGAATCCCCAATGATCGGAACGGATCTCGGCGCAGAATTTGACGACAACTTCGTCTTTCCGCCCGGCATGGTACTGGTTTTGGAACCGGTGGTGTGGGAGGACGGGACCGGCGGCTACCGCAGTGAAGAGATCGTGGTGATCAACGAAGACGGCTTCACCCCGATCACCGACTACCCCTACTCCCCTTATGGCGACTGAAGTTTCGGCCGACGCGCCGGCCTTGCGGGCCGGACGCCGGGAGCGGGCGCTGGCCCAGATGGACGCCCACAACCTCGACATCTTGGTCCTCGGCCGGCAGGCCAATATTCGTTACGTTACTGGAGCCCCGCAGCTGTGGATTGCCGGGACGCGACCGTTCGGTCCGATGTGTGTGGTGGTGCGCGCGACCGGAGACATCTACCTCAACAGCACCGACGACGAAGGAGTTCCCGAGGAGATCGGCCACGACCACCTGTACGGGCTGGCGTGGAATCCGATGACGCTGATCGACGTCCTGAAGAAGATCGACGGTGCCGAAGCGGCGCGCCGAGTCGGAACCGATGCGCTCACACCGACTTTCGCGGCCTTGTTGCCCGACGCGTTTCCGCGTGCCGAGCTCGTCGACGCCGAGCTTGCGATGCGCGCGGCGCGCCGCGTCAAGACGGCCGATGAAATCGCCGCGATCGGCGAGGCGCTCCGCGTCGCCGAGACCGGACTCGCCGCTGCTGTCGGCGAATTACGGCCGGGGGTGTCCGAGCGGACGTTGACCGGGGCGTTGCTGGGGGCCATGGCCGCGGGTGGGGTGAGCACGCCGGCCACCCAGGACGGCGCCTGGGTGACCTCGCGGGAACACCCGTGGCGACGCGCTGCAGCGCATACCGAGGTGCGGTCCGGCGACCTTGTCGCATTCGCTGCCGGCGCCCTGGCGGGTGGTTATGTCGCCGAGGTGGGCGGGACCCGCCCCGCCGGCGGCATCGACGACGGACCGGTGCGCGACCTATTCGACCGGTCAAAGGCGTTGTACGACAATATGATTGCGGCGTGTGGTCCCGGTGCGTCGACCCATGAGCTGCTCGCCGCCTATGCAGCGGCCGGTGAGCCGGTACCCCCGATGCCCGTCGGGCATGGTCTGGGATTAGGTTTCGACCCGCCGGTGGTATCCGAGACGCTTTGGGCCGCGGGCGAACACGATCAACTCGCGGCCGGGATGGTGCTGGCGATCACCGGCTACGTGTGGCAGGAGGGGGTCGGGGCGGTCTTCCGCAGAGACACCGTCGCCATCACCGCCGACGGCGCCGATGTGTTGACCACGGCCGTGCCGTGGCTCGACGGGAGCTAGAGGCCGGTCTCCTCGCTGGCTGAAATTTCTTGTGTCACTTTGGTTCCAATGGTCACAAGTCAACGTTTTCTGTCGGTGGGCCGGCCTAGTTTGGCGGTATGAGTCCGGACGGGGTTGTCGATCGAGAGGCGCTGACGGCGGCCTTCGATACCTTGGATGCCGCGTTTGACGATACGGCCGGATTCGACTTCGAGGCGTTGACGTCCCCTGAGCAATTGGGCTTGTTGGAGCGCTATGAGCGGCTGCGTCGCCGGCTACCGGCGGCTGAGCATCGGCTGATCAATTCCCTGGGCCGCCAGGCCACCCCGGAAGAGTTGGGCGGCAAGCTCTCCCATGCGATCGCCGAACGGACGCTGATCAGCCGCGCCGAAGCTACCCGGCGCATCAACGAGGCCGCAGATCTGGGGCCCCGGCAAGCCCTGACCGGCGAGCGGTTGCCGCCGGTGTTGGCGTCGACAGCCGCCGCGCAGCGCGAGGGCAAGCTTGGCGTCGGGCAGGTGGCGGTGATTCGCCGCTTTTTCCACCAGCTGCCCGGCTGGATCGACCACGCCACCCGCGAGCAAGTCGAGGCCAAGCTGGCCGAACAGGGCACCCAGTTTCGCCCCGAACAACTCGCCGCACTGGCCGACACCCTGGCCGACTGCCTCAACCCCGACGGCACCTACACCGACGACGACCGCGCCCGGCGCCGCGGCCTGACCCTGGGCAACCAACAAGCCGACGGCATGTCGCAACTGCGCGCCTGGCTCACCCCCGAGCTGCGAGCCACCCTCGAAGCCGTGCTGGCCAAGCTGGCCGCCCCCGGCATGTGCAACCCCGACGACGACACCCCCACTGTTGACGGGCCACCCCCGCAAGAGGCCATCGACAACGACACCCGCAGCGCCGCCCAGCGCAACCATGACGGGCTCAATGCCGCCCTGCGCGCCCTGTTGGCGTCGGGAAAACTGGGCCAGCACAACGGACTACCGGCCTCCATCATCGTCACCACCACCCTGGCCGAACTGGAAGCCGCCGCCGGACGCGCGCTGACCGGCGGGGGCACCATCCTGCCGATGAGCGATGTGATCCGCCTGGCCCGCCACGCCCGCCACTACCTGGCCATCTTCGACAAGGGCAAAACCCTGGCGCTCTATCACACCAAACGCCTGGCCTCCCCCGCACAACGAATCGTGTTATACGCCAAGGATCGTGGCTGCACCGCGCCCGGCTGCACCGTGCCCGGCTACTACAGCGAGGTCCACCACGTGGTCGGCTACGCCACCTGTGGCTGCACCGATGTCGACAACCTCACCTTCGGCTGCGGGCCGCACCACCGGTTGCTGCAACCCGACGGCTGGACTACGCGAAGACGCGCCAACGGGGACACCGAATGGATCCCACCCCCACACCTCGACCGGGGCCAACCACGAACCAACAACTACTGGCACCCCGAAAAACTCCTGCACAATGGGGACGTTGACGACGACGCCGACGATGACCACGACGCCAATGACCACGACGCGGCATAGCTTGAGATTGTCTGTCACGTCGGGGCGCGCTCCGTCCGCCTAACTGGCCGGCGCGCGCTTTTCGGTCGCGCGGTTGATCATCGAGAAGATGCCGTTGGGCGCGATCCGCGACATCGCGTACAGAAATTTCGCCCGTCCGATCCGCAGCTCGGTCCTGTCGCGCGCCAGCGCCTTGACGACGGCGGTGCCAACGACTTCCGGGCCAATTTTGGGCCCGCCGTAGCCACTGGTCATTTCGGTGTCGACAAGTGGCGGGAAGACCTCGAACACATGGATCGGGTCGCGGCGCGTCTGCCGTCGCAGCGACCGCGTGAAGGCGTGCAAGCCCGCCTTGGCGGTGGAATAGCCGGGGTTGAAGGCCCGCGGCGCGTAAACCAGCCCGGTGCTGACGTTCACGATGGCGGCCTCGGGCCGCTGCCGTAGTACGGGAAGGAGCGCGATACACAGATGCACGGGCGCGGTCAGATCGAGTGCGACGTCGTGTTCCAGCAGGGACGTGGCGTTCGGGTCGTGAAGATCGATTAGGGCCATGCTGCCGGCGTTGTTGACCAGAATGTCGAGGGGTCGGCCGTTGCCGAGCTGCTCGACGAGCCGCTTTCGATCGTCCGGGTTGGCCAGGTCGGCCGTCGCGGTCAGGATGCGCGAATCGTCGCCACGCGCCGCGGCGAGCCGTGCCTCGTTGCGTCCGACAATCAGCACATCCGAACCGGCGGCGCGCAGCGCCCGGGTGATCGCCAGGCCGATGCCCGCTCCGCCGCCGGTGACCACGGCGAACTTTCCGTCGAGATCCATCGCGCTTCCCTCCTCACCAGGTTTGTTCGGCCGCGCGCACCAGCATGTGGTTGACCGCCACCCGGCGGTCGCGAGTCACCGTGTACAGCACCGCATCCGCGATGTCCTCCGGCCGCAATTTGACCATGTCGGCGGTTTGCTTTTCGAACGCCGCACGCGAGGGCGCGGCCAGGTGGGTGAAGATCTCGGTGTCGACGGTTCCCGGACTCACCACGCCCACGCGGACCCGCTTGCCGAGCAACTCCTGTCGGATGCCTTCGCTGAATGCGTTCACCCCGAACTTGGTCAACGAATAGACCGCGGTGCCGGGTCGGGCGACCCAGCCGCCCGTCGAGCCGATGGTGACCAGATCGGCCACCCCGCGCGGCGAGTCGGCGGCGGCGTCGATCAGGTGCGGCAACGCGGCGCGGGTGGCGTAGAGGACGCCTTGCACGTTGACGGCGACCATGTCGTCCCAGTCTCGCAATGGCGCCTCGGCCGCGGGCCCGGATTGCATCAGCCCGGCGTTGTTGACCAGGATGTCGAGGCGTCCCAATTCCGCGACGGTGCGCTGCACCGCGGAGGCGACCTGCTCGGCGTCGGTGACGTCGGCAGGCACGACAAGCGCTGCGCCACCGGCGGATTCGATCTGGGTTTTCAGCTCGGCCAGCCGGTCGGCCCGGCGGGCGAGGAGGGCCACCGCGGCACCCTGTGCCGCCAACGCTTTCGCCGTTGCCGCGCCGATACCGCTGCTGGCGCCAGTCACCAGCGCCGCGGTGCCCGCGAGTGCAGCCGTCATGCTTCGAGTATCTCGTGCAGCACGTAGTCGTTGTCCTCGCCCAGGTCCGGCGCGCCGCGCGCGATCCGCGCCGGGGCGCGCGCCAGCCGCCACGAGGGGCCCAGGACCGGGCGCTGGCCTTCGCGATGGTCGCTGACGAAGCGATACAGCCCGCGGTCCCACAAACGCTGATCGCCGATCACGTCGACGGCAGTGGCACTCTTGGTCGCCGCCACTCCAGCCGCGCGCAGGCGGTGGGCCAGCCGTTCGGCGTCGTGGTGCCGGGTGAGCACTGCGAGAGCGGCGTCGAGCGCGTCGGCGTGACCATGCCGGTCTGCCGCCGTGCGGTAGCGCGGATCAGCGGCCAGCCCCGCGGCATCGAGCACCTCGCACAGCCGCCGCCATTCGTCGTCGTCGGCCACCGCGACGGCGATCCACGAACCATTGGAGCAGGGATAGCAGCCGTGCGGGCACATGTCGGGGTGATTGTTGCCGTCGGGCCCGAGGCTCTTTCCGGTGAGGCTTTGTTCGAGGAGGCGATCCCCGATCATCGACGACAGGGTTTCCACGGCGGACACGTCGACGAATTGTCCGGCGCCGGTGAGATCGCGATGCAGCAACGCCACGACTGCGGCGTACGCGGCGGCCGCGCCGACGGTGGAATCCCCGTAGCGCATGCTTGTTCCGAGCGGCGGTCCGCCGGGGTAGCCGACCAGCGACGCGAGGCCGGCCAGCGCGGCGAAGCACGGCGCGTAGCCCGTTTGGTGGCCCAGCGGTCCGTCGTTGCCCCACATCTTGATCGACACCGAGATGATGTCCGGCTTGATCGCCGTGAGCTGCTCATGGCCCAGGCCCTGCCGCTCCATCGCGCCCGGGCGCAGGTTGTTGATGACGATGTCGCTGCGGGCGATCAGCTCGTGCAGCCGGGCCATGTCGTCCGGGGACTTGATGTCGAGGTCCACGCTGAGGATTTCGGGGTTGATGCTCAGAAAGTAGGGGGCGTGGTTGATGTCTGTGCCGCCGTAGGCCCGCATCTCCTCCGGGTGGGCGGCCGTTTCGACCTTGATCACTTCGGCGCCCAACAGGGCCAGCAGTTTGCCGGCGTACGGGCCGGCCCACACCTTGGTCAGCTCGACGACGCGCACGCCCTGCAGCGGACCGCCGCGCGGATTCCTGGGCGGCTTGAGTTGTGCCGGCTTGGGTTGTGCCGGCTTGAGTTGTGCCGGCTTGAGTTGTGCCGCCGCCGCCGGCGCCCGCGGCGAATCGAGGCGCTCCAAGACCGCGGCGGTGTGTTCGCCGAGAGTGGGTGCGGCGGTGGTGATTTCGGCGGGCGAGGCGCTGAGCGTGTACGGCACCGTGGGATATCCCGCCCGGCCCAGGACCGGATGCGTGACGTCCTGGAAGAAACCACGATGGCGGTACTGCGGCGCCCGGTGCAGATCCGCGGCGCCATTGACGGGGACCAACGGCACGCCGAGCCGCTGGGCCTGGTCGGCCGCGGTCTCCTTGGCAAGGCCCCGGGCCCATTCCGCGAAACCGCGCCGGAACGCGGCGACCTTTTCCGGAGTAACCGAGAATTCCAGCCAGTCGTCGTCGAACGCGTCGAGCCATTCGGGCTGACCCATCAGCGCCTTGATGCCCTGCCAGTGGGCGCGACTGGTCATGTACAGGTAGACGAAGCCGTCGGCGCACGGGAAGAACGCCGCCGGTCCCTGCTGGTCGTAATCCTCGCGGGTGCCCGCGGCCGCGACCTCGCCGGTGATGAATCGGCCCAGGATCGAGTCGGCCCGCGAGACCAGCACGGCATGCTCGGAAATGTCGATGGACTCACCCCGGCCGGTGTGCAGGCGCCCGAACAGCGATGCCGCGATGCACAACGCCGCCTCCAGTCCCGCTTCGTAGTCGGCGAGGAACCGGCCCGGTCCTTGCAGCGGAGGCCGACAGGTATCCGGATGGCTGGGCGTGTGGTATCCCCAGCCGCTGGCATGAAAGACATTGATGCTCTTGGCGTTGTCGAATTCGGCGGGCGCGCCTTGGCCGAAGGGCGTGATCGAGCAGAACACCACGCCCGGATGTCGTTCGGACCAGTCGGCCGCGCGTTCCTCGATGACCGCGTCGGCGGTGGCGATGAGCTTGTGTAAGCGCACGGTGTCGCCGACGTCAAGCTCGATGGATTGCTTATTGGTGTTGAGGTAGGCGAACAACGCACTGCCGTCAGGACCGTCGGCGACGACGGGCGCCATCGCCCGGGTGCGGCTGCCGCGTCCCGGCGTTTCGACCTTGATGATCTCGGCGCCGAAATCGGCCAGCAGCTTCCCGCAATACTCCCCCGCGACCGACTCCGCCAGTTCGATGACCCTGACACCGGTCAGCGCCGACATGCCCACCCTCGCAACGAGATCAGGGCTTCTTGCGCCCGGAGCGGCTCAGCCGCCATTCGGGCGGGAAGTTCATATCGTTGTCCTTCACCACATTGTTGAGCCCCTTGCCGAAGGTTCCCTCGGTGAGGTCGACCTCGTTGTCCCGGTCGTTCGCGATCAGCGGGAGCATGCCCTCGACCATGCCGGTGAGCAGGCTCCCGAAGTACTCGCCCTTGTGCTGCTTGTAGAGCTCCAGGAAGGTCTTCTGCACCGCGACGGTGTCCGTCGGACGGGAGCGCGAGCATGCCATCGCGTACTTCAGCGTCTCGTCTTCGAGTTTCTCGCGCGGGACCACGCTGTTGACGAAGCCGCACTCGTACATCTCCTTTGCGCTGAAAGGCCGCCCGGTGAACAGCATTTCGGAGAACTTCCGCAGACCCATCGTCTCGGCCCACCACCACAGCCGCGGACCCCACCCGACGTAGCGGAACGCCGGGTGGCCGAACAGGGCGTCGTCGGAGGAGATCACCAAATCGGCGTCGCCGGCCTGATAGAAATGCCATCCGTAGCAATAGCCCTTGGCCTCGATGATGCTGATCTTGCGCAGTTCCTGCAGCGGCCGGTTTCCCGCGGGGGCCTTGGCATAGAAATCGGTGACGGTGGACAGATAGCGGTACGAGCCGCCCGGCGGGTACTTGACGTCGTCGTCGTTGATCGCGAGCTCGTGCAGCAGCGGCATGCCGGGGTTCTCCAGCATGGGGCGCTGCTCGGGCAAATCGCCACCGCTACCGAAATCCTCACCCTCGCCGCGGATCACGACGACTTTGACGTCGTCGTCCACGTTGCACTTGTGGATCAGATCGGCATAGTTCTGCCGCATCCCCAGGGTGGTGGAGTTCTGCGCGTCGGGACGATCGAAGGTGATGTAGGCGATCCTGTTCTTCTTGTCCTTCTCGAATTTGATGTACTGCTCAGCTTCCTTCTTCAGCTTCACGTAGTCGTACTCAGGCATGGGTTCTCTCCACTTCTGTTATCGGTCATGTAGGCAGCAACGACGGCAGGGACTCCCAACCCCGCACCGTCGATGTCGGGCTGAGCTTGGCGTTGCTCATATCGATCTCCCACTCGGGGAAGCGCTTCAGGATTTCTTCGAGCGCGACGCGGCCTTCCAGACGCGCCAGCGCCGAACCGAGACAGAAGTGGGTGCCCACACTGAAGGTGAGGTGCGGCCGGGCCTCGCGATGGATGTCGAATTCACCTGCGTCCGGTCCGAACTGGCGCTCGTCGCGGCACGCCGCGCCGAGGAGCATCATCATCACGCTGCCCTCGGGCACCGTGCGGTCATACAGCGCGACGTCACGGGTCACATACCGTGCCATGTGCGGCGCCGGCGGCTCGAAGCGCAACAGCTCCTCGATGGCCTGCGGGATCAGCGCGGGGTTTTCGACGAGTTCGCGGCGCTGATCGGGATGTTCGGCGAGAACCTTCCCCGCCCAACCGATCAAGCGCGTCGTCGTTTCGTTTCCCGCCCCCGCGACCACGTTGAGGTACACGAGGATTTCCTCACGCGTCAGCCGCCGCGTGGTGCCGGTTTCGTCGACGAACTCGACGTTGAGCAGCTCGGTCATGATGTCGTCGGACGGATGCTCGGCGCGCCAGTCGATGTAAGCCTCGAACTGTTCGCCGACGGACAGGCCCTGCTCAGCGGCCTTCATGGGCTTGCCGGCTTCCGTGCGCAGCTGCGCGTTGCCCCGGTCGCGGATGTACTCCTGATCGTCCTCGGGGATGCCGAGCAGCATGCTGATGACCTTCATCGGCATGATCGCGCCGAGATCGGTGACGAAGTCGAACCGCCCCGAACCCACCAGCGGATCCAGCAACTGCGCGCAGAAATCCCGGATCAAAGGCTCCAGCGCGTTGATCTTGCGCGGGGTGAACATGCGCGACAGCAGCTTGCGGTGCACGTCGTGGATCGGGGGGTCTTCGAAAATGAGCATGCCCGAGGGGATTTCGAGGTTGGCCTTGATCAGCTCGAGGATCACGCCGCGGGCGGAGCTGTAGGTGCCGTGGTCGATGAGCGCCTTGTTGACATCGGCGTAGCGGCTCAACGCGTAGAAGTCGTATTCGGCGTTGTAATACAGCGGCGCCTCGTCGCGCAGGCGGGCAAACATCGGATACGGGTCAGCGATCAGATCGACGTCGTATGGGTCGAAACGAACCTGGCTGTCGGTGCTCGCCGTCACGAAATGCCTCCTACCATTAGCGTTTCCGTTGGCGCGGGCCGGCCGAACCGGTCAAGCGCCCCTTGTCCGGACTCTTCAGCACGCCCGTAGCGATCGCCGCCAAGATCCGGTCGAGTCGTTCCGGGCTGTCAATGATCCTGTCGCCGTGGGCGAATCGCAGTAGCAGCCCGTTGATGAACGTCAGCGTGATATTGCTCAAATCGTCGACGACCGCCGACTCCAATTCGGCGCCGTGCGGCATGAGCTGTACCAGAATTTCCCGGTGCAACTTGGTGAACCCATCGGTGGCCTGTTGCAGGATGGCGGCCATCGCCGGATCGCGCACGGCCTGCAATGTCAGCTCGTAGCGTGCCTTCGTTCGGGACAACTGCGGCTCGGCGCCGGCTTGGATCACCACCTGTGACAATCGCGACGGCGAGGGGTTGTCGCCCCGGCCATCGGCGGCGTCGGCGACGGACTGCAGGCTTGCGAGGTCCAGCTCGGCCAGTCGTTCCGCGACGGCACGCAGCAGCGCCGAACGGGTCCGGAAGTAGAAGGAAGTGGTGCCGTCGGGCACACGGGCCTTGCGGTCCACCTTCAAATGGCTCAGTCCCTTGGCCCCGTCGTCGGCCAGTAGTTGGATCGCCACATCGCAAAGCTCGCGGCGGCGCTCCACGGGATTGGGCTTTCGTCGTCTCGCCGCGGCCGGCGTGTATCTGGCCATGAGACGGCCGACATTACTCTATGTTCGTAGTGTCGGTAAAGAACCTGCCGCTACGATCGGCTTGATCCCGTGTGCGAAAGGAGTGCGGTGGGTCCGGCAAAGAAAGCCGCGAAGAAAGCGGCAAAGAAATCATTGACGACCGTCGTGCTGCTCGGCGCGGTGACGTGTGGGTGCCACGCGAATCAGCACCCGGCGTCGCCGACCGCCTCGACCACCAAGGCGCCGCCCGCAACGACCCAATCGGTGGCGGCACCCGTCAACATTCAGCCCTTGCCGGTTCGGAAGGTAGAGAAGTCGCAACCGGCCTCGCCCGACAAGTGCCCCGCCACGAATCCGAACGCCCCCGCCGCGCCCGACAAGGCTCTCACTGCCTGTGACCTCGCCCGGACGACTCTCTATACGTTGGGCCCCGAGGCGATGCGGCTCGGGCTGACTCAGGTGGACCCGCCCAAGTCGCTGACCGCTGGCTTCTACGAGGTGCTGCTGACGCTGGACCGACCGTCGGCGGCCGCCTGGGCGTCGTTCACCGCGGCGAATCTGCACGACCACGTTGCCTTCATCCGTGACGATCTCGTCCTCGAAGCCCCGTTGATCGAGTACCAGGTCGCCTCCGGGCAGATCGCGCTGACCACGCAGACCGTTCAGGCCGCGGATCAGTTGACGCAACTTGCGGGCCGCCCCGCGTGACCGAGCTCGCCGTCGGCTTCCTCAGCGTGTTCGCGCTTCCGCCGGTGGAGTTCGTCGGTGTCGCGGCGGACCTTGGCTGCCGGCACATCTCGACCGTCGTTCAGGGACAGCCGCTGGTGCCTCTCGGCTTTCGGCCATTCTCGCTGAAGGACCCCGCCGAGAGAAAGGCGCTGCGCGCGGCGATGAACGACAGGGGTGTGACGATCACGCTCGGCGACGGGTTTCTCGTGCTGCCCGGGGCCGATATGCGCGATTTCCGCTCGGATCTCGATGTCCTGGCCGAGCTCGGCGTTCCCCGGATCAACGTGGTCAGCCTCGATCCCGATCTCAGCCGCACGTTCGACCAATTCGCGGCGTTGACCGAACTCGGTGCGCAACGCGACATCGAAACCAACGTCGAACCGGTACCCGGGCTGACCGTCGGCGACCTGCCCACCGCGGTCGCCGCCCTGGAACACGTCGGGCGACATGATTTCCGGCTGTTGATCGACACCATGCATCTGGTGCGCTCGGGGTCCGGCGCCGCGGACCTTTCGGCCTTGGAACCCGAACACATCGGCTACGCCCAACTCAACGACACCACGCTGGCGCCGCGCCTGGACAACTACATGGAGGAAGCCATGTACGAGCGCATGGTTCCCGGTGAAGGCGAATTACCGCTGCGCGACATCCTGGCCGCACTGCCACCGGACGTCGTGATCGAACTCGAAGTACCCCAACGCTCGCTGGCGCTGGCGGGCGTCGGTCCTATCGACCGCCTGCGCCCGTGCGTGGCTGCGGCCCGCGTTTTGTTGGCCGAAATATCAACTGGGTGAACGGGTTACGATCGGGTCGGCTCGCGCAGCGGGAGGCCGGCGGCGCTATAGATGGCATCGATCACGCTCATGTTCTCGATCGCGTCCTCAGGTGTCGTCTTGATCGGCTCACCGCGCAGCACCGCCGCGGTGAAAGCGTCGAGCTGATACGCGTACGACGCGCGGCGCGGGAATCGCTCGGTGCGTTTGCCGGCCGGCGAACGAATGGAGAGCCGATGAAAATAAGCGGGCATCACCGGGTTGAGCACCCGTAGCTCGCCCCGGTCGCCAACGACCTTGGCGCTGATCTGCAGCAGGCGCGTCGACCACATCGAGCAGCGAATCTGGCCGGTGTGCCCATCGGCGAACCGCAACTCGGCGGTCATGGCCCGGTCGACGCGGGGATCGCGCAATTTCGCTTGTGCGGAAACGACTTCCGGGGTCGAACCGCCGAACGTACGCACCATGTGCACCGCGTAGCAGCCGGCGTCCATTGTCGCGCCGCCGGCGAGCGAATAGTTGTAGCGGATGTCGGAGAACTTCGGCAGCGGGAAACACAGCGCGGCCTCCACCCGCTGGAGCTTGCCCAGCTCCCCCGACGCGATGATCTGCTCGACCCGCAATGTCAGCGGGTGGTAGCGGTAGTGAAACGCCTCCATCGCCACCCGATCCGACTTCGCGGCCAGTTCGGCGATCTCGCGGGCCTCGGCGGCGTTGGCGGTGAACGGTTTTTCGCACAGCACGTGTTTGCCGGCCGCGAGCGCGGCGCGGGTCCACTTGCCGTGCAAGCCATTCGGCAGCGGGTTGTAGACGGCATCGATGCCCGGGTCGGCGATCAGCTTGTCGTAGTCGTCGTGCACCCGCGCGATGTGGTGCTTGGCGGCGAAGGCTTGGGCACGCGCCACGTCGCGCGCCGCGACGGCGGCCACGTCGACCTCGGCGTTGTCCTTGGCGGGGTTGGTGAGCGCCAACGGCGCGATGCGGGCCGCGCCGAGAATGCCGATCCGTAAGAGTTCAGACACGAACCGACGCTAGCAGCTGACGCGGCTCATTCCGCTGCGCCCGTCGAGTGTGCGTCCAGGGCTTCGAGTGTGCGTCCACGGCGCCCCACGCGCACACGCAAAATCCCTCAGTGCACACCCGGTCAGGCGGATCCGCGCCGCGCGAATGCGGGCGCGTGCTCGGGTCGAACCCCGACGCCGACGAAATATGCGGGCACCACCGACAGCCACGGCAGCCGCTGCACCAGGCCCAGCAGGGCGTCCGGTGGGGTGGGGTCCGCGCCGCGCAGCAGCGGGCCAAGCAGCCCCCTCTGCAACACCCGTTGCACCGCCTGGGTCACCACGGTGGGAACGACCCGGCGCCGCCGGACGGCGGCCAGGTCGCGATCCGTGACGCGGTGCCGCCGCAGCGGTTCGGCCAGGATCGTCGCCGCCGCGACGGCGTCTTGGACGGCCAGATTGATGCCGACCCCGCCCAGCGGAGACATCGCGTGCGCGGCGTCGCCGATGCACAGCAGCCCGTCGGTGTGCCAGCGGCGCAACCGATTCACGTGGACGTCGAGGTGCTTGATGTCGTCCATGGAGGTGAGCGCCGCTACCGACACGCCCGCATCGGGCAGTAGCGCGTCGACGTCGCGCCGGAAGGCCTCGATGCCGCGTGCGCGCAACTGCGCGTCGGCCCCCTTGGGCCCGAGGTAGGCGATCTGGTCGTAGCCTTTGCGCGGGATCACGACGAGGGCCTTGCCGGGGGCCAAGCGAGGCAAGAAGGTGAATTGCTCATCGCCGTCCCGCGGCAACCTGAACCACCACACGTCGAAGTTCACCGGGAATTCTTTGGTCTTGAGTCCGGCGTCACGCCGCGCGATCGACCACCGGCCGTCGCACGCCACCGTCAGCTCGGCCCGCAATTCACCCGGGCCCTCGGGCCCTTCGTAGCGCACGCCGGCGACCTTGCCGCCTTCCCACAGCAACCCGGTGACTTCGGTCTTCATCCGCAACGTGAAGGTCGGCTCGGCCTCGGCGGCCTCGGCCAGCAGGTTGAGGAGGTCCCACTGCGGCACCATGGCGATGAAGGGATGGGGTTGGCGCAGCCGCTCGAAGTCGACGTACGTCACCGAGCGGCCATTCGACTCGAACTTCGCCTTGCGGACCTCGCTGTAGTCCAGCTCCGAGAAGCGCTCCCACAAGCCCAGCTCGTCGAGCAGCCGCAGCGTGGTGGGATGCACGGTGTCGCCGCGGAAGTCGCGCAGGAAGTCGCCGTGCTTTTCCAGCAGGGTGACGTCCACACCCGCCCGAGCCAATAACAGCCCGAGGATCATCCCGGCCGGGCCGCCGCCGATAATCGCGCACGTAATTTCGTCGACCATCAGCGCTCAGCGTACGTGGTGATTTCAGCCGAGCAATTGGGTGTCGATTTCGAAAACCGAGACGGGATCGAGAATCACGCCGCTCTCCTTGACGTAGCGATCCCACAGCTCGAGCAGTTCGGCCAGCTTCTCGGGCCGGGCGGCGGCCAGGTCGTCGATTTCACCGGGATCGGCCGCGAGGTCGTA
Source organism: Mycobacterium sp. IS-836 (assembly GCF_001954275.1). GTDB lineage: Bacteria > Actinomycetota > Actinomycetes > Mycobacteriales > Mycobacteriaceae > Mycobacterium. The sequence goes on along the minus strand of NZ_MBEU01000017.1, from coordinate 104,007 downwards.
GAGCTGCCAGGTTCCCGGGCCGTACGGCGGTGGCAGCCACAGCGCCTTCCAGTCGCCCTGGCGAATGGCGCGGCGGCCGAACAACTCCCAACCGGTGCCGGTCTCGCCCTCGTGCACCGCATCGGTGTCACCCGAGAGATACGGCACCAGCGACCGGCCGCGCATGGGTGCTATTTCGCGGCCGCGGTAGCTGGTGCCCGGATGCGTGGCGCCGGCGAGTTCCAGGACGGTCGGGGCGATGTCCATCACCGTCGCGAATGCGGTGCCGATCTCGCGCTGCCGCTCGAAGCCGGGCCAGGTGACGAACCCGACCACCCGGATTCCGCCTTCGGTGGTGAACGCCTTGTGCAGCCGCGACGGCGCCGTGGCGGCCTGGGCCCAGCGCGGCCCGTACCAGACGTACGAGGTGGGCCGCCCGAGGTTGTCGAGGCTGTTGTCGTAGTACTTCTCGATCTGCGCGGCGATACGGGCGCCATGCAGCGGCATCGCCTCGACGATCGCGCCCTCGGCGCCGTTGTCGGACAAGAAGATCACGACCGTGTCGTCGAGTTCGCCGGTGCCGGCCAGGTAGTCGATCACCCGCCCGATATTCCAGTCCATCCGGTCGACCATCCCGGCGTAGACCTCCATGCTGCGGGCCGAGAGCGCGCGCTGCTCCGCGGTCATGTCGGCCCACTCCGGGGCGCCGTCGGCGACGACGGGGTGCGGGGTGACGTCGGGTGGGCACAGGCCGAGTCGCGTGAGCGCTGCCAAGCGAGCCTCGCGCAGCGCGTCCGGACCCGCGTCGTAGCGCCCGCGGTAGGTGGCGATGGATTCGTCGGGTGCTTGCAGGGGCCAGTGGGGCGCTTGGAAGGGCAGGTAGGCGAAGAACGGTCGGTCCCGATCGTCGGGGCGTTCCGCACGTTCGCGGAAGTAGCGCAGCAGGGTGTCGGTGTAGAAGTCCGATGAGTAGAAGTTCTCGTCGACCGTGACGAACTGGTCATCCTCGGTGTAAAGCCTTGGCACCGGCGCGAACCCCTCGGCCGCGGCACCGCCGTAATGGCTGGCGCCGGCCGGCAACAGCGCGAACGACCGCTCGAATCCGCGAGCCCACGGCGAGGTCTCGATCGTGTCGCCCAGGTGCCATTTGCCCGACATGAGCGTCAGGTATCCGGCGTCACGCAGCAGCTCCGGCAACGCGACGACGCGATCGTTCAGATAGCCCTCGTAGCCGGGCGCGCCCTGGAATTCGGGGATCGCGACCTCGAGCATCGTTCCGATGCCGGCGATGTGGTGATCGGTTCCGGTCAACAACATCGCGCGGGTTGGCGAGCAGGCCGGCGCCGAATGAAAATCGGTGAGCCGGATTCCGGCGTAGGCGAGCCGGTCCAGATTCGGCGTGTTGATCTCACCGCCGAAGGCACCGATATCGGAAAACCCCAAATCGTCTGCCACGATGACCAAGAAGTTGGGCCGCGTCACGGTCAAGCATCCTGTCAGGTCTGGCGGCCGAAGGGAACTTCTGCCACCCCGCCGTCGCAGATATGGTCATTGGATGCTGCAGCAGTTTGGGATGTCCATTCCGTTGGTCGCCGCCCCAATGTCGGGTGGCCCGACGACCCCGGCGATGGTGTCGGCGGCGACCCGCGCGGGTGGTCTGGGTTTCCTCGCGGCCGGCTACAAGCGGGTGGAGGCTGTCGAAGCCGAGATCAAGAGCGTTCGCACCGAGGGAATCCCGTTCGGTATCAACCTGTTTGCCCCCAATCCGCTACCGGTTGACCCCGACAGCTATCGGGTGTACGCCGCAACCATCCAGAGGGAGGCCGACCAGTTCGGCGTGACCGTGCCGTCCGAGCCGATCGAGGACGTCGACGCCTTCGACGAGAAGATCACGCTGTTGCTCGACGATCCGGTGCCGATGGTGTCGTTCACGTTCGGGATACCACCGCGCGGCGTGATCGCCGCGCTGCAACAGGCGAATAGCGTTGTCGTTCAAACGGTTACAACCGTCGAGGAGGCGACCCAAGCCCACGAGGCGGGCGTCGACATGCTTGCCGTGCAGGCGGCGGCCGCGGGCGGGCATTCGGCCACGCTTTCGCCGCGGACACCGTTGACGCCGGTCCCGATCGCCGACCTCGTCAAACAGATCACCGCGGCCGTGCCGTTGCCCGTGATCGCCACCGGTGGGCTCGCCACTCCGGCCGCGGTGGCCGACGTCATTCGCGCGGGCGCCGCGGCGGCAGCGGTCGGAACGGTCCTGCTTCGTGCCGCCGAAAGCGGCGCCTCGGCCACCCACCAGGCGGCCCTCACCGACCCCGCATACACCGAGACGGTGATCACTCGCGCCTTCACCGGCCGGCCGGCCCGCGGCCTGCGCAACGCGTTCATCGACGCGCACGAGGCGGAGGCGCCCCTGGGCTATCCGGCGATTCACTACCTCACCACCGCAATGCGCAAAGCCGCCGCGGCCGCAGGCAAACCCGACTACGTCCATCTGTGGGCGGGCACCGGGTACCGCCACGCGACCGCGGAGCCGACGGCCGACATTCTGCGACGATTGGCTTCCGAGCTCTGATCGGCGCCCCGCGCGCGGTCGCTAGTCTCCCCCGCCGCCGTGCCCCTTGCCGTGGCCTTTGCCGGGGCCGTGCCATGGCGGGGCCGGAGGCGGTGCCGTCGGCGTCGGCGGCGGCGCGGGATTGCTGACGGGAACGGGCACGGGCGTGCTGGTGGTCACGGGTTTGGTGGGCGCGTGCGAGGACGACGCATCGAGCGCGAACGCCAGCGGGATCAGGATCAGGACGGCCAAGACCGCCAGGGCACCCAGCACCTTCCTGCGGGTGACCGTCATCGGCGGGACTAGCGCAGGGAAAAACGTGTTCGTGACCAACCCGGGTGGCGGACCGTCCAGCACCTTGGTGGCTGGACGCCGCGGCGGGGCGACCCGCACGCCCGCCGCGGGCGCGATCGGACCGCCGTGCAGGGCGGCCCGCATCTCCTCGGCGCTGTCAAACCGCTGTCGCGGGTCACGGGCCATCGCGCGTTCGATCACCGCTATCAGGCCGGGATGGACGTCGGGCCGCAGCCCGGCAAGTGGGGGCGGCCGACCATGCAAGATGGCGCTGGCCAGCGCGGCCACGTTCTCTTGCGGGAACGGGCGATGCCCGGCGAGCGCTTCATAGCCGACGACACCGACCGCATAGAGGTCGTCGGCCACGCACGCGGGCGCACCGGCGAGACGCTCGGGGCTCAGATACGCGATGGTCCCGACGATGTGGCCGGTCAGCGTGTTGGTGGCCTCCGGGGTCTTGGCGATCCCGAAGTCCGCGACCTTCATGATCTCGCCGCCCGCTGCGAGCAGGATGTTTCCGGGTTTGATATCGCGGTGCAGGATCGCGGCGTTGTGCGCCGCCGTCAGCGCGGCGAGGACGTTGTCGAGCATGGCATGGGTCCGCGCCGGCGAGAGCGGACCGGCGGCAATCTCGTCGGCCAGGCTCTCTCCGGGCAACCGTTCCATCACGATGAACGGTGTGCCGTCGTGCTCGCCGATGTCGTGCACGGCGACGATGTTCGGGTGGTTGAGCGCCGCGGCCGCGCGCGCCTCGGCGTCGAACCGGTTCCGGATGCCTTTCTGGGCACTCAGCGCCGGGTGCAGGAGTTTGATGGCGACCGGCCGGTGCAATCGGGTGTCCCAGCCGTCGCGAACCTCGGCCATGCCACCAAGGCCCAGCCTGCTGTGCATCTCGTACCGGCCAGCGAGCAACACGAGAGTATTCATCTGCCCCGCCCACTCTGTGCGACTTCAGTGACGACGCGCGACCGGCCGCAAAATCGCCGAAGGGGGGTTACCCCGGCATCGGCGGCCCAAAACGCGAGCGAAGAGGCCACACCAGCGCGGCCGTCAGAATGCGTCGGGATTCTGCTGTACCTCGACCGGCACCGGGTGCTGGTACAGGCGCGACGCGTTCTCCCAGGTGAACTTGCGGATCGCATCGGCCGGTAGGTCACCGATTTCTTCGTGGATCGTTTGTTGAGTGTGCGGCCACGTCGAGTCGCAATGTGGATAGTCGGCTTCCAACATGATGTTGTCCACACCGATCCGGTCGCGTTGCACGAACGAGGACTTGTCCTCCACCGCGCAGAACCAGAAGTTGCGGGTGAAAACCTCTGCGGGCGACAGACTCTCGCCGAGCGCCTGCCAGGTGCCGTACATTGCGTGATAGCTGAGCATGTGATCGAGGCGGTCGAGTAAACCTGCCACCCAGCCGATTCCGCCCTCGGACAAGCAGATTTTGAGTTCCGGGAACCTGCTGGGCAGGCCGGAGTACAACCAGTCGACCGCCGCCGAGATCGCGTAGGCGAAGAACAGCACGCCCTGCACGTCCGGCGGCGCGTCGTCGGTGGTGGACGGCGACGAGCCCGACGAACCGATGTGGAGATTGACGACGGTGCCGGTCTCGGCGCATGCCGCGATCATTGGATCCCAATGACCCGAGTGGATGCTCGGCAATCCGAGCATCGCGGGGTTCTCGCTGAACGTCACCGCGTGAAATCCACGCTCGGCGTTCTCGCGAATCATCTGTGCGCCCAGCTCCGGGTCCAGCAGCCACGGCAGCTGGCAGGGAATGATCCGTTCGGGATAGGACCCCGCCCACACCTCGAGGTGCCAATCGTTCCAGGCGCGCACGGCGGCCAGCGCGAGGTCGCGATCCGTGGTCACCTGTTGCAGCCGCTGCCCGGCGAACCCCGGCAGGAACGACGGAAAGTTGAGCGATGCGTAGATGCCGTTGAGGTCCATGTCTTTGACGCGCTCATGGATATCCCATGCGCCCCTGCGCATCTCGTCGAATCTGACGGGCTCGAATCCGTATTCGGCCACCGGCCGCCCCACCACGGCGTTGAACCCGACATTGGGCAATTCGCGGCCGTCGTAGACCCACGTCTGCCCGCCTTCCGCGGTGTCCACCACTTTGGGCGCACGATCGGCGAACTTGCGGGGCAGGCGTCCGGCGAACGTATCCGGCGGTTCGACGATGTGATCGTCCACCGAGATCACCGTGTAGCGCCGGGGTGCGCGGGGCGGGTCCGGAAGAAACGTGACGGAGCGATCCTCACCGGTCCTGGCGGTGGTGAAGTTCAGATTGGCGGCCAACTCGTCGATCGATTTCATGGTCTGCGATCGCCTTTCACGTCGAGTGTGCGGTGATGGCTTCGAGTGTGCGGTGAGGGCGATGCCGCCCGGCGTGTCGCCGCCCTGGGTGCACACTGAACGCGGACGTTCACCTGAGCACATCGGGATCGGCCTTGATGGCCATGCGGACCGCCCCCGCCCAGTACACGTCGGCGGCCCGTTCGATCAGCGACCGTTGCATGCCCGCCATGTCCGGCCAGGTCATCTTCACCGGCGCGGCGCCGGTGAGCATGACGTCGTAGGCCAGCTTGCAGACCCGTTCGATCGATGCCGCGCGATAGACCGCTTGGGCCAGGTTGCTTCCGGTCGCGATGACGCCGTGGTTGGCCAGAATCGTCAGGTTGGCGCCGCCGATGCGGGCAGCGAGATCGGCCGCACGGGCGGGGGTGTCGATTTCGCCGTCGTACGTGTCGACCAGACACAGGTCATCCAGAAAGAGCGAACCGGTCTGGTGCACCAATTCGGGCAGCCTGCCGAGCGCGGCCAGCACGCAGACATAGTAGGGGTGGTTGTGGATGACGACCCGGGCGTCTTCGCGGACCCGGTGCAGTTCGGTGTGGATGTGGATCGCGGGCGTCACGTCCCAACGGCCCCGCACTACCCGCGCGTCGCCGTCGACCACGCAGATATCCGAGGCGGTGAGTTCGGCCCACCACAGTCCCCACGGGTTGACGAACATGTCGGTGTGCCCATCGGGCTGCCAGGTGATGTGTCCGGCCATGTTCTCGGCGAAGCCAATGCCGGCCAGGTGGCGAAACGCCACCGCGAGCGCCTGCTCGTCGGACAGTTCCGGGATCGGGGGCACCACGGAGGGCGCCCACACCTCCAGACCACCTCGCCGTGCCTCAGGAGCGTTCATGATCGGCCTCCATCCTTACTCGGATATCGCGGCGGAGCTCGCCTTTGGCGATCTTTCCTCCGGACGATCGGGGAAGTTCGTCGACGACGATGAGTCGTTCCGGCAGCAGTTCCTTGGAAACCCCCAGTGCCAGCAGGTGGTTGACGAGTTCGGGCAAGTCGATGGCCTGCGAATCTGCGAGTTCGGCGTAGAGGCAGACTTTTTCGCCGAACACCGCATCGGGCATGGCCACCGCGGCCGCGAGCGCGATCGCGGGGTGCGTCATCACCGCGTCCTCGACCTGTGCGGCGCTGATGTTCTTGCCGCCTCGCACGATGAAGTCGGATGTTCGGCCCGTGACACTCAGGTAACCGTCCGCGTCGATTTCGCAGATGTCGCCCATGCGCATCCAACCGTCGCTGGTGAACAGCTGGTCGTGGTCGATGCCGTCGAGGTAGCCCAGGCTCGTCGCCGGGCCGCGGCATGCGGGCTGCCCACGCCCCGTTCCGGTGACGTCGCGGTCGCCGTCGAAGAGCCGGACCGCCATCTCGGGCACGATCCTGCCCCCGGTGCGGAGCCGGCGCTGCGGCGAGTCGTCCAGCGTGGTTCCGCTGAGCAGTCCGGTCTCGTTCGAGCCGTAGAACTGCAGAATCTTTGCGCCCGTGAGTCGCTCGAAGTCGACGGCAGGCCGATACGGTAACGCCTCGCCGCCGGCGAAGACGACCCGCAAGGTGCTGAGGTCGTACTCCCGGCAGGCGGGGTCGGCCATTAGCATCGTCAATTGCGTACTGACACAGCACAATACGGTGACGCGGTGCTGGGCTATCGCCTCACATGCGGTCTTCGGTGCGAAGCGTTCCAGGATTACCGCGGTGGCACCGAGGTGGATCGGCGTGGTGTGGCTGGTCCATATTCCGAAGCCAAAGGGCGTGGGTATGACCGGCAAGAAGATGTCGTCTTGCGTCAGCAGCCCGTTCGCGACGGCCTTCTGGTGAAAGTAGAACCACCGATTCTGCGTGTGCACGACGCACTTGGGCAGCCCGGTGGTCCCGGACGTGGAGTTGATCAGGAAGACATCGTCGGCACCGAGCCCGGAATCGGTGCCCGGTGAGCTGGGCTCCACATCGATGTCCAGGCGCAGGCCGCCCGCGTCGTGACTCAAGGTCATCGACTCGATGGTCATACCCGCTGCGAGCTCGCGCCGCGGGTGGTCGCTGATCAGGACCTTTGGCCGCGCAGCGCGCAGTATCGCGGCGACCTCGCGGGTGCCGGCGCGCGCGCCGACGCCGACGACCACCGCGCCGCAGCGTTCGATTGCCACGAACAGCGCGTGAATCGCCGCGGAGTCGCCGTGCCAGACCGCGACTCGATCCCCCCGCGCGATGCCGGTCGCGGTCAGTTGTTCGGCCAGATTGGTTGCCGCATCGTCGAATTCACGCCACGTCAACGAGGTGCCGGCGTGGTCGACATAGGCGGGACGGTCCGGCGACCGTATTGCGTTGCGGCGTACCGCATCCGACAGCGTGGTGTCGGACCACCAGCCGGCCGCGCGGAAGCGGACCGGGTCCTCGTCGCTGAAAGCCGGCGAGCCCACGGTGTCCAGCCCGCCGGCGCTCATTCCCAAATGATAGGAAAAGCGCGCGTCGTTTTGGCAGCCACGTACTGGTGGGGAAGCGACTACGGAGTCTGAGCGCCAGAAGGAGTGTGTTGGTGGTCGTGCTGAGTGCCGGGACGCGGGTGCGGGGTGGGACAAGTTTGGAACCGAAGACACCCGCAGTTCCAGCCGATGATGCAGCCGCCGCCACCGACAGGTTGCACCGGCAGCGCGCCGCCACCAGCGGGGCTGTGCCCGGGCGACGGGGGTGCCGGCGCCACACCGGATGATGCGCTCGTTGCGACGGTCAGCGGCTTGTCGAAATCGCCAATACCCGCGACGGCCAAGGTAACAACGGCCACACCGCATATCGCGGCCACCGTCCCACCTTTACGGCTCAACACAGGTTCCAACTGTAGGTGCTGGCCACGGGATGCGCAGAAGTGAAACCGGAGGGAGGGAGGCAGCCTCACCCTTCTCGTCGACCGCTCGAGCGTGAGGAGCGGACGCTGGTCGCCGCCACGCCGCGCAAGTTGGGAGCCCCGACTGTAAAAACGCTGTCAAACTCCCGTTAAAACACTTCGCTGCCATCGCGGATCGGCGCGGGGCCTGCGAAAATTTCGGGCATGCCCACCATCGAGACGCGCCTCCGCGAGGAGTTGCGCAACTGCGCCGTCGAACTGCGGCGGCTGGCATACACGATGCCCCACGGCGTGGGCGAGCATGATCTGCTGCAACTGTCGGACCGGATGCACACAGCCGCCGACCACGTGGTCCGCAAGGGTGCCTAGCCTCCCTTGAGGCGAATCTTCCAGCGCACGAAGCACAGATAGCAAACGCTGATCACCACCAGCATGGCCATGTCGAACCACCAGGTGGCGGCATTGTGATGCCAGTGTGAATCCTTCGGCACCTGCGGCCCGGGCTCCAGGTGAATCAAGTTGACAGTGGAGGCCGACGTCGCGAAACCCCACCGCGCCGGTGTGGCCCAAGACATCTGGTCCAGCCCGATGCGCGCGGTCACCGGAATCATGCCGCCGGAGAACACCAGCTGCGACATGACCGCCACGACGAGCAGCGGCATGATCTGGTCATTGGACTTGGCGATGGCCGACAGCGCCAACCCGAGCATCGCCGAGGCGACCGTCGTCGCCGCGACATCAACGAACAGCTCCAGCCCGGGCTTGCCCAGCGCCGCGGCGCCCTGGGTCGGGCCACCCTTGCCCAGCAGCGTGATGGCGGTGACGATCGCCGACTGAACGATCGCGAACACGGTGTAGACACAGACCTTCGCCAGCAGGTAGGCGCTGGTGGACAGCCCGACCGCCTGCTCACGCAGGAAGATGGCGCGCTCGCCGATGAGATCCCGGATGGTCAGTGCCGTCCCCATGAAGACCGCACCGACGTTGAGCAGCACCAGGATCTGGCCGGGCTCGGTCGGCGCGTCACCCATGGGATTGGGAATGCCGAAGCCGACGTCGCCGGGCACCGACATCGACAGCGAGCCCATGATGAACGGCAACAGCGCAAGGAAAGCAAAGTAGCCGCGGTCGCTGACGATCAACCGAATCTGTCGCCGGGCGATCGTGGAGAACTGCCGGACGAGGCTGGTTTGCGGCGGATCGCCCAGCTCGGCGGGCTTCTCCGCGGGTGGCGGCGGCGGGGGCGGGCCCGTCTGCGCCAGGTACCGCGCTTTGGCCGCGTCGGGGTCGCCGGCGACCGAGCTGAAGATGTCGGCCCAGTTGGTGGTTCCCATCGCCGGGCCGATTTGGCTGGGCGGCCCGCAGAAGGCGGTCTTGCCGCCGGGGGCGAGCAGCAGAACCTGATCGCAGACGTCGAGGTACGTCAGCGAGTGGGTGACCACGAGGACCACCCGGCCCGCGTCGGCCAACTGCCGCAGCATCGTCATGACCTGCCGGTCCAGCGCGGGGTCCAGACCGGAGGTCGGCTCGTCCAGGATCAGCAGCGACGGCCCGGTCAGCAACTCCAGGGCCACCGACGCGCGCTTGCGCTGGCCGCCCGACAATTTGTCCACTCGCGTCTGCAGGTGCTGGCTCATCTCGAGTTCCTCGAGCACCCGGGCCACCACCTGGGCACGGTCCTCCTTGGTGGTGTCCGGCGGCAGCCGCAGTTCGGCCGCATACATCAGCGCCTGTTGCACGGTCAGCTGACCGTGCACGACGTCGTCCTGCGGCACCATGCCGATTCTGCTTCGCAGCGAGGCGTATTCGGCGTGAACGTTGTGGCCCTCGAAGGCCACCGTGCCGTTGGTCGGGCTGGTGTACCCGGCCACCAACCTCGCGAACGTCGACTTCCCGGCGCCCGATGGACCGATGACGGCCGTCAGCGTTCCGGGAAGCGCACCCAGCGAGATGTCGTCCAACAGCGACTTGTTGTTGTCGATCGTCCACGTCACCCGGCGCACGTCGAGGCCGCCGGTGCGCGTCGCGGTCGCGGCCTCGTCGCGGCGGGCCAGCGTGCCGCCCGCGAAGACAAGGTCGATGTTCCCGATCGTGACGACGTCGCCCTCGTTCAGCACCGCCACGTCGACCCGCGATCCGTTGACGAAAGTGCCATTGATGCTGCGGTTGTCATGAATCTCGGTGCCGCGCGGCGTCGGGATCAGGGTGGCGTGGTGACGTGATGCGAGGACCTCGGGAATGACGATGTCGTTGTCGTTGGCGCGGCCGATCTTGATCGCGCCGGGCATCGACTCCGCTTTACCCGGCCGCAGGATCTTCAACATCGAGGTCGCAAGGTTCGACGCATCAGCGCTGACGCGCATGGTCTCGGGTCCGGCCGCGGAGGCCGGGGTCGCTTTCGCCGGTGGTGCCCGGTAGATCTGCGGTGCCGAGTGCGACCCGCTGGGCGGAGCGGCCGGTTGTCCGCCGGTCGGGTAGCGCGGCTGCGGCCCGGACGGGGACGTCGACAGCGGACCCCGCGGCTGGACCGGTTGCGGTCCGGTGGGCGGACGCGTCGGCGGCGACCGCAACGGCCCCGACGGGGAGGGCTGCGGCTGGCCCGTCCAGGGGGACGTGACGGTTCCCTGTGGGCCCTGGACCGGCGCTGGGCCACTCGGTTCGCTCGACGGGCTGAGCAGTGGAATCGACGTCGTCAAGGGTGGGCGCCCGGCCGAGCCCAGGTGGCGACCGACCTCGAAGGCCAGCGCCGGACCGTCCGGATTTCCGATGTTGACCCGCAGGCCGTCCAGGATGTCGACGGTCGGCACCCGCCGGCTGTTGACATAGAGGCCGTTGAGGCTGCCATTGTCGATCGCGACCCATCGGCCCTGGTCGAATCGCACCAGCAGGTGCGTGCGCGATATCAGCGGGTGGGCAACGCGGACATCCGCCCGCAGGTCACGCCCGATCACGACATCGTTGCCTGCGGCGAAGGTGCGCTCGGCTCCGTCATACCGCACAGTCAGCACAGGCGGGGCTGGTCGGCTCATTACGCCAACTGTATCGGCTGGCGGCAAGCGCAGGGCAAGTCATCGCGACGTTTTCGATGGCGAAACCGCGGGTAACCCGCCGTCCATGCAGCACAGCGACAATGACTTCCCCGACGACGTGCCCGTCGCGGATGCCGTTGAGCAACAGCAGCCGACCTCCGGTTCGCCGGCCGACGAGGACGACGCCACATCCTGGCCGGACGACGGCGACGTGCCGCTCGAGGCGGCTCCCTCCGACTGGCAGGAACAACGTGAGACAGTCCTGATCGACCCGGAACTCGAAGAACGCGAGCAATACGAATAGGCCTGCGGTGCAAGAGCTTTCGCGGCGCTTGTTCGGCCGCTATCCGGCGGCGGCGGTGATCTCCGGCGTGCGCCAAGCGCTGCCGGGGCCGGTCGTGACATCCTTGACGAAGTCCCCGATGTAGCGGATGGCACGCCGCCCCTCGGGCAGGATGTCGGCCGCCAACGGAAAATCGTGAATCTGCCCGTCCCAAAGATGCAAATCGCAGCGGATTCCACTGGCTTCCAAGCGCTTCGCCATGAGCTCTGCGTCCGGGAGCAACAGCTCATCGGAGCTGGCGTGGATGGTCACTGGAGGCAGCGAGGATAGGTCGGCGTCGACCGGTGAGACCACGCGCGCATTGGAGCTTCCCTTGCCCACCGGCAGTTGCACCTCGCCGAGGTATCGGGCGAACATCGACAACGCACCGCGGGTGAACATCGAGCACTTTCGTGAGTTTCGATGCCTTAGCTTGCGGGCCGGATCCGGGTCGGTGAATGGCGAAATCGCCGCGATCCCAGCGGGTTTCGCAAGCTCGTTCCGGACGGCGGCCAGCGTGGTCATGAATGCGAGGTAACCGCCGGCGGAGTCGCCAGCCACGACAATTCGGTCATCGTCGTAGCCTTGCTGCCGCAACCAGCGCAGCCCGCTGAGGCCGTCTTCGATCGCGTCGCTGATTTGATGCGACGGCAGCTTTCGGTATCCGACCGTGAGCACACCGGCGTCGGCGGCCTTCGACAAGCGACACACCACGGAGCGGTGGGTGTTCAGGCCGCAGGTAAGGAACGCCCCGCCGTGCAGGTAGAGGATCGCGCGCGCCGGGGACGCCCCTCGCGCGCGAATCCATTCGGCCCCGCAGTGTTCGAGTTGTATGGGTTCGACAGTCGCGGACGAACGAAAATGTGGCAGCAAACCGGCCATGCTGTCGACGTATTCCAACGGCCAGCGCAGATGCGGCTGAATTGCCCAGGCACGCACCGCGTTTTTCACGATCAACCGACTGGCCAACGAAACGGCAACCGATTGTGCGCTGTGACCGTGGTGAATGCGCCGATTGCTCGTGTTGCGCGGCAACGAACGACGGCGAAGCTTCGGATCCCTTGTGGCCATTGGCAACAACTCCTACTTTGACAAGCGGGTACCCGGCCTCCAGCACGTGAAAACTCTGCGTAAAGCCTGTGGCAAAGTTGGGTTTCTCACTGTTTACGCGCGCGAAAGGCGGGTATTCCGGCTTTATCTATGCGCGCGGCCAGCACGATGGCCCAAGATATGGGCATGGACGCAATCGATGGTCGGCTGCTGTCGGACCGGGTCGCGGTGGTCACCGGAGGTGGTGGCGGAATCGGCGCGGCGACCGCGCGGCTGTTCGCCCAGCACGGCGCGCGCGTCGTCATCGCCGATAGCGACACCGAACTCGCGCAACGAACGGCTGACGACATCGCGAGCCGCGGGGGTTCTGCGCTGGCGGTGATCACCGACGTTTGCGACGCCAATCAGGTTGTGTCCTTGGCGCAATCGGTGCTGGGTCGCTATGGGCGGATCGACATCCTGGTGAACAACGTCGGTCATTGGCTGCGTCACCCGGGCAACTTCGTCGACACCGACCCGCAACTGTGGGATGAGCTCTACCGCATCAACCTGCACCATGTTTTCCTCGTCACCCACGCATTCCTGCCGGCGATGATCGGCCAGCGCGCGGGTGCGATCGTCAACGTCTCGTCGGTCGAAGGGTTGCGCGGTTATCCCGAGGATCCGGTCTATGCGGCGTTCAAAGCGGCAGTCATCCACTTCACGCGCAGCCTCGCGGTCCAGGTCGGCCGGGACGGAGTGCGGGTCAACGGCATCGGCCCCGACGTCACGGAATCGCTGCAGGTGCCCTACTCGCAGTGGCTATCCGCCGAAGAGCAGACGCAGTGGCCGCAATGGGTTCCCGTCGGCCGGATGGGCCTGCCCGAGGACCAGGCGCGCGTCATCCTGTTCCTGGCGTCGGACCTATCAGCGTTCGTCACCGGCCACACCATCCCGACCGACGGCGGCACCGGCGCGGCAGGCGGATGGTTCCGCTCGTCGCGCCGCGCCGACCGCGAATGGACGAATCGCCCGATCGCACCCTGAAGCAGCGGTTAACTTCCGGGGACCGAGAGCGTGGCTTGCTGCTCGACCTGCAGGCCCTGTTGCTCGTCTTGCTGGGCTTGCTGAAGGTCCAGTTGTTCTTGCTGTTCGGCCTGTTGCATCTGCTGCTGGGCCTGGAGCTGTTGTTGCAGTTGGGCTTCGTCGTCGTTCCCGTCGGCTACGACGCGGGTAAGCGCTGATCCCCCAACGGTTTTGGCGTCATATCGCGGAGTGTGGAATAGTGCCAGCATCGCAAACGTCGCGACACCGGCGAGAATCGTTTGCACCAAGACGCGTTGCTTGTTCGCCGCCATCACGCCACTTTGCGCGTTGGTGTTAGCAGGAACCTGGATCGCAGTTAGCTATCCGCTGTGAGATCACACGCTTTGCGTGGCTCGAAATCGGGCTTGTTCGTGGATCACGGTGACCGGAATACCGTTGAGGACACCGTTGCCGGACGGCTCGTCGACGAACGCCGGCGGGGACAGCACGTTGGTGTTGGCGCCGGGCGAGCTGTTGGCCACGGACATGCGGGTGCCCGGCTTGCCGTGGCCCCAGCCGTGCGGCATCGACACCACGCCGGGTTTGATCGCGTCGGTGATCTCGATGGGGACCCTGATCTCGCCGGCCTCCGATTTCACCGTGACGACGTCGTCGTCGGCCACACCGAAGCGTGCGGCGTCGTCGGGATGGATCAGCAGCGTGCACCGGTCCTTGCCTTTCATCAGCGCGGGCACGTTGTGCAGCCAGGTGTTGTTCGACCGCAGGTGTCGCCGGCTGACCAGTACCAGCGGCTCGGCGGGGCGTTCCAGGCGCGCGGCCAGCCGCGGCAGGTCGTCGAGCAGGTATTGCGGGGCGAGCCGGATTTTCTTGTCGGGCGTGGCCAGGATGTCGGGGAGCTGAGGCACCATCGGCCCGAAGTCGATCCCGTTCGGGTTGGCCTTGAGCATGTCCAACGTGAGCCCGCCCGGGTTCCGGCCGTACTGGTCCCCAAAGGGGCCGGTTCGCAGCGTGAGGTCGAGCATCCGTTCCGGGCCGCCTTTCAAACCGGCATCGTCGTAGAGCTTGCGGATCTCCGCGCCGTCGAGGCCGCGCGTGAACGCCAGGTAGTCGAAGAAGCCGTCGTCGATCGCCGCGACGTCGACGTCTTCGGCGGGTGTGCCGGTGCACAGGCCGGTCAGCCGGATCAGGATCTCCCATTCGTGCGGGCGATCGCCCGGGTCGAACACCGGGGCCGAGTAGTTCGCGATGCTGCGGATCGCAAACAGCAAGATGAGGTCGTCGTGGTGTGGTTGCTCGAGCGGCGAGAGCCCCGGCAGGATCACGTCGGCGTGCCGCGTTGTCTCGTTGAGCCACAAGTCAATCGAGATCATCGCGTCCAGCATCGGCAGCACCTCGTCGAGTTTGTCTCCCCCCGGCGTGGACAAGACCGGGTTGCCCGCGACCGTGATCAGCGCCTTGAGCTGCCCGTCGCCCGGCGTGGCGATCTCTTCGGCCATGCACGACACGGGCGCCTGGCCGAGAACTTCCTTCGCGCCGCGAACGCGCGTGTGCCACCGGCCGAATTCGGGGGCGCCGCCCTCCAGGCCGGGCAGCGGCTGTGAGGTGATCGACCAGGCCGCCGGCTTCGGGAACATCGCGCCGCCGGGCGTATCGAAATGGCCGATCAAGATGTTGACGACGTCGACCAGCCAGCTGGCCAGGCTGCCAAACTCCTGATTGCACAGGCCGATTCGGCCATACACCACCGACTTCTTGGTGCTTGCGAGCTCGCGGGCCAGCCCTCGGATCCGATCCGCGTCGATCCCGGTGACGGAGCTGACCCGCTCCGGCGGCCAGTCGGCAGCGACCCGGCGCATCGTGCCTACACCGTCGACGTGCGGTCCGGGGTCGATCAGGTCTTCGTCAAACAGCGTGTGCGCGACCGCAAGCAGCAGCGCCGCGTCGGTGCCCGGCACGATAGGAAGCCACTCGTCGGCGCGGGCGGCGGTCAGCGTGCGCACCGGATCGATCACGATCACCTTGCCGCGTTTGCGGATCGCTTCGATCAGGCCCATCACGTTGGGCGCGGCCAGCAGCGATCCCTGCGACGCGGCCGGGTTGGCGCCCATGATGACCATCAGGTCGGTGCGTTCGATGTCGGGCACCGGGAAGTTCCACCAGAGGCCGTACATAAGGTGCGAGGAGAGGTTCTTGGGCCACTGGTCGACGGTCCCCGGCGAATACGTGACGGGCATCCCCGACATGCCCAGGAGCACGCCCGAGTAGCGGGCCAGCGAGAAGGAATGTGCTAGCGGGTTGCCGGTGTAGGCGCTGACCGCGCCGATTCCGTACTTTTCGATGACCGGCGTCAGGAGCTCGGTGCAGCGGCGAAACGCGGCGTCCCAGCCGACCTCCTGCCAGCGGCCGTCGACCTTGATCAATGGGCGGCGGATGCGGTCCGGGTCGTCGTGCAGCGCGGCCAGTGACACGCCTTTGGGACAGATGTGTCCGTGGCTCCACACGTCATCGGGATTGCCGCGGATGCTGGTGACCTTCCCGTCCGTGGGGCCGCCCTCGACGTGAATCTCTAAGCCGCACATGGCTTCACACAGTGGACAGGTACGCAGATGCCTGCCGTTATCGCCGGTCGTCACCCACCCACTGTATTCCGCTACTCCCCGTAGCGGAAGTACCCAAAAAGCACGGCGCTGCTGATAAACCGCTGATGATCGGGTCTGAGACACATTTGAATCTGACAAGTCGGCTGTACAACCGTGAGACGCCGACCCTAGCGTCGGGTACATGACCGACCCGCAGGACCTTGAGTACCTCCGCTGCGAGGTACTCGACCGGATCGATGCGCATCCATTCGAGGACTGGTCCCCCGCCCTCTTGCGGGCCATGATCGCCGTCTTCGACCTCGACGGAGTCACACCCGCCGGCGTCCACGGCTTCCGGCCCTACGTCATCAGGTAACTCGGCACGCCTCCGCGGCGCATGACTAAAGTCCCGACGATGGAGATGTGGGAACTGGTCGCGCGCGAGCGGATCCGCGACACCCTCGCGCGGTACAACTGGTCGGGTGATGCCGGCCGGCTCGACGGACTTGCCGAAACATTCTGCGCGGACGGCATTCTCGAGATTCGGGGGTCCGAACCACTGTGCGGCCGATCCCAGATCGCGGCCTTCCTCGGCGGTGTCACCGGCAACTTCGCCGACAACGTCGACGGCAAGCCGGTCGTGCGGCACAACGTCGCCACGGTGGTGTTCACCGGCCTGACCCCGGACGAGGCCCACGTCGAGTCGTACTTCACCGTGGTCACCCATATCGGACTCGACCATTTCGGTCGTTATCGCGACGTCCTGGTGCCCGCCGGTGATACCTGGCTGATCAAGCATCGCAAGGTATCGACAGATTGGGCGGCCCCCGCCTCGGTCATGGCCCGACGGCCACCGAACGTGTAATCAGTGCGACCGGCGTCGGCGGGTCGTCGCAGCAGTTACACGTTGGGCACCGAAACGCCAAGGCGCTGACCGATCAGCGGAACCACCGCTCCCGCCCGGCGCGGCGACGTGGCAGGGTGACCTCGTGGCCAAGACTCCTGAGACGACCGTCGAGCACGACCTGCGCGAGATCAGCACGCCGAAGGGCGCATTGCGCTACTACGACTGCGGCCCCGAGTCCGGCCCGGTGTTGCTGTTCCTGCATGGCTCCGGGCCCGGCGTCACCGGGTGGCGCAACTTTCGCGGGGTACTGCCCACCTTCGCCGAGCGCTTCCGCTGCGTGATCCTGGAATTTCCCGGCTTCGGGGTCAGCGACGACTTCGGCGGCCACCCGATGGTGACGGCGTTCGGCACCGTGTCGCCTTTCCTGGACGCGCTGGGCGTCGACAGAGTGCACATCGTAGGCAACTCGATGGGCGGCGGTGTCGGCATCAATTTCGCCATCGCCAATCCCGATCGCGTCGGTCGGCTCGTCACGATCGGCGGCATCGGGACAAACATCTTCAGCCCCAGCCCCAGCGAGGGCATCCGGCTGTTGCAGGAATTCGTCGAAGACCCCACCCGGCAGCGGCTCGTCGACTGGCTGAAATCGATGGTGTACGACCAGTCGTTGGTCACCGATGAGCTGATCGAGGAACGCTGGTCGCTAGCCACCGATCCCGCGACGCTGGACGCCGCGCGCCGCATGTACGGCAAGGCGGCGTTCGCCGGGATGAACTCCGCCATGGCGGCGTCCGACCGGCCGATGCCGTGGGCCGTCATGCACAAGCTGACGGTGCCAACCCTGCTGACATGGGGCCGAGACGACAGGGTGAGCCCGCCCGACATGGCGCTGATCCCCATGCGCACCATTCCCAACGCGGAACTTCACATATTCCCCAACTCAGGGCACTGGGCGATGATCGAAGCCAAGGAAGCGTTCGAAAGTACGGTCCTGGCGTTCCTGTCGCGAGAGAACGGCTAACTGCCCGTCAATCCCTCATCGCTGGGTGGCGCCAGCATCGACGGGCAGGGTCACCGCGGTGATGTACCGCGCCTCATCGGAGGCCAGGAACAGCGCGGCGTTGGCGACGTCCATCGGATCTATCCACGGCACCGCGAGCATGTTCATGCCGCGAGCCGCCTCGGCGAACTCGGCACGCGTGGGCGGCCGGTCCAAGTCCGGGCGAAACGCGCTCCTAACGGCGTCGTTCTGGATCATCGGAGTGTCGACATTCGTCGGATGGACGCAGTTGACCCGAACATTGTGCGGCGCAAGCTCGATCGCAAGGCTGCGCATCAGACCGACCACACCGTGCTTGGCGGCGGTGTAGTGCGCGACACCGACTAAGCCACGCAATCCGGCGATCGAGTTCGTCAGGACCAGAGCCCCGGCGCCGCGCGCGATCAGGTGCGGCGCCCCGGCCCGGCACGTATGCCACACGCCGGTGAGGTTGACGTCCAGCATGGCGTGCCACGCGGTTTCGTTCAGATCGACCGCCATGCCGCGAGAGGTGATTCCCGCGGTTGCACACACCACGTCCAGTCCGCCGAACCGCTCGACGCCGTGATCGGTGGCGGCCTGCATGCCGGCGAGGTCCCGCACGTCGACGATCTCCGTGTGCACGCGGGCACCGGCTTCGGTGACCAGGGCGGCCGTGCTGTCGAGGTCGGCGGGCGTGCTGTGCGGGATCACCACCGTATCGACCGGTCCGCACACGTCGAGCGCCACGATATCGGCGCCCTCCTGCGCGAAGCGCACGGCTTGCGCGCGCCCGATCCCCCGCGCCGCGCCGGTGATCAGGGCGACCTTCCCGGCAAGCCGCCCTTTCACGTCGTCTTCTGCGTCAGGCCTGCGTCGACGACGAGCTGGGTACCCGTGATGTAGCGAGCCTCGTCGGAGGCCAAGAACACCACGGCGTTGGCCACGTCGACCGGTTCCAGCCACGGCACCGGCAGCAGGTTGCGCGCCTCGAGCACCTCGGCTGCATCGGCCGCCGTGGGGTTCTCCAGATCGGGCCGCAGGCGCTTGAACGTCGCCTGGTTGAGCAGCGTGGTTGTTGCGACCGCGCCGGGATGGACGGTGTTGACCCGGATGCTGCGCGGCCCGAGTTCGTTGGCCAGGGTGCGTGCCAGGCCCACCACCGCGTGCTTACTGGCGGTGTAGTGGACGGTGTTGGTCGTGCCGCGAATCCCGTTGGTGGAACTGATGATCACGATGGAGCCGCCGCCCTCCCCCATGTGCGGCACAGCCGCCTTGACGGTGTGCCATACGCCGGTGAGGTTGACGTCGAGTGTGCGCTGCCAGTCCCGGGGGTCCAGTTCCCACGAGGGCGCGCCGGGGAGGTGGATTCCGGCGTTGGCGACGATCACGTCAAGCCGACCCAGCTCGGCGACGCCGTGATCGATCGCGGCCGTCATCGCTTCGAGGTCGCTGACATCGGCCACGCCGGCCACGCAGCGCCGGCCCCTATTTTCGACTTCCCTTGCGGTATCGCTCAATTCGCCTGCGGCCGCCTGCCCGTCCAGCGCGATCACGTTGGCGCCCTCGTCGGCGAACCGCTCGCAATGCACGCGTCCGCTGCCGCGGGCGGCGCCGGTTACCAGCACGACTTTGTCAACCAGTCCTGTCATTGCGGCATCTTGATCAGGTCGAATCCGCGGTAGCCGGAGTCGGCGACGTCGGCGCAGATGTCGTTGTAGGTCGCGAAGCCCCCGACGAACAGCATGAAACCCCTTGGCTTTCCCGGTACGTTCGCGCCCATGTACCAGGAGTTCGCCTTGGTGAACAGCGTCGTCTCGGCGCGCCGGGAGCATTCGGCGACCCAGCCGTCCACGCTGTCCACGGTGGCTTCGATCGCGGCGTAGTCATGGTTATCCAGGTAGGTGATGGCCTCAGCAATCCAGTTCACCTGAGCTTCCGCGTGTAGCACCATGTTCGCCAGGACGGCGGGTGCTCCCGGGCCGGAGATCAAAAACAGATTGGGAAAGCCGTCCACGCCCAACCCCAGATAGGTGCGAGGTCCGTGCGCCCAGTCGTCACGTAGGGCCACACCGCCGCGTCCGACGATGTCGATCTTGCCCAGCGCCCCGGTCATAGCGTCGAAACCCGTTGCCAGAACGATCATGTCGACGTCGTACCGGGCCTCGGTGGTGTTGATCCCGGTCGCGTCGACGGATTCGATCGGAGTGGCGCGCACGCTGACCAGCGACACGTTGGTCCGATTGAAGGTCTGAAAGTAGTTGCTGTCGGTGCAGATTCGCTTGGTGCCGATCGGGTGGTCATTGGGAATCAGCATGTCGGCGACCGCGGGATCGTCGATGACGGCCCGGATCTTTTCCTCGTAGAACTTTCGGGCCTCGTCATTGGCCGCCAGATCGATCATCTGGTCGGGGAATGTCTTCGAGAACAGCACGCCACCCAGCTGCCATCGCTTTTCGAACGCCGCTCGACGCTCTTCTGGCGTGCACTCCATCGTCGGCTTCGGGGCGGTGATGTGCGGCGAGCCACCGCCGCTGCGCCACGACAGCCTGCGCCGCTTCGCGTAGCCGGCCTTGATGTCGTCGAGCTCTTTGGCCGACAACGGCTTGTTGCCCGCCGGGACACTGTAATTGGGGCTCCGCTGGAAGACATAGAGGTGGGATGCCTGCTCGGCGATAATTGGAATCGACTGAATTCCGGAGGATCCGGTGCCGATGACCGCGACCCGCTTGCCGGTGAAGTCGACGGGATCGTGGGGCCATTGGGCGGTGTGGTAGATCTGGCCGGCAAATTTGTCCAAGCCATCGAAGGTCGGCGTGAGCGCAGCCGACAACGGGCCGGTTGCCATGAGACAAAACCGCGCCGAGAGCGCCTGCCCGCCGTCGGTGGTGACTGTCCAGCGCAACGCGGCCTCATCCAGCACCGCCGACACGACGCGGGTGTTCAGGGCGATGTCGCGGCGCAGGTCCAGTTTGTCGGCGACCCAGTTCAGGTAGGCGAGGATCTCGGCCTGGGTGGCATACTTTTCGGTCCAGTTCCATTCCTGCTGCAGTTCGTCGGAGAACGAGTAGCAGTAGTCGACACTCTCGACGTCGCAGCGCGCGCCCGGATAGCGGTTGTAGTACCAGGTCCCGCCCACCTCGGGTGCGGCTTCGAGCACCCGCACCGACAGACCTTGGCTGCGCAGCTTGTGTAGGGCGTACAGACCGGCGAACCCCGCGCCGACCACTAGTACGTCGAGAGGCTGCTGGCCGGGATTGGTCACAGGCAGCCACGGTAGGGCCTTAGTCGTCGCGCGCGGTTCCCCTTCCCGGTCAACGGACGCTCCGGCCGAGTTTTCCCGACCACCGGGCGCGCGCACCCGCCCCCCGCCGCATATCGCAGACCATCGGCTCATGTCGGAAGTTGCTCATGTCGAAGTGGAGCTGGATGGTCAGCGACATCGTTTGCGTTGGCCCCGTAGTCAGACCCTGGTCGACCTGTTGCTCGATGCGGGCATCGACGCGCCCCACTCGTGCCGGGAGGGCCGCTGCGGTTCGTGTGTGGCCACCGTCGTCGCGGGCGAGACCGTCATGGCGGCGTGCGACCTCCTGGAAGCCGACGACCTGCGCGGCGGTCTGATTCTCGCGTGTCAGGCCAGGCCGGCCAGCGACCATCTCCACATCAAGTTTTGACCGCGATTGCGTCCGCTCACCGGGATTGCCTTCGGGTTCGGCGCGGACTGCGGTAGACCATTACTACGCCCCCACACGTTAGGACGAACGATATGAGCGAGCGGGTACTCGACCAGGTAGTTGCCATGGCCGATCAGTTGCGGGACCAGGCCGCCGAAGCCGAACGGATTGGCCGCCTCACCGACGACACCGTCAAGCTGATGAAAGGTGCCGGCCTGATCCGGCTGCTGCAGACCAAGCAATACCAGGGCTTCGAGGTCCACCCCCGCGAGTTCGCTGAGACGACGATGGCCACTGCGGCGCTGGATCCAGCCGCCGGCTGGATCGTCGGCGTGGTTGGTGTGCATCCCTACCAGTTGGCCTATGCCGATCCGAAAGTCTCCGCGGAAATCTGGGCAGAGGACGTCGACACGTGGATGGCCTCCCCGTACGCGCCGCAGGGTGTGGCCAAGCCCGTCGACGGCGGCTACATCTTCAACGGCCGCTGGCAGTTCAGCTCGGGCACCGACCACTGCGACTGGATCATCCTCGGGGCGATGCTCGGCGACGAGAAGGGCATCCCGCTGATGCCGCCGCAGATGCTCCACATGGTCCTGCCGCGCAAGGATTACGAGATCGTCGAGGACTCGTGGAATGTGGTGGGGCTGCGCGGAACCGGCTCCAAGGACGTCATCGTCAAGGACGCGTTCGTCCCGACCTACCGGACCATGGACGCGACGAAGGTGATGGACGGCACCGCCCAGCGCGAGGCGGGCATGACCGAGCCGCTGTACCTGATGCCGTGGTCGACGATGTTCCCGCTGGGCATTTCTGCGGCGACCATCGGCATCGCCGAGGGAGCGCTCGCCGCCCACCTGGACTACCAGCGGGAGCGTGTCGGAGCCACGGGAACGGCGATCAAGGACGACCCCTACGTCATGCACGCCATCGGCGAGGCGGCGGCCGACATCAACGCCGCGCGCCAGGAGCTGCTGGCCAACGCCGATCGCATCTACGACATGGTTGCCGCCGGCAAGGAGGTGTCGTTCGCGGACCGCGCGGCCGGTCGGCGCACGCAGGTTCGCGCGGTGTGGCGCGCGGTGTCGGCGGTCGACGAGATCTTCGCCCGCTCGGGCGGCAACGCGGCGCGGATGGACAAGCCGCTGCAGCGGTACTGGCGGGACGTGCATGTCGGCCACCTGCACGCTATCCACGTCCCCGGCACCACCTACCACGCGTCGGCGCTGAGCTCGCTGGGCATCGATCCACCGGAAGGTCCACTGCGAGCCTTGATTTAGGAGAACGCTTCACCATGAGCGACCTGAAAAGCCTTGGCTACATTACTATTTCGACCAATGATATCGATCGCTGGCGGCAATTCGCCTTCGGCGTCCTCGGATTCGCGGAAGGCTCCCCACCAAAAGGAGGAGGCCCCGACGCGTCCGCGCTGTATCTGCGCATGGACGAGCGGGCAGCCCGGCTGATCGTGCTGCCCGGTGACACCGACCGGGTGCTCACCGTCGGCTGGGAAGTGCGCGACCACCAGGCGCTGCAGCGGGTCAAGGCCACCCTCGATGGCGCCGGGGTTGCGTTCAAACAGCTGTCCACCGACGAGGCGGAGGCGCGTCGCGTGGAAGAGGTGCTCACGTTCGAGGACCCGGCCGGAACCACGCTCGAGGTGTTTCACGGGGCGGTGCTCGACCACAGCCCGGTCGTCACCCCGTTCGGCGCGAAATTCGTCACCGGCGATCAGGGGCTGGGGCATGTCGTCGTGCCGGCCATGGATCCCAACGGGCTGTTCGACTTCTACACCGACGTGCTGGGTTTCCGTTCCCGTGGCGCGTTCCGGGTGCCGCTGCCGAAAGAGTTCGGGCCGGTGCGGGTTCGCTTCCTGGGCATCAACGAACGACACCACAGCATGGCGATCGTCCCGGCCGCACATCAGCGCGACCCGCGGCTCGTGCACATCATGGTCGAAGTCGACACCCTCGACGCGGTGGGCCAGGCGCTGGATCGCGTGAACGCCGAGGGATTCCAGCTGTCGTCCACACTGGGACGCCACACCAACGACAAGATGATCTCCTTCTACGTCCGCGCGCCCGGCGACTGGGACATCGAATTCGGCACCGACGGCATGCGGGTCGACGAAACCTATTACACCGCAGAGGAAATCACCGCCGACAGCTACTGGGGTCACCAGTGGGTCGGCGAGATGCCCGCGGCGATGCGGTTATGACGCCCGACACCGACATCACACCCATTCCCGCCGCGTCGATCGCCTCGTGGGACGACGAGGCCGACGTCGTCATCGCCGGCTACGGGGTGGCCGGCGCCGCCGCGGCGGTCGAAGCGGCCCGCTCCGGCGCCGACGTCCTGGTGCTGGAGCGCACCGGCTCGTGGGGCGGCGCGGCGGCGATGGCGGGCGGGTTCATCTACCTCGGCGGTGGTACGGCGCTGCAAAAGGCTTGCGGCTTCGACGATTCCGTCGAGAACATGGCGGCGTTTCTCAACGTCGCGATGGGGCCCGGCGCCGACGGGGACCGGATCGCCGACTATTGCGCCGGCAGTGTCGCCCATTTCGACTGGCTGGTCGGCTGCGGCGTGCCGTTCAAGGCGGAGTTCTTCTCCGAGCCCGGCTGGGAACCGATGGGCGACCAGGGCCTGATGTATAGCGGCGGCGAAAACGCCTACCCGTTCAACACCATTGCCACCCCAGCCCCGCGCGGTCATGTCCCGCAGATGTCGAACAAGAAGCAGGGTGAGGCAAGCGCCGGCTACATGCTGATGAAGCCGCTCGTCGAAACCGCGACCGCGGCCGGCGCGCGCGCCCTTTACGACGTGCGGGTGCAGTCGCTGATCGTCGAATCCGACGGGCGGGTGGTCGGCCTGCGCGCCCGGCAATACGGCACCGAGATGGCGTTGCGGGCGCGCTCGGGCGTGGTCCTCGCGACGGGCAGCTTCGCCTACAACGACGCGATGGTGATGCGCTACGCCCCGCGGATCGCCGGCCGCCCGGCGGCGTCGATCGAGCAGCACGACGGCCAGGCGATCCGGATGGCGCAGGCCCTGGGCGCCGACCTGGCCCACATGGACGCCACCGAGGTCGCGATCTTCATCGATCCGCAACAGCTGGTGCGCGGAATCCTGGTCAACGGCCGGGGCCAGCGCTACGTCACCGAGGACACCTACCCGGGCCGGATCGGGCAGCTCACGCTGTATCAGCAGGACAACACCGCCTACCTGATCATCGACGGCGACGCTCAGGAGGAGGCGATGGCGTCGTGGTCACCGAAGTTCATGTTGCGGCCGGCGACGTGGGTGGCCGACAGCGTCGCCGACCTGGAACGCGACATGGGGCTGACGCCCGGTTCGCTGCAGGCGACCGTCGCCGCCTACAACGACGGGGCCGCCAGGGGCGAGGATCCGCTGCTGCACAAGAAGCCGGAATGGGTGAAGCCGATCGGCTGCCCGGTCGGCGCGATCGACCTGCGCGAGAGCACTGGCGGCTTCACCCTGGGCGGCCTGAGTACCACGTTGGACGCCGAGGTGCTGCACGTCAGCGGTGAGCCCATACCCGGCCTCTTCGCCGCGGGGCGTTCGACCGCGGGTCTCGCCGCGTGGGGTTACGCCAGCGGGATCTCGCTCGGCGACGGCAGCTTCTACGGCCGCCGGGCTGGCCGCTCGGCCGCCAAGGGCTGACCTGCGCTAATCCGCCGACTGACCCGGGTCCGTCGGCGCTTTTTCGTGTCTTGTGTGACAGCAGCCACAGCGGTATGGTGCATATATTCCTAATAGGAATATATCAGCCAGTTATAGCAACCCTTGAGGACACCGATGTCACGAACCGACGCCGTCGCGACCGCCCAACCAACACCCAGTGCCGTTATCGACCGCATCTCGTTGGTGCTTGATGCGTTCGATGGACCGGGACGGCTGACGCTGGCACAGATCGTCCGCCGTACCGGCCTGCCGCGCTCGTCGGCGCATCGGATGCTCGAGCGCTTGGTGCAACTGCGCTGGCTGCGCCGCAGCGGCCGCGACTACGAGCTCGGTATGCGTTTGGTGGAGCTCGGCTCGCTAGCCGTACACCAGGACCGTCTGGTGCGCGCGGCCAGTCCGCTGCTGGGCGAATTGCACCGCGCCACCGGGCTTGTCGTACACCTCGCGGTCCTGGACGGACCCGACGTCGTCTATCTCGACAAGGTCGGCGAACCGATGAACGCCGCGATCCCCACCCGAGTTGGGGGCCGTCAACCCGCGCACTGCACCGCCGTGGGCAAGGCGATCCTGGCCTACAGTGACGAGGACACCGCCGTGGATCTGCAGGCCCGCAAGACCAAGTACTCGATCGTTAACAGCTCGCAACTGGCGATCGAATTGGCCAAGGTGCGCGCCCACGGTGTCGCGTTCGAGCGCGAGGAGTCGCTGCTCGGATTCGGTTGTGTGGCAGCCCCGATCGGCAGCCCGGGTGAGGCCGTCGCCGCGGTGTCGGTGTGCGGTCCGATGAATCGCATGATGTTCGATCAGCGCCTGGCCGCCCCCGTGCGCATGACCGCGATGGCCGTCTGGCGCAACGTCGAGGACGGCCCGCAGCGGGTGGCGCCAACCCTGCAACCGCTGCGGCCACTGCGACTGGCGCGTTCCGCGCCGCGTCCTGCCCTGCAATACGCGTGAGCCTCGATCCACAGATCGCGCCGCTGATCGAGGCGCTGGACGCCGGCTTCCCGCCGGTCCACACCATGACCGGTGCGCAGGCAAGGGCAACGATCCGCTCCCGCTTCGTGCCACCTGCAGAACTCGAGCCCGTTGCCGAGGTGAGAGACGAATCCATTCCGGGGCCCGGCGGCGACATCGCGGTGCGGATCTACCGCCCCGATGGCGAGAGCCTGCCGATCCTGGTGTACGCCCACGGTGGCGGCTTTGTGTTCTGCGACCTGGACAGTCACGACGGCCTGTGCCGGACTATTGCTAATCGTGTTCCCGCCGTTGTGATTTCGGTCGCCTACCGCCTGGCCCCGGAGCATCGGTGGCCTGACGCTGCCGAGGACGTCTACGCGGTCGCCCGATGGGCGGCCGACAATGCGGACGCGGTTGCCGGCGATGCACAGCGCGTTGTGGTCGGCGGCGACAGCGCGGGAGGAAACCTGGCCGCCGTCACCGCGGTGATGGCGCGCGATCGCAGCGGTCCCCCGATCGCGGGCCAGTTGCTCATCTATCCGGTGATAGCAGCCGACTTTAACAACGAGTCTTATCGCTTGTTCGGCAACGGTTTCTACAATCCGAAGCCGGCTCTGCAATGGTATTGGGATCAGTACGTTCCGGCGCGTGCCGATCGGGAACACCCATACGCGTCGCCCCTTCGGGCGAACCTGGCCGGACTGCCGCCAGCAGTCATCGTCACCGCCGGTCACGATCCACTTCGTGACGAGGGCAACGCCTACGCCGACGCGCTCGAGGCTGCGGGTGTGATCACTGTGCGATGCCCCTTCGACGGCGGCATCCACGGGTTCATGACGATGCCGATGCTCGACATAGCTCACGAAGCGCGGCAGCAGGCGTGCTCGGGACTGGCTCAACTGCTTCGCTGAAAGGTCGCACCATGGCTGACGGTCGGATATTCGTCATCGACACAGTGGTGACCAAGCCCGGCTGCGCAAGGACATTCGTCGACGCCTACCTCGCCGAATACGCGCCCGGCGCCCGCTGCCGCGGGATGACATTGCGCGACGTCCTCGTCAGTCCTCCGATCTGGTCCAAAGATCTCTCAAATACCGTCACTATCAGCTGGACGCTGCCGAGCGTGCAGGCATGGTGGGAGATGACCTGGAAGGGTCGGCCGGACCCGGCACTGGGCGAATGGTGGTCTCGGATCAGCGAACTGGTCACCGCGCGGTCGCGGTCTTTCGCCGCTGCAGCCGACGACGTCGATGGCCTCTGCGATGTATAGCGTTACCAGGCTCATCGACATCGCGGAGGAAGAGCGGCTTCGGGTGCTGGCGGCCGTGCGTTCGGCGGCGGAAGCGACCTCCGCACTACACCGGCTCGTCGAGCCGACGCTGCCGGGGTCGCGCAACGGGGGCGACGTCCTAGTCCACTTGAGGTTCGAATCACGAAGTCAATGGCTCTCGGCCGCGGATGATTTCGCTGCGGTGCTGCACGATCCCGGGATTACGCGAGTCAATGGAGCGACCTACGCAGGTGTTCTGAACCACAACGGCGGCGGCCCGGGAACCGTCTATCGCACCCTGCTGTTGCGGGTAGCGCCAGATACGGCCGCCGTCACAGTTGAACGTTTCGAAGACGAGCTGTCCTGGATGCCCGACTACATACCGGCCGTCAGAGCGTGGCAGCTGAGCCGCGTCGATGATGCGATCGGGGCCTCATCATGGACGCACGTGTTCGAGCAGGAGTTCAGCGATCTCGACGGTCTGATGGGTCCCTACCTGATGCATCCGATCCACTGGGCTGTGGTGGACCGATGGTTCGATCCGGAATGTCCTGACGTGATCGTGCGCGACCGGGTGTGCCACAGCTTCTGTCGATGCATCGCGCCCTTGCCAACTAGCTGCTGAAGACACTGAGTGATCCGACGTGGGCGCGGTTGGCCTTGATCCGCTCTGTCAGGCACCACGTCCCGTCGGCACGCCGCTGCCACGTGTCTTCGTAGTCGCCGAGGGTATAGAACCGCGCCGACGCGTCAGCATCAGACTGAAGATGGACATCGCGAATGTAGGCGCGGCTGAATGCATTATCGCCATCAACATCGATAACAACATTGCCCAATAGGTGTTGGGTCGGACCACAATTGTCGAGGAAACCCCGTATCAGTTCAATGATTGCTGCATTGCCGTGCAGACGGCCGGTGCCGAAGTCGCCTTGAGCGTCATCGGCGAGAATCTCGGCCATCGCGATCCAGTCGCGGTCGTCCATGGCGCGGGCGAATAGGTTCAACGCGCGCTGTATGTCACGCTCATCGAACAGGCGTTGTAGCCGATCGGTATCCATGTTTCTTTATCTTTCAGGCTATAGCCCGGCGGGGAGGATATTCGGGTTAGCAGATGCCGGCGGTTCCAGCGGCGGCAGCTCCGACCTACCGTCGAGGCTGCGCACCGGCAGCCCATGTGACCACGGGTAGTGCAGGCTGAAGGCCACCAGGCCGGTGCGTTGCGCGGCCGGCAGATGGCACATCGCGAGCACCGTCTCGGCCAGATACTCGACCGGCTCGGTAAAGAAGGTCTCCGGGATCAACTGTGCAGCACCAGGTGTGCGGACGGCCGTCGACGGGCCGACGCAGTTCACGGCGATGTTGGCATCGAGCAACTCCGCAGCGACGCCCTGGGTGAAGCGATGCAGTGCGGCCTTGCAAGACGCGTAGATGACGTCACCGGCAGTTTTGTTGTACTCCCGGTACGGCCGCACTGGAGCCACACCGGTGACCGAGCCGATGTTGACGATCCACCCGCCACCTTGTCTACGCATATGTGGCACCGCAGCTTTGGTCAAAACGAACGGCGTCCGCAGATAGTGCTCGATGGTCCGGTCGAAGGTTTCCAGCGACATGTTCTCGATCACCGAGTAGTCGGCGAAACCGGCGTTGTTGACCAGGATGTCGATGCGGCCGCTGCGTTCCAGCACCGCGTCCACCAGGCCATCGCGCGCCGCGCCGTCCTCGAGGTCCGCGGTCAGTCCGAACGCTGATCCGCCAGCCTCTTCGATCAGGGCGACGGTCTCGTCGATCGTGCCCGGTAGCGCCGAGGTGGCCCCGGCCCGGATGGACTGCGACGGTTGGTAGGCACGGGCCGTGACCGCGACGGTCGCGCCTTCTGCGGCGAGACGCTGGGCGATTGCGCGTCCAATGCCGCGGCTGCTGCCGGTGACCAAAGCCGTCTTGCCGGTGAGCAATTGGCTCATCGCAATGTAAAATCCTCTTCGATCGGCGCGCGATGCTGATGCCAGACGTCGACCAGTCGATATGGCGTCGCCACC
Source organism: Mycobacterium sp. IS-836 (assembly GCF_001954275.1). Taxonomy (GTDB): domain Bacteria; phylum Actinomycetota; class Actinomycetes; order Mycobacteriales; family Mycobacteriaceae; genus Mycobacterium. The sequence continues at coordinate 74,476 of NZ_MBEU01000017.1, read as the reverse complement.
ACCACCCGCCCCGATCCCGACCGGTAGTAGGTGTGCGCATTCGGCGTGTGGCACCACACGGTACCCATCATCGTCTCGTCGATTTCCGCGACGTAGTCCTCGTACGCCCGCCGAGTGACTTCGATAGTGTCGGCGCCGCGCAGCGCCATCAACTGCAGGCATTCGATGATGTAGTGCGCGAGCACCTCCATTGAGAAGTTCGCGCCGGCGCCGTGACCGGGGCTGTAGTTCGGTGCCGACATGGTGAACAGGTTGGGAAAGCCGGGTACGGTTCCGCCGCGGTAGGCACGAGGACTTTCGCCCCATTCGTCTGTCAGCTTCTTGCCGTCACGGCCGCGGATGTCGATTGTGGACAGGAAGTCCAGGTAGTAGCCGGTGGCATAGATGATCACGTCGAGGTCGATCTGCCGACCGTCCTGTGTGACAATGCCTTTCGCGTTGACCTCGGCCGGTTCGCTGGCCTCCACGTCAACATGGTCGCGCGTCAACGCCGCGTAATACCCGCCCGGATCGCGGATGATCCGCTTGCCGTACGGTGCGAAATCCGGCGTGACCTTTTTGGCCAACTCCGTGTCTTCGCCGAAGGTCTGCTCGATGTACGCCAGGCACATCTGCAGAAGCACGTCGTTGGCCGCAGAGATGGACAGGTGGTCCTTGGCCCACTCCGGGTCCTGCAGGATGACCGGGTAGTTGTTGTCGGCGGTTCCCCAATACGATTTGAGCCGGTTCCAATTCGCGTAGTACGGCAGGTGACGCCCGAGGTAGCGCCGATGCGCGGGGACCTCGTCGGTGGGACGTTTGCGTGGCGCCACCCAGTGCGGCTGACGCTGGAATATCGTCAGGTGGTCCACCTGGTCGACGCACGCGTCGACGATCTGCACCGCGGTGCACCCGGCGCCGATGATCGCCACCTTCTTGCCGGTGAGATCCACCGAGGAATCCCACCGGGCCGAGTGAATGCTGATGCCCGCGAACGTTTCTCGCCCCTTGACATCGGGCCAGCGGGGCCGGTTGAGGTAGCCGGCCGCGGTGATCACTACGCTTGCGTAGCTGATGTCACGGTGGCCGTCGGCATCGACCGAATGGATCTGCCATTGGTTTCGATCGGCGTCCCACCACAAGGCATCGACCTCGGTGCGGAACCGGGTCCGCTCGCGCAGCTTGTACTTGTCGGCGAGGGCCACCAGATAGCGTTGATACTCCGCGCCTTGCGGATAGTAGCTGCTCCAGTCGGGGTTGACTTCCCAAGAGAGCGAGTAGTACGCCGACGGGGTGTCGACGCCGATGCCCGGATAGGTTGTGGTCAGCCAAGTGCCGCCGACCTCCGCGTTGCGGTCGAAGATCTCGTAGGACACGCCCTCCGCGGCGGCGGCCAGCGCGACGCTGATCCCCGCGATGCCCGCTCCGATGATGGCGATTTTCACGGTATCGGGGATCGGCACCGTGCGCGGCAGCGTCGGCTGCGACCGCTGGAAGCCGCCCTGCTCGAGTAGCAGGTCGACCTGCTCGTCCTCGACTTCCGAACCCAGCGCGATCGGCAGCAGTCGAGCGAACAAATCCCGGTCGGCGGCGGCCACCGCATCGGCTCGCCGGGGCTGAGCCAGCGCGTCAATGACGGCGCGTACCAGCGCTTCGGCAGTTTCGGGGTCGGTGACACCGGCCCGTTCGGGTGGGTCAGGAATGTGCGAGATTTTGGGCGCGTAGGTCTCGATCACCGACGGGTCTCCGGTGAGCTGGGCCAACACCGCGACCAGGACGCCAGGGTCGGCCTGCCGCAGGTTGTCCCGCAGTTCGCCGGGGTCGGGAACGGCGGGGCCGGTGGGCGACGTCGATTCCGTGGCGGCGGTCATGCCATCGAGTATCGAGGCGGACGGTTGGGTCGCGCGGCCATCTGTCTACTCAGCGGGACAGGAGTAGACCCGCGACGGCATCCGACGCATACTCTCCGAAACATGGATCGGGTGCGCTTCGACGGACGGGTGCGCACCCTAGTCGCACAGGCGAGCGGTCATACGCTCGGCGATATTCCTCGCCGATCGGCCCGCCGCCAACCGGACAAGACTGCGATCATCGACGGGGATGTCGAACTGACCTTCGCCGAGTTCGATCATCGGATCGACAGAGCGGCGGCGGCATTGCGCGACAACGGCTTTGCACCTGGCGATCGCATCGCGTTGCTGGCGCGCAACTGCTGGCAGTACGCCGTTCTGGCTTTCGCGACCGCGCGCGCAGCGGTCGTCCTGGTGCCGATCAACTTCATGCTCACCGCCGAGGAGATCGCCTATATCCTCGGCCACAGCCGGGTCAGGGGGTTCGTTGTCGAGGCGGAGCTGATGCCGACCGCTGAGAAAGCGATGCGACTGGGCGGCTCAGTCACGACGAGGGTTGCGCTGCTGCCGGCCGGGCACACGGCTGCAGCGGGCTGGGAAGACTTCGCAGATTGGTTGACGAGTACCGCCGCGGCCCCCAACCCGCGCATCGACGACGACCAGCTCCTACGGCTGATGTACACCAGCGGCACCGAGTCGCGCCCGAAGGCGGCGATGCACTCCAGCCGCAGCCTGATGTGGCAATACGTGAGCACCATCGTCGCCGGGTCGATGTCCGGTGACGACATCGAGATCCACTCGCTGCCGCTTTACCACTGCGCACAGCTGGACAACTTCCTGGCCACAGATATCTATCTCGGCGCTACCAGCATCATCCTGCCCCGTCCGGACCCCGAACTTGTCCTGCGCACCATCGCACGCTATGGCGTGACGAATTACTTTGCGCCACCGACGGTATGGATCAGCCTGCTGCGCTGCCAGATCTTCGACGAGGTGGATCTGTCCAGCCTGCGTAAGGGGTACTACGGCGCCTCGGCGATGCCCGTCGAGGTCCTCAACGAGATCCGGACCCGGCTACCAAATCTGAGGTTATGGAACTTCTACGGTCAGACCGAGATGGCGCCGCTCGCGTCGGCGCTCGGGCCAGATGAGCAGGACGCCCACGCGGGTGCGGCCGGCCGCCCCGTGGTCAATGTGGAGACGACGATTCTCGACGACAACGACATCCCGGTGGCCACCGGTGTCGTCGGCGAGATCGCCCACCGCAGCCCGCATTTGATGCTGGGCTACCTAGACGATGCCGAACGGACTGCCGAGGCCTTCCGCGCCGGCTGGTTCCATTCCGGCGACTTGGGCTACTTCGACGAGCACGGCCTGCTGCACGTCGTCGACCGCAAGAAGGACATGATCAAATCGGGTGGCGAGAACGTGGCCAGCCGCGAAGTTGAGGAAGTCTTGTACCGACACAGCGGGGTCCAGGAAGTCGCGGTATTCGGCTTGGCGCATCCGGTCTGGGTGGAAGCCGTGGCGGCGGCGGTGGTGCCCCGCGACGGAGTCGCCGTGACAGAAACCGATCTGCTCGTGCACTGCCGGGAGCATCTGGCCGGATTCAAGACGCCAAAACGCATTTTCTTCGTCGATTCACTGCCGAAGAATCCCAGCGGCAAACTGCTTAAACGCGAACTGCGCGAAGGCTTCAGCCTTGACGAGCGGTTGTCGAATCTGCGATGAGCCGGCCGATCCCTCCACCTTCACACCGGAATGACGAAGATCCTTTTCATGGCGCCGGTACGGTGTTCCACTGACCGGGCATCCGCGGTGTCATCAGGGCCGCACCAGGGTTGACTCGCCGACATGAGCAAAGACGTCACGCTGCCGGAACTGCAGGAGTTCATCGGCAGCTTCTGGTACCACTACGACGAAGCGCACTACGACGAACTGGCCGCGAGCTACGCCGAAGACGTGCACTACCTGACCCGCAGCGATTCCGGAGCCAGCCCGTTCGAAGACTTGATGTCACCCGAACTGCACGGCCGTGACGCGGTGATGGAGTGGCTGTCGGAACATCGCAAGCAGAGCCCATACCCGCTCCGCCACCACGCCACCAATGTGCACCGCACCGGAACCGACGGTGACGTTACCCGCGCGCGGTTCTACATCCTCGTCAACCAAATCGCCAACTTCGTACCGTTCACGGTGTCCAGCGGCGTCGTCAACGTCGGCGTCCGGCGCGAAGAGACCGGGCTGGTGTTCACCGAGATGGACGTCGTGCTCGACGCCACCGACTCCGTCCTACTGTCGGAGCTCGCCGCCGACAGCGCCACAGGTTCGTGAGCGCACGCGCAACATTCTCCGGCGGTGTCGCCGTCATCACGGGGGCCGGCGCCGGGGTCGGCGCGGGAATGGCGCGATACGCCAGCCGCCTGGGCATGGCCGTCGTCCTTGCCGACGTCGATGCCGTTGCCATCGCCGCGCTGCGCGACGAACTTTGCGAAGCGGACGGCACGGCGGTAGACATCGTGTGCGACGTGACCGACCCGGACGCCGTCCAGAAACTCGCCGACCGGGTCTACCGCGACGTCGGCCCGGTGCGGCTGCTGGTGAACAACGCAGGCATCGAGCAGTTCGGCTACCTATGGGACACCCCAATAGCCAACTGGCGGCGCGTCGTCGACATCAACATCAGCGGCGTCTTCCACGGTATCCGCGCATTTCTGCCGAAGATGATGGCCACCGACGAGGAAGCCTGGGTGTGGAACCTGTCGTCGGTCGGTGCAGTACGCGCAATCCCGTTGCAGGCGCCCTACATCATGAGCAAACACGCGGTGCTCGCGTTGACCGAGTGCCTGCATCTGGATGTTCAATTGGCCGGGCACGGCCACCACATCCACGTCCAGGCCGTGCTGCCCGGCGCGGTGGTCTCCAACATCTTCGAGGCGGCCGGCGGAGTCGGCCCTGACGCCAGCGATGCCGGTGCCGCCGAGGCGCAACGCTCCGCCATGCTGGACATCAAGGCCGCGGCAATGGATCCGCTTGCGGCCGCTGAGACGTTGTTCGAGCAGGCCGCCGAGGGAAGGTTCTATCTACTCACCCAGCAAACCGTCGCATTGGCCATGGCAGACCGCGCGAATGTGCTTGCTGCACAACGACCTCCGGTGCTGAGGTGACGCCGGCACTCGATCCCGACGCCGCCGCGCGAGTGGCGTCCTTCGGAGCGGTCCCACCGATGCGCCAGCGCGGATTGGCCGCGGTGCGAGCCGCGGTCGAATCCGCGCCACTGCCCGATGAAATGCCCGCGATGGCCACCATCGGCGATATGACGATACCCGGCCCCGCCGGATCGATTTCTGTCCGGATCTACCGTCCCACAGACGATTCCGTTCTGCCCGTGCTGGTCTACTTTCATGGCGGTGGGCTCGTCATGGGCTCCAACCACTCGTTCGAACCGCTTGCCCGCGAGTTGGCGTCGGCGTCGGGCGCCACCGTCGTGGCCGTGGACTACCGGTTGGCGCCCGAGTCGCCGCCCCCCGCGCAGTTCGACGACGCCTACGCCGCGACCGAGTGGGTATCACGGAACGCACGCGGCCTCGGTGTCGACTCCGACCGAGTTGCGGTCGTCGGCGACAGCGCAGGCGGGTCCCTGGCGGCCGCGGTTGCGTTGGCCGCACGCGACCGGAACGGGCCGGAGATCTGTGCGCAGGTGCTGCTGTATCCGGGCTTGGATCGCGACATGACCGCTCCCTCGATCATTGCGCTGCCTGATGCACCGCTGCTCGCACGCGACGACATCGACTACATGCATGCCCTCGCCGACGGCAACACCGGTCCGCCCCGCGACCCGTACCTGGTCCCGGCCTACGCGTCCGATCTGTCCCACCTGCCGCCGGCGGTCGTAGTGACTGCGGGCTGCGATCCGATCCAGGACTGGGGTGAACGGTACGCGGCCCGGCTCCGAGAAGCCGGCGTACAGACCACCACCACCCGTTATCCCGGCATGTATCACGGCTTTCTTATGCGCTCTGACGCAACGGCGCGGGGCCGGCTGGCCGTCGCCGAGATCGGCGCGCTGCTGCGAGCGAAGTTCGCGCACCCGATCCGATTCGACGTCCCGATCACCGGACAGGGCGCCGCCGCGGGGCACTGACGCCGCGCACAATCACGCCAACGCAGAATTGGCAGAAGGAGACAGCTGATGCTCAGCGACGAGCGACGGATGGAGCTTTCCGACGTGTTGCGGCCAGCGGCACCCCCTCGCGAGATCGACAACGTCTACACCGAAGACCAACGCGAACGCCTGCTCGATGTCGTGCGTACGGAGGGCCCGTGGAAGTTGATCATTGCGCAACACTTCGCGTCCCCCGAGGAACTGATCGCCACGATGAGCGGCGCCTTCCCCGAAGGCTTCGAGCCGTCGCTGGACCTGTTCATCACGCCCACCTTCCGCGGCTACCTCGCCAACTATGGCGCGGTGCTCTACCCCCAACTGCACGATTGTTTCTACAACGCGCGGTTCCTGGAGATGGCCAAGAGCTATTGGAACGCGCAATACGCCAAGCCGCAGCTGATGCTGTTCAACATCAACGGCCCATGTGCCAATCGTGATCCGGGGCATCTGGATTCACCGAGCTTCCGCGGCGTGCGATACGAGAACGCGCCGACATGGCTCACCAGCGTCATGGGCAAATCGGGCCTCTTCCAGGATTACCTGATCAAAATGGCGCAGGTAATTACCTGGTTTTCGTTGGATGCCGGCAGCGGCTTCACCTATTGGCCAAACGGTCCGCTGCAGCCCCCGCAGCGAGTCCTGCCGCCAATCAACAACCGCGGCGTGGTCGTGCAGAACGAGATGATGGTGCACCGCGGCGAGGCGAACGGGCCACTAGACCAACAGGTTCCGGCTGGTTTGGCCTTCGACACGGTTTTCACCGGCGATCCTGACGACCGCGACCACTGGCTGCTGAAGAACGGCGACGACGTGATCGCGCGCCACCACACCGACGAACTGCGGTTCCTGGTGCACTGGTCGGCCGAGGTGTTCTCGGATTTCGACGAGCTCAAGAAGAACATGGAAGGCTCCGACGACCTGACCCCCGAGCGGGCCATCGACACCATGGTCAAGGACGTCAATGCTCAGGGCATAAAACTTGCCATGCCGGACGACCCACTGCACGACCCTGAGTTCATCCGCACCCTCAACGCGGCCTATGACTTCGGCGGTCCGTCGCACTATCCGCACGAGGCGCCGATCAGCGCCTTCCAGCCGGCCTGAAATGACGAAAGGCACTGCATGCTAGATCGATTCGACGACCGCAGAATTATCATCACCGGCGCGGGCTCGGGCATCGGGCAGGCCACCACGCTGCGACTGCTCGACGAGGGCGGCACCGTAGTGGGATATGACGTTTCGCCTGACGGCCTGGCCCTAACCACCGCGGCGGCAGAAACCGCCGGCACGGCTAAACGGTTGAGCACCGAGATAGTCGATGTGTCAGTCGAAGACGCGGTCGTCGGCGCGGTGAGCCGTGCCGTCGACGATCTGGGCGGCCTCGACGTGTTGGTCAACGCCGCTGCCATTCAGCGCTGTGCCAACACGCATGAGCACACGCTGGACGATTGGAACCGCACGTTGGCGGTGAACTTGACCGGCACTTTCCTGATGATCCGCCAGGCGTTGCCGGCTCTGCTGGAATCCGGCCGCGGTGTGGTCGTCAACTTCACCTCCACCGCAGCGTCTTTCGCGCATCCCTACATGGCCGCGTATGCCGCCAGCAAGGGTGGAGTGTTGTCGTTGACGCATTCTTTAGCCCTCGAATACTCCAAACAGGGGCTGCGCGCCGTCAACATCCAACCGGGCGGCGTCGCCACTGCGCTGGCGCTGAGCACCCTCGACAAGATGCCCGCCGACTACGACATCGGGTTGTGGGCCAAGCAGACACCGTTGCTGCACGGGAGAGCCGACGCCATCCTCGGCGACCCGAGCTCCGTCGCGTCGGTGATCGCCATGGTGGCTTCCGACGACGGTGCGTTCATCACGGGCACCGAGATCCGGATCGACGGCGGCGCGCACGCCTGAGGACCAAGTAAGGAACTGATGGTCACGAGTATTCACATCAGCCGGACCGGCGGGATCGCAACCGAGCGAGCGACCCGCGCTGATGACGAGTATTTGCGATATCGACTTGACGTGTTTGCCGCGGGCGCCGCGGACGTCGTGCAGTCTGCCGGGGGTTGGCTGTTTGACCGGGCCAGGGCGGGTTGGTCGGTGTCGGTATTGCTAGCGCGCGGCTGCGATACCCGGCCGCTACGGATCCTCGGGCTGCAGGCTTTGGACCTCAACTCGAAATCGGCGTTGGAGTTGGTCTCGACAGCCAGCCGCATCCCGGGGCACAGTTTGGCCGTCAGCGCTGAGGTCCTCACCGGGGATGTTCGCATCCGCGAAACAGTGTTCAAATTCCTGGACCACCAGCTGACCGAAGTGGCGCTGTGGGGTGAGGGGTGGCCGATCGGGGTCAATCGCACGATGGCCACCGTCCAGCATGTGCTAAGCCCGGCGGCGCGGGTGTTCAAGGGCTACGCGCTTGCAGCTGCCGGCAGCCCTTGCGACTCAGTCGATCCGATCGAGACGCTGCTGTGCGACGGCGATGAACGGTGGCGCACATGACTGACATCCTCCACGAACGACTGACGGCGTCGGTGCGACGGCTCATTGACGTCACCATTCGCAGCGAGGCCGACGAAGACACCGTGGCGCAGGCCTTGGCTCTGGTCGACCAAACCGTCGAGCTGCTGAGCACGCGACTCATGCCTGGATCGTTCGGTGTGCGCACCAACCCCGACGGTGAAAACGTGGTTTGGGGCAATGTGGCCGTCGGGCTGCGTAACCCGATCGCTCCGCCGCTAGTCGTCCAGCACGACGAGGCGGGCGGCGTTCATGCCGACGTGCACCTTGGCGCCGGCTACGAGGGGCCGCCGGGCCACGTGCACGGCGGGATGTGCGCTCTCATCCTGGACCATGTCCTGGGCGCGACGGCACACCAACCGGGTAAACCCGCCTACACGGGCACCCTCACGGTGCGCTATCTGCGCCCCACCCGGCTAGGTGCGTTGCGAGCCGAGGCGCGAATGGAGCGGATCGATGGCACCAAAACATATGCGGTCGGGCAACTCCGTAACGTCGACGGCGTCTCGGTGGAAGCCGAGGGTGTATTCATCACGCCACGGGAACACAAGGGTGTGGACGGGTCGCAATCCCCTCCAGCGCCGTAAATTACAGTGGCACCCTTGCTATTTCATCCACGATAGCTAGGTCGCCGTGTCGCACCGCCTCGGTTATCGACTCACTTAGCGCTAAGCACGCCAGGAACACACCAGGGCCGTGCGCAGCTACCTTCTGAGCTTCGGCACGCTCGGCGCAACGCGCCGTCGCGTCGGCGTTCCACTGCACACTGGTCTGGTTCCAGCTGCTCTTGCGAGCCAACACGCGCGCGCCGCAACTGCGGCACACGACTGGCATCATCGGCATTTCGTCGAGGCGATTGTCCTGCTGGACAGACGGATCAAGCCTCATCAGACCGAACCGGCTCCCTGCGCCGCCATGTTGGCCTCGATCTCTTTCATCCACGCCTCGCAGGGTCGGGTGGTGTCCAGCTCAAACTCGAAGCGGTCCACCATATCTGGTTGCACATCGGCGACGTCGACGTAGAACTGCTGATACCAACGCCGCAGCTGGTAAACCGGGCCGTCCTCCTCGACCAGCAGCGGGTTGTCGATGCGCGCCTTGTGCCGCCAGATCTCAACATCCTGCTCGAAGCCCAGCTTCACGAAGTCGCCGAGATTGATCGCCGCCTCCGCGGCCTGATCCCCGGGCAACGTGTCCGTTTTCTGCACGATGATGCCGTATTGCAGCACAAAAGAATTCGAGTCAATCGGATAATGACAATTGATCAGGATCGTCTTCGCATCACCGTCCTCATAGTGATAGGTCAGATCGTCGATCATGAAGGACGGGCCGTAGTAGGACGCCACCGACGTGGTACCCAGCATCTGCGACCCTTCGGTACTCCCCAGGTCGGGGCGACTTCCGCCGTTCATGTACTGCGTCGCCACATGGCCCTCGAAGATGTTCTTGAAATGCGTGGGCAACGAGCCGTGGATGTAGAAGAAGTGCGCCATATCCACGACGTTGTCGATGATTTCGCGACAGTTGCTATGCACGACTGTGGTGTACCAGTGCCAGTCGGTCCAGTCGTCGCTGGTGGCGCCCTCGATGCGCGGGATGGCGACTTCCGGCGGCGGCGGTTTGCGCTCGGGGTCGTTCCAGACGAACAACATGCCGTCCTGCTCAAGCGTGGTCCACGCTTGTGTGCGGGCCAATTTTGGTGCGCGCCTGCTGTAGGGCACCCGCTTGCAGCGGCCGTCGCCGCCCCAACGCCAGTCGTGGAACGGACACGCGATCTCGTTGCCCTTGACCTCGCCCTGCGAGAGATCACCGCCCATGTGCCGGCAGTAACCATCGAGCACACTGATGTTGCCGTCGCCGCCCCGGAAGACGACAAGCTTGTGCCCGAACGCGTCGATCGCGTGCGGCTTGCCGTCACCGAAATCTCTGATCAGGCCCAGGCAGTGCCAGCCGCGGGCGAAGCGGGTCGGTGCGGCCTGCGCTTCAATAAGCCGAACGGGGTCGGCCTCAGTCTGCGACGTCATCGCCATGATCTAACTCCCCCGGCCCGACCTGTGGCAGCCGCTTGTTCCACTCATCAGGACGGGTCTTCCTGCGTCGCGCCGCCCCGGCCTACCGTTCTCACCGTGACTGCGCACAGCACGACCATCCCTGCCGGACTTCCGGTGGCCGACACGACCGTCGACCTCTTGGTTGTCGGCTCAGGCACGGGCATGGCCGCAGCGCTGGCGGCCCATGAACTCGGGCTGTCCGTGCTGATCGTGGAAAAGTCCTGCTACGTGGGTGGCTCGACGGCGCGGTCCGGTGGTGCTCTCTGGCTCCCCGCCTGCCCGGTGCTGCGAGAGGCCGGCGCCGACGACACCACGGAGCGCGCCAGTGCTTACCTGGATTCGGTGGTCGCAGGATCGGCGTCCCGACAGCGTTCGTCCGAGTTCTTAGCGCACGTGTCCGCGACGGTCGAAATGCTGCGTCGGACGACCCCACTACGACTGTTTTGGGCTCGGGACTACTCCGACTACCACCCCGAGGAGCCCGGCGGCAGCGCGGCGGGCCGCACCTGCGAATGCCGCCCCTTCGATACCTCGATTCTCGGCGAGTACCGTGCCCGGCTACAGCCCGGCGTGATGGAATCGAGCGTCCCGATACCCACCACAGGCGCCGACTACCGCTGGATGAACCTGGTTGCACGCGTACCGCACAAGGGCATTCCGACGTTCGGCAAGCGAGTGACGCAAGGCGTCGGCGGGCGGCTGCTCGGCCGGCGTTACGCCGCCGGCGGCCAGGGCCTGATGGCCGGGCTGTTCGCGGGTGTGCTGCGCGCCGGTATCGCCGTGTGGACCGACACCGCGCTGCTGCGTCTCACCGGCGACGGCGACCGCGTGACCGGCGCTGTCGTGGACCATGACGGACGCGAGGTGACCGTCACCGCCCGCCGTGGCGTGGTGCTGGCTACCGGTGGTTTCGACCACGCCATGGATATGCGGTGGAAATTCCAGTCGGAGTCGTTGGGCGCCAACGTAAGCCTGGGCGCGAACACCAATACCGGCGATGGCATCCGGGCGGGACAGGAATTGGGCGCCGACCTCGATCTGATGGATCAGGCATGGTGGTTCCCCGCCGTCGCGCCGCTGCCCGGTAAGGCACCCGCGGTGATGCTGGCCGAGCGATCACTTCCGGGCTGTCTGATCGTGGACCAAAACGGCCACCGGTTCGCCAACGAGTCGGCGGACTACATGTCCTTCGGCCAGCGGTTGCTCGAGTTGGAACGGGCCGGAAGCCCGGTCGACACGATGTGGATCATCTTCGATCAGCAATACCGCAACAGTTATGTCTTTGGTGCCGTGCTCTTTCCGAGGATGCGGATTCCACAGGCGTGGTACGACGCGGGCATCGCGGTGCGCGCCGACAACTTCAGCGCTTTGGGCGAGCACATGGGTGTTTCGGTATCGGAATTCTTCCAGACGATGACTCGCTTCAACCAAAACGCCGCTGCCGGTACGGATCCCGACTTCGGTCGGGGCCGCAGCGCCTACGACCGCTACTACGGCGACCCGACGATCAAGCCGAACCCCAACCTGCGTCCGTTGATCAAAGGCCCGTTCTACGCGGTGAAGATGGTGCTGTCCGATCTGGGTACCTGCGGCGGACTGAGGGCAGACGAGCGCGCGCGGGTGCTGCGCGAGGACGGCGGCGTCATCGCCGGGCTGTATGCAATCGGCAATACCGCAGCCAATGCGTTCGGCACGACCTATCCAGGCGCGGGCGCGACCATCGCGCAGGGGCTGGTGTACGGCTACATCGCGGCCCGCGACGCAGCGGGCTAAATGCGCTCCGGGGCCCGACGCCGCAGGGCCAGCCCGCCCTCGAACGGCCGGTAGCCGAACGCGGCGGGCGCCCGATAGCCGGTGTCCTCGAGCCGCGTATGCACCTCGGCGACCGTCGGACCGATCTTGGCGGCGACCGGTGCCAGCGCATCGAGGTCGAACCGGTACAAACGGCCCGCGTTGCCGCCCAGGATCTTTCGGCAGTCGTCCTCGGACCTGTCATGCAACGCCCAGCGGATGGCCAGCTTGGACTGGGGCGCGAAGCCCTCCTCGTGGGGATAGTCGCTGCCCCACATGATGTGGTCAGCCCCCATGAAGTCGATCATCGCCGCGTCAAACGGTGCCAGCTCGCTGGCCAGGTAGCAGTTGCGCTTGGCGTATTCGCTCGGGGTCATGGTCAGTGCGTCGACCGACGACCCGCCGAACATCCCGTAGGTGCGGTTGTGAGCCTCGGATTTCATGGTGGGCACCATGGCGTCGAGCATCGCCAGTTGCGGAGGAACCCACAACGTGCCCTGCTCCGTCGGTACGAACCGCAGCGTCGGGTAGCGCTCAAACACCCCGGCCAGGATCAGGTGGCCGAGCGTCCGTTGGGCCCACAGCGCCATCTCGGTGATCAGGACCGCGTTAGACGCCGGCTGGTCCATCGGCATCTCGGGGCTACCGGCCCCCGCATGCTGCACCACAGTCAGGTCCAGTTCCGTGCAGAGTGCCCAGATCGGCTCGTAGCGGGTATGGAAGAGCGGGGCCACCTGAGGGTCGCCGGGCGATACTGGCGGGATAAGCACGCCGCCGAAACAGTCCTGCTCCGCGCCCCAGCGGATCTCCTCCAAAGCCAGATCGACATCGTTGGGGAAGACCTGAATCAACCCGCGGCGGCGGTCCGGGGCCAGCGAACAGAAGTCGATCTGCCAGCGATTGTGGGCCTGCACTCCGGCCCACCGCTTCTCGAGCTCGTCACGGGTCCGGGGCAGGCTGATGGTGATGTTGGGAGTGGTCGGAAAGAACGGCGGGACCGTGTTCGGCAACAACACCTCGGCGGCCACCCCGTCGGCGTCCATCTCGGCGATCCGGAGATCGTGATCCCAGTTTCGGTCTGCAGTGGCGATGATCAGGTCGTCGAACGGGCTGACGTATTCCTTGGCCCAGGCATCAAACTCGTCGTGCAGGCGGGCGGGCAGATACTGCCTGTAGTCATGGAGATCCGCCCCGGCGTGGGTGTCCGTCGAGATGACGACGTAGCGATCGATCGTGTCCCAGCTTGCAGCCATCGGTCCTCCGTTGTTGCAAATGTACTCGCTAGGTTCCGGGCCGGCCGAACCGCTAGCGACGGCTCATCTCAGTGAGCGGGACACTTCGAATCGGCTAGTCCGCCGCGCGCTTGGCCTCGACCTGCTTCTCGACCTCACGCCAGTAGCCAGGCGTAGGGCGGGGTCTCCCGAAACCCCCCTTGGCGGCCTTCGCGATGACGGCGTCGGCCTCGTCGATGTCCTTCATCAGTTCCAGTGCGAACTCACGCTCTGCCGCATAGTATTTCGCCGCCCAACGCAAGGCGATCACCGAATACGCCCAGGCGGGTTCGGCCTCGGCCCCCTCGGCATCCTCGATCGCTTTGCGATGCCGGGATTCGGCGTACGCCACGTGCTCCTGCAACAACTCCTTGAGTCGAGCTGGGTTACTGAGATGCCCGAACGTCACCCGCAGCAGCACGCTGTGCTTGAGCACCGGCGGGTCCACGGGTGCGTCGTTGGTCCACTCGGTGACGGCTTCCATGCCGGCCGGGGTGATCTTGTAGAGCCGGCGGCTGCGGGTACCCTCGTCGCGTTCGACGCGGGATGTCACCAGTCCCAGGCCCTCGAGCTTCTTCAGCTCTGTGTAGATCTGGCTGTACGACGGGCTCCAGTAATAGAGGTCGACGCTCCAATCGATCCACTTTTTGAGGTCGTAGCCAGAAACTTCCTCCTCGTAGGACATCATGCCCAGGAGCGCCCAACTGGTAGCGGCGAGTGCCGCCTTCGTCGGGTTCTCGCTGGCAGCGTCCGTCTCGGAGTCCACGCCGCCAGGTTAACAACACAGAACGGAACTTTGCGTGACACTGACCGCTGGCCGGGACACCAGCGATGATGACGGCTTCACCCAAGGTGATCGGTATGGTTCGCTGGCACCATGACCGAATCCGGCCCCACGCGCGTCGCGGTCTATCTCGACTTCGACAACATCGTCATCTCGCGGTACGACCAGGTGCACGGGCGCAACTCATTCCAGCGCGACAAAGCCAAGGGGCTGGACAAGGAGCGTCTCGAGTTGGCGGCCGTCGACATCGGCGCGGTGATCGACTTCGCCTCGTCGTTCGGCACTCTCGTGCTCACCCGCGCTTACGCGGACTGGTCCGCCGACGTCAATGCCGCCTACCACGGCCAGCTCGTGGGCCGCGCGGTCGATCTGGTGCAACTGTTCCCGGCTGCCGCCTACGGCAAGAACGGCGCCGACATCCGCCTGGCCGTCGACGCGGTCGAAGACATGTTCCGGCTTCCCGACCTGACCCACGTGGTGATCGTCGGTGGCGACTCGGACTACATCGCGCTCGCCCAGCGCTGCAAACGCTTGGGCCGCTACGTCGTCGGCATCGGTGTGGCGGGCGCCAGCAGCCGTTCGCTGGCCGCCGCGTGCGACGAGTTCGTCACCTACGACGCGCTTCCCGGAATCCCGACCGTCGCCGCGCCGGCCCCGAAGAACGGCAGGCGCGGCCGAAAGACCAACGCGTCCGAGCCCGACGACGAACCGGCGCCCGCCGACCCGCAAGCCGCCGCCACCGGACTGCTCGAGCGCGCGCTGCGCATCGGCCAGGAGAAGGACGACGCCGACTGGCTCCATAACTCGGCGGTCAAGGCCCAGATGAAACGGATGGACCCGTCGTTCAGCGAGAAGTCCTTGGGGTTTAAGTCATTCAGCGACTTCCTGCGCTCGCGCAGCGATCTCGTCGACCTCGACGAGAGCAGCACGACGCGCATGGTGCGGCTGCACACCGACACCGCATGAGGCACCTCACGCCTGACGGGCTGAGGCTCGCGGTAGCCGGGATCGTCGCGGCCGGCGGCTGTGCGGGAATGCCCAGTGCCGCCGCCGACGACCCGATCTGTTTGGCCAACGTGTGCGCCTTCTATTCCCCGTCGCACAACATCAGCTGCGAGATCGACTACCAACGCGGCGCTGGCATGCCCGACGAAGCCTATTGCCAGACCATGTCGCCGCACAGGTCCGTGCACATGGATCCCGCCGGCGCGTTCACGGTCTGCACGGGTGAAACCTGTTTGGGCAACCCAGGATTGGGCCAGGCAACGCTCCCCTACGGCGAAACCGCCAGCTTCGGCGCGTTCAGCTGCCGGTCGGAGGTAAGCGGGATCACCTGCAGGGTCGCCTCGGGCCGCGGCTTCACGATCTCCAGCTCGGGAATCACGCCCGCGGGCTGACTCACCTGATGTGCAGTCCGCGCTTGCGGACCCACAGGACGGCCAACACGGTTCCCGCCGCCCAGACGGCCAGGGCGATGCCGAGATGCACGAAGCTTTTCGTGTCGCGGCCGAACACCGGCCCGATCGCCGCAGGCACCTGTGTCCACAACACTTTGTGTTCGACTCCGCCCATCGGGTCGGCGACGTAGTACAACGCATAGGGCAGGGCCAGGGCGAGAATCCAGGCGCCGGTACGCCGCCAGTCACGGCGATCCTGCCACCGCTGCAGCAGCGGCTCGGCACCCACCGGGAACAACACGGAGATCAGGTTGCCGACGCCGAGCCAGGTCACTATCGGAACGGCGACGTTGGGGATCGTCTGGGCCAAGTGCCCCGGCGTTTGCTTCCACAACGTCAATGCCATCGCCATCGCCAAAGTCGGCAGTCCCACGATCACAATCAGGGCCAGGTTCTTGATCAACAGCACCCGCCAAAATGACACCCCGTCCGACAAGCCCTTTGCGACGCGGTGGTGGTCAGCGCCGAGCAGGTTGGTCGTGGTGACGTCGGCCAGCACGAACGAGGCGAAGTAGGTGCTGATCAGGACCACCCAGTCGAAGTGATGGTGATGGTAAAACCCGGCGTGATGGTAGTGGGAGTGGGTCTGGTGATGGGCGGGCGCGGTCAGGTGCTGCACCACCAACCACGCCACGGCGAGCACCAGGTTGGCCAGCACCCCCGACAGCCAGATGCGCGGCGGGGTGAACGCCCAGCGAACCTCGGACCGCAACGCCGACCACGGACCCTTGCCGAAGTCTTCGGCGGCCCGTTCGGCGGCCACGCGATGAGCGGGCGATGCACTCATCGAGGCGCGCAGCGCGCCGCGCACGGGTTGGCGTTTGGGCCTACTCAACTCGGACATCCGCTCCACCGTAGCGTCCGGGCACCGGCGCCGCGGCGCGCTCAGGCGGGCGGCGCGGTGGCGACGATCGTGTCCTGCCCGGTCTGCCACGCACTCGTGAAGGTGGCGACGGGGATTTGCTCGTCGGCGTGGTCGACGCCGGGGTCGCTGAGGTGAACGATCTGCTTGTTGGTGTCGATACCAGTGATTTCGACGTAGTGATCGGCCTTGGTGCGCTGGTCGGTGCTGTTACCCGTTTGGTCGCCGATGATCGTTGAATTGACCCAGGCGATGACCTTGCGGCCACCACCGAGATACTGCTGCAGCTGCTCCATACTGGTCTGGTCGCCATAGGTCATCGCCGATTTGATGCCGAAGTGGTCGAGCAGCACGACCAAATCCTCAACGGAGACACCGCCATTGGCGCCCTCATGGCTCGGATCGTTTGAGGCCGCATAGATCATCGTTCCCGGGTTGACGCTCGATGGGGTGCTCTGCGCCAGCGTGATCATCTCTTGCTCGCTCGGCTGGTTACCGGTGCGCTCGCCGACGATGTAAGACACGGCCATCAGCCCGCAGTTGTCTTCCTTTGACTGCGCACGCCAAAACTTCACCGCCGCACCCGGGTCGCCGTAGACGCCGGGACCGGCGGTTGGCTGCGGGGTTGACGGCGAGTTGCTGGGCGCTCCCTCGGCAGCCGGGGACGCCGCGTTGCTGGTTGCAAGGGACGGTGCGGCGCTGGTGGACGACGACGTCGACGACGTGCCCGATCCGCACGCTGCCAGAGCCGGGGCGGTGGCGATGACAAGGCAAACAACCACCGCGGCAGCACGTGTCGCGATGAGGGTCCGGGCATCCGTTTTGCTGATGGGCATAGTGAACCACCGTTTGACCCGCCGCGCACTTGCTAGAACGTGTTACAGTTTGCCGACTTCGCGTAAGGAGGCTCCCATGGATGCCTACGTGATATGGCGTGAACGGTAAACGCGTCGTCGTAGCGGGATTGGGAGACGTTGGTCTGCTGACCGCGATCCGCCTGGCCGGCCACGCCGACGTCGTCGGAATCTCGGCCAAACCAGCGTTGGTGAGCGGCCAGGAACTCGGCGTACGCCTCGCCCGTCCGCACGACTGGGCCCGCGACTACTGGATTCCCTTCGACAGATTCCGCCGGCTGGACGGGGTCCGGACCGTTCACGCGACGCTGACCGGCGTGGACCTGGCCGCCCGAACGGTCCATGGGCGGCGCGACGACGGCGCCACCATGACGGAGGCGTACGACGCGCTGGTCATCTCGACCGGGGTCACCAACGGCTTCTGGCGGCAGCCGACACTGCAGTCGGCCGCTGAGATCGGCGCCGGCCTGCGCGCCGCACACGATCGGCTGGCGGCGGCCAACTCGGTGATCATCGTGGGCGGCGGCGCGGCCGCGGTCAGCAGCGCCGCCAACATGGCAACCACGTGGCCCGCCAAGCGGATTGACCTCTATTTCCCTGGAGAGCGCGCGTTGGTCGCGTACCACCCGGGGATTTGGCAGCGCATCCGAGGCAGGCTGACCGACCTCGGCGTGGGGGTGCATCCCGGGCACCGCGCCGTGATCCCGGACGGCTTCGAGGGCGACGAGATCACCGGAGAACCGGTCAGCTGGAGCACCGGACAACCCCCGGCTCGCGCCGACGCGGTGCTGTGGGCGATAGGCCGGGTGCAACCCAATACCGATTGGCTGCCGGCGGACCTGCTGGACGAACACGGCTTCGTGCGAGTGACGCCCGACCTGCGCGTGCCCGGTCATCGCGGCGTCTTCGCGGTCGGCGACGTCGCCGCCACCGATCCGCTGCGCAGCTCCGCCCGCAATCGCGGGGATGCCCTAGTGGCCCACAACATCCGCGCCGAGTTCGCCGGTCGAAAGCTGCGCACCTTCCGCACGCCGGGGCGGCGTTGGGGATCACTGTTCGGCATCCAGCCCAACGGGTTAGAGGTTTTCTTCCCCACCGGCAATGCATTCCGCTTCCCGTCATGGTCGGTCGATCGGGTGGTGATGCCGTGGATCGTTCGCTGGGGCATGTACCGCGGGGTGCGCGAAAACAACCATGCGATTCCACTGCGGTCCGAACGGGAACACTGAGCGAGTGGTTGGGACGCAAGCATTCGAGAAATTGGTTGCGCTGCTGAACTATCCGATGTTCGTCGTCACCACGCAGGCCGGTGGCGTCGCTGCCGGATGCCTGGTGGGCTTCGCCAGTCAGGCCAGCATCCATCCGCCCCGATTTCTGGTCGGCCTGTCAACGCAGAACCACACGTTCCGCGTGGCCGCCGAGGCCACCCACCTGGCGGTGCACCTGTTCGACCGCGAGCACCTCGACGTCGTCGAACTGTTCGGCAGCCAAACGGGTGACAAGGTCGACAAGTTCGACCGCTGTTCCTGGCATCACGGTCCCGCTCAGATGCCCATCCTCGACGATGCGGCCGCCTGGTTCGTCGGCGAGATCCTCGATCGTTTTTCCCTGGGCGACCACGTCGGGCACCTGCTGCAACCGGTAGACGGCAGCCCGCCGCACGAACTCGAGCGTTGGGTGTCGTTCGGCGACGTTCAGCACCTGCCGCCGGGCCACGAGGCCTAATAACCGCGGCGCACGGTGCGATCCAGAATGCCCAGCGTCGCCCGTAACGCGCCCTCGGACAACACCGGGAAGATTCCTGCGTCGCGCCACTTCTGATCGATGTTCGACCAGTCGTAAAACGCGGTGACCACCGTGCCCGTCCCGTCGTCGGCCGGCTGGAGGCGGTAGCCGTAGACGTGGCCGATGGGTGGCTTGATCTGGCCCAGCACGGTCCACGCGATTAGCTGATCCCGCTCGAACTCGGTGATGCTGACGGTGACGTCGTATTTGCCGAACTGCGGAAAGTCGTTCAGCGCTTCGCGGTCCATGTGGACGACGAAGGTGTCGCCGACCGCCCCTACCGGGTCGCCTTCGGCGTCCTGGAGCATCCCCGATGAGTCGATCGCGACATGCCCCTGCGGGTCACACAGCAGCGCGAAGATGTCGGGCGCCGGGGCCGGGATGAGGCGTTGGGTCTCGATGCGTTCGGCCATGATTCCTCGCAACCCCCGAAGATGAGATCCAATTACTTTACGGCCATTCGCCGGGGGATCTCGAAAAGATTTTTGCGCCAGGCCGATGCCTTGCGGCCGCGGCGATTTGCGATCGGGCCTGCCGCATTGGGTATACCGTTGGCGCTGGAAAAGTCGCATTAACTGGCGATTAACGTAGCAAGAACGGGGCAGGACACGGCGGCGCAGGGCCGCTTCGGCGCGACCTGCGGGAGGGTGTGTAGCGATGGACTTCGCGGCATTGCCACCGGAAATCAATTCCGGGCGGATGTATGCCGGTGCTGGGTCTGGCCCCATGCTGGCCGCCGCCGCCGCTTGGGACACGCTGGCCGCCGAACTGCGTTCCGCGGCCGGCGCGTATCAATCGGTGATGGCCGGATTGATCGCCGGCCCGTGGCTGGGCCCCTCCGCCGCCTCGATGGCGGCCGCCGCCGCCACCAGCGCGGCCTGGATTGACGCGACCGCCGCGCAGGCCGAGCAGACCTCCGTCCAGGCCAAGATGGCGGCCGCCGCCTACGAGACCGCGTTTGCGGACACGGTGCCCCCGCCGGCCATCGCGACCAACCGCAGTTTGCTCGCAATGCTGGTGGCCACGAACCTCTTCGGGCAGAACACCCCTGCCATCGCGACCACCGAGGCCGAGTACGCCGAAATGTGGGCCCAGGATGCCGCGGCGATGTACGCCTACGCGTTTTCGTCGGCGTCCGCGACCACGCTGTCGCCGTTCACCCAACCGCCGCAGACCACTCGACCGACTGGGCTGGCCGACCAGGCCGCCGCCGTCGGCCAGAGCACCGGCACCGCAGCCGGGAACGTGCAGAGCACCGTCTCTTCGCTGGCCGCGGTGCCCAACGCGCTGACGGGCCTCGCCGCCCCGGCCGCGGCCGACCCCCCGCTGTCGCTGTTTGACGTGATCAGCCTGCTGGGCAGCCTGAGCTCAATCTTTGTCGACCCGGAAATCGGCGCGGCGGGGCTTGCCGTCGGCACGGTGGCCTTGCCCTTCGATACTGTGAGTGCCCTGACCGGTACCCACACCGACGAGATCGTCAGTGGCTGGGCCGGCATCCAGGCCTGGCCGGGCAACGCACCCGTGCCGCCGACGCCGTTCCCCGTGATCACCAACCTCGGCGGAGGGACGACGGCGGCGTCGGCGTCCCTGGGTGGGGCGAACAAGATCGGCGCACTGTCGGTGCCCGCCGGATGGACCGCCGAGGCCGCCCCGGCGGTGCGGCCCGCCGCGCTCGGGTTGCCGACGACCAGCGCCGGCGCCGCGCCCGACGCCGCGCTGACCATTGGCACCGGAAGCCCGCTGGGCGACATGGCCGTCGGGGCGACGGCCAGCCGAGCCCTCAGTGGCGCCCTCGGCACGGGGCGCCGGGAACGCGCCAAAACAGCTGCCAGTGGCACGGAGTCGCTCGAACGAGGCGGCGTCGTGAAGGGAATCGCCGCCGAGCTGCGGGAGCTGGCCGAGCTCCGCGACTCGGGAGTGCTGACCGAAGAAGAATTCCTCGAGCTGAAGCGACGCCTCCTCGGCCGCTGACCGGCCGGACGCGCTCGACAGGCGACGAACCGCGGACCTTCCTATGATGAGGGGGTCCGGGGTGAAGCTTTCATCGAATCGCATGCGCGACATCACCTTCAGTCCACGTCGCCGAAATTCTCCCGGGAGCTCTACAGGAGGACCATCGGCGTGAGCAGTGCTAACGACGAGCAGGATTTCCGCAATCTGGCGGTGAATCGACTGCGGCCCAGCGAACTTCACTGGGCGCTCAATCATGACTCGGTGCACGGGATTGCGTATGCGTTCCGGCACCCCGTCGCCGTGGCTGAAGCCACTGACGATCCGAACGACGACAGAAAGACCTACCTCGTCCGGGTCCGCCGCGATGACCTGGCGAACGCGCTGGGAAAGATCAACGACTGGATCACCCAAAATCCGGGCCCCGCCGGCATGCACGCCTACGGATTTGTCCGGGCCCTGTCCCGGGAAGGCCTCAGCGAACGCAGAACCGGCGGCGAAGAACACCGCTAATCCGGCACGCTGGCATTCTCCTCATTCACCGTGCCCCGCGGTTGCCCAAACCATTAGCCTTATGCCTGGCACGCCACCGCGGGTGAGGAGTCGGCGATGAGTGACACGACCGCGGATTCGCGGGAGGGTTCGGAGTTCGGGCCGTATCGGCTGCGCCGGCTGGTCGGTCGCGGCGGCATGGGCGACGTCTACGAGGCCGAGGACACGGTGCGGGAGCGGATCGTGGCGCTGAAGCTGATGTCACCGACCCTGTCCAGCGATCCGGTGTTTCGCTCACGGATGCAGCGCGAGGCCCGGACCGCGGGCCGGCTGCAGGAGCCCCACGTCGTGCCGATCCACGATTTCGGCGAGATCGATGGGCAGCTCTACGTGGACATGCGGCTGATCGACGGCATGGACGTGGCGACCATGTTGAGTCGGTACGGGCCGCTGTCCCCGCCGCGGGCGGTGGCGATCGTGCGCCAAATCGGCTCGGCGCTCGACGCCGCGCATGCCGCCGGAGTGCTGCATCGCGACGTGAAGCCGGAGAACATTCTGGTGAGCGCCGATGACTTCGCCTACCTCGTCGATTTCGGGATCGCCAGCGCCACCTCCGACGAGAAGCTGACGCAGTTCGGCACCACGGTGGGCACCTTCAAATACATGGCGCCGGAGCGCTTCACCGATTCCGACGTGACCTACCGGGCCGACATCTATGCGTTGACGTGTGTGCTGTATGAGTGCCTGACCGGATCGCCGCCGTATCGGGGCGACCAGATCAGCGTGATGGGTGCCCACCTGAATCAGGCCATCCCGCGGCCCAGTGCGGCGCGGCCGAGCATTCCGGTCGCCTTCGACAGCGTGATCGCCTGCGGCATGGCCAAAGAGCCCGCGGACCGCTATGCCACCTGCGGTGATCTGTCGGCGGCCGCGTACGCGGCGCTGGCCACACCCGATCAGGATCGCGCCACCGACATCCTGCAGCGAAGCCAACTGGCCGGGCGGCCCGCCGCGTTCGCCGGCCAACCCCCCGGCGGTGTCGCTCCGTCGCCGCCCGCTGTCGCAACCCACGCACCGCCGACGCCACCGACACCGGGCGCGGGCTGGGCTTCGCCCACGGGCTCACCGGTCGGTCCCGGCGGACCGGTGCCACAGCCGACGGGATGGGGCGGCGCTCCCGCCTGGGCGCCAGGCGATTTGGGCGCGGGTGCCCCGCCGTGGGGCCAGCCGCCGCAGCGCAGCTATAAGCCCTGGCTCTGGGTCGGCGTCGCCGCCGTCGTCGCGGTGGCGGTCGTCGGCGTCGTCCTCGTTGTCGCCCTTCCGTGGCGGAAGGCGTCCCCGCCCGCGCCGACGCCCCCGCCGCAGCCGGCCGACGCCGTCGAGTTGCGAGTGCTCGACGACGGCGTGTTTGTCGGCAGCTCGGCGGCATCGACGACGATCGACATCTTCAACGAGCCCATCTGTCCGCCATGCGGCAGCTTCATCCGGTCGAATGCGGGCGATATCGACAGCGCGGTGAACAACAAGAAGCTCGCGGTGCGCTATCACCTGCTCAACTTCCTCGACGACAGGTCGCACAGCAAGGACTACTCGACCCGGGCGGTGGCGGCGACGTATTGCGTTGCCGCGCAAAATGATCCGAAGCTCTACAGCGCCTTCTACACCGGGCTTTTCGCGAGCAACTTTCAGCCCGCCGAGAACGCCGCGCAGGATCGCACCGACGGCGAACTGGCCCAGCTGGCCAAAACCGTCGGCGTCGACCCGAGCGTGATCAACTGCATCAAGTCGGGCGAGGACATCGCCACCGCCAAAGCGAAGGCCGGGGCCGGGGACACGACGCTGGCCGGGTTCAACGCCACGGGCACCCCGTTCGTGTGGGACGGCACCAAGGCGATCAACTATCAGGACGCGACCTGGCTCACCAAGCTCATCGGGTAATCCCGCGAGTCGCTGCGGCGTTTTGGCCTGTTCTCCGTCGATGATCCCTGCATGGCGCGCACCACGAGGGCCACGCTCGCGACGGCCGCGTGCCTCGTCGTTGCTCTGGTGTGTGGGGCGGTCTCCGTGTCGTGGGTCGCATCGGCCGGCGCGGCGCGCGCCGAAACCGGCATGTCCGTCCCCGACGCCGACTACGAGCTGGGGACGTACGGCGACCCCGGTGCGGCCGCGCCCTATTGGCACAAGCAACACTCCTCGGACTGCGCGGAGATGGCGGTGGCCGACGCGGTCGGCCAGATCACCGCCCGCGAACCGACCGAGCAGCGGATCACGGCGGTGGCCGAAACCGCCCCCAGCACAGCGGGTCCCGGGCCGATCTGGAGGCCCTCCGGCAACACCGACATCCGAGACTTGCCGGCGTTGTTCTGGCACTACTGGATCAGGGCCGAGAACATCCAGACCACTATCAACGCGCTGGAGCAGGATTTGGCCGATAGGCGCAAGGTCGTCGTGATCCTCAACGCCGAAACCATATGGAACCGACCGGGCAGGCGCGACTGGGCCAACCATTTTGTGGTGGTAACCGGCATCGACACCAAGGCCGGTGTGGTGCACCTCAACGACAGCGGGATCGACACCGGCCGCGACGAGCGGGTACCGATCGCGACGTTCGAGCGCGCCTGGGCCCCCAACCACAATTCGGCCGTCGTCACAAAGGACCGCTGAGGCGCTTCCGCCGATCAGGCCAGCCTCTAGGCTGACAGGGTGTCGGTTGCTCAGCGCGAACGTGCCGCCCTCGTCGAAACCATGCGCAGCGTCGGGCCCGAGGCGCCCACCCTGTGCGAAGGCTGGACCACCCGGGACCTCGCGGCCCACCTGGTGATTCGCGAATACCGCCTCGACGCCGCGCCCGGCATTGTCATCCCGCTCTTCGCCGCCCGCACCGACAAGGTGCAAAAGGACGTGGTCCAACGCAGCGGCTGGGATGAGCTGCTGGACAAGGTCGCATCCGGCCCGCCCGTCTACTCGCCGCTCAAACTGCTCGATCCGGTCGCCAACGTCGCGGAGATGTTCATCCACCACGAGGATGTGCGGCGCGCGCAGCCGGGCTGGGAGCCGCGGCCGCTCGACCCAGCGCTGGCCTCCAAACTGCGTCGCACCCTGCCGCTGATGGCACGCCTGACGCTGGCGAAGGTCCCCGGCCGCGTCGCATTGCGCACCCCGGAGGGCAAGACGGTGCTGACCGCCGGGCGGGGCCCGGCCGTCACGGTCACCGGCGCGCCAGAGGAGCTGTTGCTGTTCGCCGTCGGGCGCCAGGCCCGAGTCGACTTCGCGGGCGATGCGCCCGCGGTCCAAGCGGTTCGCGACGCGCCCAAGGGGTTGTAGCCGCCATGCCCAGAGAACCGCGGCTTGCCCGACGCTTTTACGACCGATTCGAGCCCGTGCACGCGGTGACGTACTTCGCGCCCGAGGCGCGGGCGGCGCTGGATGGCCTGGGTTACCGCGGCTTCTGGATGGGCTACTTCGCCGCCCGGTCCGCGCCGCTGGGAATCGTACCGACGGAGGTGGTGACCGCGACCTTCTACAACTTCGCGCCGGAGCGCGTCGCCAAGGCCCTGCCGGCGGCATGGGAGATCGCGGGTCCGGAAGCCGCGCTGCACGCCCGGCAGGAATCCGCGGTTGCGGCGCTGAGCCGCTACGGCATCACCGCCGACGAAAACGTCCGCACCGCAGCCGAATTGGCGGCAAAGGCGGCCCGGCAGGCCCCTTTCGACGGGCGGCCGCTGTTCGCCGCGAACCTGGCGCTGCCGTGGCCCGACGATCCGCTGGCCGCGCTATGGCACGCGACGACGCTGTTGCGCGAGCAGCGCGGCGACGGCCATGTGGCCGTACTGGCCGCGGCGGGCATCTCCGGTCGGGAATCCAACGTGTTGCACGCCGCGGCGGGCAAAGTCCCCCGTGAGTACATCGCCCGCACCCGCGACTACGACGAGGACGCGTGGCGCCAGCAGGAGCAGCGGCTCGCCGAGCGGGGCCTGCTCGACGGCGACGGCTCACTGACCGCGGCGGGCCGGCAGCTGAAGGACCACATCGAATCGAGCACCGACGCGCTCGCGCTGTCGGCGCTGGATGCCCTGAGCGACGACGAGGTGGAGACCCTGTTTCGGGCGCTCACCCCGATCGCCCGGGCGGCGATAGCGGGCGGCGACGTCCCCGCCGTCACTCCGATGAATCTGCAGCGCGACGAATTGCACGACGGCAGCGCAAATTTGGCCTAGGGCGAGGGTGCGGGCGCGGCTTCGACGGTCGCAACCTTGTTGAGACCGCTGATGGTCAGGACACGAAGCAGCAAGGGATGCACGATGACGTGCAGGCCGTCGACCTTGTCGGCTTGATCGAATAGCGCGTTGATGGCCCTGCTGTCGAGGTACTTGATTGTGCTGAGATCGACGGTGATTGGGTTGCGAGTCCCCGCGCTGGCGGCGTCGAGCGCATGGATGAACTGACTGATGTTGCTGAGATCGATCTCGCCCGTCGCAATCAGCCGCGGCGTCCCATCGGGGCCACGCTCGATGTTCAGGGTGAGCGGGGGGGCCATCAGGTGATCCTCGCATGCACGTCAACCAGCGTGTCGCGGTGGAGTGAATAGTGCGCGGGCACACCCGCGATCGCAAGGAGGTACCTTTCGACGATGCAGGTCGATGTGATGGCCGTTCCGCAGCCGTTGGGGCAGATCGCCGACATTGCCCGACGCACGCAGGCCTCGGGGTTCTCCGGTCTTCTGTTCACCGAAACGGGGCGTACCGCGTATCTCAACGCCGCGGTTGCCTCTCAGGCCGCGCCCGGTCTCGAACTTTCGACCGGCGTTGCGGTGGCCTTTCCGCGCAGCCCGTTCGTGACGGCGGCGACCGCGTGGGAACTCCAGGAGGCGACCAACGGCAAGTTCCGGCTGGGTCTCGGCACGCAGGTCCGCAGGCACGTGGTGCGCCGCTACGGGATGCCCTTCGATCGCCCCGGCCCGCGCCTGCGCGACTACGTCCTCGCCGTCAAAGCGTGCTTCACCGCCTTCCGGTCGGCGACACTGGACCACCACGGGGACTTCTACGAGCTGGACTTCATCACTCCGCAGTGGAGCCCGGGACCCATCGACGCGCCCGATCCCAAAGTCGACATCGCCGCGGTGAACCCGTGGATGCTGCGCATGGCGGGCGAGGTGGCCGACGGTGTGCACATCCATCCGCTCGGCGAGCCCGGATATCTCGCGCGCCATGCGACGCCGAACATCGCTGCGGGGGCGGCCAATTCGGGGCGCACACCGTCGGACATCGCGGTCATCGTGCCGGTTATCACGATCGTCGGCGACACCGAAGAGGCACGCCACACCGAACGTGAACTCGTGCGGGCCAGCCTCAGCTTCTACGCAAGCACACCCAACTACGCGTTCATCATGGACGAGGCCGGATTCGAGGGAACGACCGCGCGGATCCGCGAGAAGCAGAAGGCCGGCGACTTCAAGGGCATGGCGGCACAGATCAGCGACGACCACATTGCCACCTTCGCCACCGAGTCGACGTGGGACGGCCTGGCCGACGCGCTGATCGACAAGTACGCAGGAATCGCCACCCGCATCGTCCTGTACAACGCCCTCGCCGATCCCGAGCGCTTCGAGCGATACGGCGAGGTCGCGCGGCGCATATCGACCCGGTTCTGACTGCTTCGATCCCCTGCCTGTGATCTTCGCCAATTGCGGGACGGCGTAGCCGGTGCGCTATTACCCTGGCGACAGTCAGGAGGGGAAAATGGACGGATTGTTTAGCTATGGCGTCGGGGTGGGTCCTGCGGTTGTGTTGCTGGCCCTCGTGGCAACGGCACTTTTCCACAACGTTCAGAAGAAGCAGCGCCCCCGCCATTACGACGAGCAAGACGCTAACCGTCGTTGACGAGGTCCGCGAGAAAACCGGGTAACCGACCAGCGCCAAAGTCATAGAACCGCGCCCACAGCGGCTCGATCGAGATGCGCACCATCTGCTTGTATGTCGATCGCACGTTGTTTTCGAACTCGGCAAGATCGGATTCGTTCATTGACGTCCTCGCCGCCGCGAGGTATTCGTCGGTGACGCCGTCGACGGTTTCGAGTGTGGCGAGGCCCCGCACCAAGAGCGCCTTCGCCTCTTCTGGAGTCGAGCCGGTGTCGATCGTCAGCGCGACTTGCGGGCGGGATGAAAGCGCGCGGACTTTCGGGGAGGTCGGTGCCGTGGAGACGACAATGCGTTCGCCCGTCCAGTAGAACCCGACGGGGATGACTCGCGGGAAGCCGTCGTGTCCGTTGTAGGCGAGCCGGGCCATGGAACCGGCAAGCAGCTGCTGGGCGCCGGCGTGGCCGAGTTCCCGAGCCAACTCACTCATGGTCTTCCTCCCAACCCCACTCGTCATCGTCGAGGACATCCACGGTGAGATCGTTGTCCGCGGCGCCCTTCGTGCCATAGGCAAAGGTAAGCAGGGTGCGGTCGTCGTCGAGAGATTCGACCTCCCTGACGGTGGCGTGCCCGATCTTCATGCGGATCCTGTCTCCAGGCTTCAATTCGTCAACACGCTTAAGGGGCACGCCTCACCCGATCCCACATGCGATCGGCGCCCGGTTCCGTCGCCCGCGGACGGCCTGCTGCCGGGTCGCGCGGCATCGTCGACTCCGTATCACCAAACCACCACTTCAGCATTATCACCGGTGTAGCGCCATCTTTGGGGCTGGTGAGCAATGAAAACCCCACGTGTGTCGGGCTGACGGGAGTCGACCTGCTATCACTTGACCCCCGCTCGGGCATCGCCCGAGTTTGGTTGTCTTGCAATGGCTTTTGTAATCGTTCGCTCAGCGCAAAGGATCTCCGGCTGGGCGGTGACGCCCCAGCGAGGACCGCAGTTGGCCCCGCGGAGGGGGGTTGGCGGGGCGAAGGCGTCGTAAGATTGTTTATGCCGTATTACATGGACATTCACGACCTTCCAGGCGGCATCACGCGGGCAGATTTGGCCAAGGCCCACGCCCAGGACCTTGCCGTCCAGGAAAAGTACGGCGTCAGCTATCACAAGTATTGGGTTAACGAAAAAGCCGGGAAGGTGTTTTGCCTTTGTCACGGACCCAGCGCCGAAGCCGCCGAAGCGGTCCATCGCGAAGCCCACGGCCTGGTAGCGGAAAAAATCATTCAAGTCGAACCGGGCGTCGCCGATCTGTTCATGGGCGGCAGCGAACTGGATGCGAGCGGCGCGGTCATGCTGCAAGGTGCACGAGACCCCGCGATTAGGACAATCCTGTTTACCGACATTGTCGGGTCCACTTCGCTGACTCGGAAGATGGGCGACGAAGCCGCTATGCAGGTGCTCGACGCGCACGATTCCATCGTCCGCCGGGAGCTCGCCGAGATGGGCGGCAATGAAATCAAGCATTTGGGCGACGGCATCATGGCCTCATTCACGTCCGCCGCCGCTGCGGTCAAATGCGCGACTCGGATTCAACAGGAGATTAGGAAACACGGCGAAGAAAACGAGGCGAACGCGTTCCGATTGCGGGTCGGCATTGCGGCTGGAGAACCGGTCGAACATCATGACGACCTTTTTGGTTGCACAGTCCAGCTCGCCGCTCGGCTGTGCGCCCACGCGCGGCCCGAAGAAATCCTGGTTTCAAATGTCGTCGCCGAACTCTGCGAAGGAAAAAAGCTCTCGTTCCAAAATCTCGGCGAAGTCAGCCTCAAAGGCTTCGAGCAGCCCGTCCTGACACACGCGGTGGCTTGGCCAAATTAGGAAAGCCGCAGCGACGGTCGGCATGATGTTGAGTAGCTCGTCGGGCTGACAGGATTTGAACCTGCGACCACTTGACCCCCAGTCAAGTGCGCTACCAAACTGCGCCACAGCCCGGATGCCGCCCGAATGGCCGGCAGCAGGTCGAAAGCCTACCGCAGACACCCCGGAACACAGCGAAGCGGCCTCCGACCAACCCGGCGAACCTGCAGGCGGACAAACCGCAAACTCCAATCCCCGTTGCCATCTAGAATCCTGCTCACGATCGCAGGCGGGCTGCTGTGCTCGCTCAGAAACTTCGGGGGACGACCGCAATGATGGCGAACGGCCCGGCGCGTGGCAGTAGTGAACCGCCGGCGAATCAGGGCAATGCCCCGCCCCCGCCGGGCGGCTACCGCGTCGGCCCACCCGGCGCTCCGTATGCGCCGGGACAGCCGATTGCATGGAGCGGCTACCAGCCGGCCGCGGCCGGCGCGCCGCCTCCGTGGCCTCCAAGCCCGCGGCCAGCCCCACCCTCTGGCGCCAAACGATGGTTGATCCTCACGACGGCCATTCTGACGGTCACCTCGGCCGTGTTGGGCGTTATCCTCATGAGCCGTGTGATGACCTCGGGTCCATCGGCGGCGGCGTCATCACACCGTGAGCCGCCCGGGCTGTCGGTGCCCACGACACCGGGGTTGGTCCACCCGGAAGATCTGAAGAATCTTCTGTTGAGCCCTGCCGAGGCCGGCGACATCCTGCACGTGCAGGGAATGACGCTCTACCAGAGCAACAACGGCCTATTCATGGATACCGCCGACCCGCCCGAATGTGCCGGCATCTGGGCTCCGGGCATGGCGCAGGTCTATCGCGACACCCGCTTCATCGACGCGCAGTCGGCCGAACTCCACGGACAGGGTGACGTGTACGTGAAGTTGACCCTGCAGTCGCTGGTCGCCTTCCCGACTGCCAAAGACGCCGGCGCCGTCTTCGAGGACCTGACGAGGAAATGGGATCACTGCGCTCGAACCGAGGTCTTGGTGAACCGCCACGAGGGCGGAACCATCGCCGTCGGCGACCCTCGGGTCGTCGACAACACGCTGCTGGTCTCCTGGGACAAGACCGGCGGGACCGGATGGGGTTGCCAGCGCGCCTTGATGCCGCGCAGCAACATTGTGATCGACATGAGGGTGTGCGACTACGGCGGCAGCGGTCAAGCCCCCGAACTCGTCAACAAAGTCGCCTCCCGGATCCCCACCTCGTGAACAGCCGCGACGGCCGCGCGCGGCCCGCCATGACCAGCACCGCTTCGATGCGCCCAGGAGGTAAGGCATGAGCGTTCCGGGCGACCGGGACAGCGGCCCGGGAGGCAGGCAAGAGGGCACTTCCGGTGCCCCGGCCTACAGCGGTCCCCCACCCTCGCCACCGGCAAGCCCGGGATATGCGCCACCGTTCGGTTACCAGAGCGCCCCCGGACACCTGCCTCGGCCCGGCCCTGGCTCCTGGCCGAACCAGGCGGCGACCCCAGGCCGTTTAGGTGAGTCGATCGCCAAGTGGTGGTGGCTGACGAGCGCCGCCGCGGCCCTGACGGTCGGACTGTTGGTCGCCGTCATCGTGTACCGGCCGGCCCACTCGGGCGGCGGGCCCCTGGCCGCCTCCGCACTCCCGGATGTTCTGCTGACTGCGGAGGAAGCCGCCCATGCTATGGGCGCCGAATCGATGTCCGGCGAAGCGGTTCAAGACAAAATGGCCGACACACCCATCGTCGACGAGGACTGCGTCGGTGTGTTGAAAGCGGCAGAGCAGAAGGCGTATGGGCAGACCGGTTGGACTGCAGTTCGGACGCAGGAACTTGGCGATGCTCCCGCCAAGGGATGGCGGGTGATTCAAGCGGTCGTGTCCTTCCCGGACGCGCCGTCTGCGAACAACTTTGTTGGCAATGCCGCGACGGACTGGCAGAGGTGCGCCGATCGCGACCTGAACACCCGAAACGTCAATATGGATGATCCCCGCAACGTGTTCTGGAAGACGGGGTCGGTGTCGCGGACCGGCGGCATCCTCGCGATGGACTTGGTTCAAGAGGCTCAGGGCTGGAACTGCCAGCGCGCCCTCAGCGCCCGGAACAACGTCGTCATGGACCTTGATCTCTGCGGACGAAACGTGTCGGGATCGGCGGTGCCACAGTTCGTGAACGCTGTCGACAAGAAAATCGACGCCCGAAGCTCATAGGCGTCGTAACGTCAGAGGGTTGAAATGGACACCCGGGGCGGCCCGATGATCAGCTCAGGGCGTTCCGGCGTCGTGTTGATGCCCAACCTGCCCAGCCGGCATCGCTTTTGATCGAGACTTTCGGCCCGATTGGTCCTAGAGCTCAGCGGCGCTTGCCGCCCCGCTTTTCGCGCACCCGCACGTTGATGCGGACCGGGCTGCCCTCGAACCCGAACGTCTCACGCAGCCGCCGTTCCAGGAACCGTCGATACCCGGCCTCGAGAAAACCCGTGGTGAACAGCACGAACGTCGGCGGGCGCGCGGTGGCCTGGGTGGCGAACAGGATGCGGGGCTGCTTGCCGCCGCGGACCGGGGGCGGCGTGGCCGCCACCACCTCCTTGATCCACGTGTTCAGCGGGCCGGTGGCGATCCTGGTGTCCCACGACGCCAGCGCGGCTTCCATCGCGGGCACCAACTTTTGCACCGCCCGGCCCGTCTTGGCGGAGATGTTGACCCGCTGCGCCCAGCGCAGCTGCACCAGCTCGCGATCGATCTCGCGCTCCAGCAACTCGCGCCGATCCTCGTCGACCAGATCCCATTTATTGAACGCCAGGACCAAAGCCCGCCCGGCTTCGATGACCATGGACAGCACCCGCAGATCCTGTTCGGTCAGCGGGCCCGACGCATCGACCAACACGATCACTACCTCGGCGGCATCGATCGCCGAGTGGGTGCGCACCGAGGCGTAAAACTCATGCCCGCGGGCCTGGCCGACCTTGCGCCGCAAGCCCGCGGTGTCGACGAACCGCCACACCTTGCCGCCCAACTCGATCAGCGAGTCCACCGGATCCACCGTCGTCCCGGCGACCTCATGCACCACCGAACGCTGGTCGCCCGCAAGCTTGTTCAGCAACGAGCTCTTACCCACGTTGGGCTTGCCGACCAGCGCCACCCGCCGGGGACCGCCCGCCGCAGGTGCCGCTCCGGATACCTCGGGCAGCGCGGCGAGCACCTCGTCGAGCAGATCGGCGACGCCACGACCGTGCATCGCGCTGATCGCGTGCGGCTCCCCCAGCCCGAGCGACCACAACGCCGCCGCGTCGGCCTCGGCCTTCTCGCTGTCAACTTTGTTGGCGGCCAGGAACACCGGCTTACCGGAGCGCAGCAGGATGCGGGCGGCGGCCTCGTCGGCCGCGGTGGCGCCGACGAGCGAGTCGACCACCAAGATCACCGCGTCGGCGGTACGCATGGCCACCGACGCCTGCTCGGCCACCAGCTGCTGCAGGCCCTTGGCGTCGGGCTCCCACCCGCCGGTGTCCTGCACGACGAACCGGCGTCCGGTCCACAGCGCGTCGTAGGACACCCGGTCCCGCGTGACGCCGGGGACGTCCTGCACCACCGCTTCGCGCCGGCCCAGGATCCGGTTCACCAGGGTCGACTTCCCGACGTTGGGGCGGCCCACCACCGCGACGACCGGCGCGGGGCCGCCTTCCTCGACGCCGGATTCGACGAACTCCCAATCGCTTTCGTCGGTCCAGGTGCCGTCCTGGGTCACCGCACTGCCCCGCTTCGCTGCTTGACCAACTCCAGCAGATGCGCGATCACCTGCGCCTCGGTCATGTCGCTGGTGTCGACGATCAGCGCATCCGGGGCGGCGCGCAGCGGCGACACCGCCCGGGTGGAATCCAGGTGATCGCGGCGCCGGACGTCCGCCAAAACACCCTCGTAGTCGTCGGCCAGGCCCGCCGCGACGTTCTGGTCGTTGCGGCGCCGGGCGCGGGTTTCGGCCGAGGCGGTCAGGAAGATCTTCACCGGCGCGTCGGGCAACACCACCGTCCCGATGTCTCGGCCCTCGACGACGACGTTGCCCGGACCGCCGGCCATGGCCCGCTGCAGCTCGACGAGCCGGGTGCGCACCGCGGGAACCGACGACACCGCCGAAACCGCTCCGGTTACCTCGTCACCGCGGATTTCGGTCGAAACATCTTCTCCGTCAAGGTAACACGTGATGCTTTCGGGGTCGTAGCTCACCGACAACTGCACCTGAGAGGCGATCTCTCCGACGGCGTCGGCATCCGTCGGCTCGACCCCGGCGCGCAGCACCGCCAGCGTCACGATTCGATACATCGCGCCGGTATCCAGATAGCGCGCACCCAACGCGCGGGCCAATCTCCTTGACACCGAGGATTTTCCGGTTCCTGCGGGCCCGTCGATCGCGACGACGACGTCCGCGCTCACAGGCCCACCGCTTTGTACAGTTGCCCGATCTCGTCGAGCCGCAAAGCGCGGATGCTGCCCGGGCGCTGCTTGCCCAGCGACACCGCGCCGATATCGGTGCGCACCAACGATTCCACCGGGAAGCCCGCGGCCCCCAACAGCCGGCGCACAATGCGGTTCCGGCCTTCGTGTAACGTCAACCGCACCAACGACTTTCCCGGGATGGCGTCCACCACGCCGAAATCGTCGACGCGTGCGACGCCGTCCTCCAATTCGATGCCGGCGCGCAGCCTCTTGCCGAGCCCGCGCGGGACCGAACCCGTCACCGTCGCCAGGTACGTCTTGGGCACCTCGTGGGACGGATGCATCAACCGGTGCGCCAGCTCGCCGTCGTTGGTGAGCAGGATCAGCCCCTCGGTGTCGGCGTCCAACCGCCCGACGTGAAAGAGATTCTTGGTGCCGCGCACCTTGCGCTCGACCAGGTCGCCGATGCAGGGCCGGCCGCGATCGTCGGACATCGTCGAGTGCATGCCGCGCGGCTTGTTCAGCGCCAGGTACACCATCGAGTCGTCGAGGACCACCCGGGCACCGTCGACGCGAATCACCGAAACGTCAGGGTCGACCCGGGTGCCCAACTCGGTCACCACCTGCCCGTCCACCTCGACCCGCCCGTCGATGATCAACTTCTCCGCGGCCCGCCGCGACGCGACCCCGGCCTGGGACAACACTTTTTGTAGACGCGTTCCCCGGGGCTCCTCCGGCTGGACCATCAATCCCGATCCACGTCGAATGACAGTGACTGCTCGGGTGCCTGTCCGCCCGCGAGCTTGATGAAACGTGGCTCGCTGTCCAGTGATTCGCTGAGGTCCTCGATGGTGTCCACATCCGGCAGCAGCGGCGCGATATCGGGAAGGTCGGCCAGCGACGTCAGCCCGAGGCGTTCCAGGAAGAGCTCGGTGGTGGCGAACGTCGTCGCGCCGGTGTCGTCGTCGACGCCCGCCTCGGTGATCAGGCCGCGCGCCAGCAGGGTGCGCATGACGGCGTCGACATTCACGCCGCGCACCGCGCTCACCCGCGCCCGCGTGACGGGCTGGCGATACGCCACCACGGCCAGCGTCTCCAGCGCGGCCCGGGTGAGTTTGGAGCGGGCGCCGTCCAGCAGCAGCTTCTCCACGTAGGGCGCGTAGCGCGCCCGGGTGTACATCCGCCAGCCCTCGCTGGTTTTCCGCAAGTCGATGCCGCTCTCGCGCTCGGTCAATTCGTCGGCCATCTGCTGCAGCTTCGCGGCGATGCGGTAGACGGGCTGCTGGGTGGCGGCGGCCAGCGCCTCGACGGTGACAGGGGTGTCGACGACCAGCAGCAGCGCCTCCAGCACGGAGCCGAGTTCCTCGGCGTCCATCGGCGCCGCCTCGGCTATCTCGGGGATGCCGTAGCCGAGGTCGATCTCGGGCAGCTCTTCAGTCACCTATTCGTCCCGCACTTCCACCAGGGCTTCGCCGGCCGGACGTTCGCCGGTCCATGAAATCTGGAGCACGCCAAGCGGCTCTGACTGGTCGAATGCTACCGCCCGGGACCGATACAGTTCGAGGAGCGCCAGGAAGCGCCCCACCACCTCCATCGGCGCCTGACAGTCGGCGACCAGCTCGGAAAACGTCGCCCAGTGACCAGTGCCCCGCGCCTCGAGCATGCTCAGCAGTTTTTGCGCCTGCTCGGGCACCGAGATTTGCAGCTCGTGCAGGTGCTCGGTGGCCACCGTCGGCACCGGCCGCGGGGTGAACGCGACGGCGGCGATCTCGGCGAACCGCTCGGCATCGACGCCGAGCATCACCTCGGGCAGCAGTTCGGTGAACCGGTCCTCCAGCGACACCGCCCGCGGATAGCTGCGCAGCGCGGTGGCCTCCAGCTCGGCGAACATCTCCGCAACGTGCTTGAACGCGCGGTACTGCAGCAGCCGGGCGAACAGCAGGTCGCGGACTTCCAGCAGCGCCAGGTCCTCTTCGTCGTCGATCTGTCCGGCCGGCAGCAGCCGGGCCGCCTTGAGATCGAGGAGCGTCGCGGCAACCACCAGGAAGGCCGTCGTCTCCTCCAGCTCCAGCTGCGAACCGATCGCCCGGGTGTAGGCGATGAAGTCATCGGTGACCTGATGCAGCGCCACCTCGGTCACGTCGAGCCGGTGGGCGAAGATCAGCTGCAGCAGCAGATCGAACGGCCCCTCGAAGTTGGTCAGGCGGACTTGGAAACCAGCCGCGTAGCCGTTCTGCGGTGGCGCCTCACCATTTGCGGTGTCGTTCACGCGCCAAATCGGTCGATGAACTCGCGGGCCAGGGCGCGGTAGGCCTGGGCGCCCGTCGACTTCGGCGCCCAGGTGGTGATGGGTTCGCCCGCCACGCTCGTTTCCGGGAACCGCACGGTGCGGGTGATCACCGTGTCGAACACCAGGTCGCCGAATCGCTCGACGACGCGGGCCATCACCTCGCGCGCGTTGACGGTACGCGGGTCGTAGCGGGTGAGCAGGATGCCGCTGATTTCCAGCTTGGGGTTGAGTCGGTCGCGCACCTTGTCGACGGTATCGGTTAGCAAGGCCAGCCCGCGCAGCGAGAAGAACTCGCACTCGGTGGGGATCACCACGCCATCCGAACAGGCCAGGCCGTTGACGGTGAGCAGCCCCAGCGACGGCTGGCAGTCGATCAGCACATAGTCGTAGCGGTCCAGCACCGGATGCAGCGCCCGGCCCAGAGTCTGCTCGCGGCCCACCTCGTTGACGAGCTGGATCTCGGCCGCCGACAGGTCGATATTGCTGGGCACCAGGTCCATGTGCTTGATCCGGGTGGACAGCAGCACGTCGTCGATCGACACCCGCGGCTCCACCAGCACGTTGTGAATGGTCTTTTCCAGCTCGTAGTGCGGGACGCCGAGCCCCGCCGACAGCGCGCCCTGCGGATCCATGTCGACCAGCAGCACCCGCCTGCCGTACTCGGCGAGCGCGGCGCCCAGGTTGATCGTCGACGTGGTTTTCCCGACACCGCCCTTCTGGTTGCACATCGCGACGACCTTGGCCGGGCCGTGCGAGGTGCGCGGCTGCGGCTCCGGGATCGACCGCGGCGGACGCCCGGTCAGGCCGATAGCGATATCGCTGTCGGACGGATCGGTCATCGCCGGTCGAGTGTTCGGGAGGTGAACATCGCAGCAGAGTCTAATGGGTTGGCGCGCAGAAACCGGGCGACCCGCGGGCGATATAACCAGCGAATATGGCCGAATATCCCTGGTAATGGGCACAATAGCGCGCAGCGTTAACACTAGTCACACCAGCAACATTGGCCGGCCATCGGGCGGGCGCCACTATCGTGGATCCCCATGGATCTCAAGCGACGCATACCGCTGCTGCGATGGTCGGTCTGGCGAATGGCCGCCGGGACGCGCAACATCACCACCACGGGCCAGATCGGTGACGGCCGCGAGGCCGCCGCGGTGGAGTACGTCCTGAAGAACGCACGGGCCGGCGACATCGACGACGTGCTGGCGACCATCGACAAGTTCGCCTACGAGAAGTCGATGCTGATCAACGTCGGCGACGAGAAGGGGCTGCTGCTGGACGCCGCCGTGCGTCGCGCCAATGCCGCGCTCGCGCTGGAGCTGGGCACCTACTGCGGCTACGGGGCGCTGCGGATCGCCAGGGCCGCACCCAGCGCCCGGGTGTACTCCGTCGAACTCGCCGAGGCCAACGCCATCAACGCCCGCCAGATCTGGGAACACGCCGGCGTCGCCGACCGGGTCACCTGTGTCGTCGGCACCATCGGCGACGGCCGGCGCACCCTCGACAGGCTGGCCAACGAATATGGATTCGCTTCTGGCGCACTCGATTTCGTCTTCCTCGACCACGACAAGAACGCCTACCTGAACGACCTGAAGAGCATCCTGGACCGGGGCTGGCTGCATCCGGGCTCGATCGTGGTCGCCGACAACGTCAGAGTGCCGGGCGCACCGAAATACCGCGAGTACATGCGCCAGCGGCAGGGCACGCAGTGGAACACCGTCGAGCACAAGGCGCACCTCGAATACCAGTCCATGGTCTCCGACCTGGTGCTGGAATCGGAGCTCCTGGCCTAAATCCGCGCGGGTTATTGCGCGCGCGGGTGCGCGCCGGCCCACACCTCGCGCAGCGCGTGCACGGTGACCAGCGTGTAGATCTGTGTCGTCGTCACCGAGGCGTGGCCGAGCAGCTCCTGCACCACGCGAACGTCGGCGCCGCCCTCGAGCAGATGGGTGGCGAAGGAATGCCGCAGCATGTGCGGCGACACACCCGAGGTGATCCCGGCGCGCTCGGCCGCGTCCTGCAGCACCTGCCATGCGCTCTGCCGCGACAGCCGGCCGCCGCGCACGTTGAGGAAAATGGCCGCCGTCCCCCGGCCGCGGCGAGCCAGCTCAGGGCGCCCCCGCACCAGGTAGGCGTCCAGCGCCTGCACGGCGGGACGCCCGACCGGCACCAACCGCTGCTTGCCGCCCTTGCCGCGCAACAACACCGACCTGGCCTGGGTGTCGATGTCGTCGACGTCGAGGCCGACGGCTTCGGAGATCCGTGATCCGGTGGAGTACAACAGCTCCAGCAGCGCGCGGTTGCGCAGCGTCAGCGGACCGTCGGCCGGGCTCTCGCCGCCGGCGGCCTCGAGCAGCGCCAGCACCTGATCGATGGTCAGGCTTTTCGGCAGCCGGCGGCCCGGCGTCGGCGGCCGGACCGCCCGCGCCACGTCGAGCTCGGCCAGCCCTTCGGCGGCGGCGAAGCGATGCAAACCGCGCACCGCGATCAGCGCCCGCGCGGCCGACACCGCGGACAGCGCCGCCGTCCCGGAATCGGGGTCGCCGCGCCGCAGCGCCACCAGGAACTCGCTGACGTCGTCCTCGCCGACTTTTGCCAGATCGTGAATTCCTCGGTCCGACAGGTGTTTTGAGTACCGGCGCAGGTCGCGTCGATAGGAGCTGAGCGTGTTGGGCGCCACGCCCCGCTCGATCGTCAGGTGATCGAGGTAGCCCTGCATTTGACTCTCCAGCGCCGGCGCCGTCATCCCCGGGCCTTTCGCGCGGCGAACGCGCTCGGCTTGTCGATCCAGGGACTGTCCAGCGGACGCGGGTCCGCGAAGCCGTTGGTCACCGCCTGGGCGGCCAAAATCCCCGCCACGGCAATGGCATTGACGATCTCACCGCTGAGCACCTTGCGGGCGGCCTCAGCGAGCGGATACCACTGCAACGTCATGTCGGCTTCTTCGTCGTGCGCCTCGGGCCGGTCCACCTCGCTCAGCCCGGTGGCCAGATAGACCCGCACCGACTCGTCGCTGAATCCGGGCGTCGAATCGAGATCCACGAGCACCCGCCAGGTGTCGGCCCGCAGGCCGGCCTCCTCCTGCAGCTCCCTCGCGGCGGTCAAATGCGCCGCCTCGCCGTCGATGTCGAGGAGCCCGGCGGGCAGCTCCCACAGCCGCCTGCCGAACGCATGCCGGTACTGATACACCAGGGGGACGTTGCCGTCGTCGTCCATCGCCAAAACGGCGACCGCGCCGAAGTGCTCGACGACGTCGCGGGTGACCACCTTGCCGCCGGGCATGCGCACCTGGTCGCGGCGCAGCGCGAAAATCTTTCCGGTGTGCAGCGTTTCGGATGACGCCGTTTCGAAAACGTGCTCAGCCACGGGTCGCCGGCTCGGGTAACGGCCGCCGTGTGCTGTCTAGTTGCTGATCGCCGTTGGACGTATGCTCGGGGATTTCCACCGGCAGCTGCTCGCCCTTCTGGTAGTCGATGGCCGCCCCGACGAATGCGACGAACAACGGGTGTGGCCGGGTGGGCCGGCTCTTCAGTTCGGGGTGGGCCTGGGTGCCGACGACGAACGGGTGGATGTCGCGTGGGTATTCGACGAACTCCACCAGGTGCCCGTCTGGTGAGGTGCCTGAGAAACGCAAACCGCTTTCGGCGATCCGGTCGCGGTAGGCGTTGTTGACCTCGTAGCGGTGCCGGTGTCGCTCGGATACCTCTGTCGTCCCATACGCTTGGGCCACAATGGAATCCGGCTCCAGCACCGCGGGATACGCGCCCAGCCGCATCGTGCCGCCGAGGTCGGCCTCGCCGGCCACGATCTGTTCCTGGTCGGCCATCGTGGAGATGACGGGATCCGGTGTGCCCGCCTCGAATTCGGCCGAGTTGGCCTCGGTGAGACCGACGGAGCGGGCGGCTTCGATCACGATGCACTGCAGGCCGAGGCACAGCCCCAGCACCGGCAAACCGCGCGAGCGGGCGTGTTGGATGGCGCCGATCTTGCCCTCGATGCCTCGGATGCCGAACCCGCCAGGAATCAGCACACCGTGCACGTCCCCCAACGCCGCCGCGGCACCCGCGGCGCTCTCACACCCGTCGGAAGCCACCCAAACCATCTCGACCTTTGCGTGGTGCTTGAACCCGCCCGCGCGCAGCGCCTCGGTGACCGACAGGTAGGCGTCGGACAGCTCGACATACTTTCCTACCAACGCAATTCGCACCGTCTCGTGTGGCTCGTGCACCCTGCGCAGCAGGTCGTCCCATTCGGTCCAGTCGACGTCGCGGAACGGCAGGTTGAGCCGGCGCACCACGAAGGCGTCGAGTTCCTCACGGTGCAACACCTTCGGGATGTCGTAGATCGACGGCGCGTCCGGGGTGGAGATGACGCCGTCGATGTCGACGTCACACATCAACGCGATCTTGTTCTTCAGGGCTTCGGGGACGTCGCGGTCGCAGCGCAGGATCAGCGCGTCCGGGGTGATACCGATGCTGCGCAGCGCGGCCACCGAGTGCTGGGTCGGCTTGGTCTTGAGTTCACCCGACGGCGCGAGATACGGCACCAGCGACACATGCAGGAAGAAGACGTTCTCCCGCCCCAGGTCGTGCCGGACCTGGCGGGCCGCCTCCAGGAAGGGCTGCGACTCGATATCGCCCACGGTGCCACCGATTTCGGTGATCACGACGTCCGGGCGGTTGCCGTCGGCGTCCGGTTCGGCCATCGCCATGATCCGCCGCTTGATCTCGTCGGTGATGTGCGGGATGACCTGCACGGTGTCACCGAGATATTCACCGCGCCGTTCCTTGGCGATGACGGTCGAATACACTTGCCCGGTAGTAACATTCGCTGAGCCGGACAGGTCGCGGTCCAGGAAGCGCTCGTAATGGCCGACGTCGAGGTCGGTCTCGGCCCCGTCCTCGGTCACGAAGACCTCGCCGTGCTGGAACGGGTTCATCGTGCCCGGGTCGACATTGAGGTACGGGTCGAGCTTTTGCATCGTCACGTGCAACCCGCGCGCGGTGAGCAGCTGGCCCAGGCTGCTCGCGGTGAGCCCCTTGCCGAGTGACGAAGCGACGCCACCGCTGACGAAGAGGTGCTTGGTGGCGGTTTGCGGGTGCTTTCGCACTGGCGACCTCCGTGAAGACGGGCAGGGCTTCGACTTTTCTAGTCTTAACCAGCTGGGCCTGCCGACCCACGGAAATCCACCCTAACATCCACCGTGCCGCGCCGCGGGGAACACGCCCGGCGTGCGGAGCGGCTGCTGAGTGACTACTGGGGCACGGTGATCGACGTCGCCCCGTGACCGGTGCCGTACTGCCCGACGTGGCCGCCGTTGATCAGGTCATGCAGGCCCAGGATCGCGGTGATGCGCCCGGGCGCGGTATCGACGTCATCGACGGTGCTGATCGCCGAAACCATGGCGGCATCGGCTCGGGCCACCGCGACCGCGGCGCCGCCCGTCGCGGACCCGTCCCGCCCGGCCAGCAGCGTGCCGGCGCCGTGTGGCGCCAGCGCGGTGGCGAACCGGGCGACGCTGACGCCCTGATTGCCGGCGTCCTGCGGCAGCCCGCCGCCGGTCACGACGAGGGCGGCAGTCCCGGCGCCCAGGTGATCGCTGGGCTGATACGTGATGAAGCCGGTGTCGCGCAGCGACGCCAGCACGGTGTCCCGCTGCGCGTCGTCCACCGGTGGGATGGCCGGATTGGTGTTGACCAACAACGCGATGCCCAACAGGTCGCCAGCCTGCGAGCCCTGGTCGACGAGCTTGGTGCTCAGCTGCTGGCCGGCGGGCAGGACCGACGAGTTGACCACCGTGCGGAGCTTCTCCGCGGAGTTGGCGTCGACGAATTCCTGGGTCAGCGACACCGTGCCGGCGACCGTACCGCCGGCCTGGCCGACGATCTTCGACACCGCGGCGACGTCGTCATCTCGCGCGTCGGGGGTGCGGAAGACGACCACCGACTTGCCGCCGAGCGCGTCGTGCACTATCCGGCCGCCCAGCTGGGTGTCGAAATTGTTTGCGGCACTGAGCTTCTCGTTCAGCACATTCTTTTGGTCGTTGAGCCCGCCGATCTGTGTGAACAGGTCGCGCTTCTCGTCACGCAGGCTGGACAGCAGAGTGTCGGACAGAAATCCCGAACCCAGCACGACTCCCACGGCCAACGCCAGGAAGACCGCGGCCAGCGAGAATGCATGTTGGCGTAACGAGATCATGTGCGCACCGTTCTAGGCCACCCACCTCTGCACGGTGAGAGTGAAGTGGTTCCAGTAGTCGGTGATCCAATGCAGCACCACGCCGTCGGTGCGCGAGACCCACAGGGCGACGATGACGGCGATCAGCATCGTCAGCGCCAAGAGCGCGATGGCGCCCGCCGAGATGTGGCTGCGGTACAGCGTGGAAACCGCCTTGGCGTCCACCACCTTCTCCCCCACCCGAAGTCGGGTCAGGAACGTCGACGGGTTGCTTTGCGTGCGGGTGCGATCGAAGAACGTCTCGATGTTGGCGGTGTGGCCGGCCGTCACGAGCAGCGACGCGCCATGATGATCGGCGAGCAGCAGCGCCAGATCGACAGCCGAGCCCGCGGCCGGAAACGTCATCGCCCCGACACCGAGATCCTGAATCCGTTCCAGGCCGGGCGCATGCCCGTCGGCGTCGGCGGGCAACACCACATGGGCGCCGCACTTTAGCGCGTCGGTGCTGATCTGCTCGGGGTCGCCGACGATGATCTGCGGCCGATATCCCGCCTTGCGCAACACATCTGCGCCGCTACCGACGCCGATGAGCACCGGCTGGTACTCCTTGATGAACGGTTTGAGAGATCGCAGGTCATCCTCGGCGCTCGGCTCGTCGGCGACGATCACCACGTGCCGGCGACGCAGGTCCACGTCGATATCGGGGATGCCGATGCCGTCGATCAACAGCGGACTCTCGCTCTTGATGAACTCAATTGTGTTGCCTGCGAACGCCTCCAGGTGGGCGGCCAGCCCGCTCTTGGCCTCCCGCATCAGGTCGGCGATGTCATGGTCGGTGCGCTCGGTGCCGCGGATCAGCCTGCGGTCGCCGGCGTAAACGCCGCCTTCGTACAGCCGAATCTTGGCCCCGTCCTTGACCTTCTTGAAGATGTCGGGTCCGGTCTCGTCGATCAGCGTCACCCCGTTGTTGACCAGCACCTC
Organism: Mycobacterium sp. IS-836; assembly: GCF_001954275.1. GTDB lineage: Bacteria > Actinomycetota > Actinomycetes > Mycobacteriales > Mycobacteriaceae > Mycobacterium. The sequence continues at coordinate 31,067 of NZ_MBEU01000017.1, read as the reverse complement.
GGGGCCCATGTTGGGATAGCGGCCCGAGACGGACGGGGATGCGTTGACGACGGCCGCGATGTCGGCCTCAACGAGGGCGTCCGCGGTGATGCGGTCCAGATCCAGGACGTCGAGCACCACGATGTCGCCGGGACAGACCCTGCGCAGCAGTCGGTCGATATTGCGGTCAACCCGCGCGGTGCCGGTAAGGCCCGGTCGGGAGGCATTACGAGTTAGCAGGCCTGACATCTTCATGGGGGCGATTCTGTCGGTGAAGCGCGGCCGAGGCGAGGAGGCGCGCCGTAACATCAGCCTCAGAAGTTATCTAGAGTCACATCTGTAACAGGTCGATCCCGATCCGGTCTCGCGGTGGGGGTCAATCAGATCTCGTCGTTCTGGGCGGCGTCCAGTAGTTCGCGGGCGTGGGCGCGGCCGCTGTCGGATTCGCCTAGCCCGGCCAGCATCCGCGCCAGCTCGGCCACCCGATCGTCGCCGGTCACGCGTTGCACCACACTCGTCCCCCGCGGCCCGGCGGCATGCACCACCAGGTGCACATCGCCGTAGGCCGCGACCTGCGGCAGGTGCGTCACCACGATGACCTGATGGGTGCGCGCCAGCCGCGCGAGCCGTCGTCCGATCTGAACCGCCGCGCGGCCCCCGACGCCGGCGTCGACCTCGTCGAAGACCATGGTTGTCCCCGCCGCCGACGCTGCCAGCACGGCCTCAAGCGCCAGCATCACCCGGGACAGCTCGCCGCCGGACGCGCTCTTCGCCAACGGCAGCACGGTCATGCCGCGGTGCGCCGCGAACCCGAATTCGACCTCATCGACCCCATCGCCGCCGGCGCGGGCCAGCTCGCCGGAAGGCAGCGCCAGGGTGGCGGGATCGTCAGCGCCGGACGCGACATCGGTGGTCACGCCGATGGTGAATTCGGCGTCGCCCATCGCCAGCCCGGCCAGTTCGGCCGTCACCGCTTTGGCCAGCCGCTTAGCGGCCTTGCGGCGAAGATTGCTGAGATCGACTGCGGCGTCGCATAGTTCGCGCGCCAGCTCATCAACGCGGCGTTCCAGCGCGGCGATGCCCTCCTCGGAGACGTCGATTTGCGCCAAGCGCTCCCGGGATTCCTGTGCCCATCGCAGCACCCCGTCGATGTCGGCCGCGTACTTGCGGGTCAGGGTGCGCAGCTGGGCCTGACGGGCCAGCTTGGACTCCAGGGCGCTGGCGTCCACCGGCAGCTGCTCCAGATAGTCGCCCAGTTCCTGCCCCGCGTCCGTGACGACGGTGAGCGCTTGACCGATCTGCTCGGCCAGCGCCCGCAGCGTGGCATCGTCGGCGGATTCGAGCGCGGTTCGCGCGCGCCCGAGGTTGTCGACGGCGCTAGAGCCGAACGCATCCGCGTCGTCCGCGGACAACGCCGCGCGGGCCGCGGCAGCGGCCTCCCGCAGGGTGTCCAGCTCGGATAGCCGCCGGATGTCGGCGACCAGTTCCTCGTCCTCGGCGGGTTGCGGGTCGACGCTGTCGATCTCGTTGAGCGCGAATTTCAGCCGGTCGGCCTCTTGCGCGAGTTCGCGGGCATGGTCGCGGCGTTCGATCAGGTCGCGTCGCGCCGACAGCCACGCCTCGCGCAGCTTGCGATAGCGCTCCAGCGCGGGGCCCGCGGCCGCGAAGCGATCCAGCGCGCCGCGCTGCTCGTCGGGCCGCATCAGGCGCAGCTGGTCGTTCTGCCCATGCAGGGTGAGCAACTCGGCGGTGAAGTCGCCAAGCGACTTCGCGGGCACGCTGCGACCGCCGAGATACGCCCGCGACGGTCCGTCGCGGCTGACCGAGCGCAGCGCGATCACGCTGCCATCCTCGTCGCGCTCGGCGCCCAAGGATTCCAGCACGCCGTCCAGCTGCGCGGCCGTCTCGTCGTCGAAATCGGTTGTCGTGAAACGGCCTTCGACAACAGCGCGGTCCGCCCCGGATCGCACCCGGGTGGCGTCGGCGCGGGCTCCGCCGAGCAGGTGCAGCCCGGTCACCACCATCGTCTTGCCGGTACCCGTCTCGCCGGTCAACACGGTCAGACCGCGGCCGAACTCCCCGACCGCGACGCTGATGGCACCCAGCGACTCGATGCGGATTTCGGTCAGCATTCGATCAGCACCGTTGCAGCGCCGTTACTTCCCGCGCCAGCCGGTCACCGGCAACCGGAACTTGCGCACCAGGCGGTCCGTAAACGGCGCGCTGTCCAGGCGTGCCCATTTCACCGGTGTGGCGCAACGGGTTACCTCGAGCCGCCCGCCGGCCGGTATCAGCATTTCGCGCCGTCCGTCGCAGAACACGAGGGCGTCGTTGCCGCTTGCCTCGATCTCGATCGCGACGGTGGCGTCCGGGCTGGTGACCATCGGCCGGCCGAACAGTGCGTGAGCGTTGTTGGGCACCACCAGGATCGCCTCGAGGTCGGGCCACAGCACGGGACCGCCGGCGGAGAACGCGTAGGCGGTGGATCCGGTCGGCGTCGAGATCAACACCCCGTCGCAGCCGAACGTCGACACGGGCCGTCCCTCGATTTCGACGACGACGCCCAACACGCCCAGCCGCGGGCCCTTTTCGAGGCTGGCCTCGTTGAGCGCCCAGCCCTGGTCAATGATGCGGCCACCCTGGCGCACGACGATGTCGAGCGTCAGGCGCTCCTCCACCCGGTAGGTCCGCGCGATGACGTGGTCGAGCACCGTGTCGATGGCCTCGGCCTCCGCCTCGGCCAGGAATCCGATGCGGCCCAAGTTGACGCCCAGCACCGGAATTCCGACGTTGCGGGCCAATTCGGCCGCACGGAGGAAGGTGCCGTCGCCGCCGAGCACCAGCACCAGTTCGCAGCCCTCGGCGGCGTGCGGGTCGGCGTCGACCACTTCGATTTCGACACCCATGGCCCGCATATCGTCGGGCGCCAGGTGCAACGATCCCCGGTCGACGGCCTCGGCGGACAGGACGCGAAGCGCAATGCCGTTGTCGCCCAGCACTTTCTGCACGCGCCGCGCGGTCTCGGTCGCTTCGTCACGCCCGGTGTGGACGATCAGCAGGACGGTACGTTCAGTCGTCATTGCGGGCCCTCCGCCACGGCGCGCCGCACCGCGTCCACCAACTCATCAGCAGACAGCCCCCGATCGGTCTCGGCGCGCAACCACAAGAAGTATTCGACATTGCCCGCCGGTCCCGGTAGCGGACTGGCCATGACGTCGACGGTATGCCAGCCCAGTTCCCCGGCGCGCCTCGCGACGCCGAGCACCGAGTCGGCGCGCAGCCCGGGATCGCGGACCACCCCGCCGGGGCCCACCTGACCCTTCCCCACTTCAAACTGTGGCTTCACCATGGGAACGATATCCGCGCTGGGGCAAGCGCATCCAGCCAGCGCGGGCAACACGGTGGCCAACGAGATAAACGACAGGTCAGCCACTACCAGGTCGACCTGGCCCCCGATCGCCTCCGGGGATAGCTCGCGGGCGTTGGTCCGCTCGACGACGACCACCCGCGGATCGGAGCGCAGCGACCAGGCCAGCTGGCCGTAGCCGACGTCCGCGGCCACCACCTGGGTGGCCCCGCGGTCCAGCAGGACTTCGGTGAACCCGCCCGTCGATGCGCCGGCGTCCAGGCAGCGGCGGCCCGCGACGGGAATGTCGAAGGCGTCCAGCGCGCCGATGAGCTTATGCGCGCCTCGCGACACCCAGCTGCGCTCGCCCTCGTCGGCGACGGTCAGCGCCGCGGTGATCGCGACGGCGGTGCCGGGCTTGACCGCCGGCAGGCCGTCGATGCTGACCTTGCCGGCGCCGATCAGCTCCGCGGCCTGCTGACGAGACCGGGCCAGGCCGCGCCGTACCAGCTCGGCGTCAACGCGGGCGCGTCGAGGCATGGGGCACGTCAGCCCTTCTCCGCGGACTCCAGCGCCTGCAGCAGCACGTCGTGCGCCTCGGAAAGACGGCGGGCAATCTCTTCGAGCTCGGCCAGCGACGGCCCGTTTTGCATGGCCTGTTGGTCTTTCGGATCGGGGAGTTGGGCCAGCAGGGTGTCGATTTCCGCGCGAATCTGTTCAGGATCGATAGTCATCGCGTACCTACGCTAGACCAGAGACCAGCGCCGCAGCGCGTCGCGCGCCCGGTCGTCGGCGGCCTCGATGCGCAGGGCATCGGACTGCGGTGCACTCCACACCGCGCTGGCGACGGCGCGCACGACCGACAGCCCGTCCCCGTCGTCGTCCCCGTTGGCTCCGACCGTCACCGCCTGCTCGCCGACGTCGACGCGCCAGCCGGCTTGCGGCGCGACCGCGAGCCGGCTCGCTTCGTCGTGCAATGCGCGCAGGTCGTGGCCGATGTAGGTGGGGCGCCTCGCGGGTTCGGCGCGGACGGCGTCGCGCGCGGTATTGACGCCGGTGAGCACCATCAGGCTGGGCAGCTTGGCGGCGTTGGCGCCCTCGATGTCGGTGTCCAACCGGTCGCCGATCACCAGCGCGGCCCGGAAATCGCCGCGCGCCACCGCATCCGTCATCAGCGTCGGCGCGGGCTTCCCCGCCACGCGGGGTTCGGCGCCGGTGGCCGTCCGCAGCGCGGCCACGAACGACCCGTTCCCGGGCAGCAGGCCCCGCTCGGTGGGCAGCGTGGGGTCGACGTTGGCCGCCACCCACAGCGCGCCGGCCCGGATGGCCAGCGCCGCCTCGGCGAGATCCGGCCAGGCGATGGTCTTCGAAAGGCCCTGCACAACGGCGACGGGATGGTCGTCGTACTTGCGAACGGGCCGCAAGCCCGCCGCGGCGACCTCGTCGGCCAGGGCGTCGGTGCCGACGATCAGCACCGGCGATTCCGGGGGTAGCTCACCTGCGAGCAGGTGGGCGGCGCTTTGGGCGCTGGTGACGATGTCCTCGCCGGTGACGTCGAAGCCGAGCTCGCGCAGGTGCGCCGCGACCTCGTCGGGGCTGCGCGAGGCGTTGTTGGTGACATACAGCTTGCGGCTGCGCACTTCGTCGAGCGACTGCACCGCGCCATCGGTGGGTTGGGCGCCGCGGAACACCGTCCCGTCCAGGTCTATGAGCAGGCAATCATATTCCTGCGCAAGGGTTTTCACGTCAACCAAACTCTCAGCCGAGCTCGCTGACCCGGTCTTCGGCGTCGGTGACGCCGTCGATGTCGGCGGCCGCGGAGCGCAAGAACCACCGGAGCGCCTCGTCGTCACGGCCCAGCGCCAGCAGCGTGTCGGCGTACGCGTAGAACAACCGCGCAGCCGTCGAACCGGTGCGGGTCGGGTCCAGCTGCGGCGTGGACAAGACGGTCAGGGCCTGCTCCAGCTGCCCGAGATCCGAGCGGGCGCCGGCCGCGACGATGCGCAGCTCGTCGGCGTCGTCGCCGCTGAGCTCGGCCGCCTCCGGCCCGCGGGCCAGTTCGAGCGCCCGCTCCGGGCGGCCGAGGCCGCGTTCGCAATCGGCGATAAGCGCGAGCAGCGAGGACTTGCTGCCCATCCTGCGGGCGGCGCGCAATTCGGCGAGCGCCTGGCCCCAATCGCCGCAGTGGTAGGCGGCGATCCCGACCGCTTCGCGGATCGCCGCGATCCGGCTGGACCGCGACCGCGCCGCACGCGCGTGACGGAGGGCGGCTTCCGGGTCTTCGTCGAGCAGTTCGCCGGCGGCGACCAGATGGCGTGCCACGGCGTCGGCGGTGGCACGGTCCAAGGTGCTCAGTTCGCGGCGGATTTCGGGTGCGAGTTGCCTGGCGTCCACGCCGGGCGGTATCGGGGGCCCGTCTTGAGCCGCGCCATCCTGCGACGGCCGCTCCGCCGCAGCGCTCTGCGGTTGGGCCGGGCGCGCGCGCCCCGGTCCTGACCACCGCGACGCCGAGCGCGGCCGTCGCTGCCCGTCTCGGCCATGCCTGTCGTCGACCACGCTGCAAAGGATACGGGCACGCCGAATGCCGTCGGCCGGGCGAACTAGGCCTGCAGCCGCCCGTTCAGCAGCGGCGCCAAGACCGCCGGACAGTACGTCGCGATGGCGACGATCGTGAATACGCCGGCCGACTTCTCGGACATCCCTCTCCTGACGGCCATTTCGCGGACGACCGCGTCGAAAGACTCACCCGGCTGGAACAGCATCGGACAGACCGCCTGGCCCGCCGCCGTCGTGCTGATCGGCTGGCTGTAGGTGACGCCGGCATTGTTCAGCGCGGAGAGAAACGCGTTGCCGAGCATGTCGGCCCGGATCGGCGCCGCCGACACGGTCGTCGTGGCGAGCAGACCCGCCGCCAATGCGATAAACCGAAGAGCCGCCGCCTGCCGAGTCCCCCGCGCGCAAATCACTGTGACAACAGTGGCCAGCGGAAGTCACGTTTAAAACACGGCGCGATAAAGCTTTGCGCACTAACGCGTTTCGCGACGCGGTTCTAGACCTTTTCTATGCCGGCGACATTGCGCTTGCCGCGGCGCAGCACCAGCCAACGGCCGTGCAGGAAGTCCGAGTTCTGCGGCACCCATTCGTCGCTGTCGATGCGAATGTTGTTGACCGACACGCCACCCTCGCTGATCGTGCGCCGGGCCGCACCCTTGCTGGCCGACAGCCCGCTGGCCACCAGCAGATCGACGATCCCGTCCGGGCCGCCCGGCTTGAGCTCCGCGACCGAGGTCTCGCGCAACGCCGAGGCCAGCGTCGCCTCGTCGAGCCGGTCCAGTTCGCCCTGGCCGAACAGCGCCCGGCTGGCGTGTTCGACGGCCGCGGTAGCGGCCTCGCCGTGCACCAGAACGGTGAGTTCGGTCGCGAGCCGACGCTGCGCGGCGCGTTGTTGCGGGCGTTCGGCCGTGGCGCGTTCGAGCTCGGCCAGCTCGTCGGCCGACAGAAAGGTGAACCAGCGCAGGTAGCGGATCACGTCGGCGTCGGCGGTGTTGATGAAGTACTGGTACCAGGCGTAGGGACTGGTCATCTGCGGGTCGAGCCAGAGGCTGCCGCCGCCCGTGGATTTGCCGAACTTGGTGCCGTCGGCGGCGGTCACCAGCGGAACCGTGAGCGCATGCACTGTGGCGCCGAGCTTTTGGCGGACCAAGCGAACCCCGGCGATGATGTTGCCCCACTGGTCCGAGCCACCGATCTGCAGTGTGCAGCCATGCCGCCGGTGCAGTTCGACGTAGTCGTTGGCCTGCAGCAGCATGTAGCTGAACTCCGTGTAGGAGATTCCGTCGCCCTCCAGGCGCCGCCGGATGGTGTCGCGGTCCAGCATCACGTTCACCGAAAAATGCTTGCCGACGTCGCGCAGGAACTCCGTCACCGACATCTCGCGCGTCCACTCGAGATTGTTCTCGACGATCGCGCCGGTGGGTGAGCTGTCGAAGTCGACGAATCGTTCCAGCTGTCCGCGGATCTTCTCGGTCCAATCCGCGACGGTGCCCGTTTCGTTCAGGGTGCGCTCGCCGACGTCCCGCGGATCGCCGATCATGCCGGTGGCGCCGCCCGCGAGCACGATGGGCCGGTGGCCGGCGCGCTGGAAGCGCCGCAACGCCAGCAACGGCACCAGGTGTCCGGCATGCAGGCTCGGCGCGGTCGGATCGAAGCCGGCGTACACCGTCAGCGGCGGGTCCTCGGCCGCCAGCGCGTCGAGATCGGTGGACTGCGCGATCAGCCCGCGCCAGCCCAGCTCGTCGAGGATTCCGGAAGACATCGCGCACGACTTTAGTCGCTCGCACGGCCACGATTCGCTACCGCGCGGCTATCTAAGGCAAGCTAACTAGGTGGCGCATCGTCGCGCTATGGCTTTCCCCGTCAGCGCACGACAACCCGGAGCGTGATGAACAACCAGTACTGGCCGTTGGTCGTCGCGATCATCATGCTCGCGCTCGGGCTGACACTCACGGTCGACGACTTCAAGCGGGCCGCAACGCTGCGCAAACCACTCGTCGTGGCGCTCGCCTGCCAAGCGCTGCTGCTGCCGACCGTGTGCCTGGTCATCGCCGAGGTCTTTCACCTCGAGCCCCATCTCGCGGTCGGGCTCATGCTGATGGCGGCCACACCCGGCGGGACGATGGCGAACCTGCTCAGCCATCTTTTCAACGGTGACCTGGCGCTTAACCTCACGCTGACCGCAATCAACGCCGCGCTGTCGGTCGTTGCCCTGCCCGCGATTCTGGCGGTGTCGATGTCCTGGTTCCTCGGCGAAGGGCGGTTTCTCCCCCTGCAGCTGGACAAGCTCCTTTCGGTGATCGGCCTCGTGCTCGTTCCCATCGCGATCGGGGTGGCAACCCGCCACCACTTCCCCGAGCTGGCCCGCCGGCTGCAGAAACCGGTCCGCATAGCCGCCATTGCGCTCCTGGTGCTCGCCGTGCTCGCGGCCTTCGCAGGGGGCCGAACGACGCTATGGCACAACTTCGGCGTGCTGATCGGAGCCGTCGTCGCGTTCTGCACCGTGAGCCTCTCGATCGGCTATCTGGCGCCGCGCCTGATGCGGCTGGCCCCGCGGCAGGCCGTCGCTGTCAGCCTGGAGGTCGGAATGCACAATGCCGTGGTGGCGATGGGCATTGCGTTGAGTCCGCAGTTGCTGAACAGCGCCGAAATGGCAACGCCGGCCGCGATATACAGTGCCGTCGCGCCGCTCTTGGCCGTGACGTTCATTTTCCTCGCGCGCCGCGTGGACCCCGCGTTCCGCGCCGTTTCACCGGCACCCGCCCCCGCCTAATCACTGGCGCCCGGAGCCGGCGCGCGGGGGCTGCGGCGGTAGGCGGAGACTTCCGGCCGGCCCGCCAGCCACAGTCGCCACGGCCGGTCGGCGGCCTGGCTGATCCCCACGCGCGGGCCCGATACCGCGCCGTGCGCCTCGCTGAGCGCCAGCCGCACCGGGCTCTTCGGGTCGAAGACGTCGACCCCGTTGTCGGCCATGGTGATTCCCAGAGCTGAGCACAGATTCCCCGGACCGCGCGCCAGCGCGATGTGGCGAACCGCCTCGCCGCGCCGGGCCCGGGCCGCGTCGAGCCCGTCCTCGATGGCGGCGGCGCGGAGCAACACGGCGGCGGCCACGCCGTCGGGGCCGCACGAGACGTTGGCGCAGACGTGGATCCCGTGGCTGCGGTAGGTGTACAGCCGCCCCGGGGGCCCGAACATCACCGCGTTGCGGCCATTGCGGCCCCGATACGAGTGGGCCGCGGCGTCCGGCCACGGACCGTCGGGAACCCCGCCGTAGGCCTCCACCTCGACGACGACGGCCCGCACTCCGCGGCAGGTGATGGTCGCACCGAGCAACCGATGCGCGGCCTCGACGGGGTCGACTGAGAGCTGGCCCGCGCCGCGACCGGATCGCACCCACCGAACCTACCGGCACCCCGAACATGGCAGTATCCGGTCATCATGCATGCGATCGACCCCGCCGCCACCGCGTGGCTACTGGCCAGCACCGCACTCGTCCTGCTCATGACCCCCGGCCTTGCCATTTTCTACGGCGGCATGGTCCGCACCACCGGGGTGCTCAACATGATGATGATGAGCTTCATCTCCATCCCGCTGGTCACGGTGGCGTGGCTGCTGGTCGGCTACACCATCGCGTTCTCCCAGGACGGCGCCGGCGGATTCGTCGGCAACCTCAGGCACATCGGGATGCTCGGCATCACCCCCGACAGCCTCCATGGCACGGTGCCCGAACTGCTCTATGCGACATTCCAATTGACGTTTGCGATCATCACCGCCGCCCTGGTGAGCGGCGCGATCGCCGATCGCGCGAAGTTCGCGGCCTGGGTGGTGTTCGTCCCGACATGGGCGATCGTCGTGTATTCGGTTGTCGCACACTGGGTATGGGGCCCCGGCGGCTGGCTGGCCAAGCTGGGCGTGCTCGACTACGCGGGCGGGCTCGTCGTCGAGATCGTCTCCGGCTGCTCCGCCCTGGCCCTGGCGCTGGTGCTCGGACCCCGCATCGGCTTCAAGAAGGAGGCCATGCGGCCGCACAATCTGCCGCTGCTCTTCGTCGGTGTGGGGCTGCTGTGGTTCGGCTGGTTCGGGTTCAACGCCGGTTCGGCCATGGCCGCCAACGGAACTGCCGCGGCCATCTTCCTCAACACCCTCGTCGCCGGCTGCCTGGGCATGCTTGGCTGGCTATCGGTCGAACAACTCCGTGACGGCAGGCCGACGACCTTCGGCGCGGCGTCCGGTGTGGTCGCCGGCCTGGTCGCCATCACCCCGTCGTGCGGAACCGTCAACACGCTCGGCGCCGCGGTCGTCGGCGTCGCCGCGGGCATCGTGTGCTCGTTCGCCGTCGGCGCGAAATTCCGTTTCAACTACGACGATTCGCTCGACGTGGTGGGTGTGCACTTCGTCGGCGGCGTCGTCGGTGTGTCGTTGATGGGGCTGCTTGCCACCGCGGTCATGACGTCGGGCCCGCAGGGGCTGTTCTACGGCGGCGGCTTCGCCCAGCTCGGCAAGCAGACGCTGGCGATCGTCGTGGTGGCCCTCTATGCGTTCATCGTGACGTTCGTCCTGGCGAAGTTGATCGATCGGGTGATGGGTTTCCGGGTCAGCGCCGAAGAGGAGACCGCCGGAGTCGACGTCACTCAGCACGCCGAAACCGCATACGCCGAAGGCGTGCACGGACATCTGCCGCAGCGCCGCCCGGCCGCCGGCGAGCGATAAATCCCCCGCCGGCCACGCCCGGCGTCCGCCACCCCTTGACAATCCCGTCGCACCGGCGGATATTCATCACATGATGATTTCATCGCATGATGAATTGAGGCAGGGCGGTGCGGAACCGGCCGTCGACATCAACCACCTGCGGGTGATTCGCGGGAAACGCCCAGCTCTGCACGATTTCTCGGTGCGAATTGCCCGCGGCAGCATCACCGGCTTGCTCGGCCCCTCCGGCTGCGGCAAGACGACGCTGATGCGCTGCATCGTCGGCACACAGATCGTGACGTCGGGGACGGTGACGGTGCTGGGCCACCCCGCCGGATCCGCGCCGCTGCGCCGTCGAGTCGGGTACATGCCGCAGGACGCGACCCTCTACAACGACCTGCGGATCGTCGACAACGTCCGCTACCTGGCATCGCTGTATGGCTTCGACAGCAGCGCCGCCGATACCGCAATCGACCGCGTCGGACTGACCGATCACCGAACCGCCTTCTGCGGCAACCTCTCCGGCGGCCAGCGCACCAGGGCATCGCTGGCGTGCGCGCTGGTCTGCCAGCCCGATCTGCTCGTGCTCGACGAGCCCACCGTGGGCCTGGACCCCGTGCTGCGAGTGGATCTTTGGGAACAGTTCACCGACCTGGCCCGCGGCGGCACCACGCTGCTGGTTTCCAGTCACGTGATGGACGAGGCCGACCACTGCGGCGATCTGTTGCTGATGCGCGAGGGGTATCTGGTCGCGCACACCACCCCGACCCAACTACGAGAGGACACCGGATGCACGTCACTGGAGGACGGGTTTCTGTCCATCATCAGGCACAGCACCACACGCCAAGCCGGCTAGGACTCAAGGGCTACACGGCGACGACGACGCGGATCTTGCGCCAACTGGTCGCCGATCGTCGCAGCGTCGCGTTGATCCTGCTGGTTCCGGTCCTGGTCATCACGCTGATGTACTTCATGTTCGAAAACGCACCGCACCGCCCGGGCACGCCGACACCGTTCAACAACGCATGCCTGATCCTGCTCGGCCTTTTCCCGCTTTTCGTGATGTTCATCATCACGTCGATCACGATGCAGCGCGAGCGGGCCTCGGGGACGCTGGAGCGCATCCTGACCACTCCCCTGCGCCGGCTGGACCTGCTGATCGCCTACGGCACCGCGTTCTCGATAGCCGCTGCGGCGCAAGCGATTCTGGCGTGCGGCGTGTCGTTTTGGTTCCTCGGCTTCGACACCGCGGGCAGCCCGCTGTGGGTGTTCGTGATCGCGATCGTCAACGCGGTGCTGGGTGTCGGCCTCGGTCTGCTGTGTAGCGCGTTCGCCCGCACCGAGTTTCAGGCGGTGCAGTTCATACCGCTGGTGATGGTGCCGCAGCTGCTGCTGGCCGGCATCATCGTCCCGCGGGCGTTGATGGCTCACTGGTTGCAGTGGATCAGCAACGTGCTGCCGGCCAGCTACGCGCTGGAGGCGCTGCAGCAGGTGGGCGCCCATTCGGATTTGACGTACATCGCGGTACGCGACATCGTCGTCGTCATGTGTTTCGCGCTCGCCGCGCTGTGCCTGGCCGCGGCCACCCTACGACGGCGGACGCCCTAGCGTGGCGACCGCCCAAACCGGACGCCGACGGCCCGGCCGACCCGCCGGGGTTACCGACACGCGGGAGCGGATCCTATCCAGCGCCCGAGAGTTGTTCGCTCGCAATGGCATTGACCGGACGTCGATTCGGGCCGTGGCCGCGGGGGCTGGCGTCGACTCCGCCCTGGTGCATCACTACTTCGGCACCAAAGAGCAGCTGTTTGCCGCCGCGATCAAACTTCCGGTCGATCCCATGACGGTGCTGGTGCCGATGCGGGAAACGCCGGTGGAGGAACTCGGGCTACGGCTGCCGTCGATCCTCTTACCGATTTGGGATTCGGAAATGGGCGCGGGGTTGATCGCGACGGTGCGATCGTTGCTTGCCGGCGCCGACGTGAGTCTGGCGCGCTCATTCCTGCAAGAGGTGGTCGTCAGGGAGGTGGGTTCGCGCGTCGACACTCCACCCGGGACGGGCAAGATCCGCGCCCAGTTCGTCGCCTCGCAGTTGATGGGCGTGGTCATGGCGCGCTACATCGTGCGGATCGAACCGTTCGCGTCGCTACCGGCCGAACAGATCGCGCACATCATCGCGCCGAACCTGCAGCGTTACCTCACCGGGGATCTGCCGGACCCGCTTGCGCCGTGAACCGTGCGTGCTCGTCGTCGTCGACGTCACGGGCCTCGTCGACCAGCAGCACCGGAATGCCGTCCTCGATGCGGTAGGCGCGCCGCAGCCGCGGGTTGTAGAGCAACTCGGCCCCGTCGTCCGCCGAGACCAGCAGCAGCGGGCCGCGGTCGGCGGGGCACACCAGAATGTTGAGCAGCGAATCGTCGACCACGTCAGTGCTCGCCGCCCAGTTCCAACCGCACACCTGGGGTCAGCCGGCGAAACTCGTTGCTGCCCACGTCGAAATACCAGACGTGACGGCCCGCCTTGGGGATTCCGGCGGCCCGCAGGGCGCTGACGGTGGGGCGGTAGGTCGCGCTCAACGTCATCTCCGGCACCACGCACACGAAGTCGGGTCCCAGCCCGATCGGCATGTTGGCGACCGCCTCGGTGAGGTCCGCCGCGGTGATGGTGGCCCCCGGCAACAACGTCACCGCCGAGACCGCCGCCTCGTGATCACCGACCGGCACGTTGTAGGTGACCGCGAGGTCGACGCCGTTGATGCAGCCCAGCGCGTCGGTGACCGGCTCGCCGTAGACCAACCCGCGCGCGGTGCGGATCACCGCGCCGCGCCTGCCCATCAGCCAGTAGTCACCGTCCTCGTCGCGGCGGAACAGGTACTCGGTCGATATCCAGGTGTCGGCGGGAGCGAACACACCGCGTTTGACCGACGCGGTCGGGTCGATCGGGCCGTTGGACTGGGCGAGCAGCACGCCGACCTCGTTGGTGTCGGCGACCTGGACGAAGCCGCGCTCGTTCTCCAGGATCAGGTCGTGTTCGGCGTCGTAGGCGCCGAGCTCGACGCGTCCGGCGCCGGGCAGCGGGCGGCCCTCGCTGCCGACCTTGATGCCGGACACGTTGGCCAGCACCGCCTGCCCATCGGTGGTGGCGAAGAATTCGACGACGTGGGCGGGCGCGAACGCCTCGACGACCCGGTCCCACAACCCGGTCGGCATGCCCGATCCAATGAACAGCCGCACCGGATGGTTCCCGTGCAGCACGAACGCGGGATCGTCGACGACCTCGCGCAGCATGGCCCAGGTGTAGGCCACCACCGTGACCCCGTACTGCCGTACCTCCTTGACGAACCGGTCCGGCCGCAGCCCACGCGACAGAGCGATGCGGGTACCGCCCACGACCGCGCCGCCCAGGCTGACCAGCAAAGCCGACTCGTGGTGCAGCGGCGTCAGGCAATACACGGTGTCTCGGCGGTCCAGGTTGGCGGCCGACGCCGTTCCGAAGGCCGACACCGCCCACCGGTAGTTGGTGATCTGCTTGGCCACCAGCTCGCCACCCGCGGCGCTGAACGCGATGAACGCCAGATCGCGGGCCAATCCCGGGTTCGGTCGATACCACGCCGGCAGCTCGACCGCGTCCGGGTCGATCTGCTCCATGTCGATGACTTGGCCTTGCTCCAAGGCGTCCTCCGGCAGGTGCAGGTCGCGCGTCTCGCCGCCGCCCAGCACCAGCACCTGGCCCGGCATCTCGCGGGCGGCTTCCAGGTTGGTGGGGTCGGTCAGGATCTCGCTCACTCCCCCGAGCCGCACCGACGCGGCCAGGTCGGCATCGGGCCGCATCACCACAGCGACCGCCCCCAGCCGGGACAGCGCGGCGATCGCCACCAGCGCGCTGGGCCGGGTCTCCATCAGCACGCCGACACGGTCGCCCTGCCGAACGCCGACTTCGATCAGGCCGCGAACGACGTTGTTGATGCGCCGGTTGACGGCCTCGTAGGTGTGCACACGCCCGTCGAACAACAGGAATTCCCCCCGCGGGGCGTCGTGCGCCTGCTCGTCGATGATGCGGCCCAACGAGATTCGGGTGTGATCGTTGATCTGTCCCAGCCGGGCCAACCGGGGCAGGGTGCGCGCGGTCTCCACGGCCAGGGTGCGCATCGATTTGTTGGCCGCGATCACCGCGCCGGCCGCGCCGCGCACCAATCCCAGCGCCGCCTCGGAGACTTCGCCGATGCCGTGCGCGAGCCGCGAGCTGAACGCCACACCGCTGTCGGTGGATTCGGTCGGCTGATCGGCCATCAGATCGATGCCGGCGGGCTTGTCGCCACCGGTGGACAGCCACTGCACCCATTCGGCCACCGTCGGCCAGCTCTCCCTCGCCGCCTTGGATCCGACGACGAGGCCGAAATGCCCTGTCCGGATGGTGCATTCGTAGACCTCGGCGTTGGGCGCCGCGCGCCGGATCCCGCGCACCGACGCCGGCTGTCCGATGTCGTCGACCTCCCCGACGAAGGCCAGCACCGGGCAGGTGATGTCGGTGAGCGTGACCATCTGCCCGTTGATCGCGAAACCGCCCGTCATCATGCGGTTGTGGGCGATGAACTGCTTCAGCAGCTCCGAGATCGCCGGGCCCGACCACGCGATCCAGCCCTCGCGTTCCAGGAACCTGCGCTGTTGCTCGCGTGGCAGCAGGGCCTCCCGGTCGTGCAGCTGACGCACGAAGTCGACCCGGGCCTTCGCCGTCTTGAGCGGGTCCATCATCTGAAAACCGGTGCGCGCCATCCAACTTGGGATGTCCAGCCTGCTGAAGACGTGATCCGCCATGAAGTTGGCGGCGGGTGCGGCGAAGTTCGCCGGGATGCCCATGGGCAGGGCGGCCAGGGTGTCCACCGGGGATCCGAATGCCACGATGCTGGCGATGTTCTTCGAACGCCGGTACGCCGCGGCCTGGTAGCAGAACATGCCGCCCTGCGAGTACCCGACCAGATGGACGTCGCTGCCCGTCGCGTCCTTAACGGTGTCGATGGCCTGGCCGAGCGCGACGATGTGGTCGGCCAGGTTGCGGCGCATGCCGCCCTCGACCTTGTCGGGTGACCCGAAGTCGATGACCCAGGGATCGAGTCCCGCGGCGTGCAGAATGCCCACCGCGCCGTCCTCGCGGGTGACGTCCCACATGTCGGCCGACATCATCATCGGATGCACCATCAGCACGGGCGGGCCTACCGGCGCGTGCCCAGGCCTGCTGTCGGGTGGGAAGTAACGCCGAAGCTTGTACATCGGCACGCTCTCGACGATCTGGGACGGCGACGGGACAGTCCCCGTTTCCAGGCCCCCCAGCCGCAGTACTTCCAGACCGTTTTGCGCCGTGGCGACCAGGCGCTCGACCGGCCGTGTGACCATCGAAAAATTGAGATCCACCCGGCGCTCCCTGAACTGTTGACAGCGTGGCCATCATGGCACATCAGCAGCACGTGCGGTTCTGGTCAGGGTGTTTGCCCGGGCGCGAAGCCACTGCGGTTAGAAAGGTGGCGGGTCGGGATCGGTTGCGACGTAGTCGATCTCTTGCGCACCGACGGACACCGCCCGACGAGGTTGACGGTTTCGATAATTACGCTCGCGCTCAGCGTTGACGCGATGGGCTCTGTTCTGGGCCCGCGTCGTCGCGCGCAGCGGCATCATCGCCGTGCGGTCGCCGCGCCGATCCAGGTCTGCGCGATCCGGTGGGGGGACCGCCCCGGTAGGCGCGCACAGGGCGGGAAACAGCAGCGCACTGCCCGGGGTGGTGGCGTACGTGTGCCCGTCCGGCATGGTCCAGATCACCGTGCCGTCGCGCAGCTGTTGATCGCGCCACCCCCAGAAGGTTTTCAGTAGATGATGAAACCTGCACAGGCACTTGATGTTTGACGCATGCGTGGCACCGCCGTCGGCGAACGGGATCGTATGGTCCAGGTCGCATTCGGTGGCCGGGCGATCACAGCCCGGCGCCCGGCAGGTCAGATCCCGCGCCCGCACATAGGCCGCAAGCCTGGCCGACGGGGTGTAGTGGGGCTCGGCGCCGCCCGGCGGCAGCAACGGTTGCAGCCGGGCGGTCTTGGCCAGCTCGGCCACCAGCTCGGCGGAGATCAGCCCGTCGGCACCCAACAGCGATCCGGGGTTGGTTCCCCGCCCCTCGACGGTCGCCTGCTCGGCCACCACATGGATGACCACCGGCCCCGCCGCGGCTCGCCCACCGGCAACACAGTCGGAGCTGCCGCATTGGCAGCCCAGGCGATCGAGCCCCGCGGCCAGGGCGCCCAGGGCATCGGCCCGCCGCTGATCCTTGGACCGCGGATCGGCCGCACATACCGTTGCCGCCAGGGCATCGAGGCGCTTGTCCAGCGCTTCGGCGTCGCTGGCGAACAGGCTGCCGTGCAATTCGCTCATCCCGCCCTCGGATTCCCAGATCGACACCTCGCGACCCCGCATCCGATCGCGGTGGCGGCGCACCGCATCCCGGTCAGCCGCGGCCACGACCCGATCGACCGCCCCGGCGAGCTTGCCCTGCGTCATCGACGGCCACCGCGGCGCGCGCACGGCCAGCTCGCCGTCTACGCGCGCCAACACGTCGGGGTCGGTGATCAGATCGGTCCGGTACACCATCGTCTGGAACAAGCGATAGTCGATGTCGCCGGCCCGAAACACATCGGCCACCAGCGGGAGCCGCTCGCGCATCGCCAACGCGTAGCGCAAGTAGCTGCCGGCCATGGCCAGGCTGATCCGAAACGCCGCGGCCACCTCGGCACCCACCGCCGCCCAGGTATCCACGGCCCAGTCCTGGTGTTCGCCGCGTTCGGCCCGGCGCAGCTCGAAGAGCTCCCCGATCGCATCCAACTGCTCGGCAACCGCCCGCGCCTCGGTCCGCCACGCCGCGCACATCCGATCTATCAGGGCGCGCGACTCGCCGGTGTCGGAAGGCTCCCAGTAGTCGTGGAGCCGTGTATCGAACATGTGTTCGAGTCTAGGTGGCCCCACCGACAAATTTCGCCAATGCCTCCGAGCCGATCGCTTTCATCCTGGCTTCATGTGTCGTCAGTAGCGTCGCCTTCGCTACGACCGGAAGGGGTGGATCGATGAGGTTCCGAACGAAAATCGGCATCGGTGTCGCCGGCGCCGCCGTCCTGACGGGCATCGGCATCGGCATCGCCGTCGCAGACGACCAGGAGATCACCGGCCCAGCCGCGGATCAGGCTCGCACCGCGGCGCTACAAGCTGTGCCGGGCAAAGCCGGCAAGGTCGAGAAGGAAACCAACGAGGGCGCCGCCTACTACGGGGTACTCGTCACGAAACCCGACGGCACACAGATCGAAGTGCACCTCGACCAGGGCTTCCACTTCGTGGGCACCGAGGCGCCCGATAACGACTGACCGTCTTAGGGCGACTGCAAGTTGGTGGCGTCGAGCGCCGGCCGCAACGCCCGCGCCAGGGTGACTGCGTCGTCGACGGCCCAGTAGTGCATGTAGAACATGCGGGGCTCCTCGGTCAGCCCGTGGTTATGCAACTCGACGATCTGGATATTGCCGGCACGCAATGCCTGGATGACCTTCTGCACCTCCGGGGCGATCAGGATGAAGTCGCCGTTGATCGCTGCGCGCCCGCCGCCGACGGGCTGAAAATTGATCACGGTCGTCAGATTCAGCGAGGCTGGAGGCAGCACGTGCCCGTCCTCGACGATGGTGTCCTTGCGAGGAATGCTGTACTTCAACAGCCCGCCATCTTGGGTTCCCTTGCGGCCCAAGGCCTGTTGCACCGCGCCGACGTCGATGTCGACCGGGGGTTGTTGTGCCGGCGGCGGGGTCGGAGCACCGATCGCTGTGACGTCCAACGCCGCCTTCAGACCTTGGGCCAGTTGGGTGGCATCACCCATCCCGTGGACGTGCGTCCACCACACCGGCGGGCTTTGCTGCAGCAGATGCTTGTGTAGCCCGGTCTGGGCGATGCCATGCGCCTGCAACGCATCGGTGACCTTGGGCAACTCGTCCTCGGTGATCACGAGGTCGCCCATCAGCAGCGTCTCGTTGTTGTCGTAGCGGGCGAATGCCGCGTATCCGCCCAACGATAGGCCCGGTTTGATGTCCACGCCGTAGGACGTGATGTGAAGATCGTTGCGCGGCAAGTTGATGCGATACGCAGTGTTGTTGTCGCCGAGCTTGCCGTTACGTCCCAGCGCATCGGCCACTGGCTTCCAATCGGCATCGGTCGTGGTCACCGCCGAACGGGGAGTGCCGGCTTGGCCGTTGCCGCCGCCCCCACCCCCCTTGGAGCCCGAACAACCCGCCAGCACCACCGCCGCCGCGGCGGCACTCGCGATGATCCTCGCAGCATGCTTGGTGCCCGCCATGCCCACGGTCTATCGCTTCTTCATGAAGTCACGATGAAGGTCGCCCACGCATCCTCATCGTGACTTCATCAACGCCGACTACACCTGTTTCACCCCGCATAAAGGTGATGATGGATCCGGGCTCGACGCCGAACCCGGGAAGGATGGTGACGACGGTGCGTGTGCTAGTCGTCGAAGACGAGCCCAAGATGGCCGACTTGCTGCGCCGCGGCCTGGCGGAAGACGGCTACGCGGTCGACATCGTCGCCGACGGCTCCACGGGCTACGAGGCCGCCATGGTTTACGACTACGACGCGGTGGTGCTCGACGTGATGCTGCCGGGGATGTCCGGCTTCGATATCTGCCGCAAATGGCGGGACCGGCAGAACTGGGTACCGGTGCTCATGCTCACCGCCCGCGGGGCTGTCACCGATCGCGTCGCGGGACTTGACGGCGGCGCCGACGACTACCTCACCAAACCATTTCACCTCGACGAGCTCTTCGCCCGGCTCCGATCGCTTATCCGCCGCGGGCCGACTCCACGACCCAGCGTTTTGACCGTCGGACCGTTACGGGCCGATCCCGCAAGTCGCCGATGCTGGCGCGGCGACGTCGAAATCGCCCTGACCACCAAGGAATTCGGGCTGTTCGAACTACTCATGCGTCGACCCGGCACAGTGCTCACCCGAGAACTGCTGGTGGAACACTGTTGGGACTTCGCGTATGAATCACGTTCGAATGTGGTCGACGTCCACATCCGCGCACTGCGAGACAAGATCGACCGGCCGTTCGGGGTGTGCTCTATCGAAACCGTGCGCGGCATCGGCTACCGGATGTGTACCGACGGCGGTGCGCCCGACGAAACGGGCAAATGATGCGGCGCTGGCCGATCCGGATCCGGCTCGCCGCCGCCTTCACCGCGGTGATGGCGCTGGTCTTGTTGGCCGTTGGAGCTCTCACTGTCGCTCACACCAAAGAATCGCTCGACGCGGCCATCACGGAGTCCCTGTCCTATCGGCTGGCCAACCTGCGGTCGTTGGCGGCCGCGTCCGATCCAATGCTGGCCGGCGGTGATCCCGACACCGCCCAGCAGATCATCGCCCCCGATGGTCAGGTGTTGGCCGCAACCCCCAATCTCGTCGGTCAAACTGCCCTGTCACGTGCCGAACTGGTCACTGCCCGACGCGGCCAACTCATCGTGGATCACCCGCGGCTTGGCAACTTGGAGGGCCCGGTGCGGGTGGCGGCAGGCCCGGTTCCCGGCGGACGTGTGGTGGTGGCCGCGCAGAGCCTGGCAGATCGCGACGCCGCCGTGGCGGACCTGCGCAATGAACTGGCCACCGGTTTCCCAATTGTTTTATTGGCCGCGGCCCTTGGCGCGTATCTGTTGGCCGCGGCCGCCCTTCGACCGGTCGAGCGTATGCGCGCCCGCGCCGCCGGGCTCAGCGCAGCCGACACAAACGCGCGCCTACCCGTCCCGCCGGCCCATGACGAAATCCGCCATCTGGGAACAACCTTCAACGAACTCCTGCAGCGGCTACAAGAAGCGCTGGAGCGGGAACGACAGTTCGTCAGCGATGCGGGCCACGAACTTCGCACGCCCCTTAGCCTGCTGACCACCGAACTCGAACTCGCGCTGCGGCGCCCACGAAGCAACCCCGAACTGGTCGCCGCAATCCGTTCGGCGCTGAACGAGACCGCCCGGCTGTCCCGCCTCGCGCGCGATCTGCTCACCGTCGCAGACACCGGCAGCTCGCCCGAGCCACCGACCATCGATTTACGGACCCATCTGCAGGTGATCGGCGAGCGCTATCGACGTAGCCGCGGCGGCGAACTTGACATCGATTGCTCCGCAGGCCAATACGTTCGCGTCGAGCCGAATGACCTGGATCGGATCATTAGCAACCTTATCGACAACGCCACCCAACACGGTGCCCCGCCGATCACCATCCACGTCCAGAGGTCCGCCCCCGACGGGGTCGAGATCCGCGTCGGCGACCACGGCGCCGGATTTCCACCCGACTTCCTCCCACACGCCTTCGACCGGTTCACCCGCGCCGACACCGCGCGTACCACAGGCGGCACCGGCCTCGGACTGGCCATCGTCGACACCCTCACGCGACGCAACCACGGCACTCTCACCGCCCGCAATCGTCCCGCTGGTGGCGCCGAAATCACCATCCGTCTTGCCGCCGCGTCCACCACCAACCCGCACGGCGGCTGATCCGTCGCGATTGTGCGCCTGTGCCCCCGTAAGCAAGACTGGCCTAAAGGTTTTGCCGCCAAGGAGGTGGTCTCTGTGACGATGACCGACTCAGCCAGTGCCACTAACGACGAAGCAGTCCGCCTATGGGTCGAGTCTTACCAGGGCGAAGTATTGGGCGAGGCGTACTTTGCCGGGATGGCGGAGCGCAACACCGACCCGACGCTGCGCGAGAAGATCGACCTCTTGAGGTGCCTCGAGCGCTCCACCAAGGAGCTGCTGGAGCCCGTGATCGCGCGCTTGGGCATCCCCGCGGAGCCAGACAAGGCCATCGTCGAGGCGGCGGGCAACGTCACCGACGTCGAATACCTGCCCATGCTGAAAAGCTTTGTGGGCGCCGCCGCCGAGTACCTCGGTCGCTACGCGCGACTCCGCTCATTGGTCGAGCCTTCGGACGCCTCGATCGTCGACCAACTCATCGCCCACGAGCTCGCCTTCGAGTTGTTCGCTCGCCGCGAGCTTGCCGGCGAGACTGACACGTCTACCGAGCCCATCCGCGCGCTGAGCCACGTGACCTGCTGACAACCCGGCCCGTTGTCAGCGGTGCCACGGGCACAGGTCGTTGATCGCGATCCCGACGATCTGGTTCGCCCCGTCCGGACCCAGCCCCGGATTGTCCCGCAGGAAATAGCTCGCCGTCTCCTGCGGAGTGAGACCTCGGTCCATCAGCCCACACATATCCAGGGCCTGGTCCAGTCCCACGGTTCTGCCCCCGGCGTCCCGATAACCGGCCGCGGCGACGTCTGCCTCGAAAGCACGCATAGCGCAGTCCGGAGCCGGTCCGGGCCCGACGATGCATCCCGGTGGCGGATCGGCGTTCGCGTAAGGGATCACGGCAAAAGCCGCGACGGCCACGAAGATCGCGCCGGCAGACCGGATGATGCCACCATTCGTTGCCATATCCACGGCGAAAACAGTAGACGTAATCCGGTGAAATCGCCTGGCAATTCCAAAAAGTCACCCGTGGGCTACCGGCCGTTGATCACGGTGTTCCCGAACACATGAAGGGAAACCCGCACCATGGCTTCTGCGTCGCTTCCGGCGGCGGCGGGTCCGTGCCCTCCCAAACTCCCGGGGTGACATTTCCATGGCCCCAAACGACGCCGTACCACGTGTGGCATTGCGTCTTGTCCCAGTTGACATTTGGCGGGCAGCCCCGACCGGTCTGTGGGTGAAGGCCGCCCTTTTCATCGTCGGGGCAGCATTTGTACGGCCCGGATGCGCCGGGCGGCACCGGCCCGTCTCCCGGAATGAACGGCTGAGCGTGTGCGATACCTAGGCCGAGCCCCGTTCCGGTGAGCGCAACAACTCCCGACATGAGCGCCCCGGCAACGACTTTCTTTGCGGTCCCGTATGACATTGCCTCAGCTAACAGGAAGTGGACCGCTACCGATCCCAAATATCCGGACTTCGCTCGACTAACGTCGGCCCGGTGGCGCACCTACTCGGGGCCGAGGCCGTACACCTCGAATATCCGACTCAGGTGGTGTTCGATTCGGTCACGCTGGGTGTCAACGACGGCGCGCGCATCGGCATCGTCGGCCGAAACGGGGACGGCAAGTCCAGCCTGCTGGGCCTGCTGACCGGTCAGCTGCGGCCGGATTCCGGTCGGGTCACCCGGCGCGGCGGGTTACGCGTCAGCGCGTTGAGCCAGGCGGACACCCTCGACGCGGAGCGCACTGTGGGCTGGTCGCTGGTCGGCGAGCGGGCCGATCACCAGTGGGCCGGTGACCCGCGGGTCCGCGACGTGGTCGGCGGGCTGGTCTCCGATATCGCCTGGGACGCGGAGATCGCTACGCTGAGCGGCGGCCAGCGGCGGCGGGTGCAGCTGGCCAGGCTGCTGATCGGCGAATGGGACGTGATCGCCCTCGACGAGCCCACCAACCACCTCGACATCGAGGGCATCACCTGGCTGGCCGGCCACCTGAAACAGCGGTGGGCGCGCAACAGCGGCGGCCTGCTGCTGGTGACGCACGATCGCTGGTTTCTCGACGAGGTCGCCACCACTACGTGGGAGGTGCACGACGGGATCGTCGAACCGTTCGAAGGCGGGTACGCGGCGTACGTCCTGCAGCGCGTCGAGCGCGACCGGCTGGCCGCCGCGGCCGAAGCCAAACGGCAGAACCTGATGCGCAAGGAGCTGGCCTGGCTACGGCGGGGGGCGCCGGCGCGGACGTCGAAGCCGAAGTTCCGGATCGAGGCCGCCAACCAGCTGATCGCCGACGTGCCGCCGCTGCGCAACAGGGTCGAGCTGGCCAAGCTGGCGACCGCGCGGCTCGGGAAGGACGTCGTCGATCTGCTCGACGTGTCGGTGTCGTTTGGCGGCGTGCCGGTGCTGCGCGACGTCGAATGGCGGATCGCCCCGGGTGAACGCACGGGCATCGTCGGCGCCAATGGCGCCGGCAAGTCGACCCTGCTGGGACTGATCGCCGGCACGATTAAGCCCGGCGCCGGGCGCGTCAAGCGCGGCAAGAGCGTCCAGCTCGCCGTCCTCGACCAGCGCGGTGAGGAGCTTGCCGCGCTCGCCGGCGACCGGATCGCCGACGTGTTGGGCCGGCTGCGCGGCGACTATCAGGTCGACGGCCGCGACGTCACCCCGGCCCAACTGCTGGAGCGACTCGGATTCGGCCGGGGTCAGCTGTCCGCGCGAGTCGGCGACCTGTCCGGTGGCCAGCGACGCCGGCTGCAGCTCATGCTCACCCTGTTGTCCGAGCCGAACGTGTTGCTTCTCGACGAGCCGACCAACGACGTGGACACCGACATGCTGACCGCCACCGAGGATCTGCTCGACTCGTGGGCGGGCACGTTGATCGTCGTCTCGCACGACCGATATCTGCTCGAGCGCGTGACCGACCAGCAGTACGCGATCCTCGACGGCCGGTTACGGCACCTGCCCGGCGGCATCGACGAATATCTGCGGCTGGCGGCGCGGCCGATCCCGGACAAGCCGCGGCCGGCGAAACCGTCGCACGAGATGTCCGGCGCGCAGCGTCGCGCGACCGAGAAGGAATTGGCCGCGGCCAACCGCCAGTTGGCTCGCCTCGCCGACCGAATCGCGGCCAAACACACCGAACTCGCCGAGCATGACCAGTCCGATCATGTCGCGCTGAGCCGACTGACCGAAGAGTTGCGCCTCCTCGAAAATGAGGTGGCGGCAACGGAAGCGCGCTGGCTCGAGCTATCGGAGGTGCTGGAATGAGCAATTACCGGCCGGTGCCTTACCTGCCCGGCGAGGCGTTGCTCGCGCTGTACCGGCGCCGCGGCGCGGTGATCAACTCCGGCATCGGCCGGCACGGCTACACCTATCTCCTGGGGCCCGAGGCGAACAAGTTCGTCTTCGCCAACGCCGACGCGTTCAGCTGGCGCGAAACTTTCGAGAACCTGGCGCTCGTCGACGGGCCCACGGCGTTGATCGTCAGCGACGGGGACGACCACCGGCGCCGCCGCAGTGTGGTGGCGCCGGGCCTGCGACACCGGCAGATTCAGGATTACGTGCAGACCATGGTGTCCACTATCGACACCGTCATCGACGGCTGGCGGCCCGGCCAACGGCTGGACATCTACCGGCACTGTCGCTCGGCGGTCCGGCGTAGCACCGCAGAGAGCCTGTTCGGCCCGCGGATCGCGATGCACTCCGACTTTCTCGGGGAGCAACTTCAACCCCTGCTGGACCTGACCCACCAGCTGCCGCAGGTGGTGGCGCTGCAACGCCGGCTCAACTCGCTGGGATGGCGGCGGGCGACGGCCGCGCGCTCGCGCTTGCACGACTTCGTCGACACCCAAATCGCCTGCGCCCGCGCCGTTCCCAGGCCCGACGACCACATGCTGACCATGTTGATCAACGGCCGCGGCGACGAGGGTTACGCCTTGAGCAACAACGAAATTCGCGACGAGATCATCTCGCTCATCACCGCCGGCTACGAAACCACCAGCGGCGCGCTCGCCTGGGCGATCTACACGCTGCTCGCCCTGCCCGGTGCGTGGGACAGCGCCGCCGAGGAAGTGGCTCGCGTGCTTGGTGACCGGCCGCCGGCCGCCGCCGATTTGAATGCGCTCACCTATCTCAACGGCGTTGTGCACGAGACGCTCCGGCTGTACTCACCCGGGGTGATCTCCGCCCGGCGGGTGATGCGCCACCTCCGGTTCGACGGACACCGCATCCGCGCCGGACGGTTACTGATCTTCAGCGCGTACGTCACGCACCGGCTTCCCGAGATCTGGCCGGACCCAACCGAATTCCGGCCGGCTCGTTGGGATCCCGGCTCGCCCGACTACCGCAAGCCCGCGCCGCACGAGTTCATCCCGTTCAGTGGCGGCTTGCACCGCTGCATCGGGGCGGCGATGGCGACCACCGAGATGATGGTCATGCTGGCCAGGGTGGTCGCCAGGACCCGGCTGCGCCTACCGGCTCAGCGGATTCGCGCGGCCAACCTTGCCGCGCTGGCACCAAAGCCGGGCCTGACCGTCGACGTCATCGACTCAGTGCCAGCGCAATAGCACCATTTCCGAGGAGAACCCGGGGCCCATCGCCAGCAACAGCACGTGGCTGCCGCTCGGCGGCGGCTTGGCGATCGTGTCGCGCAGGATGTGCAGCACCGAGGCCGACGACAGGTTGCCGATTTCGCCGAGCGAACGCCACGTCAGCTCGAGCGCCTCAGGCGCAAGCTCCACGCTCTTGGCGATCGCGTCGATCACCTTCGGTCCACCGGGGTGGGCCACCCAGCCACCGATGTCGTCCTTGGTCAGGCCGCGCGAGGCGAGGAAGGTGTTGACGTCGTCGGCCAGGTAGCGCTCGATAAGGCTCGGCAGCTCGGGTGACAGCATGAGCTGCAGGCCGGCGGAATCGACGTTCCAGCCCATGATCTGCAGCGAATCCGGATACAGGCGACTGTGCGAATCGAGGATGTCGGGGCCACCCGCCGTCATTTGCTCGGCGCGACGATCGCCGACGGCGACCACCGCCGCCGCGCCGTCGCCGAACATCGCGGTGGCGACCAGACCCGACACGGTCGGCTTGACCGCCGGGAAGCTCAGCGAGCAGAGCTCGACCGACACCAGGACCGCGACTCCGTCGGGCGCACCACGCAGGTAGTCGTGCAGCCGACCGAGCCCCGCCGCCCCCGCCGCGCAACCCAGACCGAACATCGGCACCCGCCGCACGTCGGGTCGCAGGCCGAGGCGTCCGACGATGCGGGCATCCAGCGACGGCACCAGCACCCCGGTCACGGTCGTGGTGGCGATCATGTCGATGTCTTGCGGTCGCAGGCCCGCCTCGTCGAGGGCGCCCAGCAGCGCCTCGCAACCCAGGTCCACCGCGTTCTCGATAAAGACCTCGTTCGCCTCGCCGAAGTCGGTCAGCGACGGGTATTTCTCCAGGGGCAGCACCAGGTGGCGGCTGTTCACTCTCGCACCCGCGTGCAGGCGCCGGACAATGCCCTCGTGTTCTTTCAGTACGGGCAGCTCGACTAATTGGTCGGTAATTTCGCTTTGGCTGTACCGATGCGGCGGCAAGGCACCGAACACACCTGCGATGACGCTCATGCCCTACCCTCTGCTCAAATGCGATTTCCGCGGTTCCCAAAGTTTAGCCGTCGCGTGTCGTGCGGCAAAGCCACTGCTATTCAACATCTGTCGAATAGGTATCGGATAGCCGTCGCGTAATCGATTCTGCCAGCGCGGCTTTCGTCAAGCAATGCTATCGTCGTCGTCTTGATGGAGCGCCATCGCGATCAACGCATCGGGGCTTAAAGAGTCGATGACGTCGTCACTAACGGTGGAATCTTGAACAACTTTTTCCGATTCGCCGGCGAGCAGTAAAAGCTTGTCGAGCAATCCGGTTCGGCGCAGCTCCTGGAGTGGAATCTTTCGCAGCGTCGACCAAATCTTCTCGTCGTCCGATTCATGATCGCCGTGCAGAAGTTGTTGAAGGTAAACGGCCAATGCCGCAGGGGTCGGATAGTCGAAGATCAGCGTGCGCGACAATGCCAACCCGGTTTCGCTCGTGAGACGGTTGCGTAGTTCGACCCCGGTCATCGACTCGAAACCGAGGTCTTCGAAGGCGCGCTCGGCCTCGATGTCGTGGCCGCCGGGGTGCCCCAACACCGCGGCGGCGTGCGAGCACACCAACTCCTGCAGCCGGCGGTGCTGCTCGGCGGGGGATAGCGCTCGCAGCTGCTCGGCCAGGCCCGCCCAGCGGCTCGCGATCGGCGGGCCCGCGGCCGCGTCCAGCCAATATCGGTGGCGGGCGAATCCGTATGTCGGCAACTCCACTCGGCGGGCCGGTGTGCCGGCCAGCGCCGCGGGCCAATCCACCTGCACGCCCGCGGTGAACACGCGCCCGGCGGCGGTGAGCAGCGAATCGATTTCGGGACGGTCGTCGACCAACGTGACCACCGCCCTGCCCCGCTCGTTCGTCAACGATTGCTCGACCGCGGCCGTCAGGGCCGCCCCGGGACCCGCCTCCACGAACACGTCGGCCCCGAGCGACTCGGCTGTCCTGACGCTGTCGATGAAACGGACTGGTTGCCGCACATGCTCGACCCAGTACCGCGGCGTTCCGTAGCCGTGGCCGGCCAACTGCCCAGTCACGTTGGATACCAATCCCATTCGCGGCTGACGCACCGACACGTCCGCCACCACCCGGCCGAATTCGTCGAGGATGGGGTCCATCAACGGCGAATGAAACGCGTGCGAGACCGCCAGCCGATGCACGCGGCGGCCCTGTTGGGCGAACCGATCCGCGATGGCGGCCACCGCGCCCTGCTCGCCCGAAATCACCACTGCTGTAGGGCCGTTGACCGCCGCGATACTCACGCCGTCGCGCAGCAGCGCGGCCGCCTCGTCTTCCCCGGCGGCCACCGCGACCATGGCACCATCGGCCGGCAACCCCGCCATCAACCGGCCCCGGGCCGCCACCACCTTCGCGGCATCCTCGAGCGACAACACGCCCGCCACGTACGCCGCGGTGATCTCGCCCACCGAATGACCCATCACCACGTCCGGTACGACACCCCACGATTCCCACAACGCCGCCAACGCGACCTCGAGGGCGAACAACGCCGGCTGGGCGAACTCGGTGCTTTCCAGGAGCGCCGCGTCATCGCCCCACATCACGCGCTTGAGCGGCAGCCGCAGCTGCCCGTCCAACGCCCGCACGGATTCGTCAAAAGCCTTCGCGAACACCGGGAAACGTTCATACAACGCGGCGCCCATCCCCAACCGTTGCGAGCCTTGGCCCGGAAACACCAGCGCCGTCTTGCCCGGCCCTTCGGCCCGCCCCACCACGACGTGGCCGTCCGACCGCCCGGCGGCCAACCCCGTCAACGCCGCGACGAACTGCCCGCGGTCGCCGCCGACGAGGACCGCGCGGTGCTCGAAGACCGACCGGGTCGTCGCCAACGACCACGCCACGTCGGCCACGCTTACGCGTTCATCCGTTCGCACATGTTCGGCCAGCCGCCCGGCCTGATTCGCCAGCGCTTCAGCCGACCGAGCCGACAGCACCCACGCCACCTCTGTGTTCGGGCGCTCGGCCACAAGGCTTTCCGGCGCGGAGGGAGGCTCCTCGACGATCACGTGGGCGTTCGTTCCGCCCATTCCGAACGACGACACCCCGGCCCGCTTCGGGCCGTCCCGCAGCGGCCACGGTGTCGGCTCGGTATGGACGTGCAGGCCGAGGATTTTCGGGTCGATTCCGGGCGGCGGGCTGGTGTAGTTGAGACTTGCCGGGATCATTGCGTTTTCGAGGGCCAGCACGGCCTTGAGGAGGCCGGCTATCCCCGCGGCGCTTCCGGTGTGGCCGATGTTGGTCTTGACCGATCCCACGCCGACCGGACGATCCCGGCGCTCGGCGAATATCTCACCCAACGCCCTCGCCTCGACCGGGTCACCGATTTCCGTTCCGGTGCCATGGGCCTCGATGTAGTCGATGTCGTCATGTCCGAGGCCCGCGCTGCGCAGCGCGCGCCGGATGACCTCGGCTTGTGCGGAAACCGAAGGCACGGTCTGGCCGGCCGAACTGTGTCCGGAATTGCCCACGGCACTTCCCCGGATGATCGCGTGGATGCGGTGTCCGTCCGCCAACGCCGCGGGCAGCGGCTTCAACAGCACCAGGGCACCGCCTTCGCTGCGCACGTAGCCGTCCGCGCGTTCGTCGAACGCGTAGGTGTGGCCCGTCGGCGACAGCGCACCGAATTCCGTTTCCAGCAGCGCCGTTTCGTCGGCGAGATTGAGGTGGATCCCGCCGGCGATCGCAAGCGGCGATTCGCCGGTGCGCAGGCTTTCGCATGCCAGGTGCACCGCGACCAGCGAAGACGATTGACCGGAGTCGACGGTCATGCTGGAGCCCTGCAACCCGAAGGCGTAGGAGATCCTGTTGGCGATCATCCCCCTGCTGACCCCCGCGAACGAATGGTGATCGAGATTGTCGAGGTCGTTCGGTGCGTCGTGAAGCGTCAGGACGGCATAATCGTCGGTCATCGCCCCGACGTAAATCGAAACCCGCTCGCCGCGCAGCGTTTCCGGCACCACGAAGGCGTCCTCGAATAGTTCCCACGCCAATTCGAGCGCCAATCGCTGCCGGGGATCCATCGCGCGGGCCTCGCGTGGCGACAGGTTGAAGAAGTCCGCGTCGAACTCGGCGACGTCGCACGGCAACTGCGTGGCTTCCCGGCCGTCGCGAACGAGGCGCCAGAAATCGCGTGGCCCGGCGGCGGAGGGAAACCTGCATGCCAGGCCGATGATCGCCACGTCCGTCATCGGGGGCCGACGTCCTCGTCGAGGATGGCGAAGAGCTCGCTGTCGGTGGCGGTCGCGATGTCATCGCCGTCGTCGATGTGAGTTTGGCTGGGGGCCGGGGCCGCCAGACCGGTGAGGATGGTTTGGATGCGGGCGGAGAACTGGGCTTTTTCGTCCGGGCTCCAGTCGGGTTGGTCGACCAGCGTTTGGAGCTCGCGGGCGATGTCGTTGAAACGAGCCAACCGGTCGGGTGGACCCCCGGTGATTGTCGCAAAGCTGAGCTGCTCGTCGACATGTTCGGCCAACGCCGCCGGGGTGGGGTGGTCGAAGATCAGGGCGGGCGAAAGGGTCAGTCCGGTAGCGGTTTTGAGCCGGTTGCGCAGCTCGACGGCGGTCAACGAGTCGAATCCGAGGTCTTGGAACGGCAGCTGGGCGTCGATGTCCGCGCTGGGGCGGCCCAAAACGGTTGCGGCGTTGGTGGACACCAATTCCACCAACTGGAGGTGACGCTGTTCGGCGCTGAGCCCCTGCAGCCGGGCGGCCAGCCCCGATGTCGACACGGCATTGTCGGTATCGATGACGAGCCGGCGCCCCGGACGGGCGACCAGCTCACGAAGCAGCGGCGGCACTGCGCCGCTTGCGCCCAGCCCGGCCGCATCGATGCGGGCGGCGACCAGCACGGGGCGCTCGGCCAGCATTGCATCGTCGAAGAGTTGCAGGGCGTGCTCGGTGGACAGCGGCGCGAGCCCGGCTCGGGTCATGCGGGCCTTGTCGCGCTCGCCCAGGTGTCGGGTCATCTCGCTGGCCTGTTCCCACAGCCCCCACGCCACCGACAACCCCGCCAAGCCCTGCGCACGCCGGTAGGCGGCCAGACCATCGAGGAAACTGTTGGCCGCCGCGTAATTGCCCTGCCCCGAGGCGCCCACGATGCCGGCCATCGACGAGAACATCACAAACGCCGAAACATCCAGTTCCGCGGTGAGCTCGTGCAGGTTCCAGGCCCCATCCACCTTCGCCCGCAACACCGCATCCACCCGATCCGGCGTCAACGAATCAATCAGCCCGTCATCAAGCAGCCCCGCGGCGTGAAACACCCCCTTGAGCGGATATTGCGCCGGCAGCCCCGCGATCAACGCCGCCACCGCATCGCGATC
>NZ_MBEU01000016.1 GCF_001954275.1 Mycobacterium sp. IS-836 | reverse complement strand
CCCCCCCCCCCCCCCCCCCGCCCCCCCCCCCGGCGGCCGCCCCCCCCCCCCCCCCCCCCCCCCCCCCCCCCCCCCCCCCCCCCCGCCCGCCCCCCCCCCCCCCCCCCGACCGTGGTGAACCGCTCGTCGGCCAACAGCACCGGTATCGGTGCGATCCGCTGTGCCAGCTCGTCGGCCAGGTCGATGGCGTCCTGCGCCGATGGCCCGATGCGGTCGGCCAGGGTGCGCGGCAGCCCGACGATCACCTCGACGGCCTCCAGCTCGGCGGTCAACTCGGCCAGCCTGCGCAGGTGCTTGCCGGAGCGCTCGCGGCGCACAGTTTCCACCGGGGTGGCCAGGATGCCGTCGGGGTCGCTGGATGCGACGCCGATGCGCACCTTGCCGACGTCGATGCCGAGGCGCCGTCCCCGCTGCCGTTCAACCACTCAACCGACCCGCGCTATCGCGGCGATCTGGGAGCGCACGGCCTCAATCGCCGCGTCGATGCCGGTCGGATTCTTTCCCGAGCCCTGCGCGAGGTCGGCCTTGCCGCCGCCGCGGCCGTCCACGGCGGTGGCGAGTTGCTTGACCAGGTCGTTGGCCCGAAGCCCCAGATCTTGGGCGGCCGGATTGGCGGCCACCGCGTACGGCACCGTGCCGCCCTCGCCCTCGGCGATCAGGGCGACCACGGCGGGGTCGCTGCCCAGCTTGCCGCGGATGTCGCCGACGAGGGAGCGCAGGTCGGCCGCCGTCATCCCGCCCGACATCCGCTGCGCCACCACACGAACGTTACCGATCCGCTCGGCGCCCGCGGCGGCGTTGGTGGCGGCGGCGCGCGCGCCGGCCATCCGTGCGCGCTCGAGTTCCTTCTCCGCGGCCTTGAGCCGCTCCACCAGGTTGGCCACCCGGGCGGGCACCTCTTCGGAGGGCACCTTCAGCGACGACGCCAGCCCGGCCATCAGCGCCCGTTCCTTGGCCAGGTGGCGGAACGAGTCGAGCCCGACGTAGGCCTCCACGCGGCGGACCCCGGAACCGACCGAGGCTTCGCCCAGGATGGTCACCGGGCCGATCTGCGCGGAGTTGTGCACGTGGGTGCCGCCGCACAGCTCCAGCGAAAACGGCCCGCCGATCTCCACCACCCGCACCTCGTCGGGATAGCTCTCGCCGAACAGCGCGATCGCTCCCATCGCCTTGGCCCTGTCGAGCTGCTCGGTGAAGGTGTGCACCTCGAAGTCGGCCTGCACCGCCTCGTTGGTCACCTCTTCGATCTGGGTGCGCTGTTCCTCGGAAAGCGGTCCCTGCCAATTGAAGTCGAAGCGCAAATAGCCCGGACGGTTCAGCGAGCCGGCCTGAACGGCGTTGGGCCCCAGCACTTGTCGCAGCGCAGCGTGCACCATGTGGGTGCCCGAATGCCCCTGGGTCGCGCCCCGGCGCCACCCCGGGTCCACCGCCGCGACGACGGTGTCGCCCTCGACGAACTCCCCGGATTCGACGTTAACCCGATGCACCCAAAGGGTTTTCGCGATCTTCTGCACGTCGGTGACCGCGGCGCGGGCGGACTCGTTGGCGCCGGTCCCGCTGATGGTGCCCTCGTCGGCGATCTGGCCGCCCGACTCGGCATAGAGCGGGGTGCGGTCGAGCACCAGCTCGACGCGATCCGCCCCGTCGGTGCCGTGGGCTACGACCGGCACCCGCTTGCCGTCGGAAAAGATGCCCAGAATCCTTGCCTCGGAAGTCAACTCGTCGAATCCGGTGAACTCGGTGGGGCCGGCGTCGACCAGCTCGCGGTACGCGCTCAGGTCGGCGTGGGCATGCTTGCGCGCCGCCGCGTCGGCCTTGGCGCGGCGCCGCTGCTCGGCCATCAGTTCGCGGAAGCCGGTTTCGTCGACGCCCAGGCCGGCCTCGGCGGCCATCTCCAGGGTGAGCTCGATCGGGAAGCCGTAGGTGTCGTGCAGCGTGAAGGCGTCCGAACCGGACACCACGCCCGAACCCGCCGCTTTGGTCGCGCCGGCCACCTCGTCGAACAGCTTCGAACCCGAGGCCAGCGTGCGGTTGAACGCGGTCTCCTCCGCGACGGCGATGCGCCTGATCCGGTCGAAATCGGTGACCAGTTCGGGATACGACGGCCCCATTGCGTCGCGCACGGTGGCCATCAGTTCGCCGACGATCGGGCCCTCGATGCCCAACAGCTTGGCCGAGCGGATCACCCGGCGCAGCAGCCGGCGCAGCACGTAGCCGCGTCCGTCGTTGCCGGGACTCACGCCGTCGCCGATCAGGATCGCGGCGGTGCGGCTGTGGTCGGCGATGATGCGGTACCGCACATCGTCGTCGTGGTTGCCGACGTCATACCCGCGCGGGGCGCGCGCCGCGACGGTGTCTATGACCGGCCGCAGCAGGTCGGTCTCGTAGACGTTGTGCACACCCTGCAGCACGAACGCGACCCGCTCGACGCCCATGCCGGTGTCGATGTTCTTGCGCGGCAACGGCCCCAGGATCTCGAAGTCGGCTTTGCCGGTGCCCTCGCCGCGCTCGCTCTGCATGAACACCAGGTTCCACAGCTCGACGTAGCGGTCCTCGTTGGCGATCGGGCCGCCCTCGACGCCGAACTCCGGCCCGCGGTCGTAGTAGATCTCCGACGACGGGCCGCACGGCCCGGGGATGCCCATCGACCAGTAGTTATCGGCCATGCCGCGGCGCTGGATCCGCTCCTCCGGCAGCCCGGCGATCTCCCGCCACAGCCCAAAGGCCTCGTCATCGTCGAAATACACTGTGGCCCAAAGCCTTTCGGGATCCAGCCCGTATCCCCCGTCGGCGAGCGGTTTGGTGAGCAGGGACCAGGCCAGCTCGATGGCCTCGCGCTTGAAGTAGTCGCCGAACGAGAAGTTGCCGGCCATCTGGAAGAAGGTGTTGTGCCGGGTGGTGATGCCCACCTCGTCGATATCCGGAGTGCGGATGCACTTCTGGATGCTGGTGGCCGTGGCGTACGGCGGGGTGCGCTGCCCCAGGAAGAACGGCACGAACTGGACCATGCCGGCGTTGACGAACAGCAAGTTGGGGTCGTCGAGGATCACCGATGCGCTCGGCACCTCGGTGTGACCCGCCTTCACGAAATGATCGAGGAACCTCTTCCTGATCTCGTGTGTCTGCACTTACGTTCGCTTCTTTCCGTGTCGCGTTGATTTTGCGGTGAATTTTGTATTGGCGTCGATTCCCAGCCTATTCGCCCGGATTGAAAGGCTGTTGCCTGGTGGCTAGCCCTCCAGAAAGCTCAACCGCACCGACCGCCGCGGATTGTCCCGGTTGAGGTCCACCAGCACGATGCTTTGCCACGTGCCCAGCAGCGGTTCACCGGCGGAGACCGGCACCGTCACCGACGGCGTGACGAGCGCCGGCAGCACGTGGTCGGCGCCGTGACCTTCGGAACCGTGCGCGTGGCGGTAGCGGTCGTCGCGCGGCAGCAGCCGTTCGAGCGTGTCGACCAGATCGTCGTCGGAGCCGGCGCCGGTCTCGATGATCGCGACCCCGGCCGTCGCGTGCGGCACGAACACATTGCACAGGCCGTCACCACAGCTGAAGCAGAACCTGCGAACCGCGTCGGTGAGATCCACGATGCGGCGACGCGCGGTGTCCACATTCAGCACATCGGTATGCACCCGGTCCAGCCTACGGGCGGGCGCCTGCGAGCGGCCAATCGATTGTGAGTGCTGCCACACCATTGCGGGTGCTCACCGGCAGGAGGAAGGTAGTGCGTGGACCGGTGGCGCCACCGGGGCGCTGCCCCGAGTAAGAGGGGGTGGATCGTGTACGCACGCTCTACCACAATCCAGGCGCAACCCTCGTCCATCGACGCCGGAATTGCGCATGTTCGCGATGAGGTGATGCCCGCGCTGCAAGGTATGCCGGGATGCGTCGGCGTATCCCTTTTGGTCGATCGCCGCTCGGGCCGGTGCATCGCCACCAGCGCCTGGGAAAGTGACGAGGCCTTGCGCGGCAGCGCGGACCACGTGACACCGATCCGCGATCGGGCCGCGGAAATGTTCGGGGGCACGGCAGATGTCGAGCAGTGGGAGATCGCCGTGCTGCATCGCGACCACCGCGCGCCCGAGGGCGCGGGCGTGCGGGCGACGTGGGTCAAGGTGCCGGCGGACCAAATGGACCAGGGCATCGAGTACTACAAGTCGTCCGTGCTGCCACAGCTCGAGAGCCTCGACGGGTTCTGCAGCGCGAGCCTGCTGATCGACCGCGAGTCCGGACGCGGCGTGTCCTCCGCGACGTTCGACAGCGTCGACGCGATGGAGCGGAACCGGGACAGGGCAACCGAACTGAAGAACTCGTCGATGCAAGAGGTAAGCGGCGAGGAACTCGACGAGGGCGAGTTCGAGTTGGCGCTGGCGCACCTTCGGGTGCCCGAGCTGGTCTGATCGAGACCCATTGGTAGACCGGCCGAACCGGGCATCGGCCGGTCGCCAGACTGCGCGCCTCGCGCCCATTGCGACCGATAACCCGGAGGAGGAAGGTATCTGGTGGGACCGGTGGCGCCACCGGGGCGCCGCCCCGACAGAGTGAGGGGTCGATCGTGTACGCACGCTCTACCACCATCCAGGCGCAACCCTTGTCGGTCGACATCGGAATTGCACACGTTCGCGATGTCGTCACGCCCGCCCTGCAGGAGATGGACGGGTGCGTCGGAGTGTCGCTGTTGGTCGACCGCCAGTCCGGCACCTGCATCGCCACCAGCGCGTGGGAATCCATCGAAACGATGCGCGCCAGCGCCGAGCGGATAGCGCCCATCCGTGACCGCGCCGCGCTGATGTTCGACGGCAGCGCGCGCGTCGAAGAATGGGACATCGCGCTGGTGCACCGCGACCACCCCTCCCGGGAAGGAGCATGCGTGCGGGCCACCTGGCTCAAGGTGGTGCCGGATCAGCTCACCCGCTCGCTGGACTTCTATCGCACGGCCGTCCTTCCGGAGATGGAGAACCTGGACGGCTTCTGCAGCGCCAGCCTGATGGTCGACCACCCGGCCTCGCGGCGCGCGGTGTCGTGCTCGACGTTCGACAGCCTGGAAGCGATGGCCCGCAACCGTGACCGTGCGACCGAGCTGCGCAGCAGGCGGGTGCGCGAGCTGGGCGCCGAGGTGATCGACGTCGTCGAGTTCGAGCTGGCCATCGCCGGCCTGCGGGTGCCCGAGCTGGCTTAGCTACGGCAGCGAATCCCCGGGGAACCCGCGGCAGGCGTGCACCTCGTAGGTGAACACGCCGGCCGCCACGCCCGGGTCGCCGTCCATGATCGCCGCGGTCTCGTCGACGGTCGCCGCGAACACCCCGACGCCGCACACGTCGGACCCGTCGGTGACCGGCAGCACCACCGGCAGCACGCCGTCGTCGCGCAGGGCGAAGTTGCGCCGCCCGTGCTCCCAGACGATGCCCGGTGCCGTGTCGTCGCCGAAGTTGGGCCCCCGCTTGAGGATGACGACACTGTATTCCTTCGCGGTGGGCAGCAGCCGGCCCATCTCCTCGTCGGTGAACGTCCTCATGGCCTCTTCCTACGGATGATCGCCCGCAGCCGGTCCAGTCGGCCGGCCATGTCCCGCTCGCCGCCGCGACCGGTGGGCCGATAGTAGTCGACATCCACCAAATCGTCGGGCGGATATTGTTGTGCGACAACGCCGTCCGGGTCGTCATGCGAATACTTGTAGCCCTGCGCGTTGCCCAGTGCCGCCGCGCCGGAGTAGTGCCCGTCGCGCAGATGCGCCGGCACCAGGCCGGCCTTGCCCGCCCTGACGTCGTCCATCGCCGCGGCCAGCGCGGTGGTGACCGAGTTGGACTTGGGCGCGGTGGCCAGGTGGATGGTGGCGTGCGCCAGCGTCAATTGCGCCTCGGGCATGCCGATCAGCGCGACGGTCTGCGCGGCGGCGACCGCGGTCTGCAGCGAGGTCGGGTCGGCCATCCCGATGTCCTCGCTGGCCAGGATCAGCAGCCGGCGCGCGATGAACCGGGGATCCTCGCCGGCCAGCAGCATCCGGGCCAGATAGTGCAGCGCGGCGTCGACGTCGGAGCCGCGCACCGACTTGATGAACGCGCTGATGACGTCGTAGTGCTGATCGCCGTCGCGGTCGTAGCGGACCGCGGCCTTGTCGAGGGACTGCTCGATGGCCTCGACGGTGACCGGCTCCCCCTGCACCGCCTCGGCGGCGACCTCCAGCGCGGTGAGGGCGCGGCGGGCGTCGCCGGCCGCCAGTTGCACGAGCAGGTCGACGGCCTCGGGCTGCACCACGACCTGACCGCCCAGGCCGCGGGGGTCATCGATCGCCCGCTGCACCACCGTGCGGACGTCGTCGGCGCTCAGCGGCCGCAGCTGCAGGATCAGCGAGCGGGACAGCAGCGGCGCCACCACCGAGAACGACGGGTTCTCCGTGGTCGCCGCCACCAGCAGCACCACCCGGTTCTCCACCGCGGAGAGCAGGGCGTCCTGCTGCGTCTTGGAGAATCGGTGCACCTCGTCGATGAACAGCACCGTTTGCTGGCCGGAAAGGAGGGCCCTGCGCGCCTGGTCTATGACGGCCCGGACGTCTTTGACGCCGGCCGACAAGGCCGACAGCGCCTCGAACCGGCGCCCGGTCGCCTGCGAGATCAGCGCGGCCAGCGTCGTCTTGCCGCTGCCCGGCGGGCCGTACAGGATGGCCGATGCCACGCCCGAACCCTCGACGAGGCGGCGCAGGGGCGATCCGGGTGCCAGCAGGTGGTCCTGCCCGACCACCTCGTCCAGCGACGCCGGGCGCATCCGCACCGCCAGCGGCGCGCCGGCTGACACGCCGACGTCGGGGTTGGTCGCCTGCGGTGCGCCGGGCAGGTCGAACAGACCGTCGGACACGGCTTTAGGCATACCACGCAGAGCGGACAACCATGCCCGCCGGCGGCGACCGCGACGCAGGCTGAATCGAATCCTCGCCCAACGGCCGCATCTTTGCTAAGTTCCCGGTTGCCAAGTTCAGTGCGCGTGCCCGTAGTGCGAATCCGA
Source organism: Mycobacterium sp. IS-836 (assembly GCF_001954275.1). Lineage (GTDB taxonomy): Bacteria > Actinomycetota > Actinomycetes > Mycobacteriales > Mycobacteriaceae > Mycobacterium. The sequence goes on along the minus strand of NZ_MBEU01000016.1, from coordinate 6,398 downwards.
CAGCTAGGACGGCAATGAGCCAGCCCCCAGAGCACCCAGGCAACCCATCCGACCCGCAGGGCGGGGGCAACCCCCCGGGCTACCCACCGCCGCCGCCGAACTACGGCTACCCGCCGCCGCAACCCGGTTACGGTGGGGCCCCCGGCGGCCCGGCCGCGCCGCAGTTCAACGTCGGCGAGGCGGTGACCTGGGCGTGGAACAAGTTCTCCCAGAACGCCGTAGCGCTCATCGTGCCCGTGGTGGTTTACGTGGTGGCGTTGGTGATCTTCGCTCTGGTCGCCGGGCTCCTGCCCGTGGTCTTCGGTCAGAGCACGAGCAGCACCTACACCGACCCCTACGGCAACACCGCCAGCAACGTCACCGTCAACTACAGCGCCGCGTCGTACGTCGTCCTGTTCATCGGCTACGTGCTGCTCTTCTTGACGGCGATCTACATGACCGCGGCACTGGCGTCCGGCTGCCTGGACATCGCCGACGGAAAACCGGTGACCATCGGAACGTTCTTCAAGGTGCGTAACCTCGGTGCCGTGGTGCTCACCTCGATATTGCTCGCGATCGGCGTCATGATCGGGTCGCTGCTGTGCATCATCCCCGGCCTCATCTTCGGCTTCCTTGCGATGTTCGCCATCCCGTTCGTCATCGACCGATCGCTCTCGCCGGTCGACTCCATCAAGGCCAGCATCGCGACCACCCGGTCCAACATCGGCGGCGCGCTGCTGTCGTGGCTCGTGCAGTACGCGGTGGTGTTGGTCGGTGAATTGCTTTGCGGGATAGGCCTTATCGTCGCCTTCCCGATCGCCCAGCTCATCCAGATCTACACCTACCGCAAGCTGTCGGGCGGTCAGGTCGTTCCGGCGACCCAGCCGGGCTACCAGACGGGCCCGCCGCCGGGATCGCAGCCCGCCTAGCCGACGCGTCGGTTTTCGCTGCGCAGCACGCTGCGCTGCGTGGTTGCGGCCCTTGTGGTGCAATCAGCGGTGATGAGTATCAAAGTCGCGCTGGAGCACCGCACCAGCTACACCTTTGATCGCCTGGTGCAGGTGTATCCGCACGTGGTGCGGTTGCGCCCGGCGCCGCACTCCCGCACGCCCATCGAGGCCTACTCGCTGCGCGTCGAGCCGGCCGAGCACTTCATCAACTGGCAACAGGACGTGGTGGGCAACTTCCTTGCCCGGCTTGTGTTTCCGGATCCCATGCGCCGGCTGACCATCACCGTCGGGCTCATCGCCGACCTCAAGGTGATCAACCCGTTCGACTTCTTCATCGAGGATTGGGCCGAGACCTGGCCGCCCGGCGGGTTGACCTATCCCAAGCCGCTGGCCGAGGACCTCGAACCGTACCTGCGGCCCGTCGACGAGGGCGACCCGGAGGCTGGTGGGGCCTCCGGTCCCGGCGAGCTCGTGCAGGCGTGGGTGCGCAACTTCTCGGTCCCGGACGGCACCCGAACTATCGACTTCCTGGTGGCGCTCAACCGCGCGATCAACGCCGACGTCGCCTACAGCCTGCGCATGGAACCTGGTGTCCAGACACCGGATTTGACGCTGCGCACCGGCGTCGGCTCGTGCCGCGACTCGGCGTGGCTGCTGGTGTCGATCCTGCGCCGGTTCGGGTTGGCCGCCCGCTTCGTGTCCGGCTATCTGGTGCAGCTGGCATCCGACGTCGAGGCGCTCGACGGACCGTCGGGGCCCGCGGCCGACTTCACCGATCTGCACGCGTGGGCCGAGGTGTACATCCCCGGTGCGGGCTGGATCGGGCTGGATCCGACGTCGGGCCTGTTCGCCGGCGAGGGCCACATCCCGTTGGCCGCCACCCCGCATCCCGCGACCGCGGCACCCATCAGCGGCGGCACCGAACCCTGCGAATCGGTGCTGGAGTTCTCCAACACCGTCACCCGGGTGCACGAAGACCCGCGCGTCACGCTGCCCTACATCGACCAGGCGTGGCAGACGATCTGCGAGGTGGGCCGCCGCGTCGACGAGCGGCTGGCCGCCGCGGACGTCCGGCTCACCGTCGGCGGCGAGCCGACGTTCGTGTCGGTGGACAACCAAACCGACGAGGAGTGGACGACGGCCGCCGACGGCCCGCACAAGCGGGAGCGGGCCTCCGATCTGGCGGCGCGGCTGAAGGCGGCGTGGGCACCGACGGGGCTGATTCAGCGCGGGCAGGGCAGGTGGTATCCGGGAGAACCGTTGCCGCGCTGGCAGATTGCGCTGTACTGGCGCACCGACGGGCGACCGCTGTGGACCGACGACACGCTGCTGGCCGACCCCTGGGCCGGCAAGCCGAACGGTCCGGCCGCGGACAACGAGGCGGCCTACAAGCTGCTCGCCGGGGTCGCCGAGGGCCTGGAGCTGCCGCTGTCGCAGGTGCGGCCGGCCTACGAGGATCCACTGGCGTGGCTGGCGGCCAAAGTGCGCCTGCCCGACGGCGACCCGGTGCAAGCGGGCGAAGACCTCACAGCCGACAGTGCCGCCGCCCGCGCCGCGCTGCTGGCCCGCCTCGACGAATCCACCACGTCCCCGGCGGCGTTCGTGCTGCCGCTGCACCGGCGTGACGACGGCCTGGGCTGGGCCAGCGCCGACTGGCAGCTGCGCCGCGGTCGCATCGTGTTGCTCGAGGGCGATTCGCCGGCGGGCCTGCGGCTACCGCTGGATTCGATCAGCTGGCGACCGCCGCGCGCGACGTTCGACGCCGACCCCCTGTCACCCGGCGAGCCCGCGGAGGAGTCGACGGCCGCGGTGGTCGACGACGATGCCGCGCCGCCTACGGCGATGGTCGGCGAGGTCCGCGACGGGCTGCTGTACATCTTCGTGCCGCCCACCGAGGCGCTGGATCACTTCGTCGACCTCATCGCGAGGGTCGAGGCCGCGGCCGCGCAGGCCCGCTGCCCGGTCGTGATCGAGGGCTACGGCCCGCCGCCGGATCCACGGCTGGCCTCGACGACGATCACGCCGGACCCGGGCGTAATCGAGGTCAACGTCGCGCCCACCGCCAGCTTCGCCGAACAGCATCGGCAGCTGGAAACCCTGTACGAGCAGGCGCGGCTCGCCCGGCTGTCCACCGAGTCGTTCGACGTCGACGGCAGCCACGGCGGCACCGGCGGAGGCAACCACATCACGCTCGGCGGCGTCACGCCCGCGGACTCGCCGCTGCTGCGCCGCCCCGACCTGCTGGTGTCGCTGCTGACCTACTGGCAGCGGCACCCGGCGCTGTCCTATCTGTTCGCCGGGCGGTTCGTCGGCACCACGTCGCAGGCGCCGCGCGTGGACGAGGGCCGCGACGAGGCGCTCTACGAACTCGAGATCGCGTTCGCGGAAATCTCCCGGCTGGCCGGACCTTTCGGGCGCAATGCGCCGCGGCCGTGGGTGACCGATCGGGCGCTGCGGCACCTGCTCACCGACATCACCGGCAACACTCACCGCGCCGAGTTCTGCATCGACAAGCTCTACAGCCCCGACAGCCCCCGCGGCCGGCTGGGCCTGCTGGAGCTGCGCGGCTTCGAGATGCCGCCGCACCTGCGCATGGCGATGGTGCAGTCGCTGCTGGTGCGGTCGCTGGTGGCGTGGTTCTGGGACGAGCCGCTGCGGGCCCCGCTGATCCGCCACGGTGCCAACCTGCACGGGCGATACCTGTTGCCGCACTTCCTGATTCACGACATCGCCGACGTCGCCGCCGACCTGCGCGCGCACGGCATCGCCTTCGAGACCAGCTGGCTGGACCCGTTCACCGAATTCCGCTTCCCGCGCATCGGCACCGCCGTCTTCGACGGCGTGGAGATCGAGCTGCGCGGGGCCATCGAGCCGTGGAACACCCTCGGCGAGGAGGCCACCGCGACGGGCACGGCCCGCTACGTCGACTCGTCGGTCGAGCGGATTCAGGTCCGCATCATCGGCGCCGCCCGCGACCGTTATCTGGTGACGTGCAACGGTTATCCGGTGCCGTTGCTGGCCACCGACAACCCCGGCATCCACGTCGGCGGGGTGCGGTTCAAGGCGTGGCAGCCGCCCAGTGCGCTGCACCCGACCGTCACCACCGACGTGCCGCTGCGGTTCGAGCTCGTCGACCTCGCCACCGGGACGTCGCGCGGCGGGTGCACGTACCACGTCGCGCATCCCGGCGGGCGCGCCTACGACGAGCCGCCCGTCAACGCCGTCGAGGCCGAGTCGCGGCGCGCCCGCCGCTTCGAGGCCACCGGCTTCACCCCGGGCAAGCTCGACCTGTCCGCAATCCGGGAGAAGCAGGCCCGAATATTCACCGACATCGGCGCGCCGGGCATCCTTGACCTGCGGCGCGTGCGTACCGTTCAGCAGTAATGGCATCCCCGGATTCCCTTGCGGTTCCTGCGGACCGCTACGACGCCGACCGGCTGCTGGCCGGGTACCAGACCGCGCGGGCGCAGGAAGCGCTGTTCGATCTGCGGCACGGCCCGGGGATCGGCTACGACGAATTCGTCGACAACGACGGAAACGTGCGGCCGGCCTGGGCCGAGCTGGCCGACACCGTCGCCGAGTGCGGGCGGGCGGGACTCAATCAGCTGCGGTCGCTGGTGCAGCGCCTGATCGACAACGACGGGATCAACTACACCGAGGTCGATTCCGGCCGCGACGGGCATGGCCTGGAGCCGAGACCCTGGAGCCTGGACAGCCTGCCGATCGTGATCTCCGCGGCCGACTGGGACGCGCTCGAGGCCGGGCTCGTGCAGCGCTCGCGCCTGCTCGATGCCGTGCTCGCGGATCTCTATGGGCCCCGCAGCCTGCTCACCGACGACGTGCTGCCGCCGGAGCTGGTGTTCGCGCATCCCGGCTACGTGCGCAGCGCCACCGGAATCGAAGTGCCCGGGCACCACCAGCTTTTCATGCACGCCTGCGACGTCAGCCGGCTGGCGGACGGCAGCTTTCAGGTCAACGCCGACTGGACGCAGGCCCCCTCGGGCGCCGGCTACGCGCTGGCCGACCGGCGCGTCATCGCGCACGCCATTCCCGACCTCTACGAGCGGATCGCGCCGCGACCGACCACCCCGTTCGCGCAGGCGCTGCGGCTGGCACTGATCGACGCGGCGCCCGACGTCGCCCAGGACCCGGTGGTGGTGGTGCTGTCGCCGGGCATCTACTCGGAGACGGCTTTCGATCAGGCGTATCTGGCCACGCTGCTGGGCTTTCCGCTGGTGGAAAGCGCCGATTTGGTGGTGCGCGACGGCAAGCTGTGGATGCGCTCGCTGGGCACGCTCAAACAGGTCGACGTGGTGCTTCGCCGCGTCGACGCCGTCTACGCCGACCCGCTGGACCTGCGCGCCGACTCGCGGCTGGGCGTCGTCGGTTTGGTGGAAGCACAGCACCGCGGCACGGTGACCGTGGTCAACACCCTGGGCAGCGGCATCCTGGAAAGCCCTGGGCTGCTGCGCTTTCTGCCCGAGCTGGCGGAGCGACTGCTGGGCGAACCCCCGCTGCTGGGAACCGCACCGCTGTACTGGGGCGGCATCGCGAGCGAACGCTCGCACCTGCTGGCCAATCTCTCGTCGCTGTTGATCAAGTCCACGGTTGGCGGGAAAACCCTTGTCGGGCCGACACTTTCGTCGACCCAGCTCACCGAGTTGGCGGCCCGGATCGAGGACATGCCGTGGCACTGGGTCGGCCAGGAGCTGCCGCAGTTCTCGTCGGCGCCGACCGATCATTCCGGCGCGTTATCGTCGGCCGGCGTCGGCATGCGGTTGTTCACCGTCGCCCAGCGCAGCGGCTACGCGCCGATGGTCGGCGGCGTCGGCTATGTGCTGGCACCCGGGCCCGCCGCATACACGCTGAAAACCGTTGCGGCAAAGGATGTCTGGGTACGCCCAACCGAGCGGGCCCGCGCCGAGGCGATCACGCTGCCCGCGGTCGAGCCACCGGTGAAGACTGCGGCGGGCACGTGGGCGGTCAGCTCGCCGCGCGTGTTGTCCGACCTGTTCTGGATGGGACGCTACGGCGAGCGGGCGGAGAACATGGCCCGGTTGCTGATCGTGGCCCGCGACCGCTTCCACGTCTACCGGCTCCAGCAGGACGCCGAGGAAAGCCTGTGTGTCCCGGTGCTGATGGCCGCGCTGGGCCGCATCACCGGGACCGACACCGGGGCCGACCACGACCATGCCGAGATGATCGCCATCGCCCCCTCGACGCTGTGGTCGCTGACAGTGGACCCCAACCGGCCGGGATCCCTGGTCCAGTCGGTAGAGGGGCTCGCGCTGGCCGCCCGGGCGGTGCGCGACCAGCTGTCCAACGACACGTGGATGGTGCTGGCCGGCGTGGAGCGCGCGCTGGCCCACAAGGCCGATCCGCCGCACTCGCTCGCCCGGGCCGACAGCGTGCTCGCCTCGGCGCATTCGCAGACGCTGGCCGGGATGCTGACGCTGGCCGGGATCGCCG
>NZ_MBEU01000015.1 GCF_001954275.1 Mycobacterium sp. IS-836 | reverse complement strand
CGAGCCCGGGAGACATAGTCGGGACCGAGGATCCGGTGCAGGTCGGCGGCCAGCGATTCACGGCTGGTGCTCGTAAAACGCCGCCCAGAACCAACTTTCAGACGTTTGACGTGAGAGGCCCAGATCGCCTGATCGGGTGCCGTCCAGAGGATCAGCATGGGCACCCCGGCGCGCAGGCCCGCGGCAATGGTGCCCATGCCGCCGTGGTGCACGACCGCGCGGCAGGCCGGGAAGACCGCAGCGTAATTCACCGCTTCCACCACCTTGACGTGGTCGGAATGGGGGACATTGCCGAAGTCACTCCAGCCGGAGCAGATCAGCGCCCGTTCGCCCAGTTGCGCGCAGGCCGCGCCGATCATGGCGACGGTGTCGGCGGGAGACTTGACCGGCGTGCTGCCGAAGCCGAAGAAAATCGGCGGTGTTCCCGCGGCGATCCACGACGCGACCTCCTCGTCGGCGTCCGTGGCCAACTCCATCGTCAGCGCGCCGACGAACGGTCGTTGGCCGTTGCAGTTCGCCCATTCGGCGGCCAGCCCCGGGAAGCAAACTTCTTCGTAGGCCTGGATTTCCAGCGATGCGCGCTCGGCGATCCGTCGCGACCACAGGCCCGCCGCCTTCGGTAGCCCGAGTTCGCGGCGCTGCGCATCGTCGCGTTTCTTGAGCATCGGCCAAGACATCCACTCGGACACCGTCATCGCGGAACGGCCCACCGGTGCGGGCAGCCCCGGAATGAGCTGGCCGTTGGCCCGTATCGGGAAGGTATGCAGCGTGGCCAGCGGAATGCCATAGTACTCCGCGATGTTGGCCGCGGACTGTTCGCCGATGGCGCTGGTGAGCACCAGGTCGGCCCCCTCGGCCAGCGACATCAGCGTCTTGCCGATCTCCTCCCAGAGCTGGTTGAACAGCCGCTGATCTTCGCGCACCAACGCGCTCAGTTCCCGGACCTTCCAAAAGCTCCGGAACAAACGGGTCAAAAGGTCGCGGTGCACGTCCTGCCACAGTCGCGCGTCCGGCCCAAACTCGGTCGCCCTGAGCCCGGCCGACTCGACGAATTCAACCAGGTCGGGCGCGACGGCCACGTGTACGTCGTGCCCGCGGCGCAGCAGTTCACGGCCGAC
>NZ_MBEU01000014.1 GCF_001954275.1 Mycobacterium sp. IS-836 | reverse complement strand
TCGGTCCCCGCTGCTTGAGACAGGCCGCCGCGCCTGTGCGTCGTCACCCGCGGCGCTCAGGCGGTGCTGGCCGGCGATGTCCGGCAATCCGCGGGCGATACGCACCACATGCTCCACGTACTCGCGGCCAAGCAGCGGGGAGTGGTCGTCGGAGTGACCGTTTTTGGGTCCGGCGAGGATCACCACGCCGGTGAATCCCGCTGCGCGCAAATGATTTTCGAGCTGCGCAGTGTTTGCGGCGTGGTCGGCGCCCTGCGGCCAGCACATCGTGGTGCATTGTGCGCCATGGTGTTTCAGCGCGTCGGTCAAACTGGTGGCCACCACGTCCGCAGTGGTGGTGGTGCTGATCAACAGCCACGCGCCGGGGTCGGCGTATTCCGCCTCGGGCAATTCCCGCTGCTGCCACTCGATGGTCAGCAGCCGCTCGTCGAGCACCCGCTGGTGGTGTGCGCTCTCCGAGACTCCGGAGCCCAAGCGGAGGCCCTGCACGACCAGCAGGATTGCCCCGTGCTCGTCGAGCACGTCGATGTCGGCCTCGATCCCGGTGGCGTCGGCTTTGGTCACCCGGGTGAAGCAGTAGCGGGCATTGCGAGCGGCACCGTATGCGCGTAGCCGCCGGACGCCCAGCGGCAACGCGAGCACCTGCCCGGCCATGGCCTCGACGTCGGGATGCGCCGCGACGGACTGGAAACACGCGTCCAGCAGAGCCGGGTGCATGCCGTATGCGTCTTGTTGCGAACGGATTTCGCGGGGCAGCGCGATCTCGGCCAGCACGGTGCCGGACGCCGTCTCGTCGATGTGCACGGCGCCCAGGCCGGTGAACGCCGGACCGTATTGAACGCCACGCTCGCCCAGGCGCGTGCGCACCGCGGCGCCATCCTCGCGGCGGCCATGCGCGGCCAGTAGCGCGGCAACATCGAGCGCGGGCGGTTGCCCATGCTCCGCGGCGGACAGGACCGCGGTAGCTTGCCGCGCTTGCTCGCCGCCCTGATTTGTCTCCACGGTGAAGTCGGCGACGCCCGGCGACGACAACGATGCCGAGGTGTCGACCGTGGTCTGCTCATCGAGCAGCAGCGCCTGCTCGAACACGATGTCGCGGACCTCGGAGGTCTCGCCCAGCACTGTCTGCGCGGCCATCAGCGCCATCTCGCAGTACGCCGCACCCGGAAGCACGGCGACGTTGCGAATCTGGTGATCGCCTAGCCACGGTTGGGCGGCGGTGCCGACGTCGGCCTGCCACACGTGGCGCTCCGGTTCCTCGTGCAGGCGCACGTGCGGGCCCAACAACGGATGTACCGAAACGGTGCAGCCACCGTGCGTGGGGGATTCCGGGCCGTCGTGGCTCAACCACAACCGGCGGTGCGTCCAGGTCGGCAGCGGCGCGTCGACCAGGCGCCCGGTCGGGTAGAGCACCGAGAAGTCCACCGCCGCGCCCGCACTGTGCAGATCCGCTACAAAGCCACGCAGCCCGTACGGCAGCGCTTGTTCGCGCCGCATACCCGCCAGAGCCGCCACCGGGACATCGAGGCTGCGGGCCGTCTGGTCGAGAGCGTGGGTGAGAAGCGGGTGCGGTGCCACCTCGGCGAAGACCCGGTGGCCGTCCTGCATGGCGGCTTGCACGGCCGTGGCGAACCGGACCATGCGGCGCATGTTGTCCGCCCAATATCGGGCATCGCACACCGGTTGTTCGCGCGGGTCGAACAGGGTCGCCGAGTAAAACGGAACCTCCGGTGTCCTCGGGTCGAGCTCTGCGAGCGCGTCGGTCAGGTCGTCGAGGATCGGATCGACTTGCGGCGAATGAAAGGCGACATCGGTGGGGACCTCGCGGGCCATGACGTCGCGCTGCTCCCAGGCCGTCACCAGCTCGCGAACCGTCTCGGCCGCGCCGGCGATCACCGACGACTGCGGCGAGGCCACGATCGCCACCACGACGTCGTTGATACCGCGGGCCATCAGCTCCGAAAACACTTGCTGGGCAGGCAATTCCACCGACGCTGTGGCACCGGCGCCGGCGACGCGGGACATCAGCCGCGAGCGGCGACAGATGACACGCACCCCGTCTTCCAGCGACAGCGCGCCCGCGGCGACCGCCGCCGCGGCCTCACCGAGTGAGTGGCCGATGACCGCGCCGGGGCGCACTCCGTACGCCCGCATGGTGGCCGCCAGCGCCACCTGCATCGTGAACAGCGTCGGCTGAATCCGGTCTTGACCCGTCACGACCTGAGGCGACGAGATCGCGTCGGTCACCGAGAACCCGGATTCGAGGGCGATCAGCGGCTCGGCTTGCGCGACCGTGGCGGCGAACACGGGTTCGTTCGCGAGCAACTGCGCGCCCATTCCCGCCCACTGCGAACCCTGGCCGGAAAATACCCACACGGGTCCGCGGTCGTCCCGTCCGACCGCGGGCTGATACGGCATGCCGCCATCGGCGATGTCGCGCAAAGCCTTGGTCAGCTCCGGCAGGGTGCTCGCGATGACGGCCGTTCGCACCGGGCGGTGCGCGCGCCGACGCGCCAGGGTATAGGCCAGATCCGGTAGCGCCACGTCGTCGTGTTCCTGCACCCACTCGGCCAGGCGACCGGCGGTGCGATGCAGTTCCTCGGCGGAGGTGGACGACAGCGGGAACAGTAGTGGCGTCGCCGCTTCGGCCGGGATGTCCTCGGGCTCAACGGCTTCGGGGGCCTGTTCCACAATGGCGTGCACATTGGTTCCCGACAACCCGTACGACGACACCGCCGCCCGCCGGGGTGTGTCCGCCGCCGAGTTGTTGGGCCACGGCGTATTAGCCTGCGGCACAAAAAGTTCGGTCTCAATTCGGGCAAGCTCGTCGGGCAGGCGGGTAAAATGCAGATTCCGCGGAACCACACCGTGGTCAAGCGCGAGGATCGCCTTCATCAGCCCCAGCGTTCCGGAGGCGGCCTGGGCATGGCCGAAGTTGGTCTTCACCGACGCCAGCGCGCAGGGACCGTCGACGCCGTAAACCTTGGCCAGGCTGGCGTATTCGATCGGGTCGCCCACCGGCGTGCCGGGGCCGTGCGCCTCGACCACGCCGACCGTGCGGGCATCGACACCGGCCGCGGCCAACGCCGCCCGGTACACCGCGGTCTGCGCGGTCTCCGACGGCGTCGCGATGTTCACGGTATGACCGTCCTGATTGACGGCGGTGCCGCGCACCACCGCCAGGATCCGGTCACCGTCTCTTAGCGCGTCCTGCAACCGCTTGAGCAGCACCACGACGCAACCCTCGGCCGATACGAACCCGTCGGCCTCGACGTCGAAGGCGTGGCAGCGTCCGGTGGGCGACAGCATGCCCTCCGCCGATCCCGAGGCGAACTTCCGCGGATCCAATGCCACCGTGGCGCCGCCGGCCAGCGCGAGGTTGCTTTCGCCATCGTGCAGGCTGCGACAGGCCAGGTGCACCGCGGTCAGGCCGGACGAACATGCGGTGTCCACCGTCAGCGCGGGACCGTGGAGCCCCAGCGTGTAAGCGATCCGTCCGGACGCCAGGCTGAAGCTGTTGCCGGTGAACCCGTACGGCCCCTCGGCGGTGTGCGCGTCGGCGGCCAGCAGTTGGTAGTCGCCATGCGTCAAGCCGACGAACACACCGGTCGGCGAGTCGGTCATCGCCTCCCGAGTGAGCCCGGCGTGCTCCATGGCCTCCCAGGAGGTTTCCAGCAACAACCGGTGCTGGGGGTCCATCGCCGTGGCCTCGCGCTCGTTGATCCCGAAGAACTCGAAATCAAAGCCGGCGACGTCATCGAGGAACCCGCCCCACTTCGATACCGACCGGCCCGGCACACCCGGCTCGGGGTCGTAGTAATCGTCGGCGTCCCAGCGGTCGGGCGGAACTTCGGTGACCAGGTCATCGCCCCGCAGCAACGCCTCCCAGAGCTGCTCCGGGGAGTCGATGCCGCCGGGAAGCCGGCAGGCCATGCCGATAACGGCAACCGGAGTGACCGGTGTGGCGCTCATAGTGGGCGACGAACAGGCCGAATCTGAGCGAGACGACATGCCGCTGCCTCCTGACGGCAACGGCTAACTAGCTTGTTCGCTGCTTGACGCAATACGTGGCCCCTCCCCGGCCATCGAGGGTGCCCACGTTCGCTCAATTGACGTTGCCCGGTGTCAGGAGCTTTCCCGCACGTCAGCCGCCCCGATAGCAGGGGCGACATTATTATCGGCGTGCGCAGCGCGCAGGGAATTCGCCGAACCGTTATCTAATCGTGATGTTCGTTGCTGGATCCTGAATCCCGCCCGTACGTGGAATGCTCACCCCATGACCACAGCCCGCGTGCCCGGACTGCCGCTCGGCGAGGCCAAGGCCGCCGCCGACGAGGCGGCCGTGCCGAACTACATGGCCGAACTGTCCATATTTCAGGTGCTGCTGAACCATCCCCAATTGGCGCGCGCCGTCAACGACCTGCTCGCCACCATGTTGTGGCACGGCGCCCTCGACTCACGGCTGCGCGAGCTCGTGATCATGCGGATCGGTTGGCTCACCGCATGCGACTACGAGTGGACGCAGCACTGGCGCGTCGCGTCGGGGCTTGGCGTGACGGCCGACGACCTGCTCGGCGTGCGCAACTGGCGCGAACACGACGGGTTCGGGCCCACCGAGCGGGCGGTGCTGGCCGCGACCGACGACGTCGTGCGCGACGGCGCGGTGAGCGCCGAGAGCTGGGCGGCGTGCGAACGCGAATTGCAAGGCGACAAAACGGTTCTCATCGAACTCGTCACCGCCATCGGTGCGTGGCGCATGGTCGCGTCGATTCTGCAGAGCCTGCAGATCCCGTTGGAGGAGGGCGTGGCCAGCTGGCCGCCGGACGGCCGCGCGCCCGGGTCCGCAATCGATTGACATATCCATCAGTAATTCCTAGCGTCGGGCGATGCGAACCAGAGTCGCCGAGCAGCTCGGCGTTGAGTTCCCGATCTGCGCCTTCAGCCACTGCCGCGACGTCGTCGCGGCGGTCACCAACGCGGGGGGATTCGGAGTCCTCGGGGCGGTCGCGCACAGCCCGCAACGGCTGGACAGCGAGCTCACCTGGATCGAGGAGCAGACCGGGGGCAAGCCCTACGGGGTCGACCTGTTGTTGCCGCCCAAGTACGTCGGAGCCGACCAGGGCGGAATCGACGCCAAACAAGTCGCCGCGCTGCTGCCCGAGGAGCACCGCGCGTTCGTCGACGACCTCCTTACCCGCTACGGCATCCCGGCGACCGCCGAGCCGCCGCGCGCGCCTTCCGGCGGCGGGCTCAACATCTCGCCCAAGGGCTACGAGCCGCTGCTCGACGTGGCATTCGGCCACGACATCCGGCTGATAGCAAGCGCGCTCGGCCCGCCCCCGGTCGACCTCGTCGAGCGCGCCCACGACCACGACGTGCTGGTGGCCGCGCTCGCGGGGACCACGCAACACGCGCGGCGGCATGCCGCCGCCGGCGTCGACCTGATCGTCGCGCAGGGCACCGAGGCCGGCGGGCACACCGGTGAGGTGGCGACCATGGTCCTGGTTCCCGAAGTGGTGGATGCGGTGTCGCCGACGCCGGTGCTCGCCGCCGGCGGGATCGCCCGGGGCCGCCAGATCGCGGCGGCGCTGGCCCTGGGGGCCGAGGGCGTGTGGTGCGGATCGGTGTGGTTGACCACCGAGGAAGCGGAAACCGCCCCGGTGGTCAAGGAGAAGTTCCTCGCCGCCAGCTCCTCGGACACCGTGCGGTCGCGGTCGATGACCGGCAAGCCCGCGCGGATGCTGCGCACGGCCTGGACCGACGAATGGGAGCGGCCCGACAGCCCCGACCCCCTCGGCATGCCGCTGCAGACTGCGCTGATCACCGAATACCAGGTGCGCATCAATCAGGCCGCCGCCCACCCGGGCGCCAAGGCGCGCGAGCTCGCCACCTACTTCGTCGGGCAGGTCGTCGGTTCACTCGACCGGGTGCGCCCGACGCGCTCGGTGGTGCTCGACATGGTCGAGGAGTTCATCGACACGATCGGGCGGCTGGAGGACCTGGTCGAGAAGTGAGCACCACGACGCGCCGGCGCACTCGCCCGAGTTTGACGGTCTTCCGCCCTTCGTGCATCATCGTGACGGCACCTCGTTAGGTGAGGCGTCTACACGAATACAGGCCACTGACCCCGAACGTCCAAAGACGCCCCGGGTCAGGACAGCTCCTCCCGGCTTAAGGGTTGAGCCCAGGTGGCTTCCGGCTCGGATTGTTTCCGGCCAGGACACGTCGTGTAGTGCCGAAGCTCTGACGAGTGGGGTGCGGATCTCCGACGGTCGTCGGTTTCTGTACTCCTTTGTGCGCGCAGGTCGTGCGGGTGACCGCACGCGTCGTTGCCGTAGAGGAGGTGAGGGACGTATGAGTTCCAGCGATAGTCCGGGCCGAAGTCCGGGCTCCGTTCCGTCCCGATCCGGCTTCCGGCGCGACGCTCTCGGCTGAGTCGTCGCAACGCCAATAGGCTTACCGGCCAAGCATTCTCGGATCGGAACCAGTACGGGACGGGACACGTCAGTCCAGCTAGTCCCCGTTTTGAATTCCGTCTAGGAGGCGACCATGACCGCAGCCCTGCACGACGAACTGGCAACCGCGGCACCCAAGCCCGCGCTTACGGTCGTGCGCGCCGACACGCCCGTCCACGTCCCCGCGCCCAAGAAGGTGACCCGCCGCGTCGACGTGCCGATCTTCGGCCCGGGCGCCGACCCGCTGGTGAACGGCGCCGCCCGTCTGTTGAGCATTCCGCTGCGTCACGCCTACGCGGCGCTGTGGCGCGCGGGCGTGCTCGAAGTCCGCGCCTGATCCACCGGCTAGAATCGGCGCAGCGGCATCGATCCGGCCATCACCGGGGAGCCTTCGGAAGAACGGCCATTGCGGCCCAGTAGAACCGAACGGGTAGGCCCGTCATAGCTGTCACGAGCGGTCGCGCGGCAGCGCGGCAAGCGGGGTGGTACCGCGGCGCTCGCGCAGCTAGCGCGTCGTCGTCCCCGGCCTGAGAACTGGCACAGGGAGACGACGCTTTGACCTACCCGAAGTTGGCCGCCGGGGCACCCGACTTCCCGGCGCTCGAACTCGAGGTCCTCGAGTACTGGGCGCGCGACGACACCTTCCGGGCCAGCATCGCCCGCCGCGACGGCGCCCCGGAGTTTGTGTTCTACGACGGCCCGCCGTTCGCCAACGGCCTGCCCCACTATGGGCACCTGCTCACCGGTTACGTGAAGGACATCGTCCCGCGCTATCACACGATGCGCGGCGCCAAGGTGGAGCGCCGCTTTGGCTGGGACACGCACGGGCTGCCCGCCGAGCTCGAGGTCGAACGCCAGCTGGGCATCACCGACAAGTCCCAGATCGACACCATGGGAATCGCGGCGTTCAACGAGGCCTGCCGTGAATCGGTGTTGCGCTACACCGACGAATGGCAGGCGTATGTGACCCGCCAGGCCCGCTGGGTCGACTTCGACAACGATTACAAGACGCTCGACCTGTCCTACATGGAGTCGGTGATCTGGGCCTTCAAACAGCTGTGGGACAAGGGCCTTGCCTACGAGGGCTACCGGGTGCTGCCGTACTGCTGGCGCGACGAAACCCCGCTGTCCAACCATGAATTGCGGATGGACGACGACATCTACCAAAGCCGCCAGGATCCCGCGATCACCGTCGGATTCCGGGTACCCGACGGCGAATTGGCGGGCGCCTACTTGCTGGTGTGGACGACGACGCCATGGACGCTGCCGTCGAACCTCGCGGTTGCGGTCAATCCGGACGTGACCTATGTGCAGGTGAAGGCCGGCGATCGCCGCCTGGTGCTGGCCGAGGCGCGCCTGGGCGCCTACGCCCGCGAGCTGGGTCTCGAAGAAGGGGAGCCGCCCGAGGTACTCGGCACCTACCGCGGAGCCGACCTGCTCGGCACGCACTATGTGCCGCCGTTCCCGTATTTCACCGACCCAGAACCGGGGCGGGCCAACGCTTTTCAGGTGCTGCCCGGCGACTTCGTGACCACCGAGGACGGCACCGGAATCGTGCACATGGCGCCCGCGTACGGCGAGGACGACATGGCCACCACCGACAAGGTGGGCATCGAACCGGTCACCCCGGTCGACTCGAAGGGCCGGTTCGACGCCACCGTCCCGGACTATCAGGGCCAGCACGTCTTCGACGCCAACGCCCAGATCATCCGCGACCTGAAGAACCAGAGTGGCCCCGCGGCCGTGAACAAGCCGATCCTGCTGCGCCGCGAAACCTACGACCATCCCTACCCACACTGCTGGCGGTGCCGCAATCCGCTGATCTATCGCGCGGTGTCGTCCTGGTTCGTCGCGGTCACCGAATTCCGCGACCGGATGGTGGAACTCAACCAGCAGATCACCTGGTACCCCGAACACGTCAAGGACGGCCAGTTCGGCAAGTGGTTGCAGGGCGCCCGCGATTGGTCCATCTCGCGAAACCGCTACTGGGGCACGCCGATTCCGGTGTGGAAGTCCGACGATCCCGCCTACCCGCGCATCGACGTCTACGGAAGCCTCGACGAGCTCGAACGCGACTTCGGGGTGCGGCCCACCAACTTGCACCGGCCCTACATCGACGAGCTCACCCGGCCCAACCCCGACGACCCCACCGGTCGCAGCACGATGCGGCGGATCCCCGACGTGCTCGACGTGTGGTTCGACTCGGGCTCCATGCCGTTTGCCCAGGTGCATTACCCGTTCGAAAACGGCGACTGGTTCGACGGCCACTATCCGGGCGACTTCATCGTCGAATACATCGGCCAGACTCGCGGCTGGTTCTACACGCTGCACGTGCTGGCCACCGCGCTGTTCGACCGTCCGGCGTTCAAAACCTGTGTGGCGCACGGGATTGTGCTGGGCTCCGACGGCCAGAAGATGAGCAAGTCGTTGCGCAACTACCCGGACGTCACCGAGGTGTTCGACCGTGACGGCTCCGACGCCATGCGGTGGTTCCTGATGGCGTCGCCGATCCTGCGGGGCGGCAACCTGATCGTCACCGAGCAGGGCATCCGCGAAGGCGTGCGGCAGGTCCTGCTGCCGCTGTGGAACGCCTACAGCTTCCTGGCCCTCTACGCGCCGAAAGTCGGTGCCTGGCGCACCGATTCGGCGCACGTGCTGGACCGCTACATCCTGGCCAAGCTCGCGGTGCTGCGCGACGAACTCAGCCGGTCCATGGACGTGTGCGACATCTCCGGGGCCTGCGAGCAACTGCGCCAGTTCACCGAGGCGCTGACGAATTGGTATGTGCGAAGGTCGCGTTCGCGATTCTGGGAAGAAGACGGCGACGCGATCGACACCCTGCACACCGTGCTCGAGGTAACCGCGAGGCTCGCGGCCCCGCTGCTGCCCCTGACCGCCGAGATCATCTGGCGCGGGCTGACCGCGGAGCGCTCGGTGCACTTGACCGACTGGCCCCAGCCGGACGTGCTGCCCGCCGACCCGGAGCTGGTGGCCGCGATGGATCAGGTCCGCGAAGTCTGTTCGGCCGCGTCGTCGCTGCGCAAGGCCAAAAAGCTGCGGGTGCGCCTGCCGCTGCCGAAACTGACCGTGGCGGTGGAGGACCCGCGGCGGCTGGAGCCGTTCGTCGACCTGATCGCCGACGAGCTCAACGTCAAGCGTGTCGAGCTGACCGACGCGATCGACACCTACGGCCGGTTCGAGCTCACCGTCAACGCGCGCGTCGCCGGCCCGCGCCTGGGCAAGGACGTGCAGGCCGCCATCAAGGCGGTCAAGGCGGGGGAGGGCGTCGTCAACCCCGACGGCACCCTGACCGCGGGCCCCGCGGTGCTGCAACCCGACGAGTACAGCTCGCGCCTGGTCGCCGCCGACCCGGAATTCACCGCGGCCCTGCCCGACGGGGCCGGGCTCGTCGTCCTCGATGGCACGGTCACCGCGGAGCTGGAGGCCGAGGGTTGGGCCAAGGACCGGATCCGCGAGCTGCAGGAACTGCGCAAGTCGACCGGGCTGGACGTGTCCGACCGCATCAGCGTGGTGATGTCGGTGCCCGCGGAGCGAGCCGACTGGGCCCGCGCCCACCGAGACCTCATCGCCGGGGAGATCCTGGCCACCAGCTTCGAGTTCGGCGAGCCCGCCGAGGCGGCGGAGATCGGCGACGGCGTGCGGGTGGCGATCGCCAAGGCCTAGGACCGGGCCGGCGCCGGGGCCGGGAAAGGCTCCGCAAAAAAGTTCCGAAAAAAGTGTCCGGGTGACCACCGGCGGCTGCTCATACCTGTGAATGCGACCCAAAGGGGGCCGCGACCACAGTTAAGGAACAGGCCATGAGCACCATCGAAGACTCCCAGTCGGCTACCTTCAGGGCGGTCCCGCGCGACGACCTGACCGTCGCGGCTGCCCCGCACCAAGACCTGACCGTCGCCGCGAGCCCGCACGAGGACCTGACCGCCGCCGAGGCGTGGGCGTCGAGCCCGCTGGGCGATCCGGCGATCGAGGACGGATCTCTCCACACCCCCGCGCACGTCGAGGACCGCCTTACCGCGGAGTCCGAGGACGACCTCCCCGCGGAGCCCGCGCAGCGGCGATGGTGGGGAGCGAACGCGCTGGTGGTGGCGGCCGTGATCGCCGCGCTTGGATTGGTCGCCGGGTTCGGGGTGATGCTCGTCGCCGGGACGAGTCCGAAGCCCAAGCCGGCCGTCGTGGCTCCGAACTCCAGTGTCGGTTCGGTGGCGCCCCAGACGCCGAATGTGGCGCCACCGCCGCCGGTCGCCCCGGCGCCGGCCGCGGTCGTTCCCCCGGCCGACGCGGGTCCGGCGGGGCCGATCGTTCCCACCAACGTGAACGTTCCGGCTCCCGTCGTCACCGTGCAGGCGCCCCCGCCCGCCGACCCTGGCCCGCCTCCGGCCGACGGCCCGAGCGCGCCTCCGGTGATCGTGCCCATACCCATCCCGGTGCCCGTGTATCCGGATAACCCCAGCGGTGGCAACTCCGGCAGTGGCAACTCCGGTAGCGGCAACTCCGGTAGCGGCCAGTCCGGCAGCGGCAACTCAGGTGGCAAGCCCAGCGGCGGCAACTCCGGTAGCGGCCAGTCCGGTAGTGGCCAGTCGGGCAGCGGTCAGTCGGGTAGTGGCAATTCGGGTGGTGGCAAGCCGAGCGGCGGCAACTCGGGCAGCGGCCAGTCCGGTAGTGGCCAGTCGGGTAGTGGCAATTCCGGCGGTGGCAAGCCGATCGGCCCCAAGCCGGGTGGCGGCATTCCGGTGCAATCGGCGCCAACGCAGTGCCTGGCCTGCCACCAACTGCCCCCGCAGAACAAGAAGTAGTAGTAGCGGTGAAGGCCGGCCGGTATGTCCGGCCTTCACCGTGCTCTCCCGGAAGAAATCTGACTAACCAGCGCCAACTCAGCAAAATGCGCGCACACTTAGCGGATGGGCCGGGCCCCGCGCGATGGGTCCCCGGCGCCGGATTGGCTGGAGCAACGTCATGACCGCACTGCCCGACTGGAATATGGCAGGCGACGCCGAGCTGGCCGGCGCGGCCGTCGCGGGCGACCGCGCCGCCTTCGCCGGAATCTATGACCGCTACGCCGACCGGCTGCACGACTTCTGCGTCGGCATGGTGCGCGACCGCGACGCCGCCGCCGACTGCGTGCAGGAGGTGTTCTGCACTGCGGCGGCCCAACTGTCGACGCTGCGCGACCCCGACAAACTACGCCCCTGGCTCTACGCCATCGCACGCAACGAGGCCCTGCGGTGCCTCCGGCTGCGTCGCCGCGAAAACGTCTCCGACGAGCTGCCCGAGGCGCAGTCCTTCGATGCCGGCCCGGATACGCTCGCACGCCGCACCGAACTGGCCGACCTGGTCGCCGAGGCCGCCGGCGGTTTGTCCGACCGGGACCGCACGGTGCTGGAACTGAGTTATCGCCACGGCCTGGACGGGCCCGAACTGGCGGCCGCGCTCGACGTCAGCCCCGACAACGCCACCAAGCTGGTGTCGCGCATGCGTGACACGGTCGAACGGTCGCTGGGTGCCTTGCTGGTCGCCCGCCGCGCGCAGCGCAATCCCCAGGGCTGCCCGGAGCTCGGCGCGATCCTGGCGAATTGGGACGGCAAGTTCACCGTCCTCCTGCGCAAACGTGTGGCGCGGCACATCGACTACTGCAGCACCTGTGAGCGGAAGCGTCGCGACCTCGTCACCCCGGCCGCATTGCTTGGTGTGGCCCCGATATTCGTCGCGGCGCCCTGGTGGCTACGCGGACAGACCCTGACCAAGGTCCAGCTGACATCCGCCGACAGCCCCATGGGCGCGGACACCGGAGATTCGCACCCGGACGCGGCTACCGAAGCTCTCCACCAGCAGGGCGGCGCCGGCGCGGGTCAACCCGGCGCCGCGGCGAGCCGTCGCACCCGCCACATCCAGGCCGCCACGGTGCTGGCCGGCATCGTGTTCGTCGCCCTCGGATTGATGTTCCTGCTGCTGCACCACCAGAAAACCGCGGTGGCCCCGTCGGACGTCACGGTGAACACACCCCCGCCCGCCGGACCCAACACACCACCGGCGGCGATCACAGCGCCGCCGCCCCAAGCGCCGCCCCAAGCGCCGCCGCCGCAGCCGCACCCGAACAACCCGGGGCCGGTCAACCTGCCCCCGCAGCTGCCCGCCAACGCGCCGCCACCCGCGGCCGCGATTCCGAATTCGCCGCTCCCGCCGCAGGCCCCACCGCCGCCCGTCGTCGTGCCGGTGCCGCTGCCGGTTCCCCTCCCGCCGCCGGTGCGGGTCACACCCCCGAGCTACCCGGCCTCGCCGCCGACAACCACGACGACGATCCCCAAGCCGATCCCGCCGAGATACCCGCCGTCGTCGTCATCGCAGGTCCCCGTTCCCCCTCGGGGGCCGATCGGGCGCATCAACTGATCACGAACGCGAGCGCAGCGCGCGGTGGGCATGCGCCCAGAACGGCATGCCCGCTGCGACCGTCGCGCCTGTGGCGATGACGCCGATCGCGACGTCGACGCTCTCGCGCCCTTCGGTCGCCCAGTAGACGTCCTTGAGGTCCAGCAGCAGGGCCAGCTCGTCGACGATCAGTGCGTTGGCCGAGCCGAAAGCGACCGCGGCCGCCGGGTGGCGGCGTTGCTTCTCCGTCCCGCGCAGGCCGACCGCCGCCACCGTCGCCAGTAGCGCGATGCCGATGTTGTAGTGATGAAAGTGCTTGCCGCCCAGGCTGACACCGCCCCCCGAGGGACCGTGGCCCGCGCGGATCCAGTGGGTGAGGGCTCGCACCCCGACGAAAGTGACGGTGAACGACAACCACGCGAGAATCGTCGCCTGCTCACCGGGTTCCAGCCGCTCGTCCCACTGGTGGCGCAGCCGAGCCAGTCGCGATGACGGCGCATTTTCCATCAGGCGGCCTTGACCGCGCGCCAGCGCTGCCTGCCGGTGCCGACCTTGACGTCCACGTCGCGAAAACCCGCGGCGCGCAAGCGATCCGGCAGCGTCTCCGGCGGAATCGGATTGCAGGTGTCGCGGAAATGCAGGATCGAAAACACCACCGACGGCACGCCGTCGGTGCCGGCGAAGACGCCGCCGGGCCGGAGCACCCGGAACGCCTCGGCGAACAACCGGTCCTGCAATTCCGCGGTCGGGACATGATGCAGCATGGTGAACGACACCACCGAGCTGAACTCGTTGTCCGGCAAGCCTGTATCGGTGCCGTCGCCGTTGATGATGCGGGCCCGATCGCCGTAGAGCCGCTGCAGCCGCTGTGCTATCGGGGCATCGATCTCAACCGCGGTGAGATTTGGCGTCTTGTCGACCAGCACCCGTAGGAATGCGCCGTATCCGGGTCCGATCTCCAGCGTGTTGTCGCCCAGTTCCACGTCGGCGAGCACGGTCGGCAGCAGGTGGGTTTCCACTTCCTTCGCCCAGCGGTTCGAACTGCAGCACCACCTATGGCAGAGGTTCATGGCCATGTCACCGACGGTAGACCAACAGCCCCAATAGCATCGAGGGTTGTGGAGTCCCGCTGGGTGCTGCACCTGGACATGGACGCGTTCTTCGCCTCCGTCGAGCAACTCACCCGACCGACCCTGCGCGCGCGGCCGGTGTTGGTCGGCGGCTTGGGTGGGCGAGGCGTGGTGGCCGGCGCGAGCTATGAGGCGCGGGTGTTCGGCGCCAGGTCGGCCATGCCGATGCATCAGGCCCGCCGCCTGGTCGGCGTGACCGCGGTGGTGTTGCCGCCGCGCGGCGTGGTGTACGGGGTGGCCAGCCGGCGGGTCTTCGATGCCGTACGCAGCCTGGTGCCCGTCGTCGAGCAGCTGTCCGTCGACGAGGCCTTCGGTGAGCCGCCGCAGCTCGCCGGGGCGTCTGCCGACGACGTCGAGGCGTTCTGTGAGGACTTGCGGCGGCGGATTCGCGACGAGACGGGCCTGATCGCCTCGGTCGGCGCCGGCTCTGGCAAGCAGATCGCCAAGATCGCGTCCGGCCTCGCCAAACCCGACGGCGTCCGGGTGGTGCGGCGCGCCGAAGAACAACCGCTGCTCGGCGGGTTGCCGGTGCGCCGGCTGTGGGGCATCGGCCCGGTCGCCGAGGAGAAGCTGCACCGGCTCGGCATCGAAACGATCGGACAGCTCGCCGCGCTGACCGACGCCGAGGTCGCCAACATCCTGGGCGCGACGGTCGGCCCGGCGCTGCACCGCCTGGCCCGCGGCATCGACGACCGCCCGGTCGCCGAGCGCGCCGAGGCCAAGCAGATCAGCTCCGAGTCCACCTTCGCCGTCGACCTGACCAGCCTGGAGCAACTGCGCGACGCGATCGACCCGATCGCCGAGCATGCGCACCGACGCCTGCTGCGCGACGGCCGCGGCGCCCGCACCGTCACGGTGAAGCTGAAGAAGTCGGACATGAGCACGCTGACCCGCTCGGCGACGTTGCCCTACGCGACCACCGAGGCCGGCGCGCTGATCGCGGTGGCCCGGCGGCTGCTGCTCGATCCGCGCGACATCGGGCCCATTCGGCTTGTCGGCGTGGGGTTTTCGGGCCTCAGCGACGTGCGCCAGGAATCGTTGTTCCCCGACCTGGAGCTGTCGATGTCAGAGGAACACCCCGCAGAAACTCCAGAAACCGCGACCGAGGCGATGTTCGCGCCGCCCGACGAGCCCTCGCGCTGGCGCATCGGTGACGACGTCGCCCATCGCGAGCTCGGGCACGGTTGGGTGCAGGGCGCGGGCCACGGCGTTGTCACGGTGCGATTCGAGACCCGTGGCTCCGGCCCGGGCCAGGCCCGCACGTTTCCCGCCGACACCGACGAGCTCACCGGCGCCAACCCGGTCGACTCCCTGGACTGGCCGGACTATGTCGGCGCGCTGCAGGCCGCCGCTGAGGTGTCAGCCCCAGCGGTCGACGACGTCGGCGACGGGTAGCCCCGCGGCCAACGCGGCCATCAACAACACCCGGGCCTGGGCAGGTCGCAGCCGCGGCACCATCACCGCGCCGGCCGCCACCAGGTCGTGCCCCGGGCCGTACCCCGCGGCGACCCGCGCCCCGGCGACCCGCGTGGACACCGCGACCACGACGCCGTTGCGGCAATGGCGGCGCACGCCGTCGATCACAGCGGCGCCGGCGTTGCCGGAACCCAGCGCCTCCAGCACGACGGCGCGCGCCCCGGCTTCGACAAACGCGTCCAGCGCCACCGAGTCACTGCCCAGGTAGGCCGCGGCGATGTCGACCCGCGGCGCGTCCGCGGCGCTCAGATCACCGAGATACGGGCGCGCCTTGTCGCCCGTCAGCGCGGTGTCACCCGAGCTGCTGCCGAGCACCCGGCCGGCGAAGCCGCTGAGGTCGGCGGTGGCCACCTTGTGCAGGCCCAACGGCTGCAACACCCGGCCGGCGAACGACACGAGCACGCCCAGGCCACGGGCGGCCGGGCTGGTCGCCAGCGCCAGCGCGTCACGCAGATTGCCCGGGCCGTCGGCGTCGGGGGCGTCGGCGCTGCGCATGGCGCCGGTCAGCACGACCGGAACTGTGCCGTCGTAGGTGAGGTCCAGCCACAGCGCGGTCTCCTCGAGCGTGTCGGTGCCGTGCGTGATGACCACGCCGTCGGCGCCGCCGTCGACTGCGGCGCGCACCGCGGCGCGAATCCGATCCCAATCGGGCAGTGTCAGCTCCGAGCTGTCGACCGCCATCAGGTCGACGACGTCGACGTCCAGGCCGGAGGTCAGCGCTGACCCGCTGTGGCTGGGACGGCGCACGCCGTCGGCACCGGTGCTCGTCGATATCGTGCCGCCGGTGGCGACGACGGTGAGGCGGCCCATGGTGGGATCATCCCGCATGCGTTGTCGGCCTTAGGGGATGATGGGGGGGTGTCCGAGGAACCAACGGGAGACATTGACGACAGCGTGGAGCCCGCGGCCGGCGAGCAGCACAACCCCCCGCGGCGGCTGCGCCTGCTGCTGACGGTCGCGGCGGTGGTGCTGGTGCTGGACATCGTGACCAAGGTGCTCGCCGTCAAGCTGCTGCCCCCGGGCCAGCCCGTGTCGATCATCGGCGACACGGTCACCTGGACGCTGGTGCGCAACTCGGGGGCCGCGTTCTCCATGGCAACCGGATACACCTGGCTCCTGACGCTGATCGCGACCGGCGTCGTGGTGGGCATCTTCTGGATGGGCCGGCGGCTGGTGTCGCCCTGGTGGGCGGTGGGACTCGGGATGATCCTCGGCGGCGCGATGGGCAACCTGGTCGATCGCTTCTTCCGGGCACCCGGGCCGCTGCGCGGACACGTGGTGGACTTCCTGTCCGTCGGCTGGTGGCCGGTGTTCAACGTCGCCGACCCGTCGGTGGTCGGCGGCGCGATCCTGCTCGTCGCGCTGTCTATTTTCGGCTTCGACTTCGACACCGTGGGTCGGCGCAAGGCCGACGGGGAAACCGGCAGCCGGGCCAAGGCCGACCGGCGCTGATGGCATCCGAGCGATCGATGCCCGTTCCGGAAGGGCTGGCGGGCATGCGCGTCGATGCCGGGCTGGCGCGCCTGCTGGGACTGTCCCGCACCGCCGCGGCGGCCCTCGCCGAGGACGGCGGCGTCGAACTGGACGGCGTGCCGGCGGGAAAGTCCGACCGTCTGGCATCCGGCGCCTGGCTGCAGGTGCGCCTCCCGGATGCGCCGGCGCCGCCGGAGAACACGCCGGTCGACATCGAGGGCATGACGATTCTGTATTCCGACGACGACATCGTCGCGGTCGACAAGCCGGCCGCGGTGGCCGCGCACGCGTCGGTGGGCTGGACCGGGCCCACGGTGCTCGGCGGCCTGGCCGCCGCGGGTTACCGGATCACGACGTCGGGCGTGCCCGAGCGGCAGGGCATCGTGCATCGACTCGACGTCGGCACCTCCGGGGTGATGGTGGTGGCGATCTCCGAGCGCGCCTACACCGTGCTCAAGCGCGCGTTCAAACAACGCACGGTCGACAAGCGCTACCACGCACTGGTGCAGGGACATCCGGATCCGTCCAGCGGGACGATCGACGCGCCGATCGGCCGGCACCGCGGCGGCGAGTGGAAGTTCGCCGTGACGAAGGACGGCCGGCACAGCCTCACCCACTACGACACCGTCGAAGCGTTCGTCGCCGCCAGCCTGCTCGACGTTCATTTGGAAACCGGTCGCACCCATCAGATCCGAGTGCATTTCGCCGCGTTGCATCACCCGTGCTGCGGCGACCTGGTCTACGGCGCCGATCCGAAGCTTGCGAAAAGACTTGGGCTGGAACGTCAATGGCTGCATGCACGCTCTTTGGCATTCGCCCATCCGGCCGACGGCCGGCGCCTCGAGATCGTCAGCCCCTATCCGCCGGACTTGCAGCACGCGCTGGATGTGTTGCGCGACGAGGGCTGATCGGCGCTCAAACGCCCAACGGGATTCGCCGAGCCCGTAATTTTGCAGGCCCTGTCTCGCACTTCTTCTGCAGAATTACAGGCTCGGCGGGTGCGGAGACCCGAGTATCACCCCGACTTGCGGGCCTCGACTAGGACGCGGGTGGGGTGGGCGACGAAGGAGCCCTCGGTCTCGATGAGCTCGTTCAGTTCCCGGAGTCGCTCGCGATAGCGGTCGACGCTGAAATCCGGCACCGTCCAAACCACTTTGCGCAGGAAGTAGACAACCGCGCCGATGTCGAAGAACTCGGCGCGCAGCCGTTCCATGCGCACGTCGACGATCTCCAGACCCCCGGCTTGGATCTGCGAGCGGACGGCGTCCGGGTGAAATTCGGCCCATTTCTCCGGCTGCGGTCCGATGAAGTACTCGACCAGCTCGCCCATCGTGGCGGGTCCGATGTGCTGCGCGAAGTAGCTGCCCCCGGGCCGCAGCACCCGAGCGATCTCGGTCCACCACACCGAGACGGGGTGCCGGCTGGTCACCAGGTCGAACGACTCGTTGGCGAACGGCAACGGCGGCTCGTCGCGCATCGCCACGACCACCACGCCGAGCGGATGCAGCAGCTTGGTCGCGAGCGCGGCGTTCGGCGGCCACGTCTCGATAGCGGCCATCGTCGGCGGGAACGGCCTCGCACCGGCCAGCACCTCCCCGCCGCCGGTGTGAATGTCCAGCGCAGCCGAGACGGTCGCCAAGCGGTGGCTCAGCAGACGTTGATAGCCCCAGGACGGTCGTTCCTCGGTCGCGCGGCCGTCGAGCCACGAGAAATCCCAACCGTCGACCGATACCGAATCGGCTTCGGCCACCAGGTCGTCGAATGTGCGAGACATGCAAGGAATTCTCGCCACAAACGGGCCGCCCCGTCGATAGTCGGTGAGATTGCCGCCAGGGTCGTGCCCCACGGCGCAATCACAGCCATGACGGCAATCTCGCTGTGCCCGAGCGTTAACCGCGATCGTTTTGCGGTGAAATTCGTGGTGCCATACTTCTTGCCGTACTCGAAGGACGCAGAAGGGCATGTGATGACGCAGCCGCCGGACCACTCCGAGACAAGCTCGGCACAGGAGATAACCCGGAAAGCTGGCAGAACAAGAAGCGAAGTTATACGGGGTGTTCCCACCCGCGTTCACATTTTCGGCATTCCCACTCGACGCCTGACAACTAAAGAACGGGTAGAGCAGCTGTTACTTTGCGAAGCTGAAAACGAGTACTTACAAACAGGGAACACAGCGTCCCTCGTGTCGCTCCGGGATACCCTAGGCGCAGGTCAGCCTATTACCAACCGGGGCTGGGGCTTATTCAGTACCTTCTCAGACATAGTGCCGGAAAATGCGACCGCCGACGATGTTGAACGCTTGTATGAAGTGCGACGGAAAGTTCAGGAGGCGCGCGGGCGTGGGTTCGTCATAGTGGTCATTGTGGCGGCTCTGGTGGTCGCACCACTCGTCGGCATGCTGGTCCATCTGACGCCCGCCGATTTCTCCGCACTGATGGCACCGATTACCGGAATAGCGGGCACGGTCATCGGCTACTGGTTTGGCAACCGTGGTGGAGATTGATCGATAGCGGGGGCGTATCACGCCATTCCGCGCGTAACACGATGCGCCGAAGGGGACCAGGCGATCAACCCTGCCGTGGCGGCAGCCCCCTACACCTTGGCGGCGGTGCTCTCCCCGGACGCGATCTCGGGAGCCAGCGGTGCGACGGTGCCGAGTATCTCGGTCACCGTCGAAGGTGGCACTCCGGCGGCGGTCAGCGCGTCGGCCAGGTGCCCGGCCACCAGACCGAAGTGATACATGGTGATTCCACGGCCCCGGTGCACCTCTTTCATCGGTGCACCCGTGTAGGGCTCGGGCCCGCCGAGGGCGGCGGCGAAGAACTCGACCTGCTTGCCTTTGAGGCGGTTCATGTTCGATCCGGCGAAGAAGCCCGACAGTTGAGCATCGGCAAGCACCCGAACGTAGAAGTCCTCGACCACGACTTCGATCGCCTCGTGCCCGCCGATCCGGTCGTAGATGCTCGCCGGCTCGGGCTCGCGGAAGCGCGCCAGTAATCTCATGTCACCAGGTGATCATCGCGGCGTTGCCCGTCAGTTAGTGTGCGATCACACCCGGATTACTCGCTGTAACAAGCGGATTGCCGCTATCTCCGGTGCGCTTGCCCGCAATCTGCAGCCAATCGCCGAGCTATGTCCTAGGTTGGCTTTATGGCCTACGTCACAGGAGCGACGCCCGATGAATCTCGGTGACCTGACGAACTTGGTGGAAAAGCCGTTCGCGGCGGTCTCCAACATCATCAATACCCCCAACTCCGCCGGGCGATATCGGCCCTTCTATTTGCGCAATCTGCTCGACGCGGTGCAGGGCCGCACGCTCGAGGACGCGGTCGACGGCAAGACCATCCTCATCACCGGGGGATCGTCGGGCATCGGTGCGGCCGCGGCGAAGAAGATCGCGGAGGCGGGCGGGATCGTCGCGCTGGTCGCCCGCACGATGGAAAACCTGGAGAAGGTCGCCGACGAGATTCAGGGCGACGGCGGAACCGCTCACGTGTACTCGTGCGACCTGACCGACATGGACGCCATCGCGGGGATGGCCGATCGGGTGCTCGACGAGCTCGGCGGCGTCGACATCCTGGTCAACAATGCGGGCCGCTCCATCCGGCGCTCCCTGGAGCTGTCCTACGACCGCATCCACGACTACCAGCGGACCATGCAGCTCAACTACCTCGGCGCGGTCCAGCTCATCCTCAAGTTCATTCCGGGCATGCGCGAGCGCGGCTTCGGGCAGATCATCAACGTGTCCTCGGTCGGGGTGCAGACCCGCGCCCCGCGCTTCGGCGCCTACATCGCGAGCAAGGCGGCGCTGGACAGCCTGTGCGACGCGCTGCAGGCCGAAGTCGTCAACGACGACATCAAGTTCACCACCGTGCACATGGCGCTGGTGCGCACGCCGATGATCAGCCCCACCAAGATGTACGACAAGTTCCCGGCGCTGACACCGGATCAGGCCGCCGGCGTGATCACCGACGCCATCGTGCACCGGCCGCGACGGGCAAGTTCACCGTTCGGGCAGTTCGCCGCCCTCGCCGATGCGGTCAACCCCGCCGTCATGGACCTGGTGCGCAACCGCGCCTTCGGCATGTTCGAAGACTCCGACGCCGCCAAGGGCGGCGAATCCGCAACCGACACAAAGGATTCGAAGCAATTCGACAAACGGAGCGAGACGTTCGTGCGGGCGACGCGCGGGATCCATTGGTGACACTATGAGCCTTCCGAAACCCGACACCGACACCACCGTCGTCATCACCGGCGCCTCCTCCGGCATCGGCGCCGAACTGGCCCGCGGCCTGGCGCGCCGCGGCTTCCCGCTGTTGCTGGTCGCGCGCCGCCGCGAGCGGCTCGACGAACTCGCCAACGAGGTGGGCGCGGAGTACTCGGTCGCGGTCGAGGTGCTGCCGCTGGACCTCAGCGACCTCAAAGCCCGCACCAAATTGGCGAACCGGCTGAGCAGCGAGCCGATCGCCGGCCTGTGCAACAGCGCCGGTTTCGGCACCAGCGGCGTCTTCTACACGTTGCCGCTCGAACGGGAGAGCGAGGAGGTCACGCTCAACGCGTTGGCGTTGATGGAGCTCACCCACGCCGTCCTGCCCGGCATGGTGGAACGCGGGGCCGGGGCGGTGCTGAACATCGCGTCGATCGCGGGATTCCAGCCGATGCCCTTCATGGCGGTGTATTCGGCCACCAAGGCCTTCGTGCAGACGTTTTCCGAAGCCATCCACGAGGAGCTGCACGGCTCGGGCGTGTCGGTCACAGTGCTGTGCCCGGGACCGGTTCCCACCGAGTGGGCCGAGATCGCCAACGCCGAACGCTTCAGCCTTTCCATTGCGCAGGTCTCACCCTCCGACGTCGCCGAGGCCGCGATCGGTGGGATGCTTGCGGGCCGGCGCAGCGTCGTGCCGGGCGTCGTGCCGAAGGTGGTCAGTACCAGCGGCCGCTTCGCGCCACGCAGCCTGCTGCTGCCCGCGATCCGGATCGGCAACCGTTTTCGCGGGGGGCCCACCCGCTGATGGCCGCCGTTGACATGACCGCCGACATGCCGATGAGCCCGCAGGACATGTGGGATCACGTGTCGGATCTCTCGGACTTGGGCGAGTGGCTCGTCATGCACGAGGGCTGGCGCAGCGAGCTGCCCGACGAGATCGCCGAGGGCACCCAGATCGTGGGCGTGGCGCGGGCCAAGGGCATGCGCAATCGGGTGACCTGGACCGTGACGAAATGGGACCCGCCCCACGAGGTCGCGATGTCCGGTGCGGGCAAGGGCGGGACGAAATACGGTGTCACCCTCACCGTGCGGCCCACGAAGGACGGTTCCACCCTGGGCCTGCGTCTTGAGCTGGGCGGACGTCCGCTGTTCGGTCCGGTGGGATCGGCCGCGGCCCGCGCCGTCAAGGGCGACGTGCAGAAGTCGTTGCAGCTGTTCGTCGAGAAGTATGGGTGACGGCCGGCGACGACACGCTAGCCACGCCGCTCCGGCACGAAAACGCGCCGGCGAGGCATCCTGGACGGGTAGCCAGAAACGTCTTGAGACACACTTCCCCGACACGCCCGGATGCGTCGGTGCTCGGTCATAGACTGGCGTCCCTATGAACTCCTCCTTCGTGCACCTGCATAACCACACCGAGTACTCGATGCTGGACGGTGCCGCGAAGATCACGCCGATGCTCGCCGAGGCGGAACGGCTGGGAATGCCCGCGATCGGCATGACCGATCACGGAAACATGTTCGGCGCCAGCGAGTTCTACAACGCGGCGACGTCCGCCGGGATCAAGCCGATCATCGGCGTCGAGGCCTACATCGCGCCGGGTTCACGCTTCGACACCCGCCGGGTCACCTGGGGTGACCCCAGCCAGAAGTCCGACGACGTCTCCGGCAGCGGCTCCTACACGCACCTGACGATGGTGGCCGAGAACGCGACGGGGCTGCGCAACCTTTTCAAGCTGTCGTCGCTGGCCTCCTTCGAGGGCCAGCTGAGCAAGTGGTCGCGGATGGATGCCGAGCTGATCGCCGAGCACGCCGAAGGCATCATCATCACCACCGGCTGCCCCTCGGGGGAGGTGCAGACCCGGCTGCGGCTGGGCCAGGACCGCGAGGCGCTGGAGGCAGCCGCCCGGTGGCGCGAGATCGTGGGGCCCGACAACTACTTCCTCGAGCTGATGGACCACGGCCTGGAAATCGAGCGCCGGGTGCGCGACGGGTTGCTCGAAATCGGCCGCACGCTGGGCATCCCGCCGCTGGCCACCAACGACTGCCACTACGTCACCCGCGACGCCGCGCACAACCACGAGGCGTTGCTGTGCGTGCAGACCGGCAAGACGCTGTCGGATCCCAATCGGTTCAAGTTCGACGGCGACGGCTACTACCTGAAGTCGGCCGCCGAGATGCGCCAGATCTGGGACGACCAGGTGCCCGGCGCGTGCGACTCCACGCTGCTGATCGCCGAGCGGGTGCAGTCCTACGCCGACGTGTGGGCCCCGCGCGACCGGATGCCGGTCTTCCCGGTTCCCGACGGGCACGACCAAGCCTCCTGGCTGCGGCACGAGGTGGACGCCGGGCTGGCCCGCCGGTTTCCCGCCGGCGCCCCGGACGGTTACGAACAGCGGGCGGCCTACGAGATCGGCGTCATCTGCGACAAGGGCTTCCCGTCGTACTTCCTGATCGTCGCCGACCTGATCAACTACGCGCGCTCGGTGGGAATCCGGGTGGGCCCGGGCCGCGGCTCGGCCGCCGGATCGCTGGTCGCCTACGCCCTGGGCATCACCGACATCGACCCGATCCCGCACGGGCTGCTGTTCGAGCGGTTCCTCAACCCCGAACGCACCTCGATGCCCGACATCGACATCGACTTCGACGACCGCCGCCGCGGCGAGATGGTGCGCTACGCCGCCGACAAGTGGGGCTCGGACCGCGTCGCCCAGGTCATCACGTTCGGAACCATCAAAACCAAAGCGGCGCTGAAGGATTCGGCGCGGATCCACTACGGCCAGCCCGGCTTCGCGATCGCCGACCGGATCACCAAGGCGCTGCCGCCGGCGATCATGGCCAAGGACATTCCGCTGTCGGGCATCACCGACCCCAACCACGAGCGGTACAAGGAGGCCGCCGAGGTCCGCGGGCTGATCGAAACCGACCCCGACGTGCGCACCATCTATCAGACCGCCCGCGGCCTGGAGGGCCTGATCCGCAACGCCGGCGTACACGCCTGCGCGGTGATCATGAGCAGCGAGCCGCTGACCGATGCCATCCCGCTGTGGAAGCGGCCGCAGGACGGGGCCATCATCACCGGCTGGGACTACCCGTCGTGCGAGGCCATCGGCCTGCTGAAGATGGACTTCCTGGGCCTGCGCAACCTGACGATCATCGGCGACGCGATCGAGAACATCAAGGCCAACAAGGGAATTGACCTCGACCTGGAATCGGTGCCGCTCGATGACAAGGCCACCTACGAGCTGCTGGGCCGCGGCGAGACCCTGGGCGTGTTCCAGCTCGACGGCGGGCCGATGCGCGACCTGCTGCGCCGCATGCAACCAACCGGGTTCGAAGACGTCGTCGCCGTCATCGCGCTGTACCGGCCCGGCCCGATGGGCCAGAACGCGCACAACGACTACGCCGACCGCAAGAACGGCCGCCAGGCGATCCGGCCCATTCACCCCGAGCTGGCCGAACCGCTCGAAGAGATCCTGGCCGAGACCTACGGCCTGATCGTCTACCAAGAGCAGATCATGCGCATCGCGCAGAAGGTGGCCGGCTACTCGCTGGCCCGAGCCGACATTCTGCGCAAGGCGATGGGTAAGAAGAAGCGCGAGGTGCTCGACAAGGAGTACGAGGGCTTCGCGGCGGGGATGCAGTCCAACGGGTTCTCCGCCGGAGCGATTAAAGCGTTGTGGGACACCATCCTTCCGTTCGCCGACTACGCATTCAACAAGTCACACGCCGCGGGCTACGGCATGGTCTCGTACTGGACCGCCTACCTCAAGGCCAACTATCCCGCCGAGTACATGGCCGGCCTGCTGACCTCGGTGGGCGACGACAAAGACAAGGCGGCCGTGTATCTGGCGGACTGCCGCAAGCTCGGGATCACGGTGTTGCCGCCCGACGTCAACGAGTCGGGTCTGAACTTTGCGTCGGTGGGCCAAGACATCCGCTACGGCTTGGGGGCGGTGCGCAACGTCGGGGCCAACGTCGTGACGTCGTTGATCGGCACCCGTTCGGACAAGGGCAAGTTCACCGATTTCTCGGATTACCTGAACAAGATCGACATTTCGGCGTGCAACAAGAAGGTCACCGAATCGCTGATCAAGGCGGGCGCGTTCGATTCGCTCGGGCATGCCCGCAAGGGCCTGTTCCTGGTCCACACCGACGCCGTCGACTCGGTGCTGGGCACCAAGAAGGCCGAGGCGATGGGGCAGTTCGACCTTTTCGGCGGGGGCGATGCCGGCACCACGGACGCGGTGTTCACCATCAAGGTGCCCGACGACGAGTGGGAGGACAAGCACAAGCTGGCGCTGGAACGCGAGATGCTGGGGCTGTACGTGTCCGGGCATCCGCTCAACCGGGTGGCGCACCTGCTGGCCGCGCAGGTCGACACCGCCATCCCGGCGATCCTCGACGGCGATATCCCCAATGAAACCCAGGTGCGGGTGGGCGGCATCCTCGCCTCGGTGAACCGGCGGGTCAACAAGAACGGAATGCCCTGGGCGTCAGCGCAATTGGAGGACCTCACCGGTGGCATCGAGGTGATGTTTTTCCCGCACGCGTATTCCGCCTACGGCGGCGACATCGTCGACGACGCGGTGGTGCTGGTCAACGCCAAGGTCGCGATCCGCGACGACCGGATCGCGCTGATCGCCAACGACCTTGTGGTGCCCGACTTTTCGAACGCCCAGCCGGACCGGCCGCTGGCGGTCAGCCTGCCCACCCGGCAGTGCACGCTGGACAAGGTGAGCGCGCTCAAGCAGGTGTTGGCCCGGCACCCGGGGACCTCGCAGGTGCATCTGCGGCTCATTAGCGGGGATCGCATCACGACGCTCGAGCTGGACGCCTCGCTGCGGGTGACCCCCTCGCCGGCGCTGATGGGCGACCTCAAGGAGCTGCTCGGCCCGGGCTGCCTGGGGGGCTAGGACGGCAGGGCGCGCTCGACGATCTGCGTGAGCTCCGCGGCCACCTGATCCAGCGGCTCGATGCTGCGCTGAGCGCGGCACATGGCCACGGTTCCTTCGACGGCCGCGACGATCAGGGTCGCGATGCGCTCGGCCTCCGGCGCGTTCACACCGTGCTCGCGCATCGATTCCGCCAGCAGCGCTGTCCAATGGCCGAAGGCAACGGCTGCGGCGTCGCGAGGTGCGGTCTGCCCGTCGGGCAGATCTTCAACCGAAACCGCGAGAACCGGACAGCCGGCGTGAAACTCACTGTTCAGCACCACGTTTCGCCACATTCGTAGAAATTCCTGCAGTCCGGCAACCGGGCCGGCCCGCAGCTCTTTGGTCAGAATGCGGACGGTGAGGTCGTCTGCCCATTGCACCGCCTCGGCGGCCAGGTCGTATTTCCCGCCGGGGAAGTAGTGGTACGTCGAACCGAGCGGGGCGCTGGTGTGCTTGGCCAGCTCTCGCACGCTGGTGGCGTTGAGCCCGCGCCGGCTGATCATGTCGGCGGCGCCGACCACCATGCGTTCGCGGGCGACAGAGTTCTCCGGCATGCCGACCTCCTTGCTATAACGTCCGTTATAACATACGGTGAACTGCTATAACGAGCGTTATAGCGAGGAGGTTCCGTGCGAAGTCTGATGTTCGTCGCCCCTGGGCAACTCCGTTTCGATGATGTCGATGATCCGACGATCCTCGCGCCGTCCGACGCGCTGGTGCGCCCGCTCGCGGCCACGACCTGCGACCTCGATCACCACGTCGTCGCCGACAAGACCCCGTTCTCGGGCTGGGGCCGTTCCCGCTCGGCCACGAGTGCGTCGGCACCCTCGTCGAGCTCGGCCCCGACTGCACCGACATCAGCGTCGGGGACGTCGTCGGCGTGGCCTGGCACATCGCGTGCGGCACCTGCGCGCAATGCCGACTCGGGCACCCCGCCCGCTGCCTGCGCCACGGCGACGCCCAGTTCGGTCTTCCGGTCAACGGGTTCTGGGGCGGAACGTTTTCCGAGCTGATCCGCGTGCCCTACGCCGACTACAACCTCGCGCCGTTACCGGCCGGCATCGACCCGATACACCTGGCGTCGATCGGCGACAACCTCGCCCTGGGCTGGGAAACGGTCATGCCGACCATCGCCGGGATCGACGACCCGCAGGTCGCCGTCTTCGGCGGAACGGGATCGATCGGCCTGTACTGCGTCGACGTCGCCGTCCACTGCGCCGGCGCGCGCACCGTGTACTACGACGACGATTCCACCCGCATGGCCGTCGCCGAAAAGCTCGGTGCGGAGGTGTGCGACGTCAACGGCAAGCGGGAGAAGGACTTTCACGTGGCGGTGGACGCGACGGCGGACCCCGACCGCCTGCGAAAGGCCCTGCTCTCCGTCGTGCCCGAGGGCCACGTCAACAGCGTGGGCATCTACTTTCAAGATGTGACGCTGCCGCTGTTGCAGCTGTACCTGCGCGGCGTCCACTTCCACAACGGCAAGGGCCAAGCCCGGCCGAACATGACGCCCACGCTCGACGCTGTCGCTGCGGGGACGCTGCACCCCGAGCTAATCACCAGCGGGATCTACGCCTGGGACGACATCCCCGGCGTCCTGACTTCGGACACCCCCGGCCACAAGCCCATCTTCGTCCTGGACAGCTAGGTCGGGAGCTGCAGCGCCGCTTGGTGGTCGTGGGTGGGGATGATCCTCACCGCATGCCGTGCGAGATGAAGTCGCTGCAGTGTTCGGAAGGTCTGCTCGCGGTCCTCGTCCACCAAAACGCCGGGGTAGCTTGACTTTTGCCGGACCTTCTCGATCTGCAAGTGGTGCCACGCCGCGTCGCCGGCGATCAGGATCCATCCCTGCCCGGTATGGACGAGCACACCGATGCTGCCCGGCGTATGTCCGGCCAGGTCCACCAGGATGACCGAACTGTCCCCGAACAGGTCGCGGCTGCTGCCGAAGGTCAGCACCGGCGGACCGTCCAGCTCGTATTCGATGACGGGCCGATCGCGCAGCGAGTCGCGGACGCCGCCGACGGGGGCGACGGGCCCGGAACCGATCCACTCCGTTTCGACGCGGTGCAGGTGGACAGGCAGGTCGGGCATATCCAGCAGCCCGGACACGTGGTCCCAGTGGGCGTGCGTGGGCAACGCGAAATCCAGTCGAGGCGTTTCGGGCAGCCCGGTCAGGGCCGTGATCGTGGGGATGGTGTCGGCGGGCGGGCGGACCACGGCGCGCAGGACCGCGGGCAGCTGGGCGATCGCCCGGTGCTCGACGTCGAGGCACACCGCGGGATCGACGATGAACGTTGCCTCCGGATGCGTGACGACGAACGACGTCAGCGAGTTCTCGATGCGGGCGGGCTTCCACGTGCCCTCGACGATCGCGGCGGTCGGCACCAAACGCGGCACTTGCGGCAGCGCCCGCACGCTCACGGTGCCCCGGGGATCCGGCAGGCCCGCGTCGACGACGCTACGGACGAAGCGCCGATCGAGGCGCCGCGGCCGCACCAGGCCACGGACGAGTCCGGCAGCGGCGCTGCAGCATTGGAGAACGCTGGGGGAGCGGACGGGGTCGGGCACCAGTGTCGTGGGTGTCATGCCGGATCCACCCGGACGATGGCGCTGTCCGCCCACACTCCGCGGTCACGCGCGCGGCGCAGTTTCTCGCGCAGGCACAGGTCCTGGTGGACGTTCGTCACTCCGGGCACCTTGATCAGCGGCACGATGTTCCACTGCCAGCCATACCGCCGGTGCAGCGCCCGGTTGGCCCGCTCGGCGTCGGCGCCGCACAGGATGGTGGCCCGGCCCGCGACCGTCGTCGCGCCGCGGCGCACCCGGCCCCGGTAGTCGCACGCGGCGAGTTCGACCTCGCGGCGCGCGGCCAGCCGCCGGGTCTTCGGGCCTACCTTCGTCCGGAATACCAGCGCATCGCCGTCGAACCCGAACCAGATCGGGGTGTCCACGGGCGTGCCGTCGCGGCGAAACGATCGGAGCAGGGCGTAGCGGGCGGCGCTCAGTTCGGCGAGGGGGTGATCCATGGACACAGTCAACAACTTAGAGTTGACTCTAAGTCAAGCATGGAATTCTCGGGAGGACGGATGGGCGCACGCCTGACGATCGGCGAGGTCGCGCGCCAGGCCGGGGTCGCCGCGACCACGCTGCGCTACTACGAGCGCATCGGGCTGGTGCCGGCGCCGACGCGGCTGGGCGGTCAGCGCCGCTACGACGACGCGGTGCTGGCCCGGCTCGAGGTGATCGGGCTCTGCAAGTCCGCCGGGTTCGCTCTCGAGGAGATCCAGGTGCTGTTCGCCGATGACGCCCCGGGACGCCCCGCCAGCCGCGCGCTGGCCGAGGCCAAGCTCGCCGAAATCGATGCGCAGATGGCGTCGCTGGCCCGGGCTCGTGCCGTCATCGAATGGGGAATGCGCTGTACGTGCCCGTCGATCGACGCCTGCACGTGCGGCATTCACAGCCCGCTGGAGACTCAGAACTTGTAGCGCAGGATGCGGGCCTTGCGGGCGAATGCCGCGAACTTGCCGGATACCTTGGTAGCCAACCGAATCCAGCCCGGAAACACGTCGACCTCGGGCGCGTGTGCCAGGCTGGCCTCTTCGACCAGCGTCAGGCGTGGATTCCATATCTGTGGCACCCGGGCGTCCTTGAACCCCGGATAGCCCCACTGGGCGCCGACGCTGCTGAACATCTGCTGCGGGGCCAGCTTGACCGCCAGCCGGCTGAACCAGCCGATGCGCCCGTAGTCGTTGAAGGCCAGCTCCCCGGACGTGAAGTGCTCGGTGACGCGGTGAAAGACACCGGCGATCACCGGCTCGGACAGGAACGCGAACAGCCCGTCGGCGATCACCATCGTGGGCCGGCCGCCCGGGATGGCGTTGGGCCAGCTGTCATCGGCCACCGATGCGGTGACCGAGTGGGCCCGCTGGTGGGGCGGCATCAGCCGGTCACGCAACGCGATGACGCCCGCCAGGTCGACGCTGTACCAATCGACCGCGGCCGGCGGGTCCACCCGGAACAGGCCCGTGTCCAAACCCGCGCCGAGGTCCACCACGACGGCGTTGGGGTGCGCGGCGGTGAAGGCCCGCACTCGGTCGTCGAGCATCTTCGCGCGCAGGGACGCCTGGCATACCACGCTCATGGGCACGCCGAGCCCGTCGAAGTCGTAGTCGATCCTTCTCACGATGTCGTCGGCGAGCTCGTCGCGCAGGATCGATCGCGGCCTCCGGCCGTGCCGCGGCCATCGGTTGTCGAGCGCCCGCGCGTACTGCGTCAGCAATGCGGTCTGCTCCAGCGGCGAGAGGTCGCTGACGTCAACGCCTCGATCGGGCCGCATGATCGACAACGTACTCGGTGCCGCTGACCGGCGACGTTGGCGCGCCGGAGAAATCGCGCAACCTATTCCGCGCCCGGCGATCGCGGACGTACGCTCACGAAGGGCAGCGCCGACGCAAAAGGAGAACGCACATGACGACACCCGAGCGTCCGGCCACGGTGTGCGAGGCGTTCCAGCGCACCGCGTCCATCGATCCCGACGCCGTCGCGCTGCGCACGCCGGGTGACACCCAGACGCTGACGTGGCGGGAGCTCGCGGAGCAGGTGCGCAAGGTCGCCGCGGGCCTGGCGGGTCTGGGAGTCCGGCGCGGCGACACGGTTTCACTGATGATGGCCAACCGGATCGAGTTCTACCCACTCGAAATCGGCGCCCAACACGTCGGTGCCACTTCGTTTTCCGTATACAACACGCTGCCCGCCGAGCAGCTCACATACCTGTTCGGCAACGCCGGCACCAAAGTCGCGATCTGCGAGGAGCAATACGTGGACCGCATTCGCGCCAGCGGCGCGGACATCGAGCACATCGTCTGCATCGACGGTTCGCCGCCCGGCACCATCTCGGTGGACGAGCTGTATGCCGCCGCGCCAGCCGATTTCGACTTCGAGTCCACCTGGCGGGCGGTGCGGCCCGACGACGTCGCCACGCTGATCTACACCTCGGGGACCACCGGAAACCCCAAGGGCGTGGAGATGACCCACACCAATCTGCTGTTCGAGCTGTTCGCCCTCTACACCGTCCTGCCGGTCGGCTTCGGCGAGCGGGTCACGTCGTTCCTGCCGTCGGCGCACATCGCCGACAGGGTGATGGCGCTCTACGGGCTGGAGGTGTTCGGCTCCCGGGTGACGGTGATCTCCGACGTGAAGGCCATCGCCGCCGCGCTGCCCGACGCGCGACCCACGGTATGGGGCGCGGTGCCGCGGGTGTGGGAAAAGCTCAAGGCTGCAATCGAATTCACCGTCAGCCACGAGACCGACGAAGTCAAGCGGCAGGTGTTGCAATGGGCGATGTCGGTGGCGGCCAAGCGCGCCGACGCCGAACTGGCCGGCCAGCCCATGCCCGACGACGTAGCCGCCGAGTGGGCCAAGGCCGACGAGCTGGTGCTGTCGAAACTGCGCGAACGGCTCGGCTTCGGCGAGCTGCGCTGGGCGGTGTCGGGCGCGGCCCCGATACCCAGGGAGACACTGGCGTTCTTCCTCGGCATCGGCATTCCGATCGCCGAGCTCTGGGGGATGTCGGAGCTGAGTTGCGTTGCCAGCGTGAGCCATCCGAGCGTCGCCCGGCTGGGCACCGTCGGCAAGCTGCTTCCGGGGCTGGAGGGCAAGATCGCCGAGGACGGCGAGTACCTGATCCGCGGCCCGCTGGTGATGAAGGGCTACCGCAAGGAACCCGCGAAGACCGCCGAGGCGATCGACGCCGAGGGCTGGCTGCACACCGGCGACATCCTCGAGGTCGACGACGACGGCTACCTGCGCATCGTGGACCGCAAGAAGGAATTGATCATCAACGCGGCCGGAAAGAACATGTCCCCGGCCAACATTGAGAACGCCATCCTGGCCGCCTGCCCGATGGTCGGCGCCATGATCACGATCGGCGACGGGCGACCGTACAACGCCGCGCTGATGGTCTTCGACGCCGAATCGGTCGGACCGTACGCCGCCCAGCATGGGCTTTCCGACGCCTCGCCCGAAGCCCTGGCGGCCCACCCGGAGGTCATCGCCCGGATCGCCGCCGGGGTGGCCGCGGGCAACGCCAAACTCTCGCGGGTCGAACAGATCAAGCGCTTCCGGGTGCTGCCGACGTTATGGGAGCCCGGCGGCGACGAGATCACGCTGACGATGAAGCTGAAGCGCAAACCGATCATGGCCAAGTACGCCGCCGAGATCGAGGAACTCTACGCGCCCGAACCACCTGCGGAGGTTCACGAGCCCCGCGATCCCTCCGTGGCCGCAACGGTGCAACCGGCGTGAGCGGGGGACGGATGGCGACGGCGCGCGAGCTCGGCCGCGTCGGGGCGCGAAAGTTGCTACAACGCACCGGAATACTCGAAGAATCGGCGACGCCGTTGTCGACCGACGCGGCCGAGGTCGTTCAGCTGTTGGCCGCGCCGTGGTATGTCGAGCGCCTCGACAAGCTGGCCGACGAGCTCGGCCGCGACCCGGCCGGCGTGCGCGCGGAGGCCGCGGGCTACCTGCGCGAGATGTCGGCCTCGCTGGAGGAGCGGGCGGTACGGGCCTGGCGCAGCTTCTCCTGCTGGCTGATGCGGGCCTACGACATTCTCGTCGACGAGGATCAGATCGCGGCGCTGCGCAAGCTGGATCGCAAAGCGACGCTGGCATTTGCCTTTTCGCATCGCTCGTATCTGGACGGCATGCTGTTGCCGGAGGTGATCCAGGCCAACCGGCTCTCGCCCGCGCTGACGTTCGGCGGCGCGAACCTGAACTTCTTCCCGATGGGCGCCTGGGCCAAGCGCACCGGGGCGATCTTCATCCGGCGGCAGACCAAAGACATTCCCGTCTACCGCTTCGTGCTGCGCGCCTACGCCGCGCAGCTGGTGCAAAACCACGCCAACCTGACCTGGTCGATCGAAGGCGGCCGGACCAGGACCGGCAAGCTGCGGCCCCCGGTGTTCGGAATCCTGCGCTACATCAGCGACGCCGTCGACGAAATCGACGGTCCCGAGGTGTATTTGGTGCCGACCTCCATCGTGTATGACCAACTGCACGAGGTGGAGGCCATGACCACCGAGGCCTACGGCGCGACGAAGCGGCCCGAAGACTTCCGCTTCCTGATCCGGCTGGCCAGACAGCAAGGGGAGCGCCTGGGCCGCGCCTACCTGGATTTCGGCGAACCGCTGCCGCTGCGCAAGCGCCTCGAGGAATTGCGTGCCGAGGAATCCGGCGCCGGGACGGAGATCGAACGGATCGCGCTGGACGTCGAGCACCGGATCAACCGCGCCACGCCGGTCACGCCCACCGCGGTGGTGAGCCTCGCGTTGCTGGGTGCGGACCGGTCGCTGTCCATCAGCGAGGTGCTGGCCACCGTGCGGCCCCTGGCGAGCTACATCGCGGCGCGGAACTGGGCGGTGGCCGGCGCCGCCGACCTGACGAACCGCTCCACGATCCGGTGGACCCTGCACCAGCTGGTCGCCTCCGGCGTCGTCAGCGTCTACGACGCGGGCACCGAACCGGTCTGGGGCATCGGCGAGGACCAGCACCTGGTCGCCGCGTTCTACCGCAACACCGCCATCCACATCCTGGTCGACCGCGCCATCGCCGAGACCGCGCTGCTGGCCGCGTCGGAAATGTCGGAGGATGGCCTGGTCGCACCGGCGTCCGTGCGCGACGAGGCGCTGAGCCTTCGCGAGCTGCTCAAGTTCGAGTTCTTGTTCTCGGCCCGCGCGCAGTTCGAGAAGGACCTCGCCGACGAGGTACGCCTGATCGGGCCGGTGGAAGACACCACCAAGCCCGCGAGCTCGGCCCAGGTGCGGCGGCTGCTGGAGCGGGCGGACCTGCTGCTCGCGCATCTAGTGCTGCGCCCCTTCCTGGACGCGTACCACATCGTCGCCGACCGGCTGGCCTCCCACGAGGACGAATCGTTCGACGAGCAGGCGTTCCTCACCGAGTGCCTCGAGGTGGGCAAGCAGTGGGAGCTGCAGCGCCGCATCGCCAGCGCCGAGTCGAGGTCGATGGAGTTGTTCAAGACCGCGTTGCGCCTGGCGCGGCATCGCGAGCTGGTGGACGGCTTCGAGTACCCGGACATCGCGGAGCGGCGGCGGCAGTTCGCGGACGAGATCGCGACGGCCATCCGGCGGGTCAACGCCATCGCCGAGCTCGCCAGGACGCGCTAACGAGCCCCCAGCGCTAGACTGCCGCCCGTGCTTATTGAGGGGATTTCCAACGTCTGACAAATCCGACGCGCAGGGCCGCCCGCTGATCGGGTTCATCACGCGGGACAACGCACCCCCGATCGGCCCGGCGCCGATCACGCGGACGTGGATGTCGGAGATGTCGGAGCGGCGGATCGGTTGGCCCAGCCGGTGTCTGCCGATGCTCATCGCCAACCAGAGCGGTTGGGAGCTGCGCAATCCGTGCGCGTTCACGGCCACCTGGATGGATCAGGGCGGCGTGGACGTGCTGGTCGCACCCGATAGTCGCGAGCCCGGCCAGTTCCTGCCGTCCAGCCATTTCGGTAACGGCATCCTGACGTGGCACCTGCCGATGCTGTTCCGCACCCCTCCCGGATACAACCTGTTGGTCCGCGGGCCGGCGAACTATCCGAAGGACGCCGTGTCCCCGTTGGAGGGCGTCGTCGAAACCGACTGGGCGAGTGCGAGTTTCAGCATGAGCTGGAAATTCACCCGCAAGCTGATGCCGGTGCGGTTCGAGGTCGACGAGCCGATCGGCATGATCGTTCCGCAACGCCGGGCCGAGCTCGAGGAATTCGCCCCCGAGCTTCGGCGCATCGAGTCCGACGAGGAGCTGCGGCGCAAGCACGAGCTCTTCCTTCGCTCCCGCGACGACGCGGGGCGGATCCAGGCGGCGGCGGACGTCGCCGGTGGCGAGCGACTGGATTGGGAAGGCGACTACACGAAGGGCCGGCACCGCGACGGCGAGGCCGGCGCACCGGATCACCAGACCCGGCGTCATCTGCGTCCCTTCGCTCAGCCGTAAGGTGAGGGACATGCCGCTTTCAGGTGAATACGCACCCAGCCCATGGGATTGGTCCCGCGAACAAGCCGACAAGTATGCCGAATCCGGCGGACAGGATGCGGCGGACATGAAGGGCAAGCCCATCATTCTGCTGACCACCGTCGGCGCCAAGACCGGCAAACTCCGCAAGACCCCGTTGATGCGGGTCGAGCACAACGGCGAGTACGCCGTCGTCGCCTCGCTCGGCGGGGCCCCGAAGAACCCGGTCTGGTACCACAACATCGTCAAGAACCCGCGCGTCGAGCTGCAGGACGGCGCCGTCACGCGCGACTACGACGCCCGCGAGGTGTTCGGCGAGGAAAAAGCCACCTGGTGGGAGCGCGCCGTCGAGGCCTGGCCCGACTACGCCGAGTACCAGAAAAAGACCGAACGCCAGATTCCGGTGTTCGTGCTGACGCCGGTGAACTGAGCCGCTTTCGCAGGTTGAGGGCGCGACATGGCACGATTGACCGGTGTCCGCTGAACTGAGTCAGAGCCCGAGCGAGTCGCCGCTGTCCGCGGCCGACATCGACGCCGCGGCCAAGCGGATCTCGCCGGTGGTCACGCCCACCCCGTTGCAGCGCAGTGATCGGCTGTCGGCGATCACCGGCGCGCAGGTCTACCTGAAGCGCGAAGACCTGCAAACCGTGCGCTCCTACAAGCTGCGCGGCGCCTACAACCTGCTGGTGCAGCTGTCGGCCGAGGAGACGGCGGCCGGCGTGGTGTGCTCCTCGGCGGGTAACCACGCGCAGGGCTTCGCGTACGCGTGCCGGGCGCTGGGTGTGCGCGGCCGCGTCTACGTGCCGGCGAAGACGCCCCGGCAGAAGCTCGACCGGATCCGCTACCACGGCGGAGAGTTCATCGAGCTGATCGTCGGGGGACGGACCTACGACCTGGCCGCCGAGGCGGCGCTGGCCGACGTGGAGAGCACCGGCGCCACGCTGGTGCCGCCGTTCGACGATCTGCGCACCATCGCCGGCCAGGGCACCATCGCCGTCGAGCTGCTTTCGCAACTCGACGCCCTTGGTGTGGGGGAGCCCGACCTGGTAGTGGTCCCGGTCGGCGGCGGCGGTTGCATCGCCGGCATCACCACGTACCTGGCCGAGCGGACCGCGAACACCGCGGTGTTGGGCATCGAGCCCGCCGGAGCCGCCGCGATGATGGCCGCGCTGGCCGCCGGCGAGCCGGTGACGCTGGACCACGTCGACCAGTTCGTCGACGGCGCGGCGGTCAAGCGGGCGGGAACGCTGACCTACGCCGCGCTGGCCGCCGCCGGTGACATGGTGTCGATCACGACGATCGACGAGGGCGCCGTGTGCACCGCGATGCTCGACCTCTACCAGAACGAGGGCATCATCGCGGAGCCGGCCGGCGCGCTGTCGGTGGCCGGCCTGCTGGAAGCCGACGTCGAGCCGGGCTCCACCGTCGTGTGCCTGATCTCGGGCGGCAACAACGACGTCTCGCGCTACGGTGAGGTGCTCGAGCGCTCGCTGGTGCACCTCGGCCTCAAGCACTACTTCCTGGTGGACTTCCCGCAGGAGCCTGGTGCGCTGCGCCGGTTCCTCGACGAGGTGCTCGGGCCCAACGACGACATCACCTTGTTCGAGTACGTCAAGCGCAACAA
Source organism: Mycobacterium sp. IS-836 (assembly GCF_001954275.1). Taxonomy (GTDB): domain Bacteria; phylum Actinomycetota; class Actinomycetes; order Mycobacteriales; family Mycobacteriaceae; genus Mycobacterium. The sequence continues at coordinate 64,775 of NZ_MBEU01000014.1, read as the reverse complement.
CCGCGAGACCGGTGAGGCACTCGTCGGCATCCAGCTGGGATCGTCCGCGGACCTCGACGGCCTGCTGGCCCGGATTCGGGCGACCGACATCCACGTCGAGACTCTGCAGCCGGATTCGCCCGCTTACCGGTACCTGCTGTAGACCGGCGGCTAGCGCGAGTAGGCCGCCAGGTACGGCGGCAGCGGGGTAGCGGGATCAAGGTCGTCGTCCGGAACCGGCTTTCCGGCCGACAGGCTCAGCGGCAGCACCCCGGCCCAGTGCGGCAGCGGCAAATCCTCCGGCTCGTCGGCGGGCCCGCCGCGGCGCACCTTGGCGGAGACCTCGACGAGGTCGAGCGCGAGCACGGACGTCGCGGCGAGCTCGCGCGCGTTCGGGGGCCTGCAGTCGGCGGCGCGCCCCGGCGCGATGTGATCGAGCAGCGATCCCAGGGCCCGCCGCTTCTCCTCCGGATCGTCGACCACCCGCGCATCACCCACCACCACGACCGAGCGATACATCAGCGAATGATGTAACGCCGAGCGGGCCAGCACCAGCCCGTCGACCAGCGTGGCGGTGACGCAGACGGGCAGGCCCGACGCCGGTCTATTGACCGCCATGGCGGCCAGCATCGGGCCGCTGCCGGTGGAACCATGCAGGTAGAGGGTTTCGCCGTGGCGGGCATGCGTCGTGGGCAGGACCACCGGCCGCCCGGCGCTGAGGTAGCCGAGGTGACAGATCAGGGACTCGTCCAGGATCCGGTGCACGGTGTCGCGGTCGTAGCGGGCGCGTTCCCGGTAGCGGGTGGGCGTGGTGCGCGGGGTGGGGCGGTAGTCCAATGGATTGCCTCTGCGATTGTAATAGTACATAATATCAACTGTGCCAGTGCAATACAGCATAGCGGGGTCGGGCGCGGAATCCATAGCCGCCGACGTGGAAGAGGCGATCTCGACGGGCAGGCTGGCGCCCGGCGACGCGCTGCCGCCGATCCGCGACCTGGCCGCCCGGCTCGGTGTGAACCCGAATACCGCCGCCGCCGCCTACCGCCTGCTGCGCGATCGCGGCGCCGTCGAGACCGCGGGCCGGCGCGGCACGCGGGTGCGCCACCGCCCCGCGACCACCCCGCGCTCCCTGCTCGGGCTCGACGTTCCCGCCGGGGTTCGCGATCTGTCGACCGGCAACCCGGACCCCGCCCTACTGCCCATCGCAGCGGCCCCCGCTCCCGTCGTCCGCCCGGTGCTCTACGGCGAACCGGCCATGTCGCCCGACCTGGTCGACCACGCCCGCGCGGCGCTGGGCGCCGACGGCGTTCCGGCCGGACATCTCGCGGTGACCAGCGGCGCACTGGACGGCATCGAGCGGGCGCTCACCGCGCACCTGCGCCCCGGCGATCGGGTGGCCGTCGAGGATCCCGGCTGGGCCAATCTGTTGGATCTGCTTGCGGCGCTGGGGCTTTCGGCCGAGCCGGTGCGGGTCGACGACGGCGGGCCGCTGGTGGCCGACGTCACCCGGGCGCTGGATCGCGGGGTGCGCGCGCTGGTGGTCACCAATCGCGCGCAGAACCCGACGGGTGCGGCGCTGTCAGCGGATCGCACGGACGCGCTGTGCGGCGTGCTGTCCGACCGATCCGATGACCTGCTGCTGGTCGAGGACGATCACTGCGCGGGCATCTCCGGCGCCCCGCTGCACACCCTGGCCGGGTCGACCAGCCGTTGGGCCTTCGTGCGCTCGGCGTCCAAGGCGTACGGCCCCGACCTGCGGGTGGCTGTCCTGGCCGGGGACCACCGCACCGTCGAGCGGGTGCACGGCCGGCTGCGGCTCGGGCCGGGCTGGGTGAGCCACATCCTGCAGGCGCTGGCGGCCGGCCTATGGTCGGACGAGGCCGCGACGCGGCTCATCGCCAAGGCCGAAGAGCGATACGCCTCCACGCGCACGCGATTGCGCACCGCCCTGGCCGAGCGGGGGGTCACCGCTTTCGGCCGGTCCGGGCTGAACGTGTGGATCCCGGTCCCGGACGAGACCGTCGCGATCACCCGGCTGCTGGGCGCGGGCTGGGCGGCGGCGCCGGGCACGCGGTTTCGCATTCGCAGCGGGCCGGGCATGCGTATCACGATCGCGGACCTCGCCGCCGACGAGATCGAACCGCTCGCCGATGCCGTCGCCGCGGCGGTGCGCGGAACCGGACGCTCCAGCGTGTAATCCCTTGTGCCACTCTGGTTTCAGTGGTCACCGGACGGCGTTTCTTGTCGGTGGGCCTTCGTAGTGTTTGGGGCATGGGTTCGAGTAGTCGCGAGGAGATCGTCGAGGTCTTCGACGCGCTCAAGACCGATCTGGAGCGTCTGGGCGAGTTGTCTTTTGACGTGTTGACCACCCCGGAACGATTGCGGGCCCTGGAAAGCCTCGAATCGGCGGCCCGCCGGCTGCGGGCCCCGCAGCACACTCTGATCAATCAGCTTGGCGCCCAAGCCGGCCCGGAAGAATTGGGCGGCACGCTGCGTTCGGTGCTGGGCGACCGGCTGCGCATCACGAAGGCCGAGGCGGCGCGGCGCGTCGCGGAAGCCCAAGATCTCGGGCCGCGGCGGGCGTTGACCGGGGAGCCGTTGGCGCCGCGATTGAGTGCGACCGCGAGCGCCCAGCGGGCGGGGCTGATCGGCGACGGGCACGTGCGGGTGATCCGCGACTTCTTCGCCCACTTGCCCGCCGAGGTGGACGTGTGCACCTGCGAGGCCGCCGATGCCGATCTGGCGGAGCAGGCCAGCCACTATCGCCCCGATGAGTTGGCCCGATACGCCCAGCGGATCATGGATTGGCTTAACCCCGACGGGGAGTTCAGCGACGCCGAACGCGCCCGCAAGCGGGGCATCAGTTTGGGCAGGCAGGAATTCGACGGCATGTCACGCCTGAGCGGCATGGTCACCCCGGAATTGCGGGCGGCCATCGAGGCCATGCTGGCCAAGCTGGCCGCTCCGGGCACCTGCAACCCCGAGGACGAAATCCCTGTCGTCGACCAGGAACCCGACGAGGATGCGGTGCGCCGCGACGGCCGGTCCCAAGCCCAACGCAACCATGACGCCTTGCTGGCTGCGCTGCGCGCCCTGTTCGCCTCGGGCGTGCTGGGCCAGCACAACGGGCTGCCGGTGTCGATCATCGTGACCGCCACACTCGAGCAACTGGAGGCGGCCGCAGGCAAAGGTGTGACCGGTGGAGGTTCGCTGCTTCCGATGTCGGATGTGATTCGCATGGCCAGCCACGCTCACCATTACTTGGCGCTCTTCGATAACGCCAAACCGCTGGCGCTGTACCACGCCAAGCGGTTGGCCTCCCCGGCGCAGCGAATCATGTTGTACGCCAAGGATCGTGGCTGTAGTAGGCCGGGGTGCGATGCCCCTGCCTATCACAGCCAAGTGCATCACGTCCGCGGCTGGACCACCACGCGTCGCACCGACATCACGGATCTCACCTTGGCCTGCGGCCCGGATAACCGGCTCGTCGAAAAGGGTTGGACCACCCGCACCAACGCCCGAGGCCACACCGAATGGCTACCGCCGGCACACCTCGATCGCGGCCAACCCCGAACCAACGCGTTTCATCACCCCGAACGATTCCTCCGCGGTCCGGACGACGACGAACCCGTTTGACGTCTACCCGGCGACCCGCAGTATCGCAAGCGAATGCGCCGGCAGCTCTGTGGTTTCCCCACCGACCGTCGGCTCGCCCCACGCCAGCACCAAGTCACCGGCGACCGGCACCGTCACCTGCCCAGCGCCTAGGTTGCACGCGATGCGTAACCGGCCGCGGTGCAACACAATCCAGGCCTGCTCCTCGTCGTAGTCGACGGCGAGGTGGTCCAGCCACGGGTCGGCCAGGTCGGCCTCGGTGCGGCGCAGGGCGATCAGGTCGCGATAGAGCCGCAGCAAGGGGGCATGCTCGCCGGAGCTGACCTCGTCCCAATTCAGCTTGGAGCGCAGAAACGTCTGTGGGTCCTGCGGGTCGGGGACCTCCCCTTTCGTTGAGGCGTCCCAGCCGTGCTCGGCGAACTCGGCTTTACGGCCCTCGGCGGTGGCCCGGGCCAACTCCGGTTCGGGGTGTGAGCTGAAAAACTGGAACGGCGTCGACGCGCCCCACTCCTCACCCATGAAAAGCATTGCGGTGTAGGGAGAGCCGAGTACCAGGGCGGCCTTGATGGCCAGCTGGCCGGCGGTGAGGCCCTGCGACGGGCGATCGCCGAGCGCCCGGTTCCCCACCTGATCGTGGGTGCAGGTGTAGGCGAGCAGCCTGGTCGCGGGGATGCCGGACCCCTCAGAAGTATCCAGCGGCCGCCCGTGCCGGCGCCGGCGAAACGACGAATAGGTCCCGGCGTGGAAGTACCCGCGGCGCAGGGCCTTCGCCAGCGTGGCCAGCGAGCCGAAGTCGGCGTAGTAGCCCTGCCGCTCACCGGATACCGCTGTATGGATCGCGTGGTGGATGTCGTCATCCCACTGCGCGGTGATGCCGTAACCGTTGCGGTCGCGGGGGGTGATCAGCCGCGGGTCGTTGAGATCGCTTTCGGCGACCAGCGACAGCGGGCGGCCCAGCTGCCTTGCCAGCCAGTCGGTTTCGGCGGCGAGTTCCTCGAGGATGTGGATGGCCGTGGTGTCCACCAGCGCGTGTACCGCGTCGAGCCGCAGGCCGTCGGCGTGGAAGTCACGCATCCAGCGCAGCGCGCATCCGATGATGTAGCGGCGCACCTCGTCGGAGTCGGCGTCGGCGATGTTGATGCCTTCCCCCCACGGGTTGCTGGCCGACGAGAGGTAGGGGCCGAAGCGGGGCAGGTAGTTGCCCGAGGGGCCGAAGTGGTTGAACACCGCGTCGATCAATACCCCCAGACCGCGCGCGTGGCAGGCGTCGACGAAGCGCACCAGGCCGTCGGGCCCGCCGTAGGGTTCGTGCACGCTGTACCACAACACTCCGTCATATCCCCAGCCGTGTGTTCCGGCAAAGGAATTGACGGGCATCAGCTCGACGAAGTCGACACCGAGATCGGTCAGGTAGTCCAGCCTTTCGACGGCGGCGTCGAAGGTGCCGTCGCGGGTGAAGGTGCCGACGTGCAGTTCGTAGATCACCGCGCCTTCGACCGATCGGCCGGGCCAGGCGGCGTCGGTCCAGGCCGCCGCCGAAGCGTCCCACAGCTGCGAGCGGGCGTGCACCCCGTCGGGTTGGCGGGGCGACCGGGGGTCCGGCAGGACGGTGGGGTCGTCGTCGAGCAGGAACCCGTACCTGGCGTCCGGCGCCGTGTCGACCGACGTGTGCCACCAGCCGTCACCCGAGCGCGTCATCGCGTGCGCCTCGCCGTCTGGGCCGTTTAGGTCGAGGCGCACCTCCGCGGGTTTGGGCGCCCAGACGCGGAATTCACTCATGGTCGCGCTCCAGCAGGACGACGGGCAGGTCCGCGAACAATTCGGCGGTCGACGTCGGCCCGCTGGCCATGGCGCCGGTGAGGGTGTCGGTCCAGGAGCCCTCGGGCAACGGCAGGACGGTGTTACCCCAGCCGGTTTCGGCCAGCCGCACGGTCCAGCGGGTGACCGCGACCAGGACGTCCTGGCCTTCCCAGCCGCGGCGGAACGCCACCACGTGATCGCCGGCTTCGCCGTCGGCCAGCACGGGAAGGTATGAGCCGCGCAGAAAACTGTCCGGCCGGGAGCGCCGCAGCGCCAGCGCCGCGGTGACGACGCGAATCTTGGGGTGCCGCAACTCTTTCAGCGCGGCCCTGCGGGCTCCGTAGTCGACCGGGCGGCGGTTGTCCGGGTCCACCAGGCTGTCGTCCCACAGCTCGGTGCCCTGGTAGACGTCGGGGATGCCGGGCACCGTCAGGGCGAGCAGCTTCTGACCCAGGGAGTCGCTCGCGGCGTGCGGATTGAGTTGGGCGACAAGCTCGGTCAGTGCGGGCGCCACGGGCCCGTCGAGCACGGTATCCAGCCAGCGGTGCACCTCCTCCTCGAACGCCGGGTCCGGCTCGTTCCACGAGGTGTGTAGGCCGGCCTCCCGGATCGCCTTCTCGGCGTACCGGTGCAGCCGACCGCGCAGCTCTTCGGTGACCTCGCCGCCCACCGGCCAGACCCCGAAGATGTTCTGCCACAGGAATCGCCCGGTCGCGGGATCCGGGGAGGGGGCCGCAATTTCCCAACGGGCGAGAAACTCGGTCCACAGCGACGGCACCTGCGACAGCACGCCGATGCGGGCCCGCACGTCCTCGCCGCGCTTGGTGTCGTGTGTGGTGAGCGTTGTCATCGCCTGCGGCCATGTCCGAGCGCGGGTGGCGGCGCGGTGGTGAAACTCGGCGACGCTCACGCCGAACCGACGCGGCTCGCCGCCCACCTCGTTCAGCGACACCAGTCGCGCGTCGCGGTAGAACAGGCAGTCCTCGGTTGCCTTGGCGGTCACGGCGCCGCACAGCTGCTGCAGGCGGGTGGCAGGCTCTGCGTCAGCGGCCAGCGCCGCGGCGATCAGCTGCAGCGCCGGCCCCAATTGTGGTGCCGCCGCTTGGGTTTCGGCCAGCGCGGTGGGCAGGATCGCGGCCAGGCCAGGGTAGTCGCAGCGGTATACCCCGATGTGGCTGAGCAGGGCGGTCACCGCCTCGGGCAGCTGCGGATGATCGGTGCCGGCCGCTGCCGTGATGGACCTCCGCAGCCTGTCCAGTTCGCTGGCCAGGGTGTCGGTGGCCGCATGGATCTTGAGGTCGCGCAACAGTTCCGGCATCGCGTGATAGTCCGTACCGGCCGATTCGACGAGCGCCGTGAGCGCGGGCGCCCCGGCGGGGTCGATGAAGACCCCGCCCACCTCGCGCAGCGCGTCGTAGCCGGTGGTTCCGGCGACCGGCAGCGTGGGTTCCAGCGCTTCGTCGACGGCGAGGATCTTTTCGATCACGATCCAGGCGTCCGGACCGACGAGGTCGCGCAGCCTTGCCAAATACCCACAGGGATCGGACAACCCGTCGGGATGGTCGATGCGCACGCCGTCGACCAGACCCTCCTCGAACCAGCGGGCGACTTCGGCGTGGCTGGCCTCGAACACCGCGCGGTCTTCCTGCCGCAGGCCGGCCAGCGACGTGATCGAGAAGAAGCGGCGGTACCCACAGACCCCGTTTCGCCAGCCGACCAACCGGTAGTGCTGGCGATCGTGGACCTCCGGTCCGGTGCCACCGCCCGTGCCGGGGGCGATAGGCAAGGCCAGCTGGCCCAGTCGCAGCAGCTCCCCGTCGACGGTCAGGTCGGTGGCGTCGTCGTCGGAACCCAACAGCGGCAGGATGATTCGCCCGTCGCCGACGTCCCAGTCGATGTCGAAGAATGGCGCGTGCGGCGAGGACCGGCCGTGCCGCAGCACGTCCCACCACCACGCGTTCTGCTCGGGTTTGTCGATGCCGACGTGGTTGGGCACGATGTCGACGACCAGGCCCATGCCGCGCGCGCGGGCCGCCGCGGACAGCCGCGCGAGGCCGTCGGGCCCGCCCAGCTCCGGCGACACGCTCGTCGGGTCGGTGACGTCGTATCCATGGCTGGACCCCCGGGCCGCGGTCAGGATCGGCGACAGGTACAGATGTGAGACACCGAGGTCGTCGAGGTAGTCCAGCAGGTTCTCGGCGTCGGCGAGGGTGAACCCGAATCCGCTGGACTCACCGCGCAGCTGTAACCGGTAGGTTGCCCGGACCGGAAAAGCCATGCGTCAGGCGGTCTTACGCAGGATCAGCAACGAGCGGGCCGGCACTTCGAACTTCTCTTCGGCCGCCACGACCGAATCGGCGTCGCCGGCGGGGTGATTCGTGTCCAGCTCGACGGTCCACTCGCGCGCGTAGTCGTCGTGCGGGGCGACGAACTCCACGTAGTCGTCGTGGGCGTTGAAGCACAACAGAAACGAGTCATCGACCACGTGCTCGCCACGGGCATCGGGCGCGGCGATGGCGTCGCCGTTGAGAAACACCGCCACACAGCGATGGTGGAAGCTCTTATTCCAGTCCTCGTGGGTCATCTCCCGCCCGCCCGGGGTCAGCCAGGCGATATCGCGAACCTCGTCGCCGGTTCGGATCAGCTCGCCCTCGAAGAACCGGCGCCGGCGGAACACCGGATGGTCCTTGCGCAGGGTCGTGGCCTTGCGCGCGAATGCCAGCAGGTCGGCGTTCTTGTCGACCAAAGACCAATCCATCCAAGACAATTCGGAGTCCTGGCAGTAGACGTTGTTGTTGCCGTTCTGCGACCGCCCAATCTCGTCGCCATGCGCGATCATCGGCGTGCCCTGGCTGACCATCAGGGTGGCCCAGAAGTTGCGCATCTGGCGGCAACGCAGCTCGACGATCTCCGGGTCGTCGGTGGGGCCCTCGACGCCACAGTTCCACGATCGGTTGTGGCTTTCCCCGTCGCGATTGTCCTCGCCGTTGGCTTCGTTGTGCTTTTCGTTGTAGGACACCAGGTCGTTGAGGGTGAACCCGTCGTGGGCGGTGACGAAGTTGATGCTTGCGCTGGGGCGCCGGCCGGTGACTTCGTAGAGGTCCGACGACCCGGTCAGCCGGGACGCGAACTCGCCGAGGGTTGCGGGCTCGCCCCGCCAGTAGTCACGCACAGTATCCCGGTACTTCCCGTTCCACTCGGTCCACAAACCCGGGAAATTGCCGACCTGATAGCCGCCCTCGCCGACATCCCACGGCTCGGCGATCAGCTTGACCTGGCTGACGATCGGATCCTGTTGCACCAGATCGAAAAACGCGCTCAGCCGGTCGACGTCGTGCAACTCGCGGGCCAGCGTGGAAGCCAGGTCGAACCGGAACCCGTCGACGTGCATCTCGGTCACCCAGTAGCGCAGCGAGTCCATGATCAGCTGCAGCACATGCGGATGACGGGCGTTGAGGCTGTTGCCGGTGCCGGTGAAATCCTTGTACAACCGCAGGTCCTCGTCGACCAGCCGGTAGTAGGCCGCGTTGTCGATGCCGCGGAAGTTGATGGTCGGCCCCAGGTGATTGCCTTCGGCGGTGTGGTTGTAGACCACGTCGAGAATGACCTCGATGCCGGCTTCGTGCAGGCTGCGCACCATGGTCTTGAATTCGGCGACGCTGGCGTCGCGGTTGGACGCGTACTGGTTGTGCGGGGCGAAGAACCCGAACGTGTTGTAGCCCCAGTAGTTTCGCAGCCCCAGGTCCAGCAGCCGCGAGTCGTGCATGAACTGGTGAACCGGCATCAATTCCAGCGCCGTGACATTCAGCGACTTGAGGTGCTCGATGACCACCGGGTGGGCCAGCCCGGCATACGTGCCCCGAAGCCCCTCGGGGACACCGGGATGGGTCTGCGTCATGCCCTTGACATGGGCCTCGTAGATGACCGTTTCGTGATACGGCGTGAGCGGCGCCCGGTCGGATCCCCAGTCGAAAAAGGGGTTGCTCACCACGCTGGTCATCGTGTGGCCGAGCGAGTCGACCATCGGGGGCGTGCCGGTGTCGACCCCGTTGGTGTCCGGGTCGACGGCGCTCATGTCATACGAGTACAGCGCCTGGCCGAACGTGAAATCGCCGTGGAAAGCCTTCCCGTACGGGTCGAGCAGCAGCTTGCTCGGGTCGCACCGGTGGCCGGCGGCCGGATCGAACGGCCCGTAGACGCGAAAGCCGTAGCGCTGGCCCGGGGTGATGTTCGGCAGATAGGCGTGCCAGACGTATCCGTCGACCTCGTCCAGGGGGATGCGCGACTCGCCGCCGTTGGCGTCGATCAGACACAGCTCGACCTTGTCGGCGATTTCGGAAAACAGCGAAAAGTTAGTTCCCGCGCCGTCATAGGCGGCCCCGAGCGGATAGGCGTTGCCCGGCCACACGGTGGGCAGGGTAGGTGCGGACTCTTCCGTATCGGGTTCCGCGACGCCCGAAGTCGCGGGTGGATTGTTCGACGGCATCCCTTGACCTTATCCGCGAGCGCTGGGTGCGGCTGCCTCACCACCAACCGGTGTTCGCCGCGATCTGCCGGCCCAGCTCGTGGGCCATCGTCCGCATGTAGGTGGGGGTCAGGTGGTGAGCGCCGTGGTAGATCAGCACGTTCCCTTCAACCGGGCGGCAGACATCTGCGCGGCAGATGGCGTCCGACATGTCGAGCACCTTGAGCAACGGGAACTGCGTGACGAAATCGAGGGTCTGGTTGTGCTCGGCCAGCGCATCGGAACGCTTGATCGCGCACGACTGCGCGTTGCCGCCCTTGGCCAGGCAGTCCGCCGGATCGAACGGTTGGCCGTTCTTGACCAGCCACGGGGTGTCCCGGATGCCGAGGATCGGAATGTTGTTGTCCGACAACGTTTGCCAGATCCCGATGTAGGTGGCGGGCATCACGTCGCCGGTCTTGATGTTCCACGGCCGCGTCGTTGTCGTGAACACGTAGTCGGGACGGTCGGTGATCAGCTTGCTCATCGTGCGTTGGACCCACTCGCGGCACTGCGGGTAGGGCGCGTTGTTGCCCATGATCAACGGGACTTCCTCGGTGGACAACGGGCAGCCCATCTTGAGATAGGTCACGACCTTGAAGTGGTGCGCGTGGCCGAGCACGTCCAGCGCGGGCAGCCAATGTTCGGCGTGCGAGCCGCCGGCCAGCGCGATGGTCCGGGTGGCCGCCTCGTCGCCGTAGGTGCAGTTGACCACCGCGGGGTTGACGAAGTCACTGATGCACCCATCCCTGGTCGAGACCGGGAGGTCTTGCTTGACCTCCAAGACCGTGGGCCGCATCGGCAGCGCCGGGACCCGCACGCGTTCGGTGAGGGCGCGGGCGCCGGGATAGTCCTGCGGGTTGAGCACGCTGAGTTCCTTGCCCGCGGCGCGCAGGACGGTGACGTGCTGACGCCACGTGAACGACGTCGCGGTGAGCGTGACGGCCAGCAGGACCACCGCGGACCCCAGCGCGATCGTCGGCCGGCCGAACCGCGCCGGCCAGGGGAGCGCCGGGGCGACGTCGGTTTGCCTGCCGCTCGTGGTCCGATACCGCAGCGGGTCCTCGACCAGCCGGGTGGTTAGGTGCGCCAGCACCCCGGACACCAGCAATATGGCCGCGCCTTCGACGAAGCCGGCGTGCTTGTGGCCGGTATAGGACAACCAGAAGATGAGCAGCGGCCAGTGCCACAGATACAGCGAGTACGCCATCGCACCCAGGGCAACAAGCGGCCCCGCCGCCAGCAGCCGATTCGGCAGCGGCAGCCGGCCGTGCAGATTGGCCCCCGCGAGGATCATCAGCATGGTGGCCCCGACCGGGACCAGCGCCCATGGGCCGGGGAATTCCCTGACGCCGTCGATCAGGGCGCCGCACGACACGACGGCCGTCAGTGCGACGGCGGCGACGGCGGTGCGCAGCCACATCGGCCAGCGGACGTAGGGCACCACCGCACCGAGGAGCGCGCCCAGCAGCAGCTCCCACGCCCGCGCGAAGCTGTCGTAGTAGGCGATCGATTGGTTGTCGAGATGCGCGACGATCGCGTACCCGAACGAGGCCACCGTCAGCACGGTCAGCAGCACGATGAACAAGGTCCGCAGGTGTGCGCCGAGCCGGCGCCTGAACAGGTAGGCGCACCCGGCCACCAGCAGCAGGAAGGCGATGTAGAACTGGCCCTGCACTGACATCGACCAGATGTGCTGCAACGGGCTGACGGCTTCACCGGCGCGCAGATAATCCGCCGCGGTGTTGGCCAGCTCCCAGTTCTGGTAATAGCCGAGGCTGGCCAGGCTCTGGTCGGCGAACGTCTCCCAGCGGGTTTGCGGTTGCACCAGGATGGTCAGCAACGCGCACCCGGCCAGTACGACGACCAGCGCGGGGACCAGCCGGCGGACCAGCCGCGTCACTTCCGCGATCGGTGACAGCGAAACGGCCGGGTCGAGCGCGGCGCGGAGAATCTTGCCGCCGAAGAAGAACCCGGACAGGGCCAGGAACACGTCCACGCCGCCGGAAACCCGCCCGAACCAGACGTGGAACATCGCGACGAGCGCGATCGCGATGCCGCGCAGCCCGTCGAGGTCGTAGCGATAAAAGCCCGACCTTGCCACCGTCCCTGCCGCCCTGGCAGCGACCGGATTCGCGGTGGCGATCGGCGGCGGAGGCGGCGGCAGGGTCGGCATGGTCGACCGCTAATTTACCGAAAACGCCACCCGCTCCTCAGCGCGAGGAAGCGGGTGGCGGCTGGTCGGGCGGCTGAGGGGTTATCGCACGGTACCGACCTGGGGTTGCCACGGTGCCTGCTGCACGGGCGCCTGCTGCACCGGCGCCTGCTGCGTCGGCGCGGGAACTTGTTGCAGCGGTGCCTGTTGCAGCGGTGCCTGTTGCAGCGGTGCCTGCTGCGTCGGCGACTGCTGTAGCGGGGCCTGCTGTGTGGGCAGCTGCTGCATCGGAAGCTGCTGGCCCGGGGTTTGCTGGGCCGGAACCTGCTGGGCCGGAACCTGCTGGGCCGGCACCTGCTGGGGGGTTTGCTGAATCGGCGCTTGCTGCAAGGGCGCCTGCGGCCCCGCCTGGGTTCCCAGGACCCGCACCAGGTAGGGGGTCATGCCGTTGCTGCGCACCGGCGAAACCTGGACGACGTCACCCACCTCGAGCATCTGGTTGTTCCCCAGGTACATCGCGACACTCTGCGTGCCCTCCGGGCCGTAGAAGATCATGTCGCCCTTGCGCGCCTGCGACGGCAGGACCTTCTGGCCGACCCGGTAAATCGCGCCGGAGGAACGCGGCAGCTTGATCCCGGCACCCGCGTAGGCGTACTGCATCAGGCCCGAGGCGTCGAATCCGACGGTGTTGATGCCGGTGCCCGTGCCGCGACTCGGGCCGTTGACACCGCCGCCCGCCCACGAGTACGGCACGCCGCGCTGCGACAGACCGCGCTGGACCACGATGTCGGTGACCTGCTGGTAGTCCATCTGCCGGGCGCCGGGGTCGGCGGCGGCCAGGCCGTAGGTGGCCAGGCCGGCGGTCGCCATCGGGGCCGCCAGCATGGCCAGGCCGATGGCGAAGGAGTAGATGCGTTTCATCGGAGTGCAACCTCTCTGGGCTCGCTCGGGTCGATGGCGACGACCACCACGCCGGGGTCGAACGCCGCCTGATGACTCGGAACGTGAATCAGTCGGTCGCCCGTTGAATCACACCAGTCACTACAGACACTTTTACAACAGAAGTTGCACGCGGAAAATAGCTGGTGAGCCCCACGCGGGATTATTTGTCGGACCGTGACCGGACGGTGACTGGCGCGTCCAATCCCGCATGCGCCGTTGTGATTTCGGTCTCATATCGGTGCGCGGCCGCAAGGTTGGACGAACGTAACCGCGGCCGCGCGCTCAGCGCCGATGACTCAGTGCCAATAACGCTGGCTGAAAACGGTGATCATCGAGGCAGCGGCCGAGCTGACCACCACAATGGCCAGCGCCAAAACGGGCCAGAACGACATGTACCAGCCCTTCAGCAGGGAAACGAAGGGACCGATCCCCGCCGCGGCCACCGCCGCGCCGACGCCACCCCACACCAGCGGATAGATGTACATGTCGATTCCATATGGCACCGGCCCGCACGTCTCGTCCGAGCACACCTCCGGCAGGAAGCCGTAGAGCTTCGACGGCCAGCTCGTCGCCGTGGCCAGGACGATGAGCAACGCCAGCAGCACGACGGTGCAAATCACGTCCCAGGCAGCTACCCGCAGCCGGATGACCCTTGGTGGCTCGGACCGGGATTCGTCGGCGTCGTAGGGCACCGCGGGAGGCTCGGCGGGGTCGTCGGGACGCGGGTGGTCGGGCTGACGCGGCGAAGCCATGCCGTTAGATGCTTCCCGATGGCCGGAGTTTGCGCGACCCGACTGCTTTACGCTCGGTCTCTATGCCTGCGGCGAGGGCCGGGTTGACGCCCGAGCAAATCAGTGCGATCGACGCCGCGCATCTATGGCACCCCTACAGCACGATCGGCAGCGAGGCGGTCGCGCCCGTGGTGGCCGTCGGCGCCCGCGGCGCGCGCCTGATCCTGGTCAGAGACGGCACCCAGATCGACGTGCTGGACGCGATGAGCTCCTGGTGGACGGCGATTCACGGCCACGGCCATCCGGTACTGGACGCGGCGCTGGCCGCGCAACTGGGGACCATGAACCACGTCATGTTCGGCGGGTTGACCCACGAGCCCGCGGCCCGGCTGGCCCAGCTGCTGGTGCAGATCACGCCGGCGGGCCTGGAGACGGTTTTCTTCAGCGACTCGGGGTCGGTGTCGGTGGAGGTCGCCGTCAAGATGGCGCTGCAGTACTGGCGCAGCCGCGGCCGGCCCGGCAAGCACCGGCTGATGACCTGGCGCGGCGGGTATCACGGTGACACCTTCACGCCGATGAGCGTCTGCGACCCGGACGGCGGCATGCACTCGTTGTGGACCGACATCCTGGCGCGGCAGGTGTTCGCCCCGCAGGTGCCACGCGAACACGACCCCGCCTACAGCGCGGCGTTCGAGGACCAGCTGGCCTCCTACGCCGACGAACTCGCGGCCGTGGTCGTCGAACCCGTCGTGCAGGGAGCCGGCGGGATGCGCTTCCACGACCCGCGCTACCTGCGCGACCTGCGCGACATCTGCGATCGCCACGACGTCCTGCTCATTTTCGACGAGATCGCGACCGGCTTCGGGCGCACAGGTGAGCTCTTCGCCGCCGACCATGCCGGGATAAGCCCGGACATCATGTGTGTCGGCAAGGCGCTCACCGGCGGCTACGTCAGCCTGGCCGCCACCCTGTGCACCACCGACATCGCGCAGGTCATCAGCTCCGGCGAGGCGGGCGCGCTCATGCACGGGCCAACCTTCATGGCCAACCCGCTGGCCTGCGCGGTGTCGGTGGCCAGCGTCGAGGTGCTGCTCGGCCAGGACTGGCGTTCGCGGATCGCCGAAATCGCCGGGGGACTGGCCGACGGCCTCGAACCCGCCCGCGCGCTGCCCGGCGTGAAGGACGTCCGGGTGTGCGGCGCCATCGGCGTCATCGAGTGCGACCGAACCGTCGACCTGGCCGTCGCCACCCCCGCGGCGCTCGACCACGGCGTCTGGCTGCGCCCGTTCCGCAACCTGGTCTACGCGATGCCGCCCTACGTCTGTTCAGCCGACGAGATCGCGCGGATCAGCACGGCGATGGTCGAGGTCGCGCGCCTCGTGCGGTAAAACCGCGCGTCAGGCCGGCCGCAACTGGATGTTGTCGGTGACCTGGAACCCCGCCGGATCGCCGCATTCCGGCGCGTCGGCGGTTGTCTGCACGGTGCCGGCCAGGGTGCTCGGGTTCCACGTGTAGTGCGCTGAGAGAGCATTGGGGACCTGGCTGCCGTCCGGGCACATTGCGGTCTCGCCTGCCACGTCAAGTGTCCATTGGCCGCCGACCAACTTCGCCTGCCCGAAGGCCTTGGCGCCCTTGCGAGCCACCGATGCGCACCCGTCACCGCAGGAAGAGAAGTACCAGTTGTCGGTCGTGCTGCGGTCGTTCGCGGCGGTTTCGGTTTCGACGTAGTGGCCGCTCAGTTCGGGAGCGGCGAAAGCCGGAGCCGGTGCCCCGACAGCCACGGCGGCGACGCCCGCGGCTACAGCCAAACTGCGTATGACAGCCATCATCCCTGACCCCTCCTAAACAACATCCCGGAGCAACATCCCGGCACCCTAAGCCCCCGAGCCCCCAAAAAAGTTAACAAAACATGACTAACGGGATCGCCTCGGCGACGGCCGTGGTCGCTCGCCTCGCCGGCTCTCGTAGGCTCTAGGTCTATGAACGCCGCCCAGCAGGCACCGATCGAGGTTTCCCCGCTGGCCTGGCTGGAGACGGTGGAGACCCAGCGCCGCAAGGCCGGGCTGCGCCGTTCGCTGCGGCCGAGGCCGGCCGTCGCCACCGAGCTGGACCTCGCGTCGAACGACTACCTGGGACTCTCCCAGCACCCCGACGTCATCGAGGGCGGCGTGCAGGCGCTGCGCATGTGGGGCGCCGGCGCCACGGGTTCGCGCCTGGTCACCGGTGACACCGAACTGCACCAGCAATTCGAGGCCGAGCTCGCCGAGTATGTCGGCGCCGCAACGGGTTTGCTGTTCTCCTCGGGCTACACCGCCAACCTCGGGGCCGTCGTCGGCCTGTCCGGCCCCGGTTCGCTGCTGGTTTCCGACGCGTATTCGCATGCGTCCCTGGTCGATGCGTGCCGGCTGTCGCGTGCCCGGGTAGTCGTGACCCCGCACCGCGACCTCGGCGCGGTGGACGCGGCGCTGGGTTCGCGCGGCGAGGAACGCGCCGTCGTCATCACCGACTCGGTGTTCAGCGCCGACGGCGCACTCGCACCCCTGCGGGAGCTGCACGACGTGTGCCGGCGACACCGCGCGCTGCTCATCGTCGACGAAGCGCACGGCCTGGGCGTGCGCGGCGGCGGGCGCGGGCTGCTGCACGAGCTCGGGCTCGCGGGCGCGCCCGACGTCGTGATGACCACCACGCTGTCCAAGGCGCTGGGCAGCCAAGGCGGGGCGGTCCTGGGGCCGGCGCAGGTGCGGGCCCACCTGATCGACGCCGCCCGCCCGTTCATCTTCGACACCGGCCTGGCCCCCGCGGCCGTGGGTGCCGCGCGGGCCGCGCTGCACATCCTGGGCTCCGAGCCGTGGCGGCCGCAGGCGGTGCAGCGGCACGCCCGCACGTTGGCCGGGATCTGTGCGGTACCCGATGTGCCGCAGTCGGCTGTGGTGTCGGTGATCCTGGGCGATCCGGAGGTGGCGCTGGCCGCCGCGACGGCTTGCCTGGACGCCGGCGTGAAGGTGGGCTGCTTCCGGCCCCCGACGGTGCCCGCCGGGACGTCGCGGCTGCGGCTGACCGCCCGCGCGTCGCTTGACGACGCCGAACTCGAGATCGCACGCCGGGTGCTGACGGATGTGCTTGCCGTGGCGCGCCGTTGACCGTTCTGGTCGTCACCGGCACCGGCACGGGCGTCGGTAAGACGGTCGTCACCGCGGCCCTCGCGTCGCATGCGCGTCAGGCCGGCATCGACGTGGCCGTGTGTAAGCCCGTCCAGACGGGCACCGACTGCGGCGACGACGACCTCGCCGACGTGGCCCGGCTGTCCGGGGTGACCGAACTCGCCGGGCTGGCGCGATACCCGCGGCCGCTGGCGCCGGTCGCGGCGGCCGAGCAGGCCGGGAGGGCCCTACCCACCCGAGCGGAGGTGCTGCGGCTCATCGGCGATCTGGACCGCCCGGGGCGGCTGACCCTGGTCGAGGGTGCCGGCGGGCTGCTGGTCGAACTCGCGGACGGCGGCGTCACCCTGCGCGATCTCGCCGTCGACCTGGGCGCCGCGGCGCTGGTCGCGGTCAGCGCGGAGCTGGGCACCCTCAACCACACCGCGCTGACCGTGGAAGCGCTTGCCGCACACGGTGTTTCGTGCTCCGGTTTGGTGATTGGCAGCTGGCCGGCGCGGCCCGGGCCGGTGGAGACCTCGAACCGGTCCGCGCTGACCCGGCTCGGTCCGGTGCGGGCCGAGCTGCCCGCGGGGGCCGGGTCGATGCACCCCGCGGAATTCGCGGCGCTGAGCAAGGCGGCGTTCGACCGCGACTGGGTAGCCACACTGGTCGGTTGATGGTCCATTCGATCGAGCTGGTCTTCGACCACGACACCGAGGCGGCGATCCGCCGCATCTGGGCAGACCTGGCCGGGGCAGGGATCCCCAGCCAGGCGCCGGCCAGTCGCCCGCACGTGACGCTGGCCGTCGCGGAGCGCGTCGCCGTCGACGTCGACGAGCTGCTGCGGCCGCTGAGCGAGCGGCTCCCGCTGGTCGCCGCGATCGGCGCGCCGGTGCTGTTCGGCCGGGCCAACGTCGTCTTCGCGCGCCTGGTGGTGCCGACGGCCGAGCTGTTGGCGCTGCACGCCGAGGTGCACCGGCTGTGCGGTCCCCATCTGTTGCCCGCGCCGATGCCCAACAGCGTGCCCGGTCAGTGGACCGCGCACGTCACGCTGGCCCGCCGGGTCGGCGGGGGCCAGCTCGGGCGGGCGCTGCGCATCGCGGGCCGGCCGTCGCAGATCGACGGGCGCTTCGCGGCCCTGCGGCGCTGGGACGGTGGCAAGCGCGCCGAGCACCTGATCGGCTGACACGGCTATCCGCCGAACAGCAGGTACAGGCCGGTGAAGGTGTAGCCGACCATGACCAGCATCATGGTCAGCTGCCCGGTGAGCTGATGGCCGGCGGGCAGCAGTCGAAGCGCCTTGTCGTGCGCGGCGATCACCGCCACGATGTGGCCCGTCACCACGCAACCCACCTTGATGCCGGCCAGCACCGGCGGATGCGTCGACAACACATAGGCGACATGAGAGTGCGCCAGCCCCAACGGATTCCATCCGCGACCGAACGGATCGGCGAGGGCGATGACGGCTTGCTGTCCGCGCTCCACGAGGTACGAGAGGTAGTGGGCGAAGATGTAGCCCACGACAATCGGGATCAGCGAATGCGCCATCCGGCCGGGCAGCGCGCGACGCTCCTCGCGGTCGACTCCGCCGGTGGCCCGCGCGGCGAGCGAAAACGTCAGTGCGACAACTGAAACGAACACCAGCAGGCCGATCGTCCGCAGGATCGACGACGACAGCGTCGCCGGCACGCCGTGGGCGAGGCGGGCAAGCCGGTCGGCGAAGCCGCGCCACGTAGGCGACGACGAGTAACTGTCGAACGCCGTCGACCCCAGCAACACCGCCAGCATCGCGACAACACCCGGGCGCACGGGCAGGGACGGCAGATGGTCGAAAGGGTTGCCGATGACGATCCGCCCGGTCGTCGGAGAGCGGCGAAACGGTGAAAGCCGCGACACCGCCATGCTGTACACGCCGAACGGGTCGACGCGGGCCAGGAAGCGTTGGCCGCACAACCACGCCCCGCCCAGCAACACCACGACGTAGACCAGCAGCCACGACTTCACCCAAACCAGCGAGGCCGAGTTCGGGCTCGCCAATTCCAGCCAGACGAAAGCGAACAGGCCCGCCGCCGCCGGGCGGTAGCCCCAGCTTTCGGGATAGGACAGCCGCGACCGTCCCATCCGTTGCGGGGCGACGCGTCGCAGCAGCAGGTACACCGTGCGCACCGGCGAGATCACCCGCCATACCGGGCCGAACGCCAGGGAGAGCGCGACCAATCCGACCCACAGCAGCACGTAGAACGCCCCGAGCAGGCCGTTGGTCTGCGTCTGCGGACCGCACACACCCGCCAGCGCCGCCCAGACCGCGAAGGCCAGTGCCACGCCCGCCGCCGTCCAGCGTGTCGCGCGGGCGTCGACCAGTGTGGTCACCGCGGCCGGCAGCGCGCGGCCGGGCGCGTCGGGGTCAAACCTCGGCTGCCGCCACGCGAACGCGACCAAGGCGAACGTGAACGTCAATGCCCATGCCGCACCGACCATCGCGTAGGCGTAGGGGACCGGGAGATCGCTCGACCCACCCAGGCCGTGTGCGAGCAACACCGTCACGGTTGAACTTGAATGGTCGCGATCGTGCGGTCCAGGTGGTGTAGCTCGACTTCGACTTTGCCGGGGACATCGACGCTGAACTGAAATGTCTGATTCGGTGCGGCCGCGACTTGGAACTTGTGGTCGGGCTCCGAGTGGACGTGCAGCTCGTCGGCGACGTCGCTGGTGACGTGAAAGGTGATCTGCTGCTTGACCTTTGCCTGCAGCGTGGCGTTGGTCGGCGTGACTTGGCCGTTCGCGATCGTGACGTTGACGTCCAAGCCGGCGGCGGGCGGCTGGCTCGGCGACTTACCGCCGCAGCCAACCAGGCCGCACACCAGCGCCACCACCCACGCGGAAATGAGGGCGTTGCGAACCGTCATCGCGTCACGCCGCTCGCGGAGCGCCGGGCACGGGCTGCTTCTCTTCGACCGGCTCCGGCTCACCCGTCGCGTAGCCGAGGCGACCGGCGCCCCACGTCAGGGCGGTGATCACCATCAGCGTCAAGAAGAGCACCACGATCGAGCCGGCGGTGAACAGCCAGGTCGGCGCGCCCTGGTCGCGTTCGCGCTGCAGGATCGTGACCTCGAGGACGAACGGCCGCGTGCTCGACGCCAGGGCGGGGACCTCGGGCGCCGGGATGGCGTCGTCGGCCGGCTCGTAGATCGGCACCGCCGTCAGCGTGTAGCCGTCCTGCACCCGCAGCAGCGTCTTCCAGGATCCCCATGCCGGAACCGGCTGGGTGGACCGGTAGTGACCGGGCCCGACCTTGGCGAGCCGGTCGACCATCAGGCCGCGGTTATTCTCCATCCGGCCCTGCCAGGACAGGATCGTCAGCCACTCCGGGTTGTTGCTCACCATGTCGGGCGGCGTGAGCTGCACGTCGGCCGTCACCATGCGCCGCCCCGGGGGGCTGGGCTGGTCCGTCAGAGCGATGGTGGCGGTGTTTTGACGCGGCACCACGATGTGCAACCCGTTGGCCACCGCACCGCCGATCACCAACACCGTCAACGCCACAACGGCAATGCCGATCCGCCTGCCCGGTAGCCGCTGGCCGGTCAACACCATGCCGAACAGCGCGCCGCAGATTCCGGTCAGCACCGCAACGGGCACCGACATCGCCAGCGCCTCGCCCCACATCTTGGTGGGCCAGGGGTAGTGGTACACCGCCCCGATCCACAGGGACTCCAGCCACAGCCCGACAGTCGCCACGGCCAGGCCGGAAACGGCACCAAAAGCGATGGGGCGCTTGAACAGTGGGGTGAGCGCTACGAGCTCGACCACCACCGCGGGGCCGAGGTACAGCGGGAACCAGTTGATCGGCGCGCCCAGGATGGGACCGACCAGCAGGGCCACCCCGCCGCGCAGTGCGATCGCGAACAATGCCGCCACGACCGCGGCCCCCCGACCCATCGTGACGCGCGCGGCAACCGCCGCCAGCGCGGCGGCCGCGGCGATCAGCATCGGCTGAAAAACCAGGCGGAACTGCGGGACCCCGAAGTCGAACTCGATCTGGTAGACCGACAGGCCGATGAACAATCCGCCGAAGGACAGGTAGCGCAGCAACGTGATGAAGGGGCCGTGGTAGACCTCCCCGACCTCTTGGGCCTCGCCCTCGCGCTCCAGCATCAGCACCGCGAAAAGTGAAAAGCAGGCGCCGCCGATCATCATCAAATGCGTTGGGCCCCAAAGGGTTACATCTTGACCAAAGATCCGGTGCCAGATGTCGTCGAGCGGGAACCCGATCATCGCGTAGAGGCCGCAGCCCGCCATCAGCACGCCGCCCACCGGCGCATACCAGTTCTCGGTGATGCGCACCGCCGCCGGGCCGGGCTTACCGAACGGCAGCACCACCGCGAGCATGCCGCCCACGAAGATTCCGAACAGTCCGATGATGATGAAGTAGTGCGCCGGGTTGGCCAGCGGTCCGGGGTCGCGGCCATTGCCGATGTGCCAGCTGACGTCCCAGATGAACCCGAACAGGGCGCAGATGATCGACGTGGTGAACACCAGCACCGGCAGGGCCACCCAGTTGGGCCGGTGGAACTTCTCGCCCAGCCGGTCGGCGACCCGGGTCAGCCATTCGATGCGGTGGGTGCGATGCGCATGCCCGATCCACAGCATGGCCACCGCTATCACCACCGCGGCGATCGACAGCCCGATCACCTGGTTCAGCCCCGCACCGCGCGCCGGTGCTTCGGCAACAATCGTCAGTTCCGTCGCGTTCATCGTCACGCCCTCCCAACCACGCCGGGCCGTCCCGGGAGAAATTGATCCGACGATCGCTTCTTACTTGGAGGTAAGTTCGCGATCGAGTTGGTAATGCCCCGATTCACGCGCGGTCAATCACGCTTTTTGTCGGCGGGTTCGGATCCCGGGCCGGAATCGCCGGGCGTGCCGCGGCCGGCGCGGCGATCGCGCAGCGCGACGTAGAGGACCACCCCCACGACGATCACCGCCGGCAAAAACGCCGGTACGGCGAGCAATAGCATGTGGTGTGCCATGTAGACGACGTGCGCGGTGGTCATGGTGGTCGTATACCCCGGGGGTTCGCATCTACGGCGGCCGTTACCCTACTTTGAACACCTTTTCATTCGGGCTGCCGCCACGAGGGCTGGCAGACGTGTCCTGACGTGCGGACACGAGGCAGAGGCAGGAGAGTACGGGTGACTCAAGCGGCAACTCGGCGGAGCGCCGAAGCCGGCGACGACCAGGACATCCTGGCGGTCGCCCGGGATCAGGTGCTGGAGCGCGGCGAGGGGCTGAGCTCCGACCAGGTGCTGCGGGTGCTGCGGCTCCCCGACGAGCGGCTCGACGAGCTGCTGGCGCTGGCGCACGAGGTGCGGATGCGCTGGTGTGGCCCGGAGGTCGAGGTCGAGGGCATCATCAGCCTGAAGACCGGCGGGTGCCCCGAGGATTGCCATTTCTGCTCCCAGTCGGGCCTCTTCACGTCGCCGGTGCGCAGCGCCCGGCTGGACATCCCGAGCCTGGTGGAGGCCGCGAAACAGACCGCCAAATCTGGCGCCACGGAATTCTGCATCGTCGCCGCCGTGCGCGGACCCGACGAGCGGCTGATGGCCCAGGTCGCGGCCGGCATCGAGGCGATCCGCGACGAGGTCGAGATCAACATCGCCTGCTCGCTGGGCATGCTGACCGCCGAGCAGGTCGAGCAGCTCTCGGCGATGGGTGTGCACCGCTATAACCACAACCTCGAGACCGCGCGCTCGTACTTCACCAACGTCGTCACCACCCACACGTGGGAGGAGCGCTGGCAGACCCTGTCGATGGTGCGCGACGCCGGCATGGAGGTCTGCTGCGGCGGCATCCTCGGCATGGGAGAGACCCTGGAACAACGCGCGGAATTCGCCGGCGAGCTCGCCGAGCTCGGTCCCGACGAGGTGCCGTTGAACTTCCTCAACCCGCGGCCGGGCACGCCGTTCGGCGACCTGGAGGTGCTGCCGGTCAGCGAGGCGCTGAAGTCGGTGGCGGCATTCCGGCTGGCGTTGCCGCGCACCATGCTGCGCTTCGCCGGCGGCCGTGAGATCACCCTGGGCGATCTCGGGGCCAAGAAGGGCATCCTGGGCGGCATCAACGCCGTCATCGTCGGCAACTACCTGACCACGCTGGGCCGCCCGGCCGAGGCGGATCTGGAACTGCTCGACGATCTCCAGATGCCCATCAAGGCGCTCAATGCCAGCTTGTAAGCCGCCTTGTAGCCGCTAGGTTTGACAATTGTGGTGCGGGATCTAGGCGCCCCCGTCGGCGCCGGTGTCTACAACGTCTACACCGGGGAATTGGGGGGCACAGTGTCACCGACGGCGGCCCGGCTGGGCCTCGAGCCGCCGCGGTTCTGTGCCGAATGTGGACGCCGAATGGTGGTACAGGTTCGCCCCGACGGCTGGCGGGCGCGATGCTCGCGGCACGGAGTGGTGGACTCGGCCGACTTGGAGGCGCAGCGGTGACCGAACCTTCCCGGCCGGAGCCGACCAGAGTCGCGCGGGGCTTCCGGGCGCGTCCGATTGCCATTGCGGCACTGGGGTTTTCGGTGATCGGCGCGTTGATCGGCGGCCTGTGGGCGTGGATTGCGCCGCCGATCCATGTGGCGGTGGCGATCACCCGCGCGGGTGAACGGGTGCACGAGTACCTGGGCACCGAATCGGGGCACTTCTTCAACGCGCCTTGCCTAATGTTGGGCCTGCTGACGGTGGTGTCGGTGATTGCGCCGGTGCTGGCGTGGCAGCGGCGCGAGCGTCGAGGCCCGGCCATGGTCGTCGGCCTATCGGTCGGCATGGTGGTCGTCGCGGCGGCCGCCAGCGCGGTGGGTGCGCTGTCGGTTCTGCTGCGCTACGGCGCGGTGAACTTCGACGCGGTGCCGCTGGTCGGAAAGCCGGCGGTCGCGTACGTTGTGCAGGCCCCGCCGGTGTTCTTCGGCCCGGGTCCGCTGCAGGCGGTCCTCACCCTGCTGTGGCCCGCAGGCGTCGCCGCGCTGGTGTACGCGGTACTGGCCGCCGGGAACGCACGCGACGATTTAGGAAACCTCCCGGCCGCCGATCAGCCGTCGGGCGCACTGCCGATGGAGCCGGAGGCGTCGGTCTCCTAGCGGGCCCGCAGCGGGGTCACAGCGGCCGGTGGCGAATCTTGCGGCCGGTGATGACCTTGGCCCCGATCATGAGCAGTCGCGCCATTCCGGCGTAGGTCATCGGGTTGAACGCCGTCGGCCACACGGTTCGGATGAGGTGGTCGCTCAGCGGCCGGCGGGCGAACCGGTCGGTGAGCCAGCGCAGCGTCATCGGGGCGGACAGCGGGTGCAGCAGCATGTGCTCGTTGAACGCGTCGCGGTGGTAGCTGACGTCGGCGCCGCCGGCCGAATACGCGTCGGCCAGTTCGTCGATGTCGTTGACGTCGATCAGATAGTCGTGGACGGCTTGCACGATCAACACGGGCGGCGTCGGCACCACCGCGCCCAGCTTGATGGTCTGGAAGACGTGCGAGATCTCCGGCGTGGACAAAATGTCCTCGAGCGGCTCGTCGAGGTAGTCGCCCATGTTCTTGCCGGCCATCCGGATGACCGCCTCGGCGGTCGTCATCGTCTCCAGCGAGTCCAGCAGGGCGCGGCCCTCTTCGTTGGTGTGCTCCTTGATCACCCGGTCCAGGTCGGGGTAGACGTGCGCCAGCGCGGCCACCACCAGCGCGGGCAGCCCGGCGAAGAATTTGCCGTTGAGCCGACGGAAGGTGTTGCCCAGGTCGCCGACGGGGGAGCCCAGCACCGCCCCCACGATGTCCAGCTCGGGTGCGTAGTCGCCATACATTTCGGCGGCCCAGGCGCTGGCCAGTCCGCCGCCGGAGTAGCCCCACAGCCCGATCGGCGCCGACGGGGACAATCCGACGCGCTCGGAGTTGAGCACGGCCCGGATCCCGTCGAGCACGCGGTACCCCGGCTCGTACGGCGCGCCCCACGTGCCTCCCAGGCCCTCGTGGTCGGGCACCGAGACCGCCCAGCCCTCGGCGACGGCCGCGGCGATCAGGAAGAGCTCCAGCTGGGCCAGCGAGCCGAGCGCCTTCGCCTTCCTGCGCAGCGCATACGACGGGAAACAGCGGGACGACACGGCGTCGATCGCGCACTGATACGACAGCAGCGGGCAGGTCTGCCCCTCGGCCAGCCCTGCCGGCACGATCACCGTGGTGACCGTCGCTTCGGGCTGGCCGTTGAGGTCCATCGTCCGGTACAGCAGCTGGGTGGCTTTGATGGGCTGCGGAATCAGGCCCAAGAAAGCCAGCTCGACGTCGCGCGAGCGAAACACGGTGCCGGGCTCGGCGTGCTGGAACCCCGCCGGCGGCTGGTAGAACGGGTCGTCCGAGGGCAGCAGCGGACGCACCTTGCGCTGCAGTTCCTCGTGCTGTGGCCGACCGATCCACTCGGCGCCACGCGTACCTGCCAGATTGCCGAGCTCAACCATTGAGGATCCCTTCTTGGCCAATCGGCATTCTTGCGCATGAACGCCCGGTAACTAAAGCGGAACCGCCGCATTGTGAGCCAGTTCTCCTCGGCCCGCGGCGCGTCGCTGGCGCCACTGCGACCGCCTAATTTACCGCCACCTCACTCGGGGGCTTGAGCGCGGCGAATTCGTCGGTGACCCGCAGCTGGGAGTCGGTGAAGTGGTACAGCGCCGCCGGGCGTCCGCCGCTGCGGCCGGATTGCGCGATGGTGCCGGTCTGGGAGATGACCCCGCGACGGACCAGCACGCGCTGCAGATTCGTCGCGTCGACCTGGTAACCCAGGGCCGCCCCGTAGATGTCGCGCAGCGTTGACAGCGCGAATTCCCTTGGCGCCAGGGCGAATCCGATATTCGTATAAGACATCTTCGCTACCAGCCTGGCGTGGGCGTGGGTCACCATCGGGCCGTGATCGAACGCCATCGGCGGCAGCGCGTTCACCGGATGCCAGCGGGTGTCCGGCGGTAGCTCGGGGGTGGCGGGGGAGGGCACCAGGCCCAGGAAGGTGGACGCGATCATCCGGATGCCCGGCACCCGCTCGGGGTCGGAGAACACTGCGAGCTGTTCGAGGTGGGCCACCTCCCGCAGATCGACCTTCTCGGCCAACTGGCGCCGGACCGAGGTGGTCATGTCCTCGTCGTTGCGCAGCCGCCCGCCCGGCAGCGACCACGCGCCCTTTTGCGGATCGCGGGCACGTTGCCATAACAGCACGTTAAGCTGCGGTTTTTCTCTTCGCGGGCCCGCCTTAACCTGGCGAACCTGGAACACGACAGCAAGCACCTCGTGTGCGGTGCTACCATGGGCCATGTTTTCGATTGTAAGTCGAAAACCTCCTGGACGCGAAAGGGGCATCTCCGTGACGGTTTTGAATCGCATGGACACGCTCGCGGACGACCTGATTGCCGGCATCACTGACTCGCCCGGCGGCTACACGGGCGTGGACGGTGACGCGCAATGGGCGGCCGAGATTCGCCGGCTGGCAGACCTGCGGAACGCCACCGTCCTCGCGCACAACTACCAGCTGCCCGCGATTCAGGACGTCGCCGATCACGTCGGCGACTCGCTGGCGCTGTCGCGGATCGCCGCCGACGCTCCCGAGGACACCATCGTCTTCTGCGGGGTGCATTTCATGGCCGAGACCGCAAAAATTCTGAGCCCCGAGAAGACCGTGCTGATTCCGGATCGGCGGGCCGGCTGTTCGCTGGCCGATTCCATCACCCCCGACGAGCTGCGCGCGTGGAAGGACGAGCACCCCGGCGCCGTCGTCGTCTCCTACGTCAACACCACGGCGGCCGTGAAGGCGCTCACCGACATCTGCTGCACCTCGTCCAACGCCGTCGACGTCGTCGAGTCCATCGATCCCGACCGCGAGGTGCTGTTCTGCCCGGACCAATTTCTCGGCGCCCACGTCCGTCGGGTGACCGGCCGCACCAACCTGCATGTGTGGGCCGGTGAATGCCACGTCCATGCCGGGATCAACGGCGAGGAACTCGCCGAGCAGGTCTGCGCCCACCCCGACGCCGAATTGTTCGTGCACCCCGAATGCGGTTGTGCGACTTCGGCTTTGTACCTCGCGGGCGAAGGTGCCGTCCCGGAAGATCGGGTGCGGATCTTGTCCACCGGCGGCATGCTCGACGCCGCGCATCAGACGCGTGCGCGGACGGTTCTGGTGGCCACCGAGGTCGGCATGTTGTATCAGTTGCGCCGGGCGGCACCAGAAGTCGAGTTCCGCGCGGTCAACGACCGCGCGTCGTGTAAGTACATGAAGATGATCACCCCCGCGGCGCTGCTGCGCTGCCTGGTCGAGGGCGCCGACGAGGTTCACGTCGACCCCGACATCGCGGCGGCGGGTCGGCGCAGCGTTCAGCGAATGATCGAGATCGGGCAGCCGGGCGGCGGCGAATGACCGCCGGGTGGACGGATACCGCCGACGTCGTCGTGATCGGCACCGGCGTCGCGGGTTTGGCCGCCGGGCTCGCCGCCCATCGCGCCGGCCGGCGGGTCGTGGTGCTCAGCAAGGCCGACCAGACCCGTGCGGTTACCGCCACGCACTACGCCCAGGGCGGCATCGCGGTGGTCCTGCCGGACAACGACGACTCGGTGGACGCGCATGTCGCCGACACCCTCGCCGCGGGCGCGGGGCTGTGCGATCCCGACGCGGTGTGCTCGATCGTCGCCGACGGCTACCGCGCGGTGTCCGAATTGGTCGGCGACGGAGCGCGATTCGACGAATCGGCCCCCGGCCGCTGGGACGTGACCCGCGAGGGCGGGCACTCGCGTCGACGCATCGTGCACGCCGGCGGCGACGCCACCGGCGCCGAGGTCCAGCGGGCGCTCGATCACGCCGCGGCCATGCTCGACATCCGCACCAGCCACGTGGCGTTGCGCGTATTGCATGACGGCTGTTTGGGCGACGAAGCGGTGACTGGCGTGTCGGTGGCCAACCCGGACGGCATGGGAATCATCAGCGCGCCGTCGGTGATCCTGGCCTCCGGCGGGCTCGGTCACCTTTACGGCGCGACGACCAACCCCGAAGGATCCACCGGCGACGGAATCGCATTGGCGTTGTGGGCCGGCGTCGCCGTCAGCGACCTCGAGTTCATCCAGTTCCACCCGACCATGCTCTACAGCCCCGCAGGGGGCGGCCGGCGCCCGCTGGTCACCGAAGCGATCCGCGGTGAGGGTGCGATATTGCTTGACAGCCAAGGTAATTCGGTGACGGCAGGCGTCCATCCGATGGGCGACCTGGCGCCGCGCGACGTCGTCGCGGGGGCCATCGATGCGCGGCTGAAGGCCACCGGCGACCCGTGCGTCTACCTCGACGCCCGCGGCATCGACGGCTTCGAGGCCCGATTCCCCACCGTCACCGCCGCGTGCCGCTCCGCGGGCATTGACCCGGTGCGCCAGCCCATTCCGGTCGTGCCGGGTGCGCACTACAGCTGTGGTGGGGTCGTGGCCGATGTGTCCGGTCAAACCGAACTGCCCGGCCTGTTCGCCGCGGGCGAGGTGGCCCGCACCGGGATGCACGGCGCAAACCGCTTGGCGTCCAACAGCTTGCTGGAGGGACTGGTGGTCGGCGGCCGCGCCGGGCGTGCCGCGGCCACGCACGCGGCCGCGGCCGGGCCCTCGCGCGCGTCAGCGCCCGAGCCGATCACGCACGCCGCCGCGCCGCGGTGGGAACTGCAGCGCGCGATGAGCCGCGACGCCTCGGTGGTGCGCAACGCCGTTGGGCTGCAGGGCTTGTCGGACAACTTGGCCAAGGCGGGCGCCCGCACCATCGCGGGCCGCCGCGATTTCGAGGACGTGGCCTTGACGCTGACCGCGCAAGCGGTGGCCGCCGCGGCCTTGGCGCGCAACGAAAGCCGCGGCTGCCACCACCGCGCGGAGTTCCCGGACGCCGCGGCGGACCAGGCGCGCAGCATCGTGGTTCGGCTGGCCGACCAAGACATGCAGGCCGAGGCGTTGGCGGCCGTGTGCTGATGACGTTGTCCGACTGCGAACGCGACGCCGCGCTGGAGATCGTTCGCCGCGGCCTCCGGGAGGATCTGCGCTACGGGCCCGACGTCACCACCCTGGCGACCGTATCGGCCGACGCGGTCGCCACGGCATCGATGGTGCCGCGGGAGCCGGGCGTGATCGCTGGGGTGGACATCGCCTTGTTGGTGCTCGACGAGGTATTGGGCACCGCCGGCTATCAGGTACTGGACCGTATCGACGACGGCGCCCGGGTGCGCTCGGGCCAGCCGCTGTTGACGGTGCGGGGGCACACCCAGGGTCTGTTGACCGCGGAGCGGACCATGCTCAACCTCATCTGCCACCTGTCCGGGATCGCCACGGCGACGGCAGCCTGGGTCGACGCGGTGAGCGACACCAGCGCCAAGGTCCGTGACACCCGCAAGACGCTGCCCGGCCTGCGGGCGCTGCAGAAGTACGCGGTGCGGGTCGGGGGCGGCGTCAACCACCGGTTAGGGCTGGGCGACGCGGCCTTGATCAAGGACAACCACGTGGTGGCCGCCGGATCGGTGGTCGCCGCGCTGCGCGCGGTGCGCGAGGCCGCCCCGGCGCTGCCCTGTGAGGTCGAAGTGGACTCGCTCGAGCAGTTCGACGCGGTGCTGCCCGAAAAGCCCGAGCTGATCCTGCTGGACAACTTCCCGGTCTGGCAGACGCAAACGGCCGTCCAGCGCAGGAATTCCCGGGCACCCGCGGTGCTGCTCGAGTCGTCCGGCGGGCTCACCCTGGAGAACGCGGCGGCCTACGCATCGACCGGCGTGGACTACCTGGCCGTCGGCGCGCTGACCCACTCGGTCCGCGTGCTCGATATCGGCCTGGACATGTAGGTCTATCTTTTGCGTCGAGTGTGAATCCTGGGCGGCGTTTACCGGCGTGTCACCGCCGTGTGCGCACACTCAAAGCCGTCAGCGCACACTCGACGCGGCCGTGGACGTGGACTCTGCATTCGTCACCCGCCGTAGCGCGCGGCGCAGCGCCCGCGGAGTATGGCCGACATGTGCACGCACCACGCGAGTCAAGTGCGCCTGGTCGGCGAAGCCGAGCGAGGCCGCGATGTCGGCCAACGTCGATGTGTCGGCCTGCAGCCGCTCGAGCGCCCGGCCGACCCTGACCCTGTTGCGATAGCCGGTCAGTGTCACGCCCAGCTCCCGGGGAAACGCCCGGCTCAACCGGTACGGTGACGCACCCAGAAGCTCGGCAAGCGGGAACAATCCGCGTGCCGCCGGATGATCGTCGTGGATGGCCGCGCGCGCCCGCCGCACCAATCGCGCGTCCGCAGGAACCGGTCGATCGGTTAGTGGCGTGCGTCGGTCGGTTACCCTGCGCAGCGCCGCGACGGTGAGCGTCAGGAGATTCTCGGCAAGCTGGTAGTCGATATCGGTGGCGGCCAGGAGCCGTCGGTGTGCGAGCTCCAACCGAGCGTCGACGTAAAAGGTTGAGTGATGCCTGCGACCGGGATCGCCGACCAGCTGCCGCCACGACGCGGGGCTCAAGCGCACCGAGGTACACATGTCGCCGCCGTGCGGATGCGCGAACTGGTCTTCGTCTCCGGGCGCGCCAAGGTATCCCACCGTCGGGTCGAGGTCGACCGGACCGTCCGCCGCCCGCCGTTGAAACCGGCCGGACCTGACCAACACCAGCCGCCCGTCCACCGGGCGCTCGACCGCCGACCAGCCCGAACAGTCGGGACGGCATGTCCAAGCCTGCAAGCCGAACTGCGGCCGGTCTGCCAGAGTCGCCATTGACAGCACGGCGCCAGGCTAGCGCCCCGGTATGACAGCGCCCGCAAGAATCTTCAAGACCCCGCAGCGGCCGGTCGCCAAGCTGGATCCATGGCATCAATACGCACCGAGTTCGAAATCGACGTCGACGCCGACCGAGCGTGGCGAGTGATCGGCGACTGGGCGGACGGCCCGGTCGGCATGGCCAACGGTTATGTCGCGTCGTCGCAGACCGATGGCGACGTCCGGGTGGTGACGTTCGCCAAGGGGAACGTCGCGCGGGAGCGGCTGATCGCCCGCGACGAGGGTGAGCGCCGGATCGTCTACTCGCTGATCGGGGACACAGTGTGCCCCGAACATGACAACACGGCGATGCAAATCGTGGCCATCGGTCCGGGTCGCTGCCGGTTCGTGTGGTCGCGCGACGTGCTGCCCGATGAGCTGGCCGGGCGGCTGCTTGCCGCGATGGAGGACGCTGCGCGGGCCATCAAACGCACTCTCGAACGGGATCTAGCAGCGCAATAGGGCAGCGCAACAGGGCGTTGCGTGTGCATCCTGGGCGCCCTGCCCGCACAGTGACCGCCGTCAGCGCAGACTCAACGCATCAGGCGGCGGCGCTCAGGCGATGTCGCCGACGAAAACCCCGACCCGGCGCAGCTGCATGCGCGCCATCCGGGGCAGGCCCTCGACCTCCGGGCCCTCCGAGCCGGCCGGAAGGATCCGCGTATTGGTGAGGTGCACCACGCGGTTGCGGCTGAACTGGACATCCGCCTCCCCGGCGGCGAGCACGTTCTTGACCCAGTTCGTCTTGCCGTGCGCCAGCGCGATCGCCAGAACGTTTCCCTTGCGGTAGGGCGTGATCACGGTGTCGTACTGCTTGCCGGACGTGCGGCCGCGGTGCTTGATGGTCGCGGTCCCGGGCAGAAAGCGCGCGATCGGCTTGACCGCCGGGTTGAAGTACTTGATCTGGAAGCGCTCAAACCAGGGCGGGAACACCATCGGCACGCCGGGGGCATTGTTGGGGTGATCCTTGGCGGACATGACGGCCACACTACCGGTCGGATATCCACTTGAGCTGCTCTGGGAGAATGGACCCTGTGACTGCCACGCCCCAACCCGTGCTGGCCCGCATTGACCTGCGGGGCGCGGAGTTGACGGCCGCCCGCTTGCGGGCCGCGCTGCCGCGCGGCGGCGCCGACGTGGACACGGTGCTGGCCCAGGTGCGCCCGATCGTGCAGGCCGTCGCAGAGGGCGGGGCGGAGGCGGCCCTGGAATTCGGGGCGAAGTTCGACGGCGTCCGGCCCGCGGCCGTGCGGGTGCCCGACGCGGCGCTGCGGGCCGCGGAGGACGGACTCGACGCCGGCGTCCGGGATGCGCTGCGGGTGATGATCGAGCGGACCCGCGCCGTGCACGCCGATCAGCGCCGCACCGACGTCACCACCACGCTCGGCCCGGGCGCCACGGTCACCGAGCGGTGGGTCCCCGTCGAGCGGGTGGGCCTCTATGTGCCCGGCGGCAACGCGGTCTACCCGTCCAGCGTGGTGATGAACGTGGTGCCCGCCCAGGCCGCCGGTGTCGACTCGCTGGTGGTGGTCAGCCCGCCGCAGGCCCGCTTCGAGGGCCTGCCGCACCCGACGATCCTGGCCGCGGCCCGCCTGCTGGGGGTCGACGAGGTCTGGGCAGTGGGTGGCGCGCAGGCGGTGGCCCTGCTGGCCTACGGCGGCACCGACACCGACGGCGCCGAGCTGGCGCCGGTCGACATGATCACCGGGCCGGGCAACATCTACGTCACCGCCGCCAAGCGGCTGTGCCGCTCACACGTGGGCATCGACGCCGAAGCCGGCCCAACCGAGATCGCCATCCTCGCCGACAACACCGCCGACCCGGCGCATCTGGCCGCAGACCTGATCAGCCAGGCCGAACACGACGAGATGGCCGGCAGTGTGCTGGTCACCCCGAGTGAGGACCTGGCCGAGGCCACCGACACCGAGGTGGCGGCCCAGTTGCAGACCACGGTGCACCGCGAGCGGGTGACGGCCGCGCTGAGCGGGCGCCAGTCCGGAATCATCTTGGTCGACGACCTGGACGCCGGGGTCAAGGTGGTGAACGCCTACGCCGCCGAGCACCTGGAGATCCAGACCGCCGACGCGCCGCGGGTTGCCGGCCAAATACGTTCGGCCGGAGCAATTTTCGTCGGCCCGTACTCGCCGGTGAGCCTCGGCGACTACTGCGCGGGATCGAATCACGTGCTGCCAACGGGCGGTAGCGCGCGGCATTCCAGCGGTCTGTCGGTGCAGACGTTCCTGCGCGGCATCCACGTCGTCGACTACACCGAAGCGGCCCTCAAGGACGTCTCGGGGCACGTGGTGACGCTGGCGAAGGCCGAGGACCTGCCCGCGCACGGCGAGGCGGTACGGCGGAGGTTCGAGCGATGACGGCGCACGAGCCCACGCTGGACGACCTGCCGCTGCGCGACGACCTGCGCGGCAAATCACCCTATGGCGCACCGCAATTGGTGGTTCCCGTGCGGCTGAACACCAACGAGAACCCGCACCCGCCCACGCAAGCGCTCGTCGACGACGTGGTGCGCTCGGTGGCCGAGGCGGCCGCCGGGCTGCACCGCTACCCCGACCGCGACGCGGTGGCCCTGCGGCAGGATCTGGCCGGCTACCTCAGTGCGCAGACCGGCACCGGGCTCGGTGTGGAAAACCTCTGGGCCGCCAATGGTTCCAACGAGATCCTGCAGCAGCTGCTGCAGGCGTTCGGCGGGCCGGGGCGCAGCGCCATCGGATTCGTGCCGTCGTATTCGATGCACCCGATCATCTCCGACGGCACGCACACCGAATGGCTGGAAGCGGTCCGCGCCGACGACTTCAGCCTCGACGTCGATGCCGCCGTCGCCGCCATCATCGAACGCCGGCCCGACGTGGTGTTCATCGCCAGCCCCAATAACCCGTCCGGACAGAGCGTTTCGCTGGCGGATCTGCGACGGCTGCTCGACGTGGTACCGGGAATCCTGATCGTCGACGAGGCGTATGGGGAGTTCTCGTCACAGCCCAGCGCGGTGTCGCTGGTCGAGGAATACCCGACCCGGCTGGTCGTCACCCGCACGATGAGCAAGGCGTTCGCGTTCGCCGGCGGCAGGCTCGGTTATTTGATCGCCACGCCGGCGCTGATCGATGCGATGCTGCTGGTGCGGCTGCCCTATCACCTGTCGTCGCTCACGCAGGCCGCGGCCCGGGCCGCGCTGCGTCACGCCGACGACACGCTGGGCAGTGTGGCCACCCTCGCCGCCGAACGCGACCGCGTCGCAACGGCCTTGACCGCCATGGGCTTTCGGGTGATCCCCAGCGACGCGAACTTCGTGCTGTTCGGGCGGTTCGCCGACGCGCCGGCCACCTGGCAGCGCTACCTGGACGCGGGCATACTGATCCGCGATGTCGGGATTCCCGGGTACCTGCGCGCCACCACGGGACTGGCCGACGAGAACGATGCGTTCCTGCGAGTCAGCGCCCAGCTCGCGACCACCGAACTGGCTCCAGCCACCCCCAGCCCAGTAGGAGCACCGTGACAACCTCGCCGACAACCACAGGGACCCGTCGTGCGCGTATCGAACGTCGCACCAAGGAAACCGACATCGTCGTCGAACTCGACCTCGATGGCACCGGGCAGGTCCACGTCGATACCGGTGTGCCGTTCTACGACCACATGCTCACGTCACTGGGCACGCATGCCAGCTTCGACCTGACCATTCGCACCACGGGCGACGTCGAGATCGAGGCGCACCACACGATCGAGGACACCGCCATCGCGCTGGGTCAGGCGCTCGGGCAGGCCCTCGGCGAGAAGAAGGGCATCCGGCGGTTCGGCGACGCCTTCATCCCGATGGACGAGACGCTGGCCCATGCCGCCGTCGACGTGTCCGGGCGGCCGTACTGCGTGCACACCGGCGAGCCGGATCACCTGCAGCACACCACGATTACCGGCAGCGCGGTGCCCTACCACACCGTCGTCAACCGGCACGTGTTCGAGACGCTTGCCTCCAACGCCCGTATCGCCCTGCACGTGCGCGTCCTCTACGGGCGCGACCCGCACCACATCACCGAGGCGCAGTACAAGGCAGTGGCCCGCGCGTTGCGTGAGGCGGTCGAGCCCGACCCCCGCGTGTCGGGGGTGCCCTCCACCAAAGGTGTTCTGTGACAACACGATCGGTCGTGGTACTGGACTACGGCTCGGGTAATCTGCGGTCGGCCCAACGCGCGCTGCAGCGGGTCGGCGCCTCGGTCGAGGTGACCGCCGACGCGCGCGCCGCGGCGGCCGCCGACGGACTGGTGGTGCCCGGGGTCGGAGCGTTCGAAGCCTGCATGACCGGACTGCGCAAGATCGCGGGCGAGCGGATCATCGCCGAACGGGTCGCCGCCGGACGCCCAGTGCTGGGAGTCTGCGTCGGCATGCAGATTCTGTTCGCCCGCGGCGTCGAATTCGGCGTGGAGACCACAGGCTGCGGGCAGTGGCCCGGCGCCGTCACCCGGCTGGACGCTCCGGTGATCCCGCACATGGGCTGGAACGTGGTGAAGCCCGGGCCGGGCAGCGTGCTGTTCGACGGTTTGGACGCGGGCGCGCGGTTCTACTTCGTGCACTCCTACGCGGCGCAGTCCTGGGAGGGCTCACCGGATGCGGTGCTGACGTGGGCCACCCATCAGGTGCCGTTTTTGGCCGCCGTCGAGGAAGGGCCGTTGGCCGCCACCCAATTCCACCCGGAGAAGAGCGGGGATGCCGGTGCGGCCGTGCTGAGCAACTGGGTCGAGGGATTGTAAAGATGCCGCTGATTTTGTTACCCGCCGTCGACGTGGTCGAGGGTCGCGCCGTGCGCCTGGTTCAGGGCAAGGCCGGCAGCGAAACCGAGTACGGCTCCGCGCTGGACGCCGCGCTGGGCTGGCAGCGTGACGGTGCCGACTGGATCCATCTGGTGGACCTGGACGCGGCATTCGGCCGCGGCTCCAATCGCGAACTCCTGGCCGAGGTGGTGGGCAAGCTCGATGTCCAGGTGGAGTTGTCCGGCGGTATCCGCGACGACGATTCGCTGGCCGCGGCGCTGGCCACCGGCTGCGCCCGGGTCAACCTCGGAACCGCGGCGCTGGAGAACCCGCAGTGGTGCGCGCGGGCGATCGCCGAGCACGGCGACAAAGTCGCCGTCGGGCTCGACGTGGAGATCACCGACGGCGAGCACCGGTTGCGCGGGCGCGGCTGGGAAACCGACGGCGGCGACCTGTGGGAAGTGCTGGAACGCCTTGACGGCGAAGGATGTTCGCGGTTCGTCGTCACAGACGTCACCAAGGACGGAACGCTGGGTGGCCCCAATATCGACCTGTTGGCCGCCGTCACCGATCGCACCGACACGCCGGTGATCGCCTCGGGCGGCGTGTCCAGCCTCGACGACCTGCGCGCCCTGAACAACCTAGCCACCCTCACCGGCCGCGGGGTCGAGGGCGCCATCGTCGGAAAGGCCCTCTACGCCGGGCGGTTCACGCTGCCGCAGGCGCTGGCCGCGGTGCGGGAGTAGCGCCTTGGATTTGGACGCGCTCGTCGAAAAGGCATCGGCGATCCTGGACGCGGCGGTTCCGCCGTTCTTGGAGGGTCACCGCGCCGATTCCGCGGTTGCCAAGAAGGGCAACGACTTCGCCACCGAAGTCGACCTCGCCATCGAACGCCAGGTCGTCGCCGCCCTGGAGGATGCCACCGGGATCGGAGTGCACGGCGAGGAATTCGGCGGCACTGCCGTCGACTCGCCGTGGGTGTGGGTGTTGGATCCGGTCGACGGCACGTTCAATTACGCCGCCGGATCGCCGATGGCCGCGATCCTGTTGGGCCTGCTGCACGACGGCGAACCGGTCGCGGGCCTGACCTGGGTGCCGTTCACGAACGACCGATACACCGCGATAGCGGGTGGTCCGCTGGTGAAAAACGGTGTCCCGCAGGCGCCGCTGACTCACACCGACCTGGGTGACGCGCTCGTCGCTGTCGGCACCTTCAGCGTCGACTCGCGCGGCCGGTTCCCGGGACGCTATCGGCTGGCGGTGCTGGAGACGCTCAGCCGGGTGTCGTCGCGCTTACGCATGCACGGGTCGACCGGCATCGACCTCGTCTACGTTGCCGACGGAATACTCGGCGGCGCAATAACTTTCGGCGGTCACGTCTGGGATCATGCCGCGGGGGTGGCGCAGGTGCGGGCCGCGGGCGGCATCGTCACCAACCTGGCCGGCGAACCGTGGACCCCGGCGGCGCGGTCGGTGCTGGCCGCGGCGCCCGGCGCGCATGCGGAGATTCTCGAGATCCTGCGCAGCATAGGCGAACCGGAGGACTATTGACATGTACGCGGATACCGGGCTGGCCGTGCGCGTGATCCCGTGTCTGGACGTCGATGACGGGCGGGTGGTCAAGGGCGTCAATTTCGCCAACCTCCGCGACGCGGGTGATCCGGTGGAGCTCGCGGCGGCCTACGACGCCGAAGGCGCCGACGAGCTGACCTTCCTGGACGTGACCGCGTCGTCGTCGGGACGGGCGACGATGTTGGAGGTGGTACGCCGCACCGCCGAGCAGGTGTTCATCCCGCTGACGGTCGGCGGCGGGGTGCGCACCGTGGCCGATGTCGACATGTTGCTGCGCGCCGGGGCCGACAAGGTCTCGGTCAACACCGCCGCCATCGCCCGCCCGGACCTGCTGGCGGAGATGGCGCGCCAGTTCGGGTCCCAGTGCATCGTGTTGTCGGTCGACGCCCGCACCGTGCCTGCGGGGGCGGCGCCGACACCGTCGGGCTGGGAGGTCACGACCCATGGCGGTCGCCGCGGCACCGGGATCGACGCCGTCGAATGGGCGGCCCGCGGCGCCGAACTCGGCGTGGGGGAGATCCTGCTGAACTCGATGGACGCCGATGGCACCAAAGCCGGATTCGACCTGCCCATGCTGCGCGCCGTGCGCGCGGCCGTCACGGTGCCGGTGATCGCCAGCGGCGGCGCCGGCGCCATCGAACACTTCGCGCCCGCGGTTGCCGCAGGCGCCGATGCGGTGTTGGCGGCCAGCGTGTTTCACTTCCGCGAGCTGACCATCGGACAGGTGAAGGCCGCCATGGTCGCAGAGGGGATCACCGTGCGATGACGCTCGACCCGACCATCGCGGCGCGGCTGAAGCGCAACGCCGAGGGATTGTTCACCGCCGTCGTGCAGGAGCGCGGCAGCGGCGACGTGCTGATGGTCGCCTGGATGGACGACGAGGCGCTGGCCCGCACCCTGGAAACCCGTGAGGCCACGTATTTTTCGCGATCGCGCGGCGAACAGTGGATCAAGGGCGCGACCTCCGGCCACACCCAGCACGTTCACTCGGTGCGACTGGACTGCGACGGCGACGCCGTGCTGCTGACCGTCGACCAGGTTGGCGGGGCCTGCCACACCGGCGATCACAGCTGCTTCGACGCCGACGTGCTGCTGGCACCCGAGGGCTAGCTGGGCGCTAGCTGGGTGCAACGTCCAACCCGTTGGCGGCGGCGATCGCCGCGCGGGCCCATTCGTGGCGGAAGACCGCCGGGGAGATCCGGTCGCGGCGGATGACCTCGACGTCGATCGCCTTCCCCGTGAGCACCGCGTTGGGCACCCGGAACGAGAAGGCGGTTTCGTCGGTGGCGATGGCGAGAATCGCGTCGGCGTCGGTGAAACCGTTGGCGCGCATGGTGTCCTCGGCCCACCGCATTGGCTTGAGGCCGCCGAAATTCCTGACGTAGACCACCCACAGCCGGGTGCCGCGACCGTCGTAGAGCCTGGTGAGCGCCCGTTGCACGGCGTCCGACTCGAGCGGGCCGAGCACGCCCGATTGGTCGGTGAGTTGGCTGGTGAGCTTGATGGCCGCGGTCGCGGGGGCGGTGCTGACGGGCGGCGGACCCACGGAACGCGAAGTGGCACCGCGGCCCGATTGGCCGGATTTGCCGTGCAGCATCTGCACGCCCACTACCACCGCGATCGCGACCACCGCGACGGCGACCAGCGCCGCCACCCAGGTGCCCACCCGCCGACCCCGCTCCGCTTGCGGCGCTTGTGTTCGCGGCGCCGCGATCACTTCCGTCGGTGCGGCAATGACTTCCGTGCGGCCCGCCGCCTCGGCGCCGGTGTTCAGCTGACTGCCGAGCGCCGCCGCGAAATCGGCGCACGTCGCGTAACGGTCGCCGGGCTTTTTGGCGAGCGCTTTGGCCAGGGCGCCGTCGAGGTCGGCCAATTCGGGTCGGCGCTCACTGACGTGTGGCGGCGGGGTGGACAAATGCTGGGTGATGACGACCGCGGGGTTGGAATGATGAAACGGCGCGGAGCCCGTCAGCAGGTTAAAGGCGGTGCAGCCCAGCGCGTATTGGTCGGCCCGGCCGTCCAGATCCGCACCCTGCAATTGCTCCGGCGCGCAGTAGGCGGTGGTCCCCACCAGCATGTTGGTCGCGGTCAGGCCGCTGATCTCCCCGAGTTCACGGGCGATGCCGAAATCGGCGAGCAGGATCCGGCGGCGGGGCCCGGTCTCGGTCAGCAGGATGTTGGAGGGCTTGACGTCGCGATGCAGCAACCCGCGCGAGTGGGCGTAGTCGAGCGCGTCGGCGACGGCCGAAATGATCTCGAGGACTTGCGTTTTCGGCATCCCGGATGGGTGCTGGGTGCGCAGCAGCTCGGCGGCGTCCGTCCCCTCCACGTAGTCCATCGAGATCCACAGTTGGCCTTGGTATTCGCCGCGGTCGTGGATGCCGACGATGTGCTCGTGGTACAGGTTCGCGGCCAGGTCGGCCTCGCGATTGAAGCGTTGGCGGAATTCGTCGTTCGCGGTCAGTTCGCGGGGCAGGATCTTCAGCGCGTCGCGGCGGGGCAGCCGCGGGTGCTGCGCCAGGTACACCTGGCCCATGCCCCCGGCCCCCAGCCGCCGAACGATCGTGTAGCCGGCGAACACCTCGCCCTCGGCTAAGCCATCGCTTTGCGGCATGTGAGCATGCTACTGAGGTTTCGAATGATCGACGGGGAAGGACTTGCCCGTGGTGGACCGGCCCGCGCTGTATCGACCGAAACCGCCCCTGGCCGCGTACATCGAATTCTTCGGGCACTGGCGACACCGCGGATCCACCTACCGAAGCCGAGCTCTGCCGCGCGGCGCGGCCACCATGATCTTCGACGTCGGGCGGCGCCAGCGGCTGGACTTCTACGCCGCCGACGGCACCCGCCTGGCGGTTCCACCCGCCATCATCATCGGGCCGCACAGCGCGTCGTACATCACCGACATCGCGGCCGACGAACCGGTTATCGCGATCCATTTCCGTCCCGGCGGCGCGTTTCCGTTTCTCGGCGTCCCGCAGGGTGACCTGGAAGATGCCCGCGTCGGCCTCGATGAAATCTGGGGGCGCGACGGGCGTGAGCTGCACGAGCGCTTGATCGAGGCCCCGTCGCCGGCCGACGGTTTCGGCATTCTCGAGGATTTTCTACTGCAACGCGCGCGGTTCACCGTGCGCCGCCACCCGGGTGTCGCCGTCGCGATGGCGGCGATCGAAGCCGATCCCTCCCGTCAGATGGCGGAGGTCCGGCGTCTGGCGGGGCTCTCGACCAAGCGGCTGATCGGGATGTTTCGCGCCGAGGTAGGACTGGCACCCAAGGCGTATGCCCGGGTCCGCCGACTCCAGGCGGCGCTGCGCCGGCTCGACGCGGGCGCGGAGCGCGGCGCGCGCGTCGCGGCCGACACCGGCTACTTCGACCAGGCCCATTTCGTGCGCGAATTCCGGTCGTTCACCGCGATGACGCCGACGCAATACAGAAGCCAGCGGATCGTGTTGCCCAGCCACGTCCCGACGGAGCGGCACAAATATCCAAGACGGCCGGCGCCGGCACGCCGATGATCGGAGCATGGACCACACCAAACACGCGGTAGCGGCCACCGGATTGCTCACGGCGGCGATGCGCGCCGAGGAAACCGCACGCGACGATCGGCTTTTCACCGACCCGTTCGCCGAACGGCTGGCCGGCGACGACGGCCGGCAGTTGCTCGCCGACGCCGTGGCAGCGACCGGGCAGGCCTCCGCCGAGATCATCATCCGCACCCGGTTCTTCGACGAGGCGCTCGCTGCCGCGCAGCGCGATGGGCTCTCGCAGGTGGCGATCCTCGCCGCTGGGATGGACGCCCGCGCATATCGCCTGCCGTGGCGCCCGGCCACCACCGTCTATGAAGTGGACCAGCCGCGCGTCATCGCGACGAAGGAGGAGCGACTGGCCGGCGAGGCGCCCAGCTGCCACCGGGTTGCCGTCGGCGTCGATCTAGCCGACGACTGGCCAAAAGCCTTGCGCTCGAAAGGCTTCGACCCGTCGGCGCGCACGGCCTGGCTCGTCGAGGGACTGCTGCAATACATCGACGCGTCGGCCGTCGACAGCCTGTTCGCGCGCATCGACGCGCTGTCGGCCCCGGCTTCGCTGCTGCTGTACGACGTGGTCGGCCGGACGCTACTGGAGGCGCCGTTTCTCGAGTCGACGCTGCAGTACATGCGGCAACTGGGCGCACCGTGGGTATTCGGCACCGACACGCCGGCCGCCCTCGTCGAGGACCGCGGCTGGACGGCGGTCGTCACCGACGTGGCCGAGCCCGGTAGCAGGTGGCATCGGTGGGAGCACCCCGTCGTACCGCTGGACGTGCCCGGCGTCCCGCGCGGCTACTTTGTGACGGCGACCAAGGCCTGACGTCGCATTCCCGCGGTGTCGGAGGGCGCCCGCGGCGGACTTCGATGACAATGGCGGGCGATGTTGAAACGCGTGTCCTGGACGGTGGTAGTGCCCGTGGTCGCCGTCGTCGTGTTGACGGCAACGTGGGGCGAGCACCTCGGGCCGATATTGATTGCGCTGCAGGCCGTGCTGTTGATCGGTGCGGTGCTGGCCGCGGTCCAGCACGCGGAGGTCGTCGCCGCTCGGGTTGGCGAGCCGTTCGGGTCCTTGGTGCTCGCGGGCGCGGTGACGGTCATCGAGGTGGCCCTCATCGTCGAGCTGATGGCGTCGGGCGGTAACGACGCGGCCACGCTGGCCCGCGATACGGCGTTCGCCGCGTTCATGATCACCACCAACGGCATCGCGGGGTTGTCGTTGTTGTGGGGATCCCGTCGGTACGGCGTGACGTTGTTCAACGCCGAGGGCAGCGGAGCCGCGCTGGCCACGGTCACCACCCTGGCGACGCTGAGCCTGGCGATGCCCGCGTTCACCATCAGCCACCCGGGCAAGGAGTTCTCGCCCGGCCAGCTCATCTTCGCCGCGGTCGCCTCGCTGCTGGTGTACCTGCTGTTCGTGTTCACCCAGACCGTCCGGCATCGCGACTTTTTCCTGCCGGTCGCGCAGAAGGGCCAGCAGCGGCTGTTCGAGGAGGACGAGAGCCACGCCGACCCACCGAGCGCCCGGTCGGCCCTGGTCAGCCTCCTGCTGCTGCTCGTCGCCCTGGTGGCGGTGGTGGGCCTGGCCGAACAGGAATCGCCGGCTGTTGAGCGTCTGGTGACGGCCGCGGGATTCCCCCAGACGTTCGTCGGGGTGGTGATCGCGCTGCTGGTGCTGTTGCCCGAGACACTCGCGGCGGTGCGTGCGGCGCGGCGGGGCCGTATTCAGACCAGCCTCAACCTGGCCTACGGCTCGGCGATGGCCAGCATCGGGCTCACCATCCCGGTGATCGCGCTGGCGTCGATCTGGCTGAAAGGACCGCTGGTGCTCGGCCTCGCTCCGACCCAACTGGTGATGCTCGCACTGACCGTGGTGATCAGCATGCTGACCGTGGTGCCCGGGCGAGCTACTCGGTTGCAGGGCGAGGTGCATCTGGTGCTGTTCGCGGCTTACCTGTTTCTAGCGATCATCCCGTAAAACCAAGGGGCGCAGGCAATCTCGCGGAGTTACGCCGACGACCGGGCCCGCAACGTCTCCAGCGCCTTGTCGGCGTGGGTTTCCATGCTCAATTCGCTGGAGATCACGTCGAGCAGTGTGCGATCGGTGTCGATGACAAAGGTCGTTCGCTTGACCGGGATCAACTTGCCCAGCAGACCGCGCTTGACTCCGAATTGCCTGGCGACGGTGCCCTCGGTGTCCGAGAGCAGCGGGTAGTCGAAGTTCTGCGAGTCGGCGAACTTGGCCTGTTTCTGCACGGGATCGACGCTGATGCCGACGCGGTTGGCGCCCACCGCGGCGAACTCCGCCGCCAGGTCGCGGAAGTGACACGCCTCCTTGGTGCAGCCGGGCGTCATCGCCGCCGGGTAAAAGAACAGGACCACGGGTCCATCGGAGAGCAGCGCGCTGAGCTTGCGTGGCGTGCCCGTCTGATCGGGAAGTTCGAAGTCCGCCACGGTGTCACCAGTTTTCATGGCGTCAGGCTACGCCCGAGTTGCCCGACTTCTCCTCACGCGGCTTACGCGGCCTGCATCGTCGTCGGGCGGCCCCGAGCTCAGCCGCGTATCTGCGAGGATGGTTCAGTGCACGCCCACCTCGCCGACGCCACCTCCCGAGAGGACTTTCGCCAGCTCGCGGCCGCGCACCGTGTGGTTCCCGTGACCCGCAAGGTCCTGGCCGACGCCGAGACACCGCTGTCGGCCTACCGCAAACTCGCCGCCGATCGCCCCGGCACCTTCCTGCTGGAATCCGCCGAGAACGGCCGGTCCTGGTCGCGGTGGTCGTTCATCGGCGCCGGATCGCCGTCGGCGCTGACCGTGCGCGACGGCGAGGCCGTATGGCTGGGCACGGTCCCGCAGGACGCACCCACCGGGGGTGACCCGCTGCACGCCCTGCAGGCCACCCTCGAGCTGCTGGCCACGGCCTCCCCCCACGAAATCAAGCCGGGGCTGCCGCCGCTGTCCGGCGGCATGGTCGGCTTTTTCGCCTATGACCTGGTGCGGCGCCTGGAACGGCTGCCCGAGCTGGCCGTCGACGACCTCAAACTCCCGGACATGCTCCTGCTGCTGGCCACCGACCTGGCGGCGGTCGATCACCACGAGGGCACCATCACGCTGATCGCCAACGCCGTGAACTGGAACGGCACCGACGAGCGCGTCGACGAGGCCTACGACGATGCCGTCGCGCGGCTGGATGTGATGACCGCGGCGCTGGGGCAGCCGTTGCCGTCGACGGTCGCCACCTTCAGCCGGCCGGAGCCGCGCCACCGGGCCCAGCGCACCGTCGAGGAATACGGCAAGATCGTCGACTACCTCGTCGAGCAGATCGCGGCCGGCGAAGCGTTCCAGGTGGTGCCCTCGCAGCGCTTCGAGATGGACACCGATGTCGACCCGATCGACGTCTACCGCATGCTGCGCGCAACCAACCCCAGCCCGTATATGTATCTGCTGCACGTACCGAATAGCGAAGGGGCGACTGACTTTTCGATCGTCGGGTCTAGTCCGGAGGCGCTGGTCACCGTCACCGAGGGCAGGGCGACAACGCACCCGATCGCCGGGACCCGGTGGCGCGGCCAGAACGACGAAGAGGACCAGCTGCTGGAAAAGGAACTGCTGGCCGACGACAAGGAACGCGCCGAGCATCTGATGCTGGTCGACCTCGGCCGCAACGACCTCGGCCGGGTCTGCACGCCGGGCACCGTTCGGGTCGAGGACTACAGCCACATCGAACGCTATAGCCACGTCATGCACCTGGTGTCGACCGTGACCGGGATGCTGGGCGACGGCCACACCGCCCTGGACGCGGTGACGGCCTGCTTCCCGGCCGGCACGCTGTCGGGCGCGCCGAAAGTGCGGGCCATGGAGCTGATCGAAGAGGTGGAGAAGACCCGCCGCGGCCTCTACGGCGGCGTGGTCGGCTACCTCGACTTCGCCGGCAATGCCGACTTCGCGATCGCCATCCGCACCGCGTTGATGCGCGACGGCACCGCGTATGTCCAGGCGGGCGGTGGGGTAGTGGCCGACTCCAACGGGCCCTACGAGCACACGGAGGCGACCAACAAGGCGCGCGCGGTGCTCAATGCGATCGCCGCCGCCGAGACGCTGACCGCGCCGGAGGCGGGCCGCAATGGCTGATGCCCGGCGGGCCCGGCTGACGATTCGCGTAGCCCAGTTGCTGCTGGTCATCGCGGCCGTGGCGCTGTGGGTGGCGTCGCGGCTGCCGTGGGTGGTGATCCGGTCGTTCGAC
This sequence comes from Mycobacterium sp. IS-836, assembly GCF_001954275.1. Taxonomy (GTDB): domain Bacteria; phylum Actinomycetota; class Actinomycetes; order Mycobacteriales; family Mycobacteriaceae; genus Mycobacterium. Next base: position 20,005 of record NZ_MBEU01000014.1, on the reverse strand, counting down.
GGGCTTGGCCAGCCGAAGGAGGTGAGCCTGCCCGGCGCGTCGTGGTCGACCGCCCTGCTGCCGTTGGCGCTGCTCATGCTGGCGACGGCCGTCGCGGCGCTGGCGGTGCGCGGCTGGCCGCTGCGGCTGCTGGCGGGTCTGCTGGCGGCCGCGAGCCTGGCGGTCGCATATCTGGGCGTGAGCCTGTGGGTGCTCCCCGACGTGGCGGTGCGCGGAGCCGATCTGGCGCACGTCTCGCTGGTGTCGCTGGTGGGAAGCGAACGGCGCTACTGGGGGGCGGGGATCGCGGTGCTGGCCGCGGTGTGCACTCTGGTCGCCGCGGTTTTGCTGATGCGCTCGGCTTCGGTGTTGGGTTCGGACCGCTTGGGCGCAACAAAATATGCATCGCCCGCGACACGTCGCTCAAATGCGCTCCGCGGAGACGCTGACTCGGCGATGCTGGAGGAGCCGGAGACGCCGGAGATGTCGGAGCGGATGATCTGGGACGCGCTCGACGAGGGACGCGACCCGACCGATCGGCCCCGCGAGTCCGACACCGAGGGTCGGTGACGGACCGCAAGCCGACGGTCGCTACCCTTCATTGACGTCGTCGAAATCGGCTGTAGACCGTGCGTGACCGTGGGAAGGGAAACGACAGGTATGAGTCCGGCAACAGTGCTTGACTCCATCCTCGAAGGAGTCCGGGCCGACGTTGCCGCGCGCGAAGCGCTTATCAGCCTGTCCGAAATCAAAGCGGCCGCCGCGGCCGCGCCGCCACCGCTCGACGTGATGGCCGCGCTGCGCGAGCCCGGCATCGGTGTCATCGCCGAGGTCAAGCGGGCCAGTCCGTCGGCGGGTTCACTGGCGACCATTGCCGATCCGGCAAAACTGGCCCGTGCCTACGAAGATGGCGGCGCCCGGATCATCAGCGTGCTGACCGAGGAACGGCGTTTCAACGGCTCGCTCGACGACCTCGACGCGGTGCGGGCCGCGGTTTCAATCCCGATATTGCGCAAAGACTTTGTGGTGCAGCCATATCAGATCCATGAGGCGCGGGCGCACGGCGCCGACATGTTGTTGCTCATCGTCGCCGCGTTGGATCAGTCCGCATTGGTGTCGATGTTGGACCGCACCGAATCCCTTGGCATGACAGCGCTCGTCGAAGTGCACACCGAACAAGAAGCCGACCGGGCATTGAAGGCAGGCGCCAACGTGATCGGCGTCAATGCGCGCGATCTCGCGACGCTGGAGGTGGACCGGGATTGCTTCGCGCGGATCGCTCCGGGGTTGCCCAGCAACGTGATCCGGATCGCCGAGTCGGGTGTGCGTGGTACCGGAGATCTTTTGGCGTATGCCGGTGCGGGCGCCGACGCGGTCTTGGTCGGTGAGGGTCTGGTCAAAAGCGGCGACCCGCGCGCCGCGGTTGCCGACTTGGTCACCGCGGGAACCCATCCGTCCTGTCCGAAACCGGCTCGCTAGGCGTTGACGAGCACGAAACGTTGAACCCGATGAGCCGCCCCCGCGTTGAGTATTGGTGATGGCAGATCTAACCCGCCCGGAGCTTCCGCTTCCGAGCGCGGCCATCGCAGAACCCACCCGCCACGACCCCGATTCGGGTGGTCATTTCGGCGTGTACGGCGGCCGGTACGTTGCCGAGGCGCTGATGGCGGTCATCGAAGAGGTCACCGCCGCCTACGAAAAGGAACGCGTCAACCCGGACTTCCTGGACACCCTCGACGAGCTGCAGGCGAACTATGCCGGGCGGCCGTCACCCCTGTATGAGGCTACCCGGTTTAGCGAGCACGCGGGTTCGGCGCGCGTCTTCCTCAAGCGAGAAGACCTGAACCACACCGGTTCTCACAAGATCAACAACGTGCTCGGTCAAGCCCTGCTGGCCAAGCGAATGGGCAAGACCCGGGTGATCGCCGAGACCGGCGCCGGTCAGCACGGCGTGGCCACCGCCACCGCGTGCGCCTTGCTCGGCCTTGATTGTGTGGTCTACATGGGCGCCATCGACACGGCACGTCAGGCGCTCAACGTCGCGCGGATGCGAATGCTGGGGGCAGAGGTGGTCTCGGTCGACACCGGTTCCCAAACCCTCAAGGACGCCATCAACGAGGCGTTCCGTGATTGGGTTACCAACGCCGACAACACCTACTACTGCTTCGGCACCGCCGCAGGCCCGCATCCCTTCCCGACCATGGTTCGTGATTTTCAGCGAGTCATCGGGTTGGAGACTCGCGCGCAGATCCAGGCTCAGGCCGGCCGATTGCCCGACGCGGTCGTGGCCTGCGTCGGTGGAGGATCGAACGCTATCGGTATCTTCCACGCGTTTCTCGACGATCCCGGCGTGCGCCTGGTCGGCTATGAGGCGGCGGGCGACGGCGTCGAGACCGGCAGGCACGCAGCGACATTCACCGGGGGGTCCCCGGGCGCGTTTCAGGGATCGTTTTCCTACCTGCTGCAAGACGAGGACGGCCAGACCATCGAATCCCATTCGATCTCAGCGGGTCTGGATTATCCGGGGGTGGGTCCTGAACACGCGTGGCTCAGGGAAACCGGACGCGCCGAATACCAGCCCATCACCGATTCCGAAGCGATGGACGCCTTTCGGCTGCTGTGCCATACCGAGGGCATCATCCCGGCCATCGAATCCGCGCACGCGGTCGCCGGTGCGGTCAAGCTGGGCAAGGAGCTGGGGCGGGGCGCGATCATCGTGGTGAACCTGTCGGGTCGCGGCGACAAGGACGTCGAGGTGGCCGCCAAGTGGTTCGGTTTGCTGGGCGATGCGGGCGCGCAATGACCGTGGAACAAAGCGAAGCCAGCAGGCTTGGGCCGCTGTTTGAGTCTTGCCGGAAGGACAACCGGGCGGCGCTGATTGGATACCTGCCCACCGGGTACCCGGACGTGCCGACTTCCCTGCAGGCGATGACCGCGCTCGTCGAATCCGGTTGCGATCTCATCGAAGTCGGGGTGCCGTATTCGGATCCCGGGATGGACGGTCCCACCATCGCCAGGGCCACCGAGGCCGCATTGCACGGGGGTGTGCGGGTGCGCGATACGCTCGCCGCGGTCGAGGCGATCACTTCGGCCGGTGGACGCGCTGTGGTGATGACCTATTGGAACCCGGTGCTGCGCTATGGGATTGACGCATTCGCGCGTGACCTGGCGTCGGCCGGTGGGCATGGCCTGATCACCCCCGACCTCATTCCCGACGAGGCCGGGCAATGGGTTGCGGCGTCCGAAGCGCATCGGTTGGATCGCATATTCCTCGTCGCGCCCTCGTCGACGCCTCAGCGGTTGGTGACCACCATCGAAGCCTCGCGTGGATTCGTTTACGCGGCATCGACGATGGGCGTGACCGGGGCCCGCGACGCGGTGTCGCAGGCCGCACCCGAATTGGTGAGCAGGGTTCGGGCGGTGTCGGACATACCCGTCGGCGTGGGTCTGGGGGTGCGTTCGCGCGAGCAGGCCGCGCAGATCGGAAGTTACGCCGACGGTGTGATTGTCGGTTCCGCGTTGGTGTCGGCGCTGGGCGACGGATTGCCGAAGCTGCGCGCCCTGACCGAGGAACTCGCCGAGGGTGTGCGACAGGGGGAGTCCGCGTCATGACGATGTTGCCAACCTATTTCCCCAGCCCGTCGCAGGGCGTCTGGCATTTGGGGCCGTTACCAATCCGCGCCTATGCGCTCTTCATCATCGCGGGCATCGTCGTCGCGCTGGTGATCGGTGACCGGCGTTGGGTGGCTCGCGGCGGCCAGCGCGGGGTGATCTACGACATCGCCCTGTGGGCGGTGCCTTTCGGATTGATCGGCGGCAGGCTCTATCACCTGGCCACCGATTGGCGGACCTATTTCGGGCCGGGCGGAGCCGGGCCCGCCGCGGCCCTGCGAATCTGGGACGGCGGCTTGGGCATCTGGGGCGCCGTCGCCCTCGGCGCGGTCGGCGCGTGGGTCGCATGCCGGCGCCGCGGAATTCCGCTGCCGGCCTTCGCCGACGCCGTTGCTCCCGGAATCATCTTGGCGCAGGCCATCGGTCGGCTCGGGAATTACTTCAACCAGGAGCTCTACGGCCGGGAGACCACGCTGCCGTGGGGCCTGGAGATCTTCTACCGTCGCGATCCCGCGGGATACATCGACCCGCATTCGCTCGACGGTGTGTCGACCGGGCAGCTGGCGCTGGTCGTGCAGCCGACCTTTCTGTACGAATTGATTTGGAATGTCCTGGTATTCGTCGCACTGATCTATCTGGACCGGCGATTCAGCTTGGGCCATGGGCGGTTGTTCGCGATCTACGTGGCGGGCTACTGCGTCGGGCGATTCTGTGTGGAGCTGCTGCGCGACGACACGGCCACCCACATCGCGGGGATCCGAATCAATTCGTTCACATCGACCTTCGTGTTCATCGGGGCGGTGGTTTACCTCGTGCTGGCGCCGAAGGGCCGGGAGGATCCCGCGAGCCTGCGCGGCACCGAGTACGTCGACGAGGAGTTGCCCGAAGCCGAGCCCGAGCCCGCGGACGAGCTCGCCGCTGTCGCTTCGGCATCCGGGGCGGCGAGCGGTGCGGCGGCGGATGCGGAAACGACTGAACTCGAGAAAGCCACCGAGTCCAAAGCCGCCGAGTCCAAAGACCGCGAAGACGAAGCCGTCGAAACTGAAGCCGTCGAAGCTGAAGTCGCGGAGCCGGAAACGGTCAAGACCCAGGCCGAGCCCGAAGGGCCTGGGGACGAAGAGGCGGAGGTCGAGGTCGAAGAGTCTGAAGTCGAGGAGGAGGCCGAGAAGGAGGCCGAGCCGGAGCCTGCGGAGGCCGAAGAGCCGGAGGCCGTGGCCGACGAATCCGAAAGCGCCGAACCCGAAGTCGCGGAGGCCGAGGCGGCCGTAGCGGAGGCGATGGAAGCCGAACGCGCGGAGCCCGACGACGCGGAGGCAGAAGCCGTCGTGACCGAGGCCGCCGAAGCCGAAGCGGAGGAGCCCGAAGCCGAAGAACTTGAAGCCGAGGAGCCCGAAGCCGAAGAACTTGAAGCCGAGGAGCCCGAAGCCGAAGAGCCTGAAGCCGAGGAGCCCGAGGCGGAGACCGAAGAGGCCGAGGCGGAAACCGAAACCGAGATCGACGAGGTCGAGACCGAAGCCGACGAGCCCGAAGCCGACGAGCCCGAAGCCGAAGACGCCGAAGCCGAGGAGCCCAAATCCGAAGAGCCGCAGGCAGAGTCGGAGTCGGCGGAGCCGGTAGCAGAGGATCGGGGAGAGCCGGGGGAACCCGCATCGCCGGCACCGGCAGACGCCGGCACCGCAGCGAAAGCCGAGTCTGGCTCCACGCGGCGGCGCCTGCGCTTTCGACTGCGCAACCGTAGGGACCGCTAACAGCCCCGACCTCGTCCAGCGTCGAGTCGCTGCGCGAGATGTGCGGATTTCCGCCCGACCAGTCGACGTTCGGCGGACCAGTGGGGCATGCTGAAGACGTGACTGATCAGCCGTGGCACGACGCTGGGTCCGACCCGGCGGCGCAACAGCCGCCTCCGCCCGGGCCCGGGTATCCGCCGCCCTATCCGCAATATCCTGCGCCCAGCCCGTATTACGACCCGACCGCGCCCTTCGGCCGCCATCCGGTGACCGGACAACCGTTCTCGGACAAGTCGAAGACCACCGCGGGCCTCCTACAGCTGCTCAGTTTGGTCGGCGTCGGAGGGATCGGCCGCTTCTACATCGGAGACGTCGGCGTGGGCGTCGCCCAGCTGCTCGTGGGATGGCTCACCTGCGGGGTCGGGCTGATTTGGAGCATCGTCGACGCCATCTTGATATTGACCGACAAGGTCCCCGACCCACAGGGCCGCCCGTTGCGCGATGGAACCTAATCCCACTTCCCAGACCCTGAGCCGCCGTCGTCGCGTGTATGCCGCCGCCGGGAGTGGCGCGCTGCTTGCCGGCGCACTCGGCTACGTGGGCTTCGTCGACCCGCACAACACCCACTCGCTGTATCCGCAGTGCCCGTTCAAGTGGCTCACCGGATGGAATTGCCCGTTTTGCGGCGGGCTCCGGATGACGCACGACCTGCTGCACGGTGACCTCGTCGCCACCATCAACGACAACCTCTTCCTGCTGGTCGGTATCCCCGCGCTGGCCGGTTGGATCGTGCTGCGCCGGCGTCAGGGGCGGCCTTGGCTCTCGGTGCCCGCGGTGGTGACCGTCGTCGTCGCGGCGGCGGTGTGGACGGTGACCCGCAACCTGCCCGGATTTCCACTGGTCCCGACGATTCTCAGCGGGTAACCGTGCCGCCACCGTCGGGTCATCCCGATAACGAAGAGCACGACTATGCTGGGTCGCCGTGAGTAGACGCGGGAAGATCGTCTGCACCCTTGGCCCTGCAACCGAATCGGACGAGTTGATCCTGGCGCTGGTCGAGGCCGGAATGGACGTCGCCCGAATGAACTTCAGCCACGGCGACTACGCCGACCACAAAGCCGCCTACGAGCGGGTGCGCAACGCCTCGGACGCGACCGGCCGCGCGGTGGGCGTGCTGGCCGACTTGCAGGGCCCCAAGATCCGGCTCGGGCGCTTCGCCACCGGGCCGACCTACTGGGCCGACGGTGAAACTGTCCGGATCACCGTCGCCGACTGCGAAGGCAGCCACGACCGGGTGTCGACGGCCTACAAGAAATTGGCCAAGGACGCCGTCGTCGGTGACCGGATCCTGATCGACGACGGCAAGGTCGGGCTGGTGGTCGAGGCGATCGACGGCGACGACGTGGTCTGCACCGTCGTCGAAGGCGGCCCGGTGAGCAACAACAAGGGCATGTCGCTACCCGGCATGAACGTGTCCGCCCCCGCCTTGTCCGAGAAGGACATCGAGGATCTCACCTTCGCGCTGAACCTCGGCGTCGACCTCGTCGCGCTGTCCTTCGTGCGCTCGCCGTCCGATGTCGAGCTGGTCCACGAGATCATGGATCGGATCGGCCGCCGGGTGCCGGTGATCGCCAAACTCGAAAAGCCCGAAGCCGTCGACAATCTCGAAGCCATCGTGCTGGCCTTCGACGCCATCATGGTGGCCCGTGGCGACCTGGGCGTCGAGCTCCCCCTGGAAGAGGTTCCGCTGGTGCAGAAGCGGGCCATCCAGATCGCAAGGGAGAACGCAAAACCCGTCATCGTGGCGACTCAGATGCTCGACTCCATGATCGAGAACTCGCGACCCACCCGGGCCGAGGCCTCCGACGTCGCCAACGCGGTGCTCGACGGCGCCGACGCGCTGATGCTCTCCGGCGAAACCGCGGTGGGCAAGTATCCGCTGGCGGCCGTGCGGACGATGTCGCGGATCGTATGCGCGGTCGAGGAGAATTCGACGGCCGCTCCGCCGTTGACGCATGTGCCGCGCACCAAGCGCGGAGTGATTTCCTACGCCGCCCGCGACATCGGCGAGCGGCTCGACGCCAAGGCGCTGGTCGCGTTCACCCAGTCGGGTGACACGGTGAAGCGACTGGCGCGCCTGCACACGCCGCTGCCCCTGCTCGCGTTCACCGCATGGCCCGAGGTGCGCAGCCAGCTCGCCATGACGTGGGGAACCGAGACGTTCATCGTCCCGATGATGACCTCGACCGACGGCATGATTCGTCAGGTCGACAAGTCGCTTCTGGAACTCGGCCGCTACAAGCGCGGCGACCTGGTGGTCATCGTCGCGGGCGCGCCGCCGGGCACAGTAGGCTCGACCAACCTGATCCACGTGCACCGGATCGGGGAGGACGACGTCTAATCGACAGGGGGCGGGCAGGCCTGTGCCGGCTGGCAACGATTTCGAGGAGCTGCTGGCGGTACTCGACCTCAACCGCGTATCCGATGAAGTGTTCGTCGGTTCACATCCCAGCAAGAACCCGTTGCGGACCTTCGGCGGCCAGCTCATGGCGCAATCGTTCGTCGCGAGCAGCCGCACGCTGATCCGGGACGACCTGCCGCCCAGCGCACTTTCGGTGCACTTCATCAACGGCGGCGACACCGCCAAGGACATCGAATTCCACGTCGTGCCGCTGCGTGACGAGCGGCGCTTCGCCAACCGGCGCGTCGACGCGGTACAGGACGGCACGCTGCTGTCCACCGCGATGATCTCGTACATGGCCGGGGGCCCGGGCCTTGAGCACGCCGTCGAACCGCCGCCGGTGCCGGAGCCCCACACCCAGCCGCCGCTCCGCGAGCTGCTGCAGGGCTACGAGGAGACCGTCCCGCACTTCGTCAACGCCTTGCAGCCGATCGAATGGCGCTACACCAACGACCCGGCGTGGGTGATGCGGGACAAGGGCGACCGCCTTGCCTACAACCGGGTCTGGGTCAAGGCGCTGGGGACGATGCCCGACGATCCCGTGCTGCACACGGCGACGATGGTGTACTCCTCCGATACCACCGTGCTGGACTCGGTCATCACCACTCACGGGCTGTCGTGGGGCTTCGACCGTATCTTTGCGGCCTCCGCCAACCACTCCGTGTGGTTTCACCGGCAGGTCGACATCAACGACTGGGTGTTGTATTCGACGTCCTCGCCGGTCGCCGCGGACTCGCGCGGGCTGGGCACCGGACACTTCTTCGATCGCTCCGGCCAGCTCGTGGCCACGGTGGCCCAGGAAGGCGTGCTGAAATACTTTCCGCCCCGGCGCCGATAGACAGCACAGGATACCTATCGGACATGCGTCCGATTACGGGTGAAAACAGCCGTGATCAGGCGTAAGTTTTTACAAGCCGGGTATTCGATGGGACATGCGGCAAGCGAGCCGCCCAGCTGAAGGTCAGCGCATCGGGAGGTGAGATGTGAACGGACCGCCGGTCGAAGTCCTACCAAGGTTGCGCGCGCGCGAACGCGTTGTCGTTCACGTCGATTCGCTCGCCGCGCGCTGTTTCGGAGCCTTGGCATTGTTCAGCGCCGCCTGCTGGCTGATCGCGATCCTCGCCCGGCACCACCACAATCCGGAGTGGCACTACGCCGGTCGGCTGGGATGGTCGCTGACGGTGCTGGCCGCTGTGATGTTCATTGCACGTGGGATCTTCCTGGGCCGCCCGGTCACGACCATGCATGCGGCCGCGGCCGCCCTGTTTGTGTTGGCGGGCTTCGGTTCGCACGTGCTGTCCTTCGATCTGCTCGGTGACGTGCTGATCGCCAGCTCCGGACTGGTGCTGATGTGGCCGACTTCATCGCATCCGCGACCAGAAGATCTGCCCCGGGCGTGGGCCCTGATCGATGCCACCAGCGACGACCCACTGGCGCCGTTCGCCATGCAGACGGGCAAGAGCTACCACTTCAACGCCGACGGAACCGCGGCGCTGGCGTACCGGACGCGGATGGGGTTCGCGGTGGTCGGGGGCGACCCGATCGGTGACGCGGCGCGTTTCCCCGAATTAGTCGCCGACTTCGCCGCGATGTGTCGGATGCACGGCTGGCGAATCGCGGTAGTGGGCTGCAGCGACCGGCGTCTCGAGCTGTGGATGGACGCGAGGGTGCTCGGACAATCGCTGCGCGCGGTCCCGATCGGCCGCGATGTCGTCGTCAACGTCTCCCGCTTCGACATGGTGGGCCGCAAGTTCCGCAACCTGCGTCAGGCGGTCAAGCGCACCCACAACGCCGGCATCACCACCGAGATCGTCGCCGAGCAGGAACTCGACGACCGGCTGCTGGCCGAACTGACCGACGTGGTGCACGCGTCACCCAGCGGCGCCCATACCGACCGCGGCTTCTACATGAACCTCGACGGCGTGCTGGAGGGCCGGTTCCCCGGCATACGGCTGATCCTCGCCCGGGATGCCACCGGGAAGGTACAGGGCTTTCACCGTTACGCGACCGCGGGCGGCGGCAGCGACATCAGCCTCGACGTGCCGTGGCGGCGCCGCGGCGCGCCCAACGGGATCGACGAACGTCTCAGCGTCGACATGATCATGGCCGGCAAAGAGGCTGGGGCGCAGCGGGTATCGCTGTCGTTCGCGGCGTTCCCGGAGATTTTCGACGACAAGAATCGTGGGCGGCTGCAGCGCATTTTCTACCGGCTGATCCACGTGCTGGATCCGTTGATCGCGCTCGAGTCGTTGTACCGGTACGTGCGCAAGTTCCACGCGTTGGATGCCCGGCGCTACGCGCTGATATCGGTGACGCAGTTAGTTCCGCTGGTGTTCGTGCTGCTCACGCTGGAGTTCATGCCGCGGCGACGCCATCGCTGAGTGCTCGACGCGTAGTTCGGGACAATCAAGCCCTTCCGGCAAGTGGTGAGTGGCCACCACGACCGTTCTGTCGCTGGGGATTAACGCTGCGCCGTGGGTCAGCAGCTCGCGCAGCACCCGTTCGGCGTCGATCGCGTCGAGGTGCTCGGTGGGCTCGTCGAGCAGCACGATCCGGGCGGGTGAGAGCTTCGCCCGGGCCAGCAGCAGCCGCCTGCGCTGGCCCGCCGAGATCGCCTGTGCGCCACCCGTCAACACCGTCGACAGGCCGTCGGGCAGGGTGGCGAGCCAGCCGCCGAGCCCGACCGAGTCCAGCGCGGCCACCAGTTCGTCGTCATGGCAGTCGCCACGGACCACCAGCAGGTTGTCGCGGACGGTGGTGGCGAAGATGTGCGCGTCCTCGGCGAAAAACGTGACGATGCGGTGTAACTCGGCTTCGTCGAGCTGGTCGAGATCGGTTCCGTCCAGCAGTACCCGCCCGTCCAGTGGGGGCATCAGCCCGGCGAGTGTCATCAGCAGCGTCGTCTTTCCCGAACCGCTGGCGCCGGTGACCGCCAGCCGCGCGCCCGGCGGCAGGTCTAGCCGCGCCCTGGTTGACCGCGCCGAATCCCCGTGACCGGAAACGACATCGGCGGACAAGCACCCGGCGCCAGCCGGTTGCGGCTGCATGGGCTCGGCGTGGCTGTCGGCGGGGGCGAGGTCGAGCAAGCGACACGCGGCGATCCGCGACCGCGTCAACTGGACCGCGGCGACCGGGAGGGGAGTCATCGCCTCGAACGCGGACAGGGGCAACAACATCAGCACGGCCAGCGTCGTGGGTGCGACCGCGTGCGCCATCCCGATCCCGGCCGCCACCGCGCCGAGCACGCTAACCCCGATGGCGGCGGTGGGCACCGCCTCGGCGATGGCGGCCGGCCGTGCGGCGGCATCGAGTGCGGCGCCCCAAGCGCGCTGGCGCCGTTGCGATTCCGCGATGACATCAGGTAGCACGCCGGCGACGCGAAGCTCGGGCGCGTGTTCGAGGGCGAGCATGGCCGACGTGTCACGCTCCGAATGATGTTGGCGCGCAAACTCTTCCTGCGTCGCGGCGGCCCTCCCGGCCAGCCGCGGCGCCACGACACCGGCGATCAGCAAGCAGACCGCCAGCACCACGGCGGCCGGTAGCGATATCGCCGCGACGGTCGCGGTCGCCGCCAGGGCCAGCACCGCCGCGACACCGATCGGGACGAGCGCACGAACCAGGACGTCGGCCAGTTCGTCGACATCGGCGCCCACCCGTGCCACCAACTCACCGCTGCGCATCCGAACCGCGGCCGAAGCCGGCCCGTGGGCGAGCCGGTGATAGATCTGCGCCCGGGCGGTGCCGGCCGCGCGCAGCGCGGTGTCGTGGGTGGCCAGTCGCTCGCAGTAGTGCAGCACCCCCCGCGAAATCGCGAACGCGCGCACCAACACGACCGCGACGGACAGGTCCAGCACCGGGGGCATCTGCCATGCCCGCGTGATCAGCCATGCCGAAATCCCGGCCAGCGCCAGCGCGCTGCCCAGCGACAGCACGCCCAGCGCGATGGCCGCCAGGATGCGCGGCAGGCGCGGGCGCAGCAGACTCCAGGCTGCGAGGAGCGGGTCAGACCGGCGCATAACGCACCCGATCGTCCGACTCCACGTCGACTACCCGGTCACCGATTGCGACGACGGGCCCGCGGTGGCCGACGACCACGACGGTCGACCCGGCGCGGGCGCGCTCGACGATGGCGCGCAGCACCCGGCCCTCGGTGTGGGCGTCCAAGTGCGCGGTGGGCTCATCGAGCAGTAGCACCGGGGCCGGCGATCCGAGCGCTCGCGCAAGGGCCAGACGTTGCCGCTGCCCCAGGGACAGCCCGACGCCGTCGCGCCCGAGCACGGTTTCCATGCCGTCGGGCAGCTCGGCCAGGACTGCGTCAAATCCGGAAGCGGCGCAGGCCTTTTCAAGATCTTCCACACCGCCCAGCAGCGTGAGGTTGTCGCGCACGCTGCCCGGCACCAGCACCGGGCGTTGCGGTAGCCAGGACAACTGCGGCCACCACGCGGCGGGATCGAGGTCTGCGACATCCACGCCGGCCACCGTGATCCGGCCCGACGAACCGATGGTGAGTCCGGCGATCGCCTGCAGGGTGGTGCTCTTGCCCGCGCCATTTCGTCCGGTCAGCACGGTGACGTGGCCGGGTTCGATCACCGCGGTGAGCCCGCACGGCGAATTCCCGTCTCGGCCGGCCACGCTGAGGTTTTCGAGCCGGATCTCGGCCCCCCGCGCGGCGACGGTCCGGGTTCGCGTCACCTCCCTGGTGGGCTCGCCGATAAGAGCGAATGCCCTGTCGGCGGCGGCCCTACCGTCTTGAGCGGCATGGAATTCCACCCCGATGCGGCGCAGCGGCCAGTAGACATCGGGGGCCAGCAGCAGCACGGTCAGACCGGTGGCCAAGGTCATTTCACCGAACACCAGGCGAAGACCGATGCCGACCGCGATCAGTGCCACACCCAAGGTGGCCAGCAATTCGAGCACCAGCGCCGACAGAAACGCAATCCGCAGCGTCGCCATCGCCGAGCGTCGATGCGCGGCAGCGAGTTCGGCGATCCGGTGCTCGGGACCCGACGCGCGGCCGAGCGCCCGCAGCGTTGGGATACCGGCGATCAGATCCAGCAATCGCGCTTGCAGGGTGGTCATCGCGCCCAACGCTGCCGCCGATCGCTCGGCCGTCGCCAGCCCGATCAGCACCATGAAAACCGGGATCAGCGGCAGGGTGATCACCACGATCACCGTCGACTTCAGGTCGTAGACCGCGATCACGGCCACGGTCGCCGGCGTCAGGATCGCGGCGAGCAACAACGTCGGCAGATACCCGGCGAAGTAGGGACGCAGGCCGTCGAGTCCACGGGTGACCACGACCGCCGCGGCGTCGCGCTGCGCGGCGAGTTCGTTGGGTTGCCGGGCGGTCACCGCCGCGAGCACCTGCCCGTTGAGATCGGCGATCACCGCGCTGGCGCCCCGCTGTCCCAGGCGCGCCTGCAGCCAGTGTGTCACGGTGCGGATCACCCACAGCACCAACAGGATTGACAGCGGGCCTACCCAGCCGCGCAGGCCCCGTGCCGACGGATCGGTGACGACGCGCGCGACGATGCCCGCCAGCACGATCGCCGAGCCGATCGCGCAGCCGGAGATCACCACCCCGCAGCCCACCGTGGCCGCCAGGAACCGGCGCAGCGCGCCCGATGCCCGCCACAGTCGCGGGTCCAGCGGCGCTCGGGAGTCCCTCGTGCTCAGGACGTACGCCTCGCCAGACCGATGGGCGGCGGAATGTGCTCAGCCGAGATCCGTTGCCGGAAAACCCAATACGTCCACGCCTGGTACACGACCGTCAGTGGAGCCATGAACGCCGTCACCCACGTCATGATCTTGAGCGTGTACTGTGTCGAGGCCGCGTTGTCGATCGTCACGCTCCATTGGCCGTTCAGCGTCGAGGGCACCAGATTGGGATAGAGCACGCCGAACAGCAGCACCACCACCGCCGCGACCACAACGGCCGCGCAGAAAAATGCGAAGCCGTCGAGTCTGCCCAGCCACACCAACAGCACCGTTGCCAGTTGCGCGACCACCGCGACCCCGAGCACGGCCCACGTCCAGTCCTTGCCGTGCGCCAGCTGTGTCCAAACCCCAAAGCCCGCAACCAATCCCGTCACAGGAAGCGATAGCCACTTGGCGAATCGGTACGCATCGTCACGCAGCGGGCCCGACGTCTTGAGGGTGATGAACACAGCGCCGTAGAGCAGGAACAGGCCGCCGGTGGCCATACCACCCAACACGGTATAGGCGTTGAGCACGTCGGTGATCGACGGGTGAGCCTGGCCGGCGGCGTCGACCGGGAGTCCGCGGACCAGGACGGCGAAGGCGACGCCCCACAGCACGGCGGGCAGCCATGACCCCGCCGCGATACCGAAATCGGCCAGGGCGCGCCACTTCGTGTCGTCGATTTTGCCGCGCCACTCGATGGCCACGGCGCGCACGATCATGCCGAATAGGATCGCCAGCAGGGGCAGGTAGAGCGTCGAGAACAACGTCGCGTACCAGCCCGGAAACGCGGCGAACATCCCTGCCCCGGCGACGATCAGCCAGACTTCGTTGCCGTCCCAGACCGGTCCGATCGTGTTGAGCGTCGCGCGGCGGTTCAGCTCCGGGTCGCCCGAGCCGAGCCGGGCGAGCGGCTCCATCAACATTCCCACGCCGAAGTCGAAGCCCTCCAGGATGAAGAAGCCAAGGAACATCGTCGCGATGACACCGAACCACACCTGTTGGAGTCCCACCGTCGTTCCTTTCTTTGTCCTTGGCGGCCTCGTAGGCCCTAGTAGGCGAAGGACAGCGGCGCCACGTCGTGCTCGCCGGGTGCTGGTGGCGCCGCGGGTTCGGCGTCGTGCTCCTGTGGCCCTTCGACGACATAGCGCCTCAGCAGGTAGAACCAAATGACCGCGAGCACGGCGTACACCAGGGTGAACGTCGCCAACGAGGTGATGACCATTGCGGGGACATGATCCGACACACCCTGGGCGACCGTGAGTCTCACCTGCTGGTCGCCGGTCGGATTGGGCACGACGATCCAGGGCTGCCGGCCCATCTCGGTGAACACCCACCCGGCGCTGTTGGCCAGGAACGGCGTGGGAATGGTCAGCAGCGCCAGCCGAGAGAACCACCGCTGATTGGGAATTCGGCCGCCGCGGGTCAGCCACAGCGCGGCGAGCGCAAACAGCAGCGGGATCGCAAGGAATCCGATCATCGCGCGAAACGACCAGTAGGTGACGAACAGGTTCGGCCGGTAGTCGTTTGGCCCGAATCGCTGTTGGTAGTCCCGCTGGATATCGCGCACACCCTGCAACGTCACACCGCTGAATCGGCTGTCGGCGAGGAAC
The DNA here is from genome assembly GCF_001954275.1 of Mycobacterium sp. IS-836. Classification (GTDB taxonomy): domain Bacteria; phylum Actinomycetota; class Actinomycetes; order Mycobacteriales; family Mycobacteriaceae; genus Mycobacterium. The sequence goes on along the minus strand of NZ_MBEU01000014.1, from coordinate 4,913 downwards.
GGCAGCACGTAGGGCACCTCGATCACGCGGGTAATGCTTTCGCAGTTGTTGTGCGTGCCTACGGTCAGGATGGAGAAATCCGGGTCGGTTCGCGTGTCGCACAACGATTCCGCCGACGCCATCTTCATCGGTTGCTGCACGAACATCAATTTGCCCTGGGCGTCACCGGTGAAGAGCAAGCCGACGGTCGCGACCAGAGCGACCCAACACCCGAGGATGGTCGCCGGGCGGAACATGGTTCGGGCATCGGACTCGGCGGCGGGCGTGGCGGTTCCGGGTTTGCGGGAGCGGACCAGCCACCACGCGCTGACGGCGGCCACGAAAGTTCCCGCCGTCAGTAAGGAACCGGCGACCGCGTGTGAAAAGGCCGCTCTCGCAGTGTTGTTGGTCAGCAACGCCGCAATGCTGGTCAACTCGGCACGCCGGGTCGCGGGGTTGTAGTGGGCGCCGACCGGGTGCTGCATGAAGGAGTTCGCCGCGATGATGAAGAACGCGGACACATTGACCGAGATCGCGACAATCCAGATGCACGCCAGGTGTACCAGCTTGGGCAGCCTGCTCCAGCCGAAGATCCACAACCCGAGGAAGGTGGACTCGAAGAAGAAGGCGGCCAGGCCTTCCATCGCGAGCGGGGCGCCGAAGATGTCGCCGACGAAGCGCGAGTACTCGCTCCAATTCATGCCGAACTGGAATTCCTGCACGATGCCGGTTGCCACGCCGATGGCGAAGTTGATCAGGAACAGCTTGCCGAAGAACTTCGTTAGGCGATACCACGCGGCGTTACCGGTGGCTACCCACACCGTCTGCATCACCGCGATCAGGGGAGCCAGACCGATGGTGAGCGGCACGAAGATGAAGTGGTAGACGGTGGTGATACCGAACTGCCACCGTGAAATGTCGACGACATTCATTGTCATCTCCCGAAACTACGGAGGCGCCTGCCTTTCTACGACGCAGTGTAGTAGATAGGATTCGGCGACGCCACCGGGATGATCCGACGGCGGTTTCAGCTGGCTAGCGTTTTCGACGCCTTGCGAATCCCGAACGACGACACGATCTCGAAGACGCCGATGACCACGAACCAGACGCCGACGACGAGCGCCAACGTGATGATCGAGTCGAACGGCGACGCGATGACCACGATGCCGGCCAGCAGGCTGATCACGCCGACGAAGATCGACCAGCCGCGGCCCGGCAGCGTCGGGTCGCTGATCGCGGAAATCGTTGTGGCGACACCGCGGAAGATGAAGCCGACGCCGATCCAGATGGCCAGCAACAAGACCGCGTACCCCTGACCGAAATGACGGAACGCCAGCACGGCCAGGATCAATGCCGCTGCGCCACTGATAAACAACAGGATTCGGCTGCCGGCCGTCACGTGCAGGCTGAACGCGAACACGACCTGCGCGATGCCGGTGATCAGTAGGTAGACACCGAACCAGATGGCGGCGACCAGGACCGATATTCCGGGCCAGGCCAGCACCAGGATGCCGAGGATCAGCGACAGAATTCCCGATAGCAGCGTGGACTTCCACAGATGCGGTAACAAGCTTGGAATAGGCGGTTTTCCAGGAGTTGCTTCCGGAGAAGTAGTCATGGCCGCAGTCTGACACAAACGCCGGTTCGGGTATAGGGATTGAAGGCCACGCGAATCAGACGCGCGCGGTGTGCGATTCCTCGGCAACTCGATCGGGCGTCTCGGCGGCTACGGCCTTGCGGCCGACCAGGTACCAGGTGCGCATGGTGCCCTTGCCCTTGACCTCGATGGGGCCGCGCTCCTGCAGCACGAAGTCGTCCCTGAGGCGCGCGTAGATGTCCTCGGGCACCTGAATCCGCCCGACCGAGTCCGTGGATTCCATCCGGGAGGCGACGTTGACCGCGTCGCCCCACACGTCGTAGAAGAATCGCCGCGACCCGACGACCCCGGCCACCACCGGGCCGCAGGCCATGCCCACCCGCAGTGGCAGCGGCTGGCCGTGCGGATCCTTCAGTTGGGCGGCGGCATCGACCATGTCGAGCGCGAAGTCCGCCAGCGCCTGCACGTGGTCGGGCCGCGGCCGCGGTACCCCGCTGACCACCATGTAGGAGTCCCCGCTGACTTTGATTTTCTCCAGCCCGTGCCTGTCGACCAGCGCGTCGAAATCGCTGTATAGACGGTTCAGGAAGCGCACCAGGTCGGCCGGCGCGGTGCCGCTGGCTCGCTCGGTGAAGCCGACGATGTCGGCGAACAGGACCGAGGCCTCGTCGTATTTGTCGGCGATGATGCCTCGCCCCGATTCTTTGAGGCGGTCGGCGATGCTGGCCGGCAACATGTTGGCCAACAGCGCCTCGGAGCGGTCGTATTGGGCTTCCATGACCGCCTCGGCCCGCGCGGTGTCGCGCAGGGCGAACCACACCGTGACGACCACCATCACGACGCTGGAGATGGCCGTGATGACGAAACCCGCCGACTGGACCCACGCCGGCTGCAGTCCGGTGCTCCGTGGCACCAGGAACTCCACCGCGATGATCAGGCCGGCGGCGACGGCCGCCAGCGCGGACGCCAACACAATGTGTTCGATCCCCAGTAGCAGCACCACGATGCAGGCGCCAACCAGGAAGAAGAACTGAGCGCCCGCGCTGGTGCCGACGTCGAGGCAGTTGGCTAAGATCGACACATAGGCCGCGCCCATAAACGTAAGTGGCGCAACCAATTCCCCGAATCGCTGCAGCCACGGGACGACGGCGAAGATCATCGCGCCGGTGACGCTGATCGAGCTGACTTGCCACAGCCACGATCCGCTGACGATCTGCACGAGCACAAAGCTCACGCTCACCGTCACTGCCAGCCACGCCGTGACGGTGAGGATCCGGGCCCGGCGGGCGGCGCTGTCGGCGTAGTGCTGATTGCGGTCGCGGGTCTGCGCCCGCACCGCCGCTACGCAGTCCGGGTGCTTCGCCGAGCCGTCTGCACTGGGTGGGGCTCCGCACTTCTTCGCCGCCACGTTCAAAGCCTAACCGCTGAGCTCGGTGTTTGTGGGGGTGTCTGGCCAGGGTCCGCGCGTTAAGCCTGCGCACGACGCTTCGTTAGTCGATCTTGCCGGTCAGATCGAACCCGGCCAGGGTGCGGGCGGCCAGCTCGCGCAACGCGGGCTTCGTGTTCTCCGCACCCGGTTGGTAGGCGTTGACGGTGAGGTAGATCTTGGAGCCGCCGGTGCGCCAACTCTGCAGGGTCATCTGGCCGCCCGTTCGGTCCAGCCACTGCCGCGTCACGCGTTGCCCGGTCGCCCGCGTTAGGACGAGCTCAGCTTCGGTGCCATCGAGCCGACACACCAACGGGTCGAGGTCGCCGAGATTCGAACACAGCATGGGCGCATCGGGGTCGGTAAAACCGGCATCGACCATTCGTTTCAGCGCCCGCTTCGGGGTGAACGGGATCAGCGCGCGCAACTGCAGCGCCTCGTCCGGCGTCTCGCGCAGCGTCCTCAGCGCCTGCTTGATGGCGGCCCGCAGGTCACCGAGGTCCGCCGTCACCCGCGTCGGATCGACGCGGACGGTCGCGATCGACATGGCGTTGGCGCGCATGTCACCCTCGGCACGATCGTTCATTGGCAGGTGCAGGGTGACGAGGCCGTCGTGGGCGCGTCGGCGCCCAGCATGCTCGGCGAATTTCGCAGCAAATCCCGCGACCAGCGTGCTCCCCGTTCCGCCGAGCTCCTTCGCGCGGGCATCCCAGTCGTCCGCGTCGACGTGAATCGATGCGGCCGGCACGACGATGGGGTCATCGCCGTCACCGGCCCGGAGCGCGACCGGTCGCGATGCCGGTGATCGGGGGGCAGCACCGCGCGCACGGGCCTGTTTTCGGGCCAGCCTCGCCGCCGCCCTGAGAGCCCGGCCCACCTCGGGCACTTCTCGCATCGTGCGGCCGGCATCCTGAACGGCCGCGCGCGTTCGGGTGCGTGAACGCGGCGGTGGATAGCCAAGATCGCGGGTGTTGCCCAGCGCGGCGTCGGCGAGGGCGACGGCGAGCCCGAGGCCGTCGAGCAGGTAATGGGAGAGCACCAGGGTGACCGCGGTCGAGCCGTTCGTCAGGGGAAGCACGCCGACATGCCATCCGGGCCCAGTTTCCGCGTCGATCGGCAGCTGCGCGCGTTCATCGGCCCAGTCGCTGAGTTCGCCAGGCGGACGGGCGCTGTCGGCTATGTCGATGTCCGACGGCCCGCGATCAACCACCCACCGCGGGCGGGCGAACGGCAACGGCGAGAGCTCGATGCGCCGTCCCAAGAGGCCGTCACGGAGATGGTGATGAAACCGCTTCAACTCGTCCAAGTCGATGGCGCGCTCGTAAATCCACACACACTGGATGACGAGGTTCAGGCCCGCGGCGCGATGTCCCGCAAACAAACCCTGGTCCACCAATGCGAGCCGATTGTCCGGCGGCGCATCGGATGCGGACCAAATCATCACGCGAGAGTAGCCGATTCGTTGTGTCGCTCGAACGAACGCCAGGCATCATGTCTGGTGCCCCCGGACGCTGCCCGCGCGCACGACGACTGAAAGGCGGAAACCTCCGCGATGAGATTTGTGCTGGCCATCTATGGAACTCGCGGCGACGCGGAGCCCGGCGTTGCTGTCGGCCGTGAACTGCTGCGCCGCGGGCACGACGTACACGTGGCCGTCGCCTACGGGCCCGATACGCGGGAGTGGTGGAGTTCGCACCGCGACTTCTGGACGCGTGTGTTCCGCAAATTCTGGAAGATCCGAGATCTGGTCAGGTCGTGGCGCGACATCGGGCAGTCCGTCACCCGGCACTGGGAGCAAATCACTGCGACACTGCGGTCGCTGGCGGCCGGGTCCGACCTGCTGGTCACGTTTCTGAATTTCGAACAGCCCGCCGCCAATGTCGCCGAGTACTACGACATTCCGCTGGCCAC
>NZ_MBEU01000013.1 GCF_001954275.1 Mycobacterium sp. IS-836 | reverse complement strand
CCCACGGCCAGAAGGTGCAGACCGCCGGCAGCAACATGGCCAGCACCGACAGCGCCGTTGGGTCCAGCTGGGCCTAACACCGCACCCTTAGACCGGGGCCGCACACCAATCGGTGTGCGGCCCCGTCGTTTGTGAATCAGCTTGGTGCGGAAGGTAATTCGTGGTGTGGCGCCCCTCAGGCCCGGCGCTTAGATTTGAGAATTCTATGAACTCCGTGACAATTGGATATGCGTATTGGGAGAATGTGGGGACATGACCACAACGTCGGGATACGCCGGCAGCCAGCGGCCGCGCCAGGCCATGCTCGGACAGCTGCCCAGGATTTATCGCGCCGACGGATCCCCCATCCGGGTTTTGCTGGTGGACGATGAGCCCGCGTTGACCAACCTGGTCAAGATGGCGCTGCACTACGAAGGCTGGGTCGTCGAAATCGCCCACAACGGGCGCGAAGCCATTGCGAAGTTCGAGCGAGTCAAACCCGACGTGCTGGTCCTCGACATCATGCTTCCGGACGTCGACGGGCTGCGAATTCTGCAGCGGATCCGTGAATCCGACGCCTACACGCCCACGCTGTTTCTCACCGCCCGCGATTCGGTTATGGATCGGGTCACCGGCCTCACCGCGGGCGCGGACGACTACATGACCAAACCGTTCAGCCTCGAGGAGCTCGTCGCGCGGCTCCGCGGCTTGCTGCGCCGCTCCGGCCAGCTGACCCCACCGACTCCCGAGGCGCTCAAAGTCGGCGATCTTCGAATCGACAGCGCTAGCCGCGAAGTCAGCCGCGACGGGACGGCGATCTCACTTTCGTCGACCGAGTTCGAATTGCTTCGCTTCCTCATGCGTAACCCACGTCGCGCGCTGAGCCGCACCGAGATCCTGGACCGAGTCTGGAACTACGATTTCGCCGGGCGCACCAGCATTGTCGATCTGTACATCTCTTACCTGAGAAAGAAGATCGACTCCGGCAGGGAGCCGATGATCCACACCGTCCGAGGTGTCGGATACATGCTGCGGCCACCGGAATGACGGCCGAGCGCGACACCCCGCGGTGGTTTCCCCGTTCCTTGCGACGCCAATTGCTGGTCGGCGTATTGGCAGTCGTCACAGTGGTTTTGGTGGCGGTCGGGGTGGTCTCGGTGCTGAGCCTGCGCGGCTACGTCACCACCATGAACGACGCCGAAGTCGCCAAATCGCTGCACGCGTTCAACCACTCCTACAGCAGATACCGCAGCGGCGACCATGCGTCGGGACACCGAGCCAACGCCCCGGTGTCGCAGGCCTTGCTGGAGTTCACCGGACAAACCCCGGGAAACCTCATCGCCGTGGTGCGCGACGGAGTGGTGATCGGCTCGGCGGTCTTCTCCGAAGACGAACCACGACCCGCGCCGGCCGACGTCGTCCGCGCCATCGAAGGACAACAGTGGCACGACGGTCCGCCCCATACCGAAAAGCTCGGCAGCCTTGGGTCCTACCGGGTCGACTGCCTCATCGATGGGTCCGACGTCCTGGTCGTCGGGGTGCCGCTGAACCTCGCCGACCGGATCATCGCACGCAAGAACATCACCACCACGGCGCTTGTCACGGCCGCCCTGATCATCACCGCGGGACTCACGGTCTGGGTGGTCGGCTACACCCTTCGCCCGCTGCGCCGGGTCGCGGCGACCGCCGCGGAAGTCGCCGCGATGCCGCTCACCGACGACGACCATCGGATCAGCGTCCGGGTTCGGCCGGAGGACACCGACCCGGACAATGAGGTCGGGATCGTCGGGCACACGCTGAATCGGTTGCTGGACAACGTGGATAGTGCGCTGGCGCATCGCGTCGACTCCGATCTGCGCACGCGACAATTCATCACCGATGCCAGCCACGAGCTACGGACCCCGCTCGCCGCCATTCAGGGTTATGCCGAACTGACCCGCCAGGACAGTTCGGCACTGCCACCGACTACCGAATACGCGCTGGCCCGCATCGAGTCGGAAGCTAGGCGCATGACGCTGCTTGTCGACGAGCTGCTGCTGCTCTCCCGCCTGGGCGAGGGTCAAGACCTGCAGAACGACGACGTCGACCTGGCCGACCTCGTCATCAACGCGGTGAACGACGCCGCGGTCGCGGCGCCTTCGCACGAGTGGGTCAAGGACCTGCCCGACGAGCCGGTATGGGTTCGGGGGGACCACGACCGCCTGCACCAGCTGGTCAGCAATCTGCTCAGCAACGCCCGGGTGCACACACCGCCGGGCGTCACGGTGACCACCGGGATCACCTGCCAGCGCGGTGCCGAGGGAGCCTATGCGGAGCTGACCGTCGCGGACGACGGGCCCGGCATCGACGCCCAGCTGCTGCCCCGGCTATTCGAGCGATTCGTCCGGGCCGACACGACGAGGTCCGACGGTTCGGGCATCGGGCTGGGGCTGGCGATCGTGAGTTCGATCGTCAAGGCGCACCGCGGCTCGGTCACCGCCGAATCCGCCAGCGGCCGAACGGTGTTTAGGGTGCGACTGCCGATGATCGAGGGCCCACTCTCGGATAGCGCCTAACCTTCTGCGTCGGGCGTAAACAAACCGTAAAGGTAAACCGCGGCGCCGTTAGGAAAGCATCAACCAACGGCCCCACGCCATCCGGTCCGATTAATTTCAACCTGACCTTTGCCTCCGAGGACTACGCTGTCGCGGACTCGATGAGGTCGTTAAGTGTGCGCACGACCGGCGCAGAACGGAGACAAGATGGGCGTCTTGGTGTACCTCGCGCTGACCGTAGCGGTCTTCGCCGCGCTCGGCTGGACGCTGAAGTTGGGCTCGTGAGCAGCGCTAACGCCATAGGTCTGATACTGGCCGTGCTCATCGCCCTGCTGCTGGGCGCGGCCCTCGTCTTCCCGGAGCGGTTCTAGTGAGCGGGACCGCGGCGGGGCTGATCTTCCTCGGGTTACTCGTCGTCGCGCTGGCGGTGGTCCATATCCCGCTGGGCGACTACATGTACCGGGTCTACAGCTCCCGAAAGCATTCGCGCACAGAGAAATTCATCTATCGCCTGATCGGGGCCAATCCGGACGCCGAACAGGGCTGGGTCGCGTATGCCCGTAGCGTGCTTGCATTTTCGGCCGTCAGCGTCGTATTCCTGTTCGTCTTGCAACTCGTCCAGGGCAAGCTGCCGCTGCATCTACACGACCCCGGGACAAAGATGACACCGGCGCTGGCCTGGAACACCGCCGTCAGCTTCGTCACAAACACCAACTGGCAGGCCTACTCCGGCGAATCGACCATGGGGCACCTGGTGCAGATCGCCGGGCTGGCGGTGCAGAACTTTGTCTCCGCCGCCGTCGGCATGGCCGTCGCGGTCGCGTTGGTCCGTGGTTTCGCGCGCCACCGCACCCACGAACTCGGCAACTTCTGGGTGGACTTGACGCGCGGCACGCTCCGCATCCTGCTGCCGATCTCCATCCTCGGAGCCATCGTGCTGATCGCCGGGGGCGTCGTGCAGAACTTCCACCTCAACGACCAGGTCGTCACCACACTGGCCGGTGCCCGCCAGACCATCCCCGGTGGGCCGGTCGCCAGCCAGGAGGCGATCAAGCTGTTGGGCACCAACGGCGGCGGCTTCTACAACGCCAACTCCGCGCACCCGTTCGAAAACCCGACCGCCTGGACGAACTGGGTGGAGATCTTCCTGCTACTGGTGATCAGCTTCTCGCTGCCGCGAACCTTCGGCCGCATGGTGAACAGCAAGAAACAGGGCTACGCGATTGCGGCGATCGTCGGCGTCCTGGCCGTTCTCAGCGTCACGTTCATGATGCTGTTCCAATTGCAGCACCACGGCACGGTTCCCACCGCGGTCGGTGCTTCCACCGAAGGCGTCGAACAACGATTCGGGGTCGCCGATTCCGCGATCTTCGCCGACGCCACCACTCTGACGTCGACCGGTGCCGTCAATTCGGTGCACGACTCCTACAGTTCCCTGGGCGGCATGATGACGATGTTCAACATGCAGCTCGGCGAGGTCGCGCCGGGCGGCGTCGGCTCCGGCCTATACGGCATCCTGATCCTCGCCGTCATCACCGTGTTCGTCGCCGGCTTGATGGTCGGCCGAACACCGGAATACCTCGGCAAGAAGATCAACCCGCGCGAAATGAAGCTCGCCGCAGGCTATTTCCTGATCACCCCGCTGATCGTGCTGCTCGGCACCGCCATAGCGATGGCGCTACCGGGTGAGCGCGCCGCCATGACAAACACCGGCCCGCACGGCCTCTCCGAGGTCCTTTACGCATTCACTTCCGCGGCCAACAACAACGGTTCGGCCTTCGCCGGGCTCTCGGCCAATACGGTCTGGTGGAATACCGCGCTGGGCCTTGCGATGGTCTTCGGCCGCTTCCTGCCGATGATGCTGATTCTCGCGCTGGCCGGTTCGCTCGCCCGTCAGGGCGCGACCCCCGAATCGAGCGGCACGCTGCCCACCCACAAGCCCCAGTTCGTGAGCTTGGTGGTGGGTGTGACCGTCATCCTGGTTGGCCTCACCTTCCTGCCCGCACTGGCGCTCGGGCCGCTCGCCGAAGGGATTCACTGAAGTGACCGCCACGATCCCGTCCCCAAGACTCCGGCGCAGCGCCAAGGCGCCCGGCGATAAGTTGCAGGGCGGGTTGCTCGACCCCGCATTGCTGGTGAAGTCGCTGCCGGACGCGTTCGCCAAGCTCGATCCGCGCACCCTGTGGCGCAACCCGGTGATGTTCATCGTGGAAATCGGCGCCGCATGGTCGACGGTGCTCGCAATCGGCGACAGCAGCTGGTTCAGCTGGCTCACGGTGTTCTGGCTATGGCTGACAGTGGTTTTCGCCAACCTAGCCGAAGCGGTGGCCGAAGGGCGTGGCAAGGCGCAGGCCGACACGCTACGCAAATCGAAAGCCGACACCATCGCGCACCGGCTCAACGACTGGAAGCCGGGCGGCACCGGCGGCACTCCCGAAGAAGTGGCGGCGCCCCTACTGCAGCAGGGCGACATCGTGGTGGTCACCGCGGGAGAGGTCATTCCCGGCGACGGCGACGTCGTGGAAGGCATTGCCTCGGTTGATGAATCGGCCATCACGGGCGAATCGGCGCCCGTCATCCGGGAATCCGGCGGGGACCGCTCGGCGGTAACCGGCGGAACCACCGTGCTCTCCGACCGGATCGTCGTCAAGATCACCCAGAAGCCCGGAGAGAGCTTTGTGGACCGGATGATCGCACTCGTCGAGGGTGCGAATCGGCAGAAGACACCCAACGAGATCGCGCTCAACATTCTGCTGGCGGCACTGACCATCATCTTCGTGTTCGCGGTGGCCACGCTTCAGCCGCTCGCGATCTACTCCAAGGTCAACAATCCCGGTGTGCCGGCGACCTCGGCGCTGAGCGCGGACGGGATCAGCGGCATCGTCCTGGTCGCACTTCTGGTCTGCTTGATTCCCACCACAATCGGCGCGCTGTTGTCGGCGATCGGCATCGCGGGCATGGACCGGTTAGTGCAACGCAACGTGCTCGCCATGTCCGGTCGCGCGGTCGAGGCGGCCGGCGACGTCAACACCCTGCTCCTGGACAAGACCGGAACCATCACGCTCGGGAATCGTCAAGCGTCGGAATTCATTCCGGTGCCTGGGGTGACGAACCAGGATCTGGCCGACGCCGCGCAGTTGTCCAGCCTCGCCGACGAAACTCCCGAGGGTCGTTCCATCGTCGTCTATGCCAAGGAGGCCTACGGGCTGCGCGCGCGGACCCCAGGCGAGCTGTCCAACGCCTCCTGGGTGGAATTCAGTGCGACTACCCGGATGTCGGGCGTGGACCTCGACGGCCGCCAGCTACGCAAGGGCGCGGCCAGCTCGGTGGCCGAGTGGATCCGCGGCCACGGGGGCACGGTTCCCGCCGAACTCGGCGAGATCGTGGACGGTATCTCCGCGGCCGGCGGAACCCCGCTCGTCGTCGGACGGCTGGCCGGCGGACAAGCCGAAGTGCTCGGCGTCATCCACCTCAAAGACGTGGTGAAGCAGGGCATGCGCGACCGGTTCGACGCGATGCGGCTGATGGGCATCCGCACCGTGATGATCACCGGCGATAACCCGTTGACCGCCAAGGCGATCGCCGACGAGGCCGGCGTCGACGACTTCCTCGCCGAGGCCACGCCGGAAGACAAGATGATGCTCATCAAGCGCGAGCAGCAGGGCGGCCGCCTGGTCGCGATGACCGGTGACGGCACCAACGACGCCCCCGCACTGGCCCAGGCCGACGTTGGGGTGGCGATGAACACCGGCACGTCGGCGGCCAAAGAGGCCGGCAACATGGTGGACCTGGACTCCGACCCGACCAAGCTCATCGAGATCGTGGAAATCGGTAAGCAGCTGTTGATCACCCGCGGGGCGTTGACCACGTTCTCCATCGCCAACGACATCGCCAAGTACTTTGCGATCATCCCGGCGCTGTTCGTGGCGATCTTCCCGGGCCTGGACCTGCTCAACGTCATGCGGTTACACAGTCCGCAATCGGCGATCCTGTCCGCGGTCATCTTCAACGCGATCGTCATCGTCGCCCTGATTCCGCTGGCGCTCCGCGGAGTTCGCTATACGCCGAGCCGTGCAGCCAAGCTGCTGAGCCGCAATCTCTACATCTACGGCCTCGGTGGCATTGTCGCCCCATTCGTCGGAATCAAGCTCATCGACTTGCTGGTTCAACTGCTCCCCGGGATGGCCTGAGATGAAATTTGGGAACGTGATTCGCCAACATTGGGCCGCGCTGCGCGCGCTGCTCGTGTTCACCGTGCTGCTCGGTTTCGGCTATCCGCTGCTGATTTGGTTGGTGGCTTCGATTCCCGGGTTGCACGACAAGGCGCAGGGCTCGATCGTCACCGCGGGCGGCAAACCGGTCGGCAGCAAGCTGATTGGCCAGTCGTTCACCGACTCGTCCGGCAACCCGCTGCCGCAGTACTTTCAGAGTCGGCCATCGGCCGCGGGCAGCAACGGGTATGACCCGACGTCGAGCGGCGGCAGCAACCTGGGTCCCGAAAGCGTAGTCGACATGGATCCGGCCAAGCCCAGCCTGCTGACGCAGGTGTGTTCCCGCAGTGCATCGATCGGCCAACTCGAAGGCGTCGACGGATCGCGTCCGTTCTGCACCGGCGGCGGCGTCGGGGCCGTCCTGTCGGTGATCGGTCCCCGCGATTCGCGCGGCTATGTCACGCACCCCACCCGAGTCGTGAGCGTCAACGAGCCGTGCGGCACGACGCCCCACCCTTTCCTGGACTTCTACGAAGGCGTTCGGGTCGAGTGCGCGAAGTCCGGCGAGGACTACTCGATCGGCCAGATCGTGCCCATTCGCGGGGCCGCACCGGCGGATCCGCGGGTGCCGGCCGACGCCGTCACCGCCAGCGGCAGCGGCCTGGATCCGAACATCTCACCGGCATACGCCGACATCCAGGTCGCCCGCGTCGCCAAGGCCCGCCATGTGTCCCCGGACCAGATACGTGAGGTCCTCGCGCAGTACCGCGACGGCCGCACCCTTGGCTTCTTCGGCGAGCCGTGCGTGAACGTGCTGGAACTCAACCTGCAACTCGATCACAAGTATCCGGTCACCAGTTAGCGCCATGGGGGGATGATGGTTGACGTGAGCGACGTCGGCCTCCCGGGCCAACCTGCCAAGCGCGGGGAGCTACGCATCTACCTCGGTGCGGCCCCGGGTGTGGGCAAAACGTACGCGATGCTGGGAGAGGCGCACCGGCGGTTGGAGCGCGGCACCGACCTGGTGGCGGCCGTCGTGGAGACCCATGGACGGGCGAAAACCGCTGAGCTGATTGAGGGCATCGAGGTCATCCCGCCGCACTATGTCGAATACCGCGGCGGGAGCTTCCCCGAACTCGACGTGCCCGCCGTGCTGGCGCGGCATCCGCAGGTAGTCCTCGTCGACGAACTCGCCCACACCAACACACCGGGCAGCAAGAATCACAAGCGCTGGCAGGACGTCGAGGAACTGCTCGACGCGGGTATCACCGTGATCTCCACGGTCAACATCCAGCACCTGGAAAGTCTCAACGACGTCGTCGCCCAGATCACGGGCATCCAACAGCAGGAAACGATACCGGACTCCATCGTGCGGGAGGCCTCGCAGGTCGAACTCATCGACATCACCCCGGAGGCGCTGCGGCGCAGGCTATCCCACGGCAACGTCTACGCCCCGGCACGGATCGACGCGGCCCTGTCCAACTACTTCCGGCGCGGAAACCTCACGGCCCTACGCGAATTGGCGCTACTGTGGCTGGCCGACCAGGTGGACACCGCGCTGGCAAAGTACCGCGCCGAGAACAAGATCACCGACCTGTGGGAAGCGCGCGAACGGGTGGTCGTGGCCGTAACCGGTGGTCCGGAATCCGAGACGTTGGTTCGGCGCGCATCGCGGATCGCTTCGAAATCCAGCGCCGAGCTGATGGTGGTGCACGTCATCCGTGGCGACGGGCTGGCTGGCGTGTCCGACCGCAAGATGGCCAAGATTCGCGAGCTGGCGAGCAGCTTGGACGCTTCCCTGCATACCGTGGTCGGTGACGACGTGCCCACGGCCCTACTGGATTTCGCCCGCGAGAACAACGCCACTCAGCTGGTGATCGGCACCTCCCGCCGCCCCCGGTGGGCGCGCATCTTCGAGGAGGGCATCGGCCAGACGATCGTCGAACGGTCCGGAAAGATCGACGTGCACATGGTCACGCACGAGGAATCCAAGCGCGGCTTGCACATTGGGTCGCTCGCGCCACACGAGCGACAAGTCGCGTCCTGGCTCGCAGCGTTCATCATCCCGTCGGCCATCTGCGCGGTCACGGTGACCATGCTGGACCCCTATCTGGACACCGGCGGGGAGAGCGCGTTGTTCTTCGTCGGGGTGCTGTTGGTGGGCCTACTCGGAGGTGTTGCCCCGGCGGCACTTTCGGCGGTGCTCTCCGGGTTGCTGCTGAACTACTACCTGATAGCTCCGCGACACAGCTTCACCATCGCCGAACCCAACAGCGCGATCACCGAGTTGGTGCTGCTGCTGATCGCGGTCGCCGTCGCGGTCCTGGTGAACTTCGCGGCCAATCGTGCGCGAGAAGCGCGGCGCGCGTCCCAAGAGGCCGAGCTGCTGACGCTGTTCGCGGGATCGGTGCTGCGCGGCGCGGACCTCGAGACCCTGCTCGAACGGGTGCGCGAGACGTACTCACAGCGCGCGGTCAGCATGCTACGCGAGCCCGGCGAGGAGGAGCGCGCCAGCGGAAAGAAGAGCCACGTGGTCGCCTGCGTGGGCAAAGACCCTTGTGCGAGCGTGGATTCCGCTGACACCGCGATCGAGGTCGGCGACGACGAGTTTTGGATGCTGATGGCCGGCCGGAAGCTCTCGGCACGCGACCGCCGGGTGCTCACCGCGGTGGCCAAACAAGCCGCGGGTCTGATCCGGCAGCGCGAGCTCGCCGAAGAAGCCAGCCGGACCGAGGCGATCGTGCGGGCCGACGAGCTACGCCGCTCCCTGCTCTCGGCGGTCAGTCACGATCTGCGCACGCCGCTGGCAGCGGCCAAGGTCGCGGTATCCAGCTTGCGCGCCGAGGACGTCGCCTTCTCGGCGCAGGACACCGCCGAATTGCTGGCCACCATCGAGGAGTCCGTCGACCAGCTGACCGCGTTGGTCGGCAACCTGCTCGACTCCTCGCGCCTGGCCGCCGGCGTGGTTCGACCGGACCTGCACCGGGTGTATCTCGAGGAGACGGTGCAGCGCGCTTTGGTCAGCATCGGCAAGGGCGCCACCGGCTTTTACCGGCCCGCCATCGATCGCGTCAAGGTCGACGTCGGTGACGCCGTGCTGATGGCCGACGCCGGGCTGCTGGAACGGGTGCTTGCCAACCTGATCGACAACGCGCTGCGCTACGCGCCCAACAGCATCGTCAGGGTCAACGCCGGACAGGTGGGCGATCGCGTCCTGATCAACGTCATCGACGAGGGCCCCGGAATCCCGCACGGGGCCGAGGATCAGATCTTCGAAGCGTTCCAGCGCCTCGGCGACCACGACAACACCACCGGGGTGGGCCTGGGCATGTCGGTGGCACGCGGCTTCGTCGAGGCCATGGGTGGCACCATCGCGGCCGGCGATACCCCCGGCGGCGGCCTGACCGTCGTGGTGGACCTCGCCGCACCGCAGCAGATTGGCGCGCGATGACCCGGGTGTTGGTGATCGACGACGAGCCGCACATCCTGCGGGCGCTGCGAATCAACTTGTCCGTGCGAGGCTACGAGGTCGTCACAGCGGCGACCGGTGCGGGTGCGCTGCGCGCCGCCGCCGAGCACAAGCCCGACGTGGTGATCCTCGACCTGGGCCTGCCCGACATCTCCGGCATCGAGGTGCTGGGTGGCCTGCGCGGCTGGCTCACGGCGCCGGTGATCGTCCTATCCGCGCGCACGGATTCGTCGGACAAGGTCGAGGCGCTGGACGCCGGCGCCGACGACTACGTGACGAAACCGTTTGGGATGGACGAGTTCCTGGCCCGGCTGCGCGCCGCTGTCCGCCGCAACGCCGCGGCGTCGGAAATGGACGAGCCTGTCGTGGAAACCGACGCGTTCACCGTCGACCTGGCCGCCAAGAAGGTCACCAAAGACGGGGTCGAAGTGCATTTGACCCCGACCGAATGGGGCATGCTCGAGGTGCTGGTCCGCAACCGCGGCAAGTTGGTCGGGCGTGAGGAACTGCTGAAGGAGGTTTGGGGCCCGGCGTATGCCACCGAAACCCATTACCTGCGTGTGTATCTGGCGCAGCTGCGCCGCAAGCTCGAGGACGACCCGTCACATCCCAAACATCTGTTGACCGAGTCGGGCATGGGCTATCGCTTCGAGGCCTGAATCGCATCCGCAACATACGCCTCTCCGGAAGCTGGCTGGCTTTGTGCCCACCTCACAGCGACAATTTGGCTGCCCGCCCGCGACTAAGCCGGATACGACATCGACGGAGTTGTCGCTATGAGGCGGGCAGAACGTGTGTCGCCTCCGCGCGGTTAGCAGTGTGGCGGATGTGACTCAGCCGGCGATCGACAGCACGATGCCGTCCAGGATGTCGTGCTCGCTGACGGTCAGCTCATCGATACCCGCCCGGGCGCGCAGCTCGCGCGCCAGTTCCTCGACCACGATCGCGCCACCCCCGATCACGTCGGCGCGGCCCTCGTGCATCGGCGGCAGTGCCGCGCGCTGCGCTCGCGTCATGCCGATCAGCCGATCGCAGACCCGTTGCAGATCGTGGCCGGCGACACGCGAAAGGTGAATGGCCGCAGAGTCATACGTCGTCATGTTGTGGGCCAGCGCGGACAGCGTGGTCATCGTGCCGGCCAACCCAACCCACGTCCGGGCGCCATCGACGGGCACCGTGCGCAGCGCGACGTCGAGCCGCTCACGCACCACCTGGCGGGCCGCCGTCACTTCCTCCGGTGTGGGCGGGTCGGAGTGCAGGCAGCGTTCCGTCAGCCGGACACAACCGATGTCGGCCGAATAGCTGGCGATCACTTCCTCCCCGCCGACCACGATTTCGGTGGAACCCCCACCCAGGTCGACCACGACGAAAGGCCCTCGCGCGCTGTCCAATTCGCCGACCGCACCTCGGAATGACAGCTCGGCCTCGTCGGCTCCGGTGATGACCTCCGCGACGGCGCCAGGGAGCACCGGGCCCAGCACGTCGGCCGTCATCGCGAAAAACACATCGCGATTGGCCACATCGCGCGCGGCCGACGTCGCCACCATCCGCACCCGCTCGACGCCGTGCTCTTTGAGCAACGCAGCGTAATCGGTTAACGCGGACCGGGTCCGGGCAATAGCTTCCGGTGCGAACTCGCCCGTCGCGTCCACGCCCTGACCTAACCGCACGATCCGCGTCTCGCGATGCACATCGCGCAGCCGGCCGCCGCCGGCATCGGCGATCAGCAACCGAATTGAGTTGGTACCGCAGTCGATAGCGGCGAGCCGGCTCACCACTGACCCGCCACCAACACGGGTGCCATCGCCGGCTCGCCGGCCAGCATCGCCAGCGCCTCATCGCCGAGCGGATTCACCCCCGGCCCCTTGGCCAGCGAATGCGCGATCAGCACGTGCAGGCACTTGACCCGGTCCGGCATGCCTCCGGCGGAGAAGTCCGTCCCCAGCGGCTCGATCGCGTCACGCTCGGCCAGATACGACTCGTGCGCGCGCCGATAAGCCGCCGCCAACTCGGGTTCGAGCTTCAATCGCTCGGTCATGTCGTGCATCAACCCCGTCGTCTCCAGCCTGCTCGCTGCGGCGGTGAGCACTGGGTGCGTCAGGTAGTACAACGTCGGAAATGGTGTGCCGTCAGGAAGTTTCGGCGCCGTCTTCACCACGCCGGGTTCGCCGTTGGGGCAGCGATATGCGATCTCCAGGACCCCGCGTGGCTCGCGGCCGAGCTGGCGCGCCACCGCTTCCAGGTCCGCACGATCAACCACCGGGCGCCGTTGGGATGGGTGGGGTGTTGGACGGTGGCAGGTGCGGGGCGTCGGCGATGGTGTGCCACAGCGCCGTGTACCACGGGTCGCCGCTGGCGGGTTTGGCCGTATCGGATCCCGGCTGCGGCGTCGCCGCCGACGGCGGGAGCTGGACCTGGAATGGGATGTCGCCCGGCTTCACGAAGCCCAGGCGCTCGCGGGCCTGCGCCGCGATGTAGGCCGGGTCACCGAGCTTGACCTTCTTCTGCTCGAGGTCGGCGATCTGGCGCCGCAGCGCGGCTTCGCTCGCGGACAACTGATTCATCTCGGTGCGTTGCGCGAAGTAGGTGCGTACCGGGCCCGCGATGGTCAGGGTCAACACGCAGATCACCGCGGCGAGCACCGCCGCCCGTCGCGCGGTGAATCCCAGCCGCTGGTCCGACCTCTGCTCGACCGATTCGGCGAGCTGCCGCTTGATGGGTTCGACGACGTGCTCACGCACGGTCTTGGTGGAGCGACGGCGCCGAGCCGGATCGCCGGCTTTGCCCGGGCGTGATGCCGGGGAGCGGCGCTTCGGATCGGGCTTGGGCGTCAAGCTATTTCGACCTGTTTCGAATCGAGCGCGAATCGTGGGAAAGCCAGATCGCCGGCGTAGCGGGCGGCGTCGCCGAGCGCTTCCTCGATGCGCAGCAGCTGATTGTATTTGGCGACGCGCTCGCTGCGGGCGGGTGCGCCCGTCTTGATCTGACCGCTGCCGACCGCCACCGCCAGATCGGCGATGGTGGTGTCTTCGGTCTCGCCACTGCGGTGGCTCATCATCGTGCGGTAGCCGCTGTGGTGGGCCAGCACGACGGCGTCCAGCGTCTCGGTCAGCGTCCCGATTTGGTTCACCTTGACCAGCAACGCATTTGCCACTCCCTTGTCGATGCCCTCCTCGAGGCGCTCGGGATTGGTGACGAAGATGTCGTCGCCGACGATTTGCACCCGGTCGCCGATCGACGCAGTCAGGGCGGCCCAGCCGTCCCAATCATCTTCGGAGAGCGGGTCTTCGATGGATACCAGCGGATAGGAGCCGAGCAGGCCGGCGTAGAACTCCGTCATCTGCTCGGCGCTGCGGGTGCTGCCCTCGAAGGCGTAGCCGGTCCCGTCGGTGTAGAACTCGGTGGCGGCGGCGTCGAGCGCCAAGGCCACGTCGACGCCGGGTTTCAAGCCCGCCGCTTCGATGGCCGTGCTGATCAGGTCGAGCGCCGCGGTGGTTCCGGCCACGTCGGGAGCGAAACCGCCTTCGTCGCCCAGCCCGGTAGAAAGCCCCTGTTTCTTCAGTACGGATTTGAGCGCGTGGTACACCTCGGCGCCCCAGCGCAGCGCCTCACCGAAATGCGACGCGCCGATCGGCGCCACCATGAATTCCTGAATGTCGACGGCGGTGTCGGCGTGCGCGCCGCCGTTGAGGATGTTCATCATCGGCACCGGCAGGATGTGCGCGTTGGGGCCGCCGAGATAGCGGAACAGCGGCAGCTCGGCGGAATCGGCGGCCGCCTTGGCGACGGCTAGCGAGACGCCCAGGATCGCGTTGCCGCCGAGCCGGGACTTGTCCGGGGTGCCGTCGAGGTCCACCAATGCCTGGTCGACCAACCGCTGATCGTCGGCGTTGAGTCCGATGACGGCCGGGGCGATCTCGTCCAGCACGGCCTGCACCGCCTTCTGCACGCCCTTGCCGCCGTAGCGCTCGCCGCCGTCGCGCAGCTCCACGGCCTCGTGCTCGCCGGTCGATGCGCCGGACGGCACCGCCGCGCGGGCAAACGTCCCGTCGATCAGAGCTATCTCGACCTCGACCGTCGGGTTACCGCGAGAATCGAGGATCTCGCGGGCCCCGACCTGCTCGATAATCGGCACTGGGTTCTCCTTGCGTGTTAGCTGATGACGGCCGCCTTTAGCGTAAAGCCTGGGTCAGCGATACATCCTGCTACAGCGGGTGTCCCGATGCGTAGGCGGTCGCCCAGTCCCGAACGGCCCGCGCGTAGATGCCGGAGTTGTTGTACGCGCGCAGCGCGGTTATCCACCCGCGGGGTGTGGCGAGATCCTTTCCGCGCCAACACAAATAGCCCGCCGCCGCGAGAGCTGCGTCATCGATGTTGTCCGGGCTGACGCGACCGTCGTTGTGGGCGTCGACCCCGTACAACCGCCACGTCTCCGGAATGAACTGCATCGGCCCCATCGCGCGCACCACCCCGACCCCATCATCCGAGCCACGCGTATCTTCCTCGCTGTCGACGATGCGCAGGGTGCCGCCGCTGCCGTCCAGTCGAACACCCCGAATTGGGGGGCTCACATCGCCGTTGGGCGCCAGCGTCGCACCCCGGTACGTGCCGTGATGGCTCTCCACCTGCCCGATGCCCGCCAGCGTGGTCCACGCGATATGGCACTTGGGGTTCTCGACCTCGGCGACCCGGGCGGCATAGGCGTAGGCCTCCAGCGCGATGACCGGAATCTCCATCGCGGCCGACCGTTGCTGCGCCCATTCCCGCAACTGGTCGGCGGGCCGGCCGCTGGCGTGGGTGTTCACCGGTGGCACCGCATCGCCGGCCGGCGGCGGCACGCCGTCGGGAATGAAGAGGCTGAGCTGCCAGGTGCAGCTGGAGGCCATGAGCATCGCGGTCGCGCCGATCACAGCGGCCGCGCGCAACCAACGCCTCGGCGACACCACGCTCCCCTTAAGCTCGCCTGCACCAACTTCGCCCATAATCATCGTCCCATGAGTTTTGGGACTGAAAAGTCTGAACGGGCTCAGCGGCGGCCACCGCGCTTCTTCGAGCCCTTGCCGGTCCCCTTGCCCGCGGCCGCGGGCTCGTCGGCCTTGTCGCCGGCCCCATCGCCGCCGGCCGGCTGCACCGCCTCGAGTTCCGGCCCCGCGACGGGCCAGTGTGCGCGCCACTCTTCGTCGGTGATCTCGCCCAGCGGCGCCACATCGAACTCCTCGGGGACGCTGTCCCCGCGGCGGGTGGCGGCTATCGACTTCTCGACGGCGCGGACGGTGTCGACGAACTCCAAAACGGCCGTGCGCAACGAGCTTTCCGCGTCGATACCCGCCGACACCTCGATCGCGGTGATCTCGGCGGGGATCAGGTCGGCCGGGAACCCGGCCTTCTCCGCGCGCTGAATGACCTTCTGCGCCAACGCCAGTGACGGCTGCCCGGTATGGACGTCGTCCATCACCGAGTTCCGCGGTTTTTCGGCCGCCTTGCGCTCTTCCCACTGAGCCAGCTGGTCCTCCAGCGAAATGGATTGTCCCGCAAGCACACCCGGCACCCGGTTGCCGAGCTTTCGCATCAATGTCACGGCGACGTCGTCGATGGTGAAGGAATGCTGCGGCGCGTCCTCGGCGATGCGGGCGTGGAAGAGGACCTGCAGCAACACGTCGCCGAGCTCTTCGCGCAGCTGGTCGGCGTTGCCACTGCGGACCGCGTCGAGCAACTCGTAGGTCTCCTCCAGCAGGAATCTGCGCAACGAGTCGTGCGTTTGCTCGCTTTCCCACGGCCCGGCGGTGCGCAGCTTGTCCATCATCGCGACGGCGTCGACGAGCCGTTCGCCGCGCGGAGTGTCGGGCGCTGAAATCAGCCGCGCCCCGGCGGCCAACCGCGCGGTGACGGCGGGGTGGTCGGGGTCGGACGACAGCAACACCGGGGCGTCGTCCCCGGTGTCGACCGGGCGCGCACCCGGCAACGACCAGGGCACCGCGACAGGCATCTCCTCGGTGTACTGCACCTCGCCGGCGAGGTGCTCGATCGCTTCGACGGGAACCAGCGACGGGCGGCGGGGGTCGAACAAGACGACAATCATCTCGCCTGTCGCTCCTCCCCGGACATCGGCGCTGGTGACGCACCCGTTATACCAATCTCTATCTGTGGTTTGCCTTGCAGCGCCGTCACCACGTTGGCCGCCATCTGGACCAGCTCGACATCGCGGATGCGTGGCGCACCGACACCCCCGGCTCGCGGAATCGGAACCTGGACGGTGGCGGTGGTGGCCCGGTAGTGCGCCCCCGGATACATCCGCTTGAGCCGCACCTGAGCCGAATCTAGCAGCGTTATCGGCGACAGCCGCACCGTCGCCGCGGAGGCGGCCGACACTTCGGTGATGCCGGCGGCGCGGCACAGCAGCCGCAGCCGCGCCACCGCGACCAGCCGCTGGGCGGGCTCGGGCAGCGGCCCGTAACGGTCGGTGAGCTCCTCGACGACGCCGACGATGGCCGCGTCGTCGGCCGCCGCGGCCAACCGGCGGTAGCCCTCCAGCCGCAGCCGGTCGCTGGCGATGTAATCCGGCGGCAGGTGCGCGTCGACCGGTAGGTCGATCCGCACATCCTTGGGCTCCTCGCGGGCGACGACCGTCTCGCCGTCGGCGGCCGCGCGGTAGGCCTCGACGGCCTCGCCCACCAGGCGCACATACAGGTCGAATCCGACGCCGGCGACGTGGCCGGACTGCTCGACGCCCAGCACGTTGCCGGCGCCGCGGATCTCGAGGTCCTTCAGCGCGACCGCCATGCCCGCGCCCAGCTCGTTGTTCTGCGCGATGGTCGCCAGCCGGTCGTACGCCGTCTCGGTCAGCGGGACGTGCGGCGGATAGAGGAAGTAGGCGTAGCCGCGTTCCCGGCTGCGGCCGACCCGGCCCCGCAGCTGGTGCAGCTGGGAGAGCCCGAAGGTGTCGGCGCGCTCGACGATGAGGGTGTTGGCGTTGGAGATGTCCAGCCCGGTCTCCACGATCGTGGTGCACACGAGGATGTCGTATTCGCGGTTCCAGAAGCCCTGAACGGTCCGTTCCAGCAGGTCCTCGGGCATCTGGCCGTGCGCCACGACGACGCGCGCCTCGGGCACCAGCTCGCGTACCCGGGCGGCGGCCCGATCGATGGAGCTGACCCGGTTGTGGACATAGAACGCCTGCCCGTCGCGCAGCAGCTCGCGCCTCAACGCGGCGGCGACCTGCTTGTCGTCGTGCGGGCCGACGTATGTCAGCACCGGGTAGCGCTCTTCGGGCGGCGTCAGGATCGTCGACATCTCGCGGATCCCGGCCAGGCTCATCTCCAGCGTGCGCGGGATCGGGGTCGCGCTCATCGTGAGCACGTCGACATGGGTGCGCAGCGACTTGATGTGCTCCTTGTGTTCGACCCCGAACCGCTGCTCCTCGTCGACGACGACCAGCCCGAGGTCCTTCCAGCGCACTCCGGTCTGCAGCAGTCGATGCGTGCCGATCACGACGTCCACCGACCCGTCGGCCAGGCCGTCGATCACGGCGCGGGACTCCGCGGCGTCGGTGAACCGGGACAACCCCTTGACGACGACGGGGAACCCGGCCATCCGCTCGCCGAACGTCTGTAGATGCTGGTCGGCCAACAGCGTGGTGGGGACCATCACGGCGACCTGCTTGCCGTCCTGCACCGCCTTGAACGCAGCCCGGACCGCGATCTCGGTCTTGCCGTAGCCGACGTCGCCGCAGATCACCCGGTCCATCGGAATCGGCTTTTCCATGTCCGCCTTCACCTCGGTGATCGCAGTGAGCTGGTCGACGGTCTCGGTGAAACCGAACGCGTCCTCCATCTCGGCCTGCCACGGGGTGTCCGGCCCGAACGCGTGCCCGGGGCTGGCCTGCCGTTTGGCGTACAGCGACACCAGTTCGCCGGCGATCTCCCGGACCGCGCGGCGCGCCTTGGTCTTGGTGTTGGCCCAGTCGCTGCCGCCCAGGCGGCTCAGCGCCGGGGCCTGGCCGCCGACATACCGCGACAGCTGGTCCAGGGAATCCATTGGGACATACAGCTTGTCGGCCTGCTGGCCCCGCTTGCTGGAGGCGTACTCGAGCACCAGGTACTCACGCCGGGCGCCGCCGACGGTGCGCTCGACCATCTCTACGAACCGACCGATGCCGTGCTGATCGTGCACCACCAGGTCGCCCGCCGCGAGCGCCAGCGGGTCGACGGTGTTGCGCCGTTTGGCTGCCAGCCGTTTGCCTTCGACGGCCGTGGCGCGGTTGCCGGTCAGGTCGGTCTCGGTGATGACGACGAGGTTGGCACCGGGAATCACGACGCCGTCGTGCAGCGGGCCCTTGAGCACCCCGACGACCCCGGACTTGGGCGCAGCGCCGCAGTCCAGCATCGCGGCCGGAGTATCGAACTCGGCCAGCCGCTCCACCACGCGGTGGGCGGTCCCGGTTCCGGGCGCGACGACCGCGGCATACCCGCCGGTCGTGACGTGCGCCCGCAGCATCGCGAAGATGCTGTCGATGTCGTGTTGATGCCCACGAGCCGACGGCGCCGCCCGGATGTCCAGCTCCAGCGCCGACTCGTCGGACAGCTGACTCAACGTCCACCAGGGATGACCGGCAGAGACCGCCGCGGCCTCCACGTCGCCGAGTTCGGCGAAGCCCGACCCACCGAGTTGCCCGACGTCGACGGGCGCCGCTGAGGTGCCCAGGGCGGCGACCGACCACGACGCCTCGAGGAACTCACGGCCGGTCTTGATCAGGTCGGCCGCCCGGCTGCGCACCTTCTCCGGGTCGCACACCAGCACCGGGGTGCCCTCGGCCAGCTGGTCGGTCAGCAGGACGTGGTCGTCGGGCCGCAGCACCGGCAGCAGCGCCTCCATGCCGTCGACGGGGATGCCCTCGGCCAGCTTCGCCAGCATGTCGGTGAGGCTGCCGGTGATCGCGGCTCCACCTTCCGGCAGCCTCGCTGCCGCCTGTGCGGCCAGTTCGGCGGCCCGCGCCCGCACGTCATCGTCGAGGAGCAGCTCACGGCAGGCGACCGCGACGACCGTGTCGACTTCGATCTCGGGAATCGAGCGCTGGTCGGCTACCGCGAACATCCGGATCTCGCTGACCTCGTCGCCCCAGAACTCCACGCGCACCGGGTGTTCGGCGGTCGGCGGGAAAACGTCGAGAATCCCTCCGCGGACGGCGAATTCGCCGCGCCGGCCGACCATGTCCACCCGGGTGTAGGCCAGCTCGACCAGCCGGCTCACCACGCTCTCGAATTCGACTTCCTGGCCGACGCTCAATGTGACCGGTTCCACGAAGCCCAGCTGTGGCGTCATCGGCTGCAGCAGTGATCGGACCGTCGTCACCACCACCTGCAGGGGCGGCCCCAGCCTCGCGTCGTCGGGATGGGCCAGCCGGCGCAGCACCATCAGGCGGGTGCCGACGGTGTCGACGCCGGGCGAGAGCCGTTCGTGCGGCAGCGTCTCCCAGGACGGGAAGACGGCGACCGCGTCGCCGAACACGCCCGCCAGTTCGGCGGCCAGGTCGTCGGCTTCGCGCCCGGTGGCGGTAACCACCAGCAAAGGACCGACCCGTATCAGCGCGCTGGTGACAAACAACCGGGCGCTGGCCGGGCCGACCATGCTCAATTCCGCGGGTCGTGCGGACGCGCCCTCGATGAGCTGCTGGAAAGTGGGCGCCGTCAGCGCCAATTCGACGAGCCCCGCGATCGGGGTTTCTGGGCAAGCAGGCCCCGGTGCGGTCATGATGAGGCCCATTCTAGGGGCCGATCGGAGCCGCCGAATTTCGTGAAGATTGCGCCCGACGCCGTCAAAGGATCGTCAAGAAAGCGGCACCCGGCCCCGCATGGGCGCACTTTGAAGCCATGACATTGATCGACATCCTGCCGTCTCTGGGTCAGGCGGCACCGGTGCGGTTCGATCCCGCGATCTGGCCGTTCACCACGCGTTCCGACGAGGAGGGCCGGCTGTGCGTCGGCGGGGTGGCACTGACCGATATCGCCGACGAATTCCACACCCCGGCGTACGTCATCGACGAGACCGATTTTCGGCACCGCGCCCGCCGCTACCGCAAGGCGCTGCGCGGTGTCGAGGTTGTCTACGCCGGAAAGTCACTGCTGACGACGGCGGTGGCGCGCTGGGCCCGCGAAGAGGGCCTCGGGATCGACGTCTGCTCGGGCGGCGAGCTGGCCGTCGCGCTGGGCGGTGGGGTCGACCCCGCCCGCATCGTCATGCACGGCAATGCGAAATCGCCCGACGAGTTGCGCGAGGCGGTACGTGTCGGGGTCGGGCGCATCGTGCTGGATTCGGCCATGGAGATCGCCTACCTGGCCGGCCTGACGCGACGACGCCAGCGCGTGCTGATCCGGGTGACGCCCGACGTCGACATCCACGGGCACCGGGCGGTGACCACAGGCATCAGTGACCAGAAGTTCGGCTTCACGCTCCACGGCGACCGGGCCGATGTGGCCGTGCAGCGGGTGCTGGCGCACCCGGCCCTCGACCTGGTCGGGCTGCACTGTCACATCGGTTCGCAGGTCACCGACGCGGCCCGCTACGGCGAGGCCATCCACCGGATGATCGCCGCCATGGCCGACATCCGCACCCGGCACGGCGTCATCCTCACCGAGCTGAACATCGGTGGCGGCCACGGGATCCCGTACGTCTCCGGCGATCGGGAACTGAACCTGGACGAGCTCGCCGGAGTGATCGAGAACGAGCTGGACGAGGCGTGCGCCGCCGAACGCTTCCCCCGGCCGACCGTCGTGGTGGAACCGGGCCGCGCTATAAGCGGGCGGGCCGGTCTCACGTTGTATCGGGTGCGCTCGGTGAAGACGCAACCGGGTGGCCGCACCTTCGTCGCCGTGGACGGCGGCATGAGCGACAACCCGCGGGTGTCGCTGTACGGCGCCCAATACACGGTCGCGCTGGTGAACCGGCATTCGCTCGGAGCCAAGCGCACCGTTACCGTGGCCGGCCGGCACTGCGAGGCGGGCGACGAAATCGCCCGCGACATCCAGCTACCCGCGGACGTGGCGCCCGGCGACCTGCTGGCCTTGGCGTGTACCGGCGCCTACCACCACAGCATGGCGTCGAACTACAATCTGGTCTGCCGGCCGCCCGTGGTGGCGGTCAAGGATGGTCGGGCCCACGCCCTCATCCGTCGCGAGACGATCGCCGACCTGCTCTCGCGCGACTGCGGCTAAAGCGTCGCCGTCACAACGCGTTTCGCTCCGCGAAGTGGCGTTGCCGCGCCGACAGCGCCGCCGCCCGCTGCCCGGCGGTGACGCGGCGCGATCGGCCGAAGTAGCCGTCGATGTCGTTGATGTCGATCACCGTGGCGGTGGGCGTCGCGGGCTGCTCGGGCGCGGTGGCGCGCCAGGTGACGACCCCACTGCGATACCCGCGCGCGTCGAGCCAATTGTCCACACCGACGTCCTCGTTGGACACCAGCACCCGAACGCGGTCGCCGTCGGCGTGCGACTGGGCGAGGTTCAGGCTCGTCTGCCGTGTCTCGATGTCGATCATCTCGCTCCACCGGTTGGTCAGGCAGATGCCGACATAGGGGCTGCCACTGGGGATTTGGTAGTCGATCACCAGGGCCTGGCGGTCCTGCAGTTCCCAGGAGATGGGGACGAACCACGCGCCGGCCATGGCCGACGGCGGCTGCATCGGCGGGATGGCGAAGTTCTTCGGGAGGGCTCCGAACACCCGCGCGGGTATGTCCTTGACCCACATGGTGAAAAGGTCGCGCGACCCGGCCAGGTGCTCGTCGAACTCGGCGACGCTCTGCGCCAGCGACGGTGGGTGCGCCGGCGGTGGCGCATCGAGGCATTCGATGCGGATGTCGCCCTTGGCCTGGCGCTGCCAGTCGCCGTAGGTTTGGTAGCAGCAGAAGGATTCGGCGCCGGGCGGAAGCTCAAACCAGTTGGTATCGCCCATCTTCCGGCGGCTGAAGTAGATTTCGAAGGATCCGTCCGGACCAATCTGTAAATCCTCGGACTGCGTCTTGACCGCGCGGGCCTGGTCGTCCTTGCCGGCGTAGACACCGAAGGTGGTCTGCGCGACCGAACCCAACGTGCCGTACACCCGGTAGTCGTGCGCGTCGTCGATCCGCGCCGACAGGTACAGCGTGTCGGGGTTGGAGTGACCCCAGTTCCACGGCGCGTACTGGGCGTTGATCAGCGTTGGGCGCGCCGGGTCGCTACGCAATTGCAGCCCCATGTATTGAATATGGCCGATCAGATGCCCCAAAAGCGCACTGGCCGAACCCTCGTCGAGGTCGCCCTGCGCCAGCGCGACGTCGAGCAGGTCGTCGTGGAGTTCGCCGAACCGTCGCCACGCCGCCCGCAACACATCATTCGGCTGTTCGGTCATGGCGCGTCCTCGATTCCGTAAAAGTCCCGGTAGTACTGGAATTCGGGCCAGAGCGTCGGAATGTCGAGCCCATAGTCCTCGGCCCGGTAGATGTTGGGCTTGCGGGTGGCGCCGCGCTGGTCCATGAACGTACGCATCTTCCGCTGAACCTCGGCGGTGAGTTCGATGCCGAAGTGGTCATAGATCTCCTTGACGCACGCCAGCGGATTGCGAACCATGCGGTCCATCGAAAAATCGATGAATTGCGCTGACCGGTCGGCGAATTGGCGTCGCAGTTCGACGTTGCGGGCGAGCAATCCCCCGGCGCGCCAGCGCATGTAACGGCCGTGGTCGTGCCAGTCGACGCCGTCCTGCACCATCGCGAACACGGTGCCGGACAACTTGCAGCTCGACGCGATGACTTCGGTGGGTTCGCGGTACGTGGTGACGAAGCGGGCATCGGGGAAGACGGCGAGGATCTTGTCGATGTTGGCCATGTGTGGCGGGGTCTTGAGCAGCCAGCCCTCCCGGGGCCGCAGACCGCCGCTCTGCATGTACTGCAGGAGCAGCTTCTCCTCCTGGTAGACCCAGGTGCGGTCCTGTCCTGCCAGCCACCGGTCGTAGCCCTGGCAATTGAACATGACGTGGAACGTCTCGCTGGCAAAGGCATAGGCGTGCAGCAGCGCGCATTCCTGCGCTTCCCACGCGCCGATCGGGTGCGCCGCATCGAGATCGGGGGCCAGCGCCAGGCTGCGGCGGATCTGCTTTTCGCTGCGGGCGATCCGCGGGTCGGTGCGCATGGTGGCGGGATCCAGCGGTGGGTGCAGCTCGTCGCACTCCCAGGTGAGGGGGAAGCGGAAACGATCATCCTGGCTCAACAGGTGATGGGTGATCGTCGTGCCGGTGCGCGGCGCCCCGACCAGAAAGACCGGTTTGGCGACGACCTCGTCGCGGATCGCGGGGTTCCGGCGGATGTGGTCCATCACCAGCAGCCGCTGGCGCAACAGGTTGGTGAGGTGCGTCGTGGCCAGGATGCGACCGAAGCCGTTGAGCCTGTCTTCGGTGTTGATCGACTCGATGAGCCGGTCCAAGCCTTCCTCGAAGCGGGGATCGCCGAAGTCGGTCAGGCCGCCGGCTTTCCGGCTCGCCCTGTCCATCAGCGCGTACTTGCGCAGCGGCAGGGGGTGAGCGCCCAGGCCGCGGGCGCCGCGATAGGCGCCGTTGAGTATCCGAAACGGAAGCGGTCTGGGTGGTGCCTCGATGGCCATGGCGGGCGTTCCTCACCGTTGAGCGGATACGCGTAATGCACGGTTGTGACCGGCCTCACAAAACATTACGATCTGAACGTAATGGAGTCAACGTCGTTCGAATCCGGGCGCCGTGAGGCCAAGCCTCAGGGGCGGCCCCGCGATTCGCGCATCGACGATGCGGTACTGCGCGCGACCAACGAGCTCCTCGAGGAGATCGGCTATGCCCGGCTGACCATTCCCGTGGTGGCGGCGCGCGCCGGGGCCACGCCGCCGGCCGTGTACCGCCGTTTCCCCACGAAGATCGAACTCGTCTTCGCGGCGGTGTTTCCCCCGACCCCGCGCGAGGAGTTGCCGTTGACCGGTGATCTGCGGACGGTCGTGCGCGGCCTGCTCGAAGGATCGATCAACCTGTTTAGCCGCCCGGCCGTGCACAGCGCGGTGTCGGGTCTGACGGCCGAGCTGCCCTCCGAGCCGGGCTTGTCGGCGCGGCTGCTGGATCGCCTGCAGGGCAGCACCTACGAACGCCTACAGCAGTATCTCGACGACGCCGCCGCCCAGGGTTTGGCGGCCGACGGTATCGACGCGCGTCTGCTGATGGACATGATCGGCGGCACCGCCATGATGTCGATGGCCACCGAACGCACGCTCGACGACGCCTGGCTCGAGCACAACACCACGCTCATCGTCAGGGGCATGACCCGATGACCGCCGGCGGGCCACCCATGGAAGTCGTGGCCTCCGCGCCGGCCCAGCTGGGCTTGGGCGAGATCGGTCCCTGGGCCGCACGCATGGAGCGCGTCGGCTTCGGGGTCATCCATGTATCCGAGACCATCCACGACGCATTCACGGTCGCGGCAATGGCTTTGGCCAATACGACGCGGCTGACCGTCCGGACGAGCATGGCGCTGGCGTTTCCGCGCAGCCCCATGATCACCGCCTACGCGGCATGGGATCTCGCCAAGTACTCCGGCGGACGCTTCCAGCTCGGTCTGGCCTCCCAGGTCCGCGGCAACATCGTCGGACGGTTCTCGGTCCCGTGGTCGCAGCCGGCACTGCGGCTGCGCGAATACGTCGAAGCCGTGCTCGCCATATTCCGCTCGTTCCAGACCGGCGAGCCGCTCGACTACGCCGGACGGTTCTACCAATTCGACCGCCTCCAGCCATATTTCAACCCCGGCCGCATTCCGTGTCCGCCCCCGCAGATCTGGACCGGCGGGGTCAACAAGAAGATGTGCCTGCTGGCGGGTGAACTCTGCGACGGTTTCGTCTGCCATCCCACCAATTCGCATCCGTCCATCCTCGCGACCCAGACGCTGCCGGCCCTGGCCGAAGGCGCCCGGAATGGCCGCCGCACGCGGACGCCGCTCGCGGTGGTGGCCAACCCGCAACCGCTGATGGCCGCCACCCGCGACGAGCTGGCGCGGTTGCGCGAGCCCCGGCGATCCGAGCTGGCCTTTCTCTACAGCACGCCCGCCTACCGCCGACAGCTCGAACACTTCGGCTTCGCCGAGATCGGCGAAGCGCTCACCGGCATGGCGCGCCGGAACGAATGGAGCGAACTGCACAAGCACCTGACCGACGAGGTGATGGATCAGGTTGTGCCGCAAGGCACCTACGACGAAATTCCCGCCGTGCTCGAGCGCTGGTACTCCGGCGCGTGCACCGGCCTGAGCCTGCCGGTCGCCGACGGGATGCCCGACGACGCGCTGGCGATGCTGGTCGATCGCCTCCAGGCCATTCCCACGCTGACGGTCGCGTGACCCACCCCAGGAAGGTACGAATGAACGCAACTCAACCGGCTCGGGCGCTGAAATCACTCGTCGCCAGGCAGTGGCACTCGCACAGTCCACTGGCCCGCCGCGCCCCGGCGAACTTCGCCGGGCAGTACGGGCCCTGGGCGCTCGTGTCCGGCGCCAGCGAGGGCATCGGCGGCGCCTGGGCGGATTACGCTGCGGCCCAAGGCTTGTCGGTCGCGATCGTCGCCCGCGACCCCGAGAAACTGGAGAAGAAGCGGCAAGAACTGGTGACACGGTTCGGCGTCGAGGTACTCACCATCTCACAGGACCTCGGGGCGCCCGATGCGGTGGAAAACATCGTCGCGGCCGTCGGCGACCGCGAAATCGGGCTGCTGGTATCCAATGCCGCCCTGGCCACCGTGGGCGGATTCTTCGCAGACGACCTCGAATTCGAGCGGCGGCGGATAAACGTCAACTGCTGCAGTCCGTTTGGGCTGACCTACCACTACGGGGCACTGATGAAGGCGCGCCGTCGCGGCGGCATTGTCCTCATGAGTAGCGGCACGGGATTGATCGGCAGCCCCTACTACACGCACTACGGCGCGACGAGGGCATACAACATCATCCTCGCCGAAGGGCTCTGGTACGAACTGAAACCCGACAACGTGCACGTGTTGGCATGCATGGCCGGGCTGACGAGTTCGCCGGGGGCCGCCGAGGCGCTCGACGTCGCCCGGGCCAGGGGCAGCCTCATCAATACGCCCGAGGAAAACGTCGAAGAGGCCGTCCTGTATCTGGGCAAGCGACCCAGCATGCAAGTAGGCGCCCCGAACCGGCGGATGATGTTCGTCGTGACCCGCCTGCTTCCGCGCCCCCTGGGCATACGAGAAATCGGCAAGCACGCCCTGAACAACTTCCTCGACGGGGTGCGGCCCTAGCGAGCGCTACTCGTCTTGCAGCTTGGGATCAGCTTCCAGATGGGTCAGGCCGTTCCACATCAGGTTGACCAGATGCGCGGCGACCACTTCCTTCTTGGGCTCGCGGGTGTCGAGCCACCACTGGGCCGTCATCGACACCGAGCCGACCAACGCCTGGGCGTAGAGCGGCGCCAGATCCGGGTCCAGGCCGCGGCGGGCGAAGTCGCCGGCCAGGATCGAGCTGACCTGGCTGACGGCGTCGTTGAGCAGGCTGGAATAGGTGCCCGAGCTGATCGCGGCGGGCGAGTCGCGGATCATGATCCGGAAGCCGTCGGTGCGCTCCTCGACGTACGTGAGCAATGCCAGCGCGACCCGCTCGACCCGAACGCGGGACCGGTTGTTGGTCAGCGACGAGGTGATGCCGTCGAGCAGCGCCGACATCTCGCGGTCGACCACCACGGCGTACAGGCCCTCTTTGCCGCCGAAATGCTCGTAGACGACGGGCTTGGACACATTGGCGCGCTGCGCGATCTCCTCGATCGAGGCGCCCTCGTAGCCGCGTTCGGCGAACAGCTGGCGCGCGATACCGATGAGTTGGTGCCGGCGCGCGCTGCCGGTCATCCTGGCGCGCGGGGCCCGCACTTCTTTATCCGGGGCAGCCACGTCCTTCAGGGTATCGGTTTGCGCAGGTGAAGTTGTATGACTTTGCCTGGGGCCGCCGTCGGCCCCGGTAACGTTTAGAGTCTTGGTGGCGCGGTCGGCGATCGTTCCGGCAGCCGCCGCAGTGGGCAATCCGTCGTGGTGTAATCGGCAGCACCTCTGATTTTGGTTCAGAAAGTTCAGGTTCGAGTCCTGGCGACGGAGCACGGTTCTTTGCCACGAGCGTGCATGAAATGACACGCTTGACGGCGTGTCGGCGGACAAACATGCTCGCTCGCGTCGAAAGGGGATCCATGTCGTCTGGTGGTGACACCGCGGTCCTGGTCTTGGCGGCCGGGCCCGGCACCAGGATGCGGTCGGACACCCCGAAGGTGCTGCATACGATCGCCGGCCGCAGCATGTTGGCCCACTCGCTGCACGCGGTCGCCAAGGTGGCACCCCAGCGCCTGGTCGTCGTGCTCGGCCACGAGCACCAGCGCATCGCGCCGCTGGTCGCCGAACTGGCCGAGCGGCTCGGGCGCCCGATCGACGTCGCGCTGCAGGATCGACCTCTCGGTACCGGCCATGCGGTGCTCTGCGGGCTGTCCGCGCTGCCCGACGACTACGCCGGCATCGTCGTCGTCACCTCCGGCGATACCCCCCTGCTGGACTCCGACACCCTGGCCGGCCTGATAGCGACGCACAACGCGGCGTCGGCCGCGGTGACCGTGCTGACCACCACGCTGAGCGAACCTTTCGGCTACGGCCGCATCCTGCGCACCCAGGACAACGAGGTGATGGCGATCGTCGAACATGCCGACGCGACCGACTCGCAGCGCGAGATCCGCGAGGTCAACGCCGGTGTGTACGCATTCGACGTCGCCGCATTGCGGTCGGCTCTGGGTCGCCTGAGCTCCGACAACGCGCAACGCGAGCTCTACCTCACCGACGTCATCGCCATCCTGCGCGGGGACGGCCGGTCGATCCTTGCGCAGCACGTCGACGACAGCGCGCTGGTGGCCGGCGTCAACAACCGTGTCCAGCTGGCCGAGCTGGGCGCCGAGCTGAACCGCCGGATCGTCGCCGCCCACCAGATGGCCGGCGTGACCGTGGTCGATCCGACGACCACCTGGATCGACGTCGACGTGACGATCGGCCGCGACACGGTCGTCCACCCCGGGACGCAGTTGCTCGGGCAGACGCAGATCGGCGCCGGCTGCGTCGTCGGCCCGGACACCACGTTGACCGACGTCACGGTGGGTGACGGCGCATCCGTGGTGCGCACCCATGGCTCGTCGTCGTCGATCGGCGGTGGCGCGACGGTCGGCCCGTACACCTACCTACGCCCCGGCACGGTGTTGGGGGCCGACGGCAAGCTGGGCGCGTTCGTCGAGACCAAGAACTCCACCATCGGCGCGGGCACCAAGGTTCCGCATCTGACCTACGTCGGCGACGCCGACATCGGCGAGCACAGCAACATCGGCGCGTCCAGCGTGTTCGTCAACTACGACGGCGAATCCAAGTCCCGCACCACCATCGGCTCGCACGTGCGCACCGGCTCGGACACCATGTTCGTGGCGCCGGTGACCGTCGGCGACGGGGCCTACACCGGCGCCGGCACGGTCGTGCGCGACGACGTCCCGCCGGGCGCGCTGGCCGTTTCGGCGGGACCGCAGCGCAACATCGAGAACTGGGTGAAGCGCAAGCGGCCGGGCAGCGCGGCGGCCCAGGCCGCCGAAGCCGCGGAAAAAGCCGCCGACCAGCCCCCGCCCCACCCGACCCGGATCGGGCGCCGTGAGCCCACTGCGTGGCAATGCGGCAACCCATCCAGACCCTTCGCATACGATGGGGCCTTCAATTCGCTATCTCGATCCCGATACCCCGAGGGCAGCACGGTGAGCCACGACTGGACCGATAACCGCAAAAACCTGATGCTCTTCTCCGGCCGCGCGCATCCGGAGCTGGCCGAGCAGGTAGCCAAAGAGCTCGACGTCCACGTCACCGCGCAGACCGCGCGGGAGTTCGCCAACGGTGAGATCTTCGTGCGCTTCCACGAATCGGTGCGTGGCTGCGACGCGTTCGTCCTGCAATCCCATCCGGCGCCGGTCAACGACTGGCTGATGGAACAGCTGATCATGATCGACGCGCTCAAGCGCGGTAGCGCCAAGCGGATCACCGCCGTCATGCCGTTCTACCCCTACGCTCGCCAGGACAAGAAGCACCGGGGCCGCGAACCCATTTCGGCGCGGCTGGTCGCCGACCTGCTCAAGACGGCGGGCGCCGACCGGATCGTGACCGTCGACCTGCACACGGACCAGATCCAGGGTTTCTTCGACGGGCCGGTCGACCACATGCGCGGACAGAACCTGCTGACCGGCTACATCCGGGACAACTACCCAGACAGCAACATGGTCGTGGTGTCTCCCGACTCCGGCCGAGTGCGCATCGCCGAGAAATGGGCCGACGCGCTGGGCGGCGTTCCGCTGGCCTTCATTCACAAGACCCGCGACCCGCGCGTGCCCAACCAGGTGGTGTCGAACCGCGTCGTCGGCGAGGTCGAAGGCCGGACCTGCGTCCTGATCGACGACATGATCGACACCGGTGGCACCATCGCCGGCGCGGTGCAGCTGTTGCGCGACGACGGCGCCAGTGACGTGATCATCGCCGCGACTCACGGTGTGCTGTCGGACCCGGCCGCCGAGCGGCTGGCCGCGTGCGGCGCGCGCGAGGTGATCGTGACGAACACCTTGCCGATCGGCGAGGAGAAACGTTTTCCGCAGCTCACGGTTTTGTCGATCGCGCCGCTGCTGGCCAGCACCATTCGCGCCGTCTTCGAAAATGGCTCAGTCACAGGGCTATTCGACGGAGACGCCTAGATGGCTTCCGGTTCACACAACGCGGTCATCTACCACAATCCCAAGTGCAGCACCTCGCGCAAGACGCTGGATCTGCTGCGGGACAACGGCTTTGAGCCCACCATCGTCCAATATCTGAAAACGCCGCCGTCCCGGGACGAACTGGTTCGCATGATCCGCGACGCCGGCATCGATGTGCGCACCGCGGTGCGCAAGCGGGAACCGCTTTACGCCGAGCTCAACCTCGCCGACGCGAGCGACGACGAGCTGCTCGACGCCATGGCCGAGCATCCCATCCTGATCGAACGGCCGTTTGTCGTCACGCCGAAGGGGACCCGGCTGGCCCGGCCGATCGACGCGGTCCGCGAGGTTCTGTGACCTCTCGCTGCACGGTCGCGGCCGGGGCCGCGCTAGTCGCGCTGACGCTGGCCGCGTGCGCCCCGAAACCCCCGGACTACTCGTCGGTGTTGGGAACGACGTCGACGACCGCTACCACCACCACGACGACCAGCAAGCCGGTCCCGCTGTCGAAGTATCTGGAAAGCATCGGTGTCACCGGGCAGCAGGTGGCGCCAGGCAGCCTGACCGATCTGACCGTGTCGATACCGACGCCACCGGGCTGGTCGCCGTTCAGCGATCCGAAGAAGATCACGCCCGAGACGGTGATGATCTCCAAGGGCGGTAAGTATCCGACGGCGAGGCTGGTGGTGTTCAAGCTGC
This sequence comes from Mycobacterium sp. IS-836, assembly GCF_001954275.1. GTDB lineage: Bacteria > Actinomycetota > Actinomycetes > Mycobacteriales > Mycobacteriaceae > Mycobacterium. The sequence goes on along the minus strand of NZ_MBEU01000013.1, from coordinate 69,013 downwards.
GCGGGGATTTCGACCCGGCCCAGGTCGTCAAGCACGGCAACGACGATGCCCAGCTGTTCCAGAACTTCCACCAACTCGACGCGTCGACCGCGCCCTTCAACGGATTTCCCTCGTCGATGATCCAGGGCAGCTACGACCTCGAGGGCACGCGGCTGCATAGCTGGAACCGGATCGTCATCCCGACCGGATCGCCACCCGCCGCCCAGCGATACCTGGTTCAGCTGACCATCACTGACCTGGCCGGCGAGGCGGTGGCGCAGTCGACCGACATCGAGGCGATCATCCACGGATTCGTCGTCGCCGCAAAATAGCGGACGCCGGGCCTCGTCCGAGGTCACCGAGATTGCCGCCATGGCAGCCCTCACGGCAATCTCGCTGCGCACCCGTCACTACTGTTGTCAGCCATGACCGACTGGACCGCCGCAGACCTCCCCTCGTTTGCCGGGCGCACCGTCATCATCACCGGGGCCAATAGCGGGCTGGGCGAGGTGACGGCGCGCGAGCTGGCCGCGAAAGGCGCCAAGATCGTGATGGCCGTGCGCAACACCGAGAAAGGTGCGGCCGCCGCGCAGCGGATGCGCGGCGAGGTCGAGGTGCGCCCACTCGATCTGCAGGACCTGTCCTCGGTGCGGCAGTTCGCCGACGGGATCGACAAGGCCGATGTGCTGATCAACAACGCCGGCATCATGGCCGCGGGCTACGCGTTGACCGTCGACGGCTTCGAGGGCCAGATCGGCACCAATCATCTCGGCCATTTCGCGCTGACCAACCTGTTGTTACCCAAACTGACCGACCGGGTCGTCACGGTGTCTTCGATGGCGCACTGGGCGGGGCGGATCAACTTCGACGACCTGCACTTCAAGACCCGGCGGTACTCGCCGTGGCTGGCCTACAGCCAGTCGAAGCTCGCCAACCTCTTGTTCACCAGCGAGCTGCAGCGACGGCTCGAGGCCGCCGGTTCACCGCTGCGCGCGGTCGCGGCGCATCCGGGTTATTCGCACACCAACCTGCAGGGCGCCTCGGGCCGCAAGCTGGGCGACGCGCTGATGTCGGCCGCCACCCGGGTATTTGCCACGAACGCCGACTTCGGCGCTCGGCAGACGCTCTACGCGGCGTCGCAGGACGTGCCGGGAAACGCGTTCGTCGGCCCGCGGTTCGGCTATGTCGGCCGAAGCCAACCGGTCGGGCGCAGCCGCCGGGCGCGAGACGCGGCCGTCGCCGCCGCGCTCTGGGAGCTGTCCGAGCAGCTCACCGGCACCAAATTTCCGCTCTGAGGCGTGCCGAGTGTGCGCCGAGGGCTGCGAGTGTGCGCTGACGGCGCCCTCAGAGCACACTCATCGATTTCCGCTCTGACGTGCCCATGCGATAACCTGACCGGGCGTCACGGCGAGGGTGGCTGGCCGTCTAACCAGCACCGTTATCGACGGGGACCGACAGATTGTCGCGATCCTGGCCGTGCCCAGAACTAGAGCACACAGGAGCGACACGATGGCCAAGTCGGCAGTCAATCAACTCACGGCGACGGTGCGAACCGAAACCGGCAAGGGCGCGTCCCGCCGAGCCCGGCGCGACGGCAAGATTCCGGCCGTCCTCTACGGTCACGGCGCCGACCCGCAGCACCTCGAATTGCCCGGGCACGACTTCGCGGCCGTCCTGCGGCATTCCGGCACCAACGCGGTGCTCACCCTCGACATCGCCGGTAAGGAACAGCTGGCGCTGACCAAAGCGCTGCACATCCACCCGATCCGCCGCACCATTCAGCACGCCGACCTGCTCGTCGTGCGTCGCGGCGAGAAGGTCGTCGTCGAGGTCCGAGTCGTCGTCGAGGGCGACGCGGTCCCCGGCACTCTGGTCACCCAGGACACCAGCACCATCGAGATCGAGGCCGACGCCCTGTCGATTCCCGAGCAGTTGACCGTGTCCGTCGAGGGCGCCGAACCCGGCACCCAGTTCACCGCCGGGCAGATCTCCCTGCCCTCGGGCGTCAACTTGATTTCCGACCCGGAGATGCTCGTGGTCAACGTTGTGGTCGCGCCGACCGCCGAGGACCTCGAGGAAGAGGGCGCGGGCGAGGTCGCCGAGGGCGAAGAAGCGCCGGAAGCGCCGGCAGAAGAAGAAGCAGAGGCCGGCGAAGCCGAGGCGCCCGCCGCCGAGTCCGAGTAGGCGGCTCGCGAGATGGCCGAGCCGTTGTTGGTGGTCGGCCTGGGCAACCCCGGAGACAACTACGCCCGCACGCGGCACAACCTGGGGTTCATGGTCGCCGACCTGCTCGCCGCCCGGCTGGGCGCGAAATTCAAGGCGCACAAGCGTTCTGGCGCGGAGGTCGTCAGCGGCCGGTTGGCCGGCCGCTCGATCCTGCTGGCCAAGCCGCGCTGCTACATGAACGAATCCGGCCGCCAGATCGGGCCGCTGGCCAAGTTCTACTCGGTGGCACCCGCGGACATCATCGTCATCCACGACGACCTCGACCTCGAGTTCGGTCGCATCCGGCTCAAGATCGGCGGCGGCGAGGGCGGCCACAATGGCTTGCGCTCGGTGGTGGCGGCCTTGGGCACCAAGGACTTTCAGCGGGTACGCATCGGGATCGGCCGTCCGCCCGGACGCAAGGACCCGGCGGCTTTCGTGCTGGAGAACTTCAGCGCCGCCGAGCGCCCCGAAGTCCCGACGATCTGCGAGCAGGCGGCCGACGCCACCGAGTTGCTCATCGACCTGGGCCTGGAGCCCGCGCAAAACCGCATCCACGCTTGGTAGGCGCGTCCACTTCAGGTGGGCAGCATGTCCTTCCACGACTTGGGCGCCGCATCGGAGATCACGTTGGATTGCCGAAACAACTGGCCGTCGGGCGTCATGTATTTGCCGGTGCGCGGGTCGTATCCGGCGAACCCCACCAATGGTTTTGGCTCGGCCGTCGTCAACGAACTCGGAGCCGCCCCTGCCGGCGGTGTTCCCGACGGCGAGGCACCCGGCGGCAGGGGCGTCCCTTCGACCGGACCGAAGGTGTGCTCGTCGGCCGTAACGCGACCATCGGGGGGGATGCCCTGCGACAGCAGATTCGGGTCGAGGGGATACGGGCCGAGCACATGTTGACGCATGGCGAGCGGCTCGTACGGCTTGTCGCTGTCACAGATTTGCACGGTCGGCGCGCGTTTACCCGGGTTGCCCATGCACGGATAGTTGCGGGCCCCGCGGACCGAAATCGGGGCATCCTGCGGGAGTTTGCAATACAGCCCGTCCGGGGTGTCGATGGTGGTGGTGTCGGCGGGCGAGCGCCATGAGGATGGTGGCAGGAAACCCACGGTGCATGGCGGCGGATCGCCGATGCTGATCGCGAACTCGCCCATCGCCTGTCCGGTCGCGTTGTTCGCCGAGAGTCCGGCGGACTGCAGCGCGGCGATTGCCGGCGGCAGCAACACCAGCAGCTGCTCCAGCGACGGGTTGTAGGTCACCAGCACCTGACCGACGGTGGTGAGGTTCGCCAGCAGGACGGGCAGCGTCGGTTTGATCTGGTCGAGCAGGCGAGAAACTTCGTTGACGGCGCCCGGGCCGCTCCGCAGCAGCGTTCGCAGCTGTCGGTCGTCGGCCACCGCCGTGCGCGTCACGCCGGCCAGGCTGTGCACCCAGGTCCGGATGGAGTCGGTCGTGTTCGCTTGTGAATCCAGCAGCGGCACAGCGTTATCGACCAGGGCGCGGGTCGGATCGGCGACAGGCTTGAGATCACCGGCCACCTGAGCGGACGAGTCGAGCAGGGAGCCCAGATCGTAGCCCGCGCCGTTGAGCCCCTTGAATGACTCGTCGAGCAACGCGCCGAGCTTGTCCTTGGGGATGCTGTTTATCAGCGCGCTGACCCTGTCCAGCATCGGCCCCACCGGCTGGGGAACCGAGGTCTTCTCAAGGGGAATCACCGAGCCGTCCTTGAGGTAGGGCGCGACCTCGGCGCGGGGTCGAAGATCCACGTACTGCTCCCCGACCGCGGAGACGCTGCGCACCTCCGCCCGCAGGTCGGTGGGAATCCGCGGCGACGTGTCGAGCGAGAGCGTCACCTCCACGTGGTTCGACAACACGTCGACCGCGGTGACCTTGCCTATCTGCACGCCGCGGTAGGTGACGTTGGAGAACCTGTATATCCCTCCGCCGGACGGCAATTCCAGCCGCACAGTGATGCGGCCGATGCCGAGCAGGGTCGGCGCCTGGACGTAGACGAGGACCATCGAGAGGATGCCGATGATCGACAAGATCGTGAAGACCGTCAGTTGGATTCGGACGAAACGCGTCAACATCAGCCGCCGGCCTCATCTTTCGGCGGGAAGTCGGTTGGGAGCGGAATGCCGGACAGTGGCCGCGCTTGGCTCACCCCATCCGGTGTCGGCGCCGGCGCGGGAACGCGATCGGTGGGCACGCTCGCCGGCGGGGGTGTCGCGCCCACGCCCGGCGGCGCATAGGTGTAGTTCAGATACGACGGATCTCCCGGTGCCGGAACAAGTCTCGCGCCCGGTTGACCCCACCGGGTGCCGAGCAGCAATGTTCGCTTGAGCCGCGGCAGCGTGAGGTCGGCGATCAGGTACATGTTCATGTAGTCGCCTCGGACGCCCCGGTCGATTAGATTCTGGCCATAGGGGAAGGTGGGGGCGTAGGCGAGGGCGGTACCGAGGTCGGGGCCGATATCCGCGAGGGCCTTGATGGCCGGTTCCAGGTTCTTCAGGTTGCGCACCAGGTCGGCCTGCGTGTCGTTGACCAGACCGGTTGCGGTGTCGCTGAAAACGCGCAGCTTGTCCAGTGCCGTCGTGATGCGTGGCCGCTCGGCTATCAGCACGTCCAGGGCGGGCGGTATCTTGCGCAGCGCTTGCGTGATCACGTCGCGCTGTCCCGCGAGCGTCCCGGTGAGGCGGTTCAGTTCCTCCATGAAACCAATGAGGTTGTCGCGCTGGGCATCCAACGTGCCGACGAAGTCGTCGAATCGGGTCAGCAGATCCCGGACCTGGCTTTCATGCCCGGACAGGGCGGCGCCGAAGTTGTGGATGATGTCGCCGATCTGGCCCAATCCCCCGCCGTTGATCACGGCCGACAGCGACGAGAGCGTCTGCTCCGTCGACGGGTAGGTCGCCGACCTGTCCAGTGGGATCGTGGCTCCGGACTGCAGCCGGCCTCGTGGCGCTTCACCCAGCGGCGAGTTCAGCTCGAGATGCATCGATCCCAGCAGGCTGGTCTGCCCGACGCGGGCCACCGCGTTCGCGGGCACGACGACGTTGGGTTTCACCGAGATCAGCACGTCGGCGTGCCAGTCGCGGAAGGTCAGGTTGCCGACGCTGCCGACGACGACGTCGTTGAGCAGCACCGGCGAATTCGCCTCTAGCGTCCCGACGTTCGCCACCTCGACGCGGTAGGTGGTGGCGCCAGGCCCTCGCCCCACCGCGCCCGGCAGCGGTAGTGAGTTCAACCCTTGGAACGCGCATCCGGTCACGCCGAGCAGGACACAGGAGCCGATCAGGTATGCGCGGACCATCGACCGCAACCGGCTCACGGGCCCGGCCTTCCTGATGGGAGCAACAGGTCCTGCCAACTCGCCGGTGCGGGTGCCGGGAGTGCTTGCGGCACAGTCCCTGTGGCGGTGGTCGGTGGCGGGTCGGGTTGCGCCAGCCCGGGTATGCGACCCAACGGCGGTGGTGGCGGTGCCGCCGGCGGCGTGTCACCGGGCAGCCCCGTGTACGCGGACACCGCCGGCGGCGTCTCCGCCGGCCCCGGAGGCGGCCCCTCGCCGCCGGGCGCCAGGCGGGGATCGGAGTAGATGATGCTGTCGGGGTTGGCCGACTTCATCAGGAACGGACTCGACGGGATCGGTGGATAGTTGAAATTCAGCAATCGCAGCGCGGGACCCAGGTACTCGGCGCACAGCTTCCCGCTCTCGCCCGCGGTGACGTTTTCGATCGCCGCGATCTGCCCGCAGATGAACTCCACCGGGCTGGAGAAGTTGTTGAACACGATGGATCCGATGGCGTCGCCCGTGTCGGGGTTGTAGGCGTTGTAGAAATTGCCGAACGCGTTCGGCGCCACATGCAGGAGGTTCTCGAGGTCCGTGCGGTGCTCGACCAGGTTGGTGGTGACGTTTGCCAATCGCTGGATCTGTTCGGAGACCTGGTTACGACTTCCCGAAACGAATCGTTGCACTTCCCCGACCGCGCTCGAGAGATCGGTCAACGCGGCGTCCAGGTCGGAGCGGCCGTCGTCGAGCACGCTGGTCAGCGTGGCGAGCCGGTTCTCGAATTGAACGATCTGCTGGTCGCTGTCGCGAAGCGCCGTGACGAAGACTTGCAGATGGTTGACGATGTCGACGATGTTGCCGCTGCCGTTGGCCAGGATCCGTCCCACCCCCGACAGTTGAGCCAGGGTCTGACGCAGCTTGTCCCCGTTACCGTTCAATGCGTTGGCGGCGCTGTCGATGAACCGGGCCATCGACGGCACCGACACCTGGCTGTTGGGGCCCAATTCGGTGGCCAGGCGCGTTAATTGGGTCTTCACCTCGTCCCACTCCACGGGGACCGCGGTGCGTTCTACGGGAATCACGGCGCCGTCGGGCATCGTCGGGCCGCTGTGGTGGTATGCCGGGGCCAGCTGGACATAACGCGCCGCGACCAAGTTCTGGGCGACGATCACCGCCTTCGCGTCGGCGGGGATGCGTACGTCGCGATCGAGGTTCATGGTCAGCCTGACCGTGCCGCCCTCCGGGTGGATCGACGTGATCTTGCCGACCCTTACACCGGAGACCCGCACCTGATCGCCCGGGTAGATCGCGGTCGCGGTGGTGAAGTAAGCCGTGATCGTCTTCGAGTGCGAGAATGACTGGTAGACAAGGAGTGCCGCGCCGCCGACGCCCAGCCCGATCAACGCGGTCGCCAGCGCCACGACTAGCTTGTTCCGGGACATCATCGTGGTCCTTGATGCTGTGGAATCCCGTTGTACGGGAACGGGAACAGTGCGCGCGGGCCGGCATTGTCGGGCGGCTGCCCGGGAATGTTGCCCCGGCGGAACCCCCACAGGTAGTCGAGGAACGGCTGCACGAACTGCGGCGGCATCACATTGGGGTCGTAGGCCTGGTAGTAGAACCCGCTGGAGACCGCTTCGCCCTGGGTGATCTCGAACTTGGCCAGGCCCGGAAGGGCTTTGGAGATATTGTCGCGGTTCTTCTCCAGAATCGCGGTTACCGAGTTGAGCCTCTGCAGCGTCGGTGCCAGGGTTTGTTCGTTGTCGTGCACCAGCCCCGACAGCTGCTTGGCCACCGCGGAGGTGTTGGCGAGGAGTTCTACGATCGCCTGGCGGCGCTGGGCCAGCACACCCAGCAGAGCATTGGCGTTGAGGATCAACGTGTTCATCTGCTGGCTGCGTTGCGACAGAATGCCGGTCACGGTGCTGGTGCTCTTGAGGACCTCGCCGAGAGTTTGATTGCGGCCGTTGAGCGACTCCGACAAGTGGATCAGGCCGTCGAACATCGGCCCCAATTGCGGTGCGACCCGGTCGATCGTCGCCGACAGTGTTTCCAGCGACTGGTTGAGCGACGCGGTGTCGGTCCCGGCAAGGTTGGTCGTCAGGTCGCTGACCGACTCCGTCAGCGAGTACGGCGATGATGTGCGCGAGAGCGGAATGAGGTCGGACGGGCGCAGTCGCCGAGCCCCCGCCGACTGGAGGGTGAGCACCCGCTGCCCCAGCAGCGAGCCCGTTCTGATGTGCGCGGTGCTGTCCGATCCGAGCCGCACCTTGCCCTTGACGGTAAACGTGACCAAGGCTTCGCCGTCGCGCAACGCGATATCCGACACCGTGCCGACCTTGATACCCGATGTCGTCACGTCGTTGCCGACCTCGAGCCCGCCGGCCTCGGAGAACAACGCCTGGTAGCGGACTGAGGTCGCCAACGACAACAGGCGCCCGGGCTGCAGGCCCACGGCGATGATGAGTGCTACGAGGACGATGCCGATGAAACCCGACCGGATCAGGTGCGAGCCGCCGTATTTAAGCATTGGGTTCCGCGCACCTCCCTCCTTGTGTCTTAAGCCAAGGGAACACAGCGGTTTCGCCCTGCAGGTCGGTGACCCGGACGGACATTCCGCAGATGTAGAACTGGATGAAGCTGCCGTATGCCCCGAGCCGGGCGAGCTTGCGATAGTTTTCCGGCGCCCGCTGCAGGGCGGCGTCCAATCGGTCCTTGTCCTGATCCAGCAGTGGAGCCAGCCGGTCCAGTTGCTCCACGGTGCCGGCCAACGGTGGCCGCGCGGTTCGCAGCAGGTCGGCGATGGTCGCGGTTCCGTTGTCCAGTGATTCGATCGCAGCGCCGATCCGATCGCGGTCTTGGGCGAGTCCGGACGTCAAGCGCTCGAGCCGGTCGATGGCGTTCGAGAACTTGTCGCCGTCCTTGACGAGCGTGGCGAGGACCGAGTGCATGTTGTCGATCAATTGCTGAATCGTTTGGTTGTTGTTGGCCAACGCATTCGAGAACGACGATGTTTTCGAAAATACGGAGTCGAGCGTGTCGCCCTCGCCCTGGAAGACCTTTACCAGCGATGCGGTGAGCGCGTTGACGTCTTGCGGATTGAGGCCTTGGATAACGGGTTTCAAGCCGCCGAGGAGCAGGTCGAGGTCGAGCGCCGGCGCGGTTCGGTCCACCGGGATCTGCGCCCCGGCCGGCAGCATCCCGGTCGAGCCGGGGCCGTTGACCAGTTCGAGGTAGCGATCGCCGACGAGGTTGAGGTAGCGAACCGCCGCCTTGGTTCCGCTGGTGAGGGCGACGCCGCGGTCGGCGTCGAACTTCACCAAAACGCTTTGGTCCGGGCGCAATTCGACGCTGTCGACCGTGCCGACCCGGATCCCGGCCGCACGCACCGAGTCGCCGCTCTTCAGGCGCGACACGTCCGAGAAGATCGCGGAGTAGCCGTTGGTCGCGCCGGTGCGGTACTGGCCGAAGATGACGAAGAGAAACGCGGTCAGCGTCGCCATCACGACGCAGAAGACCCCGAACTTGAGAAAGGTCGCGCGCACCGAGTGGCTCATCCCGGTTGTCCGATCTGAGCGGAGTTGCGTGGTGGCCCGTCGATCGGCCCGTACAGCAGTTGTTTCAGCCCGTCGGAGTTGAGCAGGATGCCCTGGTTGCCGTACTGCCACGGGTTGGCGCCCACGTCGGCGACCACGAACGGCGGAGCCGTGTTGGGCGGCACGACCGGCAGCTGTTGGTCCGCGCAGTGCGGTCCGCCCTTGGCCGAAACCTTCGGCAAATGGCCGGGGTATCGATAGCGTTCGATCCCGAGTGTGAAACTGACCGAGACCACCACGCCGGGTTCGGGCGGCGGCGGGTTCTTGGCCATCGGCACCAGGCCGGCCACCGCGCAGTTGAGCGCTTCGTGGTATTGGTTGGCCAGATCGGTGGTCGGCACCAACAGATGAACCACATCGGTCAGGCCGTGCCGATTGTCGCCCACGACATCGTTTCCGATGTCCGCCAATCCGATCGCGCTGATCAGCAGGGCATCCAGGTTGCCTTGCTCATCGACGACGGTCTGACCTATCCGTGTCGCGTTGTCGGCGACCTCGACCAGGTCGCGCGCACCGTCGGCGTAGGCGGTGAACGCCTGCCGCGCGGCGGCGACGTCATGGCTGAGGTTGGCAAGGCTGGGATCCAGCGTGGCCAAAAACGAATCCAGGTCCGAAAGCATCTGGCCGACCTTGTGACCGCGGCCGCCCAGCGCCGAGGCGAGCGCGCCGAGCGTCTCGTTGAGCTTCTCCGGTTCGATCTTCGACAGCACCGAGGTCAGTTCCTGGAAGACCGTGTTGATTTCCACCGTGACGTTCTTGGCCTCGAGGACCTGGCCCGCGTGCAGCTTTTGCGGTGAGGGATCCGCCGGTGGGACCAGCTGCACGAACTTCGCTCCGAACACCGTCGTCGAGGTGATGTCGATGAGCACGTTGGCCGGAATCAGCCGTAGCTTCGACGGGTCGATCGACAGGTGAAGGGCCGCTTGGCCATTCGGCTGCTCCTCGATGGAGGCGACGGTACCGACCTGCACGTCGCGCAGCTTCACCTTGGCGTCCGGATCCATCACCAATCCGGCGCGTGGCGAAAGCACGGTGACCGCCACGCTCTCGGAGAAGTCGCCCCGGAACAGGCTGGTGGTCATGGCGACGATCCCCGCGATCGTCGCGAGGGTCACCAGCCCGAGCATCGGACGAACGGCACGACCAAACATCGATTCGCTCATCCGGACAGGTCGAAGTTGCCGTTGGCAACGTAGACGGCCAGCGATACCAAGAGGGTCACGGAGCTAGTTGCCATCGCGACCGCGCACTTCGGGAACCGCATGCTGATCCGTCATCGCTGCAGCTCCTTGTCCGATGATCCCGGCGACCCACCCCGGCGGGCTGACGCCAGAATATGTCAGTGCTGACTCAATTGGAAGACGTCAGTACTGACAAATTTCGGCTGGAGCGGCCGACGCGATGACCTCGCCGCTCAGGCCGGCTTCGGCTCGGCGAAACCGCGGCCGAACCGCTCGACCAGCTGCCAATACTCGGGCACATTGCCGTCGCCGAGATAGTCGACCAGCAGTCGCACCTCCGGCGGCAGGTGACCGTCGACATCGGTGAAGCCGTATTCGCGGGCGAGACGAGAGGCGAAGAACGATCGGCCGGTGCGGGCCATGCGGTCCGGGTCGGTGAACAGCGCGGCCACCGCGCGACCCGGAAACCGTGGCGACTCGCAGATGTCGAGGTCGAGCCCGAACAGCTGACGCGACCCCGACGGACCCTCGGTGGCGAAGGCGAGGATGCGGTCGGCGAGCACCAAGCCCGGCCACAACCCGATCACCGCCACGTTGTGCTCGCGCAGCTCGAGCGCGGTGTCGTGGGTGATCTTCTCGATGGCGGCCTTGGCGGCCCCGTAGGGCGTCGACAGTATGTAGTCCTCACTGCCGTGCGAGGAGATGTTGACGATCAACCCACCCCGCTGCTCGATCATCATCGGCGCGGCCAGCGCCGACGTCACAAAGTTCGCGCGCGGTCCGACGGCCAGGCTGTCGGTGATCGCATCGAAGGGCAATGCCCAAAACGGTTGGCCCACCATCGATGTGAAGTCCGGCGATGCGACGTTGACCACCACATCGAGTCGGCCCGCCTCCCGACGCAATTCGTCGAAGACGGCCACCACCTGGGCGTCGTCGGCGTGATCGCAGGGCCGGGCCACCGCCGCGCCGCCCAGATCGCGGATCTGCTCGGCCGTCTTCTCGAGGCCCGCGGCGCTTCGGGCGGTGAGCCAGACGGTGGCACCCTGCAGGCCGAGCTCCAGCGCGATGCCCTGGCCGATGCCCTGGCTCGAACCGGTGACGAGGGCCACCGTGCCGTCGAGGGGTCGTGTCACTATGCCTGCCTTTCCATTGGCTGCAGTGCGGTGACCGCCGGCGGATCATGTTCGTACGGACCGACTTTGGCAGCGCCGCCGGGTGAGCCGAGCTGCCCGAAGAAGTCGGCGTTGACTTGGGTGTAGTGCTGCCACTGGTCGGGCACATCGTCTTCGTAGTAGATGGCCTCGACCGGGCACACCGGCTCGCAGGCGCCACAGTCGACGCACTCGTCGGGATGGATGTAGAGCATCCGCGAGCCTTCATAGATGCAGTCGACGGGGCATTCCTCCACGCACGCCTTGTCCTTCAGGTCGACACAGGGTTCTGCGACCACGTAGGTCATCGAGAGATGTCCTCGAGCGCCTGGTGCGCCGCGTTGTAGCCGGGCGTGAACGTAATACCCGGTCCCCCATGGCATCCCGCGCCGCCGAGGTACAACCCCTCGACGGGGATGGGAAGGTCCAGGAAGCCCTTGGGCCCGGGCCGGTTGGGCCCCATCAGGTCCGGATGCAGCAGGCCGTGGCAGAAGTCCCCGGAGGGCGCGGCGAACATCGTCTGCATGTGGTACGGCGCAAACGTGATGTGCCGTATCTGGATGTCGCGGAAGTTGGGCGCGTAGCGGCTGATCTTGTCGATGACCTTTTCCGCCATCACGTTCTTGAGCTGGCCATGCAGGTCGCGATTGGCTTCGACCGGGAAGGCATAGGCGAACGCGCTGGCCGCGTGCTTGCCCGGCGGGGCCATCGCGGGATCGTGCACCGACGGGATCTGCATGCCCATCGACGGGTTGTCGGGGATGATTCCCCTCTTGCACTCCTCCCACTGGCGTTGCTGTTCCTCCGGTGAGCCGAAGATGCCGATGGACGACTGCATGCCCGGTTCGTTGAGAAATTCGTACGGCGGGGCGAATTCCGGCAAGCCGTCGAGCGCGAAGTGGATCTGGACGAACGACGCCCGGTGGTCGCGCCCGCTAAGGCGCGCGACAAGGTCGGCGGGCAGATGCTCGGCGCCGAGCAGGTCGACGAGGGTCAGATCGGGCGACAGGTTGGATACCACGACCGGCGCGGTGATCTGCGAGCCGTCACGCAGGCGCACACCGGTCACCCGGCCGTTTTCGACGAGAATCTTTTCGACCTTGGCACGATACCTGACCTCGCCGCCGTGGGAGACGAACATCTCATGCAGGTGCGTGCAGAGCGCGCCGATGCCACCCTCGAGCTTGGTCATCATCGCCGTGCTCTCGTTCGGCACGGCGAGCGCGAACGCCAAACACGTTGCGCTGCCCGGGGTATAGGGCCCGCGGTAGGTGGAGTTGATGGCGAGGAACGCGAGCATCCCGCGCAGCACGGCGTGCTTGTCCTTGTCGGGCAGGAAGCGGTCGATGGGGTCCATCGCCGTCCCGAACAGCACCTCGTGGATGGCTCTGCGCTCGGATTCGTTTGCCGCGCAGGCATACATCTCGTCGAGGGTCTTGGGCGGGGTGCGCACCTCGAAACGGTCGAGCGCCTTTGCGGGCCCCTGGCTCCACCCGATCATCTCGGCCATGCCCGTGACCGCGTCGGCGCCGAGCTTCTCGGCGAGGTGCGTCATCAGCTGCATCGGGTCGCGATAGAAGATCATCGGTTCTTCGCCGTCGTCGCCGAGGTTGACCGACTGTACCTCGGCGTCGACGGTAGGCAGGGTGTCCAGCCCGAGCTCCTTGACGATCTGCGGGGCGGTGGGAAACTGCACGGAACCCGCGATCTCGTAACGGAATCCGTCGATCAGCTCGACTGTGGCGGCCATGCCGCCGGTGTAGCTGTTGGCCTCCAGGCACAGTGTGCGCAGGCCGGCGCGCTGCAGGATCGCCGCGGCGGTCAACCCGTTGTGCCCGGCGCCGACCACGATCGCGTCATAGTCCGTCATCGCTCCTGCTCCTTCTCCGACTCGGTCTCCGAGGCCATTCCGCGCGACAGGAGCCGCGGGCGCCCCTTAATATATGTCAGTACTGACTTAATTGGAAGACGTCAGCTCTGACCGATCGGTGTGGTGGGATGCGAGGTATGGGCGAGAAGGAAAACCTCCACAAGGTGCGCCGCACCAGGACCCATGAGGCGCTGCGGCAGGTGGCCCTCAAGCGGTTCGCCAGCGAGGGTTTCGGAAACGTCACCGTGCAGCAGCTCGCGCAGGAGGCCGGCGTCACCGAGCGCACGTTCTTTCGGCACTTCCCCACGAAGGAAGCCGTGCTCTTCCAGGACTACGACACCCAGGTGGAGTGGCTGGCCGAGGCGCTCGCGCACCGCCCCCGCTCCGAGTCAGTGTTCGAGGCGGTGCTGGCCAGCATGGCCAGCTATCCGCACGACATCGAACTGGTGCGGCAGGCGGCCCTCGCCCGCGCCGAATTGATCACCGGCGAGCAGATCGCCAGCCACCTGCGCGTGGTCCAGGCGTCGTTCGCCGCGGTCATCACCGACTTCGTCAAGCAGCGCTACCCCGATGTGGCGAACATCGATCTGGTCGCCAACGTCGCGGGCGCCACGCTGGCCGCGGCCATGGTGATCGGAGTGGAGACGTGGGGGCAGAACGGGTGTGTCGAGGATTTGGGCGTTATCGCCGCCACGTGCCTGGAGCTGGTGCGCTCGGGTCTTTCCCCGCTGTCGTGACGCGGAAGCCGTCGGTCCCTAGCTGACGAGCGTGACCGAGGTGGACCGGCGCAGCTTGCCCGACGGCGTCTTCGGAATCGTCCCCGGGCCCAGCACCACCACATTGCGTGGCCGCACGTCGACCTCGCTGACGACCTCGTGCGCGACCTGATGCTCGATGCGGCGTACCTCGGCCGGGTCTTGCCAGGCGTTGGATTCGACGGCGACGGCGAACGTCTCGCGTGAGTGACCCGCATCGAGCCGCACGGCGACGGCGCAGCCGGGCCTAACCCCCTCGACGCGGCAGGCGGCGCGCTCGATGTCGGTTGGGTAGATGTTGCGGCCGGCCATGATGATGACGTCCTTGACGCGTCCGCACACCACGATGTGGCCCTCCTCGGTGAGGTAGCCGAGGTCACCGGTGTCGTACCAGCCGTGCTCGTCCTGCGCGGGGATGAAGCCGCCCATGGTGAGGTAGCCGGGAGTCAGCGACTCGCCGCGCAGCTCGATGACACCGACGCCGCGCGGCGGCATCACATCGCCGTTGTCGTCGATGATGCGGGCTTCGAGATCCTGCAGCAGCGGGCCCAGCGTGGCCAGCCTGCGAACGTTGCCCTTGCTGGCGGGCACGGCGCGGCGCAGCGCGGCCAGCAGATCGGCGTCGACCTCGTCGACGACCAGGCCCGCGTTGCACTCGGAGAACGACACGGCCAGGGTCGTCTCGGCCATGCCGTAGGCCGGCAGGATCGCCGAGGGCCGAAGCCCGAACGGCTTGCCCGCGTCCAGCAGGTCCTCGACGTCGGCGGGTTCGACGGGCTCGGCGCCGGACAGCGCGAAGCGCAGGGTCGACAGGTCGAAGTCGCCGGGTTTCGCGTTGCGCCGCAGCCGCTTGGCGAGCAGCGCGTAGGCGAAGTTGGGCGCCGCGGTCATGGTGCCCTGGTACTTGTCGATCAGCTTGGCCCACAACAGGGTGTCGCGCAGGAAGTCCATCGGCGTGACCTTGACCAGCTCGGCGCCGAAGAACATCGGGATGGTCAGGAAGCCGACCATGCCCATGTCGTGGAAGCAGGGCAGCCAGCTGACCATGACGTCCTTGTCGACGTCGTACTGCGCGCCGATGAACATCGCCTCGGCGTTGGAGTAGATGTTGCGGTGGGTGATCTGGACAGCTTTGGGTGAACCGGTGGACCCGGACGTTAACTGCATCAGCGCCAGATCGTCCTCGCCGACCTCGATGGGGTCGACCGGATCCGACGCCAGCAGGTCGGCGACGGTGAGGACCTTGATCCCCTTCTCCTCAAGCACGGGGATGGCCACCAGGAAGGGCTCGGAGACGATGACGGCCTTGGCCTCGATCATGCCGATCACGGTCATGGTGTCCTCGGCCCAGACGGCAAGGTCGGTGCGCGGCGTCGGCTGATGCAGCATGGTGAGGCTGGCCCCGCGCATCCAGAGGCCCTGCGCGGTCGGGGCGATCTCCACCGGGAAGCCGGCGAGCACACCGATGGCGTCGCCGAGGCCGACGCCCGCGCCGGCCAGGCCGCCCGCGATGCACCGGGCGCGCTCGTGGACCTCGCCCCACGTGTGGCGGACGGGTTCGTGGGGTTCACCGGTGACCATGCCCGTCCGCGCGGTGCGGGCGTTGCGGTACATCTTCTCGGTAAACCGGCTCACAAAGGCCTCCTCGGTTCCGGCAGATTCCCCAACGCCCGGAATCTCATATTCCGCCTGCTGGGGGCTACTTTGCAGCAGGCGCGCGAGCACAGTTGGGCAGCGGTTAGGTCTCGAAACAGTGATGAGTCTGCAAACCGCGTCGGCCGTCCACCGCAGCGCCCGGCAGACGACGACATCGAGTGGTTCTGCTTACCGCTACTCGTCACCGCGAGTCATCTTAAGCAACTCTTAAGGAAGCGCCAACTTCTAGCGGCCGCTGAGTCGGATTTCACACCCCGTTCAGACTTCGGTCATCGGCGCGGGAACGACGCGGGCGCCGGGCACCGGGCCGCTCGCGACCCGGACCGTGCGGCAGACGCCCGCCCCCGACAGCTGGGTGCCGATGTCGACCGCCTGCGACGCCGAGGTGCACAAAAAAGCGCACGTCGGACCGGAGCCGGACACGATGCCGGCCAGCGCACCGGCCTCCACACCGGCGCGCAGCGTCCGCCGCAGTCCCGGGTCCAGGCTCACCGCCGCCGCTTGCATTTCGTTGCCCAGCAGCGGCGCCAGCTGCTCCGGGTCGCCCGCGGCCAGGGCCGCCAGCACCGGCCCGGGCTCGGCCAGCCGTGACGGCTCGCCGCTGTCCCTGAGCCGGTCGAGCTCGCCGAACACCGCCGGGGTGAGCAGACCGCTGTCCGCAAACGTCAGCACCCAGTGAAACGTGTTCCGCGACAACACCGTCGCCAGCTCCTCGCCACGACCGGTCCCCAGCGCGGTGCCGCCATGCAGAGCGAACGGCACGTCGCTGCCCAGTTGCGCGGCGAGCATGCGCAGATCGCGGCGGGGCACGTTGAGCTCCCACAGCGCGTTGATGCCAACCAGCACCGCGGCCGCATCCGCGCTGCCGCCCGCCATGCCGCCGGCCACCGGAATGGATTTGTCGATCATGATCGAGACGTCGGGTGCCCGGCCCACGTGATCGGCCATCAGCTCGGCGGCCTGCCACGCGACGTTGCGTTCATCGATGGGCAGCGTGTCGGCACCCTCGCCCACGAGCTCGAGCGACAGCACGTCTGCGTTGCGGACGGTCACCTCGTCGAGCAACGAGACGGCTTGGAACACCGTCGTCAGCTCGTGATAGCCGTCCTCGCGGCGATCTCCGACGGCCAGGTACAGGTTGACCTTCCCGGGCACGCGAACGGTGACCGACCCGGTGGGCACCCATTGCGTTGCGGTGCTGCCGTCAGACGCGGACACCGCAGCAGACTATCGCTGGAACGGTCGACGTCCTACTCAGCTCGCGGACGCGTGCCCCGAAACGTGCCGCAGCGCGGTATCGGTGCTTGCCTGGGCGGCGCCGTCGCCCGGTGCACCGGAACGCCGCAGCAGCCGCACGAAGTCTTCGATGGACAGGGTCTCGCCGCGCCGGGCGGGATCGATGCTGGCGGCCAGCAAGCGATTCGCCGACTCACTGCCCGAGCCCGCCCACTCGGCGAACGCGTTGCGAGATGTCTTGCGGCGCTGAACAAACGCGATGTCGACCAGTTCGAACACCCGCCGCCGGAAAGCCTCGTCGGTTGGCCACGGCGAGGTCGCGTGCCGGTCGATGCGAACCAGCCCGGAGTAAACCCGGGGAATGGGCCAGAAGACCGTCGGCGACACCATCCCGCAGCGGCGGACCTGCCCGAAGAAACGCACCTTGACGCTGGGCACGCCGTACTCCTTGCCGCCGGGCTCGGCGGCGAGCCGTTCGGCGACCTCGGCCTGCACCATCACCGTCACGGTGCGGATGGAGGGAAATTCGGCAAGCAGGTGCAACAGCGCCGGGACCGCGACGTTGTAGGGCAGGTTGGCGACGACGGCCGTCGGCTCGGTGGTCACCTCGTCGCGGGCGAGAGTCAAGACGTCGCGATTGAGCACCGTCAGCCGCTGGATTTCACTGTGCGAGTGCTCGGCCACGGTCTGGGGCAGCCGCGCGGCCAAGACCGGGTCGATTTCGACGGCGGTGACGGCGGCGCCGCGGTCGAGCAGCGCCAACGTGAGCGACCCAAGGCCGGGACCGACCTCCAAGACATGGTCGGAGCGGCTGACCCCCGAGGTCGAAACCACCCGGCGCACCGTGTTGGCGTCGTGGACGAAGTTCTGGCCGAGTGCCTTCCGTGGCCGAAATTCAAGTTCCTTGGCCAGCCGCCTGATCTCGGTGCGCCCGAGTAGCCGGATGGTCAGCGTGCACCAGCTCTTCCGCTGCACACCGGCCAGGCGCCCCACCCCTGGCGCTCGCGCGTCACTTCGGCGATGGCGATCTGCTCTTCCCGGGTCGCCAGGTCGGCGCGGGAGGCAAACCGCAGGCCGCCGTTGCGCTCCCAGGTGCCCTGATCGAATTGCACACCACCGTAATACCCGTTACCGGTGTTGATCGCCCAGTTTCCGCCGGCCTCGCAGCCCGCGATGGCGTCCCAGATGGATCCGTCGATCACGGGGGGCACATCGGTGCCGGGCTTGGTGCCGACGCGCACCACCGATTCGTGCGACGGCGTGATCACCACATTGGCGACGGGGATCCGGCCGGTCTCGACACCGTTGACGGTGGCGACCGCGTATGTCACGTCCTGCGTGCCCGGGGCGCCCGGGTCCTCGACGACCTGCCGGCTGACGTTCATTTCGGGGTCCTCGACCCGGCGGGCGTTCGGCGGCAGCGGAACCCGCTCGGTGACCCGTTGGATCCGGTTGCGCGTCACCTGGATTTCCATGCCGTCGACGATCGGCGACGTCGCACTCGGCGCCACCTGATCGCTTTCGGCCAGTGGTATGCCCGCGGCGCTCAGCAGTCCCGCGACGTTGGGCGCCGGCAGGTGCACCGTGCGGATCGCGCCGCCGTCGTTGATCTTGACCGTCTTGGCGCTGACGACCGGCAGGGCCATTCCCGCCAGCGGAACTCGGCTGCCGCGGGAGGCCGCGGCGGGGGCGGTGTCGGTCATCGCAAGCTGAGCCAGCGCCTCGTCCACGGTGGACGCCGTGGTCCAAACCTGCTTGACGTCATGGCCGTCCAGCGAGATCTGCAACGGCCGGCTGCGGCGCAGCACGATGTTGGCGCTGTCGTGTACCTGGACGTCACCCGCGGGATAGAGGTCGTCGCGCTCGTCGACCGTGTAGCCGTTCTCCTCGACGATGTCGATCACCCGCGACTTCATGGTGCTCACCCGCATCGCGATGCCGTCGACGGTCAGCGTCACGGTCTTGCTCGCGGAGACGGCAACGCCGCCGGCCAACGTCAGTACCAAAAGCAGGCCCGCGACCACGAGCCGCAACATGGGTGATGGGGATTGATGAAGTTTCGCTAATACACTCAACGCGCGCTAACCCCGACCTCAGCAACCACTTCTCGACCTACTCAGGACCTATTCAGCAGAAAACGACAAAGGGGCCCACGGGCCCACTCGTACGATCACAAGACGGTAACGAACCGGCCAATGTTCGGCAACTCCGGCGCGACGATGAAGCGCCGGTGTTACCCAAATCACCCGTCGCGCTAGGCCAGTCCGTAGACCCGGCGAGCATTGCCGGTGGTGATCGCCGCCAACTCCTCGGGCGGCCGACCGACCAGTTCAGCCAGCGCCCGCACAGTATAGGGAAGGCAGTACGGCTCGTTCGCTGCGCCCCGGTACGGGTGGGGCGTCAAATACGGTGCATCGGTCTCCACCAAAAGCTGCTCCGCGGGTATCGACGGCACGGCTTCCCGCAGGGCGCGCGCGTTACGGAAGCTGACCGTCCCCGACAGGCTGAGCGTCCACCCCGCGTCGACGCAGCGGCGGGCCATCGCGGCGTCCGACGAAAAGCAGTGAAAGATCACGGCCTCCGGGGCGCCCTCGGCCCGCAACACGTCGAGCACCTCGGCGTCGGCCTCCCGGTTGTGGATCATCAGCGGCTTCCCACACCGCTTCGCCAGGTCGATATGCCATGCGAACGCTTCGCGCTGCGCGTCGGGTTGCGCGCAGCCGTCCAGGCGCCCCGGCCAATACAGATCCATCCCGGTCTCACCGACGGCCACCACCCGGGGGTGGGCGACCAGTCGCTCGATCTCGTCGCGGGCGGCGTCGTCCAGCGCGTCGGCGCGGGTCGGATGCAGCGCGACCGCGGCGTAGACGCGTGGATCCCACTCGGCGGCCCGCGTCACCCAGCGCGCCGACTCAAGGTCGTCGGCGATGGTGACCACCGCGCCCACCCCGACAGCCGCGGCGCGCTCGACGATGGCCCGCACGCCGTCGGCGTCGCTCGCCCCGCACGCGTCGAGGTGGGTATGGGCGTCGACCAACGGCGCCAGCGGCTCGGGCGCCGGCGGCGCTTCTCGTTTACCGGAGCGGTTGGAGCCCACCGCCACACAATAGGGTGAGTCTCGATGAGGCCGTACTACGTCACCACCGCGATCACGTACCCCAATGCCGCACCGCACCTGGGGCACGCCTACGAGTACGTCGCCACCGACGCCATCGCGCGGTTCAAGCGGCTCGACGGCTTCGATGTCCGCTTTCTCACCGGGACCGACGAGCACGGCCTCAAGGTCGCCCAGGCCGCGGCGGCCGAAGGACTGCCCACCGCCGAACTGGCCCGGCGCAACTCCGACGTGTTCCAGCGGTTGCAGGAGAAGCTGAACATCTCCTTCGACAGGTTCATCCGCACCACCGATGCCGACCACCACGAGGCATCGAAGGAAATCTGGCGCCGAATGGCGGCGGCCGGCGACATCTACCTCGACACCTACTCGGGCTGGTACTCCGTACGCGACGAGCGGTTCTTCGTCGAAGCGGAAACCGAACTGCTCGACGACGGCACCCGCATCGCCACCGAGACCCGCGCCCCGCTGACCTGGACCGACGAGCAGACCTATTTCTTCCGGCTCTCCGCGTACGCCGACAAGCTGCTGGCCCACTACGAGGCGAACCCCGATTTCATCGCGCCCGAGGTGCGGCGCAACGAGGTCGTCAGCTTCGTCTCGGGCGGCCTGCGGGACCTGTCCATCTCGCGCACCTCGTTCGACTGGGGCGTGCCGGTGCCCGAGCACCCCGATCACGTCATGTACGTCTGGGTCGACGCGTTGACCAACTATCTGACCGGGGTCGGCTATCCCGATACCGATTCCGAGTTGTTCCGCCACTACTGGCCGGCCGATTTGCACATGATCGGCAAGGACATCATCCGGTTCCACACCGTGTACTGGCCGGCATTTCTGATGTCGGCCGGAATCGAGCTCCCCCGAAGGGTTTTCGCGCACGGGTTTCTGCTCAACCGCGGCGAGAAGATGAGCAAGTCGGTCGGCAACATCGTCGACCCGGTCGCGCTGATCGACACGTTCGGCGTGGATCAGGTGCGCTATTTCCTGTTGCGCGAAGTTCCGTTCGGCCAGGACGGCAGCTACAGGGAAGAGGCGATCGTCACCCGGATCAACGCCGACCTGGCCAACGAACTCGGCAACCTGGCGCAGCGGTCGTTGTCGATGGTGGCCAAGAACCTCGGCGGAGTGGTGCCCGAACCTGGCGAATTCACCGCAGCCGACACCGAACTGCTGAACACGGCCGAGGGTCTGCTAGAGCGGGTGCGCGCGAATTTCGATGCCCAGGCGATGCACCTGGCCCTCGAGGCGATCTGGCTGATGCTCGGCGAGGCGAATCGATACTTTTCGGCCCAGCAGCCGTGGGTGCTGGGCAAGAGCGAGTCCGCGGCCGATCAGGCGCGGTTCCGTACCGTCCTCTACACCACGTGCGAGGCCGTGCGCATCGCGGCGCTGCTGGTGCAGCCCGTCATGCCCGAGTCGGCCGCCAAGCTGCTGGACCTGCTCGGCCAGGACGAAGACCGGCGGGCGTTCAGCGCCATCGGCGCGCCGCTGGCCCCCGGCACGGCGCTGCCGGCGCCCGTGGGCGTGTTTCCCCGCTACCAGCCGACTTCCGACATATGACGAAACACCGGCCGGGCGCCGTATTAGGAAAAAGTGCACGGCATGGCCCCTGCCATGGGCCATAATCGGCCGGTGGAGCGAAGACGTAATCGGCAACCCAGCCAGTCGCCGATGACGACCTTGAAGCAGCTTCCCGCACTGGTCGTGCTGGAGCGGATCCCGGTTCCCGTGCTGGCTATCGGGCATGACGGCAGCATCCTGTTCACCAACACCGCGTTTGCCGAGATGGTGGGCTACGAACCGGACGAGGTCCTGGCGCTCGGATTCCACGAGGTCTTCTATAAGGCGCCCGCCTCGGACTCCCTACTGTCGGTCGTCCACGCCCTGGGCAACATGGTCGTCGAATTGGCACACCGGGACGGCTCGGTCGTGCGCGCGCTGATGAGTAAGTCGGCGGTGCGGCGGGCCGACGATCAATTCGCCCTCGCGACGTTCCAGGATCTGACCGCGCAGTTGTGGATCGAGGAGCGCTAGCTCCGGCGTCTGGTGCGCAGCACGATCACTCCCGCACCGACGATGGCCAGGACCAGCCAGCCCGCGCCGAACCACCACAGCCAGGCCAGGTCCGAGTGACTACCGCCCCCGGGCGCCGCCGCGACCGGACCGGCAGTGGGCGACCGATCGACGGTGACCGGGTCTTGTCCCGGTACCGACACCGCCGCGACGCCCTTGAGGCTCGGCCAGTGCTTGTTGTCGCTCGTGAGCCAGCGCAGCAGCTCGTCGAGCTGGAAGGGCGCGCCGTTGGAGGTTGCGATCAGCAGTGAGCGGCCGCGGTTGAAAACCGTTTGGAGAGAAGCGAACCGCAGTGACGGGTCCAGTGTCAGCTTCGTGGGTTTGCCGCCCGACTCGACGGCGTTGATCGTGATCGGTCCGCTGGGGCCGGCGGACACCGGAAGCGCGATATCCGAGTGGTTCCATCCGTCCGCGGCTACCACCAGCGCGGGATTCGACGAATCGAGCGCCTGCTGAACGCTTGTGACGGTGGTGTCGATCGGCGCCGCACTGATGCGCTGCAGGCCGACCATGATGTCGATCGCGCGCTTGGTGTCAATCAACGAGTGGGGCTCGATGCCCACCTGAACCTTGGGCATCAACGCCTGCGGCACCGACTGCAGGCCGCCGGGCACCGGTGGCGCGGCGGGACTGCTCTGCACGGTGGTGTCGCCGGTGATGTTCAACGTGAGTAGCGAGTT
Source organism: Mycobacterium sp. IS-836 (assembly GCF_001954275.1). GTDB lineage: Bacteria > Actinomycetota > Actinomycetes > Mycobacteriales > Mycobacteriaceae > Mycobacterium. The sequence goes on along the minus strand of NZ_MBEU01000013.1, from coordinate 46,221 downwards.
TCCCGCGCCAGGCGTGTAGAAGTCCCCGCAGTGTCCGATGTTGCTCGCAACATCCAGCACGACGTCAAGGCTGGTGTATCGCTGCAGCAGCCGATCCGGCACGTCGATCCAGTGGTCGATTGCGCCGTGGCCGTCGGTGGGCCAATGGTCGATGGTCTCCGCGCCGATGTTGGCGGTGATCTGGCCGCCGACGTTCGCCGGCGTCGGGGTATACGACCCCTGTAGATGCACGCGCACCCCGTGCACGGATCGGCCAAACTTGGTCTGGTCCAATCCAATTGACACCCGCGGTTGCAGCGAAGTGGCGTTGGCGAAGGGCTGCCCCAGTTCGCGCAGCGTGGCGTTGTCGCCGGGGAGTTGCGGGGTGGTCTTCAACGATTCCGCCGAGGCCCGGGAGACAAGGGCCAGCCGTGACAGGTCGTTGAACAGCAGCGCGGTATCCGATTCGTCGGTTCGTCCGAGGGGCCCCGAGATCAACAGCCACGGCACACCGGTGTTGCCCTGCAGGGAAAGCCCGGCGTCCGATCCCTCTTTGACGACAACCTGGCGTTCCAGCGGTTGCGGCGGCGTCGGCGGCCCCTGCTGTCCGTCGGGCAACGGGACCACCGCGACCTCGGGAGCCTGCCTGCCGTAGTGCGAGGCCGCGGAGGTGGCGAGTCGAATTGCCGTGTCGGACTCAGCGGTTGACGGCGCCTGCGGCAGAAATATGGTCAGCTTGCGCAGCACCGGCGGCAAGAAATGGGCCACCGTCGTGGGCGGCTGTTCGACCCCGGTGTAGTTGATCGTTCCGTTGACCAGACGCAGCGGGCTCTCCGGGTACAAGCAGAATCCGTCCAGGGGCACCAGGTAGGAACGCACCGTCACCGATACCCAATTGTCGGCGACTTCCGCTCCGGTCAGCGGGAGGACGATCGGCGCTTGATCGGTGTTGGGCAGGTTCAGCCGCGCGATCGTGCGCTCGCCCTGGGTGACGGTGAGCTGGCCGGACCGCATGTTGATCGGCAGTTCGACGGTCGCGTTCAGCGCGGTCGGCGTCAGCCCGTGCAGCACCGGCACGCTCAGCTGTTGAGAGCTGGTGAATCCCCAGAACGACAAGGTGGACGAGGACCCAACGTCGGCCAGCGCCAACGTCGTTGACTCGGTCGCGCCCGAGTCGCCGGGCGCAGCCTGCGATACCGGGGCGCTCATGACCAAGAATCCGACCACACCAGCCAGCGCAATAACTCGGCTCGCATATTTCCGGTTCATCACCGGAACAGTATGCATTGTTGAATGCGCGCGGTAATTGAATCGCGGTATCGGCGGATGCCTAGTCGCTTCCCGGCACCGTCTCTGTACGGGCGGCGGCGAGCCGCGCATGGCGCATTGCTTCGCGAGCAAGGAATTCCCGGGAATAGCCGAGCGAGGCTTCCGAGACGATGCCGGGAAGCAGGAGTTCCCAAATCCGAATCAAGCGCTCGCTGAGGTCGCAGACGACGCCTTCTTTTGTGTCGACGGCAGATATCGCGTTGGACAGCAATCGCGCTCCGAACATGGCGCCGACGATCGATTCGCCGACCACTGCCGGGTCGAGGTCCTTGCGGAGGTCTCCCTCCGCGATGGCCCGCCGGGCCTCGGCTGTCATCAGCTGAACCGAAGCCGCGCAGAAGTTCCCGGCCGCTTCGTTGAAACCGCTCAACGTGGCGGTCAGTTGCACGGCCGCGCGGGCGGTTTCGTCCGAAGTCATCACTTCGGCGATCGTGAACGTGCCGTGCAGCAGGTTCTCCAGCCCCGGCGATGACGGCCCGCACGCGTTCCGATACGCGTTGGCGAGCGTGCCGGAGCCCTCCTCGATGATCGCCGACGCCAACGATTCCTTTGAATCGAAGTGATGATAGAGGGCGCCCTTGGTCATCCCCGTGCGTTCGATGATCGTGCCCCACCCGGCGGCCGCGTAGCCGACCTCCCCGAACACGTCGGTCGCGGCTTTAAGAATCTTTCGCCGAGTGGCTTCCGACCTAACCTGCCGCGCCATCGCCCCTAATACCTCCGGGATCTGGTCGGGTGCGCGGATTCGTCAGTCACGTTTCGCATCGCCCCGCAAGACGATCAAAGGTTAACAGCTACGGCGATCCCGGCCGTCGGGTCCGTCTCGGTCTCGTTACCCGGAGTCGGGATCGGTCGAATTGGCGTTGATCGCGAGTGCCGCACGCCGCCTGAGGAATTGCCTGAAGTATTCGACGCGGTCCGGTCGCAGGATTCCGGCCATCAGCAACGCCCAACATTTTTCCAGGTCGAGCAGGAACCGTTCGGGTTGATCCAGGTTGCTGGTTTTTCGCAGCCCCATCTGCAGGGACACGATCAAGCGTCCGACATCCTCCGGGTCGCACCGGTCGTCGATGTCACCCTCGCCGATGGCCTGCTCGACGACCGCGGCCAATGCTTTGACCCAGTCGTCCAACAACCTCTCCTGGAGCCCTTCCGAACGACCGACGGATTCGATCAGGTTCAGCCCTGCCCTGACTCGATCGGTCTTGATGTCCTGTACCGCGATGAGATAGGAGAAATCGATCAGGGTCTCCAGGCCGGAAAGTCCCCGCGTGATCAGGTCTTGGACGGCGGCCGTACCGGCGTCGGTCTGTTGATCGATGATCGCGACGGCCAGCGCGTGCTTGGACTTGAAATGGAAATACATCGCGCCCTTGGTCAGTTCGGCCTCGGCAAGAATGTCGTCGAGGCCGACCTCGTGGTAGGCGCGTTGCGCGAACTGATGCGAGGCGGCCCGCAGAATCTGCCGCCGCGTCGCATCGGCGCGTCCGTCGGGTGGGTGGGTGGTCATCGAAACCGACGACTCAGCGGTCCGCCGCCGCGAGATCGCGATCGCCACCGGTGCCCTGAGCTGCGTCGATCGCCTTCACGTTGTTGATGCCCTCCTCGAGCGGCGCACACACCTGGTTCTTCCAGCGGTCCGAGGCGAACTACTCGCCGGCGTCTCTCGGGCGACGTTTGACCACCTAAGAGGTTATCAGGACGAGGCCCCCGGGCCGTGCAAACCGGCCCCGAGCCCGTCTAGATACCCGCCACAAGGATCCTACCCATTTTTCGTTCCATAAGTATTTTTTATGTGTTATTGTATGATCGTCAGTTTGCATCACGGGGTCGAGCCGCGAGGGGACCGCATGTCGTTCGTCATCACGCAGCCAATTGCGCCGGCGGCCTCGGCGGACGCGCCAAAGGCCTTGGTAGCCGCGATGAGCAGCGGAAACGTGGTCACGGCGGGCCGCCACGACGTCATCACGCCCCACGGTATGCGCCCGGCACGGACCAAGATCCTCCGTCAACGCGCCGAATACCCATCGTCAGCAATATGGCCGTCTACTCATGCTTTGAGTATGTGTGGCTGGGCGACGCTCGTTCGCGAGGATGGTGCGCAGGCTCGGCCGCGGCCCGCCGGAACCCGGTGTCTGCCGTGATCGAATTTGGTGCGCTACCGCCGGAGATCAATTCCGCGCGGATGTATGCCGGGCCCGGGCCGATATCGCTGGCAGCCGCGGCGGTGGCCTGGGACAACTTGGCGGCCGAATTGAATTCCGCTGCAAGCGCTTACCGGTCGGTCATCGCGGGACTGACCACCACACGCTGGATGGGTCCCTCGTCGCTGACCATGGCGTCCGCGTTCGCTCCGTACGTGGCGTGGACGACCGGCGCCGCCGCGCGGGCCGCCGAGACCGCCAGTCACGCGTTGCTCGCCGTCGAGGTGTACGAAGCCGCCTTCGCGATGACCGTCCCGCCGCCCGCGGTCACCGCCAACCGCGTCCAACTCGCGATACTGATCGCCACCAACTTCTTCGGCCAGAATTCGGCGGCGATCGCGGCCACCGAAGCCGAATACGGCGAGATGTGGGCGCAGGACGCCGCGGCGATGTATCAGTACGCCGCGAATTCAGCCATAGCGTGCGAAGTGACACCGTTCACCCCGGCGCCGCAGACCACGAACCCCGCCGGATTCGCCGAGCAGGCGGCCGCGGTCACCCAGGCGAGCGGCATCTCCGGAACATCGCAAGCCAACCTGGCGAGCGTGGTCACCTCGGTGCCCACCGCGCTGCAGTCGCTCGCATCGCCCGCGACCAGCTCGACCAGCACGTTCGCCTCGACCGCGGCGACCGCCGCGACCACTACCGCCGCCTCGACCGCCTCGTCGGATATTTCGAACCTCGTGGCGTCCAACATGCCCGCGTGGCTGATGGCCGCGGCCACCCCGGTGTACGCCATGTCTTCAATCATTGGAATGGCCGCGAGCGGTCAGGGTTTGGCGAGTGGGGCGGCGTCCGCGGCGGGCGCCGCGGGTGCCGCGGCCGCTCAAGGGGCAGCGGCGGGGGCCAGCGCCGCCGCGGCCGGGGCGGGCGCGCTCGGCTCACTCGGGCCTGGTGCGTTGGGCAGCCTCGGCACCGCGGCCTCGCTGGGCCCGCTGTCGGTGCCGGCGAGTTGGACCAGCGTGATCCCGGCGGCGCACATGAGCACCGCCGCGGCGCTGCCCGCCGGCCTCGGTGCCCCGCCCGTCCCGCCCAGCATCTTGGGCTCGCTACCGCGCGCGGCCGCGTCGGGCAAATCGCTCGGGCCGCGGTACGGGGTGATCCCCACCGTCATGACCCGCCCGCCGGCCGCCGGATACGTATAGGCGCCCACATGAACGCAGAGCAGCAGCAGATAGGGCCGAGGGCTTTCCGGAAGGAGTCGTCAGTGAAATACACGCCCACGAAGGTCGCCGGCGTGACGATCATCGACTTCGAACCGCAACGCGACCACCGTGGCTACTCGACGCGGTCGTTCTGCTCACGCGAATTCGCTAATCATGGCCTGCCTTTCGATGCCATGCAGACGGATGTCGTGTTCAGCTACACCCGCGGCACCGTACGCGGTCTGCACCGCCGGGTGCCCCCACACGCCGAGGCCAAGCTGGTCCGGTGCACCCGCGGCGCCGTTGCCACCGCCACGGTGGACGTCCGCCCCGACTCGCGGACCTACGGCGACCACGTGATGGTGGAGTTGAGCGCCGACGACCACCGAGCGCTGTTCTTGCCACCGTATGTCGCACACGGCTTCCAGACCCTGATCGACGACACCGAGGTCAGCTACCAGGTCAGCGGCCAGCCCGCGCCGAACGGCGAGGAGGGGTTCCGCTGGGACGATCCCCAGTTCGGAATCGAATGGCCCCTGCCGGTCACCGTCATCTCCGAGCAAGACGCCAGCTGGCCCTTCCGCGCGTCCGGGCCGGCGCTAGCCGAGAACGCGGCCCGAGCGGGCGGCCTCCACGCGGCCGGACGGGCTGACGATCAACCCCGCGAGACCCCGCGCCATTTGCCCGCCGGCATTCGATCCGGCCTCTCGGCGAGAGCGTAGGTGTGTGATGGCCCTGGACGCGGTGAATCTCGTGCAGCCCGAGCAGCGACGCCAGAGGCGCAAGCCGACCGGCATGATGCCGTTGCCTCCCGACCCGACCGATGTTTCGCCACTACCCGTGCCTGCCGTGTCGTCCACCGTCGGCAATGCCGTGCGTCGCTGGCAGGATCACTATGCGCAAAGCCTGCGCATCAGCGACTCGGTGATCGTCGTCGCCTCGGTATTCCTTGCGCAGTACGTCCGGTTCGGGGAGATCGCGAACACGTCGGGCTACTCGGACCCGGTGATGACGCTGTTCTCCGTTCTCTTCGCGGGGCTATGGCTGTCGTCCCTTGCGATATTCCAAACGAGATCGACGCGAGTCATCGGCGCCGGGATCGACGAGTACCGGCGCATCGCCAGCGCGTCATTCTGGACGTTCGGGATCATCGCGATGGTGACGTTGCTCGCCAAAGTCGACCTGGCGCGCGGCTATCTCGCGATCGCGCTTCCGGTCGGCACCTTGGGATTGCTGACCAGCCGCAGCCTATGGCGCCAGCATATCCGCCGCGAGCGGGCGCACGGCCATTGCCAGACAACGGTTTTGGCGATCGGGGATAGGCAGGCCGTCGCTCACCTCGTTACCGAACTGTCCCGCAATCCGAGTGACGGCTGCGTCGTGGCGGGTGTGTGCATTTCCGGATATGGGCCGCCGCGCGGCGAAACCCTGATCGTCGGGAGCCGTGAAGTCGAGATCCTCGGCGACGAAACCCACGCGGTGGCCGCGGTGCAACGCTGCGGCGCCGACACCGTGGCGGTGACGCGCACGGAGCATTTCGGCGTGCACGGCATCAGGGAGCTGCTCTGGCAGCTGGAGACGATGGACGTCGACCTCGTCGTATCGCCCGGGGTGGTGGACGTCGCGGAAGCGCGATTGACCCTGCGCCTCACCGCAGGATTGCCGTTGCTGCACGTCGAAAAGCCGCAATACGAAGGGAGCCAACGCTTCGAGAAGCAGGTCTTCGACGTCTGCTTCTCGCTGATGGCCCTCATCGCGACAGCGCCGCTTCTCATCGCGGCGGCCATCGCCATCAAGCTGACCAGCAGGGGCCCCGTCTTCTACCCGTCGGAACGGATCGGCATCGAGGGCAAGCCCTTCACGATGTTCAAGTTCCGAACGATGACCGACGGCGCCGACCGGCAGATCGCAGATCTGTTGGCGCTGAACGACAGCGACGGCGGCATGCTGTTCAAAATGCGCGAAGATCCCCGGGTCACGCCGGTCGGCAGAGTCCTGCGCAGGTTCAGCATCGACGAGCTGCCGCAATTCCTCAACGTGGTCAAGGGGGATATGAGCGTCGTCGGGCCGCGGCCCCCGCTGCGCCGAGAAGTCGAGAACTACGACGGCGACGTCAAGCGGCGACTGCTGGTGAAGCCGGGCGTCAGCGGGCTGTGGCAGGTCAGCGGCCGCTCGAACCTCTCGTGGGAAGAGTCGGTCCGGTTGGACCTGTCCTATGTCGACAACTGGTCGATGGCCGGTGACCTCATGATCATCGCCAAGACGGTGAAAGCCGTATTAACGAGCCACGGCGCCTACTAGGCTCGCCAGCCATGAGCGAGCCGACGGCACCAGGTGCGGTCGTGGGATCGGTGCCGCTCGCGCGGATGGCCCACGCGTTCTCGATCCAGCTGATCTGCCGCGTGCTGGGGATGCTGGCGTCGGTGGTTTCGGTGGCGATGACCGCGCGCTATCTGGGGCCCGGGCGCTACGGCCAGCTTTCCATCGCGCTTCTGTTCATCGCGATGTGGACGAGCCTGGCCGACCTCGGAATCGCCACCGTGATCGTGCGCCGCGTGACCTCCGGCCGCGGCGACCTCGAGCGCCTGGTGCGCATCAACAGCGGCCTGGCCCTGGTCTATTGCGTTCCGCTCGCGGCGCTGGCGGCGGTGTCCGGGTTGCTGGTCTATCGCGACCCCGAAGTACGGGTGATGCTCGTCGTACTATCCGGCGCGCTGCTGATGCAGACCATGGTGACCCGATTCGAACCGGTATTCCTTGCCACCGTGCGGTTCTCGGCGGTGGCCATCTCCGACGTCGTCGGCCGGCTGGCCGCGCTGGCCATGGTCGCCTGCCTGGTGGCGACGCGGTCGGACGTCATCTGGTTCGCCGTCGCGCAGCTCATCCCGCCCGCCCTGCAGCTGCTGATCCAGGGCGCTGCCGCGATGCGGCATATCTCGGTGCGCCCGATCTTCGCGGTGCGGGAGTCCGCCGACCTGCTGCGGGAAAGCCTGCCGCTCATCGGGTTTCTGGTGGTCGGGTTGCTGTACTGCAGGGCCGACGGCGTGATCCTGTCGCTGCTGAGCACCCACTCCGAGGTCGGCGTATACGGGCTGGCGTTCACGATCGCCTTCAACACGATTGTGGTGTCGCTGATTTTCCTCAAATCGACGCTGTCGACGGGCACCGAGTTGTTCGCGCGTGACGTCGCCGCCTTCGCCGGCTTCCTGCGCCGCAGCGTCGAGCTGATGTACTTCGTGGCCGTCCCGGTCGCGGTCGTCGGCGCGCTGCTGGCCGGACCGTTGATCGGGCTCTTCGGCGATAAGGCGTTCGTCGCACGCGGCACGCCGACGCTGGCCCTGTTGTTCGTCGCGGCGGCCCTGCGATTCGTCAGCGGCACCCTTGGCCAGGGCTTGGTCGCCAGCCATCACCAGAGGGTCTTGTTCTGGTTGACGATGGCGACCCTGGTGCTCAACGTCGGGCTCAATCTCGCCCTCGCCGGGCGGCTGGGCGCCGTCGGCCCCGGCATCGCGTTGGTGTGCACCGAGTTCTTCAACATGGTGATCAGCACCTGGTGGCTGCGCCGGCGCTGCGGTTACCGTACGCCGGTGATGTTCTTGCTGCGGTTGCTGATACCGACGGGAGCGAGTGTTGCGGTGACGCTGCTGCTCTCGGGCCAGCACGTCGTGCTCATCCTCGCCGCGGCCGCCGCCACCTACCTGGCCACCAGCGCGGCCGTCGGCCCGCTCAGCTGGTCGGACCTGTCCTCCTTGCGGGCCTCGTCGCAGCGGGACCAGCTGGTGGCATGACGCGCGAAATGGACCGGGCATATCTGAAGCGCCCGGTCGGTGCCCCGGCCGCCCTACCATCCGAGCGCCCACTTGCCGTGCTGATCGTCAGCGACGTGAGCGACGCGCCGCTCGAGACGTGCCTGCGCAGCATCGCCGAACATCTTCCGCGACTGCCGGTCTACGTCTACCGGGAAGACGGCGACGGAACGCCCGGTCAAGCGGACCTGCCCGCACGGTACCCGGGTGTGCACTGGGTGCCGGGCCCGCCGAACCGTGGCTTCGCGGCGGCTTTCAACGCGCTTGCGGAGCACGCACCGGGCGACGCCGAACTGTTGTTGCTCAAGTCCCACGCCCGCCTGCTGGGACCGTTGACTCGCACCCGAGAGTTGCTTCGCCAACCGGGCGTGGCGGCGGTCTCGCCGATGGGGACCGCGCCGGGCCGCCAGCCGTGGGACATCGCGACCCGCAACCCAACATTGATCCGAGCGCTGACCGCTAGCACCGGCCGCTCCGGCTCGCTGCGCCGCACCCCGATCTCCCATCCCTATCGCCGCCAACCTCCCGAATCACGAGGCATCAAAGGGTATTTGGGCGGCGCCTGCCTGGCCGTCAACCGCGCGGCCTGGAACACCATCGGCGGCTTCGACGAAGAATTCTTCCGGCACGGCGCGGAGGCCGACTGGCAGACCCGCGCCCGCGCGGCGGGCTGGCGAATGCTGCTGGCCGACGAAGTCGGTGTCGACGAGGGCGATCCGGTGGCCAGCGACCGCGATCGCGACCTGGCGCGCGCCAGCGCCGCCTTACTGCTCGAACACCGGAACAGCGTTCACCACGCCGACGCGTATTTGGCCGGGACCACCCTGTTGGACCGGTTGCGGCGGCCGAAACGCGAGGCGGCCAGAACCGCGGACCTGCCGACGATAGTGATCAGCACCAACCGCCTGGTGTACGGGGGCGCCGAGCGGCAAAAGGCGTTGCTGGCAACGGAATTGGACCGGCGTGGCTACCCGGTCACCATCGTCTGCATGCAACGGTTCGGCCCGTTGATCTCCGAGATTCCGCCTACCGTGCGGGTGGTGCGCCAGCCCTGGTGGGCACCGGCGGTCGACCTCCCCGCGGGCCCGGCGGTGCTCATCACGGCCGACACCAACACCGAGGCGGGGTTCGCCACGTTGTGGCGCGCCGCCGATCGGGGCCGGCGCTGGCTGGTCGCCCCGCACGTTCCTCCCGAGGAAGACCGGCCCATCTACTCGCGGGCCCTGACCGCCGCGATGCGCCGCGCGGACGGCTTCATCGTGCTGGCGCAACGGCATTGGGACATGCTGGCCGCACAGCATCGGCTTTGGGGGCGGCGCTTCGTGGCGCCGAACGGCGTCACACCGCCCGCCGACCCGGCACCCCGGATCCGCCGCGCGGACGAACCGCTGCACCTGGTGATGCTCTCGCGCATCCTCGAGCACAAAAACCCCCACGTGCTGATCGACGCGCTCGGCGACCTCGCCGACATGCCTTGGCAGCTATCGATTTTCGGTGACGGTCCGGATCGGGAGCGGCTGCAGGCGCGCACGCCCGCCGGCTTGCGCGATCGGGTGCATTGGCGCGGATGGTCGGCCGGTCCAGGCCCCGCGCTGGCCGACGCCGACCTGCTCTGCGTCCCCAGCCGCTCCGAGGCCTTCCCGCTGGTGATCCTCGAGGCGATGGCCCGGGCGGTGCCCGTCGCGGCGTCGGCGATTTGCGCCGTCCCGGAAATGCTGGATTTCGGGCGCGCGGGATTCCTCGTCGAGCCCGTATCGGTGCCGGGATGGAGGGAAAACCTGGCGCGCATCCTGGCCGACCCCGACGCGCTGCCGTCGGTGGGGCGACGCGGCTGCGAGCGCATGCACCGGCACTACACGGTGGAGGCCATGACCGACGCCTACGTGGACGCCATCAACGGCGTGCTGTGAATTCAGCTCGGCTGCTTGGGTTTTGCACCCAGGATCTTCGCAACCGTGCGGGGTGAGGTCTTGTGCTGGCCGAATCCGCCGTAGAGAAAATACCGGGGCTCCACGTAGATCTGGTCGATGTCCGTCGGGACGTCCGCAAAATGGTCGGACAGGGCGGTGTCGATGAAGAACGCGTCGGAACCCGAGTGGGAATTGCAGCACACCAGGCGGTAGTCGAAGCGCGCGAACAGCGCGGCGAAGCTGCTCAGCGATGCCCCGAAGTAGTCGTCGGACTCCCAGACATGATCGGGGTCGTAGGCGATCTGGAACTTCACTGGAGGCGGAAACTTGCCGTTGTATTCGACGATGAACAGCTTGGGACGGATGCCGCCCGCCAAGAGCTTTTCGACGAGATAGATGTCGTTGCCGTCGAGGTCCAGGGAGATTACGTCGACCTGCGTGGCGTCGATTCTCTGCAGGCACGACCGGCTCAGGTCGAGGATGTTCTCCGCGGTGATCCACGCCTTTTCGTAGGTGAAGTGCGGCCCGGGCTGGAATGCGACCGCCAGATCCTGGCCGCCGACCCAGAAGCCCTTCCAGCCCAGCGCGGCAAGGATAAGTGTGTTGTTCTCCGTCCCGTCGCCGACACCGAATTCGGCGAAGACGCCGTCGTCGAGCCGGCCGATCCGGCGCAGGATCTCCAGCGTTATCCCGTCCTCGTCGGTCGCGGAAAAACACTTCTTCCCGGCGCGGTTCAGCGGATTGGGATGGTTTGCCTTCACCGATTGGGAATGGTCGAAAAGGATCAGATCCTTGAGCTGGTCCCGCGTTTCACTGCCGAGAATGCGCCGGATCCTTTGCCTCAGCGTCTTTCCCGGCGGGGGTGCCGCGCTTCTGGCCATTTGGAGGTTAAAGCTACCACGCCGAGGGTAAATCACTTGCGCACAATCAATTCCGGACGGTTTTGGCTTGCTCACCGCGCCGAGCGTGCCGTAGTTTCACCAGTGTTCTTCTTCCGCTCTGATATCGCGGAGGATGCTCAGGAGGCTGGATATCGTGCTGTGCCGCATCTGCAGTTCCAGCACCAATCCGGTGTTCACCCATAAGATCCTGGGCAAATACGACTGCAAGTACTATTTCTGCGACAGCTGCGGTGGGCTGCAGACCGAAGAGCCTTATTGGCTCGACGAAGCGTATGCGAGCCCGGTGGCGGCAGCCGATACCACCATGCTGTGGCGCAACCAATATCTGGCGCGCGCGATGTCGGTGCTGCTGTTCTTACTCTTCGATCGCAACGGGCGGTATCTCGACGCGGCCGGGGGCTACGGCGTTTTCACCCGCCTGATGCGCGACGTCGGCTTCGACTACTACTGGACGGACAAGTACTCCCCCAACCTGACCGCACAGGGCTTCGAGGCGGACGACGGTCCGGGTGCGCCGTACACGGCGGTCACCGCCTTCGAAGTGATGGAACATCTCACCGACCCGGTCGCGTTCGTGGCCGAGCTGCTGGAGACGACGGGCACCGACACCATCGTCTTCACGACGGAGCTTTTCGACGGCGGGCCCCCGCCGACGGAGGAATGGATGTACTACGCCTTCGCCACCGGGCAGCACATCACCTTCTATCAAAAGCGGACGCTGGAGCTGATCGGAGAGCGCTTCGGCATGCACTTCCACACCTCCAAGACCCGGTGGTGGTGGCTCGGGGGGATGGGCCTGCACATCTGGACGCGGGCGAAGATCAATCCGCTGGCCTGGCGCCTCCTGGCCTCCCCGCGGGTCACCAACCTCCTCCAAGGCGTGCCGCGACGCGCGCTGGAGACCCGGATGTGGACCGACGCCGACATGTTCCTGCAGGCCGACGGAGAAGCGTGAATTCGCCTCGGGTGCTGTGGCTTTCGCCGTGGACGCGGCCTGCGGTACGCGTTCAGTCCGAGGCGCTGATCCGGCGGGGGGCCGACGTGCTCCTGGTGACCTCCGACCGGCACCCGGAGTCGGACGCCGCGCGGGACTACGAGTTGGTGCTCGATCCGCGATTCAAGACCGCCGCGACGTGGCCCCCGACCGTCAAGGCGTGGCGCCGCGTCCGCCGGTTCCGGCCCGACGTCGTGATCGCCGAAATCGTCCGTGATCCACGCTGGATCGCGCTGGCCGGCCGCACCCCACGGATCCAGGTGGTGCACGACGACAATCCGCACGACCCCGACGAGGAGCGGCCGTCCTACGAGCGGGCGGTATTCGACCGCTGGGGCGCCCGCTCGGCGGCCACCATCACCTACTGCAACTACGTCGCGGCCGCCGTCGCGCAGCGCCGCGATGTCGCCGGCACGCCGGTGCATGTCGTGCCGCTCGCCAGCGACATCGACCCGCCCCGGGTGCCGCCGTTCGTGGGGGCCGAAGGGCGCCACGACTTCGTCATGTTCGGCCGGCTCAACCCCTACAAGAATGTCGACGTGGTGCTCGAGGCGTGGCGGCGGCATGTCGTCGGCGGCGGCTGGCGCGGCGACAACCTGGTGCTCATCGGCGACGGGACGCTGGACGCCGGGGCGCTGCCCAAACACACCCACTGGCGCAACGGCAGTTACCGCTACGCCGATGTGATCCCGACGCTGGCCGCCGCGAAAGGTTCGGTCTCGCACTACCGGCGCGCGTCACAAAGCGGCGTGCAGGTGCTCTCCATGCAGCTCGGCGTCATGCCGATCGTGTCCGACGTCGGCGGTCTGCCCGAATACCAGCCGCCGGGCTGCGCCCCGGTCGGGGTCGACGACGTCGCCGGGCTCGCCGCCGCGTTCGATCTGCTGGCCGACCCGTCCGTCGCGGCACAACTGGGAGCGGGGGCGGCACACCACTACGCGCGCCGATGCGCCGTCGAGCACGTCGCGGATCGTTTTCTGGAAGTTATCGCCGAGGTGTTGTCCGCTCGGCGTTGACCCGCTCAGGCTGTCCTGGAATCCGGTGGCCCGCAGGCGATTCGGGCGCTAGCGACGTGCTCGGCGAGCCGGACCCCGAGGGCGATGCCAAGCAGCGTCGGGTTGGCCTGGCTCGATGTCGGCAGGACGGACGTGCTCGCGATGTACAGCCCGCGCACCCCGTGCACCGCGAGATTCGGATCCACCACCCCGTCCTGCGCAGTCTCCGACATCCGAGTGGTTCCGACCTGGTGGAAGCCGGCATACCCCTTCATGAACGTATGCACCGACCGCTCGACGTCGTCGGTCAGCCACTCCACGCGGCCGACACCGTGACTGCGCAGCTGCTCGTCGATCAGGGCGATGGCCTTGCGCACACTCTCGTAGTCGGCGTCCGAGAAGTGCATATGGGTCCGGATCCTGCGCATGCCAAGCGAATCCCGCTCGTCGGTGAGCTCGACGCAGCTCTCCCAGTGCGGAAGATGCTCGCCGTGGTAGTGCAGCAGATACCGATTGTCGGCGCTCTTGACGAAGAAGCCGGGCGCCTTGCGGCCCCTGCGGAGGAACCGGGCGTAAGGGAATACGATCGCGAATCGAATCGAACCGAACAAGTCTCGCACGATGTTGCGCAGATGCGCCCGGATCCGCGGTGATCCGTCCGTCTTGGTGTGCGCCTCACGAATCGCCCGGGCGAGCAGGAACCGGCCGAGCGGGGAGATCAACGTGAGGTACACGCCGGACAGGATCCCACTTCCGTGAGCCGGGTCGCTGATCGGCGGATTCACCAGCCAGACAGCGGCATTCGGCATCCCGGTATCGCGGAGCAGCTGTGGGTCGAAGGTAAAACGCCGCCGCAAGTACACGCCCTCGTTGTCTCGCTCGTAGGCATGGATCACCTTGTCGGTGGCGAAGTGCACGCGCGCCACGCGGGCCTCGACGTGGGACATGTACCAGCGTCCGAGGTGCCCGCCGGCGTTGCCCAGGCCGGCCGGATGGTGGCGATCCGACGCGAGCAGCAGGCGAGTCGCTTCGAGTCCGCCGGTCGCGATGATGTAGTCGTTTGCGACGACCCTGCCCGCCCGGCCGTCGAGCGTCTTGACGACGAGGTGGTCGACCGAATCCCCGGCTTCGGTCGTCACGATTTCGGTGCACGTCAGGCCGGTCCACAACGTAAGGAGGGAGGCGTCACGCAGCGCGGCCCGGTACTCGCGGCCGAAACGTGTTGGGGCCCAGCGCTCCAGATCCGTCGTGCGCACCGCGCCGTCGGGCAGCCCGGCGACCAGGTCGTCGTTCGCGATCTCGGGGATTTCGCGCGCATTGAATATGGCCTGACCGCATCCCACCCAATCGCAGGCCCGTTGCCGGTAGGGCTCAATCTCTTTGTCCGCGATCGGCCAGGGCGCCTGCGCGGTGATCGGCCGGTCCTCGAAATCGATGGGATCGAACTTGACGCAGCGGCCACCCCAGAGCGCACTGGTCCCGCCGACCTGTCGGCGGACCGTCAGCTCACTGCGCGAATGGAAGTAGTCGTCTTGGCGCGAGTCCAGGGTCGCCAGCTCCTGCGCCGCGCGGTCTGTACGCGCGAGACCGCTTTCGATGAGCGCCACTTGCACGCCCGATCCGGCAAGCTCCAGCGCTGTCACAATGCCGATCGGCCCGGCCCCCACGACGACCACATCGGTCTCGATCTCCGTGCCGGCGACGAATTCCTTTGGGCCGCGGATCATGCCGCGAACCCCGCTCGAAACTCCTCGACCAGGGTGTGGAACCGGTTCGAGGTCTCCGCGTCCGGCGGCGACGAGACGGCGGCCGCGGCTTCGGCGACCCGGTGTGGCTTGGTGGTGCTGAAAAGTATTGCGGGGCAACCCGTTGCGGCGGCGGAGGACCCGAGGATCAGTTTTGGGAGCACGCCGGGGGCCAGCGGATCCATCTGGAGCGCCTCGCGCCACCGCTGCGCCAGCAGTGCGTCCGCACGCAGCGCCGCCGAGAGTGCCGCGTACGGCCGGTTCAGCACGCCGAACGCGAGATCGGCCGGACGCGGCGGCGGATTGAGCAGATCGGCGCGAAGCTGGCTCACGCCCTCGGGCGCGAATGCGCCGGCGAAATCCACGTCGAGCCCCTCGTCTTGGGAGACGCCCCACGCGCGAATCTTGCCCTGCCGGCGGGCGCGCTCGAAGAATCGGCGAAGTTCATCGCCGACGATGGTGTCTCCCGGCCGCGGGCCGTGGACGAACAGGATGTCGACGTAGTCGACGCCCAGCGCCGCGAGGCTCTGATCGAGGCTGCGTTCGGCCATGTCCGCGTCGTATAGCCGGGCGGTCGCGGGTCTGTTCGCGCGTTGCTTGACGGCGCGCCGGAGTCCCGGGGCTTTTCGCAGCAGCGCGCGCGCCGGAGCCTGATAGCGGCCGAGACGGCGGGCCGCGCCGCCGACGTCGATGCCGAACTTGGTAGCGACGGTGACGCTGTCGCGCTTGACCGTACGCAGGAACAGCCCCAGCTCCGCCTCCGCCATGCCAAGCCCGTACATCCGCGCGGTGTCGAAATGGGTGATCCCGCAGTCGACCGCGTTGCGGAGCACAGCCATGCGGTCCTTCCGGGACGGCGACTGCATCAGCCCGCCGCATCCGAAGCCGACCGCACTCAGTGTCAGCTGCGGTCCCCGAAGTTCAATCTGCTCCAACACCACAGCCCTCGTAGATCCGGCGGAGCTCCGCGTCGATCACTTCGGGGCTGCGGGTCGCAGCGATGTGCGCCTGACCCCGCAACCCGTCGCGCTCGGCCAAGTCAGCGTCGCGCAGATACCGACCGATCGCCGCGGCCAGGGCGGGCACATCGCCCGCGGGCACGAGCATACTTGGGTCCGAAGCGATTTCGGCCGTCCCGCCGACCGGGGTCGCCACGAAAGGACGCGCACCGGCGAGGGCCTCGGTCAGGATCATCGGCATTCCCTCGGCGAACGAAGGCAGGGTGACCACTCGCACCGACCGGATCAAGTCACGCACCCCGTCCGGATGTACCGGGGCCTCAACGGACATGCGCTCGGTGGGCGGGGGAACGTAGTCATCGACGCGGCCGACTATCCGGCAGCGACCCTCGATGCCCTCGGCGAGCAGCAGCCGCCACGCCTCGACGAGCCGATCGACGCCCTTGCGCCGGCCGATGGTGCCCGCGAAGAGCACCACGGGCGGCGTCGTGCTGGCGCCGGGCGAATCCCAATCGATCACAATCGGATTCGCCACCACAGAGGTTGGCACCGTCGGCGCCACCTCCATCGTCGCGGCGCGCGCTTCCTCCGACAACAGGATCACGTGGTCCGCGCGGTTCAGCGTGGCGCCGACGAAGCGAGGGTGCGAGAGGGCGAAATCGGGAAAATCGGAGCCGTGGATGGTGATGATCACCCGGAAACCCCGGGCCCTGGCTAACCGGATCAACGATCCTTCGCGCAACCACGCTCCGCCGTTGGAGATGTGGAAGTGCACGATGGCCGCGCGGGGGGCCCTGGCCAGTGCCAGTCCGGCACGGGCCGTGAGAACGAGGCTCTTCGAGTGGCGCCGTCCGTTCCATGTCGACAGGACGCGGATGTCGTCCGCGCCGATGTTGTTGTCGCGGATGACCCGGATGACCGACTGCGTCCCGCCGAAGCTGTACATGTCCGGCCCGACGTGAATGACGGCGATCATCGTCGCTCGGCTAGGTCCCACAGCAAATCGACCACACGGTCAACATAGATCAGCTTGTCAGCCGTGGCCGGCCGAAACGGTGGCAAACTCACCGCTTTTAACCGGCCCATGACCGAAATCCGGCTGGCCGTCGTCCTGGCCCCTTCCTCGCAGGCCGGCAAAGGCCATCGCCGCGCCCAGGGCAAGACCGAGGGCCAGGGCGTCCATCGGCATCTCGGGCAACGGCCACACCGCCGAGATCGCGAGCAGGCCGGCGGCGACCGCCGCGCTGATCTTCGCCGGCGTCGAGGCGCAGCGGAACGCCCGGACGACCGGCGTGAGCGCGAACCAGGCGAACACCGCCATGCCCACCGCTCCGGCTTTGGCGAGCCACCACTGGTAGAAGAGGTGGGAGTACGTGGGGCCCAGCTTCCATGCGAAGGCATTGGGGTCGTTCCCGGACGGCAGTTGGTATGCGTAGCCCAGGCCGTGGCCGAATACCGGCGCCTGGGCGATGGCCTGGTTGAGCCGGGCGACTTCCCTCAGCCTGTCCAGCGTCGACTCGTCCACGGCGAGAGCACTTTTCGTAACCCCGCCGAGCACCCGCTGGTTGAACGCGGTGAACTGATCGCTGAGCCATGCGCCGGCTTCCGAATGCTGCAGCAAGAACAGCGATCCGGGCACCGTTACCGCGAAGATCGCCGCGCTGACCGCGGCGACGGTCGCCGTCCGGCGGAGCGCCGACCAGCCGAAGCTGGCGAGGAAGGCGACGGCGGCGGCCACCGCGACGGCGATCAGGGTGTTGCGGGCGAAGGACAGCAGCGAAATCACCAGCGCGGGAGGGCCGAGCGCGAAGAACATGGCGGGCCGGACCCGGCCGATGATCGCGGCGGCGATCAGTGCGCTCAGCACGGCGGTGGCCGGCGTCTGGGTGGACAGCACGATGCGCAGCGCCTGCCCGGCGCCCGTCGTCCCCTCCAGGCTTTCCGCCCGGCCGGCCAGCCGGATGGCATGCAACGAACTCACGATCGCCATGCCCGCCGAAAACCACAGGATCACGATCATGACGAGGATCGTCCATTTGAGGTAGCCGCCGTAGACGATCAACAGCGCCAGCACGAACCCCACGACCATTTCCAGCAGGGTCGTCGATTCGCGCACCACCATTTCGGCGTCATGTCTCATCTCGAATCCGACGGCGGTGAAGATGATCACGGCCGTGGTGAATATCAGCGGCAGCCGAAAATCGGCGAACCGCAGCCGCACGATCGGGAGTAGGTAGCAGATCGCCAGCACCGCGGTCACCTGGTACGCATAGATCGCCACCGGGCCCATGACCTTGCCGACGTGCAACCCTTCGGGCAGCGCGGCGAACGCCCCGAAGAGCGTGACCCCCACCATCCCTTCGGGCTTCACCCAGTACACGACCAGGCAGAACAACGCGGCGATCAGCAGCACGCCCTCGGTGGTTCGGCGCACCGAGAGCACGCCGAAGATAAAGCAGCCGAACACGAACAGCGCCAGCAGAACTCCGTCGATCACCAGGCGAGGCCGGCCCGGCAGGTAGGGGATCACGCCGGCCTGCTGACCTTTGCCCGGTAGCTGCGGGCGGCGGCCCTGCTGTGTACGGACGGCCGGGCGTCGGTCAGCACGGTGCCGACGATCTGGGCGCCGGCCGCGCGCAAGGCGGTTAACGCGTCCTTGAGTTCATCGAAGGTGGTTCGCTTCGCCCGGACGACCAAGACCGTGGCCTGCACGGCGCCGGCCAGCAGGGCGGTGTCGGCCGTCGCCAGCACGGGTGGCCCGTCGACCACCGTCAGGTCGAAGCGTGACGACAGGTCTTTCAACACGTTGTCGATCACTTCCGGCGCGTAGGCGCTGCAGGGCGACGTCTCGCGGCGCTGCGACCGCGATCCGAGCAGGAACAGCCTCGAAATCGGGGTCGGCTTCACGACTTCCGCGGCGATTTCCGGGCTGGCCAGCGCGTGGCTCAGGCCCTCGCCCGATTCGACTTTCAGCAACCCGGCGATCACGGGCCGGCGGGTGTCGCCTTCGACGATGAGTATGTCCTGCCCGAGTTCGGCCAGTGCCCGCGACAGGTTGAGCACCGTGGTCGTGGTTCCCTCACCGCCGAACGGCGCGGCCACCAGCACGCGGCGGGCGTCGGGTCCCATTGCCCTGCGCAGCCGGGCAATGAAGCCGCGCACGGCGTCGTCGAATGCGATGTCGGTGCCGAACCGCGGTGCGCTGCCACGCTTTCCGGGCAGCTCGGCCAGGGTCGGCAGGCCCGAAAGTTCTTCGAGCTTTTCGCGGGTGCGCACGGTGCGATCGCTGGCCTCGCGGGTCAGTGCGACCGCGATGGCCAGTAGCAACCCGGCGGTGAACCCCATCACGGTGTTGCGCACCGGCGACGGCGTGATCGGACCGTCGGGCACCCGGGGCGCCTCCACCACCCTCGCCCTTGCCACCGGCGTTCCTTTGGCCATCGGCTGTTGCGGCCCAGGCAATTCCGTCGGCTGGCCCGGAGCCGGGGTGGGCTCGCCCGCCTCGGGTCGCGTGCCGACGGCTACCGGCCCGCTCGGACCGGGATTCACGCCGAGCGTCCCGACTATCGCGGCGAATTGATCGGCCATCGCGCCCGCCAGTGCCGCGGAACGCGTCGGATCGGTGTCTTTGACGCTGATCGTGAACAGCATCGATTTCGCGGTGTATTTCACCTGGGTTTGGTTCACCAATACATCGGGACTGATGGGGACCTGCAGCTGCGCCACCGCGCGCTCCGCCACCGTTCGTCCGCCGGCGATCTGGGCGTACGACGACAGCCGCTCTTGCGCCGTCAACGTGCCGTTGTACAGTTCGGTCAGATCGGTGGCGCCCGAAAACGAGATGAGGACCGTGGCCGACGACTGATAGTGCTTGGTCTGAAACGCCGTCAGGGCCGCGGCGCCGATCGTGCACGCGAGCAGTGCGCCCACGAACAGTTTCCAGTGCGCGAACATGACCCGGATAAAGGTGCGGAAATCCATCCACTAAACCTCTCTGAGCCGACGCCACACGAATAGCATCGATTCCGTTTACTGCTCACCCGCCGCGCAAAGCTTCGCACATTATGCAGCATCGTCATGCGGCATCGTCAGAATCGCTATTAGCGGTGTCCAGTCCCCTTTGCCCGCCATTCACCGTTCGGGCGTGACCGCATCGCGCGGTATGTCGAGCGTCGCGATCGGATACCAGCCCGATTCGTCCCGGTCGTCCCGGGCCATCCGCATGGGCGGGTAGTTCACCACGTGCGATGCGAGCGGCTTGTGCTGCTGCCATTCCGCGGCCGCACGCAGCGTGTAGCGCCCCGGCGGCAGGCCGGACGTGTCGATGTGAACGGCCTCGGTCGAGGATGCCGGCACCGGTTCCTTGCCGGGGTTGTCGCCGGTCTGCCCCTGGCCCAGGGCCTTGAGGTTGACCGTTGCCGGCAGGGTCCGAACGACCGCCCCCGAGAAATCCACCAGCCGGTAGCCGGGCACCCAATGCTCGGTCGCGGCGGCCGCGCCGTAATTGGTCCACACCGCCGAGATGGTCGCGACCTTGCCCTGTGTTGATTGCGAGCCGGGCCGGGCCTCGACCGAATACCGGTAGCCGGCGGCCACGTTGGCCTGGGCCCACAGCAGATACAGCGCCGGGTTCATCGAGGTGCTGGAGTCCCGATCCGGGAAGTTGAAACTCGACGTCATCGACACGCGATACTGGACGACGTCGTGCAAGCCCTTCTCGTAGTAGGACCGCGGATCGGTGCCGGCGGGCAGCTGGCACCACTCGGTGATCACCAGTGCCGAGGCCAGCCGGTCTTTGATTGCGCCGACGAGCGGATCCTTCGACTCCACGTAATGCGACTTGTCCGACTCGGCCCACACCGGCAACGGCGCGAACACGCCCAGGCAATCCGAGCGGATGCCCACCGGCGCCGACAGTTTCTTGGTGACGTCGTCGGCGAGTAACTGGCGCACGATTTCCGGATTGAGCGCGGTCGTGACCAGTTGCGTGCGGGGAAACGCGGCGACGTTCGCCGCGACGAGCTGGCCGATGGCGGCTTTCGTGATGCTCTGGTCGCGGAACTGGCTGTAATAGCCCAGCCGCGCCTCGCTGTCTTCGGGGGACGCACCCGGCGCGCCCAACTTGTCCCGCAGATACGCGATGTGGTTCTCGCTGAAATCCCCGTAGCCGGAGAACTCGAAAACGCTGAGCCGCTCGTCGCCGTCGTAGCGCCGGCCCAGCGCGGCCAGCAGTTGGCCGAACGCCTCCAGGTAATTCGGGTCGTTCCAGTTGGGCACGACCTGCGTCACCCCGGGCGTCCACCAATAACGTTCGGGCCCCGTATAGCTGGTGGTCGCCGACCGCATCCAGTCGGGAACCGCGATATTGGTGTTGTTCGGATAGGTGGCGTCGCAACAGGAGTTGTAGGCGTACACGCGCAGGGTCAGCCGGATGTTGCGGCCGGCCAGCTTCGCCAGCGCGTCGTCGATCGCGCTGAAATCGAACTTGAGATCGTCCGGCGCGTCGGGGGGCAACGTGCGCGGATCGGTGGGCTGCAACTGCCGCCACGACACCCGCTGGCTCGCGTCGTACGACGCCGGCCACGGCGGATACCGTTGCGCCGTATTGCTTTGCGGAAAAAGCGGCATCAGGAGATCCTCGTACTGGCCGCGCAGCGGGTTGGGGATCTCCTGCTCGGTCAACGGGATGGCCGGACTGGCGATCGGGGTCAACGGCTCGGGGTTATTGCGACTACTACACCCGCTCAGCGCCAGGGCCGCGCACACGGCAATGGCCGCCGTGCGCTTTCCCTGTATTCGGATCATCGTTGCGATGCTAGATCGCGCCCGGCGAATCATTGACCATTGGTTGTCGTCGAGTCGCGCGGAATATCTAGTGTGGCAATCGGATACATGCCCGATCCGTCGCGGCCGTCGCGGGCCAACGCCATGGGGGCGTAGTTCACCACATGTGAGGCGCCCGGTTTGTGCTGTTGCCAGTCAACGGATGCGCGCAGCGTGTAGTGTCCCGGCGCCAAGCCGGTCAGGTCGACGTGCACCGACTCGGTCGTCGGGGCCGGGACCGCCTCCTCGCGCGATTGGCTCGAGTCGTCGTGAACCAGTGTCTTGAGGTTCACCGTCGCCGGCACGGTCCGGACCACCGTCCCCGAGAAATCCACCAGCTTGTAGCCGGGCGTCCACTGTTCGGTCGCGGCCGCGGAACCGTAATTGGTCCAGACGACGGAAATGCTCGCCACCTTGCCCTGGATCGACTGCGAGCCCGGACGCGCCTCGACCGAATACTGGTAGCCGGCCGACGCATTGGCCTTGGCCCAGAGCAGATACAAGTTCGCGTCCATCGCCGACGTCGCGTCGCGGTCCGGGAATCTGGTGCTCGACGTCATCGACACGTGGTACCTGATGACGTCGTGCAGTCCCTTTTCGTAGTAGGCCCGCGGGTCGGCTCCGCTCGGTAGCTGACACCATTCGGTGATCACCAGCGCCGAGGTCAGCCGCTGCTTGATCGCGTTGACGACCGCGTCGTTGGAGCGCACATAGTGAGAGTCGTTGGAATCGGCCCAGGCCGGCAGCGGCTCCTGGACGCCGAGGCAATCCGAACGGATGCCCACCGGCGCGGACAGTTTCTTGGTGACGTCGTCGGCGAGCAGCTCGCGCACGATCTCCGGGTTCTGCGGGGTGACGACCAGTTGTGTGTGGGGGAACGCGTTGACGTTCGCCGCGACGAGCTGCCGAATGGACGCGATGGTGATGCTCTGATCACGAAACTGGCTGTAGTACCCCAGCATCGCCACGCTGTCGTCGGGCGATGGGCCTGGCGCGCCCAACGCGTCGCGTAAATAGGCGACGTCGTTGCCGCTGGCATTCCCGTAGCCGGAAAACTCGAAAACGCTGAGCCTTTCGTCGCCGTCGTAGCGCCGACCCAGCGCGGCCAGCAGCTGGGAGAAGGCGTCGAGGTAATCGGGGTTGTTCCAGTTCGGCACCACCTGCGTCACGCCCGCGGCGGAACCGTTCGGCGGCCCCGAATAGGTGGTGGCCGCCGGGCGCATCCAGTCGGGAATCGCGATGTTGGGATTGCCCGAGTCGTTGCAACACGAGTTGTACGCGTACACGCGCAGCGTCATCCGCATGTTTCGGCTGGCCAGCTTCGTCAGCGCATCGTCGATCGCGCTGAAATCGAACTTGCGATCGTCGGGCGCGTCGGGGGGCAGGGTGCGCGGATCGGTCGGCTGCAACTGCCGCCACGACACCCGCAGGCTCGCGTCATACGAAGCCGGCCACGCCGGATAGCGCTGCTGGGCCGGATTACCCTGCGGGAAAAGGGGATTCAGGAGATCCTCGTACTGCCCGCGCAGCGGGTTGGAGATCTGTTGGACGGTCGGCGGTATGGCCGGGCTGACCATCGCGGATAGCGGTCCGGGGTCGCTGTGCCTGCCGCATCCGTCCAGCACCACCGCGATCGTGCACACGACAGCGGCCAGCACGCGTTTCTTCGATGGACGAAACATCGGAATGTCAGATCACGCCCAACGACAGCGACTCGCGGTCGGCGAGGAACGGCATCGGCAACCAGCGCGCGGACAGCAACGCTTCCATCGCGTCACCCGGAACGGGCCGCGACAACAAGAATCCCTGGGCGCGGTGGCAACCGTGCTGCATCAATGTCAGTGCGGCGGCGGGTGTCTCGACTCCCTCGGCGACGACCTGCAGGCCGAAGGCCTCGGCCAGCCCTATGATCGCCCGAACGATGGCGAGGTCTCCGGCGTTGCTGCCCAACTCGCGGACGAACGCGGTATCGATCTTCAGGATGTCGACCGGCAGCGACTTCAGGTGCGAGAGAACGGCATAGCCGGTCCCGAAGTCGTCGATGGCGATCTGGACCCCGACCTCCTTGAGTTCCGTCAGCGTCTTGCGAGTGGTCTCGATGTCGTGCACCACGGCCCGCTCGGTGATCTCCAGGCAGAGCGATCCGCCGTCGATGCCGAACTCCTCGATGGTGTCGGCGACACTGCGCACGAAGCCGCGGGTGATCAGTTGAACCGGTGACACATTGATGCGCAGCACCGCGCTCTGCCCGACACCGTTGGCGCGCCAGCGGCTGAATTCCGCGCAGGCGCTTCGCATTACCCACTGGCCCAGCTCCGCCGCGAGGTTGGTCGTCTCCGCCACCCCGATGAACGAGTCCGGCAGCAGCAACCCCCAGATCGGGTGCCGCCAGCGGACCAGCGCCTCCGCGGCCACGATGGCGCCCGTCCACAGGTCGACCTCGGGCAGATAATGCAGCAGCAGCGCTTCGCTGTCGATGTCCCCGCGCAGGTGCAGCTCAATGTCGTTGCGGAAGGCGCTTTTCAGTGACATGTCATCGGTGGACACCGCAACCTGGTTGCCGCCCGCGCGCTTGGCGGTCAGCACGGCCTCGTCGGCGCGGCGCAGCAGGTCGGCGCTGTTGTCGCGGCCCGGCATGCCCACCGCCAGCCCGATGCTGACGGTGCGGGTGATCATGTATCCCCCGACGGCCATGCGCTCGTGCAGCATCGCGCCGATGCGGCGCGCGAACGACTCCGCGGTTCCGGTCGACATCGGCTGGTCGGGGATGACGACGAACTCGTCGCCGCCCAGCCGCGCGATCAGGCTCTGACTTCCCGCGCATACCCGGATGCGTTGCGCGAAGACCTTGATGAACCAGTCGCCCGCGGCGTGGCCGAGGTAGTCGTTGATCGGCTTCAACCGGTCGAGGTCGAAATACAAGACCGCAACGGGCCCCGGACTGCCAGCGGCCAGTCTCTCCGACAGATGCGCCACCAGCGCCCGACGGTTGTACAGACCGGTCAGGTCGTCGTGCTCGGCGAGGTAGCGCAGCTTTTCTTCGGCCGCGATGCGGGCTTGAAGCTGCGCAAACAGCGCGGCGACGGCCTCGAGCGTGTTTAGCTCCTCCGGCTTCCACTTCCGGCTGCCGTACTTGACGAAGCCGAGCACGCCGGTGACCGCGTCGCCCGAGACGAGCGGGGCCGCCGCCACCGAGGGCGAGGGGCGTCCCTTGGCTCCGCCGAGCCAGCGGTGCAGGGAATGGCCGCTCTGATCGTCGGGTATCACCACCGGTTTCCTGCTGCGCTCGCATTCCGCGAGCACCGGGTCGGCGCTGGTGAAGTGGACAACGGCCATCGGATCCGGATGCGCAACGTCAGTGCGCGGCGGCCATTCCGCCACCAGCACCGAGGCCCGGACGTCCTGGTCGTGGTGGCGCAGGAAACTGCTGTCCATGTCGAACTGCTCGACGAGCTGCGCGAGTATCCGTTCGCTGATTTGAGTCGCGGTGGAACTCGTGGCCTGCATCAGCTGGGTGGCTACGGAAGTGACGACGAGATCGAGACTGCGCGGCACGGGCTCCTCCGATGTCGGGCAAATGTCCCGTCTGGGCGGCTGGCCCAATCAGTATGGCGAAGCGTAACACGCGCTACCCCGCCTAAGCGGGGCTTGCGATGGGCCTGTACCTGGAGTTTTCGGGTCAATCCGGCGAGTGAAACAGCTCACAGTCCGCCCGGATCTGTCACACCCCAACAGGCCGCGGTGTCTCAAGGGCACACGTCCCGTGAGAATAGGAGACAGAAATGAGCGAGGTCACCGCCCCAAGAACCCATGTCGTCGTCGGCGGCGGCGGGTACGCCGGAACCGTGGCCGCCAACCGCCTGCGGCAGCGTCCGGACATCGAAATCACTCTGGTCAACTCCCGTCCCGTCTTCGTCGAACGGATTCGCTTGCACCAGTTGGTCGCCGACACCGGCGCCGCGACCGCCGAGTTCGGCGAGCTGCTGGGCGACGGAATCCGGCTGATCGTCGACACCGTCGACCGCATCGAGTTCGCGGACCGGCGGGTGCTGCTCGCCTCGGGCGCCGAGCTGAGCTACGACTACCTGATCTATGCCGTCGGCAGTACGGGCGCGATGCCCTCGACGGTCCCCGGCGCCGCCGAATTCGCCTATGCGATCGCCGACCTGGAAAGCGCGCGGCGGCTGCGCTACGCCCTCGCCGACCTGCCGCCGGACGCCCCGGTCACCGTGATCGGCGCCGGATTGACCGGCATCGAGACGGCCTCCGAGCTGGGCGCGCGGGGACGCCCGGTGACCCTGGTCTGCGGTGGGACGCTCGGACCGTCGCTGAGCGAGCGGGGTCGGCGTTCGGTCGGCAAGCGACTGCGCAAGCTCGGCGTGAACGTGCTGGAATCCGTCGCAGCGACCCAGGTCCGCTGGGACGCGGTGGTGCTGAGCGACGGCGCGGTGCTGCCCAGCGCCGCGACGGTGTGGACGGCCGGGTTCGCGGTGCCGGATCTGGCCGCGCGCAGCGGGCTGAGCACCGATGCGATCGGGCGGCTGCTCACCGACGAAACGCTGACCAGCGTCGACGACGATCGCATCGTCGCCGCCGGTGACGCCACCGCGCCGTCGGGCCAGCCGCTGCGCATGAGCTGCCAGGCCGCCGGGCCGTTAGGCGCCCAGGCCGCCGACACCGTGCTCAGCCGCATCGCCGGGCGGACACCCGCGGCGCTCAACCAGGCGTTCGTCGGGCAGTGCATCAGCCTCGGCCGCGCCCACGCCACCTTCCAGCTCGCACGCACCGACGACACCCCGGTGAACGCGGTGCTGGCCGGCCGGACCGCCGCGTCCCTCAAGGAGGCGATCTGCAAGGGCACGCTGTGGGCCATCCGCCGCGAGGCCGCCAAGCCCGGCTCGTACTACTGGCTCAAGGGCGGCAACCGCGCAGCGCGGCTGCAGGCCGACGAGCGGGTCCCGCTGCCATGATCGCCCCCGGTGAGCACGCCGAACGGTTCACGCTGCTGCGGCCGTTGTTGTTCACCATCGCCTACGAAATCCTGGGCTCGGCGACCGAGGCCGACGACGTGTTGCAGGACAGCTATCTGCGGTGGGCCGACGTCGACCTCGCGACCGTGCGCGACACGAAGTCCTACCTGGCCCAGCTGGTCACCCGTCAGGCGCTCAACGCGCTGCGGGCGGGCGCCCGTCGCCGCGAGGAGTACGTGGGGCCGTGGCTGCCCGAGCCGCTGCTGACCGACGACCAGGACCCGTCGGCCGATGTCGTTCTGGCGGAATCGGTTTCGATGGCGATGCTGGTGCTGCTGGAAACCCTGAGCCCCGACGAACGGGCCGTGTTCGTGCTGCGCGAGGTGTTCGGTTTCGACTACGCCGACATCGGGGAGGCGGTCGGCAAGCCCGCGCCGACCGTGCGGCAGGTGGCGCACCGGGCCCGCGAGCATGTGCGGGCGCGGCGCAAGCGCTTCGACACGGTCGACGCGCACCGCAACGCGGAGATCACCGCCCAATTCCTGGCCACGGCGGCCAACGGCGACGTGGACGCGCTGATCGCAATGCTCGCCCCGGATGCGACCTGGATGGCCGACAGCGGGGGCAAGGTGTCCGCCGCGCGGCGGCCGGTGATCGGTGCCGAACGGGTGGCCAGGGCCATCGCCGGGCTGATGCGCAAGATGAGCAAATTGTGGGCCGCGGTGCGCATCGAAATGGTGACCTGCAACAGCGCCCCGGCGGTCTTGGTCTATCAGGACGAACACCTCGAGATGGTGATCACGCTGGAGATCGCCGGCGACAAGATCACCAACTTCTACGTGATGCGCAATCCCGACAAGCTGGCCGCGCTGGCGACGGCCCGCGACATCAGCCGCGGCTGACCCCCGGTGCGGGGTGCGGCTGTCCGTCGTTCTGTCAAGCTAGATCGGTGCGAATCGACGACCTCGGCGACCTTGGCGACGCGCCCCGCGTGCTGCGCGCCGTCGGCGACGCCACCGGGCGGCTCGGTCTGCCGCCGCCGGCCGCGCTGACCGGCGACTGGTTCGGCGCGCAGGCCGTCATCGCACCGAGCGTGTCGGCGCAACCGGTCGACGCCCGCGACGCGTTCGCGGTCGGGTTGGACGCGCGGACGCCGGATTCCGCGGCCGTGGGCGGCGGCTGGGTCGGCTACCTGTCCTATCCCGACGCGGGCGCCGACGGACGTCCGAACCGGATCCCCGAGGCCGCCGGGGGGTGGACCGACTGCGTGCTGCGCCGCGACCGGGACGGGCAGTGGTGGTACGAAAGCCTTTCCGGGGTCCCGATGCCGGATTGGCTGACCGCGGCGCTGGCCGCGACACCGGCGCCCGGGCGCGAATGCCGGATCGACTGGGACGCGGCCGACCGCGCGGAGCACCGCGGCGGTGTGCTCGCCTGCCTGGAGGCGATCCGCGCCGGCGAGGTCTACCAGGCGTGCGTGTGCACGCAGTTCACCGGACGCGTCACCGGGGCGCCGCTGGATTTCTTCGTCGACGGCGTCGCGCGTACCGCTCCGTCCCGGGCGGCCTACGTCGCCGGACCGTGGGGCGCGGTGGCGTCGCTGTCTCCGGAGCTGTTTCTGCGGCGCCGCGGTTGCGTCGTGACGTCCAGCCCGATCAAGGGCACCCTGCCGCTGGATGCCTGGCCGTCGGAGTTACGGGCTTCGGCCAAAGAGGTCGCCGAGAACATCATGATCGTGGACCTGGTCCGCAACGACCTTGGCCGGGTGGCGATCACCGGCACGGTGACCGTGCCCGAGCTGCTGGTGGTGCGTCGTGCGCCCGGCGTGTGGCACCTGGTGTCCACGGTGGCGGCGCGGGTACCGACGGAGCTGCCGACGACCGCACTGCTGGACGCGGCCTTTCCGCCCGCCTCCGTCACGGGTACCCCCAAACACCGTGCCCGCCAATTGATTTCGCAATGGGAGCAACGGCGCCGCGGGATATATTGCGGCACAGTCGGTTTGGCATCGCCAATCGCCGGGTGTGAGCTCAACGTCGCGATCCGCACCGTCGAGTTCGACGCGGTGGGCGGTGCGGTGCTGGGCGTCGGCGGCGGAATCACCGCCGACTCGGACCCCGACGCCGAATGGGAAGAATGTCTGCACAAGGCGGCCGGCGTCGGGCTGACACTTCCGACTCACTCGCGGCGTGACCGCAAGACCGCGTCGTAGAGCTGGCGCGAACGCACACCCGGATGCGCCGCGGCCACCTCGCCGCACGCGTCCTTGACGCGGGCACCCCCCGCGACGAGCTCCTCCACGTCCGCCACCAACGACGGCAGGTCGGCGCGCGGGACGGCGCCGGCGACGACGACGGTGATCTCGCCGAGCACGCCGTCGGCCGCCCACGTCGCCAGCTCGGCGAGCGATCCGCGCACCACTTCCTCGTGCACCTTGGTCAGCTCCCGGCAGACCGCAGCCGCGCGTTCACCGCCGAGTTCCTCGACGGCGTCGCGCAGGCACGCAGCCAGCCGGCGCGGCGATTCGAAGAACACGACGGTGCGCCGCTCGTCGGCCAGTCCCTTGAGCCACGTCCTGCGGGCCGCGCTCTTGCGCGGGGCGAAGCCCTCGAAGCAGAACTTCTCCGACGGCAAACCGGATACGGCCAGCGCCGTGGTCACCGCGGACGGCCCGGGCAGACACGTCACCGGCACCCCCGCGTCGACGCAAGCGGCGACCAGCCGATAGCCGGGGTCGCTGATCACCGGCATCCCGGCGTCGCTGACCACCAGCACCGTCGCCCCGGCCTTGACCGCGTCGACCAGCGCGGGCACCCGCGCGGCCTCGACCTGGTCGAACAGGCTGACCACCCGGCCGGTGATGGCGACGCCGAGGTTTTTGGCCAGGGTGCGCACCCGCCGCGTGTCCTCGGCCGCCACCACGTCGGCGCTCGTGAGCGCGTCGATCAGCCGAGGCGAGGCATCCGACGGCTGGCCCAACGGGGTCGCACCGAGCAACAGGCGACCGTAGGTCATGACGGACAGCCTACGATCGACACCGATGTCCGCTCCGGCCCGCGAAACCTCCGTGACAGTGGAGGATGCCGTCGGGGAGCGCGTCGTGCCCGTCGTCAGCCCGGGCCCGCTAATCCCGGTCGCCGATTTCGGGCCCACCGACCAGATCCGCGGCTGGGTGGTCACCGGCGTGATCACGCTGCTGGCAACGGTGACCCGATTCCTCAACCTGGGCTCACCGACCGATGCGGGCACGCCGATCTTCGACGAGAAGCACTACGCGCCTCAGGCCTGGCAGGTGCTGCACAACCACGGGGTGGAAGACAATCCCGGCTTCGGGCTGGTGGTGCATCCGCCGGTCGGCAAGCAACTGATCGCGTTGGGCGAGGCGATCTTCGGCTACAACGGGTTGGGCTGGCGGTTCACCGGGGCCTTGCTCGGCGTGGTGATGGTGACCCTGGTGCTGCGCATCGTGCGGCGGATCAGCCGATCGACTTTGGTGGGCGCCATCGCCGGCGTGCTGCTCATCTGCGACGGCGTTAGCTTCGTCGCCTCCCGGACCGCGCTGCTCGACGGCCTGCTCACCTTCTTCGTGGTCGCCGCGTTCGGCGCGCTGATCGTCGACCGCGATCAGGTGAGGCAACGAATGCACGTGGCCCTGTTGGAGGGTCGCGCCGGCGAAACGGTGTGGGGCCCGCGGCTGGGTGTGCGCTGGTGGCGCTTCCTCGCGGGGATTCTGCTCGGATTGGCTTGCGGGACAAAGTGGTCCGGCCTTTACTTCGT
This sequence comes from Mycobacterium sp. IS-836, assembly GCF_001954275.1. Lineage (GTDB taxonomy): Bacteria > Actinomycetota > Actinomycetes > Mycobacteriales > Mycobacteriaceae > Mycobacterium. The sequence continues at coordinate 15,683 of NZ_MBEU01000013.1, read as the reverse complement.
GCTGTTCTTCGGCGCGATGTCGTTGGCGTTCGACGTGGCGGCGCGCCGTCAATATCAGGTGACCCGGCCCTGGCTGGGGGTTCTCCGCCGTGACCTGATCCCCACCATTTATGCGCTGGCGTTCATCCCGTTCGCGGTCTACCTGGCCAGCTATGCGCCGTGGTTCGCCTCGGAGACCGCGATCGACCGGCACGAGGTCGGCCAGACGATCGGCCCCCACTCCGTCCTTCCGCTGCCCGACGCCGTCCGCTCCCTTTGGCACTACACCGCCAAGGCCTTCCAATTCCATGCGGGCCTGACGAATTCGGCCGGCAACTACCACCCGTGGGAATCCAAACCGTGGAGCTGGCCGATGTCGTTGCGGCCGGTGCTCTATGCCATCGATCAGCAGAACGTCGCCGGTTGCGGGGCGCAATCCTGCGTGAAGGCCGAGATGCTGGTCGGCACTCCCGCGATGTGGTGGCTGGCGGTGCCGGTGCTGATCTATGCCCTTTGGCGATCGGTGATCCGGCGGGACTGGCGCTACGCCGTGGTCCTGGTGGGCTATTGCGCGGGATGGCTGCCCTGGTTCGCCGACATCGACCGGCAGATGTACTTCTTCTACGCGGCGACCATGGCGCCGTTCCTGGTGATGGGGATCGCCCTGATATGTGGGGACATCCTCTACGCGCGTGGTCAAAGCTCCGAGCGACGGACACTGGGCCTGATCGCGGTGTGCTGCTACGTCGCGTTAGTGGTGACCAACTTCGCCTGGCTGTTCCCGGTGCTTACCGGTCTTCCCATTTCGCAGCAGACCTGGGACATGGAGATCTGGCTGCCCAGCTGGCGGTAGTTCGGGTTTCTGCGCCGAGATTGCCGTGAGGGCTGTGATCGCGGGCCCAATCACGACCATGACGGCAATCTCGGTGAGATGTCAGTCACCGCAAGCACCATGAGCGCGTGACGGGGGTATTTCGCGGGACCGAGGCAATAGCGTGCGGCGCGCTGACCCGCGGCCAACTGCGCTGGAACTACCGGCGAATCCACCGCAACGTATACCTGCCGAAAAATGGGGTCAGGTCGCTGCGGGACAACGCCCATGCGGCGTGGCTGTGGTCGGGACGGCGCGGCATCATCGCCGGCCGTGCCGCCGCCGCGCTCCACGGAGCCAAGTGGATCGACGATTTCACCCCGGTAGAAATTGTCGGACCGTTCAACCATCCACCTCCGGGCACGATTGTTCGCCGCGAACGCATCAGCGATGAGGACGTCGTCGAATTCGACGGCCTGCCTGTAACTGGTCTTGCACGCACCGCGTTCGATCTGGCCAGGCATCTGCCGCCTGCCGTCGCGGTCGCCCACCTCGACGCGCTGTCGGCGGCGACCGGTGTTACCTCGGCCGACGTGGCCCCTTTAATAGCTCGGCATAAGGGGGCACGGGGCGTGCGCCAATGCCAGGTACCTCTCGCGTTAATGGACGGCGGAGCACAGTCTCCGAAGGAAAGCTGGTTGCGAATGGTCCTCATCGACGCCGGCCTGCCCCGCCCCGTTACGCAGATTCGCGTCACCGATGGACAGCTTGTCGCGTACCTCGATATGGGATGGGAGGGGCCGATGGTCGCAATCGAATACGACGGGGACCAACACCGAAGCGATCGAAGGCAATACGTGAAGGACATCCGGCGAGCCGAAATGATCAGTCGCCTCGGCTGGCATGTGATCAGGGTGATCAATGAGGACCGGCCAAACGTCATTGTGCAGCGGGCGCGCGACGCGCTTGCACGCCGCTCTGCGCCGAGATTGCCGTGAGGGCTGTGATCCGGGGGCCAATCACGACCATGGCGGCAATCTCGACGCGAAAGGCTACACCGGGTCGCGGGCGACGGGGCAGCACATGCAGCGGGGGCCGCCGCGGCCGGTACCCAATTCCGATCCCGCGATGGTCAGCACTTCGATGCCGGCGTCTTGCAAGCGGCTATTGGTCTGCATGTTGCGTTCGTAGGCGACGACGACCCCGGGCGTCAGAGCCAACGTGTTGTTGCCGTCGTCCCACTGTTCGCGTTCGGCGATGACCGGATCGAGACCGGTATCGATGACGCGCAGCTTGTCGATCTCCATCGCCTTGGCGGCGGCCTCGAGGAACGGCGTTTCGTCGCTGATCGTGACGCCGTCGGGCGTGCGCTGGATGGTGAAGGCCGAGAGCGTGTCGACGACGTTGGCGTACATCACCACGGTGTCGGTGTCGACCATCGTGCACACCGTGTCCAGGTGCATCTGCGCGCGCTGCTGAGCGATCGGCACGGCCAGCACGGTGTTGGCGAGGTCGTCGTCAAATAGGCTGCGCGCCAACGCTTCCGCACCGGCAGGGGTGGTGCGCTCGCCCACGCCGACGGCGAGCACACCGGGCGCGAGCAACAGCACGTCGCCGCCCTCGACCGGGGCGGTGCGCGACTCGTAGGCGCGCCGCACACCGGTGAACCGCGGATGGTGCGCGTAGATGAGGTCGGTCAGCGACGCCTCGCGAACCCGGGCCCGCAGCGCCAGCGTCGGGATCACGACCCGCGGCCCGATCCAGATCGACGAGTCGCGGGTGAACACCAGGTTCGGCAGGGGCTCGATGACGAAGTCCGCGCCATGGTGCATGCGAAGCACCAACGACACGTCGGTGCGGGTGTCGGGCGGGAGTTCGTTGAACGTCATGCCGGCCATAAGGACATTCGCGAGCCGGACCGGGTCCAGACCGCGCAGATAGGCCGAAAGCTCTTGCGCCAGAGGCGCACCGAGCCGGCGCGCGTCGACAGCGGCGGCAACACCCTGCATCCGGGCTGCCCCGCTGTGGCTGAGCGCCTCGGTCAGCAGGTCCGACAGCAGCAGCACTTCCACCCCGCGCGACCGCAGCAGCTCGGCGAACTGGTCGTGCTCCTCCTGCGCGCGAGCGACCCACGGCAACCCGTCGAACAGCAGCTGGTCGCTGTTGCGTGGATTGAGTCGCCCCAACTCGGCACCCGGGCGGTGCAGGATGGCGACGCGTAGCGTGCCCACTTCGGACTCGGTGCTCAGCTCAACACCCACGGTTAAAACGGTAGCCGGTCGCCCGGCCGCTCCCGTCCCGATCGAACGGATGTGCGATAGACTGGCGCCCGTGAGCGTCACGGTCCAGGGCTCGCTGTTCCAACACACCGAGCGCAGACAACTCGGTGACGGCGCGTTCATCGAGCTGCGCGCCGGCTGGCTGACGGACGCCGACGACCTGCTCACCGCGTTGCTGTCCACGGTGCCGTGGCGGGCCGAACGCCGCCACATGTACGACCGCGTGGTCGACGTCCCGCGGCTGGTGAGCTTTCACGACCTCACGGTCGAAGACCCACCGCACCCGCGCCTGGCGCGGCTACGCCGTCGGCTCAACGACATCTACGCCGGCGAGCTCGGCGAGCCGTTCACCACGGTGGGGTTGTGCTGCTATCGCGACGGCTCCGACAGCGTCGCCTGGCACGGCGACACCATCGGCCGAAGCAGTTCGGAAGACACCATGGTGGCCATCGTCAGCCTCGGCGCCACACGCACTTTCGCGATGCGCCGCCGCGGCGGCGGCGGCCCATCGCTGCGGCTGCCGCAGGCGCACGGCGACCTGCTGGTGATGGGCGGATCATGCCAACGCACCTGGGAACACTCGGTGCCGAAGACGGCGGCGCCAACCGGTCCGCGCGTCAGCATCCAGTTCCGGCCCCGCGACGTCCGCTAGGGCCGAGTCAGCTGCGAACCGCGGCCACCGCCTTGACGAGCAGGTCGCGGGCACGCTGCGTGTCCACTTTCGCGACCGGCTGATCGGGCACCACAAGCGGATTGGCGATGACGATCACCTGGTATTCGCCGAACTGGGCCGAGTAGTCATACAACTCGCCGGTGTGGGCCGTGTTTCCGACGAGCGCCTGCAACACGCGGTGCACCCCGAACGTGTGCGTCCCGTCGATGTGCGGGGCGTCGATCACCTCGAGTCCGCCGCGCACCTGACCCCCGGAAAACGCCACCTTGCTGCAGTCCTTCGCCGGATCCTCGACCGGCACCGGCTTGGAGGTTTCCACCGCGATGACGACGTAGCGGTCGCCGTTGCCCTCGGCGGACACCGCGGCCATATTGCCCTGCAAGTCCGGGGGCATGGCCGGGCCGAGCGCGGTTTTCGCGCAGTTGGGGGGATCGAAACTCAGGCCGTCGGGCAGCTTGCGGGCGGACAGGAACTTGGGATCGATTGCTCTTTCGCTGATGTCGGCGACTTTGAACTCCGGCCCGAAGCTCGACTTCACCCCGGCGACCTTGGCGATGTCGGCCCTCGTCGAGGCGGCATCCGAACCCGATGAGCAGCCGGCGAGCACGCAGACGGATGCGATCGCCGACACCACCTTGAACATCGTGGCCAATCTACCCAACCCCGTCGCTCAGTTGCGTAACGTGGACACAGTTTTGACGAGAAGATCGGCGGCGAATTGGGGTGGCAGCGCCGGCAGCGCCGATCCCGGGTCGGTGATCAGCGTGGTGAACGCGTAGTAGCCACCCAGGTAGGCGATGAATGTGCATGCGCGCGAATCGATTTCGGTGCCCGCCTCGACGGACGACTTGATATCGGCCACCATGCCGAGCGTCTCGGCGCCGTCGATGTGCGGGGCGTCGGTGAGGTGAACGTCGACCGTGGTGTGTCCGGAAGTCATGGTCCACTGGCCGCACGCCGCGACCAGGTTGTGGTCGAGGTCCACCGGGCCCGGCAATGCAACGACGATCGTGTCGACGATGCCGCCCGCGCCCGAGGCGGACAACCCTTGCGTGGATCCGGCGTGCCCGTTACCCGGGTCGGCGAGTGCCGCGCACTGCGGAGGCTTGGCCGCCGCATCGGTTCCGAGGCTCCAGATCACCCGCGGTGAGGCCGCACCGGGGATGGCGGTGCTGACCTCGTAGTTGGGCGGCAGCTCGCGAACCACCCGCTTGATGTTGGCGGGGTTGACGGCGACGCCGTGCGCCGACGACGAGGGTGAGGCCGGCGGTTTGGGTGAGTGTGAATGGGCGCACCCGCTGACCAGCAGGATGAGCGCCACGCCAATCCACAACGGCCGCATGCGCTTTAGCCGACCGCCTCGATCACCTGGCGGGCAACACGCTCGATCTGGTCGGCCATCTCACGCTTGAGGTGCAGGTCGCGCCGGCGCGGCACATCGATGACGGTGGTGATGACGCCGACGTCTTCGCGCTGCCAGACCGCGCCGTAGCGGTCCATGATGGTGCGCATCGGCAGGTTGTCGGAAAGCATTCGCGCGGAGAACCTTTCGACGCCGTCGACGCGGGCGGCGATGGACAGCGCACCGATCAGGAAGCTACCGATCCCCCGGCCCTGGTAGGCGTCGGCGACGGTGAACGCGATCTCGGCGATCGTGGGGTCGGTCTCGTCGCGAACGAACCGCGCGTCGGCCACCGGATCGCTGCCGTCGGTCATCACCCAGACGAAGTGGTCGACGTAGTCGACCTCGGCCAGGTAGTGCATCAACGCCGGACTAGGCAGCCGGGCCGTCATGAACCGGCGATACAGCGTCTCACTGGAGAATTGGATGTGACCGTGCACCGTGCGCTCGTCGTCGCCGGGCAGGACCGGGCGCAGCAGCAGGTCGCCGCCGTCGCGGACGCGTACGGGGATCGGGGTGATGAACGCGGCAAGGCGCTGGCGGACGGTGCGCAGCAGCCGCGGCATCACTCCGGGGATGTGCAGCATCCGGGTGAACGCGTCGTTGTCACCGATCCAGCCGGTCAGCGGTTCGGCCGTGGTGACCGTCGCGATCCGCGGGATGTCGCGCAGCAGGGCGATCTCCCCGATGATCGTGCCCGCGGATGCCTCCCCGACGGCCACCGTGCCGTCGTAACCGACGTGCTTGATTTCGGCGGTACCCGACGAGATCAGCAGGAACGAAACCGCCTGCTCCCCTTGCCGCATCAGCACCTGGCCCGCCGCGGCGCGCAGCGGCTGAAGGGTCGCGGCCAGCGGCGCTAAGTCCTCGGCGGGGCATCCCTCGAAGACGTCCATCGTCGCGAGTTCTTCGACTCGCGCACCGGTCAATCCGGCCACTGCAACATCCCGCCGATCAACGAATTGCGGCCCGCTACAGGTTAGGGCGTTTGCCGCTGACGCAGCAACAATGTGCCCAGTTCCGCGAAATTTCGGCGGGGTTGCGGCGAGAATCTGAAGACATGCGGCCAGCCAGGATCCAGGTGGGCGATCTCTGGTTCGATGCGCTGACCGAAGACGAGGTCGTCGACGTCGTGCGCAAGGCCTGGGCCGCGGACCACGGCGGCTCGATCGTCCCGGTGAATGTCGACGTGGCCCGGGCGGCCAGCCGAGACGGCGCGCTCGGCGACCTCATCGCGCGGGCGTCGCTGGTCGTCGCCGACGGGATGCCGCTGGTGTGGGCGGCGCGGATGAAGGGTGAGCGGCTGCCGGAGCGCGTCGCCGGCTCCTCGCTGATATCCGCGCTCTGCGCGGCGGCGGCCGCCGATGGGAAGTCGGTCTACCTGTTCGGCGGCGCCGACGGGGTGCCGCAGAAGGCCGCCGACGCGCTCGCCGCCCGGTTCGCCGGCTTGCGCATCGCGGGCACTCAGTCACCGGAGTTCGGCTTCGACCGGACCGAGGGCGGGGCGCGGGAGGCGATCTCCGCCGTCGCGGCGGCCGAACCCGATCTGGTGTTTGTCGGCTTGGGCTTTCCCAGGCAGGAGCGCCTCATCGAACAACTGCGGCAGGAACTGCCCAATGCGTGGTGCCTGGCCTGCGGTGGCGGTATCTCGATGGCCGCGGGAGTGGTCCGTCGGGCCTCTCCGGTGATGCAGCGCCTGGGCTTCGAGTGGTTGCACCGGTTGCTGCAGGAGCCGCGGCGGCTGGCGGGCAGGTATCTGCGCGACGATCTGCCGTTCGCGCTCGCGCTGGTGACTCGATCTGCGGCCCAACGGTTTAGGCGAGGATGAGCCGTACGGCCGCGGCGAGGTCGTCCACCACGGCGTCGGCGTTCGCGGCCTCTCCGCCGCCGGTACGGAGCAGAACGGTCGCCGCGCCGGCGGCCCGGCCCGCCATCACGTCGGCGTCGCTGTCGCCGATCATCACCGACTCGGCCAGGTCGAAATCGTGTTCCCGTGCCGCGCGGAACAGCATGCCGCCCAGTGGTTTTCGGCAATCACAGCTATCCGCCGCGTGCGGGCAATGGTAGGCGGCGTCGAGCCGGGCGCCTTCGGCCGCTAGGAGTTCTTGCAGACGATTCTGGATGGCGTCGAAACATGCCGGGTCAGCGGACGGTTCGGACAGCCAACGCTGGTTGGTCACCAGGACGGTACGTATACCTGCCGCGTTGAGTGCGGCCAGCGCCTTGGCCGCGCCGGGCAGCAGCACCAATTCCGCCGGCGATCGAATATATTCGCCCTCGGCGGCCTTGACGTTGATCGTCCCGTCCCGGTCCAGGAACACGGTGCGCACGTGCCGCAACTCCATCGTCAGGACGGCCTCACGCGGGTCGCGAAAACAGTGCCGCCTCAACCATTTCACAAATCGTGTGACCCAAGTGCAGGCATGCCTCCTGGATCCGGCCGGTGTCGTCGCTTGGTACCCGGATACAGATGTCGGCCAGGCCGGCCACCTTCCCACCCCGCGCGCCGGTGAGCACCACGGTCGTCATCCCGGCCTGGCCGGCCGCCTCGAGCGCGCGCACGACGTTCGGTGAGTTGCCCGACGTGCTGAGCCCGACGACCACATCTCCCGGGCGCCCGGCGGCGAGCACCTGACGGGTGAACACCTCGTCGTAGGAGTAGTCGTTACCGATCGCCGTCATCGCCGCCGTGGCGTCGGGAAGGCTGAGCGCGGCAAGGCCCGGGCGGTCAAAAGCGAAGCGGCCCATGAGTTCTGCGGCCAGATGGCCGGCGTCTTGCGCCGACCCGCCGTTGCCGAAGAAGATCACCTTGCCGCCGGAGCGCAGGGAATCGATCATGGCCCGCGCCACCTCGACGGTCTGCGCCGCGAACTCCCCGACCAACATCTGCCGCTTGACCGCGATCGTGTCGGCCAACCTCTCCTGAACTGTCGCCGCGCTGGGCGGGACGACGTCCGACATGCTCATGCCAGCCATGTGGTCAATCCCTTGCTCTCGAAGGCGAATTCGGTGATGGTGGCCCCGGCGGACTCGAGCGTTTCGATGAGGCGATGCTTTTTGGCGAAGTCGCAGAACAGCAGGATGTAGCCGCCACCGCCCGCGCCGGTGATCTTGCCGCCCAGTGCGCCGTTTTTCAGGGCGAGGTCGTAGAGCTCGTCGATGCGCTCGTTGGTGATGTAGGGCGACATGCGTTTCTTCTGGGTCCAGGCTTCGCCGAGCAGCGCGCCGAAATCGGTGAGCTTGCCCGTCAGCAGCGCGGCCTTCATGGCGACGGCGAGTTCTTTCTGGGCGCGTAGTCCCGCGAGCGTGTCGTCGGCACCCGTTGTGGCGCGGCGTGTTTGGTCGTCGATTACTCGCGCGGAGTCGCGCGTGATGCCGGTGAAGCACAGCAGCAGGCTCATCTCGAGCTCGTAGGCGATCTCGTCGCGGATGCGCAGCGGATTAACGATCACCCGGTCGGTGAACTCGATGAAGTTGAATCCGCCGAACGTCGCGGCGTACATGTCCTGCATGCCGCCGGTGATGCCCAGGTCTTCGCGTTCGATGGCGCAGGCCAGTTGGGCGGTTTCGTATTCGCCCATGGGGACCCCGTAGTGCTCGGCGAGCATGCCGGTGAGCGCCACCATCATCGTCGACGAGGAGCCCAGCCCCGAGCCGGGCGGAGCGCTTGAGCGCAGCACCATGTCGTAGCCGTCCGTGCCGTCGCGGCCGAACCGCCGCACCGCCGCCTTGATCAGATCGAGGCTGCCGTCGTAGAGGATCTCGCTGTCGAGGCTCATCTCGGTGGTGGTCTTGAAGTCCACCGACTCGACGGTGACGACACGATCGGTGCGCGGGGTCAGGGATCCCTGCGCGTAGCGGTCGATGGTCGCCGATAGGACGCAGCCGCCTTCGGTCGCCGGGAACGGTGGCACGTCGGTGCCGCCTCCGGCGAACGAGATCCGCAGCGGCGCGCGTGCGCGGATTCGAGGACCTGCCATGGACATCCTCTTTCGACGCGGTTCGCTCAGCGGTTGCTGCGAATCACTGTCCATGAGGTACGCGCTCATCACAACCACCTCACGAACAGTTCATGCCGGCGTGCCAAAACACCTGTTTGCCACGAAGGAACCGGCACAGAGTATCAACGAACCCGCAGGTGCGTTGCGCTTTTGCCGGACTCGGGCCCTCAGGCGTACTGGTTTGCCGGGGGGTTCACCGGCGTGATCGTGACGGCCCGCAACGTCGGGATCGGCGGCGTGTGCGGCTGCCGAACCGCGGGGGTCACCTCGCCCTCGACCCGCAACCAGGTGTTGTCGGGGAACTTTGTGGCGGCGCCGCCGTCGTGGTCGCGCAGATGGATCCGCGCGAGTTGGGCGTCGGCGGCGCAGCAGATGATGACGATGCGGGCAAGGTCGACGCCGCCCGGTTCGTTGAGGACAAAACCGGTCACCGTGATCAGCCGATTGGTCAACGAACCCGAGCTGTCGTTGGCCGCGCGCATCACCACCTCGGGCAGCGAGACGTCGGGGGCTCGTCCGGGCGCCAATGGCGGAAACGCATGGCGCAGAACGTCATTGGACACGTTCGTCACCCGGGTGGCGGCCTGCGGCCGCAACGGCGGAGGCGTGACAAAGATCAGCACGACGATGGGCACGACGAGCAGCCACACCACGCCGGTGCGATGGGAATGCCCGTCCCCGTCATGCGCGGGCCCGCCACGCCTGATGTCTCCGACGATCGCCGCAAGCGCGAACCCGATGGCGAGGACGGCGGTGATCGCCAGCCAGGGCAACAGCGACGGCTTGACGTAGCGGGTGAACGCGCCGGTGAGGGTGATCATCCCGATGCTCAGGCCCACCAGCAGCAGGATGGTGTTCTCGGTTTCGCGCCTCATGCCGATGCGCCTAGGAGGATTACGCCGATTATGGTGGCCGCCGCGACGGCGACCACTAGCGTGGCGGGGGCGAACCGGGCGGCGAACGCCCGGCCGAACATGCCGGACTGCATCGCCAGCAGCTTGACGTCGACGGCCGGGCCCACCACCAGGAAAACCAGCCGCGGGACCAGCGGAACCATCGTCAGGCTCGAGGCCACGAACGCGTCGGCCTCCGAGCACACCGCCAGCGCCACCGCCAAAGCCGCCATCACGATGACGCCGAGGATCAAGTGCGCGCCCACGTGCTCGAAAACCCGCGCAGGCACCGCAACGTGTAATGCGGCGGCGGCGGCCGCTCCGATGACCAGGTAGGCCGCCGCCTGCAGAAAGTCCTGCCGGGCGACTTCGCTGAATTGCTGCCACCTGGATCCCGACGTGGGCATGGCGTTCGGTGGCAGCCGTCGGGTGATCCACTCGGTGCGCCCCCACCGTGACCACACCAAACCCATCACGAGGGCGGTCAACAACGACGCGCCCACGCGAGCGATCACCATTTTCGGCTGACCGGGAAACGCGACGGCCGTCGCAACCACCACGACCGGATTGATGGCCGGGGCCGCGAGCATGAACGTCAGCGCCGCCGCTCCCGCCGCGCCGCCGTCCCCGAACAAACGCCGCGCGACTGGAACCGACCCGCATTCGCATCCGGGCAGCGCGGCCCCGGCCAGGCCGGCGGCGACGACCGCCGATGCGGGACGGCGGGGCAGCCAGCGCACCAGCCGCTCGGGCGGCACGAACACCGCGATCAATCCGCTGACCAGAACTCCCAAGCCCAGGAAGGGCAGGGCCTGGACGAAGACTCCGCAGAACACCGTGCCCGCGGTCGCCAGCGTGTCGCTGCGCGCCACGTTGGCACGCAGCCACGTCCCGCCGATCGCGAATGCCACCAGACCGAGGACCAGTACTTCCATGGAGCCGACGCGCAGGACGCGCGCGGCGCTCATCGGGTCCACCCGGCGACAAACATCAGGGAGCAATTCATGGAATGAAAATGATTATCACTTGCGAGCGCCGCTTCGCCGAACCCGGGGCGTCGGCGTGGCTGCACCGCCCACTAGCGTCGGAACAAATGAGCCAGGATCCCGTCGAGTTGACCCGTGGCCTCCTCGACGAGACCGCGGTGCTGCGGCACGGATTTCTCGATGTGTTGGGGGAATCGACGAGTTCTCCGGTTCCCACCGTTGCCCAGCGCGCGATGAACAGCCCATTCGTCGCGACCGTGTACGAGCGGCTGTGGCGTCCGACCGCTTTCTACGTGGCCAGCGGCGTGACCCACCGCGCCGAGCAACAACGCGCGTCATCGGCGCTGCGCCTGTCTACCGCTCGACGATTACTCGATGTTGCTTGCGGCCCAGGCAATTTCACGGCGCCGCTCGCGGAGCAACTACCCGATAGCGGCCTCGCGGTCGGATTCGATATTTCTGAGCCCATGCTGACTCGGGCCGTGCTGGACAACAGCGGGCAACGGACATGTTATGTCCGCGGCGATGCCCGCAAGTTGCCGTTCGGCGACGAAACATTCGACGCTGTCTGCTGTTTCGGCGCGCTGTACTTGATGCCCGAGCCGTTCGGGGTCGCTCGCGAGATGATGCGAGTGCTGAAGCCTGGAGGCCGCATCGCGATCCTCACCAGTTACGCCCGCGAAGCCGCGCCGATCCGCCACGCCCTGACGGCCGGGGCGCGCGCAATCGGGCTCACGATGTTCGACCGAGCGGCCTTTGTCGACCTGTTTTCGTCGGCCGGCCTGGTCGACATCGAACAGCAGACGCAGCGCGCGCTGCAGTTTGTCGCCGCCGGAAAGCCGGGGTGAAAGAACGGCCTCTGCAAAGCGGCCCTGCAAACGCCGACGATCCGGACGACGGGGGTGCCCTCGGGGCAGGTTAGAGGTTGGCAAGGAGGTCAATGACCGGCCGATCTGCTCGAACATCTGAGTCGGATCGGCGCCGAGCTGACGGGCGATTTCCCGATCGACAGCTTGAGTTGGTGTGAACGCTTAGCATCCTGAGTGTGGCAGGGCAGGATGCCGCGGACGGGACGCCACCGTCGGATCAGACGGATTCTGACACGGCGCCGTCCCGCTCGCTCACCAGGTGGGGCTGGGTGGTTGCCGCCGCTATTGTCGTTATCGCCGTTGCTATCTCAATTGTGGCGTTCGTCGGACGGTCGACCGGCATCAAGAAAACACCACCATCGCCAACACATTATTCGTCTCAGGTCGTTCTCCCGTTCAACGGCCTGAACAATCCTGGCGGTGTGGCGGTGGATAGCGCCGGCAACGTCTACGTGACTGACGGAGCCATCACCTCCAACCAGGTGCTCAAACTCTCGGCGGGGTCGAACACGCCGGTCAAGCTGCCGTTCACCGGCCTAAACGGTCCCGACGGCGTAGCGGTGGACACCTCCAGCAACGTCTACGTGACCGACTTTGGCAACAAGCGGGTGCTCAAACTGCCGGCGGGGTCGAACACCCAGGTCGAGCTGCCGTTCACCGGCCTCAACGACCTCGGCGGTGTGGCCGTGGACACCGCCGACAACGTTTACGTGACCGACTGGGGCAATAGGCGGGTGCTGAAACTGCGGGCAGGGCCACGCCCTCAGGTCGAGCTGCCGTTCACCGGCTTGCAGACTCCCAATGGCGTGGCGGCGGACAGCGCCGGCAACGTCTACGTGACCGACGGGGAGAACAACCAGGTGCTCAAACTCCCGCCGTTGCCTAGCACCCCGACCAAGCTGCCGTTCACCGGCCTGAACAATCCCGGCGGTGTGGCAGTGGACGGCGCCGGGACCGTCTACATCGTTGATAACGGCAACAAGCGGGTGCTCAAACTGCCGGCGGGGTCAAACACCCAGGTCGAGCTTCCGTTTACCGGCCTGATTGCGCCCGGCCATAGCGTGGCGGTGGACACCGCCGGCAACGTGTATGTCATCGACTTCAACCACTGTTCGCAAGCTGTCTGCAACTTGGTCCAGGTCGTCAAACTACCGGCGGGGTCATCGGAGTCCATCCCCACATCGTCGTCACCCCCGACATCGGCACGGTCCTATGGCGCTCAGATTGCGCTGCCGTTCACGGGCCTCACCGGTATCGCGGGTGTGGCGGTGGACAGCAGCGGCAGCCTCTTCGTCGCCGATGGCAACAGCAATCGGGTGCTGAAGCTCGCGGCGGGCTCGTCCAACCAGGAAGTGCTGCCGTTCACCGGCCTCAAATATCCCTTATCAGTGGCGGTGGACAGCGGCGGAGCCGTCTACGTCGCCGACTTCGGCAACAACCGGGTGCTGAAGCTCGCGGCGGGCTCGTCCAACCAACAAGTGCTGCCGTTCACCGGCCTCGGCGGTCCCCAGGGCGTGGCGGTGGACAGCGGCGGAGCCGTCTACGTCGTCGATGGCTACGGCCGGGTGCTGAGACTGGCGGCGGGCTCGTCCAACCAGGAAGTGCTGCCGTTCATCGGCCTCGACCGTCCCAGCGGTGTCGCGGTCGATGGCATCGGCACCGTCTACGTCGCCGACGTCCACAACAGCCGGGTGCTGAAGCTGGCAGCGGGCTCGTCCACCCAGGAAGTGCTGATCACCGGCCTCAGTCCCCTGGGTGTGGCGGTGGACAGCATCGGCACCCTCTACATCACCGATGATGGCGCCAACAACCGGGTACTGAAGCTAGCGGCGGGCTCGTCCACCCCGACGGTGCTGCCCTTCACCGACCTCGACGGTCCTAACGGTGTGGCGGTGGACAGCGCCGGAAACCTCTACGTCGCCGGTGCTCTCAACCGGGTCGTCAAACTACCGGCGGGCTAGGGACGAAACCGTCCGCGTCATCTGGTCGAGCCGATATAGTTTTCTGGCCAGTTAGTCAATTTTGGGGCCGATGGTCGTGACAGAAAAAGAAACGGAAAAAGAAACTGCACCGAAGCCGTGGTGGCGGAAACTGTTTTCAGTGCCCGGCGCGATTATAATGGCCGCGCTCACGGCATTAGGAGCCGCTGGAGGTACGTGGGCATTCAATCATCTGGAGCAAGTGAGTTTCGATCCCAGCGATGCGGTGATGCTGTCCGTCGAATCTGACCCCGCCAAGATCAGCGGCGTGAGTGCCCCCCTCAGGCCCCTCATCATCCCTTCCACTGTCCAAACCCATGGCAAACCGGACCGGGGATGTGATGATTTCCACCAGTGGGCAACGGACAACCAAGGCGTCGACGCCGGTGAAACCGTTGTGCAGATCGTGGCCCAGGGCACAACCGACAAGGCTGTCCTCCTTAAAAGCATGCGTGTAAGCGTTATCGACACCTCGCCGCCGCTGACCGGGATCGGCGTTGTATGCATGTCCCAGGGCGTCGCGCAACGACGCGGAATCTCGGTCGACCTTGATGCCAAACCTCCCACGGTCGACTACAAATCCGACTCAAATGCGCCATTCGGATTCACTCTCGCCAAAGGTGAGACCGAAACGTTCCTGGTCTCCGCCAGGGCCGCCAAAGCGACCTACCGTTGGAAGATCTTCATCGATGTCGTCGTGAATGGAAAGACCAAATCTTTGGAAATAGGCGGTAAGGACGGATTCCTCACAACCGCTCCACCCTCGCCGGACTCGGAGTGGTCGTGGGACTACGTAAACCATTTGGACCCACGGGGGCGTTCAAACGGATCAGTTACCAGCCCCCAACTAAAGATCGGCAATTTGGGCATCCCTGAATGCGAGGACCCACGAGACGACAGTTGTCAAGTGGTTTGAGCCAGCGGCGCGTCTACCGCGATGATGATGTCGATCACCTGCCGCATTCCCGGCGGTTCGTGTTACCGAACAATGTGCGCCGTTGGATGCGGCAATCGAATCTGCTGCAGCGCGGGCCGAGGTCGTGACCCATTGCGGCGGCAAAACCGATTCAAACTCGGTGGAGCTAAGGGGATTCGAACCCCTGACCTACTCGATGCGAACGAGTCGCGCTACCAACTGCGCCATAGCCCCTGATCGCTAGCAGGCTACCAGTTCCGGGGCGGCACCAGCATCGCTAGGGACTACTCGCCGACGGCCCGCGGCAAGTCCCTAGGCCACCCGTAGTTCCGCATGGGCATCGCGTAGTCCAGGTGCTCGAAGATCGGATCCTCGTCGTCGATCTCCAGCACCACCGCGCCCGGGCGCCGCAACCGCGAGGGGACCACGTCGTACTCGCGCTCGTATGCGTTCTCCACGCCGAGCCGCGCGCGGGCCATCCGCTGCATCCGGCGCCGACGCACCTTCTCCTCGATGCGGGTCTGCCGGCGCAGATAGCCGAGGTAAAGCACGGTCACCGCGGTGGCGCTGCCGCACACCCACCACGCCGTCGGCGACACCTTGAACGCGGCCGTCGCCGAGCCGACCAACACGACCGCCATCACCATCAGCACGCGCTTGCGGAATGCGTATTTGCGGGCGCTGACCGCTGCGGCGGTCTTGGAGTCGTATCGACGCTGCCGCCGTAAGCCCGGGGATGCGACGGCCGCCCGCGCTTCCGCGTCGTCTTCGGGATCCTCTTCCGGCTCCAATCCAGAAGAGTCGTCGACGTATTCGTACCGGTCGTCCTGAAGGTCGAGGTCGCCGAGGAGGCCGAGCCCGACTACCTGGATGTCGACGTCATCGAAGATTCGGG